>JAWLHQ010000003.1:0-413108 GCA_041690215.1 Rhodothermales bacterium
TCGACACCAGCGACCTCGCCTCCGTGATGCAGCTCGTCCGAGACCACCAGCGCTTCGAGCGAGAGTACGAGGAGTTCATGCGAGGCTACGAGATCTGGAAAGCGCTCCCGCAGGAAGAGCGAGAGACGATCACCGACGAAGAACTCGACCGCCTCATCTCCGGATACGCCCACACGGCTCCTTCGGCTGACAACCCGGACCTCGTCACGGAAGGCGAAGCCCTCACCCCCGAAGAAAACCCCGTGATCGGTGTGCCATTTGTGCCATCAGGCGATGAAGCCGATGAGCGGGAGGCCACCTGTAGGGACACACCGCCGGTGTGTCCTCCCCCGGAGCCGGTCTCAAGAGAAAACCCCGTAATCGGTGTGCCATTTGTGCCATCCCGCAAACGTGACCGGATGCGCCGGCCGCCATTCAAAAAGAAAAAACGCCGGTGATCTACTTGTACTGAGGCCCACCCGTAGGGGTTTGATTCATCAAACCCCGTCCCCGCAACAGACAGGCATGCGCGACCCGCTACCAGGCGCGCTCCGGAGCTAGAACCGGCTCATTTGTGAGAGCACGCGTGGTAATGAGACGCAGCAATATCTCCAGCGCAGTCTCTTCCAGATCGCCTTCTGCACAGACGGTGACCAGATCGAGCCCTTCCTCCGCGGCAGGCGCTTCGTAGCGTGCCGTCAACAGGCTCAGGTCTTCCAGACGCGCGTCCGAGACCTCTCCGTCGGAGCGGCTCCGCGCTTCGAGCCGCGCGTGAATCACCGCATCACTGGCTGTCAGTTCGATGAAACGGACCGGGATGCTGGCAGCGCTCAGCGCCTGCTGGAGCCGTGCCCGGTCCGCCGCCTTACTGTACGTAGCGTCGAGAATACAGCCCCGGCCTCGCCCGGCGGCATCGATAGCATGCTGTGCCAGTGCAGCGTAGGTTCGTTCCGTCTGCTCGGGCGCATACAGGCGCCGGCGCGTTTCCGCATCACCCCGCTCGTAAAGCGGCACCCCGGCCAGCTCCTTCCGTATCCGGTCCGAGGAAAAGACGGGGAGCCCCAGCAAACCCGAAAGGTACCGGGCCTGTGTGCTCTTCCCGGCCCCGACACCCCCCATGACCACCAGCACGACCGGCTCCGATCCTGCGACGGCGTACCGGAGCGCCACTTGAAAATAGCGCCGCGCCCGGTCGCGGCTGGCTTCCTGCTCTGCCGGGGACACCTCCGGTTCCGTACTGCGCATGCAATCCACCTTCCCGCGCACATACGCCCGGTAACACATATAGAAGTCGGCAAGGATGGGAAGCGCCGGATCGTCCAGCACGGCAGCCATCTGTTCGACCACATACCGGGCCAGGTCCGGATGCCCCTGAAAGTCGAGGTCCATGGCCAGAAACGCCACGTCATTGGCCACGTCGATGTACCGGAAGCGCTCATTGAACTCGATACAATCGTAGATGCAGAGCCCGTCCGGGGAGACATGCACGTGCTCGGTACGCAGGTCCCCGTGACAATCCAGGATGCGCCCTTCCGTACAGCGGCGTTTTAGCAGGGCGGCTCGGGTCTCGTAAAAACGGTCCGTGTACAGGCGGATGGCCGCGAAGGCCGGACGCGGGAGAATAGCGCCTACATGCGACTTCGTCTGCTCGAAGTTCTCGTCCGTGTTGATGCGAAGTCGCTCAGGACGTCCCCACTCGGACAGGTCGAAACGACGGCCTTGTGCCAGGTAAAACCGGCCCAGAACCTCGACGAGCGGGTCCAGTAGGACAGGCCCCTCTGCCTCTGCCAGCAATTGATCCAGGAAGTAGCCGTCCTCGAGTTCGCGCATCTTTACCGCGTACTCCACGGGCTCCCCGTCCCCCTCCTCGAAGGTGAGTGCGCCGTTGCGCAGGAAAATCGGAACGACATCCTCGTAGATGCGAGAGCAGAGCCGCCGGTTCAGCCGGACCTCCTCCTCGCAATAATGCTTCCGCCGCTCGACGGTCGAAAAGTCCAGAAATCCGAGATTGACAGGCTTCTTTACCTTATAAACCCACGGCGAAGCAATCGCCACGATGGAGGCGTGGGTGTGGATCAGGCGCACCTGTCCCGGCACGTGCGGGTACGACCTCGGATCTTCGAGGAACGCGAGCAGGTCGGGATACGCTATGGCGGTGGGACTCTCCGTGGGTGGGCGGTGGATGCGGCGGCTCATAGGCATGCGCTACTTAGTGGTGCGGGTGATGCGTGGCGGAGACGTTACCCCGTCACCATCCTCCAACGTGTCAGTTGGCGGGCCGTTCATTCGGCCGCCGTTGCACGTTAAGCAATGACCACCAGAATGGATGTAGGCCTTCCCCGCTTCCAGACGTAAGCCATTCCCCTCTCACCCGACCGGACAAACCCCATCAAAACAGCCGCTAATGACGGGCGGCCTCATTGGATGAGTAGATCGGTCGTGCTCGGGGCATCGGGTATGCCCACCATCAGTCATCCCGAACCATGTCACCCTGAGCCTGCCGAAGGGTCGTTTCGGGCTCTTTTTTCATCTGTCATCCCGAACTCGTTTACTTCGTGAACCGGAGGTTACGGGATCTCATCAGGTATGCTGAGACGATGATCACCTTCCAATCAGCCTCGACGCTCCATTAGGAGATGCCGCACCAGGCTCAACATGCCAGGATCATGCAGTACTCATTCTGCGAGGGCTGACATGGCACTGGGCACGAGGTGCGAGGTTCTCCTACGCCACGAAGCGCCTTCGCCCTGCAGGAACGGCCCGGTCCACCCTACACACCACGGGCACCGATTCGCCGTAATTGGGTGTGAAAGCAGTGAGCCACCGGATGCAGGACCCCTTCTGGGTCCCGCGGGCGTGCAGGCTAACCGGCAGAAGCGGAGCCGCACAGCCTCACTCCGGTCCGGTAACCTCAAACCCGAAAGTGACGTGATGATCCGCGAAAGACCCGGACTAGACCGGAAACGGGTATTGGCCGAAGAAGCGCTCCGGCGTAGAACCGTACGGCTCCTGACGAACATCGTGGGCGAACTCGGCGACGGCGAACACCTTGGCCCTCCGGTTCGCATAGCGGACAGAATCGTAATCCCGATCCTGCGCCATGTCCCGACCGAAATCGCCGAAGGAGAAGCAGAACACCTGCTTGCGGACCCGTTGCCGACCTGACACCCTTAGCCTCAGCCCGCTCGCTCGCTCTCGACCCACTGCACGGCGTGCTGCATGAGTTCCGCTGCCGTCTCGAGGTTGAGCTTGTTCTTGATACGGGCACGGTACGACTCCACCGTCTTGACGGACAGATGAAGCCGCTCGGAGATCTCTCGAGTACCGAGCCCACGCCCGGTCAGTTCGAACACCTCCAGCTCACGGTCACTCAACACCTCCAGCGGCGACTGGCTCACGTCCTTCCCTGACATCATGCCGAGTAGCAGCCGCTCCTTGATCTCGTCGCTGACGTAGATACCCCCTTTGAGCACGTGACGCACGGCCTTGACGATCACCTCGTCGGCCTCCAGCTTCATAACGTACCCGCGTGCGCCGGATCGGATGGCGCGCTCGGCATACAGGGCCTCGTCGTGTCGGGAAACGACCAGGATGGCGAGTTCCGGCCGGATGGCGTGCAGGTGTTTGATGAACTCCAACCCACTCATCCCCGGCAGCGACACATCCACGATGGCCAAATCGAGATCGAGCTTATCCGCCAGATCCAGACCTTCTTCGGCAGAAGCCGCCTGTCCGACGACCCGGAGGTCGGGTTCTGCTTCCAGTGTGAGGGCGAGCCCCTTTCGCATCAAGGGATGGTCATCTACGAGCAGGATCTTTTTCATGATGTCGATAACTGCCTTTTCGTTGAATAACGGCCGGATGCTCCGGCCGGAGCGCTGCGTCGCAGTGTACAGGTAATCACCGTCCCGCCGGCGGGATCGCTCCGGATGTCGAGCGTGGCACCGATGATGCGGGCGCGGTAGTGCATGATGCGGACGCCCATACCCTGGTTCTCACCCATCACCTCCGGAAATCCGACCCCGTCATCCTGGATGCGCAGCCGCACACGATCCTCGCCTACGAACAGCGTGATTGCAATGTGCGAGGCGCGGCCGTGCTTCACGGCGTTGCTCACCGCCTCCTGCGCGATACGGTACAGGTGTGTGGCAGCCGTGTTATTATGCAGATAGGCGGTCCCGATCTGCTCGAACGTGCATTCGACAGAGAACAGACGCTCGGCATTGGCAGCGAGCCGTTTTAAGGCCGTCGGCAACCCGTTCGCATCCAGTTCGACGGGCACGAGCCCTCGGGCCAGGCCGCGAGCCTGCTGATCCGCCTCCTTGATCAGTTCGGCGATCTCCGCCGCACTGTCCGCCTCAGGAAGATGCTGCGCCCGGAGCCGCCGCTCCAGGGCCTTGCTGATGAGCCCGATGCCCGTGAGCATCTGGCCCAGTCCGTCGTGCAGGTCCTGCCCGATCCGCCGGCGCTCCTGCTCGCTGATCTCCAGAATCTCCTGCTCCAGCCGCCTGCGCTCGGTGATATCGCGGATGATACCCGTAAAGATCACCCGATCTCCCAGTTGCACTTCGCTGACGGCCAGTTCCATCGGAAACGTGGTGCCATCCTTGCGGAGCCCGACGACCTCACGCCCGATCCCGATGATATTGCGACGGCCCGTTTCAAAGTAGCTCGTCATGTAGCTGTCGTGCTCTTCGGAATACGGCGGAGGCATCAGCACCTTCACGTTGCGTCCAATGACCTCGTCCGCGCGATACTGGAAGATGCGCTCTGCCGCCGAGTTGAACGATTCGATGCACCCATGATGGTCGATGGTGATGATCCCGTCCACCGTCGTCTCCAGGATGGCACGCACACGGACCTCGCTTTCTCGCAGCGCCTGTTCGGCAAGCCGCTGGCGGGTGACGTCGGTTTCGATAGCCATATAGCCCGTCACGTTCCCCGCTTCGTCGAGGAGCGGCTGCACTTCGATCTGGACCTTGTACTTCTCGCCGGTCTTCCGGTAATTGACGATCTCTGTCGTAAACCCCTCGTTCCGGGCCAGCCGTTCCCGGATATATGCGACGGTTGCGGGATCGGTCTCTGGCCCCTGCAGCAGATGGCCCGGCACCTTGCCCATCACTTCTTCCGGCGCATAGCCGGTGATCCGGCTGAAACCTTCGTTCACCCACTCGATGCGGCGCTGGGCATCCGTGATGATGACGCCGTTGATCGTGCGGCTGGCCACGGCGGCCAGGCGTTCCGCCCGCGCCTTGGTCTCGCCCAGCGCGATGATCTTCTCAGCGCGCTCGATGGCGGCCGCCAGCACGTTTGCCACCGACTGCAGGAAGTGGACGTCCTCCTGGCTGAATGTCTTTTGTTGTTTGCTGTGTGCGCTCAGTACACCATACGGCGCGTCCCCCCCCGGGATGGCGACGCTGATGGTGCTGGCGATGCCCTGCTCCAGCAACCGCGGCGATACCTTGTACCGGGTTTCTTCCTCGAGATGGTTCGTGATGACGGGCTCGGACGAAAACAGGGTATAGCCCGCCTGCCACTGCGGATCCGCTTCGATTGTGAACGTCCCGACCTCGTCCGAAGTCCATCCGGCCCCCGCCGTCAAACGAAGAACGTTCTCCTGCGGCACATACTCCAGTACCCAGGTATACTCCACGCCCAGCGCATCCGCAACCCGCTTGGCGGCCAGATCGGACAGCTCACGTACAGTTGCTCCCTTCAGAGCCCGCTGCCCTAGTTCAGCAACGATCCCTTGCTGCTCGACGCGCCGCGCAAGCTGCACTTCCATGTTCTTGCGGTGCACTTTCTCGGCCGCCTTCCGAAGCGTGAGGGCGATACGCGCATCGATGCGGCTCTCGTGGAGCGGCACGATGATGTAGTCATCCGCTCCCGCATCGAGCACGGCCGGGAGCACGTCCTGCCTATCCACGGGAACGGTGATCAACACGGTCACGGTATCACCCAGCGGCCCGGTCCGGAGCCGGCGGCAAAACATCAGATCCGAGTCGCCCGTATCCGTAAGCACGATCAGCGAAGGCCGCTCCATTTCCAGGGCGGCTTCAGCATCGCCATTGGATGGAAAAACAAGGACGTCGCATGCGTGGCGGCGGAGGGAATCGGCGAGCGTATCCCGTACGTCGCCAGCCTGCCCGACGATGAAAGCCCCCATGGAGCGCTCGGAATCTGGTGAGATCGGCATGAAGTGACCCGGATCCGGCACTTCGCCGCCTGCGAAGCGGACGCAGTACCGGGCATTAGCTATGGTACGATAGAAGTGCCCTGCGAAATGCGAGCACCCCCCTACATGTTACGTAGGGGGTTCCCGCACAAAGTTCCGCCAATCTAGTGTCCGCCGCATCACAGAACAAAGCGGGTCGCCACCGCCGAAAAAGGTTCACATCATCCCTGTCGGTTCGTCTCAAATGGACCGCCTGTACCGCGTTCCAGACTAGCCCTCCTCGACGATACTCACATCAGAATGAATTTCCGGATGATTGATCTGACCACCCAGGTTCGCTGTCCAGACCAGTATACCACTCACCACGAGTGCAGCAACGAACGTGGTGGTGATCAGCCACTGCGGAATACCCTTCCGGTAAACAACCAGGCCGGTCAGAGAGAGAACCCCGAGCGCTGCGGCGCCGAACAGGCCGAACACCGCCGCCTCTTCATGGCGCTCGATGACGGCTTCCGATATACCCGGAAGGTGTTCGACGACCTCCTCAGCCGACTCGCCCGTCAGGTAGACCGCAATGGCAGCGAGCCCGGCAACGACGAGAAGGCCGAAACCGATTCGGGCTGCCTCCTGCTTGTGCAGAAAGAGAGCGTATCCCAGAATCAGGAGGCCGAACAGGGCCCCCATGATGGGGATGTGCGTTAGCATGAGATGTACGTGAGCTCCGGTCATGTCTATACCTCGCTGTGTCATGGTGAACGAACCACTACAGCGGTATATCTACACCGAATGAAAAGCGGAAGCTGACGGATGACAGCCGTACCACCTGCAGGGGATATGCGCGCGATGCTGTAGGCAGGTCCCCGGTATCGCGGGAGCGACAACCTGCCCGCCTCAGGCAGACTAGGAGGCGGGTCTACACGGAAAATCCTTGTTTCCCCGACTGTAGGGGTTCCCCCCACGCCATAGCAGTCCTATTCCCCACAGGTTCCGTAGGGGCATCGCGGATACCTCGGCGCAACAGAGCATCGTTCATTGTGATCCGTCACAGGGCGCGTGTGCACCCGGCATGCGAGCACCTGGCGGAATCGCCCTTCCCTCTGCTCTTTACAGACGAGCTCATGGAGACCAAGGAAACCATCGAAATACCATCGGCAACGCGCACGGATCGTCACACCCCTCCCGGATCGCCGCAGGTCGAGGTCTTCGCGTACGACGACCAGATTACCCGCATGTTCGTGCTGGCCACGGTGCTATGGGGATTCATCGGCATGACGGTCGGGGCCCTGATCGCTCTGCAACTCCCCTTCTGGCAGGCAAACCTGGGAGAATATTTCAGCTTCGGGCGGCTCCGCCCGTTGCACACGAACGCAGTCATCTTCGCCTTCGCCGGCAACGCCATCTTCGCCGCAGTATACTATTCGACGCAGCGGCTTTGTAAGGCACGGATGTTCAGCGACCGCATGAGCCGCATCCACTTCTGGGGCTGGCAGGCCATCATCCTGTCCGCCGCCATCACCCTGCCTCTCGGATTCACCACGAGTAAAGAGTACGCCGAGCTGGAGTGGCCCATCGATGTCGCCATCGCGGTGGTCTGGATCATCTTTGCCGTCAACTTCTTCGGCACGCTCGCGCGGCGGCGGGAGCGGCATATGTACGTGGCGCTCTGGTTCTACATCGCCACGATCATTACGATAGCCGTACTGCACGTAGGGAATAGCCTGGCGCTGCCCGTCAGCATGCTGAAGAGCTACTCCATCTATGCCGGAGTCCAGGATGCGCTCATACAGTGGTGGTACGGGCACAACGCCGTGGCCTTCTTCCTGACGACGCCGTTCCTCGGTCTCATGTACTATTTCATGCCGAAGGCTGCCGAACGCCCCGTCTTCTCCTACCGCCTCTCCATCATTCACTTCTGGAGCCTGACGTTCATCTACATCTGGGCGGGACCGCACCACCTCCAGTACACGGCCGTGCCGGAATGGGCGGCTACGCTGGGGATGATCTTCTCCGTGATGCTCTGGATGCCTTCTTGGGGCGGTATGATCAACGGCCTCTTTACCCTCCGCGGGGCCTGGCACAAGCTGCGCGACGACGTCGTGCTCAAGATGTTCGCCGTGGGCATCACCTTCTACGGCATGGCCACGTTCGAAGGCCCGATGCTTTCGGTCAAGAGCGTCAACGCCCTCGGCCATTACACCGACTGGATCATCGGGCACGTTCACGCAGGCGCACTCGGCTGGAACGGCTTTATGTCATTCGGCATGATCTACTGGCTCCTGCCACGTCTGTGGCACACGGAACTGTGGAGCAAAAAGCTCGCGAACGCGCACTTCTGGATCGGAACGATCGGCATGCTCCTCTACGTGCTCGCCATGTACAGCTCCGGCATCACGCAGGGCCTCATGTGGCGAGCGTTCGATGAAGCCGGCCGGCTGATGTATCCGGACTTCATGGAGACCGTGCTCCGCATCAAACCGATGTACTGGGTGCGCCTGATCGGCGGCTCCATGTACCTCTTCGGCGTGGTCCTGCTCATGTTCAACATGTACAAGACCATCCGCTCCGCGCCAAAGCACCTGCCCGATCCGACGGTAGCCGCCCCGGCGCGGGTAGAGGTCCGGCCCCATGCAGCCCCCGCCCTCGCCTAACCTCTTCTCGAAACCACCCGGGCGTAGCACGCTACGCCCGGTTCAAAGGACGAAGCGTATGCCACTCATCAAGAACAATGGCCTACACCGGAAGCTGGAAGGCTGGCCGCTGGTGTTCACGCTGCTTACGACCCTGGCCGTCCTGGTCGGCGGCATCGTGGAGTTCCTCCCCCTCGTATTGGTGGAAGGCAACATCCCGAAGATCGAATCCGTGAAGCCACTCACTCCACTTGAACTGACCGGACGCGACATCTACATCCGCGAAGGCTGCACAACCTGCCACTCGCAGATGATCAGGCCGTTCCGGGACGAGATTGAGCGGTATGGAGACTACTCCAAGCCCGGCGAATCCATCTACGACCACCCGTTCCTGTGGGGATCCAAACGCACTGGACCGGACCTGGCCCGCGTAGGCGGAAAGTACCCCCATCTGTGGCACGTCCGCCATATGGAGGATCCGCGTTCGACGAGCCCCAACTCGATCATGCCACCCTATCCCTGGCTGCTCGAAAAAGAACTGGACCTCAGCGACGTATCCCGCAAGCTGACCGTACTGCGGCAACTCGGGGTCCCATACACGGATGATGATATTGCCCGTGCGGAAGATGTCGCCAGAAATCAGGCACGCACCCTTGCCGATGAGATTGTCGAGCAGGGCGGCCCGGCTGCGCTGGAAACGAAGGAGATCGTGGCGCTGGTCGCCTACCTGCAGCGCCTGGGCACAGATCTCAAGGCAGCGCCCCTTGCGCATTCAGAGCAGAGCACTACCACTCCTGAATCCGGGACAACGCCATGATGAAAGAAGTCGTCCGCGCGCTCGAAACCGGCATACTGCCCCAGATCGGGCTCGTCGCTTTTCTGATCGCTTTCGCGCTGGTCGTGTGCTACACCTTCACGATGAGCAGGACCTACCGCGATACGCTCAAGCAGATTCCTCTTGACGACCAGCAGGACTTCACGAAGTCCCTACCCTGACACGAATATGAGTACGCAACATCCCGCTCTGCAGCCGCCGCAGCACACTGACCGCAACCAACCGGAACACGAGAGCCGTGACCGGATCATGGAAGGCCACAGCTACGACGGTATCAAGGAATACGACAATCCGATGCCCGGCTGGTGGGTATGGACGTTCATTGCGTGTATCGTTTTCTCCGCCGTCTACCTGCTGGGCGTCCACGTGTTCGGCTTCATCAACACATACGAAGATGACCTGGCCGCCAGCCTCGAACAACTCGAAGCCGTCCGTGCCGCCTATGCGAGCGCCAATCCAACATTCCAGGCGGACGAAGAAACGCTGGCAGCCCTGATCGCGGACCCGGCATCCGCTACGAACGGAGCGGCCACCTACGCCACGTACTGTGCAGCCTGCCACGGCGATCAGGGCCAGGGACTCATCGGGCCCAACCTGACGGATGCCTACTGGCTCAACGGCGGCACCAACGTGGATATCTTCGAGGTCATCACATCCGGCGTTCCGGCCAAGGGCATGCCGGCCTGGGAGAACGCGCTATCTCCCGAGCAGCGGGGCGAACTCCTCGCGTACATCCGCTCCCTGGCAGGAACCGAGCCGCCGGGCGCCAAAGAGCCTCAGGGTGAACTGGTCACACTCGAATGAAAAAGAACGTTTGACACCCGTGCAGCGGAGCGCGTTCGCCACACGCACCGCTGCACGGATTCCGGAGGAGCAGCAACCCTGCAGAATCATGAAGGAAGGCTATCAGTATTTCGTACCGATGCAGGACGTGGGCATCATGGAAGCGCCCGAAGAGGTGCTGTCCACGATGACGCGGGACGGCAAGCGGAAATGGGTGTACCCGACGCCGAGTAAGGGTCGGTTCTATTACCGCCGGCTGATCACCGCCTGGGGGCTGATCGCCGTCTTCGCGCTGCTACCGGTTATCCGCATCGGGGGCAAACCCGCGGTATTCCTGGACGTGTTACACCGGGAGTTCACCTTCTTCGGCGTGACCTTCTTCCCGACCGACACATTTCTCCTTCTCCTCCTCCTGGTCGGCGTTCTTATCGGCATCATCCTGTTTACAGCACTACTGGGGCGCGTATGGTGTGGGTGGGCTTGCCCGCAGACGGTCTACATGGAGTTTCTCTTCCGCCCGCTGGAGCGCTGGATTGAAGGGCCGGAGCACAAGCGCAAGCGGCGTGACGAAGGCCCCAGGACATGGGACAAAATCTGGCGAAAAGGACTCAAGCACGGCATTTTCCTCGCGATCTCCCTGATCCTGGCCCACACGTTCGTGGCGTACTTCGCTGGCTGGGAAAACCTGATCCACTGGATGCAGGCGCCTCCGACAGAGCACTGGGGCTACTTCATGCTCATGGCGCTCACGACCGGCCTGATCCTGTTCGACTTCGGCTACTTCCGCGAGCAGATGTGTACGATTGCCTGCCCGTACGCCCGCATTCAGTCCGTCCTCGTCGATCCGGACTCCCTGATCGTCAGCTACGACCCGAACCGGGGTGAGCCGCGCGCGAAACGGAGCAAGAAGAAGATCGAGCAGGAAGAGGCCGGCCTGATTCCCGCACAGGGCGATTGCATCGACTGCCTGGCCTGTGTACGTACCTGTCCGGTCGGCATCGATATCCGGGACGGCCTGCAAATGGAGTGCATCGCCTGCACCCAGTGCATCGATGCCTGCGACGACATCATGGACAAGATCGGCAAGCCGCGCGGGCTGATCCGCTATACCTCGGAGCACGAACTGGCCGGAGAAAAGACCCGGCGCATACGCCCCCGGACAGTACTCTATACATCGCTGCTTGTCATCGTAGCCGGGATCTTCTCGATTGCGCTGACCACGCGCGGCTCGTACGATGTCACGGTAAACCGAAGCGTCGGCGCTCCGTACATGGAACTGCCGGACGGGCAGATCGCCAACCGCCTCGCCTTCAGCGTCCGCAACCGGACGCCTCGTGCAACCACGTTCACCATCGAGGCCGCAACACCTGCCGAGGCGGAGGTTCGCGTCGTCGGCATAGCGCCGGTGCCCGTGGACGCGCAGGACATCGCACGCGTGGAAGCCTGGATCGTTGTCCCTGCTGAGCGCTTCACGGCGGGCCGGCTGGAAAGCACATTCCAACTCCGGTTCGAGAATGGATCCACGGAAACCGTCACCTTCTCTCTCCTGGGCCCCAAATAGCATTCGGCAGCTCGGGATGCGTGGTGACGAGTGATTACATATAGTCTCATTACATAAGCCATGAAACGCTCTCTGCCGCCCCATATCGCATGGCCGCTGTTCATCGTTGCCATCTTGCTGGTTGGCATCGGAGGGGCGTTCAGCGCGTTGATCGCTGCTCACTCCGACGGCGGCGCCCAGGTCATAGAGGACTACTATGCCCAGGCGGTCGCGTGGGATGAGATCGCATCCCGACGAGCCCGGAGCGTCATGCTGGGGTGGCGCGCCGACCTACAGATCCTGGACGGCACTACGGATACCAGACTCTATACGACGGAGATCACAGTGCGGGACAGCTCGGGAGCCGGGGTGCCCGGACTTTCTGGCACCATCCGGGCTATGCGGCCACAACAGGCCGGGGCCGTAGCCGAGATTCCGCTTGCCCCCGTTGCCGGCTCGCCCGGTCTTTACCGTCAGCAACTACCCATCGGCGAAGCCGGCGTGTGGGACTTCGAGGTAACAGCACACAAGGACTCAGTGCAGTTCCACACGCGGATCCGCCGGGAGATAGACCCCTGATGCCATGTCTGTAGCAGTCGCTGAACACATATCGGACGGTACGTGTCGGGCGGATACCCCTTGCGCGCACTGCGGACTGCCGGTAGGCGCCTGGCCTATCGGAGACGGCCCCTACTTCTGCTGCACCGGCTGCTCGATTGTATACGAAGCACTTCAGACAGCGGGTCTCGGGGATACCTATTACCGGCTCCGTTCGCTGGCCCCGAAACGCGACACCTCCCGACCGGCCCGGACCGGCGTGGACCCGCTACAGCTTTCCGAACTCGATACGGAGACGTTCCTGACCGAGCACACGCGCGATGCGGGTGACGGCGCCCGCACAGCCGATCTCTTCCTGGACGGCGTGCACTGCGCGGCCTGCGTGTGGCTGGTGGAACGGATGCCCTTCGTACTCGAAGGCGTCGAGGAAGCACGGCTGGACCTGCCCCGTGCACTACTTACGATCCGCTGGCGGCCTGACGCGATCCGCCTGTCCGGGGTCGCCCGATGGCTGGCACGTTTCGGGTATGCCTTGCAGCCCGCCCGCCAGCAGGAGCAAAACCAGCGCACAACTGCTGAACGTAGCCTGCTCATCCGCATGGGGGTAAGCTGGGCGCTGGCCGGGAACGTGATGCTCATTGCGTTCGCCCTCTATGCTGGACTGGATCTCTCAAACGACCCCGCTATGGCGAACGCAGCGCGGTGGGTCAGCTTCGCCCTTTCGGTACCGTCCGTGCTCTATGGAGGCAGTGTGTTCTTCCGCCGCGCCTGGGCCTCGGTGCGCATGGCCGTGCAGCTCCGGCGGCTCGACCGGCTCCACATGGATACCCCGATCGCGCTGGGCATCCTCGTCGGATTCGCGCACAGTGCGTGGGCTACCATCACCGGCACGGGCGAGGTCTGGTTCGACTCCATCACCGTGCTCATTGCAGCCCTCCTCACCGCACGATGGCTCCAGCTACGCAGCCGGCGCTTCGCCGGAGATGCCACCGAACGCCTCCTTTCACTGCTTCCCTCGATGGCCCGCCGCATTCGAAGCGATGGGACTATTGAAGTCGTGCGGTCGGACGAGATCGCGTCCGACGACCTCGTCGAAGTGCCTGCAGGTGAGGTGTTTCCGGTGGACGGCATCGTGCATGCCGGGAATTCCGCCGTCAACAACGCCGTGCTGACCGGCGAAAGCCGTCCCGAACCCGTCGCTCCGGGAACGGCAGTCGAAGCTGGCGCAACGAACCTGACGGCAACCGTTCAGGTGCGCGTCCGCACGGCGGGTCGGAAGACGCGTGTCGGTCAGCTATTGGCCTGGATACGGGACCACGAGAACCGGAAAGCACCGGTCCTTCTGCTGGCTGACCGCCTCGGCGGATACTTTGTACTGAGTGTCCTTGGTCTGGCGCTTCTGACCTTAGCCGTCTGGCTATCTCGCGATCCCTCTGTTGCCGCGGCGCACGTAGTCGCGCTTCTCGTGATTACCTGCCCATGCGCCCTCGGCATGGCTACGCCGCTGGCAATGGCCGTGGCGGCAGGGCGGGCGGCCCGTGCCGGTATCTTCATCAAGAGCGATGGCGTGGTCCAGCAGCTCACGGAGGTGAACTGCGTAGTGCTGGACAAAACCGGCACCCTCACCGAAGGCACCATGACCCTCGTCGCGGCAACAGGAGATGAAGCAGCAATCGACCTGGCCGCCGTACTGGAAAAGAACAGCAACCACCCGATTGCCGCAGCGCTCCAGCAGGCCCGTGCCCCTCGTTTGCGTCGCTTGGGCCAGGCTGATCTCCCTGTCGAGGCATTCACCGCCGTGCACGGAAGCGGCATCTACGGCCGGATTGCAGGCCACGATGTAGCCGTCGGTCGTCCGGGCTGGATCGAATCACTGGGCGGCACGCCTCCTGCTCCACTGGCAACCGCTCTGGCCGGTTTCAGTGCGTCCGGGTATACACCGGTAGGCGTATCCGTGGACGGGCGGTTTGTAGCCGCCCTGGCCTTCGGAGACCGTCTCCGTGACTCCTCGGTGGCTTTCGTCAGACACCTCGAGGCTTCCGGCAAAGAGGTACACATCCTCTCCGGCGATCACCCGGACGTGGTCCGCACCGTAGCCGGCCAACTCGGCCTTCCGCCGGAGCAAGCGCACGGCAGCGTGAGCCCGGAGGAGAAACACGCCTTCGTAGAGCGGTTGCGGAGCGAGGGAAAGATCATCGCCATGGTAGGCGACGGCGTCAATGACGCGGCGGCATTGCAGGCCGCCCACGTCGGCATTGCGGTGCACGGCGGAAGCACGGCCAGCAAAGTCGCCGCAGACGTGTTCATGACCCGCCCGGGACTGGAGCCGCTGGCAGACCTGCTCGCGGGAGCCCGGCGCGTCATGCATGTCATCCGGCGGAATCTCGCGTTCTCGCTCGTGTACAACGCTGCAGGTGCCGCCGCAGCCATGCTGGGCCTCGTTACCCCCCTAGTGGCAGCTATTGCGATGCCCATCAGCTCGCTGATCGTCGTGATCTCCTCCATCCTGCAGCGGTCATTCGTGCTGCATCCGGGAAAACCCCACAGGTCCACGCTGCAGAGAGCGGATGCCGCCTCAGCGGTCTCTCAGGCGCAAGTAATCATGCCAACGAATCTCGCTTCCGTAACGTAGGGCCGCGTTCGACCTTATCGGTTCGCATGCGGCTGTTTTACCATAAGATTGTAGCTATGTCCATCCTCTACCTGCTCGTACCACTGGCTCTCGTTCTGGCCGGAGTCGGCGTCTGGGGGTTCCTGTGGGCAGTGCGCAGCGGCCAGTTCGACGACGTAGAGACGCCTGCCATCCGGGTGCTGCTGGAAGACGAGGTGCCTCACCCGCTCCGTAATACAGGCCTCAGCACAAACGGAGCCGGAAAGCCCATGGCCGATCCCTGATGGCCTGCGCATCCTACCCCTGATTGCACAGGTGTTCGTATGACCGATCTACTCTTCATCTTCGTCATCGGGCTGCTGAGCAGCGTGCATTGTGTGGGCATGTGCGGCGGATTCGTGCTGGCGATAGCCGGCATGCACGACCGCGCCCGCCGCCTGCACCTGCATCAGGCCCTGTACTATACCGGAAAAACGCTCACGTACACCCTTCTGGGCGTGCTGGCCGGGGCACTCGGTACGGCGGTCTCCGCCCTGTTTTCTGGATTTCAGCACCTCCTGAGCATTGTGCTCGGCGTCGTGCTGGTGTTGGTAGGCCTCAGCCTGGCAGGGCTGCTTCAGCGCATCGGACCTTCGGATCGGCTGGCCCGGCTGAACGTCATCCCGCGCATGCTCGCCAGGCTCTTGAAGCGCCCTTCGTATGGATCGACGCTGGGGCTGGGTGCACTCAACGGCCTGCTGCCCTGTGCACTGGTATACGGCATGCTCGTCAAAGCCGCCTCAACGGGAAACATCCTGGAAGCCGCGTTGACGATGGCTGTCTTCGGGCTCGCCACGGTACCTGCACTGTACCTGGTGGCCATGACCGGCTTCCTGGCCCGGCCGGTCTGGCGCACGCGGCTGAGCCGCGCGGGCGGCGTGCTGGTCGTCGTCCTCGGCCTCATGACCATCGTACGAGGCACCCCCGCCGCAGGTGCGCTCCTGCATATCGGACACGGTAATGGGGCACACACGCACCAGAATCCGGTCGAGGCTATGCCTGAGACGTCGGCACCCCCTGCTCCATCGCGTAGCCATCTGCATCATTAAGAGCCCGGACGGGCCCATGAGCCTGATCGCTCGTCAGGAGGCCCCATTCAGGCGGCTCTGTGTACCCCGTACAGATACCGGATGACATCCGCCGCCGAATAGTGCGGTTGATCGATGGAACCGAGCGGGAGATGTACCAGATCGTCGCCGCCGGTGAACAGCCGGCCTTCTCTCCCCCATTTTTGCTCTTGCGCCCTGCCGATATTGGCCATGAGTCCATTGCAGAGGCAGCCCCGGCCTTCCGTGTCCTCGCGCGTGCCCCCCTTCTCGACGTAGGCATCGACGGGCTCGGCCGGGCAGCGTGTATTCAACCGGCCTTTTTCGTCCAGATAGGCCTGTTGCAGGTACCCGAGATCACAATGCCGGCGGCGTTTTGCCTGCTCTTCCGGAATCCCGAGCGTCCCTTCTAACTCGACGACTTTGAATGGGAATCCGGTTGGGGAAATACGCCCGTCGGTCCGTACCGTTACCTCATTCCGGTGAATGCGCGTGATGAGGTCCTTTTTGTACGCCTCCGGGTAGCCGGATTCATCAGCGAGGGAAAAGAGAGAGCCGACCTGGATGCCTGCCGCCCCCCGGTTGAGTGCCTCCTCGAAACGTTCCGGTGTGGCGTATCCACCCGCGAGATAGAACGGATAGCCCAGTTCGGCAATCTTATCGAGGTCGGCCACATCCCGCTCATCGTAAATGGGATTGCGGCGCTCGTCTACTTTCTTATTCCGAGGCGGCGCGTTATGCCCGCCCGCAACGAATCCTTCTACGATCCAGCCCGTAATCAACTCTGGCGGCAGCTTTTTGGCCAGGATACGTGCCAGCATGTCGGAGGAAATGATCGGATAGAACTGCGGCCAGGGCAGCCGCGGCGGCGTTTCCAGAAGATCGGATGGATCCAGCCGGTAGTAATAAGACGCCACATGGTCCGGTGCCAGAGAGGTATCGACCTCCAGGCGCAACTGAGCCGGATGACCTTCCGCCAGTTTCGGAATCTGCTCCGCCTCCTCCTTCGGAATACCGGCTCCCATGAAAATGCCGTCCACACCGGCCAGCATCGCGCCATACATACAGGCCAGCGTGTACCGCTTCAGCTCGCACAACAAGTTGATCCCGACCAGACCATTATGGCCTTCCTTCGCCAGATAGACCTCGCTGAAGGCGGCGGCACTCAGGATGCGTTGCGACCGGACCGTAGGTTTAAACCGGTGTATCGGCAGCAGCTTATAAGGCTCCCCCGTTCCGAGGCCACCCGGCACGTAGTAGCGATCCACGATGTAATCGACGATATCCTGGTCCGGGTAAGCCCGCAAAGCACGAATGCGATGGTGTGGGTCGCCGTCCTGAAGTTCGCGGACCATGACCGTATCGATCGCTGTCCCGGAGACGACCCCGTATTCGCCAAGCTGCGCGACGGCGCGCGCCAATCGCCAGGAGGAAACGCCAATACCCATTCCTCCCTGAATGATTCGAGGGGCCGCCCCCCTGTTCCGGGCTCTGCCCGTCTCCGTACCTATTACCATAATGCCATAGTAATCGCGCCTGACAGAACATCACACAACATGTTGCCAGCGTAGCGCGACGGTGAACGCAACTAACCTCCTTGTGCAGTCTCCCTCCGCAGATTCGTGTTAACAGACACGAAGTGTCTCAGGCGATCTCAAGTGAATTGCTTGTCCGATGCATATCGGTCCTATTCGGAGGCATGCTCCGGCATCTGCGCTTCAGATGGCCCGGGAGTAGCGGGGCTGCGCATTTACCGCGCTGCGTTTCAGGTACGCGTCGAACGGCATGGCGATGTTGCGAATGAAGTAACGCCCGAGTTCGCTCACCTGAATACACGTATCTGAAACATGCACCAGACCGTCGTCCTCCAGTGGACGGAGATCGTCCAATGCATCGGCAAAGTATGCTCCGAAGGCGATGCCAAACCGCCGCTCGATGTCTGTCAGGTCGAGTTTGAAATCGCACATGAGCCGCATGACGACATGACGCCGGAGATGATCGTCCTCACTGAGCCGGTAGCCACGGTACACGGCAGACCTGCCTGCGTCGATAGCCTGGTAGTAGGTGGGCAAGTCCAGTATATTTTGCGCGTACGCTCCGTCCAGCTGGCTGATACCGGAGATGCCAAACGCATACAGTTCCGCGCCGGCCCTGGTAGAATACCCCTGAAAGTTGCGGTGCATGGTGCCGGATGCCTGCGCGATGGCGAGGCTGTCTCCCGGCCGTGCAAAGTGGTCCATACCGATGAACTGGTATCCCCCCTCACCCGTCAGCAGGCGCGTGGCCGTCAGCAGCATGCGCAGCTTATCTTCGGGCTCCGGCAACCGGCTCTCATCGATGAGCCGCTGGTGCTTCTTCAACCAGGGCACATGCGCATAGCTGAAGATGGAGATACGGTCGGGAGCGAGCCGGATGACACGGCGGACGGTATCTTCAATGGTCGCGAGCGTCTGGTACGGCAGGCCATAGATCAGGTCGTAGCTGATCCCTGAGAATCCGAGCATCCGGGCCGTCTCCGTGGCGCTCGCGACGAGTTCTTCCGGCTGAATCCGGTTGATCGCCTCCTGCACCTGTGGGTCCAGATCCTGCACGCCAAAGCTGATGCGGTTGAATCCGGCCCGCCGGGCAGCCTCCAGATGCGCCGCCGTGAGCCCGCGCGGGTCGGCCTCTATGCTGATTTCGGCATCGGGGGCGATGGTGAACCGCCGGTCGAGATGCCCCATCA
Source organism: Rhodothermales bacterium (assembly GCA_041690215.1). Taxonomy (GTDB): domain Bacteria; phylum Bacteroidota; class Rhodothermia; order Rhodothermales; family DASSAV01; genus DASSAV01. Next base: position 18,919 of record JAWLHQ010000003.1, read on the forward strand.
ATCGTTCGATCTGCTCCGGCGCCAGGTAGGTCGGGGTGCCTCCTCCCCAGTGTACCTGGACGACCTTCCGCCCCGGCGTCACATAGCGGCTGACGAGGTCGATTTCTCGCTCCAGATAGCCGAGATAGTGCTCGATCTTCTCCGGCCTGTGCGTCACCATCATATGGCAGCCACAGTAATGGCACAACGAGCGGCAGAACGGGAGGTGAACGTAGAGCGAAAGATCACCACCCGCCTCCCCCGCATTCGACCGGGTGATCTCGGTGAGAAAATCTTCCGGGCCGAACGCAGGATCAAAATGAGGCGCCGTCGGATAACTGGTATAGCGTGGTCCCGGCCGGTTGTATTTCCGGACTAACTCAAACGGAAAGTCGAGAACGCCGTCACGGAATACTGAATTCATGAGCTATCGAGATGTCGCAGATACGATCGAAGCAACGGCGTCCGGCACCTTTTCGCGAGGCGCACGTCTCGGCGTTGCCTGTGCAAATAAGGTAACGGGCGAACTGCGGATCGTCTGTAGGAATCGCAGGAGCCAACCTGTAGGGTATTTCCTGACGGCGAACCATAAGGTCTGCACGCACGTGCAACGAGCAAGCTCTGCCCCGGACCGGACCGCCCCCGAGGTGGCCGTGCCATACAGCAACGCTTGACGGCCTGAAAATTGCAGTGCTATTTTGCGACAAAAGACTCCGAATACAGGAAGCTGGATATGCTACTTTCGAACGCATGTGAATATGGTCTGCGAGCGACCCTGTACCTGGCCTCGCTCAATCAGGAAGGTTATGTGTCCATTCGGAAGATCAGCGACGAGCTTGACATCTCATTTCCGTTTCTGACCAAGATCTTCCAGATGCTGACACAGGCCGGTCTCCTGACCTCTTACCGGGGCCCGAACGGAGGCGTCGCCCTGGCCCGCCCTGCCGACAAGATCACGCTCAAGGACATTATCCTGGCCATTGATGGTCCGGCACTCTTCAAGGAGTGTGTGCTCGGCCTGCCCGGTTGCGGTGAGCAGAAGCCCTGTCCATTACACGCGAAATGGGCCGTAGAGCGTGATCGGATCGAAAAAATGTTTGCGAGCACGAAGCTCAACGACATGGCCAAAAAGATTACCACGTTCGACGTGCGGCTGAAGGCGGTCTGTTGAACTCCTGGATAGATCTAAGGAACCCGTTCCCGGGTTCGATCTTTTATGTCTATTTAATCGTATTAAATCCTTATACCATGCTCTTCTCGAAACGCTGTGAGTACGGTCTTCAGGCGATGATCTACCTGGCGGGCCTCCAATCACCAGGATATGTGTCCATACGTGAAATCAGCGCGCGTACAGGTATCTCGTCCACTTTCCTGACCAAGATCCTCCAGACACTGAAGGAAAAAGGCTTCGTCGATTCGTCTCGTGGGCAAAACGGAGGCGTCATGCTGACGCAGAATCCAAACACCATCAGCCTGAAGGACATCATCGTTGCTATCGACGGGCCTGGACTGTTCGAGAGTTGCGTGGTGGGACTGCCCGGCTGCGGGCACCAGAAGCCCTGCCCGCTCCATGAGCAATGGAGCATAACACGGGCATGTATCACCGACACGTTCGCTACGACCAGTATTGCGGACTTGACATCTCCGGAGCATTCAGACCGCCCCCATTCCCTGCTCAGCAGCACCATCACATCGGCGCTGAATGGTGCTTCGTATAAAGACAAAATAGTCCTTTGACCGTGAATCCCTTACATGACGTTGCGTGGTTTGCCCCTACAGCCCTGCCTATTTCTCATGGTATCTATCCGCTACTCAACTGCCAGTACCCGGCAGCATATCCATACAAACCTTCAGACCCAGTATGAGAGCTTACCCCATCCTCACCCCCTCCGCCATCGTGATCCTTACGATGGTTCTCGGCGCGTGCGGAGGTGCCCAGGGCGACAGTACCGAATCTGGCGCTACCAACGGTGCACTGACGAATGCGGATGGCCTGAGCCAGGAGCAGATAGAGAAAGGCGTTGGTCCGATCCAGAGCGTATCGCTCACGGACCAGATCGACCAGGCACTGGCCCGCACAGGCGAAGAGATCTTCAACATGAAATGTACCGCCTGCCACAAGATGGATCAGCGTTACGTCGGCCCGCCGCTGGGTGATATCCTGACCAGACGGAAGCCCGAGTTCGTGATGAACATGATCCTGAATACGTCAGAGATGATTCAGAAGCACCCGGTCGTAAAGGAGCTTCTGGCCCAGTACATGACGCCGATGCCGAACCAGAATCTCACGGAGGCCGATGCGCGCGCCGTACTCGAGTATCTGCGTACGCAACCTGCGGCAGCCCAGTAATCCCTTACTCCGATCACCGAGGTGATTCCAGCCATGTCGAACCAATCCAGAACCCAGATCGCTGCTATCGTTGCCGTGGTGGGGCTTGCCGCCACGTCCTTCTTTGCGTGCCAGACCGTCGGCACGCGGAATGGCAATGCCAGTGCCGATGCGGCCCAGATCGCGTACGTTGCTCCGGGTGAGTACGACGAATTCTACGGCTTCTTTTCCGGCGGATTCAGCGGCCAAATGACCGTTTACGGCCTGCCCTCCGGCCGGCTGCTGAAGATCATTCCCGTCTTCTCCCAGCACCCTGAGAACGGTTACGGCTACAACGAGGAGACGAAGAACATGCTGAATACGTCGCATGGCTTCGTGCCGTGGGACGACGCACACCATCCCGAGTTGTCCATGACCGACGGTGTACCGGATGGCCGATGGATTTTCATCAACGGCAACAACACGCCCCGTGTGGCTCGCATCGACCTGACGACGTTCAGCACGACCGAGATCCTGGAGATTCCAAACTCCGGCGGCAACCACGGCTCACCGTTCATCACGCCGAACTCGGAATACATCGTCGCAACCGGCCGTTTCTCTGTACCCGTACCACAGAGAGACCTAGCCATTGCCGACTACAAGGGCAACTTCAAGAGCATGCTCTCCTTCATCCGGGCGGACCAGCCGGGCAACATGGAGATTGCCTTCCAGATCCTGGCGCCCGGCTATTCATTCGACCTGGCCCATGCGGGCAAGGGCCCATCGAATGGCTGGATGTTTTTCACGAGCTACAATACGGAGGAGGCCAGCACCCTCCTGGAAATCAACGCCTCCCAGCACGACAAGGACTTCATCGCTGCCGTCAACTGGAAGCGTGCAGAGGAATGCGTAGCAAATGGGAAGGCTCAGCAAATGCCTGCAGAGTATGTTCATAACTGGATGAACGAGGCACATATCGCACAGACGGAGACAAAGTCTGGTGTAACCGTACTGGATCCTGCTGATTGCGAGAACATGATCTACTTCCTCCCCACGCCGAAGTCGCCGCACGGCGTCGATGTGGATCCGTCCGGAGAGTACATTGTGGGCGGCGGTAAGCTCGCCACCGTGTTGCCGGTTCACTCGTTCTCGAAGATGATCAAAGCCATCGAGGACAAGGCATTCGAGACGGTCATCGATGGCATTCCGGTCCTGAAATACGAGGCAGTCAACCACGCCGAAGTGGAAAACCCGGGCCTCGGGCCGCTTCACACAGAGTTCGACGGGAAAGGCTACGCCTACACAACGGCATTCCTTTCCTCCGAGATCGTGAAGTGGAGCCTCACCGACTTTAAAGTCGTGGACCGCATCCCGGTCTACTACAGTGTCGGACACCTGATGATTCCGGGCGGTGACAGCCGGGAGCCAGCCGGCAAGTACCTCGTCGCGCTGAACAAGATCACGAAGGACCGCTACCTGCCGACCGGCCCCGAGCTGGCGCAGTCCGCCCAGCTCATCGACATCAGCGGTGATAAGATGAAGCTGATCCTCGACTTCCCAACCATCGGCGAGCCGCACTACGCCCAGGCCATTGCGGCAGACGTGATTCGGGACAAGCAGGTGAAGATGTTCCCTATTGCCGAGAACAAGAACCCGTTTGCCGTCAAGGGTGAAGGCGAGACGCGCATCGAGCGTAGGGGCAAAGAGGTCCACGTCTACATGTCTGCCATCCGCAGTCACTTCGCGCCCGACAACATCGAGGGCATCGAGGTGGGTGACAAGGTCTACTTCCATGTGACCAACCTGGAGCAGGACTGGGATATTCCGCACGGCTTTGCCGTCCTGGGCATGAACACGTCCGAGTTGCTGATCATGCCGGGCGAAACGCGTACCCTCGTGTGGGAGCCGAAAAAGGTGGGCGTGTACCCCTTCTACTGCACGGACTTCTGCTCCGCGCTACACCAGGAGATGTCAGGCTACATCCGCATCTCCCCTGAAGGCTCCAATGTGCCGCTGGCCTATGGCACCGGCGGCATCAAACCTGCTAGCGCCCACCAGCCCGTAGCGGCCCGTTGATGGATGTAGAAGGACCGGGGAATGCATACGGCATTCCCCGGTTCCTCCCCCCCGCCTCTTCAAATTCCGATGGTCATGAATTCCCGTTCCCGAATCCTGCTTGCGCTCGCCACACTGGCACTTCTAGCTGTGTACATACGGCCGGTATGGCATATCACGCTGGATGCACCGCAGTACCCGGAGGGGCTGGGGATGTACATAAGGATCAACACGATTGAGGGACAGAGCGAGGGCAACTTGAATAGCATCAACGCGCTCAACCACTACATCGGCATGAAACCCATCGTGCCGGAATCCATCCCCGAACTGAAGATCCTGCCCTGGGTCTTCGCCGCCCTCATTGCCTTCGGGCTGGCCGCTGCGGCTATAGGCAAGCGATGGATGCTCTACCTGTGGGTCGCCCTCTTCGCCCTGGTAATGGCGTGCAGCCTGGTCGACTTCTACCTCTGGGGCTACGACTACGGCCACAACCTGGATGAGGAGCACGCGATCATCAAGGTGCCGGGCATGAGCTATCAGCCACCGCTCATAGGCACCAAGCAGATGCTGAATATCACGGCCAGTTCGTGGCCGGCCATCGGAGGGTGCATCGCGGCGCTGTCATTCGCCGCCGGCTGCGCGCTTACATTCGTAGAGGCCCGGCGCACACGGCCTTCAAGTGATGTAAAGCGGCCGGTCGAAGCAAAGCGACGGAAACCTGCCACGATCCAGCACGGATGGTCCTCCCGCGTACTTATTCTGCTTCCAGCCCTCTTTCTCGCCGCAGGATGCACGCCGGGTCCGGAGCCCATTCGATACGGCCATGAACGCTGCGCACACTGCCTCATGACGATCTCGGATCAGCGTTTCGGAGCAGAACTCGTCAGCACGACCGGGAAGATCTACAAGTTCGATTCCATCGAGTGCCTCGCCGCTTTCCATCATGCCGGCAAAGGCGCACCGGAGGTGCATTCCGTGTGGGTCACGGATTACCAGAATCCGCCTCAACTCATCGATGCGGCCAAGTCCGCATTCATATACAGCCCGGATCTGCATAGCCCGATGGGCGCGAACCTTGCCGCCGTAAGCCAGGCGAATGCCGAAACCGCTCTGGCCGAACTGAACGGCCAGATCCGAACCTGGAACGATGTGCTGGAACGCACCGGCTCCCGCCATACGCTGCCCTCGGCGGTCTTGCGTGATCCATCGGCGCATTAAAACGTCTACCCGCATGCCCCGCACTCGTTTCATCGCCGTTTTGCTAGCTTGCATGTGCGCAGCGCTGCCCTTTCCGCAATCGGTGGGAGCGCAGCAGATCGTCGTTTCACCGGACGGACCGGTGCGCAGCATTACCGCAGCCATTCGGAGTGCGGCACCGGGCACACGGATCATCGTGCGGAAGGGGACCTACCGGGAGGGTGAAATCGTGGTGGATCGCCCGGTCGCGATCATCGGCGAAGGAGGACCGATCCTCCAGGGAGCAGGTGATCACCAACTGATACGCATCACGGCAGACAGCGTCACCCTACGTGGGCTCGTCTTCCGCAATGTTGCCACGAGTTTCGTAGAAGACCGCGCCGCGCTGGTAATCGATGGAGCGCGGAACTGCGCGATCGAGGACAACCGGTTCGAGGATACGTTTTTCGGCATCAAGCTCGCCAGATCCGCCGGATGCCGCATCGAGGGGAATCAGCTTCGCGGAGCGAAGTCCTCACAAACGCTCTCGGGCAACGGGATCCACCTCTGGTACTCACGCGACGTGCTCATTCGCAACAACGATGTACAGGGGCATCGTGATGGCATCTACCTGGAGTTCACACGAGCCGCCCAGGTACTGGATAACCGGAGCGAGGGCAACCTGCGTTACGGGCTGCACTTCATGTTTTCGGACAGCTGCGCCTATCGCCAGAACGTATTCAGAGGCAACGAAGCGGGCGTCGCCGTCATGTACACCAGACATGTAGAGGTGGTCGGCAACCGATTCGAACACAACTGGGGCCCTGCCTCGTTCGGCCTGCTCCTGAAGGAGATCACGGATAGCCGCATCGAGCGAAATACCTTCCGGGAAAATACCGTCGCCATCTATGCCGAGAGCGTCGATCGGGTCAGGGTCACGCACAACGACCTCATCGAGAATGGCTGGGCGATAAAGATCATGGCGAACGCGCAGGACAACGTGTTTACCAGAAACAACTTCATCGGCAACTCCTTCGACGTCGCCACCAATAGCCGCCAGCATTTCAGCACGTTCGAAGGCAACTACTGGGACAATTACGAAGGGTACGATTTGGATCGCGACGGCGTAGGTGACGTGCCATTCCGCCCCGTACGACTTTTCTCTCTCCTCATTGAGCAGCATGAACCAGCCCTCCTGCTGATGCGAAGCTTGCTCGTCAGCCTGCTGGATACAGCCGAACGCATCATCCCAGCGCTTACTCCTGAAACACTCGTCGACCTCAAACCGGCCATGAAGCGGCTGTGATAATGGACATGATTCACGTGGACACGCCTCGGACTATACCGCTACGATCAATCGGTACCATGGTCGACATCAGCGGCCTCGATAAGAGCTTCGGCAAGCTGCGGGTGCTTCGCGGCCTGGATCTACGCGTCGAGCGAGGTAAAGTGACGGCCATCGTCGGACCGAACGGCTCCGGAAAGACGACCCTCATCAAGATTATCCTCGGACTCGCACGGGCCGACCGAGGCCGTATCGTTGTCGATGGACGAGAGGTAACACACGATGGCCTGCAGCGGGAACGTATCGGTTACATGCCGCAGGCAGCCCGATTTCCGGAAAACCTGACTGCTCGCCATGTGCTGGCCATGCTCCAGGATTTGCGGGGAAAAACTCGAGATCGTGATGAAGAGCTCATCGATGCTTTCGATCTGAGCCGTGAAATGGATAAACCTCTTCGGACACTCTCCGGGGGCAACCGGCAGAAAGTAAGCGCCGTCATTGCCTTCCTCTTTCATCCCGAGATCGTGATTCTCGACGAGCCTACGGCCGGGCTCGATCCGGTAGCAAGTAGCATCTTGAAGGATAAGATTCGTTTAGAGGCAGCGCGCGGCACGACCTTCATTCTGACATCGCACATCATGAGCGAGATCGAAGAGCTGGCCAGCAACCTTGCCTTTCTGCTGGATGGCAGCATCCGGTTCTCAGGCCCGATCGATGAACTCAAACATGCTACGGGCCAGACTCGACTCGAACGCGCCATCGCACACCTGATGACTGGTAAAGCCGCATGAACAGCCTGAGCCTGAATACGACAGCGAAGATTTTCCAGTATGAACTGAACGATGTCGTTCGGAGCCGGTGGATGGTCGGCTACGGGGTATTCTTCCTCCTCGTGACAGACCTGCTCTTTCGCTTTGGCAGTGGCAGTGCGCAGGTCATGTTGAGCCTGATGAATGTGGTGCTCATCCTGATTCCTCTCGTGTGCGTAGCCTTCGGCACGATGCATCTCTATAGCGCGCGAGAATTTACCGAACTGATGCTCACACAACCGGTACGGCGCGGCGCTCTGTTCAGCGGGCTCTACCTGGGTCTCTCGATCCCACTGAGCGCCGCATTCGTAGTGGGAACGGGCATTCCCTTTTTGCTACACGGCGTCGAGGCCGCCTCACATTTCCGGACCCTCGCGATCATGTTGGTAGCTGGCGTATTTCTCACCCTCATCTTTACGGCACTGGCATTCCTGATGGCCATCCGCTACGATGATCGAGTCCGGGGGCTGGGTCTTGCCATCCTACTCTGGCTTTTCTGCTCCGTCGTCTACGACGGTATCATTCTCGGCGTCATACATGCCTTTGCCGACTACCCACTGGAACGGCCGGTAATCGCGCTCACCCTCCTCAACCCGGTCGACCTTGCCCGCGTGCTCCTGCTGCTGAATTTTGACATCTCCGCACTCATGGGGTACACGGGCGCCGTGTTCGAGCAATTCTTCGGATCCGCAGCGGGCAGGCTTATTTCACTCGGCGCGCTTGCCCTGTGGCTGTCTGTACCGCTGGCAACCGGAAAACGTCTCTTCGAACGGAAGGACTTTTGACCGGCTACGTAGCCGGCCAGCCCTGTCCCCTCCCAACTCAGCCTCCAGACCGGGTGCAGCCATCTCGCCCGGTAATGTTTCACCCACCGCCGAAAGAACCCACTTTACGAGCGCGCGGGACGTACGGGTATGCCCGAAATCGCAACGGACAGCCAGGCCGCACTCCTGTTTGCCTGGGTTCACAATAGATGGGGCCTGCTGGTTCACTGCCTGATTACGCCGAGAACCACAGAATGGGCAATAGTTCTGCGACCAATGAGGTACAGGGATGTTGAAAAGACGTTATTTGAGGACAAGTATGAATCGTGATCCGTATTATCCGGCAATGTGTTATGCCGCTCCTGCCCGTCCATGCGAACGAATCTTCCCGTATTGCTCTTCTCTGCCGTGCTAGGGCTTGCCTTAGGAGCCGGTGTGTTCACGTTCATCTATGCGAAGGGCTTCTCCTACCTGACCAATGACCCGGCAGCCTGCGCCAACTGCCATGTCATGGACGCCTACTACGACGGGTGGCTCAAGGCAAGCCACCACAGTGTTGCGGTCTGCAATGATTGCCACACCCCGCATGACTTTGTGGGGAAATATGTGACCAAGGCCTCCAACGGTTTCTGGCATTCGTTTGCCTTCACGACCGGAGAATTTCCCGACCCGCTCCGGATAAAACCCTCGAACCGTGAGGTCACCGAGCAAACCTGCCGCTACTGTCATCAAGAGATCGTATCCGCTATCGACACCGGCCCGCACCTGACCGGAACCGGCCGGACTTCCAGCCGGCCGGAGACCGGGGAGACACTTTCTTGTATTCGCTGCCACGCTACAGTAGGCCACTGGGTCCGGTAGCCTTTTCCTGAACAGGTAGAATACACGTATCCATGGTTGACCGCTATCGAGATTCCAGGTTTTCGCCTCGCGGTTGGCGGCGTTATCGCTGGCTGATCATAATCATGCTCGTTGCACTCGCCACGGTGGGCGTGCTCGCTCTGCTTACGAACATCATGGAACGGCAGGCAGAGGCGCTCAATCCGTTTTACCGTGTCGTCGAGCTTACCGACACGACCACCGATGCGGCCACCTGGGGCAAGAATTTTCCGCTTCAGTACGATGACTATCTCCGCACCGTGGATATGACGCGCACGCGCTATGGTGGTAGCGAGGCCATGCCGCGTCAACCTACGACGGAGGATCCTCGCGAGATCGTCTCCGGCTCCCGGCTGGAGGAAGATCCCCGGCTCATTCGATTCTGGGCCGGATACGCCTTTGCCGAAGATTTCCGCGAAGAACGCGGCCACGCCTACATGCTCAGTGACCAGGTCTATACCCGGCGGCAGGTCGTGGCCCAGCAGCCCGGCACGTGCATTCACTGTCACGCTTCTGTCTACGTGCCCTACAAAAAGATCGGCGAAGGCGACCTCATGCGCGGATTCGAGCTAGTCAATCAGATGCCCTACGCCGAAGCACGCGAACTCGTAACGCATCCCGTCTCGTGCATCGACTGTCACGACCCTGAGACGATGCAACTTCGCGTAACACGCCCCGGGTTCATCGAAGGTATACGCTCCCTGAAGCATACCCAGGGCATTGAGGACTACGACGTAAACCGGGACGCTACCCGACAAGAGATGCGCAGTTTCGTCTGTGGCCAGTGCCACGTTGAATACTACTTCGAGGGGCCGGAGAAGCGGCTGGTGTATCCCTGGAGCAAGGGGCTCAAGGCCGACAGCATCCTTGCGTACTACGAGGAGAACGGGCATAAGGACTGGACACATGCGACCAGCGGAGCACCCGTCCTCAAAGCACAGCATCCCGAATTCGAACTGTACAATCAGGGGATTCACGCACGGTCCGGCGTGGCGTGTGCGGACTGCCATATGCCCTACAAGCGGGAAGGCGCTATGAAGATCAGCGACCACTGGGTGCGCAGTCCGCTCCTCAACGTCAACAACGCGTGCCAGACGTGCCACAAATGGCCGGAAGAGGAACTCATTCAACGCGTGCATACGATCCAGGACCGTACTTTCGAGCTTCGCAACATCGCCCTCGACGCCGTGCTCCAACTTACCGATGCCATTGGTACGACCGCACGAGCCGACAGCACCAACCCGAACCTCGCACCCGCCCGCAATTACCAGCGTAAGGCACAGTTCCTGACCGACTTCATCGAGGCGGAAAACTCGATGGGCTTTCATGCCGACCAGGAGGCCGCTCGTATCCTCGCCAATGCCATCAACTATGCGAGACTGGGCCAGGCAGCCTTACAGGGCCATCCCCTGCCGGAAACGTCGAGCCCCCGCTTGCCACCGCCCCAGACTGTTACACCCGCTGCGCGCTGATGTCCGGAAAGGCGAATCGGATTTCACGTCCGATCCCAGTCATCCTCGGCCCACAGTGGTTGATACTGAGATACAGGCCCGGTATCAACCACTACTGTCGGATGGATTTCTTTTCGGGGCGGGTAGCCTCGGATGATAAGGGCAATCGCCGCACTGACCGGTGCGAAGCTCAGCCAGGCAGCTATGTCGAAGGCCCATCTCCCGCTCAGGGCAATGGGCCATAACGGGCTGAGCGGAACGAGCGAGGTGAGGACCGCACACACCGCAGCATAGAACCAGACAGCACCCCGGGTGACCGTGCGTCCCCACACGTATTCGGCGGCTGCTACGAGGCCAAGCGAAACGAAACCCAGCAACATCAGGTGCAGGTAGAGGATACGCATGCCATGTAGATCCGCCCACCAGATGCCGGGCAAAAGCCCGCTTACCAGCTGGCCCACTGCCTTCAGCGCCAGCATGAGAAGTGGAATGCACCATACCCATCTCCGCTCATCCGTTGCAGCCGGCCACAGCTGGGTCACGTTCGCCAGTAACCCGATGGCTACCAGAATCCCAGCTACCCGCGCAACTATTGCCAGACCGGACGGCACCAGCACCGACGGCATACCCAGTGCGAACGTGAACGGCAAACCGATACAAAGCAGGTAGATACTCCAGTGCCCACCGGTTCGGCCTCCCCCCAGGAGAGCATAGTGCGCCAGCCCCAGCACAGCCAGCACGAACCATCCTTCCGAAAAGAAATCGAGGAAAACGTGCGTGAGCGCAGATGTCCACACGTCGCTTTGAATGCCGAGCGGTTTCAGCAGCGCCAGTCCTCCCGCCCCAATAGTGGCGAGTATCAGGAACGTGAGTGCGACATCCCAGAGCAGGTGTCCCTGTGTACGCCGGATGCCTCTGGAGGCCCGAACATACCACACCACGAACGCATACCACGCCCCCATATTCAACGTTGAGCCTATTACTGCGATGGGAAGGCGTTTCTCGCCGATGGCTACCGGAGTGTATCCGAACAGGAGAAAGAGCGGATACGAAAGCATCGCTGCGGCAAAGCATCCGGCGAGCACCCGGTTCATCCTGGCTGGTAATTCGACGTTCATCCCGCCGTGCAGCCCACGGGCGATGAGCGCAAAGAGAAGCGGAGTCACCCATCCGAAATACATGAGGTGAGAGTGAGCGTGGCGGATATTCGTCAGGTCGAATCCCGCCGTCCACCCATGCGCCAGGCCCATCCTGTACAGGGCACCGGTACTACCGGCCAGAACGAACACGGCCAGGGCGCTCCACCACACCCAGGTCAATCTGACGTCGCGCACCTTCCTCTGCTCCACAACATCTTGTGTGAATAGGTGTTGTCGTTTCATGGCTGTCGTGAACCTCTCCGGTGTTTGTTGACCGTTCTACCAGACCAGGCTCAAACGTCTCCCTGTTTTAATACAAATAAGTCCTATTTCTCTCCGTCTTCATGTTGATAGTGAATCCTTTAGCAAACACCTCCAGTAGACCCACATAGATTTAAGACACATAAGTCTTAAATCAAAGATGGATCCGGAAACTGTGTTAGTGACATGGCCGGATTCAGGAATCGGGGAGCCAGCCCCCTATTTAAGACCAAAAACTCCCAATATATGACAACGGAGGCGGTTATGAAACGCTATATACCCAGAAACACACGCTGGATCGCCCTGAGTGCCCTCGTTCTCGCGGCCGTGCTGGTCCTGTTCGCCGCTGGGTGGACGGTTATTAAAAAGAATCCGACACCTCCGGTAAACGCTACTCCAACAGCAACGACAGCCGGCGACTACACCGTTCAGCCGCGCCTCCGGGGTCACGTGGCAAAGGCTCACTTCGATGAGCAAGCGGTATCCCCTGTTACACTGCCGCCCATCAAGGGAGTGGAGAAGGCCGTGCTGACCTACGCACCCGAAGTCCCGCCGGTTATCCGGCGCAATCATGCTACACGCGTCGTGGTTGAAATGGAAGTCCTGGAAGTCGTCAAAGAACTTGCCGACGGCGTCTCCTACACTTTCTGGACTTTCGGCGGCGAGGCACCCGGGCCGATGATTCGCGTGCGGGAAGGCGACCTGGTGGAGTTCCACCTGATGAACCACCCGCACAACAAGCTGCCCCACAATATCGACCTGCACGCTGTGACCGGCACGGGTGGGGGCGCAGAAGCTACACTGATCGTGCCCGGCAAGAGTGCTACGTTTGAGTTCCGTGCCCTGAAGCCTGGCCTCTACGTCTACCACTGCGCCACGGCACCCGTCGGCCTCCACATCGCCAACGGCATGTACGGGATGATCCTTGTCCAGCCGGCGGAAGGCATGCCTGAAGTAGACCGAGAATACTACGTCATGCAGAGCGAGTTCTATACGAAGGGCGCTTTCAAGGAAAAAGGCCTGCAAGAGTTCGACATGCAGAAGGCCCTCAACGAAGAGCCCGACTACGTTCTCTTCAACGGCGGCGTGGATGCGCTCGCAGGGATGAATGCACTGGAAGCAGCTGTCGGCGAGAAGGTGCGGCTCTATATAGGCAACGCTGGCCCGAACCTGACCTCATCCTTCCACGTCATCGGCGAGATCTTCGACCATGTCTACGGAGAAGGCGGCTCTACTGTCAACCAGCAGAACGTACAGACCACGCTGATACCCGCCGGTGGTTCATCGATCGTGGATTTCGTTATCGACGTACCGGGGACCTACACGCTCGTCGACCACTCGATCTTCCGCGCCTTCAACAAGGGGACCATCGGTATCCTGAAAGCGATAGGTCCGGAAAACCAGGACATCTACACCGGACAGCTCAAGATGGAGGATTACAGACCCACTACATCCGAACTGTTCAGCACTGAGAAGAACTAGCGCTAGCGTCACTGTCTGCCCCGGTCGGACCGGGGCAGACATACGTTCATCGGTTCCAGACCATTTAGACCACTAGCGCCATGAGACACCGAGCCCTAACCTCCCGCGCAGGACATACCCTGATCAGCCTCGGATTGTGCATCGCCGTTGCCGCGACGGTGTTCGTAGCTCCTACCGGCGGCGAAGAGACCACGGTCCGGGCACCCGAAGGCATGGTGTACATTCCCGCAGGGCGCTACACTCCCCTTTACACGACTTCGGCAGATGCGAGCAGCACACCGGTAGCTCCGTTCTTCCTGGATGCGTACCCGGTTACCAATGCCGAATACCTGGCGTTCGTCGAAGCGAACCCCTCCTGGCGACGGTCCGCCGTCAAGCGGCTCTTCGCTGACGAAGACTATCTGAAAGGGTGGCAAAGTGATCTGGACTTCGGCCCTGATTCTCTCGCAAACCGCCCCGTCGTCCACGTCTCCTGGTTTGCCGCCTCCGCATACGCAGCATGGAAAGGCAAGCGCCTTCCTACGACCGCCGAATGGGAGCTGGCCGCTGCGGCCAGCCAGACCAGGGCGGACGGCACGGATGACCCGGCGTACCGGCAATTTATCCTGAACTGGTACAGCCGCACTGCTCCGGCAGTACCTCCTCCGGTCGGCTCCACGTTCAAAAACTACTGGGGAGCCTACGATCTCCATGGGCTCGTCTGGGAATGGGTGTTGGACTTTAACACAGCCCTTGTCACAGGAGAATCTCGAAACGACGGCGACATGGACCTGAAGCTCTTCTGTGGCACCGGAGCCGTCGGCGCTTCGAACTTCCAGGACTATGCGGCCTTCATCCGGTTTGCCCTCCGAAGCGGACTGGAGGCTTCCTACACCGGATCCAACCTGGGCTTCCGTTGCGCGCAGGACATCCCTTCCCCCATCTCATAAGCCGGTAAAAGCCATGACAGCTATAAAAAGCCTCCGGTCGATACCCTTCCTCCTGACACTGGTTATGAGCCTGACACTTACCTCCTGCAGGGATACAACACCGGAACATCAGCCGGAAACTACACGGCCTGCACCGGCTATGGTGCAACCTGTAATGTCATCGCCAGAGATCGATGTACCACTTACCGATGAATCCCTGTACCAGATTGGCGTGACGTGGAGCGATCAGAACGGGCGATCCGTACAGCTGGCGTCGCTGCGCGGTAAGCCGGTCGTGATCTCGATGGTTTTCACGCGCTGCGCCTGGGCCTGCCCGATGATCGTTCAAGACATGAAGAAGATCGCCGCACGCCTACCCGACGATGTAAAGGATAGGGTACATTACGTACTCGTTACACTGGACCCGGCACGGGATACGCCGGACGTGCTGGCCGAATTCGCTCGAACACATCACCTCGATGCAACCCAGTGGACCTTACTTCGCGGAACTGCATCCGATGTGCGCCTTCTGGCCGCATTGCTTGGTACACGTTACCGGGAGGAGGCCAATGGGCAATTTTCACATACGAACATGATCTCCATTCTGAACGAAGAGGGCGAGATCGTGCATGTTCAAGAGGGTCTCGGCTCGGACCCAACCGGCAGTGTTGACAAACTGAGAAATCTGTTTGCAGCCAATTCCTGAATGCCTATCGGCCAGGTTCATCTCAAACCATCAAAGCGGATCTATCGAAACATTATGCTTACCAGAACGCTTTACTTCGTTGGTGCTTTCATGATTGCCGTCGGCCTGACCGCATGCGGTGGCGGGGAAGCAGGAAGCGACGTAGCTCAGATTGAAATCCGGCCTGTCGGAGACGAAATGCGCTTCGAGCAGACCGAGTTCACCGTGAAGCCGGGGCAGCAGGTTCGGCTCGTCTTCGTCAATACGGCAACGAGCCCGGCCATGCAGCACAACGTCGTGATCCTGACCGACCCGAACGCCGTAGACCGCGTCGGCACGGCTGCTATGGAGGCCGGTGAAGCAAACGAGTACGTTCCCACCGATGAAGCCATCCTGGCTCACACCTCTCTGGCGGCTCCCGGCGAAACCGTCGAGGTGACGTTTACGGCGCCGTCCGAGCCAGGTGACTACAAATATATCTGCACGTTTCCGGGGCACTACGTGATGATGCAGGGCACCATGCGCGTAGCCGCCTGACGTCCGGACTGCATTCGCCTGATATAGACCCGCCTCGGCTTCAACCTATCAGACAAGGCCGAGGCGGGTCTGTTACTTCGCCGACCTGAACCATGTGGAGGAGATCATGAGCGAATTCACCGGGAAAGTAGCCCTCGTCACTGGCGCCTCGTCCGGTATCGGACGCAAAACAGCCCAGCTTTATGCCCGCGAGGGCGCCAGGGTGGTCGTATCCGATATGTCGGTACCGGGGGGCGAGGAAACGGTCCGGCTCATTCAGGAGGCTGGAGGCGAGGCAATTTTCGTTCAGACCGATGTCTCGGACCCGGCAGCTTGCGAGGCGCTGATCCAGCGTATACTCGAGACATACGGTCGGCTCGATTTTGCCTGCAACAACGCCGGAATCGGAGGCGAATCAAATCCGACGGGCGGTTACAGCATCGAGGGGTGGCGGAAGGTCATCGATATCAACCTGTCCGGTGTATTCTACTGTATGCGCTATGAAATTCCGGCCATGCTCGAGAATGGCGGCGCCATCGTCAACATGTCCTCGATTCTGGGGCAGGTAGGATTCGCTGGCTCTCCGGCCTATGTCGCAGCAAAGCATGGCGTAATCGGGTTGACGAAGAACGCTGCCATGGAATACGCAGCGCAAGGCATTCGCGTCAATGCGGTCGGTCCGGCATTCATCCGTACCCCGATGATAACCGATATCACGGCATCGCCGGAATCTCATCAAATGCTCCTCTCCCTACATCCAATCGGCCGCCTGGGCGAACCGGAGGAAGTTGCCGAAGCCGTGATATGGCTCAGCTCGGAAAAAGCCTCCTTCGTAACCGGTGCCTACCTCCCCGTCGATGGCGGATACTTGACCCGGTGATAGCCGGATGCGACCTCGACCGACCTCGGTCTTGAAACTACCGGGCCTCCATACTATCCCCTGGCGTGCTGGAACGGCCGCACGCGTGGCCAGATCGTACTGGCGAACAGACCGACAGCTCCGGTTTCACTAAGCCGCCCTAAGATCGCCACTCCACCCCACGCTGGTACGGTGCCGCCAGCAGCTGCCAGCCATACACCGGCATTGATCAGGATGAGGGCCGCCACCATAGGCCAACCATGCTGAGGATGAACCGGGCGCGGTAAGATCCAGAACCCGACGCCGAAAACCAACTGAAGCATGAAACCGGCGAGCAGAAACTCCTGATGAGCTACTCGAAACGCCCATACCGCCGTCCCTAGGGCTCCAGCCTTCTGTGCAAGCATCAGCGCTCCCAGCGTGAACCCCAGCACGAGGTGGATGAGCGCGAACCGTATAAACCAGCAGCTTAACCGGGGCATGACTTATTTCGCTCTGACCCGCGGCCAGATGTATACCGTAAAGAGGAGTCCTGCCGCCCACTGACAGAGTGCCGCCCCGATCAGCGCTACGCGCCAGCCCTTCCCATACATCACGCCGGTAGCCGGCTCGGCCACTGCACGCAGGATCAACCCGGCGTTGAGTAGAACGTAGGCTCCCCATCCCAGGTATTCGTGCCCGTACGGGCTCGCCTTCGAGAATCGGGGAAAAAGCCAGTAGGCGACGCCAAAGATGAGCTGCGTCAACCAGCCCACGACAAACAGGTGGATATAGGCCGGACCGGAGAAATCGAGTACCGGAACGAGACTCGTCATACGGTGTACGGCAAGAGCCACACCGACCAGCAGGGCAGCAGCTAAGTAGACCAGCGAAGTCTTGATGTACCAGCGAGCCAGTTCAGGCATCCATCCCTCGGAGGCACACGTGTGACCGGAGTATCATCGAATGTACAGACATCTCAGAGCCAGTTTCGACTGTGGTTGGTTGTGATGTTTCCTCTATGATGCGGGACCGAAATGCCTGAGCCCAAGTCAAGCAGTGCTCGCACATCAAGGCTACGTACAAGCCGAGGCCTTTCCGCATCTCTCACCAACCTTCTCCATCAGACGCTCACCCTGATTCGGGTCAGGTCATGATCAGGTAAACCAGTCCTCCGGTAACCATCATGGTTACAGATAGGATCAGTATACCCTTCCAGTAGGGGTATACCGGTGGGGTCGGGTTATCCCAGGACATAGCTGCCTCCTTGTTATCGTTTCACTCGATTCGATCGCCATCGCGAAAGCAGATGCTCGCCAGGGCACAAACGGCGCATTGCTTCGGATCGCCCCCTCTCCCAGCACAAGCGACAGAGACGTACTTGTTCCCCGGTCTCGTGAGCCGATCTATCTACGACACCTGCCACTCGCGTCAGCGGCCGCTGCCGCGAGTACTATCAGATCCAGATCGGAAAAGTATTCACGCGATGCCTCATAAACCCAGTCAGGCACACGTTGTCCGACAACCAGCATGACCGCCTCTGCCCAGGTGAGTGCTGCTCGTTCACGTGGAGAAAAATGTGATACGTTGCGCCAGCCCCCAAGTGCAGAGAGACGCTGCTCTTCTTCACCGGCAATGCGTGCAGCGCTCGTATACTGCGCTATGCAGGGCCTACAATCATAGATCTGGGAAGCACGAATCCTGACAAGGTGTAGCATCTTCGGATCCAGCCCGCTAGCCGAGGTACACTCGTCAATATTACAGACTAGTGCCATGGGATCCGGGTCCCATAGCGCATTCAATGCCTGTGGCTCGACTGTGTATCTGGAGCATATTGACATGCCCAGTTCCGGACTAGCGACCCTGATACCCGCAGGGGTTGGTTGCCCTGCGGGTATATACGGCACAAGGTACACGAATTATGCGATTTCCCTCTCCAGCCTGATCGCTGCTGGAAAAAGGATATTATTCTCGAGATGAACGTGCCGGTGCATGTCGGCCTCAAATTCTTCCAGCCGGGCGTAGGCAAACCGGTACGTGTTACATGCGTCCTCCGGAAGCTCATAGTCCCTGCTGAGCGCCCGAATGCGATGTAAGATTTCGCCGACGTGATCGTGTTCATCTTCCATGAGTTGCACGGGCTGATGCACGGAGTCGAACTGCACATCGGCTACAGGCGCTCCGTTCTTTCGGGCAGCACACAGACGTTCGATGTAAGGAAATAAGACGCGCTCCTCCGCTTCAAGGTGCTGTTCCAGTTCGATCGCCATCTCATCGACGAGATCTGCGATTTCGACCGTTTCCGGATGCGCATCGCCGTGTACACGGGCCACCGTGCGCGTGATCTGCCGCAGAGGCTGCAGCCGTTCCCGAACGTATTGATGGTGCACATTCACGATGTACGCTGCCAGAAAGTCCGGCTCCCACGAACGCACATCCACGTAGGGTGACTGGGAGGGCCCCTCTTCAACAGCTGTAAGCGCACTCACGATCGTATCACAGCTGATATTCCTGGCCTCACAGGCTTCCTTGATAGTCTTATTGCCACCGCAGCAAAAGTCGATACCGTACTTCTCGAAAACGCTGGCTCTGCGATAATCTTCAGCAACGATTTCTCCGACGGTTCGGCTGCACAGATCCTTAAAGCTTGTTGTGATTTCCATGGCAGTATCCAGAATTCTAAGTTGATGAGTTTCAACCCCACACTCTAATCCAGTGGAGTCTTTTATCTTAAATACACCTGCATGAATGGATAGAGCGGCTTTTCATTGGCATCTCTGTTTAGGTGATAGAGCCCCGCTCCGGGTGTTCGCCAGGGCTCTCGAGTGCATGGAGGACGAGACAGGCTCCGGGCGATCCATGATGAGCACACGTATCAGCGAGTTCGATGAGCTTGCCACGGATCCGCTGCAAGTCGCGAATTTTGGAGTCGATCTCCTGCACCTTGGCGGCTGTCTTCATTCGTACATCCGCCCCACCATCGGGTACGGCACGTAAGCTGAGCAACTCGTGTATTTCTTCTAGTGTGAAGCCGAGATCCTGAGCCCTTTTGATGAAGCGGATATGGGCAACATGCTCCGGTCCGTACTTCCTGTAGCCGGATGCCGTCCGCGGCGGCTTTGGCAGAAGCCCGCGTGACTCGTAGTACCGCACCGTATGAATGTTCACACCGGCGCGCTCGGCGACCTCACCGGTTGTAAGGTTTTTCTTTTCCGCTTTCATCTACATCACCTGTCTACTTTCAGGAGGGTAAACAGCCTAGACCATACTCTAGGGTTTCAGGCCGCGGGATCTTCTTCACGATCACTTCATGCCCGGGTCCGGGTTCTTGCCACGGACCAGATAATCTGACAGGTAGTTATCTGTACGAAAGCAAATTCCCGTCCGGAGCTACAACGAACGGGGAGAGATTACCGGGACGCGTGTTCTGCAGCCGATGCATCGGGGATTAACGATGGCTTTGACCGTTGCGCAGACCGCACAGCTACTATCGTACTGCTGAGGAATAGCAGAATAGCCGCTGCGTTGAGCACACCCCCACACTGACGCAGGTGGAGACTGCCTCCCAGGTCGCCTACCATTCTCAGTACCAGTGATACATGCAGGAGTGTAAGATGCACGTAGAAAAAAGACCGGTAAGCGAGCGGCGTCTCTGAAACGGACGGGAGGATGATCGGCGCGTGGCCGAAGATCATGCTAAAGACGAAACCGACGAATACCGCATGCAGGAACGCGTCGTACAACGGACCAGCCGTCGCACCACCATATAGCAATGCCAACACCCCTCCTATTCCCAGCCAGACATAGCCCGCGAGCAGGCAGGCGGCTATGAATCGCGTTAAACCAGTCTGCCGGATGGTATGGCGGGCTATATCATAGTAGAACAGCCACAGGGCCAGCCCGATGAGCGCCAACCCTGTAACGCGCATGCCCGTTGCATGTGCGAAGGACGAGGTCATCAGTCCTACCCCGAGCACAGCCGCTATACCAACAAAAAGCCACTGAACACGTGGCGCATGTAGAAGCATCCGGCTTAGCTCGAGGCGCTCTCCGGCAATGGTGAGAACCAGAAATCCCATCCACCACTGCACGATCTCAAATACAGGCGCTCCCAACAACCAGTGCACATTGCCTGTGAACCAAGCCAACGCCCCGAGCATCATCACGACCACGAACGTATGCGCCTGTATCCGTAGTACCACGCCAAATATCGCGAGCAACATCAAGCTACCGGCCGTAATGAGCAACGGTCCGTGCCAGGACCCGATGCCCGCGATGAGCAGCAAACTACCGAGTCCGGAAAACGCGGGAGCAGCAAAGGACCACGTGCGCCCCAGTGCGACGGCACGCTCCATGCTGATGAGCGTACCAAGGAAGCCGCAGACCATGAGCGGTCCATGTGACATCGGCAGTGTCGGGCGCAGGGCAACCGCTAGCCAGCCCAGGCGAAACAATCCCCCCCAGAGCCCGGCTCCGAGCGCCAGCATCGCCACGATCATCAGCGGGTAGCGCCACCATTGCCTCTTTCCGTCTTCTTGTATCATCATCAATTACAGTCTGATGGCGCGTCGTGCATTACGTCTGGTAGCGTTGTTACATCCGGCCCCTGCTACAGCCCTCCTCGCGGTAAGCTTACGGCCAGCCCGAGAATGGCCAGCGAGAGAAGCAACGTAATTCGCCCCATCCAGCTCGCCATCCTGCGGAGGCGATGGCTCTGCGTCTCATCAGGGAGACGCTCCATCTGCTCGACTGCCTTCGGGCCGACATAGAAGTCGTGCACGGCACTCAGGATCAGCACGCCTGCTACCATAAGCAACTTGGCAGCGAGCACAGAGCCCCACTGGCCCTGCCATAAGGCTCCATTCCACGCATCCATCCACCCATAACCACGAATGCCAAGATTGATCACACCTGTAAGCACCAGTACCAGGAGTGAAATCCAGCCGACCTGTCGAAAACGTAGACCAGTACGGTAAAGTAGCACGGCCTTGTTGTCACTTAGCGGCGGCTTCCGGAGGGCAGGCACGAGTACCAGCCCGAGGAACAGCATGCCACCGATCCATGCTGCAGCAGCCAGAATGTGTAACCAGACGGAAATCAGGTATAACCCGCGCATGGCGCTCCCTATACAGACACATCCCAGGTCAATATGTCCTCCTCGGATTTCTCCCGGTTTCTCCATTCATCCGCATCGGGGAGCGGGTCTTTTTTCTCAGTGAGGTTATAGCCTGCCGCTTCCCACTGTTCGGCCAGGTATGCATTCCACTGCGCGTAATGCTGCCATTTCGCTGGAAGCTCGTCATCGGCGTAAATGGCCTCCGTGGGGCAAACCGGCACACACGCATTACAATCGATACACTGGTCGGGGTGAATGGCGAGAAAGTTCGGACCTTCGTAGAAGCAGTCGACCGGGCACACCTCTACGCAGTCGGTATGTTTACAGTTGATGCAGGGCTCGGCAACGACGTAGGGCATAATGGCCTCGATGATTTGATTGAATGGTTCAGGTCAGACGAAATCCTGCCGACGATAAAACCAGATGCGCCAATCATCGCCGATACCGAACTCGATCCAATGATCCCAGCCTTTCATCTTTAGCACGCCGAAGAGCGGAAGCGGCTTGAAGGTGGCGCGCAGCCGAAAGACAGAGCCGGACGGCACCTGATCTACAGTATCCATGATGAGACTGAATGGCTCTCCCCCCTTGCGCAGGATGGGCCGCACGTCCAGGTCTACGATCTGCTCCTCCGTGATACCCGCGAGTGCGTCGGGTCGAGCTGTACTTATAGTAGCCATTTGAAATCGGGGTCTACTGAACGGTTACCGGTAAGTCGGGAAGTACATGCTGCGTATGTCTGGGTCGATCATATATGGCGACCAGGGTGGGTGCCATACCAGTTCGATGATGCCTCTGCGGATGCCCGGGACCATGCGGAGTACATCAGCAACCTGCCCTTTGATGTAGCCGCTCATAGGACACGCCGGAGTGGTCATGGTGAGGCAGATCTTGATGTCCCGTTCCTCTATCTGGAGGTCGTATATCAGCCCCAGATCTACAATATTGAGCCCGACCTCCGGATCTATGACGGCCCGGAGGGCCTGGATAATCTGCTGGCGTGACAACTCGATGCCTCCCGAATCGCCCAGCGCCTCACCCTTTGTGTTTTGTGACGAGGACGCGCCAGGTTTCCGGCCCTTGCTCCAGGTAGTCAAAGCTGAAAGATTCATCTCCGTACTCCGCCTTCAATGTGTAGTACATGCACTGCGGATCGTGATCGACCCAGAGATCGAGTACCCCGCCCGGTGCCAGCCCTTGCCACGCACCGATGATGGTCTCAAACCGGTGCTTAGGTTCGACGGGGCGCACATCCAGGATCTCCGTTGCGGGTTGTGTTGTGGTAATCATGATGCGTCTGATAATTTGAATGCTTGCGCGCGAGCCTGTTTCTGGGCAGCCGTTCCGCAACCCCACCCTCGTGTTTCGAAGAGCCAGCGTCGCCAGAGGTCTGGATCCGCTCCACGCGAGGGTGCCAGTGAGATTGTACCATCGTAGCCCGACAGCGCCAGACGGCCCATCAACATCCCTGTCGTCGGCGATGTCGATTGGCCGGCCTCCGGCCCACTGCCAAGCAACCGGATGTGCGCCAGTGTCACCTTGGTCTGCGAGAGCACAGCCTGGATGCTGTTTGGGTCCATGTCGGACTCGACCTCCCAGCAGGTGAACGCGTTATGTCGGTTGGCCCACGCTGCAGCCTGTATCGCCTCCGTTGGATCGTCTCCATGTAACAACGCTAGCTTCACACCGGCGGGTGGATCAGACACAGGCGACTGAAGAATGAGCCCGGCCCCCAGGCTATCCGCCACACCGGCCCAGATCAGGAGCACAACGAGTGACACATCTCTCGGAAGCAGGAGCCAACTGATAGGCATATGATCGCCAGGTAAACAGTCGATGTTAGCCTGCTGGCGGATTGTGCATAGCGTTTCGTCCAGCCCATGCCGGTGGCCTGCGTCGATCCGCAGTTCCAGACCGGCCAAGGCTCGCCGCCGGGCAGCCTGCGTCAGTTCAGTCAGGCTCCCGGCGGGAAGTGTATCACTACTCAGGCATAGCCTCATGCCTTCACCTTCGAAATCTTGACACGCCAGAGTTCCGGCCCCTGGTCCAGGTACTCCCACCCCACCTGACCGGCACGTTCGAAGTTGAATTGATAGCGCAGCGGAACTGGATCGTGATCGTTCACAAGAACGAAGTAATCACCGGCTTCAAGCGCGTCGAATGCGGCGAAGATCGCCGGATGCTTCTGCCTCGGCGGAATGATGCGGACGTCGAGAACTTTCTCAGCCATGATGGTGCGTGTGTTTGCGAGTGTATTGAAAGCATGGGCCGGGTATCCGGTGCCCGATTTCAGACTACATAGTATTAAAACAGGTTTTATCGAGCAAGTTAAAAATGGTTATTACCGTTTTTATTGACTCCATCTTCTAAATCCCGTATTCTTGCGTCCATACCTGTTCTCGACGTGAAGACCCATGACGCCCCCTGCGGTATTTTCCTCTGAAACAAAGCGGGATCTTCTCCTGCTCATCAAGAGAAAGGGCAGCATTTCCCTGGACGATGCGGTGACAGAAACAGGACTCGCACGTGCTACACTGCGTGAGCACTTCGCCCATCTCGAGCGAGATGGACTGGTCCGGCGCTACTCACAGAAACAGGGCCGAGGACGTCCGAGCCTGCGATATGAGTTGACCGAAAACGGACAGGCGCTCTACCCTTCCAGGGATGGCGTGCTGCTGCGTGAGCTACTGAGCTTCCTTACGGCTGAAGGAAGGTCGGATCTGGTGGAGCGTTTCTTCGAGTCGTTCTGGAAAATGCGCCTGGAAGATGCCCGGCACCGACTCCGGGGTATTGATGCGCAGGACAGGCATAGACGACTGGAAGTGCTGGCAGAGATGCTCCGAGAACAGGGCTTCATGCCGGAGCTGCATGCCGACGAAGACGGTCTGAGCATCCGCGAATGCAACTGCCCTTTTCCCGAAGCGGTCAAGAAAACCAGGCTTCCTTGCCGCCTGGAAGGCGAGTTCTTCGAAAGCCTGTTCGACCGGGAGGCCACACGCGTGACGTACATCCCGGACGGCGAACCTGCCTGTACCTATGAGTTTCGGGCACACCGGTAAGCAGCATGACTCTGCAGCAGCCGCTTATTACATGAAGTATATGGTCGGCTATTCGCCATGGGAGGATGGCGCCCATCGTGGCGCGTACTCCCGATGGGCGGCGCCATCCCTTATGCGCGCTCTATCCGCGGACTGTGCTTCCCGTCGTGGAGCATCACCTACGAGAACGGCGGCTATCCCTGCAGCATCTCCTCGAATCCAGCGGCGATGTCATTGACGTACCGACGCCTGCAAATCCATTGCGCAACATCAACAGGCTGCAGGATCTCAATCTCACCGAGGGCGATGTAGACCAGACTGTAAGCCCTTGAGCTATCTCGGCCCCGGATTAATCGACGCCAAGATTGAAACGGTCGCGGAGGTCCAGAATGTAGAGAGCCAGACCGTTGCGAACCTCGTAGGTCTGCTCGTAAAGCCTGGCGTAGAGTTGCGCGTTCATGTAAGGCGCGAACTTCATCTCTCGCAAGCCATCCAGTGAAGCATTGGCGGCATTCAGGGCGCGTTTCACGCAGGCAATGTTGCCGCCTATCATTTCCTGCTCGTACCCCATATCATGCCCCTTCGCCACGTTGGATGCAATTTCCATGATGTTGGAGCAAAACTGAACGAGCGTGCTGTCTTTAACGCAACCAGGTAGCGAGTTAGCCCAGGACAACACATCACTGCCCAGCATGAGGGCATTCCGGTACACCAACGGCTCATGAATTTCTTCCACTTCATCCAGAGCCTCATCGGAAGGCGGCATTACGCCGAGAGAGCTTAGCGCATCATCAAGCCGATCTGTCTGCTCCCCTTCCGCATCAGTAGACAGGAATCCAAGATGCTTCCATCCTTTGGCCCGTAGAAATGCATGAAGGCTATCTTGCCAGAGCCTGTACGCCGGGCGATTGCGTTCGCTTGGGGGCGGCTGGAGCCGCATGAAGTTGTACAGGTCGTTCATGAACCGGTCGAGTTGCCGGTCATGCTCATGCAAGAATGCTTCCCATCGATGCTCATCCCAGATTTCGTCGGGTGCCATCTGGAGTTACGAACCGGGTTGGTGGCAGAACGGGGATTCCTCGTCGAGTTATAAAAGATCAGACCTGCGTCGGTTCATACTCAAACTCACAACGTAACCGGTGCGAAACACCTATTGCGTTACGCTGCAGGCTCTCGGGCGCCAATCTCTTCCACAACGCCTTTCATGATCGCCGTGAGTTTCGGCTCAGCAGCTGCTGCGGCGGCAAGTACATCCTCAATGCCTACCGGCTCCAGCGCGTCAGGGAAGCATTCATCGGTGATAACCGACATAGCCATAACCCGCAGGTTCATGTGACGCGCCACAATGACTTCCGGGACGGTGCTCATGCCTACCGCATCGGCACCGATCATGCGAAGGAAACGGTACTCCGCCTTCGTTTCCAGGTTGGGTCCCACTACCGCGACGTACACCCCCTGCTGTAGTTTCACTTTCAAGTCGAGCGCTTTCTGCTCAGCTACGGTACGCAACTCTACGTCGTACGGCTCGCTCATGTCCGGGAAGCGAGGACCCCAGTCATTCTCGTTCGGACCTTCAAGCGGGTTCTCCCCTTGCAAGTTGATGTGATCCGTGATGAGCATGAGGTCACCTCGGCGGAAGAGCGGATTCATCCCACCTGCGGCATTCGAAATAAGGAGTGTATCCACTCCGAGGGTTGCCAGCACACGAACCGGGAACGTGACTTGCTGCGCTGTATAGCCTTCGTAGAGGTGGAATCGCCCCTGCATGGCGATGACGGGCACACCCGAAATCCGACCGATCAGGAGCCGTCCATGGTGAGACTCCACCGTCGAGAGTGGGAATCCGGCGATTTCGTCGTAGGAGATAGTGGTCTCCACTTCGATCTCACGAGCGAGCGCACCCAGACCCGTCCCCAGAATGATTCCTATCCGCGGCCGGAGAGCCGTCCGGGAACTGATAAACTTCGCAGCTGCATCCACTGCAGCGCGGTAGGCAGGTCCGTTGACCGCCGTATCGAGTCCGTTGTCCACCAGAAGAAAGGGTTAGTTCTTGGATGAGTAGTCCGCACGTGGGCGGCACTGATCACTGGTACCGAAGAATAGGATTCGCGCTATTCGAGATCCTTTAAGATTCGCCGAATGCGTTCAATCTCATCTTCGGAGGCCGAGCTAACATGTTCGCCGATGGATTCCTGTTCGGACATCGCGTCCGGCTTGGGCTCGGATGCTGCCGTCGCCGGCATCGAAGAGGACGCGCCAAATACCTGACGTACTACGAAGCCTGCTCCTCCACGTGGTTCTCCTTGGAAGGCGGCTGGTTCCGGAGCGCGTACGTCAGCTCGATCTGCCATGGCGCCATCCGTGTCCTGCGACTCCGGCAACATTGCAGTTTCCTGTGATTTCCAAGAGTGCTCCTCCTCCCCACGCTCAACATGCTCTGCGGATTTTGGCTCTCCTGCTTCGGGCAATTCCTCGTACTCTGCAGATCGAACCGGTTCGGGCGTTTCCTCCTCATGTGCCGGAGACACACCTGCAGCCATAGTTCCGGCTTCGACTCGATTCTCCTGGATATCAGTAGGCCGGGTAGAGGCTGCCGCGCCCTGTACAGGGAAGTCGGCTTCGAAACGAGCGAGCAGTTCCAGTTCGGATTGGAGGAATGCGCGGAGACGTGCAGCGATTTCGTTCCGCCGCACCAACACCTCATTTGCCTCTTTCCGCAACCCGATCCATTCCTGTTCTGCCGAGCGCCTCATCTCATCGGAGCGCCGCTCCGCCTCACGAATGATGCCAAGCGCCTGCTGTTTGGCCGATTCGAGTGCCTGTTTCGAACTTTCGCGAGCGGTACGAAGGGCTTCTTGTAGTGCTTCCTCCACGTTGCTGTAGTGCTCCAGCTTCGCCTCCAACTCCTTGACTCGCTGTTCGAGCTGGCGCTGTTCGGAAAGCAGATCATCCCATTGATGAGAGACCATCTCCAGAAACGAACTCACCTCCTCTGGATTGAGCCCACGAAGGCTCCGCCCAAACTCCTGTTTACGAATATCCAGCGGGGATAGTCTCATGCCTTTTCAGAAATTGTGGGGATCGCGCCCGACGCTGCATCCGAAGCGTCGTTCTTTCATCCGCAATGATAATGATTTATCGCAAGTGGTCAGAGACCGTTTCCGGTTCCGGTAGCGAACACCGGAGGTCACGGATAGGACCTGCTACCGAAAATGGCGCTGCCGATACGTACATGCGTAGCACCTTCCTCGATAGCCACTTCGAAGTCACTGCTCATACCCATGGACAGGTACGCCCAGGTATCTCCGGCCCCAGATTCGGGTGTGTAGCCTTCGAAGAGCGTGCGCAACAACCGGAACTGCGGGCGCACCTTCTCGGGATCGTCCACCGGCTCAGCAATGGTCATGAGACCTCGCACCTGGATATGCTGAAAAGCGGCAAGCTCGCGCAAGAGGTCGTATGTTTTCCCGGGCTCAACACCCGATTTGCTCTCTTCGCCCGATACATTGACCTGCACCAGACAGGGCAGCACGCGACCGACCTGGGCGGCTCGCTTGTCCAGTTCCTCCGCCAGCCGGAGACTGTCAAGCCCATGGAATAAATCGGCGCGCCGGACCACTTCTTTAGCCTTATTCCGCTGAAGATGGCCGATCATGTGCCAGTACACGTCACCACCTTCGACATGCCCTGGTAGCTGCGCCGCCTTGGATACGAGTTCCTGGACCTTGTTCTCCCCGAAATGCCTGAGCCCCGCTTCACGAGCTTCAAGGATGTCTTCGATGGGGAACGTCTTCGTGACGCCGATCAACGTGACGGAATCGGGGGAACGGCCTGCACGCTGGCAGGCCCGCAGGATGCGCTCACGTATCGCGTCGAGTCTGTCTGAGAGAGTTTCGGGACCAGTATGCTGCACGTTTTCCTGATTTCTACGAGTGAGGCACGCTTGCGCGTACGAAGCCGAGTTGAAACGGCAGAAATATACGACCGCCCTGTTCCTGCTCAGGTAACCTGCTGTGCATCGAAGGCCGTGACCTCCTCATCCTCCACCACATAGTGGATCTCGATAGGATTGCAGCATACCTCGCAATCCTCTATATACGTCTGCTCCGTGACCGAGATATCAAGCAACATCGAAATGGTCTGCCAGCAGTAAGGGCACTGGAAGTAGTATTCTTCTTCCATATCGACAGGCAGGCTGGTATCAAGATCATCGATCCTCAGGACATATACGCCATGGATCGCAGAGATTTCCTGTGCAGCGCGCTCACGCCCATCGTTCTGGCGGCGGGTTCCACCCTAGTGCGTAACCGGCCGGGCCGGACTCCATATATCATGACCGTAACCGGTCCTGTAACTCCGGATGACCTCGGTTTCACCCTTCCGCACGAACACGTCCTCGTGGATTTCATCGGAGCGGAGAGGGTGAGTCCCGGGCGCTATGACCGGCGGGAGGTATTCGACGTGGCCAGGCCGCACCTGGAACGACTCCGCTCGCTCGGTGGACAGGCTCTCTTCGAATGCACGCCGGCGTACCTGGGACGGGATCCCCTTCTCCTGCGCGAACTATCGGAAGCCACGGGTGTGCGGATCGTGACGAATACGGGCCACTACGGTGCTCGAAACAACCAGCACCTCCCCTCTCACACGTTCACCGAATCCGCCGAGCAAGTCGCCGCACGCTGGATCCGGGAATTTGAGGAGGGGATCGACGGGACAGGCATCCGGCCCGGCTTCATCAAGATCGGCGTGGATGGGCAGGCACTCTCGGACATCCATCGGAAACTCATCCGGGCCGCCGCCCTGACCCATCTCGACACAGGCCTCACCATCGCGGCACACACCGGGCCTGCGGTGGCGGCGTTCGACCAGATCGAGGTGCTCCGCGAGGAGGGCGTCGCCCCGTCCGCGTGGGTTTGGGTCCACGCCCAGGGAGAGTCCGATACGGCCGCACACGTCCGGGCAGCCGAGATGGGTGCCTGGATCTCCTTCGACGGAGTCAGGCTGGAAAGCATCGACCGACACGTGGCGCTCGTGCGCACCATGAAAGAGCACGACCTGCTCCACCGTGTTCTCCTTTCGCACGATGCGGGCTGGTACCACGTCGGAGAGCCGGGGGGCGGCACGTTTCGGCCCTTCGATACCCTATTTACGTCGTTCATCCCTGCGATTCGTGACGCGGGACTGACAGACGAGGAGATTCACCTATTAACGGTTCAAAATCCCGCCGAGGCATTCATGATACGCGTGCGGCAAGGTAATGCGTGATCTGTTTGGTCAGGACAGGACCGTTTTCGAACCTCCTATAAGCAAAAGGCCCACTGAGATATACCCGTTTCGGAATGTTTTGCAATACAGGTCTCATCTCTGATCGGGCACGTGATGTTGGCGCTTCGGGACCAAGCGTGGTGTGCCCTTGCAGTGAAGCGCATATGCGCTGAGATGCAGTAGAACCCATTGGTGCTCAGCATGATCAACTCGGAGGTCTCCTTCCTATGAGTGGATCCGTGCTGGGCTCACCTTCCGGTCTCCGTTTATCGTTCTGGCCCCCGGTAGGCCGGCGGAGGGGGATGTGCATACCCCCGGTCGCTTCCAGCCGGTCGAAGAGCCGATTCCGCAACTCCTTCGCCAGTTCCTGATGCTCCGGGCTATCGATCAGGTTTAGCTGCTCCTGCGGATCGTTCTGGAGATCATAAAGGCCATCCTGATCCCAGACACCGTGCGTGAAGACGTACTTGTATCGCGGCGTGCGGATAGCGAACTGGGTCGGCGTCTGAGGGAAATTCCACTCCCAGTAGTATTCGTAGAGAAACTCGTCCCTCCAGTTCGCTACCGTTGCTCCCTGCAGGAACGGTAGGAAGCTCATCCCATCCACGACGTGGTCGTCGGGGGCTTTCGCCCCGGTTACGTCCAGCACGGTAGGCATGATATCGAGGTTCAGCACGTTCTGCTCGAGCACGGTGCCGGGTCGGATGAATCCCGGCGCCCAGGCCAGCATCGGCACACGCATGGATTCCTCGAACGCATGCCGCTTGTCGATCAGTCCGTGTTCACCGAAGGAAAAGCCATTGTCGCCCATGTAGATGACGAGCGTATGCTCGGCCAGACCGTTCTCTTCCAGGAAATCGAGCACGCGACCGACACTCTCATCCACGCCGAGAAGCGTTTCGGCGTACTGGCGGTAGAAGTCGTCGAAGTTGATGCGCCCGTGGTACATATAGTCCACGCCGTGCCAGGAGGAGCGCTGTGCTTTCACCCACTCCGGCCATGTCTCGGAGCCTGCCGCATCGGGATACATCGTTTCCTTGTACTCGAGCGGTTCACCGGCGTAGTGTCCCCTATGGCGCTCGGCCGGCTCGAACTCGGCGTGAACGGCCTTATGTGAGAGGTACAAGAAGAAGAGCCGCTCCGCCTCGTGCTGCTCCTCCAGCCACTCCAGCGCATAGTCAGTCAGGATGTCAGAGGTATAGCCCTGGTGCTTGCTCTGGTGGCCATCGACGTTGAGTACGGGGTCGTAGTAGACGCCCTGCCCACGGAAACTCACCCACCGATCGAAGCCCCGACGTGGCTCATCGGTATCGTGGCCCATGTGCCACTTTCCGAAAAACCCCGTTGCGTACCCGGCATCCTGAAGGTATTCCGGAAAGAAGCGCGTGCCCTCGGGAATATCGATGTTGTTATCGACTACGCCGTGACGGTGGGCGTACTGACCAGTCAGGATGGAAGCCCGGCTGGGCGAGCATAAAGCCGTCGTAACGAAGGCATTGGCAAGATGCATCCCCTCGCGAGCCATCCGGTCGAGGTTCGGCGTCTCGAGCCATTCCGGCGCGTTGGGATGGAAGCCCATGAAATCGTACCGGTGGTCGTCCGAGAGGATGAACACCACATTACGAGGCACAGGGGGGTGTTCCTGTGCCCGGCCCGCCTGCACGCCGCCGAGCAGCAGGACGATGGCACAGATTGCACACTTTCGTATCGATTTCCACATGGTCTTACGAGTGTGGTTCAAGGCCATTCCAACAAGAATCAGCTACGGCGGACCGGAATGCACGCGTACCCAATCATCCAGGCTCCGCTCATTGCGCTTTCACCATCCACAGAGGCGAGGGGGTGTGTGCGGCTTCCATGATGCCGCGCATGCGCCGAACGATCTCGGGGTGCTGCGCGGCTACATCGTGTTCCTCTCCGGGATCGGAAGCAAGATCGTATAGTTCGATCTCTCCGGTGAACATAGGCTGACGCACGGCTTTCCAGTTGCCGGAACGGACCGCCTGTGCGGAGCCTCGTTCGTAGAACTCCCAGTAGAGGTATTCGTGGTTCTGCCGATCCCCTTCCCCGGTGATTGCAGCAACCATCGAGAGGCCGTCGATGCCGGCAGGCGGCTCCACACCCGCCAGGGCGGCAAGGGTTGGCAGCACGTCCCACATGGCCCAGACGTGGTCGCTCACCTGCCCCGCAGGAATACGCCCCGGCCAGCGGACGATCATGGGTGCACGAATCCCGCCTTCGTAGAGGTCACGTTTGAAGCCCCGGAGCGGACCGTTCGAGTCGAAAAACTCGGGAGAGCTTCCACCCTCCGTGCTCGGCCCGTTATCGCTGGTGAAGAAGACGATCGTGTTCTCATCCAGGCCGTGCTCTTTCAGTTTCTCCAGAATGCGGCCCACGTCCCGGTCCATCCGTGTAACCATCGCCGCATAGGTGGCACGCGGCATGGGCTGGGCGCTGTAATGTCCTCCAGGGAAAGGCTCCTCGGGAAAGATGCTGTTCCCCGTCTCATCCAGATACGGTTCCATCGCATCGTCTGGCACCAGTAACTCGGCATGGGGTATCGTGAATGGCACGTACAGAAAAAACGGCTCGTCCCGGTGTTGGTCGATGAAGGCAAGCGCCTCATTCGCAATCACATCGTGGCTGTACAGCGCCCGTTGAATGGGCTGACCCGCACCGGGGCCTGAAAAATCGTCAGGCTTCACGACGTTCCCCTCTAGCGGAACCCGTTCTTCGCCACGAAAGAGGAACTCCGGATAGTAGAAGTGCGCCCGCCGCTGGTCCAGGTACCCGAAGAATACGTCGAAGCCTTGTCGAGTAGGTGCGCCTTCCGAGCCGGGTGCACCCAGACCCCACTTACCGAATGCGCCGGTGGCATAGCCTGCCTCCTGCATCACCTCGGCTAGCGTGATGGCTTCCGCGGGCAGCGGCTCCTGGCCGATGGGCTGAATCTCTTTGTTGCCGCGGATCGACGTGTGCCCCGTATGTTGCCCGGTCATCAGTACGTTTCGGGATGGCGCACACACCGTTGAACCGGCGTAGAATTGCGTGAACCGTATCCCTTCCGCTGCCATGCGGTCGAGGTTCGGGGTCCGAATTTTCGCCTGGCCATAGCTTCCCAGATCACCATATCCGAGGTCGTCGGCCATAATGAAGATGATGTTCGGCAAACGTTCGGAACGAGGGGCTCGTTGCGCCATGCTTTCAACAGCGAACGCCAGGCTCAGCGTCAGTAGCAGCGTGCGGAAGAGGTGAACATGCATGTCTGGGTACCTGAAATGATGCGCTCGTCATCCAGCCTTTGAGAATCCGGAGTAGCCGGGTGGGGTTTGCACGTACACCCTACGTGCACGACACATCAAGCATAATTCCACAGGCATCTACCCCTCCTCACAAAAGCATGTAGGGCTTTGATAGAGTACATGACCCGCGTACGTGAAGGTGAAGCATCCGACCTATAACATGCAATGCCTTTCTTCGCTTGGCTTGCGGAATCCATGAAGCTACTTCTGCCGGTCGCCTCGTTTCGCCAGCAGAAAAGCGGTATCATGTTGTCTAAATTCAGTGTGATCCGTTTATTTCGACATATTCTCACTCCGGAATATCCGCTCTCTCACAGCTATTCCCATACTGCCATGTCTCCCAACCTGTCTCGCCGCGCTGCCGTACAGAAGATGGCTGGCGCTGCCGGAGCACTTGCCCTGGCCGGCACACCGGCTCTCTCCCAGGCCCGTTCCGTAACCTCTACTCCCCTCAAGGGCAATATCAATCACTCGGTCTGCAAGTGGTGCTACAACAACCTCTCGATGGAGGAGTTGGCCCGGGCTGCAAGCCAGATGGGGATCGAATCCATCGAGATCATTGGCCCGGAGGACTGGCCCATACTCGCGAAATACGACATGATCTGCGCGATGGCAAACGGTCCCAGCCAGATCAATAAAGGGTTCAACCGCCTGGAGCACCACGACGACTGGCTCGTCCCCGCCTTTGAGGCACGCATCAAGGAGGTTGCCAAGGCCGGTTATCCCAACGTCATTGCTTTCTCGGGTAACCGCGACGGTATGGATGACGAACAGGGACTGGAGAACTGCGTCGTCGGATTGAAGAAGATCATGCCCTTCGCCGAGAAATACGGCGTAACGGTCTGCATGGAACTGCTCAACAGTAAAGTGAACCACCCCGACTATATGTGCGATAATACGGCATGGGGTGTCGAACTAGTAAAGCGGGTGGGTTCTGAGCGGTTCAAACTTCTCTATGATATCTACCACATGCAGATCATGGAAGGAGATATCATCCGCACCATTCAAGAGAACCACCAGTATTTCGGGCATTACCATACGGGCGGAAACCCGGGTCGAAACGAGATCGACCACACCCAGGAGATCTACTATCCGGCTGTCATGGAAGCGATCAAAGCGACCGGCTACAAAGGTTATGTGGGGCAAGAGTTCATCCCGGCTCGCGACCCGCTGACCTCCCTCGCAGAGGCCATCAAGATCTGTGATGTCTGATTCACGGCCATCTGGAAATAAAAAGGGGGCGCTCTCCGTGAGCGCCCCCTTTTTATTTCCAGATGTGACGGTTGGAGCGGCTTTACCTTTCCTGATTCACGGGGGCATCGCGTTCGGCAGAGCGACCCGGAACATAAGGCTGCACCCAGGCCTCTTCGACCTCCCCGGCATGTACCGCGTTCGCCTTGGGCTTCGACGAGACGACGTTCACCCGCACGTACAATTCGTCGCCCTGTACCTGGTAGACCGGCTCCGTGCCCTCGACTTCGGCCAGCACCACGCCGATGTCATCGCTGTAGCGGCGCGTGACGCGTTCGCCCGATTTCGGCAGGACGGCCGTGCTCGTCGAGTCGTACCCCTGGCGTGTTCCGATGAAACGCGTTACGTACCGGACGCCCGGCTCCGGGCGGATACGTATGGCTATTTGATCATCATTCTGCTCGATGTCGTCCAGCAGCACGCCCGATGTCCCGTAGAAGTCGCCTGCCTCCATGGCCGCGATGATAGCCTCGGGAGTCAGCTCAGTGGCACGGACCATGACCCAGCCCCGACCCGGATTGCTGCGGGTCGAGTCGTATTGATGATAGTGGTGGGAGTCGTCTGTCGCGAGCCCGAACAGTACCGGCCTGCCCTGAGCCAGGCGCTGGGTAAGGACAATGTCCCACATTCGTTCGGTGCCCGGATGGTCGTGATCGCCCTCGTTGTGGACGAGCGGGTGCCCGTTATAGACTTCGAAGAAGCGCTCGCCCTCCAGGGCAATCATATCCTCCGCCGTGACCGCCCAGACGAAGTTCGGATGATTGAGGTGGGGGAACATGGCCTGCCCCGTGCGAGCCCGCTGGTCCAGCACGGCATTGACGTTGTTCTGCATGACCTCCAACACACTCCCTCCCCCCTGCGGCTTAATGTGCTCTTTGATATTCGTCGCATTGATATGGACGGGCTTCGACTCGAAGCCATCACTGATCTCCTCGCTACGAATGATGAGGAAACGCCCTGGCTGCTCCAGTAGGCTGCGGTACTCGTCGAACGTTTTCAGTCTCACGCGCCTCTCAGCACCATCCAACGTATCCACTACCCACTCATCGCCAAACCGCTCCACATACGCCTCGTAAGCGGCCTTGCGCTGCGGATCATCCCCGACCGTTATCCACTTCTCGCCATCGGCAATGGTGTTGTGATCGGAGAGGGCGATGAAATCATAGCCGTTCTCTCTGTACCAGTCTATGATGACCTCCGGATAGTCATCGCCGTCGCTCCAGAGCGAGTGCGTATGCAGGTTGCCTTTATACCACCGCGCAGTGTCCGCCTCTCCCTCGATCTCCGGCGCCGGCTGGCACCCGACCAGCCCGAATGCCAGAATCAGGACCGTTGCTATCCCTCCGTTGACTCTGATGTACGATTCTCCTTGCATGGAACCCTGCTTTGAGTGGCGAGAAATGCATTATAGTTCGGCACGGCCGTCACCTTGCCGTGACTGTCACGGCAGGCGGATGAGCGTAATCGTTCCAGAGCCGGTTGATCTCCGTCGAATCGGGAGGACCATCGCTTACGATGAACCGGTAACGAGCCACATACGGCTCGCCGGGCCGAATCGCCCAATCACCAGCCTGAGAGGGAGCGTAGTTGAAGAACGGCTCGGTCGGATGAATGCGCATGGGTTGCGGGGCACGGAAGTTCTCGGGATGATCCAGAATGGCTACCCCTGCAAGCTGACCATCGACGTAGCCACCGACGTGAACCCACCGCCCCCGCGTGGCATGTCCATTACTCCGGTCTTTTCCTTCCGACGTAAGGAAGAAGGTATTCTCGGCGCCATCCCAGTTTCGGTTGCCCCGAAAACCGACACCCCCGTAGCGATACTCGGGCAAAATCAACGCACTGTCCGTCGCGGTCGTGTGAACAACGTTCAGGTCGAAGATCCAGTAGGGATCGACGCCCTCCCGCGCATTGAAAACCTGGACCTCCCAGGTTTCCTGCAACACCGGCGTGGGATGATCGGCAGAGAGATCGACGTATTGATGGCGGGTACGCAGCCCGCCGTGAACGGGGCCGCCCCACGCCGTATCCAGCCCGGCGGGAATGACGGTACCCGTCAGGTCACCCATGTTCCAGAAATCGGGTGTACGGCCCTGGAACCGCGTGCTCGTCCAGGCCGCCCAGATGCCGTGGTGATGTACATGGTTGGGCGGGTAATCATCTGTGACCAGCTTGCCGGACGGAGTAAAGACGGGATGGATGTAGCCGCCACGCTCGAACCTGGAATCAATATCCGGACGCGGCAGCATCGTCTTGACCGCGTGGTATTGAAAGACCGGGCGATCATCTACTCGAAACGCAAGCGTACCGCCGTAATTGGATACATCCACTCCGCCCGCCACGTCGGCAGAGTCGGCCGGGACGAGCCGGTACGTTGCCGATTTGCCTGCCGGAAGATCAGGGACCACGAACCACCCTCTCCCCTCCCCATCCATCTGCACAGGGATGCGTGATTTCCTCGAATCTATTAGCTGAGCAGCGCCCGGCCGTAACCCCTGCGGCCAAGCAAACGAAACGGGCGTATTTTCCCGATCATAGGCTCCGGCATCGACTCGCACCCTGTACTCGGGGCCTCGCTCCTCTACGCGAGCCGAACAGGACGAAAGAAAAAACAGAAGTACTACGCAGACCACGCGATAGAACCCGGACAGCATAGGAGTGCACCTAAGCGTTGGTGGTGAGGGACAGCACGCGTGGGCAATATACTCCGCGCTATCCTTTTGAAACAGCAAAGCGGCCGGCACCCGACCGCATCAGAAACACGATTTCCCGCACCCCGTTTCTGGATCATCGACTGCATACCAGGGGGTTGTCCGGGACATGAAAATAGAGCGGAGGCAGGCTGAAGTAAGTGGCGTCCATATCCACTACAGAGTAGCGGGGTCCGGTGACCCCGCCGTGCTTATTCACGGCTTATCAGGATCGAGCCGCTGGTGGGCGCGCAATATGGGCCCGCTCGCAACGAAGTTTCAGGTCTTCAGTGTAGACCTGATCGGCTTCGGCTACAGTCGAGGAAAGCACCGCTTCGTTCTGAGCGAGGCAGCCGATTTCCTGGCCCTCTGGATGCAACACATAGGCATCACCCAGGCTCATGTGCTCGGGCACTCGATGGGGGGATACATTGCGGCCGACCTTGCAGCAAACCACCCGAACCGCATCGATCGGCTGGTGCTGGTGGATGCGGCAGCCGTCCCATTCGGGCGAACCTATACGCAGAACATCCTCGGGCTCGTCCACACCTCGTTCCGATTGCCCTTGAGTTTCTGGCCGATCCTCGTCACGGATGCCCTGCGCGCCGGTCCTCTGACGATTCTGTCTGCCGCACACGAACTCCTCACCGTGAACATGACAGATAGGCTGCGTCACATCGAAGCACCCACGCTGATCGTATGGGGCGAACTCGACACCCTGATCCCTGTGGATATCGGCTACCGGCTCCAGGCAAGTATCCCTTCGTCCGAATTAGTGGTTCTAAAGCGAGCCGGACACAATCCGATGTGGGACCGTCCACACGAGTTCAACACACTTGTGTTGAAGTTTCTTACGGCTCCGGTAGCGCTCCCTCTGCAGTAACCCACGGCATTATCGATGCTATCCCACAATCGCACGGACCACATCCTGCAGAGCCAGTGGACAACGGTGAATGGGCTGCGTATGCATGCTCGGGTTTCAACCAGGCGTGTGCATTCCCATGCATCTCCCATCGTCCTGGTCCACGGGCTCGGTGTCTCGAGCCGGTATCTGGTACCTCTGGCAAAACGGCTTGCCCCTACCTTTGACACCTACGTACCCGACCTGCCTGGGTTTGGACGAAGCGAGAAGCCAGACCATACGTTCGCCGTGCCGGAACTCACCGATGCGCTTGCGGCCTGGATGGAGAAAGCCGGCATCTCAAAAGCCATTCTCCTCGGCAATTCGCTGGGTTGCCAGATCATCGTCGAGTTTGGCATGCGGTATCCCGAGCGCATCACACACGCAGTGCTCGTGGGCCCCACGGCAGACCCGAGTGCGCGCACGCCCCTCCGGCTAATCCGACGCACCCTGCGCGATATTCCGCATGAGCGACTTTCTCTGTTGCTCATCTGCGTGGATGACTACCTGCGTGCCGGGGTCTTCCGAGTATTTCAGACATTACGCTACCTGGTACAGGACCCGATCGAAGAGAAGCTCCCCCGTCTACTGGTCCCTACGCTTATCCTGCGTGGTGAAAACGATCGCATCGTACCGAAGGACTGGGTCCAAGCCATCGTGCAGTTGTTACCCGATGGGCAGATCATTACGATTCCGGGAGCCGCACACGCCGTGCACTACGCATCTCCCGCAGTGGTCGCTGCAGTGACCCGCGATTTCGTACAACGAACCGCGACCGAGACGTCAAGACCCGAAGAGACGGCTACACGTGAGGCATAAACACGATGCCTGGCATGCACCCATAACTCGAACAAAGACACCTAACCAGACCTAACAAGGGCCCGGTCAACGGCGAATTCGGGGCTATCTATTACGGCCCTTCCTTTTGCCTTTCCCTGGATGTCCCCAGATTGGCCCGCGCTTTACCCGACGCCCGGGTTTGGCTTTCTTCACCTTGTACTTCTTGGAATTGCCCTTGTAGGTATGGCCGCTGTCGCGGTACACGCGCCGTCCGTTCCGATCCAACGTATAGAGCCTTCCCTTCCTATCTTCGTAGATCCGCCGCCCGTCCGTGGTGCGGCCAACGACAGGGTCACGGCGCGATTCGTACACGGGGTAGTAGGTCGAGCAACCGGAAGCTACAGTCACAACGATGAACAGCGCGAAAAACAACTTCTTCATACATCCTCTCAACAGGTGGTGGGGACTACTCGAGAAACAGGGTTCCTCTTCCCCTACAGTCGCGCTGAACAGACTGGGAGTAACGCACCGAACGTAGCGCCCCCTACCTATGGACCCGATTGAGTCATGCACGACGCGTAATCCTCTATGAGGATAGGCATCTGAGCGGGGCGTAAGCTGCCTGCCGGGTACGGCCGCGGTTGCACGCCACAATGGGCTTCAGGAGTTCCGCAATGCCTCCACTATCTCCAGCGCATTGGCTCATCCTGGAGCCTTTCAGCCATCTCCAGCTGTTGCATTTCCCACTCCTCTACGCCGAGCCAGCGGTATATGTCAGGATTTCCGGAGAGTGCTGCGGCGACAAGTTCGATGGCTCGATAGATACGGGGACCAGGGCGGTTAAAGTAGGCATTACCGTCGATCAGGAACACGTTCCCGGTGCGAACTGCACGCAACGCATCCCAGCCCTTTCGTTCAGTTAAGACATGCAGTTCATGGCGCGTCTGAGCGATGGTAAAACCACACGGCGCAATGAGGAGCACATCGGGATCGGCCTCGAGAATGGTATCCCAGGAAATGTACTCGGATCGAGCCCCTTTCCGGGCAAGCAGAGAACGCCCTCCTGCCATCGAGATCACGTCAGGCATCCAGTGTCCAGCAGTCATGATGGGATCGAGCCATTCAATGCAGACAACGGTCGGCAATCCGTGCTCCTCCATACGGCGATGCAGTCCGAGCTTCGTTCGGATGCCGTGCAGGCGCGCTTCGGCCTGCGCGATAAACTGCATCGAGGCCTGCTCCCTTCCAATCGTACGCCCCAGG
Source organism: Rhodothermales bacterium (assembly GCA_041690215.1). Classification (GTDB taxonomy): domain Bacteria; phylum Bacteroidota; class Rhodothermia; order Rhodothermales; family DASSAV01; genus DASSAV01. Next base: position 59,060 of record JAWLHQ010000003.1, read on the forward strand.
CGCAGCGCCGCGTCCAGAATCTGTTTGAGCGTAGCCGGTGCAAACGTGACCAGCGTGGGTACCTCACCCTCCCATGTGCTCAAGAGTGCATCCAACTGAGAAGTAGAGGGTGCACAAACATCACACTGGTCTTGCGTAATGATCAGGCCGGGACGCAGTTCGCGAATGAGGTCGCTATCGAGCGTATGAAGAGATACTCCCTGATTCAGGCTCGCGCGGACTTCCCTATCGATAGCGGCTGAGGTCTCGGGAAGTGCTTGAGGAATCGTTACCGCAGGCACGGCCTCTACCGTAGCAGAGAAGTTGCAGGCATGTGAGCGGCCTACAAGCTGCGTTTCCGCACCAAAGCTGCAGAGCCATTCGGTGGCGGCGGGAACTAACGAGACAATACGCATATTCAGTACTCCGAAAGCGCTTACAAAAGCTTAATCGAGAGCCGATATTTTAGAACGCACAAGGTCAATCCCGGTGTGACAAGCTGGTGAATCTCCATAAACTATCGGACGCAGGATTTTCTTTCAGAGACGCTTGCGTATAAGTTTGAGAACAGGCAAGGCTGCGTTATCGATGGGTTACGATTTCGATTTGTGCTTGCCTCGACGACCAGGATATAGTAACCTTTATCGCAGTTAGCACTGTTGTTCAAGGAGGAAAACGAAATGGATGTAGCTGAGGTTCAAGAGATTACTCCGAGTGTATCTGATAATCGTAAGTTTACGGCGATCCGGAAGCGCTTCCAGGATCCTGTTAGCCCGCATGTACCGGCGCTCTTGCTTGGTGTCGACGGTGTCATTCAGCATACGACGCCCGCCGCCCGGCACATGCTTGAGTATAAATCCGATCAACCGATCGAGCCTTGCTTCTTCTCTCATGTCCACGGCCGCAACCTCTACCAGGTGATGCGGGACGTTGCCGACATGGTCTGCTACGGAAAGGCTTCTGCCTCATGGCTGCTACGGCTGCGTACTGGCCAGGGCCGCTGGCGCTGGTACAAAGCCTCGGTTAAGAATCAACTCAATCTGGGTGAGGGTACGATCCTGATCAACCTGCGTGATCTGCATGACTGGTGATGGCGTCCCACAAGGGAGGACGCCTGCCAGGCGGACACGCTGATCTGAGCTAATCGATTCTTAGAGGCAGCTTTCTTCGGAAGGCTGCCTCTTTTCCATCCGGCCCTGTACCTATACGCGAGTGAGAAACGGAATCTTGCGATTGGCAGGATTGGTATAGCGGGTCGGACTCATGTAACCATTGCGAGCGGTCCGAACTTCTTCGACGGTGACGAAGGCCGTCGGGTCGGCCTGTTCCACAATGTTCAGCACATCGGGGACGTTCTTGCGCCGAACGACGACGTCGAGAATGGCGACCTCGCTCTCCCTTCCGCGTCCGGGCATTTCGGTAACTGCAAATCCACTCTCACGCAAGCGTTCTGCAGCCACAGTCCCACCATTGCCATATGGCGTACCGCGGAACACCGCCCGCACGACATTCACGCCGAGAGCGACGCGTGCTTCCAGTGTTACGCCAATGTAGTTGCCCATAGCAAATCCTGCCGCGTACCCGATGAGGTGAAAGGGAGAATCTAGATGCTTGAGGGCGCTCCCGACCGCGAACAGCCAGACGAGCACTTCAAAGAACCCGATGAGGGCGGCTCTGCCCCGATGACCGCGTACTGCGAGAATCATCCGCATCATGGACATCGAAACGTCCGTTACGCGCAGCGCGAAAATGATCAACGCCCCGATAGGAGCGGATAGCAATGCATCCATGAAAGATGTTAAAGGGGGGGCAGAGGTGAGTTGCTGGAACCGGTCGCGGCAAGAACAAAGGATGTGCCGTAACCACTCGTCTCTACAGCGGATGGAGGGCTAGTACATGTCTTTCATGGATAGCTCACGGGAAGCATCGCTTTCGTATTGCTGAGGATAGCGTCAATCAATTCCGTACCGGTGTGGGTGTGATGATGGCGCTTCCGTGACCGTCCACATCCACAGCCTGGATGCCAAAGAAGTAGTCGTCTTTGGACACTCCTTTTAGCGTATACTCCGTGACATTTCCCACAAACCGTTTCTCCTGCCAGGTAGGCGAGGTCGTATCACGGAGCAGGATGTAGTAACCGGTCACGCGGTTTCCCGCTGAAGGCGGCTCCCAGACGAGGTGTGTATCAACGGCTAATCCCGACACGTCGATGCCGACATGGATTGGAGGGGGCGGAGCGAGCGCGAGATTCGTGAAAGCGGCGAGTACGATTCTCGCCACATCCGCGGTATAGGCGAAATCCACGCGATCCGGGACATCGCCATAGGCAATCCCGTCTTCAACCCGCACATCCTGATGCTGCCGCGTGAACGCCTCGTTGGGCTCGGTCATCCGGACGGCCGCATAGCCCCGCTCGTTAAAAGGGATATGGTCCCCGCCTCGGAGATACCGGTCACGGCGGTAAACGAGCTTGACGTCCATATAGGGTACGTAGCTTTCACCGACCTCTTCCAGATAGCGGGCGAGCTGGCGGGACGGGCTATCGTTCTCCCCTCCTATTGCACGCCGGATTCTGGCCTGCTGCTCCGTCTCGGACGAAGGGACACCTTCCGAAAACAGGCGGACGGTCCGGTTGTCGCGCACCCCGTTATCGCCCTGCGTATTTCCGACGATATCCAGCGTGATCATGCCTGCCACATTCCAATCGAGCGAGTCCGCCATCTCGGCAAGGTGGGTGGCACCAATTAGGCCCTGCTCCTCTGCCGCCATAGCGACGAGCAGGATGGTTGCCGGAAACGACTCGCCTGCCAGCACACGGGCCATTTCCATGACTGCCGCCGTCCCACTGGCGTCGTCCGCTGCACCCGGAGCATACGACGTGGAATCCATGACATCGCTGACGATGCTGTCATAATGACCGCTCACGATGAAGATCCGGTCGTCTAAAGGATCGGTGCCGGGCAGACGAGCGATGACGTTCTTGATCACCACGTCGCGATCGATGCGACGCCCATCTGCCGGGTACAGAAATTCGTCGAAATAGACCTGCATCCGGCCGCCACCCTCCCGCGCGTACCGCTCCATCGTATTCCGGATCCACCGGCGAGCAGCACCGATGCCGAACGTATCAGAAGTCGTATTGGAAAGCGTGTGCCGCGTGCCAAAGGCAGCCAGTTTGCGAATCGTGGCTTCTATGGTATCTGCATTAACCCGGGCAACGAGATCCTGGATATGCGGATCGGGGCGGGACGTGACAGGTTGCGCACCCGCAACCCTCAGGGACAGGGCCGCCAACAAGAGCACATACGGGGCAATCCGGAGCATACGACGGACCATGACTGGAGCCTGATCTGTGATTAGGAAGCCCTGCAATATACACCGGAGCCGATCCGAGACAGACCGCATGGACGCATCCCGGATCTGGAATAACCTGCGCACGCTACCCCGAATCAAAAACGCAGTCGGGGCATGGATCGCCATGCCCCGACTGCGTACTTCACTCTGCAAAGGTCCATCCGAACCCTTAGCGCCCCAGAAGCTCACGGGCTTGCTTCAAGACATTCTCGGCCGTGAAACCGAACTCCTCCATAAGGATGCCCGCCGGTGCGGAAGCACCGAAGTGATCGATGCCGATAATCCGGCCTTCGGGGCCAACATACCGTTCCCACCCGAGCGTGACACCCGCTTCGATGGCAATACGCTTCTTCACTTCCGGAGGAAACACCTCGTTGCGGTAAGACTCCGGCTGGGCCTCAAAAAGCTCCCAGGAAGGCATACTGACAAGGCGAACCTTGACCCCTTCGCTCGCCAGCGTTTCTCCTGCTGCTACGATGTGCTGGAGTTCACTTCCCGTCGCAATCAGGATGATATCAGGCGTTCCAGCTGAATCGCTCAAGATGTACGCTCCTTTGAGCACGCCTTCGGCAGAAGCGTACTTCGTGCGATCCAGCGTGGGGAGATTCTGACGGCTCAGGGCGAAAGCCGTAGGACCGTTCTGATTCAGAATGGCGGCACGCCATGCCTGCGCCACTTCGTTCGCATCTCCCGGGCGGAGCACTACGAGATTCGGTATGGCCCGGAGTGACATCAGTTGCTCGATGGGCTGGTGCGTCGGCCCATCCTCACCCAGACCGATGGAGTCGTGCGTGAAGACGAAGATGGATGGCGCATGCATGAGCGCGGCCAGGCGAACCGATGGCCGCATGTAGTCGCTGAAGATCAGGAAGGTGCCGCCATAGGGCCGAACACCGCCATGAAGCGCCATACCGTTCATTGCGGCGGCCATACCGTGCTCACGAACACCAAAGCGGAAGTACTCGCCCCGGTAGTTGTCCTTCTGGAAATCCGAGCGGCCTTTCACGTCCGTCTTGTTAGATGGCGTGAGGTCAGCGGAGCCGCCAATCAGGTTACCCAGCTTGGGCGCAAGGACACCGAGGACCTTACCACTGGAGGCACGCGAGGCGAGTTTCTCGCCGGTCGCAAATTCCGGCAGCACATCCTCCCAACCTTCTGGTAGCTTGCCCTCGTACCAGTCGCGGAGCTTCTTCGCCTTAGCGGGATGGCTCTGAGCATACCGCGTCATGAGCTCGTTCCACCGCCGTTCCTCTTCTTCACCACGCGTCACGGCTTGACGCATGTGCTCATACACTTCGTCCGGAACGAAAAAGTGTTTGTCGGTAGGCCAGCCAAGATTCTGTTTGGCGGCAACGACCTCATCCTCCCCGAGAGGCTCGCCGTGCGCACTGGATGTACCCTGCTTGTGCGGTGAGCCAAACCCGATGACCGTGCGTACGGCGATGAGCGTGGGGCGGCTGAGGTCAGCACGGGCTTCAGCGATGGCACGGTCGATAGCGGCAAGATCGTTACCATCTTCGACATAGAGTACCTGCCAGCCATAAGCTTCAAACCGCTTTCCTACGTCCTCCGTGAAGGCTAGCTCGGTGCTACCGTCGATAGAGATCTTGTTGTCGTCGTAGAGACAGATGAGCCTGCCAAGGCCAAGGTGACCAGCGAGGGAAGCCGCCTCATGGGAGATACCTTCCATGAGATCGCCGTCGGACACAATGGCGTACGTGAAGTGATTTACGACTTCGAACGACGGTTCGTTGAAATGAGCGGCAAGGAAGCGTTCGGCAATGGCCATACCTACACACGTAGCAATGCCTTGCCCGAGAGGACCGGTCGTGGTCTCGACACCGGGTGTTATATCGTTTTCCGGATGGCCTGGCGTCTTGCTCCCCCACTGACGGAACTGCTTGAGATCCTCCATCGACAGGTCGTAGCCGGTCAGATGCAGGAGGGAATAAAGCAGCATGGACCCATGACCGGCCGAGAGGACGAAACGGTCGCGGTCAAACCACTTTGGATGGCGCGGGTTATGCTTGAGATAGCGTTGCCAAAGGACATACGCCATGGAAGCCGCTCCCATGGGCATGCCCGGATGGCCACTCTCGGCTTTCTGAACCGCATCGACGGACAGAAACCGAATGGTGTTTATGGACAGCTGATCTATGCTCGTATTCTGAAGGCTCTCCGACTGGGGTGCTACGTCTGTTTGAGGCATCGCTGCTATACGTACAAGTGGGTGTATTCTTTACCGGGGAAAGGTATGTGAATTTTGGATTTTAGATTTTGGATTTTGGATTAATGGGTGTGGAGTACGAGCAGGGCATCCGGAGTACGTCGTACAGGCTGAAATGTAAGAAGAAAGGGTGCAGCGTGCGTGCTGCACCCTTTCCGAACAGGGTCCGGATCGTTTGACGATCCGGTCAGATCGTCAACCTTGAGCGGCCTGCTCGATGAGCTGGCCGATGCATTCGACGGTGCGGGAAGCGGAGTGTACCGTCCGTCCGTTTATGAGAACGACCGGTACGGAACGAATGCCGAAGGTCTCCATGAGCATCGCATTCCGGCGCTCTACGATGGAATTGTACATCTGCGCTTTAATCCGCTGGCCCATGGCCTCACCGTTCATGCCGATTTGATTTGCCATTTGCTCCAGCTGGGGCAGATCCAATCCGGTACGAGGGTCCTGAGCGGCAAATTGTAGCTCGAGCATCTCGAAGAATTTCCCTTCCTGGGCGGCAGCCTGAAGCGCAATGGCCTGAAGCACGGATTGTTGCCAGAAAACGACTGGCTTGAAATAGAAACTGGCCTTATCACCATACTTCTCAACGACCTCACTCATGATCGGGTGAAGCGTCTTGCAGTGAGGGCAGTTCGGCTCGAAGACTTCAATGACGGTAACCGGCGCCTGCGGGTTGCCTTTCATCGGATCGCCGAATGCAATGGCATCTTTGTAATTTGCAATAACAGGCTTTTCAGGATCGTACATGCACTCGGCAGTCCCGGTCTCTGCCGCCACTGCGGCCGGCTGCGTCCCTTCTACAGATGCTGCTACCGGGGTCTGGGCCTCTTCGAGGCTATTGAAGTACATCACATCGGCACCGACCAGCACAAGTACGACGACGGCCAGAGAGGCAATCAGTGTGGCCTCACGAGCTAGATTTCGTGGCTGAGCGGCTACACGCTCCGGGATGGATGTCTGCATGAATTCGACGGCTTGAACGATGAAAAGAAGTGTTACGATACTGGCCGATGTCAGGCACAGCACACAGAACTCTCCGATCTGGAAATATTGTACGTAGACAAGATAAAGCGAATAGAGAAGACCGAAGACAATGAGAGCCGCTCTCCCCTGTTTCAATTGTTGCACCGTCCTCCCCGACGCAAACGCCACGGCAGCGCCAATCGCTGCCAGTACAAGGTAGTACCCGAGCCCCCAGACCGCGTTCGAGATACCAAAAAGCTTACCGGCATCACTTTGCACGACCAGGTTACAGTCGGCAGCAGCACCCGTAGGAGCGGAAAAACCGAGGCAGCCTCGATCAAACCCCCTCCCCTGTTGGATGATCAGATGAACCGTCACGATCACGCCCAACAGGGCGAGAACAAACAAGGCCCGGTCAAAAATGGGATGATAGCTGTGCAAACGGCCTTTCTGCACCGTTTGATCTCTGAGCTGCTTTGCCATGGGCATGTGGATTCGTCGAACTAATACGTCAGCCAGACTCCCGAAATGATTGAGCTTAGCAAACGTACGAAATGTGAAGGGAGAGGCAAATACGGCAGACTTACACACAAGAAGGATGTAGGATCCAGAGTATCGGCGCTTTCCGCATCTTCATGAGTAGTCCCCGGGCTGTATGACACTCCACGATTGCGCCCAAGCAGCTTCGGGCAGACCTCCTGTACTGAGTACGATACAAGGTACAGTCCGGCTTGCGGAAACCTGATCTGTCGGTTCGGAATCAGAGCGAAAGTCTGAACTTCACGTCCACCTGACATGACTCCTCTCCCTGCGCGGCTACTCAAATCCGATATCCCGAAAATCTACCGATTCATTGCACCGGTACATGATTGGCTGGCAGCACTCGTAGCGTCACGGGCGCGACGGCTCAAACTGGAATGGGCGAACATACAGGATGGAGAATCGGTTCTGGAAGTGGCCGTAGGGACAGGGTTATCGTTCCGTCAGGTCTTGCGGTCGAATCCCAATGGTAGAAACGCTGGCGTAGACCTCTCGCCTGCCATGCTCAGGCGAGCCCGAAAACGAGCGGAGCGTATTGGCGGGCAGTCCGAATTAGCAGTTGGTGATGCGTATGCTCTGGACTTCCCGGACAATACGTTTGACGTGCTTTTGAACTCCTATATGATCGACCAGCTGCCCGAACAAGACTTTGAGCCGGTCCTCAGAGAATTCCGGCGTGTCTTGCGGCCGTACGGCCGCCTGGTCCAGATAAACATGACGATCGGACAGAAACCGTACCACCGGTTGTGGGAGTGTTTGTACTGCCTCCACCCCGCCCTGCTCGGCGGCTGCCGGGGTGTAGAGATGGCCTCGTGCTTCGAACGCGCTGGTTTTACAGGTATCCGACGGGCGTACATTAGCCAGTGCGCGTTCCCCTCAGAGGTGGTAATCGGCATAAAACCGGGAAAAGACCTCGAGTGAGCTGGGATGCAGATGCAGGCATGCGTTTTTCCGGGTGCCGAAACGAGTGCCTGAACCAGGCTTACGCCTGCGCTACGATACTTGCATCGAGACCGACCGGGGACTTAGTCTGGTATGAACGGATTTTCGAAGCTGATTTAGTAGTCCATGAAGATTGATCTGAGTCTTCAAAATGAGACCATCCTGTCTATCATCGTCACGATCGCGGTTCTGCTGGCGATCGCGATACTGGCCAGGGTCGTCCTGCGGGTGGTGTTTCGTTATGTGGATGAGCCGGCAAAGCGGTATCTCGCCTCCCGCACCGTGCGACGATTCGCCAGCCTCCTCGCCCTCGTCGTGGTCTTTGTAATCTGGTCGCCGGGCGAAAACCTCGTAACGATCCTTACAGTCATTGGCGCCGGTACCGCCATCGCCCTGCGAGAAATGGTATTGAGCGCCGTGGGGTGGATGAATATCGCCGTACGTACCCCATACCGACAGGGAGACCGGATCGAGATCAACGGTGTGCGGGGGGACGTGCTGGACATCCGCCTGCTACACACGGCAATGATGGAGATTGGAGGATGGGTAGAATCCGAGCAAAGCACGGGACGTATCGTCCACATCCCCAATAACTGGGTGTTCCAGTACCCCATCTATAACTATACGAGAGGGTTCAACTTTATCTGGAACGAGATCGGGGTTACCGTGAGCTTTCGGAGCGACTGGGAGGCAGCGCGGGAGATCATGCTATCGCTGGCGCAGGAGTCAGCATCTATTGTAGAACAACAAGCTGCACGTGAGATTCGTAACCTCTCGCGGGAATACCTCGTGCATTACAGCATTCTGACCCCGTTCGTCTACGTTTCCATTCACCCGAACGGGGTCCGGCTGACCCTCCGGTACCTGTGTGAGGTGCGCAAGCGACGGGGTACCGAACACGCGATCACGCTGGGCATCCTGGAGAAATTCCGTGAGCACGGAGCAATCGAATTTGCCCACACCACCACGGCATCTTACAGCTACGATGTGCCCCAGTTCGGGCCGATGCCGAGATCTGACAACGGAGCATCGCTTTCAGGTACGGAAACAGACAGTGCAACGACGCAGAGGTACCCCGTTTAAAGCATGTCATCCGCCTTCGGGCGGGTCTTGCGTGCGGAACATTGCCGGTGTATCTTAATGTCATGTCTAGCACTCGTGTACATACGGCCCGCTTCACCAACGTTTGGTGGTGGCATTGCCAGGGAGCAGTGGGCCGCAGCCATTGTGCACGTACACGCTAGTACGGACATACGTGCTGACAAAAGACACCCACTGCTCCTCGAGCACGTGGGTTTTTTTGTTTTTATACCATTCAGCTACTATGCGGAATACAATCCGAGCACATATTCCGAATGCTCACCGCCAGAGCTGATAGATAACCACTTCACACTACGCCATGATGACGTTCGAGGAGTTTCAGCAGATCGTGCGGGAACAGCGAGCGGCCGGGACAGCCCGGTTTATCGTGCCGGTACACAAGCGCTTGAGCGCGGACCTGATTACGCCCGTATCGGCCTTCCTCGCCATACGACGCAATAGCCGATACAGTTTTCTCCTCGAAAGCGTGGAAGGTGGTGAAAAACTAGCGCGATACTCCTTCCTGGGTAAAAATCCCTACCGCGTCGTGAAGGGTTGCGGCGAGCGAATCGAGATAGAGGAGTTGCAGCCGAATCACCAGTATGCGGCAGCGAAAGTCCCTCTGAACGGCCAGAGCACACAGGGAAACATCTTCACGGTACTCCAACAGATGGTGGATGCCTACGTCCAGGTACACGTCCCGGAGCTCCCACGGCTGACCGGAGGTGCCGTAGGATACCTCGGATATGATGGAGTACGCCTCGTAGAACGGCTCCCCCACCCTCCTCCAGACGAACTGCAGCTTCCCGACGCGGTCTGGTGTTTTTACGATACCATCATCGCCTTCGACCACGTGAAGCACCAGGTCGTTCTGATTGCAAACACGTTCATCGATCCGGACACGGACCTGCAGGCCGCGTACGAATCGGCACGTGAACGCATGCAGGGATTGGAACGCGAACTGGCCGCGCTGGAATTTCAGAGCCCCGAGGCCATCACGCTGCCCCAGAAGACGCTCTCCTCCAACTTCTCGAGGCCCGACTTTGAAGCGGCGGTCGAAAAGGCAAAACGCTACATCTACGAAGGAGACATCTTCCAGGTCGTCCTCTCCCAGCGATTCTCGACCACGTTCACCGGCGACCGGTTCAACCTGTACCGGGCTCTACGCCAGGTCAACCCTTCCCCTTACCTGTTCTATCTCGAACTGGACGAATTTGCACTGGTTGGATCATCGCCGGAGGTGCTGGTTCGGGTGGAGAACGGACGAGCCGAGGTGCTGCCGATTGCAGGGACGCGCCGGCGGGGAGTCTCGCCGCAGGAGGATCGACAGCTCGAAATGGAGCTGCTGGCCGATCCCAAGGAACGCGCAGAGCACCTGATGCTCGTCGACCTGGGGCGAAACGACCTGGGCCGTATTTGCGATTACAGCACGGTCAAGGTAGACCGGTACGCGTTCGTAGAGCGTTATTCGCACGTCATGCACATCGTGTCCTCGGTGTCCGGGCTTCTCCGCCGCGGACGTGGACCCCTGAACGTGCTGGCGGCATGTTTCCCGGCAGGCACCGTTTCGGGAGCACCCAAGGTGAGGGCTATGGAGATCATAGATGAACTAGAACCCACGAAGCGGGGTATCTATGCCGGCGCAGTGGGATATATCGATTTCTCAGGCAATATGGATACGTGCATTGCTATCCGCACGATGCTGGTGCGAGGCAACACGATCTATATTCAGGCAGGAGCAGGAATCGTGGCAGATAGCGATCCTGCAAAGGAGTACGAAGAGACTGAGAATAAGGCCCGTGCGTTACAGCAGGCTATTCTCATGGCATCAGAGGGACTCTTATAGTTCGATGGTGGAACGTAGATTCGATTCCATACGAAATAAAGGCGTGATCTAATATCGCCTGGATCCGATTTTCTGGACCCAAATCCTTTCGGTAATCGTTCGGGCATTCACCCAACAAGAACAGCTACACATGGCGAATATCTTTTTGAAAAAGGGCGGCGCAGGATTTTCGATCGGGCGTGAGGAAACGGCGCAGCGGTTAAACCCGCTCATTGAAAAGCTGATCGTCCTTAACCACTGCTACGACTACGTCATCCTCCACACATCGAATCCGGACACGGCGGAACGGCTGGAAGCGTTCCAGAAGATCGCGCGCGCAGATGTGGGTAAACTTTCAGAGACCATCCTGAGCAACGGCGGCGTGCCGTATAACGGAATCGATCTGGAAGCATCGAACTTCAATCTGGGAACAGGGGATGCTGAAATGCTTCGAGCCGTACTCGACCAGGAGCGGGCTTTCCTGGACGCGATCGCAGCGGAACGAAAGGTCCGGCATCACATCCGCACACAGGCCATTCTCGAAAAGGTCCATTCGAATGGCCAGGCCCGGCTGACTTTCCTGGAGAACGCTATAAAGCAGAAGTGACCAGTTCCGGAGCCTACCCGGTATACCAGTATGCGGTCGGGAGTATAAGGAAGCAGAAGCACTGGAAAGAAAACTGGATGAGCGTGGACACATCGGGGTCGGCCTGTGGCTGCCCGGAATGTCCTACGGAAGTTGATATCAAAACATGTCCTCCGAGCAAACAGCAGAACACGTATCGACAGAGCGGAAACATGAGGCCGGGAATACCGACCATCCGACTGTGGTGGTATCCGGCATTCAGCCTTCGGGGACGTTACACCTGGGGAATTACTTTGGAGCGCTCCGGCAGCACATCGATCTGCACACGAAGTACGAGTCGTACTACTTCATCGTCAACTACCATGCGCTGACGAGCCTGCGGGACCGGGAAGCGCTGAAGCGGTACACATTGGATGTCGCCCTGGACTACCTGGCACTCGGGTTCGACCCGACAAAGTCGCACCTTTTCCTGCAGAGCGACGTGCCGCAAGTGACAGAACTGGCCTGGATATTTTACAACCTGACGCCTGTATCGGCCCTGGAGAAAGGCGTAGCCTACAAGGATAAGGTGGCGCAGGGACTCACGCCGAATGCAGGGCTCTTCAACTATCCAGTCTTACAGGTAGCGGACATCCTGATTTACGGCGGTACGCTGGTTCCGGTGGGTGCGGATCAGAAACAGCATATCGAGATAACCCGCGACCTCGCACAACGCTTCAATCAGACCTACTGCCCCGAAGACGCCCCTCTCTTCCCTGTTCCCGACGCCTACATTCTGGAAGATGTGGCCGTCGTGCCCGGACTCGACGGACGGAAGATGTCGAAGAGCTACGGCAATACGATCAACATTTTTGACGAGGGACCGGAGTTGAAGAAGAAGGTCATGAGTATCGTGACCGACTCAACGCCTCTGGAAGAGCCGAAGGACCCGGATAAGGATAACGTGTTCGCCCTCATCAAGCTGTTTGCCGACCAGGAGAAAGCGAATGAGATAGCCGCAAAGTACCGAGCAGGCGGATATGGATACGGGCACGCGAAGAAAGAACTGCTGGGGATGATCAATGACTATTTCGCGGAGGCTCGTGAACGCCGGAGAGAATTAGCTCGTGACCCGGATTATGTATGGGACGTATTGCGGGAAGGGGGCAAGAAAGGCCGGGAGAAAGCGGAAAGCCTCATGGTGAAGGTCCGGGAAGCGGTGGGATTGCTGACTACATATTGAGGGTGGAAGACTGATGGTGCGGGCATATCGGTTACCGCGTGCAGGCAGACTGACGGATAGGATGATCGTGTATCCCCATGACCTGCGGGAATACCGGCCTACGTCCGTGGCATGCACGATTTACCTGCCTCCAGTACCCGACTCGATCTGTTTATACAGACATTACTGAAGCTTGGCGCAAGCGCAGGTGCCCCGGACACGACAGGCGTGGTTTTACCATAGCCCATGCGCGAATCACTGGGCGGACATACCGATCTCAATGAAAACGTACGTGGCCATTACGGACAGGTTGGTGAACAGAATGCCGAGACCCAGGCGATGGTGCAGCCCATCGATAGTTCAAAAGAGCGTTGCCATTCATGAGGCTGCTTCTTACGAGACTTCGACTTCTGCACCTTTCCATATTCCCGCATTCCTATGATTCTGATAATCGACAACTACGACTCGTTCACCTATAACCTCGTCCACCTCGTGGGGCGTCATACAGACGACCTGACGGTGATCAGGAATGACCAGATTTCCGTAGAGGAGGTCCGGAAGATGGCACCGGAGGGCATCCTGATCTCCCCGGGACCGGGGCGGCCGGCGGATGCAGGGATAACGGAGGATCTGATCCGGACATTCGGGCCTACGACGCCGGTACTCGGGGTATGCCTGGGGCATCAGGCTATCGGAGAGGTGTATGGCGGAACGGTGACGTATGCCCCGAGCCTGATGCACGGCAAAACCAGTGACGTCTACCACGACGAACGCTCGATCTTCGAAGGGGTCCCACAGGGGTTCACTGCTACCCGATACCATTCCCTCGTCGTGGATCGTGCATCTCTTCCCGAAGTCCTGGAGGTCTCTGCGCAAACGGAGGACGGTGTTATCATGGGCCTGCGGCACCGGAAATATCCCGTTGAGGGCATTCAATTCCACCCGGAAAGTGTCATGACGACGGAGGGTCCGAAATTGATCGCCAACTGGATCAGACGTGTGTTCTCCCATTCAGCCAGGACCGTAACGGCGGCCTCCAAAGACGCGGCATTCTCATGAAAGAGATTCTTCATACCATAGCGGAAGGTGAAACGCTGACGCCCGCACAGGCTGAAGAGGCCATGCACCTGATGATGCGGGGAGAAGCCCAGCCGGAAGAAACCGCAGCGCTGCTCATGGGTCTACGGGCTCGCGGGGAAACGTTGCCCGAACTCGTTGCCTTCACCCGGGTGATGCGGGAATATGCCGTGCAGGTAGATGCGGGTGATCCGATGGCTATCGACCTTTGCGGAACCGGCGGGGATAATACGGGCACCTTCAATATCTCGACCGCAGCATCGTTCGTCTGTGCCGGTGCTGGCGTGACGGTCGCCAAGCACGGCAACCGCTCGGTCTCATCCAAGTGCGGTTCCGCTGATGTGCTGGAGGCACTTGGTGTGAAGGTGGATCTTCGAAAAGAGGGCGTGGAGCATTGCCTGCGCGAAGCCGGCATCGCGTTTCTATTTGCCCCCTACTTCCATCCGGCCATGCGGCATGTCATGCCGGTACGCAAACTGCTCGGGGTCCGGACTTTCTTCAATATCCTGGGGCCACTGTGCAATCCTGCAGGAGTCCGGCGGCAACTCATCGGGGCGTTCAGTTCGAAGGTGGCCCAACTCATGGCAGACATCATGGCCGAACTGGATGCCGAGCACGTCATCGCCGTGCACGCAGAGGACGGGATGGACGAAATCTCTCTGTGTGCTCCGACCTATGCATTCGAATACGATGCGGGGCGGATCGAGAAAGGGCAGCCGCGAAAGTCATCCATGTTTGAGATTCACCCCGAGGAACTCGCTCTCGGGTGCGTAACGATGGATGACGTGCGCGGAGGAACGGCAGCGGACAATGCAGAGATCCTGCGGCGCTTGCTAGCCGGCGAAACGCTCCCTCACAGGGATGTCGTGCTCTTGAACGCGGCATACGCGCTCCACACAAGCGGAAAGTTCGACGGACCTGAAGCCTGCCTGGAGGCAGCTACCGAAAGCATCGATTCCGGTGCGGCCATGAACAAACTGAATCTTCTGATCAAAGTCTCACAGGAGGCGTCCGCCGAATACGTTTGAACATACAGAGCCTAAGAACCCCCTCTGACTCGTACTGGATGATGTACGAAGGGCTGCTTCTCCGACCCATATGACGATACTCGACCAGATCATAGCTGATACCCGGGATGTGGTGGCCCGGCGAAAACGGGAACACTCAATGGGAGCACTCGAGGATACCCCCCTGTTCGACCGCACGATCCGACCGTTTGAGGAAAGGCTGCGTGGGCCAGAGCTGGCATTCATCGCAGAGGCTAAAAAAGCCTCGCCTTCCAAAGGAGTGATTCGGGAGGACTATGATCCGGCGGATATCGGTAGACAGTACGAGGAAGCGGGCGCCTCGGCCATGTCGGTCCTTACCGAGCCCCTCTATTTCCAGGGATCGCTCGATCACCTCGCGGCGGTAAGGGAGGCTGTAGACCTCCCTCTTCTGCGCAAGGACTTCGTAATCGACCCCTATCAGATCTTCGAAGCACGCGCATACGGCGCGGATGCTGTTCTACTCATCGCCGCCGTGCTGGACCGGGGGCACCTCTCGGAACTACACAGTGCCGCGGATGAACTGGGACTGGCGTGCCTGGTGGAAGTGTACGAAGCAAAAGAACTGGATAAGCTTGACTTCGACCAGGTACGTATTCTCGGCGTGAATAACCGGGACCTGCGGACGTTCGAAGTAGACATCGATCACTCCCTGCGGGTATTCGCCGAAGCCCCGGAAGGCCTGGTATGTGTATCGGAGAGTGGGCTACGAACGGCACAGGACCTCGCACACCTGCATGCGCATGGCATCGATGCGGTGCTAATCGGGGAGACCTTCATGCGTGAGAAGAGGCCCGGTGATATGCTGATGCGCCTGCGGGAAGAAATGGAGCGCGTCGCAAGTGTCGATTGACGTGTGTTGAAGCCTCGGGCCCGGGGCATGCGCTGCCGATAAGAGTGCTGGAAGTAACCGTGCTGGAGCATAGGAGTATAGGGCTCGATGCCGGATTCTCCTCCCCTCCACTCGGATCATGCCCCATCGCTCGGGGATCTTACATCAGATGAGAGTTGAGTATGCAGCCTGCTAACAGCGGCGAACGGACGAAAGTAAAGATCTGCGGGATCACCCGGCTGGAAGACGCGCGGTACTGCGCGGCAGCCGGAGCGGATTATCTTGGATTCATTCAGTATCCCGGCAGCCCCCGGTATATCGAGCCAGGCGTTGCGCGCGAGATCATCGAGTGGGTGTACGGAGCGAAGCCGGTCGGGGTGTTCGTGAATGAATCGGCAGATGTGATAAACCGTACGGCCGAAGACACCGGCTTCGAACTGGTGCAACTCCACGGAACGGAGCCGCCGGAATTGTGTGCGGAGGTGGAGCACCCCATCATCAAGGCAATCCCGGTCGTGCACGATGCATCGGCAGAACAGCTCCGCCGTCTGATGGAGCCTTACGTGGAGCATGTCGACTTCTTCCTGCTAGACACGCATAAGACGGATCTGTGGGGCGGCACGGGAGAATCCTTCAACTGGCGCCTGGCCCGAGAACTCAGCAGTGAGTTTCCGATTTTTCTGGCTGGCGGCATCGGTGCTTCGAATGTCGAGGAAGCCATCCGGACCATGAATCCGTACGCGATAGATCTGTCGAGCAGCGTAGAGTCGTCACCGGGCATCAAGGACTTCGATAAGCTGAGCGCGTTCTTCGACGTGTTTGACGGTGTGGTACGCTCAGATTGAGATGTGAAGCGCCGGGAGCAAGAGGCCAGCCAGATACTTTGGACATCAACATAGACATGATTACAACCACAGGTAGTGTAACGTATTCGGCACCGGATGCGCTGGGGCATTTCGGACCGTATGGTGGGACATTCGTACCGGAAATCCTGATTCCGGCAATCGAGCAGCTGAAAACGGCGTATGAAGAGGCAAAGCAGGATCCGGCGTTCGACGCGGAGTACAGGAGCCTGTTACGCGAATACGTCGGACGGCCTACGCCGCTCACCTTCGCAAATCGGCTGACGGAAGAACTGGGCGGACCGCGCATCTACCTGAAGCGGGAAGACCTGTGCCACACCGGAGCGCACAAGATCAACAACGCGATCGGCCAGATCCTGCTTGCCCGGCGGATGGGTAAAGAGCGCATCATTGCCGAGACAGGAGCCGGGCAGCACGGAGTTGCGACGGCCACAGTATGCGCGAAGTTCGGCCTGCGGTGCATCGTCTATATGGGCGCCGAGGACATCGAACGGCAGCACCTGAATGTCCTGCGGATGCGGCTGCTTGGTGCAGAGGTGCGCCCGGCTACGAGCGGGAGCCAGACTCTGAAGGATGCTACGAATGAGGCCATCCGCGACTGGGTAACGAACGTGAATGATACGTTCTATGTCATCGGCTCCGTCGTAGGCCCTCACCCCTACCCTATGATGGTACGGGATTTTCAGAGGGTCATCGGAGATGAGGTCAGGCAGCAGCTTCTGGAGAAAGAGGGCCGTGAAAAACCGGATGCAATCGTGGCATGCGTCGGCGGCGGATCGAATGCGGCAGGCATCTTTTATCCGTTCCTGAACGATGCGGACGTGCAACTATACGGTGTCGAGGCAGCGGGAGAAGGACTCGACGGGCGCCACGCGGCCACCCTCACGAAAGGCCAACCCGGCGTGTTGCACGGCGCCATGAGCTACCTTCTGCAGGACGATCAGGGGCAGGTAGAACTGGCCCACTCCATCTCGGCCGGATTGGACTACCCCGGTGTAGGACCGGAACACTCCTATCTGAAGGACCTCGGGCGGGTCCAGTACCGAACGGCCACGGATGCGGAGGCACTGGATGGCGTGAAACTGCTGACTCGCACGGAAGGAATCATCCCTGCCCTGGAATCAGCCCACGCGGTAGCGTTCACGCAAAAGCTGGCTCGCGAGATGAGACCGGACGAGATCCTCGTCATGAACTGCTCGGGACGAGGAGACAAGGATATGGGCACGATAGCGCAACACCTGTGACCACGCACATGCGTATGTGCGGACATGTCAGATAGCCCGGCAACCTCGCCGGGCTATTTCTTTAGCCATGCGGCACTTCGCTCATGAGAGCGAGAACGTTTCCGTCGGGATCACGAAAGTGTGCCATCCAGACATCGTGCGTCTCCACCCGCGCAACCATGTGTGGTTCATCTTCGAAATGTACGCCGTGTTCCACTAGCACCTGGTAGGCGTGCCTGATATCTGGCACGTTAAAGTAGATAAGAGATCCGGGTGGCTCCATTTCCTCTCTTATTGGAGCACTCAGCAGGATGCGCACGCCTCCACAGTCGAGAATGGCGTATCCCGGAACACGAAACTGAAGCGATAGCCCGACCCGGTCCCGGTAGAATTCTATAGCTCGATCCAGGTCGTGAACGGGAATGGCGACCTGGGCAATCCGATTTATACCAGCATCATTTTGCTCTGCCATGATCGGATAGCAATTATCAGTGATTCACATAGAGGAAGCAGGACCGGGATTACCTCCTTCTACGCTCGGATGGACTTCATCGTTCAACCAACTTTGAGCAGACGCGTAGCCAAGGCCCCGTGTGCATAGGACACGAGCGCATTGGCCCGATGTGTTGCCGTATGCTCAGAGAGAACGCGTCTTCGGGCGCGCTCGCCGATGGCCTGCCGCTCCTCTTCCGGCGTCTCACGCAAGATGCGTAGCGTGTCTTCCGGAGAATGGCTGATCAGCACCTCCTCACCGGGTGTGAAGATGGTATCCAGGCCATCCCAGAAGTCGCTAATGATCGGGGTGCCACAGGCGGCAGCCTCGAAGAGACGCACACTTGGGGAGTAACCGGCCCGAACCATGTCCGCACGGGTGATGTTCAGGGTAAAGCGCTGCTCATTGTAAAACTTCCGGTGCAGAGCAGGAGACAGGTGAACGATGCGCTCCACGTTCTCCGGCCATTTGAGCGACTCGGGATATTGCGGGCCAGCGACAATAAATCGCCCCTCTTTCCAACGGCGGGCCGGTTCCAGCATGAGCCGATCCAGCATCGGCTGACGATCATCACTGTATGTGCCCAGATACCCCAGGTCGTATTTGAGATCGTGCGTTTCCGGGAAGTAGAGCGCAGGATCCACCGAACAATAAAGGGCACGAGCTTTCGGCGAGCCGTATACCTGCTCCAGAAGGCTCAGCGTGGGTCCTCCCGTGAAGGAGAGGTAAATATCATACTGCGGAATGAGGGATGGGTGCAGGTATTCGAAATCCCCTCGTTTCAGCTTAGACAGGGTAACAGGCGTATCGATATCATAGAACGCGGTAATACCCGTTGCATGTGCTTGCACCCACGCCCCCACCTCTACACCTTCCGCAACGTACGATCCGACGATTACGAGATCGGCACGGCGAATCTCCGGCGCGAATCGATCCTTTAGCTCTTCTAGACTTTCGTACAGTTCAGTACGGCAGAAAGAAGGATCCGGCATATCGCGATTGTCGCGATACCAGACGACGTCCCGCTCCAGGAAAAGGACATTGTGTCCCATCCTGTCCAATTCACGAACGATACCCCGGTATGTCGTGGCATGCCCATTGCCCCAGGACGACGTAATGGAAAGCCCCAGAATGACGATATCCAGTGCCGGCTCGTTCATGCTGCCTCCTGCCCCTTCAACGATCGGGCTCCGAGTAATACGTTTTCCACGAGGTGTGCCCGGTGTGCGTACGTGTGTTCCGACAGGACACGTTCCATAGCGGCCTGTCCGATGGTTCTGGCTCGGTCTTGATCCAGGGTTCGAAGATGGTCGGCGACATCACGACCGTCGTGTGCAACCAGGCACTCCGTGCCGGGCTGCAGGAACAGCTCGATGCCCTCCCATGCATCCGTGATCAGGCAGGCTCCAGCACCGGCCGCCTCGAATACACGCGTAGCCGGCGAGAACCCATAACGCGCCATGCTTTCCCGGCTTATGTTCAGCACTGCCAGCGGCGTGCAGTTGAAGGCGTTGTGATCACGTGTATAGACGTGACCAAGGTACACGATATTGGAAGCATCAGGCACGTGATGTTCCCATCCGTTCCCGCCCAGCAGGAAGCGTTTCTCTGGCAACCTCTCTGCCGCGTTAAAGAAGAACTCCCACACGCGAGTTTCCCGGTCCGGCATCCGGTTCCCCAGAAAGCCAAGCGTTGCTTCGAATCGAGAATCCGGGGGCACGGGATAGTGGGTCGAAGGGTCGAGCGCGTTGTATACCGGCACGCAACGCCGGGCTCCCAGCGCTTCGTAGGCCTGCACGACGGGATCGCCTCCGCCGTATGTAAATACCAGATCATATTCCGGAATGAGCGGCTTGAACGGATCGCCCGGATTGTTCTGAACGCGATCCAGCGTAGCGGGAGCATCCACATCCCAGAAAACGACCATCGTGCCGGGCCCCTGCAGGTCCAGTACGGCTTCTTCGAGAAGCATGTCAAAGACCCCTATCCCGCTTGCTTTTACAACGATATCCGCCCCTCTTGCCGCATCGAGCGCATTTCGTACCCCTTCTTCACTCGCCTCGTAAACGACACTTCGCGCATATTCCGGATCAGCCATATCACGATGTTTGAGCCGATCGTAGGCATCGGGCTCGTAAAACGTGACGCGATGCCCGCGCTCGTATAGCGCCCGGATAATGCCCCGATAATACGTCGCGGCGCCGTTCCAGTAGGCAGAGACAAGGCTCGATCCCAAAAAAGCAATGTTCAGCGATGACATGCTCATCGACGGTCCGTTGGCTATGGATTGTTACAACCTCATCGGTTCAGGTACATCATGCGGCTGCGGAGGTGGTGGTTTCAATACCAAGTTCTTCGCAGATCGCCAGCAGTTCGTCTACACGATGCGCACATGTGTGACGGGCGAGGATGGTACGGCGCCCGTGCTCCGATAGAGCACGAGCATATTCGGGCTCGTGAATGAGGCTGTTCACATGCGCCTTCATTTCCTCCCCGGTATGAGCGACGAGGTAGTCCTTACCGGGCGTAAATAGTCCCTCGGCGTCGTGCCAGGGCGAACATACCAGCGGAATGCCGCAGGCCATGGCCTCAAACGGACGGATGGTCGGAATTCCGGGTAACGATTCAACATAGGGACGCCGGGGGACATGTACGGTCACTTTGAACCGGGCAAAAACCTCGGGGACGCGATAGTTCGGCAGCCAGCCCGCGTATTCGATCCCGGCTTCGGATAAGGCCGCCCGTGCGTGCTCGGGGTAGCGCACGCCGTATATACGCGCTCTGAGTCTCAGCGCCTGTACAGGTCCGAGGAGATACTCATGTAGCTCGGCGGTGCGTTCTTCATCGCCCCAGTTCCCCACCCATACCAGTTCGCCTTCTTCCGCTTCTGCTTCGAGGGGGCGAAAGACGCGCGTATCGGCAGCCTCATGCCACGTCCACGCCTCCCTGGCCCAACCGCGTTCGATGTAGATACGGCGAATGGCCTCTCCATAAGCCAGCACGCCGTCGTACGCCGAGAGATCATACGAGGCCATGTCTTCCGGCCGGGTCACGGCCCGGTGGTGCGTATCGTGAAAGAGCAAGCGGTATGTATCTGCTCGCCGCCGGTGCTCACCGATGCGCCGGACCAGGTCACGGTCATTCCACTCGTGAACGATCACGAGATCACAATCCTCCAGTTCGGCATGCAAATCCAGGCTCCCGGGTTCATAGCGCGTACTCTGCAGGGTTGGATAGGCCTCGTGAAACGCGTAGATGGGCGCTTCTCCGTGTTCCTGAATGAGATTCTGCACACTCCAGGCATCGCGCGGCTCGTACACCCTTACCTTGTGACCGCGTAACTGGAGTTCGCAGACGATGCCCCGCAGAAAGTGGGCATTTCCGTGATTCCAGTCGGAAATAAGCGAGTGCGTGAAATAGGCTATGTTCATCGTATGGCGTGAAGTGCAAAAAGCAAAGCCCTCCGCATTCCTATGACGGGCTCAGACAACAACCTGCGACGTATCATTGATGTTGGATCGTCAATCAGACCGGACAGGGACTTCCACGGGCTGCGAGCTTCCCGTAAAGGTCCAGGTAACCCGTTGCCATGCGCTCCGGGGTGAACCGGAGCGCACGTTGCCGAGCGCGAGAAGCCAGTTGCACTCGTAGTGCATCGTCTTCAATGAGCGAGCGAAGCGCCTTCTCTATCGCAGCGCCGTCGTGCGGTGGCACGAATAAGGCAGCATCCCCCCATACCTCACGGAGGCTCTCGATATCGCCCAGCACGAGAGCACATCCGGCCAGGGCCGCTTCGAGGGCAGAAAGACCGAACGGTTCATAACGGGCAGGTAGCACGTAGATCGACGCGGCGGCCATCCGGTCGGCCAGTTGCTCCGGTGTAAGGCGGCCTAGATGCTGGAGGCCACCGAAAACGGCTTTTCCGTGCCCATCCGGATGATGCTGTTCGCCCGCCACGTAAATCGGCCAAGAGATCCGGGGAGCAATTCGATCCAGGATACCGACGTTCTTCGCTTCATCCCAGACGCGCCCTGCCGTGAGTATGAAGGGTTCCTTCAGGCCAGGCGGGTAGTCCTCGGCCTGCCGCCCGTTGAATACCACCGGCCCCGCTTTAAACGGCCCGTAATGGCGCAAAAGTGCTTGCAACATAGCCTGTGTGGGTGCAGTCACGAGATCGGCGCAGCGAAGGCCGTGCATCACCTCCACTCTGTACCGCGCCCAATCCGGCGTCGGCACACACCCCCGTACGGCCTCAAACCACGAGTACACACATGAATGCGCCACGATAAGTACGGGGGTCTGCCACGCAAGATGCCCGTGCGCATACTCATTGAGGTGTATCACATCAGGCAGGAACTGCCGTTCGATGTCGAGCAGCCACGCTCCCGCAGCTTCGACATCCTCCCAGGGTTCGTCCATCCACTCGAGCTTGTACGTACTCTCGAACACATCTACGTTCGGAAGTGCCTCGAGGACGGCACGTTGTTCCGGACGGAGAGGAGCCCCCATGGTTGCCAGCGCTACTCGGATACCATGAGGGGCAAGCGCGAGACACAGTTCGGTAGCGTAGGTCCATACGCCACCTACGGTGTCCGCGGTCATGAGGACGCGCATGGGAGTATGTGAAGGGTTATACCCCATTGCACAGCTACCCTGGTGTGTGCCCTCCGGAACGTTTCAGCAGATCCGGCACGGGCTGCGTTCAGACTCAACACCTATCGGTTGTAAATCCAGTCGAGCACCCGCGCTACGGTAACGATGTCCTCAATGGCAGGATCATACCGATTGCTCCTGGCCAGTTGGCAAGCCCAGGCTACTGCAGCGCGTCCGCCCCACTCCTCAGGTGGACCAGTAATCCTGCGCCGGGATGTTCCTTGAAAATGCTCCGTAACGAAATCGAAGTACGAGCCATCCACGTTGCGAAGAGACAGGCCCCCCTTCGTGCCATAGAATGTGACTTCGATGACGCAGTTACATCCAGCAGAGAGATTCCAGGAACACGCCAGATCTATGCCTGCTCCGCTCGCCAGATCGATCCGTGCCGTCACATAATCTTCCACACGATCCGTACGCCCTACGAGCAACTCTCCCTGCGAATACAACCGGCCCGAAACACCCACGATTCCGGGCGAACCAAGTATCCAGAATGCCAGGTCTACCAGGTGAACACCGAGATCGATGAGACATCCCCCACCGGATAGCTTCGGATCATAAAACCAGGGTTTGTCCGGGCCGTAGGCATTATGGAAAACGAGGTTGGCTGCAAACACGTCCCCGATCTCGCCTGCCTGCACCATCTGCCGGATGATCCGGATACCTTCAACGAGGCGGTAGGATAGATCTACCCCGAGCAACCGGTCGGCTTGCCGAGCGGCGTCTACGACGCGCCGGGTCTCCTCGGCTGTGCGACCAAGTGGTTTCTGGCAGAAGACGGCCAGTCCTGCCTCCAGTGCCCGAATGGATTGATCGGCGTGTAGCGCGCTTGGTGTAGCTATGACTACCCCGTCCAGGTTCTCTTGGAGCACATCCTCCAGGCTGTCCACCGTGATAGCGTCGGGAGCGATTGATCGGGCCGATCGCGCAAGATCCTGGACCGGATCTGCGATAGCCACGATCTCTACTTCAGCCCCCCGTGCGATGGCTTCCATGCGATGCCGCCCGATCCAGCCCACACCGATAAAGCCAAGCCGGGGCTTCGCGGTGACGTCCCCGGAGCGTACCGATTGTGCCAGATCGAGCGTTGTGTTCATGGTTCGGCTGTTTCGATCGACTACGGGTGGGGAAAAATGTCTTACAGTGTGCAGCTAATCCATCATGATGAGAGCCTTCATGAAGCCATCGGGGCGATCTCGTGTCATCCGCAGTGCTTCGGACAGTTCATCCAAGCTGAACCGATGGGTAAATAGCGGGCGGGCGTCCAGGCTGCCTTCAAGCGTGGCATTGACTGCATCGCAGATGCCCAGGACATATACCTCCGGCTCACGTTCGTGCGCGTTGATCACGTCGATGCCGCGCCAGTTCCAGAGCTGCATGTTCACCTGCCGCAGACCATCCTGATGGTAACCTGCTATCATCAAGCGACCCCGCTCACGGGTGAGTTCGCCGGCAAGATCGAGCGGTCCCTGCTTACCGGTTGCCTCAATGACACGGTCGCACATTCTCCCCCTGGTAAGCGACTTGACCTGTTCGATGATCTTCCAGTGGTCATCCAGCGGAATGCATTCAGCGGCGCCTGCTTCACGAGCTACCTCCAGCGAATACGGTCTCCGAGAGATCGCAAGCACGCGCGCTCCGGCATGTGTAGCCAGCTTGGTCAGAAGCGCTCCGAGAAACCCGACCCCGATGACGACAACCGTCTGACCGGCCTCGATGTCGGAGCGTTTGAAAATGTTTATAGCACATCCGAGTGGCTCTCCGGGAAACGGGCGGTCTTTCAGCGCGAGCGGTAGCGTAACGACAGCATGCGCCGGTGCCGTGTCGTGTGTGGCATAAGCGTGGTAGGAGAGCATCGCAACCCGATCACCTTCGGACAGATGATCCACGCCCTCTCCTACGGCATCCACGATACCCCAGCCTTCGTGGCCCGGTGCACCGGGTTTCATGGGATAGTCGAACCAGGGACGCCCTTCCCAGACCGGAATGTTGGAGGCGCACACGCCACAGCCTTCCAGCCTGACCCGTACTTCACCGGGACCTGGTTCTACGAGATCGACTTCCTCAATCCTGATCTCCCCGGGACCCGCGAAAACGGCGACGCGAGGCGTCGGCGAACCTGCCGGGTGCCGCCCGGCTTCGGGACGGCTCGACTCAACCGGAGAAGCCGTCGTTTCGTCCAGTACGGATGTAAGCGTATTCACGAATCCAACCTGAATGTCTGTTAAGGCAGACCTGTTATCTGCACGCGTCGGAGTACATGCGCTGATGTCTCCCCGGCGCTAAGCGACGAGACTGGCCGGCTTCTCCGAGCGCAGTTCCTTCAACCACCGGGACAATCGGGCTACTCCCTCTCGAACACCCACCTGCGGAGCCCAACCCGTCAGGTTAGAGAAGTTGCGTATGTCGGAGACATAGTACCGCTGGTCTCCGGGGCGCCAGGTGTCGAATCGAACTGCCGGACGGTATCCGTGGAGATCCTCGATGAGGTCAACGATTTCGAGCAGACTCGTCGTTTGGGACGGCCCACCGCCGATATTGAAGGCCCGGCCCCACAATCGATCTATATTGCAGATCGCCAGTTGCATGGCATCCACGAGGTCATCGACGAACAGGATATCCCGAACCTGCTTCCCGTCCCCATAGAGTGTGATGGACCGGTTTTCCAGCGCACGGATGAAAAAGTGCGCTAACCAGCCCTGATCCTCCGTCCCGAACTGACGTGGCCCGTAAATACAACTCATCCGGAAAACCACGGCCGGGATGCCGTACATGCGGGCATAATCGAGCACGTACTGGTCGGCAGCGCCCTTCGAACAGCCATACGGGCTGTGAAAGATCAGCGGCGTGGACTCGGGAATGCCGTACTCCGCTATGGAGCCATCCACAGGTGCATAGCGCGTCGCCTCCTCTCGCAGGGCAAGATTCTCCAGACCACCGTATACCTTGTTCGTAGATGTAAAGAGGAGCGGAGGAGGATTCTTAAGGGCTCGGAGGGCTTCCAGCAGATTGAGCGTCCCTCCTACATTGATCTCGAAATCCCGAACAGGATCCTGGATGCTGGTGGTCACGGCCACCTGCGCCGCGAAATGAAACACCTGATGCGCATCATGAACTGCTTTGCGAACGGCCGGTGCATCGCGGATATCTTCCACCATCACGCTCACACGCTCCCCATGATCTCCAACGAGCCACTGCAGGTTGCGCTCGACACCTGGCCGTGAGAGATTGTCAAAGATGCGGACGACCGTTCCCTGAGCAAGTAGACGCTGTGCCACATTGACACCAACAAACCCTGCCCCGCCCGTGATGACGGCATAGCCGTCCCGTTTTTCCTTCCCGTTCTTTGGTATCAACGTCGTGCCTCTCTTTATCCGGAGTATGAAACCAGATACTCACACCGTCAGGCCGCGCTCAGCGAGCTGGGCACTGGCAACCTCGACGAGATCAAAGGCCATCTGTCCCTCGATCCATTCGGCTAATTCTTCCAGCCCATCCTCCAACATGATCCTCGGCTCATAGCCGAGGATCTCGCGTGCTTTCGAGATATCCGCAAAACAGTGGCGAATGTCGCCCTTCCGATACTTACCCGATATTTGTGGCAGCAGATAGGATTTGCCCAGGGTGCGGCCTATCTGTTCAGCGACTTCACGTACGGTATAGGCCCGGCCACTCCCAACATTGAACACGCACCCAGCTGCCTGGGGCACTTCCAGCGCCAGGCGACAGGCCCGCGCAACGTCGTACACACTCACGAAATCGCGTTTCTGCTGACCATCCTCGAAGATGAGGGGCGGGTTGTCGTTCAGATAGCGCGCGCCAAAGATGGCGAGTACGCCTGTGTAGGGATTCGAAAGGGCTTGCCGCGTGCCGAACACGTTGAAGAAGCGAAGCGCCACAGTAGGAATGTCGTAAGCCCGTCCGATAGTCAGGCACATGCGCTCTTGGTCGTACTTCGAAAGCGCATAAATGGAGGCAAGGTCCGGCTGTTTGTCCTCAGGCGTCGCTACGGGCTCCAGCACCTCACCCGTTTCGGCATGAAGCTCCCAGTCTCCCGCCCTCAACTGATCCAGAGAGCGCCCCCATCCCGGAAGCACCCGGCCATCTTTGGTCTGATATAATCCCTCGCCATAGATGCTCATGCTAGAGGCGACGACGAGTCGCTCCACCGGACGCTCGATGAGTGCTTCCATCAGAACGGCAGTCCCGAGGTTGTTGACACTCGTGTAGTGTTCGACCTCGTACATACTCTGCCCTACCCCCACCGCTGCGGCCAGGTGGTATACGGCATCAATGCCACTGAGCGCTTCTCGGACGACAGCGCCGTTCCTGACATCTCCTACGATCAGTTCTACATCTGGACTCAGGTATCCCGGTCGTTTGCCCCCCTCCCCATGAACCTGCGGTGACAGGTTATCCAGTACGCGGACTTCGTACCCGCTTGCCAGAAGTTCGTCTGCGAGGTGAGACCCGATGAAACCGGCTCCACCTGTCATGAGAACACGCTTCTTCATAACAGCGTCTTTTGGTCTAGCTTGAAATAGCACCACTTACCACGCTCTTCAGGGCAGCGGACAAGCTGGAGCCAAGACTAACGTGCACCTTCTATGCGATAATCCTAACTACATACCTTCCTAACAGCAACATCATCAACTCAGGATTACATACCGATTACAACACAGAATCCACCTCGTTACGAGTGTTACATAATTCTATCGAATTAAATACCCACGTATATCACCTCAGACCTTTGAGAAAAGGAAATGAAATCCATCGACCCATTTGGACAAAAGAAATCCACAGCTATCCTCAGCTCCCACAAACATTTTATTCATTTATCCCAACGGCTCTTTCAGACCACCTTACCATAATACTCTAATCTATACACACAGAATATTTGATTTAGCATCTGCTCTTATTCGAAACATCGAATCTACTTTGCGACTCCATTCTAACCTTATTATTTTGCTCGCGTCAGATTAAATTGCAGGATGTACCACCTTCCAATTCCGGATTGATCTACTCATAAAGAAGGCACATTGCCTACATAGATTCTTGGCCTATCCCTTATCCTCTCTTTATTTCCCTACAGCAACTGCTGCACAAAGTATGTAAGAAATCGAGTCCTATACTCGGCGCTCCGTCCTGTAATGTTATCGCAAAACTCGCTTCAAGCCGATCCATCCAACAATCTCCGTTTCGCGAGAGGCGTTGACAATTACAATGAAAGCGAGCTACGAACCGATTCACGGTATGTGAATCACATAACGGATGAGAAAGCCATGGCACGTTTCATGATCAGACAAGATGATCAATGGCTTGCGTCTGCAGGACGGGATGTGCGAGGGTGGCCAGTACAAGATCAGAGTGGCCGCATTCTAGGCGTCGTAGAAGATGTCTTCTTCGATGCCAAAGCCGGACGGGTGGATTCAGTCGTGACGGCGAGTGGCCGCGTAATACCCTCAACCGAATACCATATCGGAGAGCATGTAATCGTGGTCAATGAGACCGTTGGCGCCGCTCTCCCAAGCGCACGACATGCAGACCAGGAGTCGCCACCCCCCGAATCCGACCCCGACAGCTTCGATGCGAAATTCCATGCTCATTTCGATGCCACCTACGGGCCTCAAGGGCAGCAAGACTTTCAGGAATATCTTCCGGCTTACCGGTTCGGCCGCATGCAGGCGCTCGAGCCGCTATTCTACGGTCGCCCTTTCGAGCGCGCGGAAGAGGATCTACGCGCTCTCTTCGAACTGCACTTTCCGGACGACTCCTACGATGCCAAACAGAAAGCCATCCGCTTTGGTTACGAGTTGGGTGCCAGGATATGGTCTGAGCTGGATGACAGCATCCTGAAACTCGAACAGGAAGGACTATTACCGTATGAGCTTGACCGCAGCCAGATCCGTCTCGCTACAGAAGAGCCAGCAGTGGACCAGGCCCGGGATAAGTCCTCCGGCATGTCGATACCCGGAGCCCAAACCGATCAGGCAAAAGCTCCGGATGAAGATGGCTCCACACGCGAATGAATCGGAGACAATCCAGGCTGCTGGGCAGATCTGCATGTTCTGGTTTCTCGCGGACAGGGAACCGCCATGCCACACACCAGGCCCTCCGTAACACCCGTAACGCTTTGGAAAAGCCGGAAACCCCTCGAACCCTGGTCACAGACATCCTGGTACCACCAGGAGGCACGTTGCTGCAAATACACCCTGTAGCAATCGGCTACGGGTTCTAATGGCGAAGTCGATACGAGAGGAGGGGCTATGGCACGCTATACGGATCGTGATTACGACGACGACTGGGATTACGACCAGGATTGGGATTACGAACGCCGTAGCGACTACGTGCCGGGGAGCTATGGCCGGAATCGGGGTGCGAATCCCCCCGACTACTACGGCCGTAGCCCTAGATACGGTCCGGCTGACTATAGCGAACGCACTCGCCCTTTCCGCGACGACTATAGCGCCTATGGCCGGCGATTCTACGACCCGGGCAGAGATGTTTATAGACGGGGAAACCGCCCCCCCGATTGGGGCGAATCGTATGACCGCGATCGGGTCGACGACTGGGACTACGACGATTACAATTACTTCCGGGATTACCGCTACTGGAATGAGGGGCCCGACTACTATCCCGATCGGTACTACAGGCATAGCGTCGACCGGGACTATGCGTATGAACGGGATTGGGACCGAAATCTCTGGCGACGTACCCAGTATGAGGCTCGTTCACAGTTTAGCGCTGATGAAGACGACCGCTATCAGGCTGAAGATCGTCGCGAACGGCGCTTCAGATGGCGACCTGAGTTCGAGCCAGCTAATGTATGGTAGGACGTGGTATGAGCGGGAGAAGGTGATCTGACGATGCTGCTTCCCTTACGGCAGTCTCTGGACGGATTCCCGTACACACCACTTCAGTATGGAGGGGGTTCATGGATCGGAACACAGATCGCAACGAGGAAGAGCATACAGGTCGGAGTCACGATGATTATGGCCGCGACGGCTACCGTCGACGAAACAGAAAAGACAACCCTGTTGACAACCGCCGTTACCCTGTAGATCACGACGAAGAGGGTTACGGCCGGTATGCCATGAGCGGGCGCGACTACAGCACGAGCGGGCGCTATTTCGAAACGGATCCACGCAAGCGTCCCTACGGCGGGATCAGCAGTTACCCCGACGAAGAACGTCGGTATAACGTGGCCGGATACGGCGGAGGTCGTACGCAGAGCGACTTCTACATGCATGCCCCCGATCCCGCTGAGAGCCATATGGCCAGCGATTTCTACCCGGGCAGCAGTGACACACAACGTGAAGGCGAGGGCGGCGAATACGGTTTCGCCCCGAGCGATGATTACCAGCGCGGCGGTTATGGCCGCGAGGATCACAACCACGACTGGGATTATTACTGGAACTACGGTATTCGCGGCTATCATCCCGGCCGCCAGATGCCGGGCCGCTACCGAAACGATGCGCATGGCCGACGATGGAACCGTTCGGAGCCGGCCCGGCGAAACGCGTGGGCCTATCAGGAAGCGGCAGGTTATAGAGGCAGGGTCGAGGATCGGTTCGTCGATGAGGACTACGTCGAGGAATACCGGCGCGGACAACGCGGAGGCTTTGCGGGCATGTGGGGTGAGCTTGGAGGCTGGCTCACTACCACCGAAGGACCCTATGTTGGCCGAGGGCCCAAGGGGTATGTACGTTCTACGGATCGGATCAAGGAGGAAGTCTGCGAACGCCTGACACAGCACGGGTATCTGGATGCGTCAGGAATTGAGGTCGACGTGGAGGATGGTGAAGTGACTCTTACAGGCACCGTTGATTCCCGCGAAGCAAAACGGCTGGCCGAAGATATCATCGATTCCATATCCGGCGTGCGTGATATCCATAACCGGCTCCGGATCGGCCCGGCTGGTTCAGAGCCTGATGCCCAACGTACCGACGAACAGGAAAACGACCAGAGCGGCACACGACGCGGCCGGAAGCGAACATCGCAACAGACATGATTCGAGACGCCTGCTACCGTAAGCAGGTCCGGCAACACGCCGCAACATTCATGGCCGGTTCCAGGAAACCGTTGGCATGCGTACATGACCCGTGACCTGAGTGCATCAGCAATGCGAACGGTTACATTGGAAGGGTGGGCGATTCGTTCCACCCTTTTTATTGTGGAGCGTATCTTGCACAGGGCGCCGGACCCAAACACCTTTCCGGAACAGCATCTAAAACCCTCCCGCCCCCGATAGCAATCCGCCTCCCCAATCCGTCTAGAACGATCATGGTAGCTCCAGCCACGCGCATGCTCATCCTGCCCATTTGC
The DNA here is from genome assembly GCA_041690215.1 of Rhodothermales bacterium. Classification (GTDB taxonomy): domain Bacteria; phylum Bacteroidota; class Rhodothermia; order Rhodothermales; family DASSAV01; genus DASSAV01. The sequence goes on from JAWLHQ010000003.1 coordinate 90,275, forward strand.
GCCGCTTTCTCACTCTGCTGTGCCTCGGCAGGCGTCGAACCTTCCGGCCTGACACTGGAGCCAGCGTTTCCTTCACTTGAGTTCACGCGCCCTGTCGATCTGCAGCACCCGGGGGACGGCAGCGACCGCATCTTTATAGTGGAGCAAGCCGGTATCATTCATGTGCTCGAAAACAGGCCCGACGTGACTGATACCGAGGTGTTCCTCGATATCAGGGACCGTGTCAATGATCAGGGCAATGAGGAGGGACTTCTTGGATTGGCCTTTCATCCCGCTTTCGAGGAGAACGGCTACTTCTACGTCGATTATACAGCTGCCAACCCGCGGCGCACCGTGATCGCGCGATACCGCGTCGATCCTGCCGATCCGAACCAGGCCGATCCTGAGAGTGAGACCGTGCTCCTGGAGGTAGATCAACCTTACAGCAACCACAACGGAGGCCAGATTGCCTTCGGACCAGACGGCTTCCTGTATATAGCACTTGGCGACGGCGGCTCTGGCGGAGACCCCCAGGGCAATGGACAAAATCTGGCTTCCCTCCTGGGCTCGATTCTCCGAATCGATGTGGATAACCCGTCCAATGGACGTCTGTACGGCATCCCTTCAGATAATCCGTTCGCGGATGGTGCCGGTGGTGCTCGACCGGAGATCTATGCGTATGGCCTGCGCAATCCCTGGCGCTTCAGCTTTGATCCCGAAACCAATCGCCTGTGGGCGGCGGATGTCGGACAGAACCTGTATGAAGAGGTTGACATCATCCAGAAAGGGCAGAACTACGGCTGGAACATCATGGAAGCCAGCCATTGCTTCAAGCCAAGGGAAGGCTGTGACCGAACCGGCCTGACACTGCCTGTATGGGAGTACGGCCGTGAGGATGGAGGGTCCATCACGGGGGGTTATGTCTACCGGGGAAGCCGTGCACCGCAATTAGCCGGCAAATACCTCGTGGCTGATTTCACCTCGGGAAAGATCTGGGCGCTTCAATACAGTGGTGGTCAGGCGGCTCAGGCCGAACTGCTCATGGACACGAACCTGAACATCGCTTCGTTCGGAGTCGATCAGAACGGCGAACAATATGTGCTCGCTTTCGACGGCAACGTCTATCACTTTACGCCCACCGGCGAACACTGATTTATTCGAGTCACAAAGCAGCTTCCGAAAGTGTGGGGGTGGCTCTAAGCGGCCACCCCACGTTGTATCCAGAAACACGAACGATACCAGTAAAAAGTGGCCTGAGGTTACTCCAACACCGTCTTCAGCAGCTTCGGAGGTACGAACCAGATGAGCGTACCCATACCGAAGGCCACATCCTGCCAGGAATCAACATCTACTTCCACACACGCCATGGCTGCCGTCGGGAATCGTAACTGCGCCTGACCGATCAGCGCGCCCACAGTCTCGGACCATGTAGGTTCGTGGCCGACGAGGAGCAACGTATTGACCTGAACATCCGTGGCATGAATCACAGCCAGCAGGTGATCCGGTCCACCTGCATACAACGCCTTCGATTCCTGAACCGGCGCTTGCCATGATCCGGCCTCTGCGGCAAGAAAAGTAGTCGTTCGCGCACGGACAGCGGGAGATGTCAGGACCAGATCAGGCACCACGTCTATACGACTGAGAAACTTACCCATCATCCTCGCCGCTTTCTCTCCACGCTTCTTTAGCGGCCGTTCGAAATCTTGCTCGTAATCCACATTCCAGTTCGATTTTCCATGCCGAAAGAAAATTATTGTTTTCATGCACTTGGTCGCACTTCTATTTACAGACAGAAATAACCGGACTGAATGGCAGACCGCGACTCACGCGCTTCCTGACACTGTTCGCAGCGGCATTGATACGCTTGAACTGTATGATAATCAGATGCGTGATCACGTTACACAAATCCCATCCCACTGTAACAGATTCATTAATGAGGCGGCATCTGAGGCGCGGGCCTGCACAAATATGAAACGAACAATCTCATGCAATAGGATGCCTAACCGGATCAGGAATAACGCAACTATCCGGTTACCGTATTCAGCTGCGAAGAACGAACATCACACGCACCCGTCTATTAGGCGGAGAGGGATGCCGGGCACGGCTAACCTGCCCGGTAGGATAAAAAAGCGGACAATATGTATCCGAGTGTATGAGGAAACGGGGGGAGCGCGTGATCGACGCGCAGGGTGAAGAAGGAATACTCGACGATACTGCGCACCCCACACCGGGTGAAGCCGCCGTACGACTGGCGTCAGGGGAACGTGTACGCGTCCCCACAACCATGCTCATGGCTTCGCGGGACGGTGGCTACCGGCTCGACCACACCTTTCAAGAGTTGCAAGTCGGCTGGCAGAGGTCAGATGGCGAGATCACCCGTGCATCTGTACAGGAGGAAGTCGTCCCCATTGCTGAAGAGAAGATACGTGTAGAAAAGCGAGCCCGTGAAACGGGCCGCATCCGCATCTCAAAGCATGTGGCTGAACATATAGAACACATCGACGAGCCCCTGCTTCGCGAGGAGGTGGACGTCGAGCGTGTTCCTGTGAACCGCGTTCTGGAAGAGCCTGTCGGGATCCGGCATGAAGGCGAAGTCATGATCATTCCCGTGCTCGAGGAGCAGTTGGTCGTTCGGAAACAGCTCGTTCTGAAGGAGGAGCTACACGTTAAGCGCCGCACCTCCACGCATCACGAGCCTCAGGACATCTCCTTGCGAAAGGAGACGATCCAGACCCAGCGTTTGCCGCCACGAGAAAAGCCGCGAGAGGAAACGGGCTGAGCGGCTACTCAAGGCGTGACCTCACCATGCCGGCTCATGCCGGTGTGCAACAAGACATTCGAAGAACAAGGAGGCTGACCATGGCATCTACAGTTGTAGGACTCTACGACCAGCACAACGTTGCGGAAAAGGTCTTTCGCGAGCTTAAAGACAGCGGAATCCAGAGTGACGCTCTGACCATGATCTCGCATGAACAGACGGACCTTTCGAGTTGGAGCACGGAATCCCGCAACTGGGACCGAGGCCAATTCGGGCACGATATCACGGACCGATTGGTGAATCTGGGTGTGCCTCGGCAAGATGCCGAAATGTACACTGAAGGTGTACGCCGTGGCGGAACGCTCGTCGTCGCACATGTAGATGACGAGAGCACGAATCGTACCGCTGAGATCATGAACCGGTACAATCCGGTAGACATTCACACCCGAAGTGAAAACTGGCGTAAACGTGGCTTCAGAGGCTACGACCGGCGCGCCAGACCGTTCTCGCAGGAGGAAGTACGGCAGGAGCGTGAGCATATTGCGCGGGAAGAGAGCATCCCGTTAGCTGAGGAAGAAATCAGGGTCGGTAAGCGTGAGGTTGACCGCGGGGGCGTCCGCGTGCACACGCATGTCGTCTCCAGACCTTTCGAGGAGCAAGTCCGCCTGCGCGATGAAACGATCGACGTGGAGCGTCGCAACGTGGACCGGCCGGTAACCGACGCCGACCGCGCCTTCCAGGAACGTACGATCGAGATGCACGAAACGGATGAAGAACCCGTTGTCAGCAAAGAGGCTCATATAACCGGCGAAGTAGTCGTACGGAAGGGAGAAGAAGAACACACCGAGACGATCCGAGACACCCTCCGCAAGACGGAAGTCGACGTGGAAAATCTGGCGGGCAGTCGCGAGAGGGGCGGCCGTTTCGATGACGTCTCGAACGAGTTTCGAACGCACTCGGAGACCACCTATGGATCGGGAACGTGGAACACCTATGAACCCGCCTATCGATGGGGCTACACGACCGGGAGCAGCGATCGGTACCGGGGCCGCAGCTTCTCGGAGGTAGAGCCCGAACTGAGACGCGACTACGAACAACAGCAGGGTGGCGGTACCTGGGATCGAGTAAAAGAGGCCATCCGCCATGCATTCAACCGCGCCCGGCAATAATACATAGCCCTAATACACTGCGAGATTGTGAGGCCGTGTACGTCACATCAGCCTCGGATTCTCTTGTAGGTAACCAGAATAGGAGAACTGGAGGATTGACATATGGCACGTATTCCTGTAGAACACGAAAGAAGGGGCAGTCCGTGGTGGCTCTGGTTACTGGGATTGCTCTTGCTGGCAGGCTTGATATGGCTCCTTGCCGAACTCTTTGAACCGTCGAGGCCATCGGACGAGGTCGTCGAGGGCGAGGTCAGACGGGAGCAGCCCACCCCACCTGCCGAAGGTGCAGCGATCACGAATCCCGAGCAAATCGTGAACGCAACGGAGCCGGCCAGCCTGGTAGGCCGCCGCGTCCAACTCGATAGCATGCGCGTCGTCGCTTCCCAGGGGGACAGCATCTTCGTAGTCGAACCGGCGAATGCTATGGCCCGCGGCGCAGCGCCAACCCCGAATGCGACGGATACAGCGGACGCAATGGATACCACCGGCGCGGGCGGCATGGCTGCTGACACCACGGACAACAGGATCCTCGTAGTACACAGAGGAATGGGTACCACGAGCCCCACACCTTCCGCCGATAGTGCCAATGCCATGGCTGGCGCTGATGTGACCACGGGCGATGTCGTCCGCATCACAGGCACCGTCCAGGAAATGACGGAATCCAGGATGCGAGAGATCAATGTGCCCGGAATCAGGACGAGTGAAATCGTCCAAAACGGGCTCTATATCCAGGCGGATGACATTTCCCCCATGAGCAGTGCCCGCGGCACTACGGATACTACCCGACAACCCTCGGATACCGCTCGATAATCCGAGTTTCATGATTGTAGAGGTGAAAACTATGGCGTACACAGAACTTTCCAACCTGAGCGATTGGCACCTGGTCCATCCGGAACAGGATATCCGTGGCTGGACCGTTCAGGACAACGCCGGCAACATCATCGGCCGGGTCGATGAGCTCCTCGTGAACACGGATAGTGAACTTGTCGAACGTATCCGCCTGGATAACGGCGACGAAATCGAGGCTCGCGATATTGAAATCGGTGATAACGTGGTTCACGTTCGTAGTGCCGACGTTTTGACCCACGAGACGACGGAACCCGTCGTAAAAACGTACCGAGAGACCCGCGTACGCCGGGCGGGTGAAGAAACGACCCGAGCGGACAAAGAAACGCCCCGGGCGAGCGAAGAAACGCCTCGCCCGGAAGCGGAGATGAGCACTGCCAGTGTACCGCTGGCATCTGCTACGAGCGGAACTCCCCTGACGAGCTTCCAGGACTACGACGCGTATGCAGCCGGTTTCCGGAGCCACTACGACACAACGTATGGGTCCAGCGGACAGGGGTTCAACCTGTACGAGCCCGCGTACCGCTACGGCTACGAAGCAGGTATAAGCGAGCGCTATCGAGGACGCGACTTCAACGATCTGGAGCCCGAATTACGCCGTGAATACGAGCGTGAAAACGGTAAAGGAACGTGGGACGGCATCAAGGATGCAGTGAAGTATGCGTTCTGGCGAGGCCGTGAGGCCCCCACGTCTTGAGCATGGGCAAACAACACCAGCCTCAGAAGTCCTGAATCCATAGAGCCTGTGGCTCTGAAATCGTGAGGCCGGTAGCACGAACTTGTACTGCTACCGGCCTCATTGTATTCATGCTCCTCGTCCTTACACAGCCCCTACGAAGATCTCTGGATGCCGGGTGACACGACCCGAAATACGTGCGCTACCTTGCTGTTAAACTGAGATGTTTCTACCGTATACAGCCAGGCAACATTGCATCTGTTCATAAAACAGGTGTAGTATGGCTGACAAGTTCAGCAGCAGCCTCGCTCTCCTTTACCTGCGCACGGTTCCTTAAACGGGTCCCTCTCGATGCTAAAACGCCTCGATGCACCAATTGGACTACGGGCCGTAGCCCTGCTCTTTCTTACTTCGGCAACAGCCTGCTCCGGCATTGCTATCGCGCAAGCACTACGCCACACGGAGGTATCGATCCAGGGAGAGCAATTCTATATCAACGGACGCCCTACATATGAGGGACGCACGTGGAACGGCGTACCAATCGAGGGACTGCTCTTCAACGCTCGTATGGTGCAGGGTATCTTCGACGACCTGAACCAGAGCACCCGCAGTCTGTGGGCATACCCGGATACGAAAACGTGGGACCCAGAGCGAAATACAGATGAATTCGTCGAGGCCATGCCCGAGTGGCGGCAGCATGGCCTGCTTGCCTTTACGATCAACCTCCAGGGAGGCAGCCCGCAGGGCTATTCGCAAAATCAACCCTGGCACAACTCGGCCATCAACGCCGATGGCTCCCTTCGCCCCGAGTACATGGCCCGGCTGGAACGCATCTTGGATCGCGCGGATGAACTGGGCATGGTCGTCATCCTGGGTATGTTCTACTTCGGGCAGGACGAACGGTTACAGGACGAAGCCGCCGTCGTACGCGCGGTAGACAACACCCTGACATGGCTGTTCGACGAAAACTACCGGAACGTGCTCATCGAAGTAAACAACGAGACGGATATCCGTTACGATCACGCCATCCTGCAACCAGAGCGCGTCCATGAACTCATCGAACGCGTGAAAAACACCAGCCGCGACGGACGCCGTTTTCTGGTAAGCACCAGCTACAGCGGGGGAAAAATTCCGCTACCTAATGTGGTCCGCTCCGCAGACTACCTGCTACTACATGGCAACGGTGTGAAAGACCCGGAGCGGATTGCCGAGATGGTGCGCCAGACCCGGGCAGTGGAGGGGTACCGTCCCATGCCCATTCTCTTCAATGAGGACGATCATTACGACTTCTACCGCCCGCTCAATAACATGACGGCAGCCATACGCAACCATGCTTCCTGGGGATTCTTCGATTACCGCAGGCAAAATGAACCGTTCGAAGAAGGCTATCAGAGTGTGCCTGTAGACTGGACAATCAGTTCAGATCGCAAGCGGGCGTTCTTCGCCATGGTGCGTGAAATCACGGGAGACATGCAATAAGCACATCTCATCCTCCGTACACAGATCTGTGAAAACATACCTCTCGCCGCGATATCCTATCTGGCGAACAGGGCCTGGCCTCGACGGTAAGACGGAGCCTAGCATGCGCTACTGAGACCGGGACATGAAGAAAGAACGCTATACGTACTTTGACCGTGAGCTAAGCTGGCTTTCTTTCAATGCACGCGTGCTGCAAGAAGCTGGCGATCCCTCTGTCCCGCTCCTGGAACGCATCAAGTTCCTGGCGATTTTCTCAGCTAATCTCGACGAGTTCTTCCGTGTACGCGTCGCATCACTTCGCAGCCTGCTGAGCCTGAAGAAGAAATCGATCAGCAAGCTCGATATCGAACCGCGCATCCTCTTGGACGCGATCCGCACAACGGTAAGGTTGCAGCAGGAAGAATTTGGAGCCATTTTCCGGGACCAGATCCTTCCAGAACTCCGCGCACAGGGCATCGTGCTTCTCGATGAGGGCAGCGTAACCGATGCACAGGCGTCCTTCTTGCGCACGTACTTCAATGAAGAGATCCGGCCCCACCTCTCCCCCATTCTGCTGTCGGAGTTCGATGCGCGCCCTTTTCTGAAAAACAAGATTCTGTACCTGGCCGCGGTTCTTCAGCATGCCGCCAGCCATTCCGAAAGCGTTACGCGCAACCCGTTGTATGCCCTCGTCAACATTCCCGCTTCACTCTCTCGCTTCACATGGGTGCCCGGCGATGACGAATGCCAGTATGTGATCTTTCTGGATGATGTCATTCGCCTGAATCTCCCGGAGATCTTTCCGGCATACAGCGTGGAAGGAGCTTTCGAGATCAAACTATCCCGCGACGCAGAGCTTCATCTGGAAGACGAGTTTTCAGAAGACCTCATCGAGGGAATCAAAAAGGGACTCAAACGGCGTGATGTTGGCGTCCCGTGCCGGTTGCTGTACGACCACCGCGCGCCTCATACGCTTGTCCGCTTCCTGCAGGAGCGACTGGGACTCGAGGACGAGGACCTGATGCCCGGAGCCCGCTACCACAATTTCAGCGACTTTCTGCACTTCCCCCGTTTCGGTAGAGACGACCTCCTGTATGACTCATGCCCCCCGCTCCCCCACCCCGAACTAGAATCCGCGCCGTCGCTACTCGACGCTATCGCCGAAGAGGACCGTCTGATCAGCTGCCCCTATCAGAAATTTGATTACATCATACGGTTCCTCGAAGAAGCAGCCAGCGCTCCTGATGTAGAGGAGATCTGGATGACGCTCTACCGAGCAGGCGCAGACTCCCGTATTCCGGAGATACTGATAGAAGCCGCCCGCCGCGGCAAGCGCGTTCGGGTATTCATAGAGCTGAAAGCCCGTTTCAACGAGGCATCCAACCTGAAATGGACCCAGCGAATGCGAAGAGCGGGCGTCAGCGTCCACTACAACCTGCCCGGTCTGAAAGTCCATGCGAAACTGGCGCTCGTCATCCGCCGGGAGCAGGACGAGCAGCGGTCTTATGCCTACCTGGGCACCGGAAATTTCAATGAGCAAACTGCCCGAATCTATGCCGACCACGGCCTATTCACGGCCGATCCGCGCCTGACAGAAGAGGTTCGGCTCGTATTCGAATACATCGTCGGCGAGGTCAAGGACCCCACGTTCCAGCACTTGCTGGTCGCACCACTCGATCTCCGCAAAGGGTTGTACCGGCTCATCGAGCGTGAAATAGAACATGCCCGGCGCGGTGGTACGGGCTACATGGTGGTCAAACTGAATAGCCTGGAAGACCGAAAGATCATCGATCGCCTGTATGCCGCATCGAATGCAGGGGTAAAGGTGCGCATGATCGTTCGTAGCATAAATTGCCTCATTCCGGGCGTACAGGGACAGAGCGAGCATATCCACGTAACGAGCATCGTCGATCGCTTTCTGGAGCACGCGCGGATGTACCTGTTCCACAACGGCGGACAGCAGGATCTCTATCTGGCATCGGCAGACTGGATGCGGCGTAATTTGAGCGAGCGTGTTGAGGTCGCGTTTCCCATATACAACCCGCGCATCAAGAAGCAACTACTGGATCTGCTGGCCATTCAGATCGCAGATAACCAGAAAGCCCGCATCATCGACACAGCGCAGGGCACCGGAAATAAGCCGAAAGGCGATACCCCCATTCACGCGCAGCTGGAGACGTATCGCATATTCGAACAGATGGCCTGGCATCATACTCGAGCGAACGTATCGTCCGGCAACGGTCAGACATTGATTACACCGTATGCTCCGGCAATTCATCCACTCCACCTGCACAAGTAAGCGCAACGCCGTACACGTAAGATCGCAGCCAGACAATAACCGGGCGTTTACCTGCTACTCAGGCCCCTGCGACAGGATGATCAGTGTATACGGCCCGATGGCAAGCTCACCGCTGGCGGGCAGATCATCTAGAGTCTCCGGACAGGCTTCGACATCATCAGAGGAATGGTTGCCAAAATCGGGGCTGTATCCCTGCCAGTCCGAGTTGAACCGCACGTGCCAGTACCCTGCCCTCGGGAGCCCTATTCGGTAGGATTCGTAGCCCTTTCCGGAGAAATTGGCGACGACTACGGTATCGTCACAGGCTCCACCCAGCCGCCATCGATGGAACGCAAAAACCCCGGCTTTCGCGTTTTTGTGGAACACGTTGACATGGTCTCCCAATAGACCGCCCGTCACGCCCAATACATTGCGCCGCAGCGCTATCAGATCCCGGTACAGTTGCACAATTCCCTTCCACCGCTCCCGTTTCCTCCAATCGAGGGGCGTTATACCGTCGAATCGCCTGTCTTCCAGAAATTCCTGTCCCTGAAAGAGCATGGGGATACCCGGCGACGTGAATACGAGACCCGCAATGAGCGTTGATCGTTTCCTGGCCTCCCAGCTACCCGGATCCTCCCTGTCGATTTCGTATGGAACCCGGTAGCGATCCTCCTGTCCTGATACGGCATCGTGACTTTCCGTGTAGATGACACGGTGTGTCATGTTGCCCTGATATCCCTGCTCCACAACCTTCCAGACCGCCTCCACATCGCGGTCTTCGTCCTTCTGAGGTGTGACAGCCTCACGGAGGCGGTAGTCGAACGCAGCATCCCACTGCGAGTCAAACCCACCTCCTCCTTCCGCGAGCGGCGCCGTGATGAGTGCTTCGCCCTGCAGATCCTCCGCGACAAGCAGCTTACCAGGCCAGTTCGATTTGACGAAGCCGTTCATTTCACGGATGAGGTCCCATCCTTCCGGAATCTCTTCCGCATCCTTATGGAAACCCTGCCTCCGAATGAACACGGTTCCATCCCACCGGAAGCCATCTACGTGGAACTCATCGAGCCACATCACGAGATTGTCCCGAATGAACTGCCGCACCTGGGGTTTCGTGTAATCAGGGCGCGTATGCCCCCAGGGCGTTTTTGCCTTTGCCTCATCGTTGTAGAAATAGATGCCACCTGTTTCGCCGGTCCCCCACCCGTCGAAACGCCACATATCCAGCCCCATCGGGCCGAAATGGTTGTATACGACATCCATAATGAAGGCCACGCCTCGCAGATGCGCCTCCTTGATGAACCGTTTGAGGCCATCCGGCCCACCATATGCCCGCTCTACAGCGAATGGATACGAGAGGTTATATCCCCAGGATCGCTTTCCGGGGAACTCCATAACCGGCATCATTGCAATGCAGTTCACGCCCAGTTCCGCCAGATAGTCCAGCTTTGCTGCGGCGAGCCGAAAGGATCCCGGCTCAGCGGCATCGGGCTCGTTGAACGTGCCCACGTGCATTTCGTAGAACACGAGTTCATTCGCGGGCGGCATCCGAAACGCATCCTTGCCCCAGTCGAATGCGTGGGGATTGTATACGACGGCATGCTTTTCGGAAAGGTCGATCATCCGAGCATAGGGATCGATCTTCTCAAAGATGCAATCTCCGTTCTTGATGACATACCTGTACACGTCTCCTGCTTTCACACCGGGAATATGAGCGGACCAGACACCATGCTCCTCGGGAGTTAACGGGTGATCGGTCTTGCTCCACCGGTTGAAGGAACCTGTCACCCAGACGCTGTCTGCATGGGGTGCCCAGACACGAAACGTCGCTCCATCCGCAATAAGAAGTGCACCCATCCCTGTATGGGACGACGGCTCAACATCAGCCACGGCTACACTACCACCCGCGTTCTTCCGATCAATCATTGAGTTCTCGACCCTCTCCTGCAGTAGCTATTCCGTGCAACCGGGCACGATCCAGAACCTCAGCACCGATCCTCTCCCACTTCCCTAACGTGCCAGAACTCTCAACCACAAGAACAGTGATGTACAAGACCTACATGGGATTGTTTTCCGGGTAGATAAGGCCATTACGGGAAAATCACCGGTGCTCAGACTGGCTGACGGCTACCCAGAATCGATGATCCTACCCGAATCAGCCCTCCACTACACGAGGCATCCATGGCCTGCTTTCAATTCGAAGACGAGACTGCTTCTGCTGGACTTTCCCGCTTCGCAGCTTCACGTGTACCGTCTGACATCCGATCGTTCAACCTGAAAGCCGCTGCGAGAACTTCAAGGGAATGGGCAGGCACGGTATAGCTCGCACCTGGTTTCACGTGAGCCTCGTCGGCATTACACCCTGTGCAATCCACATTCCACAGACTCGGACTGCCTGCCTCTTTACCGGGAAGTTTGAATGGGACCGGCTCCGACCACCCGTTGAAGAGAAGCAGAAACGTACCGTCCTCGAGACGCTCTCCGTCGATGCTCAGTCCTTCGATTCGATCCCCGCGCAACAGCATACCGAACGCCATCTGATCGGGACGCCCCCAGTCATCGGCGGTCATTTCACGTCCGGTCGGATGCCACCACATTACGTCTTTCGCGCCGGTTTCATCCACAGCACCGGTCAGGAAATTCTTCCTGCGGAAGTTCTGATGGGCTCTGCGAAAGGCGATCATTTTCCGAACAAACTCCAGGAATCGTTTTTTTCTTTCATCCAGGTTCCAGTCGTACCAGTTGATCTCGTTATCCTGACAGTAGGCATTGTTGTTGCCGAACTGTGTCCTGGAAAGTTCGTCGCCTCCGAGAATCATCGGCACACCCTGCGAGAGCAACAACGTGCTGATGAGGCTGCGTTTACGTGCCTCCCGGCAGGCCTGGACCTCCGGGTTGTCGGACGCCCCCTCGACGCCGCAGTTGGTGGAATAATTGGGCTCGTGCCCGTCCCGATTTCCTTCCTGGTTGGCCTCGTTGTGCTTCCGCTCGTACGAGACGAGGTCCTCCAACGTGAACCCGTCGTGTGCCGTAATGAAGTTGATCGAAGCAAACGGCTTGCGCCCTGTCCGCTCATACAGGTCAGCCGATCCGGCAACACACGTGGCAAAGTCGCCGGTAACAGCACCATCGCCCTGCCAGTACCGCCTGACAGAATCCCGGTAACGCCCGTTCCATTCGGCCCACTGCCAGGGAAATGAGCCGACCTGGTATCCGCCCGGCCCGACATCCCACGGCTCGGCAATGAGCTTGACCTGGCTCAACACGGGATCCTGCTGAATGACCTGAAAGAATGATGAAAGCATGTTCACCTCGTACAGGTCACGCGCAAGCACGGAAGCCAGATCGAACCGGAAGCCGTCCACTCGCATGTGAGTGGTCCAGTAGCGCAGGCTATCCATGATCATCTGGAGGACGTGCGGATTGCCCGGATCGAGCGTGTTGCCCGTTCCTGTGTAATCCATGAGGTACCGCTGGTTCTCCGGGTTTTCCTTGTAATAGCCCCGACTATCGATACCCCGGTAACAGAGCGTTGGCCCCAGACGACTCCCCTCTCCCGTGTGGTTGTACACCACGTCGATGATGACTTCGATGCCATGTGCGTGAAGCGCCCGAACCATCATCTTGAAGTCTTCGACGGCAGCAATACCACCATCAGCCGAATACTCTGGCTCCGGAGCGAAGAACGACAGCGTATTGTAGCCCCAGTAGTTCTGCAACCCCCTTTCAATGAGGTGCCGGTCATGCACCTTCGCATGAACCGGCAACAACTCGACCGTGGTGATACCGAGCCGTTTCAGATGGTCGATGATCGGCTCTGATGCCAGCCCGAGATAGGTGCCGCGAAGATGTTCCGGGACCTCGGGATGAAGCTTGCTGATACCTTTGACGTGCGTCTCGTAGATGACTGTATCCTCCCACGGGACACTGGGAGAGGTATCCTCTCCCCACTCGAACCGCTCTTCGATGATCGCACCGAGCGGCGCATACGGCGCGCTATCCGTTTCGCTGAAGGAAAGATCCTCTTTGGGATCTCCGATCTTGTAACCGAAGAGGCTGTCGTCCCAACGCAAGGGACGGCCGATCGCTTTCGCATAGGGGTCGAGCAGCACCTTATTGGGATTGAACCGGTGGCCATTCTGTGGATCGTATGGCCCATGTACGCGCAACCCGTACAACTGGCCGGGACGGAGCTGGGGTATGTATCCGTGCCAGATCGCCGCGGTCTTTTCAGGCAACGCCACCGTCAGCGAAGGCGCCGTATCCTCCGGACTATCGAACAACACCACCTCTACGCGGGTGGCATTCTCACTATATACGGCAAAGTTGACACCCATACCGTCCCAGGTTGCCCCGAGAGGGTAGGGCTTTCCCAGTCGTACCTTCGTGTATAGGCCGTTCCCTGCAACTACATCCTGGGAGCTTGCTCCTGAAGTAATCATACACCCAAACCTCTACATCGACTTCCAACGGTAACGCGGGGAAGAATACGCCTACAGGAGCCCCTGGACACACGCTGCGCTACTTCCTGGAGCAGTTGTATCCCGATGCAACGCTCGTGTCTGATGACGGCTACCGTTCTTCACTCAGGTGTCGGAGCAGCTTCTCCGTTTCCTCTTTGTGTTTCGTCTCGTCGCTTATGATCGTATCCAGATCAGTGGCCAGCCCATAGTCTCCGAACGCTTCAGCCTGCTTTCGTCGCTCCACGTAGCGTTTGATCGTCATGGATTCCGCTTCGAGTACCTGCTCGAGCATCTCGCGATTAGCCGTTGCCGGCTTGAACTCTGCGGCACGCGTCACGGGAATCCCCCCCAGGGCCGTAATCTTATCTGCTAAAAAGGAGGCATGGCGGGTCTCCTCTGGAATCTCTGCTTCAAAGAACTGCTTGAGCATAGGACGGTGGATGCCGCTCACCATCGCCGCAAACGAGTTGTACATGATGATAGCCTGATACTCATTAGCCAGATCTTCGTTGAGTCCGTCAATCAACGTTTGCTTATCGATAGGCTCTGCCATGATGATAATTGTTTGAGGTTGTCGTGATGGTCGGGACAGGTACAGCAACTTCTTTCCCCCTCAACATCGTCAGGAGCGGAACGCCGTGCAAAGTGATTGTGTCCGCTATTACAAAGGTATTACGAGGGTTAAAGAGCCGTTTGCTCTCCGTTACCCCCTCGGCAACGCCGTCTATTGTAGCCGCGAGCCCGAGTTTTACATTGCCTGGAGCCCGCTTTGCCCGACTGCCCTGTTCACCGGCACAGCCATCGATGTCTCAATCCCTATCCCTATTTGACGGCATCCCTGACCGTAAAGAAGTCGGAAACAGTATATCGGAGCTGATTCATCTCGCTTACAAACGGGTTACAGACCCATATTCGTCGAATTTCAGCAGTGAGGGCGATATGGCAGATCAACGAAAGGAGTACGACCCGATGCGTGAGGACATCCATGGGGGCGAGCAGAACTCCGAACACGAGATTGATACGGCGGGGATGCGTGGAATTACCCGGCAAGGGACGGCGCAGGTCGAAAAAGATCGTGCTCACCAGGGCACGCTGGAGAACCTGAGCAAAGCACGTCGCGAACGAGGTGAGAACCCGGATCCGACGACCGTCGTGCAGCCTCTCACGACGCGCAAAACGCCTGCGGAAAAACGAATCGAGGAGAAAGCCGGGGAGGGTAACCTGCTGGCACGTACACCGCAGGAGATGGACTTTGGCGAAGAACTTAGCCGCGAACCGATCAAGCGAACGCGTGAGAAAGACGTCAGCGAAGAACGGGGGCGTGGAGGTGCCTGATCCATTCTGAATGCCGCGTCCAGAAACAGTTTTAGCATCGTGAATCAGACCAGAGGGGACGACATGCCATCCTGGACGAAGAAAGACCGCCGGATGTACGAACACATCAAAGAATCCGAAGAGGATCGTGGTCGCGGGGAGCGGCGTGCCAGAGAGATCGCAGCGCGGACCGTGAACAAACAGCGACGCGAAGAAGAACGCACATCCGGTTCGCGCACCCGGCATAAAGCCGCCTCAATGCAACACCTCGAAGACCTTACGAAGGAAGAGCTGTACAGCCTCGCCAGAGATAACAACATTCAGGGGCGGAGCAAAATGGACAAGCACGGACTCGTCGAGGCCATCCGCCACACGAGGTAATGGGGCCGTATTCAACGAGGCTGCTCCCGGCACTGACCTGATTCGTCGGTTCTCAGCCTGTGCAACAGCGATGGTCCTGAGTCAGGTAGGGTAATACGCCGTAGCAATGCAACCGGTAGGTCAGGGGATCTTCGCTATCTAATCCAGAACAGAGAGTGAGCTATGGATCGTAGCAGGGAACGAAACTCCAGGGGCAGAAACGTGGGCTGGCATCGTGAGTCCGTCCACGGCAGCACCTTCGATCGAGGCCTGCCGTTTCGTGAGAGCGAGAGCGGCCGCGACTACCCGGGCGGCCGTCATCGGGTAGAGGATGAGTACAGCTATATCCGCGGCCCTTATCTATCCTCCGGGATTGAAGACCCGGACCGCCAGGGAGATGCGTTCGATATGCCCGGCGGCTCACGTAACCCAAACCAGGGCGGCCTGGATCTGGGTGGCGGCATGGACGAGGACTGGGACCGTGAACTTGGACTCCGCGATAGCTTCGGCCCGGGATCGCAAGACTACGACTGGGAATCCGTGCGCGGTCCTTTTACCGGCAAAGGACCTAAAGGGTACAAACGCTCCAACGAACAGATCAGGTCGGAGATTTGTGAGCGGCTGACCATGCATGGATACATCGATGCAACGGACATCGAGGTTCAGGTGGAGGATGGAGAAGTAATTCTCGAAGGCACAGTCGATAGCCGTCAGGCCAAGCGCCTTGCAGAAGATGTAGCCGAATCGGTCGTGAGTGTGAAGGACGTCCACAACCGGCTACGCATCCGGCAAGAGCAAGAGGGCCCGCAGCGAAGCGCGTGAACCGCGCGGTCCAGAACTTTTTCGGGAAAGGGAAACTCGGTCGGCACACTCCATGCAGGGGTAGGCCGACCGGGTTTCTCGTATGACCTTATTTAATCGGGTGGTGCTGCGAACGGGACGTAGTCGATTCCCTGTATTGATCCGCCCGAATGCGGCATCGGCCCGACCATGCCGGGTCGAGATCAGGAGACGGGCTCAGCGTTTGGCAGGTTCACCGACTTGCACTCGCTGTAAGAACTCTTGCGTGATCACCGGCAGATTCTGATCGAGCCAGGAAGCCATCTGGACCTCCTGCTGCAGGATCTGCTCGCATATGTTCTGGATCCGTGTCTCGCCAAGCTGCTGCGCAGCGCTTATGAGTGAACGATAACAGGCAATCTCGAAATTTTCGATGGCGAAGTTGCCGATCACGTCCTTCACCGCTTCATCAGGTGTGCCGGCATTGAACATGGCGCCAATGTTGCCCATGAGCGAGCCGACGCCCGACTTCAACGAGGACGTGCTACCACCCAGTTGCTCGATGCACGACTTGACCTGATCCATCTGCCACTGTGTTTCTTGGACGTGTTGCTGCACACGCGCCTGCAACTGTGGATAGTTCTTCAGGCGGTCAGCCTGCTTCTCGAGCGTCTCCAGCGCCATCCGCTCCATCCCGTGCGCATCCCTCAGCCAATCCAGCAGAACCTCCTGTGAGTTTGCCATGCCCTCCTCCATATCGGTTAGGTAGTGTAGCAATCCAGATGAGCATCTGAGGGGCTCATCCGGTATGGTATAGATCTTGGAGCCGATCTGTCGCCAAACTTCGAACCGTACTAAGAGCCGGCTTCACGCGACGAAAGGTCGATGTTGCCAGAAGGGAGTTCTTCGACATACACGTCGGAGTAGACGGCTATTCCCTCCTCCGCGCGTGGCGAACTCGCCAGGATTAGCCCTGCGTAAAGCATCCGCTGCAGTTCTATCGAGGTCGAAGCAAAATGTGACCATTGCAATCCATCGTGGCTGACCCATGCGTGAAAGGCCGGTCCTCTCCGCTCGAGCTTGAGCCACATGGGAAATGGGACGTCTCCAAACGGTTCAGCGACAACCAAGGTGCGGCCACCCGCTTCGTAACGAGCATCTAACCGTGGGCGACCGAGGGGAGGCACCAGCAAAATGACACCTCGCGAGCCCGGTTCCAGGTTTTCGCGAATGGCAAGGCCACCAACGGCTGCCGAGCCCTCCTGACCTCCCATCCCTATGCCTCTTGCCTCATGAAGGCGTGCAACCAGATCGAAATCGCCGGATGCTTTGACATAAGCAAATGTGAATGCGTCCCGTCCCCCACCGATGTGATGTCCACCCCCGGTGAGCGTGATCCGACCATCCGCCACATCAAGGCTTCCGGTCTGGTCCGTCTCACCAATGGTATAAATCGTAAGCGCATCCGGTTCAACTGCGTTCATACCCGTCGTATTTGCTTCCGCACCTCCGTGTCTCTACCAGACCTGCGCGTCCGGCGCCAGCAACATGCGTTGGAACCAGATAGCAACGATGGGGAGCCGTACACGGTCCCTCACATGTGCCGCAGACCGGTTACGATTCAGCGACCTTCCTGTAACGAAGGTTGTGCTATAGCATACCGGCGTCGTGAAAACCGGCCCGCTTACCGTTTACTGGCGCGCTCTGACGAGTACGTGCACCTGCCTCGTTGTATATGATCGGGACGTTCTCACCACGTCCCGATTCACTTTTGCACCTTCTCATCGGGCGTTTTACAAAACCCGTCCACCTTGATACCCTCCGTCCACTCCGCGATCTGCTGCTTCGTCATGGTGCCGCGTGGGAGACGGCGCGCATCCTCAAATCCCCACTCCTCAATATCCTTGAGGAATTGCTGGCGCGAAATCAACGTCCCGTAGCAGATCTTCGCGGTGGGCGACGGGCTATTCCGCTCGTTCTGCAAGCGAGCTATCAACTCCTGCATCACCTCATCGGGAATGCGGGAGCGCTCCGAGGGGTAAATAAACCCGAATAGAATCAGGTGACTGAGCAAAATGCGCCAGTGGGGGCCGAACAGGTAAAGCAAACGTTGCCAGTTGATCCGGTCGGCACTCCCCCGGATGAGATGGGCCACATCGGCACCGTCGTATCGTTCGCGCTCCATGATGAACGCCTTCGTCCAGATCATTTCCTCAGGCGCGCACAGAAGGGCCTTCATGCCGAGCACCTCGTCCTCGACGGCTCGGTCAAACCACGTGTCATCCACTTCAGAGATGCCGTTTCCCGACTTAAAGATGAGATCTACGAAGTCCTCTCCATTGTACGCCTTCGCCAGCCAGTGTTGGAAAGTAACCTCTGTCGGATAACCGGCTCCTTCCATTGCCTGCAGGGCACGATTGACATCAACGTATCGGATGAACACATCGAAGTCTTTCGTATGCCGGAAGATGCCGGTGTACCGCTGAAACGCATACGCTCCCGCGACGAGGAAAGGGATCCCTTCATCGCTCAGAACACGCATTGCGTTACGATAGAAATCCACTGTCTCCGGCAGAAGTAACTCTGCCGGACTAAAGTCCGCTGTATCCATATCGATCTCGACTACAACGTGGCTCGAATTCATGGACAGCCCGGCGGACGTAGTGGTCTATGCATACGAGCGCACGTGTCATTAGCACTCTCCATTTCAAAGTCGTTGCAAGCACACAGGGGTTCTACACGGCTCAGGAATGCTTTTCAACCGTTAAAGGCCGCAAAAGGTAACGGGCTTAGTCCCCGGTCTTGTGATAAAGGAGGAATTTCGATGGCGGAAGCAAGGACCATTCGGATTGCTGCCTTGAGTGATATCCACTATGGGAGGCACTCGAGACACCACATGAAAGAACTGTTCGAGAGTGCTTCCGCTGCGGCTGACGTACTCCTGCTCTGTGGCGACCTGACCGATTACGGTACCCGCGAGGAAGCCGAGATCCTGGGAATGGACCTACGCGAGCACGTGCACATTCCAATGCTGGGCGTGCTGGGAAACCATGATTTTGAATCCGGCACGCCCGAAATCGTGACCGAGATCATGGAAGAATCGGGAGTACAGATGTTGGATGGAGACTGTGCCGTGATCCATGATGTAGGGTTCGCCGGAGTCTCCGGCTTTGGAGGCGGATTCGGACGTTTCATGCTGAACGCATGGGGAGAACCGCTGATCAAGCAGTTCGTGCAGGCATCCGTGGATGAAGAGCTCAAATTAGAGCAAGCACTTACGAAGCTTCAGACGGATCACCGGGTTGTACTCATGCACTACGCGCCGATCTGCCAGACTGTAGCAAACGAACCGAAGGAGATCTGGCCTTTTCTCGGCTCCAGCCGCCTCGAAAACCCGCTCAACCGGTTTGGCGCGCTGGCTTGCTTCCACGGTCACTCCCACAATGGAGCGCCTGAAGGGAAAACCACATCGGGCATACCGGTCTACAACGTCTGCATCCACGTTCTCAGCCATCATTATCCGGACCAACCCCCTTTCAGGTTGCTGGAGATCGACACGTCCGTTCCGGCGAATACGGAACAGGCCGAGGCATGAACACGGTCTGTATCGACAGCTGGACAGGCTTACAGGAGGCGCTGTTTGCGGAATCGTGGGATCCTCGCATCGGACGTTACCGCTCGCAATACGCATTCCGTGGGCTCTCCGACGCACGATACGAACTCACGACGACCTTGATGCGCCTGGGTGGTCCATACGTACAGATGGAGACCCACCTGCTGCGCAACTTCCGCAAGTATGCCCACAGGAACGTGCTGGAAGAAGATTCCGTCTGGGACTGGCTCTCTCTCGCCCAACACCACGGCCTGCCTACCCGGCTACTCGACTGGACCTACTCTCCTTTCGTAGCGATGCATTTCGCCACGGCCAACTATGAGAAGTTCCATGTGGATGGTGTCATCTGGGCGGTCCACTACGGCAAGGTACATCGCCTGCTTCCCGGAGTGCTTCGTGACCTGCTCATGCAGGAGGGCTCCGACGTATTCACCGTGGAGATGCTCGCGGCCAGAACACCTACGCTACGAGGATTGCAAAATCTCTCCAGTGATCCGTTCCTGCTGTTCTATGAGCCACCCTCCATGGATGAGCGAATCATCAACCAGTACGCACTCTTCTCTACATTGAGTGATCCGAGTGCCCGGCTGGAAGATTGGCTGGACAATCACCCGGACGTGTGGCGCAAGATCATCATCCCCGCCGAACTGAAGTGGGAAATCCGGGATAAGCTGGATCAGGCCAACGTAACCGAGCGCGTCCTCTTTCCGGGCCTCGACGGACTGAGTTCCTGGTTGAAACGCCACTACCGCCCCAGCAGCACAGGTACCGAACGCCGCTTCACTGATGAATGAAGCCGGGACCGAAATGGCTACGCATGTACCTGTCTGACGAAGTCGAACACCACAACGGAACTTGATTGCTCGGTGTACAAGTTGTAATTACAACCGGGGACGTTTTCGATCGTTCAAAACGTTGTCGCGTCACCCACGGCGATCCGCCCTTGATGACAGTCGGGCTGCCTAGTGCCACGTCCTCTACGCTGAATACCCATGTTTCTCCGCCAGATCTACGACGATAAGCTAGCTCAGTACACCTATCTGATCGGGTGCCAGCAGACGAAAGAAGCGCTTATCGTCGACCCCGAGCGCGATATCGACCGGTATATCCGCATAGCGGAGGACGAGGGGTTTGCGATTACGGCCGTAGCCGAGACGCACATCCACGCCGACTTTCTGTCGGGTGCGCAAGCCTTTGCGCACGAATACGGCGTGCAGGTATACGTTTCCGGCGAGGGCGGTTCGGACTGGCAGTATGAATGGGCCGAAGCATATGGCGCGGCGCTCCTCCGGCACGGCGATACGTTCAAGCTGGGCAACATACGCATAGAGGCTGTTCACACTCCGGGGCACACGCCCGAACACCTGAGCTACCTGATTACGGACCTCGCAGGTGCCACGGCTCCCATGGGACTCGTTACGGGGGACTTCGTGTTCGTCGGCGACGTGGGGCGGCCTGACCTCCTGGAGAAGGCGGTAGGTCGAGCGGATACAATGAAGCCGTCCGCACGGCACCTGTACGCATCGGTGATGCGTTTCCTAATGCTGGAGGATTACCTCCAGGTGTGGCCCGGTCATGGGGCCGGTAGTGCATGCGGCAAAGCCATGGGCAGCGTTCCTGAAACGACGGTCGGTTATGAGCGCCGTTTCAGCCCGGCTATAACGGCCGCGAAAGCGGGTGAGGAGCGGTTCATCGAGTACATTCTCTCGGATCAGCCCGAGCCGCCCCTGTACTTCGCCCGCATGAAACGCCTCAACAAGGAAGGCCCGCCACTGCTGGAGGAGCTACCTCGTCCCTGTCCCCTGAGCACGGATAACGTCGATGCGCTGGCTGGCGAAGAGGCGGTCATCCTCGATACCCGCGCCGACCGGCGAGCCTTCATGCGCGGCCATCTCGCAGGATCCCTGTACGCTCCCCTCGGTCGCGACTTCTTAACGATTACCGGCTCGTATGCCGAGGCGAACGAGAGAATCTACCTTGTGGTCGAGCAGGAGCGTCTGGATGAGGCCGTACGCAGCCTGGTACGGATCGGCCTCGACCGGATCGCCGGTTATGTGACCCCGAACACGCTTCAGTTGTATCGCCAGCTGGGCGGCCCGCTCGCGTCTACTGAGATCATCGACTTCCATGAACTGGAACGGCAACGTGAACTTCCGGATGTGCATGTGATCGACGTGCGCCGGAAGGACGAGTTTGCGGCGGGGCATGTACCCGGCGCGCAACACGTCCCACATACGCGCCTTCCAGAGCACCTGGACGAAGTACCGGATGGAGGCACTCTGCTCGTACACTGCGCTTCCGGTGCTCGCGCCGCCGCGGCCACAGCCCTGCTCGAGCGGCACGGATACCGCGCAATTCTCGTAGACGATACTTTCTCGACATGGCGCGAGCTATCCCGGCAGGAAGCAGCGGCCAACACGCCCCGGTAGCCCACTGCGTGATCGACTACCCGGAGCGAAGGGGTACGCCACGCACCCGCGTTCGCAAGGCCGGGTGGGATGGCATCAGGGCGTGCGCTTATAGACCGATTCGAACTCGCGGAGCGGCACGCCGCCCGTTCGTTTCTCCGTTCCGTCCGGAACCCGCTCGACCTCGAGTTCAAAGGCGACCCGATCGTTTCGATAGTACCGGCGCTGGTAGTACACGGGCTTGTCGCCTAGGGTGAAGCTTGTCCGTTCGAGGAGAAGCAGCGCGCGGCCTCGCGGAATCTGGAGGGCCGGGGCGATTTCCGCATCAGCGTTTACCGCTTCGATCCGGTATCGGCCACGAAGCACGGGGATGCCGTAGTCTCGCTCCAGGATGTGATAGATGGTCTCATGCGACAGATCACGGCCTTCGAGCAGTTGCGCATACAGGAGCGGCATCCACGTGCGGTCGAACGCAACCGGTTCCGAGTCCCCCATCCGGATGCGATCCAGGCGTACCACCATGCTGCCCGTCTCCACGCCCAGAACAGCCGCGATGTGCGACTCGGCTTTCACGGGTGCGTGAAACACGATGCGGGATGAGGCCTCCAGCCCGGCCCGCTCCATGTCCTGCGTGAAGTCCGTCAGGCGCACCAGCGCATGCCTGAGCCGGGGTTTCTGCACGAATGAACCCAGGCCCTGGCGGCGGTAGATCAGGCCTTCGCTTTCCAGGGTTTGCAACGCCCGGCGAACCGTAATCCGGCTCGTCCCGAACCGCTCTCCCAGTTCATTCTCCGATGGAAGCCGGTCGTCAGGGCGGTAGACGCCCTCTTCGATCTGGCTACGGAGCCATTCGGAAACCTGCTCGTGGCGGGCACGCCCAGGCTGGAGTTCGATCGGTTCCATCGTAATCTCGGTTCTATACTGCGCTACTGGAAACCCCGTAAGATACGTAATCGGTGCCCCGGTAGTAGCGGCGGGTTTGTACCGATCAAGAAGACGGTGCGTCCATCTCACACGGCACGCTCATATCCACCCATTCCCGCTCCCGGTAACTGGGATGTCTTGCACGCTTCTCTCAACAGTCCCTATTATCCTTCCGCTTCGTTCCACCCAGCATCTCCCCGAATCCTGACCCTCTACTATGCGGCAGAGCCTCAGCCTCGGAGCCCTCGTATTCCTACTCCCCCTCGCCACAGTCCTATCCGGTTGCAGTTCGGGTACGCAAACCAGTCCTATGATCCAGAAAGAATCTGTGACACAGTTGCCGGACGGCACGCCCATCGACCTGTATACGCTGCGAAACACCAACGGCATGGAAGCTCGCATCACCAACTACGGCGGCATCGTCGTCTCGCTCACCGCTCCGGACCGGAACGGTGCCTATGAGGACGTCGTGCTCGGCTTCGACGACGTAGAGCAGTACATGGGTCCCCACCCGTACTTCGGAGCGATCGTCGGGCGGTACGGTAACCGGATCGCCAACGGCCGGTTCACGCTGAATGGAGAAACATATGCCCTCGCGCAGAACAACGGCGAGAACGCCCTGCATGGCGGACGGAACGGGTTCGACAAGGCCGTCTGGCAGGCAGAACCGGTCACGACGGACGAGGGCCAGGCGTTGCGGCTGACGTACCTGAGCCCGGATGGCGAAGAAGGCTACCCCGGTAACCTGTCGGTCGCCGTCACCTATACCCTCACGGACGACGACGCCCTGCGTATCGATTACGAGGCCACGACCGACAAGGCCACACCGGTCAATCTCACGAACCACAGCTACTTCAACCTCGCCGGGCAGGGCGCGGGCACGATTCTCGACCACCAGATCCAGATCAACGCCGATCGGTTTACTCCAGTCGATGGAGGGCTCATCCCCACCGGCGAGCTGCGCCCGGTCTCCGACACGCCGTTCGACTTCCGGCAACCTGCAGCCATCGGCCTTCGGATCGAGGATTCCGACGAACAGATCGCCTTCGGCGGCGGGTACGACCACAACTTCGTCCTGAACGGTGAGGCGGGCGAGATGAAACTGGCGGCGCGGGTCTATGAGCCGACCTCCGGCCGCGTGATGGAAGTGCACACGACTGAGCCGGGTGTGCAGTTCTATACGGGCAACTTCCTGAACGGCGACATCACGGGCAAGGGGGGCACCGCCTATGGACGCCGGTACGGCTTCTGCCTGGAAACGCAACACTTCCCCGACTCCCCCAACAAGCCCGACTTCCCGGACACCATTCTGGAACCGGGTGAGCGCTACACATCGACGACCATCTACCGGTTCTCGGCGGAATGAGCCTGCCGTTTCTCCATCGAGGTTGATCGGTTGCGTACGTCTACTACAGGCAGCGTTGCAGTCATCGGCGCGGGGTTCTCGGGACTGGGAGCAGCTGCCGCGTTGAAGCGCCGGGGCATTCCGTTCGACGTGTACGAAGCCGAGGACGACGTGGGAGGCAACTGGTTGAACGGGGTCTACGAGACGGTCCACCTCATCTCCTCCCGAAAGACCACGGCGTACGCGGAGTATCCCATGCCGGAGACGTACCCGGATTTTCCGGGCGCACGGCAGATGCTCGAATACCTGCGCAGCTACGCCGAGCACTTCGATCTCCGTCCTCACATCCGGTTTCGAACCCGGGTGGTGGGCGTCGAGCCCCGTGAGGACGGGGCCTGGACCGTTCGGCTCGCCACGGGTGAGGTGCTCGTACACCGTGCGGTGGTAGTCTGCATCGGGCACGATTGGGATGCGCGTTATCCGGAGTACCCCGGACGGTTCGACGGCGAGATCCTCCACGCAAAGCAGTACAAAGAGCCGTCCGTGCTTCGCGGGAAGCGCGTGCTGGTCGTGGGCGGCGGCAACTCGGCGTGCGACATCGCCGTCGAAGCCGGGCGCTTTGCCGATGCCGCGCATCTGAGTGTGCGGCGAGGCTACTGGTTTCTGCCGCGCACGATCATGGGGATCCCCCTGCCCGAGCTTTCGAGCCCCTGGATGCCGGTGTGGCTGCAGCGGCTCACGCTGCAGGCTGCGTTGAAAGTCATCGTCGGTGACTACCGGCGGTATGGGCTCCCCCGTCCCGATCACCGGCTGTTCGAGCGCCATCCGACGATCAACTCGGACCTGCTCCAGGCGCTGAAGCTGGGCCGCATCACGCCCCACCCCGATATCCGCAGGCTGGATGGCAGCCACGTGGAGTTCACCGACGGCACGCGGGAGGCGTTCGACCTCATCATATATGCAACGGGGTATCACCTCTCCTTCCCTCTCCTGCAAGACGGTATTCTTACCTGGCGAAACGGGGTGCCGCAGCTGCTGGGCGGATTCATCCATCCGAACCTGAAAAACCTCTACTTCCTCGAGCTACACTTCGTCCGGTACGGCCTCGGTCCGCTCATTTCCGCGCAGGCGGACGCCATCGCCGCGCTGATCGACGTGCAGGACCGGCTGGAAGCCCCGGCCGGCATGTTGCTGCAACGGCTGGGCGTACGTCCGGTCC
Source organism: Rhodothermales bacterium (assembly GCA_041690215.1). Lineage (GTDB taxonomy): Bacteria > Bacteroidota > Rhodothermia > Rhodothermales > DASSAV01 > DASSAV01. The sequence continues at coordinate 115,865 of JAWLHQ010000003.1, forward strand.
GGACGCTCATGTCCGGGCCGTTCGAGGTCATCCGGTTTGCGCGGCGCATCGCCCGGTTTGCCGGGTGGCTGCCGCGCATCGAATCTGTTCTCCCACGGACCGTACCGCTCCCCGCCACGGCAGCGTCGTGACCTGTCCGACCTCCCGCTATGCTTCCAGCCGGTCGGCTCCGTCTCCTTCTGAAAGAAGCGGCATGGAGCGTTCCGTCCCGGTGATCTCACGGGCAGAAGATTCGACGACTGTGATCGGCGCGATCTCCGCGCCGGTGGCGGCCCCGAGTTCGTGGAAGCGGCGTGCGGCTACCCGGAAACGCGATTCGAAGGACCCGGCGGCCCTGTTGTAGGAGCGGACGGTCTGATCGAGGTGCTTGCCCAGGGTATTCAGGTGATCGGCCAGCAGACCGATGCGTCCGTACATCTCCTTGCCGAGCGCGCTGATCTTGAGCGCATTCTCAGCGACCTGTTCCTGGCGCCAGCCATAGGCTACGGCACGGAGCAGCGCGATCAGGGTGGTCGGTGTGGCGAGGATGATGTTGTTCCGCACGCCCTCCTCGATAAGGGCCGGTTCGGCTTCTAGAGCGGCACTGAAGAGCATCTCACCAGGGAGGAACAACACGACGAACTCAGGAGAGTGCTCCAGGTGCGCCGCGTACTCCTTGCTTCCCAGCTGGCTGAGGTGGTTGCGGACCTGCCGGGCGTGGCGTTGCAGGCACTCGCGGCGTGCCGCTTCGTCCGGCGCCTCCAGGGATTCCAGGTACGCCTCCATGGGCGCCTTGGAATCCACCACGATGCTCTTCCGGTTCGGGAGCTTGATGACCATGTCGGGCCGGAGGCGTCCCCCATCCGTTTCTACCCCGACCTGCTCCTCGAAGTCGCAGTACGGCACCATGCCGGCCATTTCGACGACCCGGCGTAGCTGGATCTCGCCCCAGCGGCCCCGCACGCCGGACTTGCTGAGGGCGCGGACGAGGTTGCCGGTCTCCTTCTGCAGCTGAAGCTGTGCCTCCTGCATCGCCTTTACCTGCTCAGTCAGTGACGCGTATGCGCTGGTGCGCTCCTTCTCGACGGCCTGGATGTGGGTGTTCACCTTTTCCAGGGACTCCTTGAGCGGCTTCACCAGTTCATCGACCGCGCGCGTCCGTTTGTCGAGGTCGCCTTTCGCCTGTTCCTGGAGTGTTTCGAAGGTGGCCTTGGCCAGTTCGACGAAGGCGGCGTTGTTGCTCTTGAGGGCATCGGACGAGAGGGCTTTGAAGGTGTCGGACAGCTTCCGCTCGGCTTCCTCGAGGAGGATGCGCTGGCGCTCGAAGCTCTTCTCCTGCTCCTCGATGCGCGTCTGGAGCCGTGATACCAGGGCTTCAGACTCGGTGAGGCTCCGGGTCAGTTCGGCCAGACGGGCATCACGGGTTTTGACCTCCTGCACCAGTTCGGCCGTGCGCTGCTCCAGGAGCGAAACCGACTGTTCCGCCGCGACGCGGCGCTCGGTCTCCTCCTCCGCCCGCTGCAGCCACTGGACGTGGCCTTCCTTTACGTGTTGCAGCTCGTCGCGCAGGGCCTGGATCTGCGCGTCGCGGGCGTGCAGTCGTTCGTTCAGCACGGCCTCCTCGCTGGCCGCATCCGCCCGGGCGCGCTCGTACGCCTGCTGCTCGCGCTGCCGGAGTACGAACCATACCGGTCCTGCTCCAGCGACCAGACCTGTCAGGAAGAACAAAAACACGGAGAGGTCCATGTACGTGGAGGGGCGTTTGCTTGCGGGTAATGGATGCAGGATAAATGTAACGGAATTGACAGCCCGGGCAAAGGAATTCCGGATTGCGGATCGTGGACTGTGGATTTGAAGGCCGATTGTAACGGGGGTGTAACGTAGTTTACAAAATTGAACGGGGTGTGGGGCGGAGAGGGCGCAGCGCGCTGCGCCCCTACGATGGGGCGGGTGTTCGGGTGGTTTCGGGGCATGGGTGTTCGTGGTGGGGTTGTGCAGGGGCGTGCGGCCGCACACCTCTACGTGGTCTGGTGCGGGAGGGGGTTGGGTTGATCTGATTTCGGCCTTTAGGGAGGTGCTCACGCCAGTGAGGTAGTTAGCCTTGAGGTCGTGCTGTCTGGATTTACTTTGTCGGTCGCTTCGCTCACGTCCGCCTTCGCGGGAATGACGTTTGTAGGGAGGAGTGAGGTAAAAAGGAGCCGGATTGCTGCTTGTGAGGATCCTAACATGGTTGCTTGACGCCTATGGATCGGAGTCGGGCATAATGTGATTGGGAGAGCTTTGGTTTGCTCGAGGCATCGGGTATTCCTGAGCGGTGTAACATCCTCCTGCCTTGCTCCGCTGGACGCGTTCGCAAGGCTGTCCTCCTTCAAAGGAGGATTCATAGTCTGGGGACATCGTCGTTGTGCGATTGCAGGGTCGTGTACGATTGCAGAGTCGTTGCGTGGAGACGCAGCATGCTGCCTCTCTACGATGGCGTGGTGCCATGTGGGCATGGAGGACACACCGGCGGCGTGCCCCTACGAGGCGGGTTGGGGAAATGAAGAATGTAGAATGTGTAATGCGTAATGAAGATGGAATGGTGTAGGCGAAGGTACGTGCTGAGAGGCGGCGTGTCGAGGTTATTCTGATACCCTACATATGTGGGGCGTTGGTTAGAATAGTTCGAACTGGCCGGGGCGGGTGCGGCGGAAGTGGTGGGTTTCCAGGGTGAGGTCCCGGTTGTTGAGGCTGTAGCGGCGGCAGGTAGCGTGGAAGAGTTCCCGGAGGAGATCGGCCCAGATGCCTTCGCCCCGCATCCTGCGCCCGAAGCGTTTGCCGCCGAGGTCGTCGCCGCGCAGGTCATGCAGGCGGGCCAGAATCTTCTTTGCCCGGTCGGGGAAGGTCTGGCGCACCCAGGTCTTGAACAGGCCCTCGACGGCTCCCGGCAACCGGAGGATGGTATATCCGGCGTAGCGGGCACCGTGCGCCGCGGCTTCCTTCAGAATGGCGGGCATCTCATCGTCCGTCAGGCCCGGAATGATGGGCGCGACGTTGACGCCGACGGGGATACCTCGGTCGGCCAGTTCGCGGATGGTCTTCAAGCGAAGGGCCGGGCGAGAGGTGCGCGGTTCCATCACGCCCGTGATTTCGGGGCGGAGGCTCGTGACCGAGATGGTCACATGAACACAGTTGTACGCCGCGAGTCCTTCCAGAAGGTCGATGTCCCGCGTGACGAGGTGGTTTTTCGTAATGATGGAGACCGGATTCCGATGGGAGTGGCAGACTTCCAGGATGCCGCGCGTGATGCGCAGCTTGCGTTCGAGCGGCTGGTAGGGATCCGTGTTGCCGGAGAGGACGAGGGTCGTGGGGATGTAGGACCGTTTCTGAAAGGCCTCGTAAAGCAACCGTGGTGCATCGGGTTTGACGATGATCCTGGACTCGAAATCGAGCCCTGCTGAGAAGCCCAGGTATTCATGCGTGGGCCGGGCGTAGCAGTAGATGCACCCGTGCTCGCACCCGCGATACGGGTTGATGCTGTGCGTAAAAGGGATATCCGGGCTGTTGTTTATGGAGAAGATCTCCCTGGTCGTATCCCGGAAGATTTCCGTCGGGACCTGGCGTAACTCGTGCTCGTCGAGGGCAGCCGGATCAAGGGTTACGTGGAACCGCTCGTACGTATTGGCGGGGTTGTCGCTCGCGCCGCGCCCCCGGCGGCGCGGCATGTCCGCGAAGAGTGGATCACGCATGGGTGAGGCTCTCGAGTTGGGTGGTGACTCTGCAGCATGATTATATGTGCTACATGTGAATCTACAGGATACCTTCTGATCGCGCCAGCATGTGACATACCGGGGGCATCACTTTTTCATGCGTTAGAGCGATCAGCGGGGAGGGCCGGCGCGACCGGATGGGTGGCTGGACGTATCCGATTGCTGCGAGGGGACGGCGCCGTACGCCGAATGACCTGCACCGGAGCGCGTGTGGGCCGGATGAAATCACGCCTGAATCAAGCGATCCGCATAAACGGTTCACCGGGGAAGCGCTAAGTTCGGGGCACATGCCGTGATCTGGATTTCGTATCGATGAACCGATGAGCACGTTGTACAGGCACACGCAATTCGCCTATCTCCTGCCGGGTATTCTGGGTGGGGCAATTCTGCTGATCCTTCTCCTGCAGCCTATCACGGCTACCACGCTGGTAGCCGTAGCGGCTATGGCCGCTATCGGACTGTATTTCTCGTCGCTCACCATCACGGTGGATGAAGCGCAGCTCACGTGGCAGTTCGGACGCGGCTTCCTGCGCAAGTCGGTGCCGCTCTCCGACATCGTCCGGGTGGAGGCGATGCGCACGGCCTGGTACTATGGGTGGGGCATTCGCTACACGCCGCATGGATGGCTGTATAACGTGTCCGGTTTCGATGCCGTGAAGATCTACCTGCGCGGTGGGAAGACGTTTTTGCTCGGCACCGACGAGCCTGACGCGCTGGTGGAAGTGCTACAGCGCGCCACCCGCCCGAAGCGGCGGCGTTAGAGATCGGCATCTGGCACTGGGAGATTCAACCACACCCCTCCCCTACCGCTGCCTTACACCGCTCGCGGGCATGTTCGCGCTTACATTTATCCAAGTGTGTCGTTACGGTGACTTGGTAATATGGCTATCGTGATAGGCTGAGCGGAGTATAGAAGCCACATTGTATTCCGCTCCTAGTTGCATGTGTCATTCTGAGCGGAGCAAAGCGGAGTCGAAGAATCCCACCTGAGTTGCACCTGGATCAGGATGGACCCCTCCCCTCAGAATAGGTCATGCTGAACCATGCCCTGAGCCGGTCGAAGGGGCGTTCAGCATCTCTGCCGAACAGGGTATGTCATGCTGAACTCGGTTCAGCATCTCCTTGCGCCCGGTTACATTCACATTGAGCCCCCGTAACCTCCGGTTCACGAAGTAAACAGGCTCGGGATGACAGATGGTGGGCATAGCGGGTGATCTGAACACGACCGATCTACTCATCCAACGAGGCCGGACATTCCACTTGTAGGTGTCGTGTGCGGCTCTGACACCCTCCGGCCCTGCGGGCCACCTCCCTCGAGGGAGGGGTTTGGGAGACCGCGCCCTGCACACGACTGCTCGTCGGAATGACCGTCCGGAAGCGCGTCATTGACCTTTAACGAGGATCGCGTTGCTCGTTCATCGATCTCTGAAAAAGCCCTCCTGCCAGCCTGCCGGTCGTGTGATGGAATCCGGGACAGCTCCGCCGATCTCCGCTACGATGAACGGCTTGACGCCCTCCGGGCCGGTCAGGCCGAGGCGGAGGGGGCCTCCTTCGGGTTCGAGGGTGAGTGCGAAGCCGAAGAACGGGCAGCAGAGCCGCTCTTTCGAGATGAACTTGGCGGCTTTCCGGATGACGGCTGCGTCGTCGGGCAGGCAGAATGTGTAGCCGTCCGGCGTCTCCTCGATCGTCTTGACGACCCCGAACACGTCCCGAATGACGGCATGGTGCCCGGCCCGCTCCGATGGCGCGATGGCCATCATGTCGCAGGCGAAGTGTGTACGTTGATCTTGCATGATACCTACAGGAATTGTGTTCAGCATCTATCGGTAGGTGTTGGGTTACACGTCGCGGCGTGTGCGTTACGGATCCAGCGATTCGGCACCTGCTCGTGCGGCTTGCGCTCCACGCGTGCTTCATTGCGCCCCAGTTCGCCGGTACCCGTAACCAACCCGTGAAAGGTAGCCGCATTCGAATCATGCCTGGTGAGCCGCCTGTACAAAACCTGCTCCGTATAGCGAGCGCTTACAAGAGCAGGGGATGAGATTGGACAACAACCAGTGAGGTGGACGTATGGCACGCGATTACGATCGGAATTACGGCGATTACCGCTCACGCACGTACGACCGGGACGACTACCGCAACCGGGACCGGAACGCCTACCGGGACGATAGCCGTGAGCTTTACAGCGGTGGCCAGTATTTCTACGAGGGGCGCACCTACGCCAGCGACCGGAACCGTCGCGACGACTATGGCCGCGACTATCCGAACGAGCGCGCCGGTCTGGAGCGCGGCAACACCTACGAGGACTATTACGCCCGCCCGTACGAAACGGATTACGACCGCGACCGGAGATCCAGATACACCCCGGACATCAACCGCAGATACGGCCAGAACTACGACTACGGTCCATCCAGCTACGACCGCAACCGGGAGCGCCAGCGGAATCGATACGGCTACAGCCCCGACTATGACCCGAGCCGGGACTGGGATTACGACCCGACGAAGGAATACGACCGCCGCGGCTATCGCCGCTATGAATTAAGCCGCCGAACGGACAGCTGGAACGGCTATGGCTACGGTCCGGAGGATGAGTGGCAGCGAAGGGGCGGCGACTACCGCAGCGCCTACGAGCGCGGCGACTACAACCGGGGCGAGTTCGACCGCACCGACGAATACTGGCGTGGCGGCGAAAACCGCTATCGCGCCGACGACACCTACGCAAGCCGCCGCTATGCCTACCGGGACGAGCGTGACGAGGACCGGGACCGCCGCTACGACCGGAACTGGGGCAGCATCAACCCGAACTGGCAGCAGCGCCGCGAAACGGAGCCGCAGGCGGGCCGTTGATCGATGGGCGGCTTCTACCAGGCTTTCCAACCTCTACCGGTATTCGTAACCAACCCGTGAAAGGTGACGATCTCCGAATCATGCCGGAGAGGCGGTCTGTACGAAACGTGTGAACAGGAGCCGAGAATTGCATTCAAACCAGACGTGAGGTGGACGAATGGCACGTGACCTCGACCGCTACGGCGGAAACCGCTCGCGCTACTACGGGCGTGGCGAAGAGGGCCGCCGCGGCTACGCCTACGGTGGCCGAGGCTCCGACCGAGACGACGACCGCGAGTCGTATAGCGGCGACCGGTATTTCTATGAAGGCCGCACCTATGCCAGTGACCGCGACCGCCCCGGCGAATACGGCCGCGGCTATGCGGGCGAGGACGTCCGCTGGGGACGGAGGGGTAGGTACGAAGACTATCCCGAGCGCACATACGAGACCGATTACGACCGCGACCGGAGATCCCGGTACATGGGAGATTACGACCGCGGTCGCTACGAATACGGCCGGGAGTACGACCGCGGCAGGGGCTACGGGCGGAGATATCGTGGTCGCAAGGAGGATGCCTGGAACGGCTACGGGTACGATCCGGAAGAGGAGCGGCGCATGATGCGGGATGAATATCGAGGCAGGTACTCCCGCGGTGAATTCGAACACCCGGGCGATTACGAACGCCCCCGCTACGACCGCAGCGACTACGACCGCGACCGCCCGAGCGGCTCCTTCATGAACCGCAGCGATACCTGGGATCAGAATTACGAACCGTACAGAGGCGAGTGGCAGACGGGAGACCGTTCCTGGACGCGCGACTACGAACGCAATCCTCGTAGCCGGGGCGAGGAGTACGACTATGGCTACGACCGTGACCGGGACCGCAATGAGGAATGGGAACGTAGACGCTGGCGCCGGCGCCGTGAAATGGAAACGCATTGAAGCCGTTAAATGGCAACGTTTCTACTGCAAGCCGCTCTCACCGGAAGGTGGGAGCGGCTTTTTTTGCGGCCCGCGGTCGGCTTCTCCGAAGGCCTGCCGGGTTCCGGAAACCCGGCAGCTTTCACCCTCAACCACTCCCCCGCATGTACCGGATGTAGGCTTTCGGCTGTCAGGTTCTTACCTTTTTACACGTACCTTTCGAACCACGGCTACTACGTAGCTCCCATTCAGCTATTGCGATTCCCTCCGGGGCTTTTAGACGATGAAACACACGCCCGCTCTCCTGCTCGCTCTGATATTCCTCACGTCCACGAACGTGGCTGCACAGACGGACCAGCACGACCTTACGGCGCGGCGCGTGCTCAGCACGACGCCTCTCGTCGACGGGCATAACGACCTCCCGTGGGCCATCCGCCGGATGGCGGGTGGGCGCGTGGCGGACTACGATCTCCGCAGCCGCACGCCCGGCCATACCGACCTCGAACGCCTGCAAAAGGGCATGGTCGGCGCACAGTTCTGGTCGGTGTACGTGCCCGGTGAGTACGCAGATTCGGGGTACGCGCGCGTGCAGCTCGAAGAGTTCGACATCGCCCGGCGGGTCATCGAGATGTACCCGGACTGCTTCAAGCTCGCCCTGACCGCCAGCGACGTGTGGGATGCGTTCGGCGAAGGGAAGATCGGCTCCATCCTGGGTATGGAAGGCGGCCACGTCATCGAGAATTCGCTCGGCGCGCTCCGTGCCTACTACGACCTGGGCGCCCGCTACATGACGCTCACGCACGGCGTCACCATCGACTGGGCGGACTCGGCCACGGACGAGGCGCGGCACGGTGGGCTCACCCCCTTCGGCGAGGAGGTTGTCCGCGAAATGAACCGGATCGGGATGCTGGTGGATCTCTCCCACACCTCTCCGGCCACGATGAGCGACGCCCTCAACGTCACCCAGGCTCCGGTGATCTTCTCGCACTCGTCGGCGCGCGCGCTGACGGACGTGCCCCGGAACGTCCCGGACTCCATCCTCCACCGCGTCCGTGAAAACGGCGGCATCGTGATGGTGACGTTCGTGCCCCGCTTCATCTCCCAGGAGATCGCCGACTACTACGAGACCCTCGAGCAGCAACGGAAGGCGCTGCAGGATCGCTACCCGGATGATCCTGCCCAGGTAGAAGCCGCGCTCGAAAGCTGGACGAACGCCAACCCCGTACCCCAGGCCACACTGAGCCAGGCGGCGGACCACATCGAGCACATCCGCCGGGTGGCGGGCGTCGACCACGTCGGGATTGGCGGCGACTTCGACGGCATCGACACGGTGCCGGTCGGACTGGAAGACGTCTCCACTTACCCGGCGCTCTTCGCCGAACTCTCCCGCCGGGGCTGGTCGGAAGCAGACCTGCGGAAACTGGCCGGGGAGAACATCCTGCGCGTGATGCGGGAAGCCGAGATCGTTGCCGCCCGGCTCCAGCGCCAGGACGGCCCCCAGTTCCAGATGACGCCTCCCCGCCTGATGCCGCAACTGTAGGTCCGGCGATGGGTGGCAGTCCCCGGCAGGGCACGATGCATCGTGCCCTGCCGGGGTAAAACGTCCTGAACAGGTTACAACACCCCGGCCCGTTTCATCTCCCGAATGACCCATTCCACGACGCGTGGCTTGCCGAAGATCACGTCGTAGCGGGGCTCTCCACCGGCGGAGCGAATGTTGACGAGTTCGTACCGCCCTCCCGCCTCCTCGATCAGGACTTTCGTGGCCCCTGCATCCCAGGGCCGCAGGTCGAAGTCCACCATGGCACCGGCGGCCCCCTGAAGCGCGAACATGTGGCCGGACACGTCAGGGTACGTCCGGACGCACGGGTGCAGGGTGAAGAGCCGGTCGAACAGTTGCGGCTTGCCGGCGGCGACGAACTGGCGGCGGTCCCCCGTGGCGATCACCTGGTCCAGCACACCGTCCGCAGAGACGTTCGTCAACTGCACGCGTTTCCCGTTCAGGTACGTGCCGAGCCCCTTCGCGCCGTAGCAGACCTGCGACAACATCGGCAGGCTGATGACGCCGAGGATGGGGGCCTCGTCGTACCAGAGCCCGAGGATGGTACCGAACAGCGGGATACCGTGCCGCAGGCTAATCGTGCCGTCGATGGGGTCCACCGTCCACCGGTAGTCGCTCCCGCCTGCTTTACCGCCGTATTCCTCACCAAGGATACCGTGATCCGGGAACCGCCGCTCCAACTCCCCGCGGATGTATCGCTCCACCGCCGTATCGATCTCCGTGACCGGGCTGTTGTCCGCCTTCATCTGGTAGCTGAATCCCGCCTGCATCTTCTCGTGGATGATCTGCGTGGCGGACTCTACGATCTCGACGGCCTGGTCGAGGATGGACTGGAGCGTTTCCGTATCGAGCATGACAAGCGATTTTGGATGTTAGATTCTGGATCGGGACTGAGGCCGAGCCAAAGAGACCAGCGGCAAGTTAGGCTGTTTGCGGATAGAAAGCTGGCAAGAACATGAGAACCGGGCCGTTGCGGGTGCATCACCTTGGATGAGGATGCTTTCGCCGGACAGCGGGTGCTGTCTCCGAAGCGAGGCACGGTCCACCTTTTACAATCCATGAAGGATGGCCGATCTTATCCACAACAATCTACCGCACGAACGTAAAAAGCCGGGCAACCACCTTACAGAATCGAGCACTGTCATGCGTAAGGTCGACATGAAAGAGGCGGAGCGCCAGCTATCAGAACTCGCGGAAGAGGCGGCACTCCGCACCCGAGCACATCCGCGCGCAGGCTGATCGAAGAGGTTGAAAATGAACGGCTGTTGAGTGTTGCCAGCCTGTGGGAGAGGGCCATCAAGATCAGCATCGGCAGGTTGAAACTGGAGATCTCGTTTCCGGAACTCGTCGAGCATCAAGTGAAAGGAAATGCAATCGAGCTCCTTCCGATAAGGCCTGCACACCTGGATACACTCGCGACCTTGCCCTTCCACCACCGCGATCCCTTTGACCGTCTGATCGTTGCGCAGAGCCTTACGGAGGGTATTCCGGTCGTGAGCAGGGACGAAGCCCTCACGAGCTACCCGATACATAGACTGTGGTAGCGCAGGGCGGCGAACGGAAACCGAAGGGACTTGAATAATCCGTTCCCGCGTGGTACTCTCTTGCCCCGAGCGGTTTTCTTTGAGACCACAGGATTGCGCGACCCGACCACCCGTGCCGCTCGGAATCAACGTGGAGCGACACCATGCCTGAGAACGTTACGCTGCTCGTCGGCACCAACAAGGGGGCCTTCTTCTTTCACTCCGATGCCGCACGGAAGGAGTGGCGAATGACCGGCCCCCATCTCGGAGGCTGGGAGGTCTACAGCCTGCTCGGCGACAGTCGCCACGGGCGGCGGATCTACGCCGGAACGAGCCACTTCGTCTACGGCCCGACGATCCGCGTAAGCGACGACCTCGGGGAGACGTGGACCGAACTCGAAACCAGCCCGCGCTACGACAAAGAGAGCGGCTTCAAGCTGGAGAGGATCTGGCAGATCGTCCCGGGCCATGCCTCGCAGCCGGACACCCTCTATGCTGGCGTCCAGGAAGCCGGGCTGTTCGCCAGCCACGACCGCGGCACGACCTGGTCGGAAATCACGAGCCTGACCGCGCATCCTACCCGCCCCTCCTGGTTTCCGGGCGCAGGCGGCCTCTGCCTCCACACGATCCTCGTTGACCCGACGAACGCCCGGCGCATGTGGGTCGCCATGTCCGCCGTGGGCGTCTTCCGGACGGACGACGGCGGACAAACGTGGACGGTCTGCACGAAGGGATTGCCCGGCGTTCCCACCGGAATGCCCGACGACGGCGTCGGCCGGTGCGTGCACAAGATGGTGCAGGACCCGCACGATCCCGACACGCTGTACATGCAGTTTCACGGCGGCGTCTTCACCTCCACCGACGCGGGCGACTCGTGGACGCCCATCGAGAACGGATTGCCCGGCAACTTCGGCTTCCCGATGTGCATCACGAAGTCCGGCGCCCTCTTCCTCATCCCGCTGGATAGCGACGAACGCCGGTACGTGCCGGAAGGCCGGATCCAGGTATACCGCTCGACCGACCGCGGTGCCAGCTGGGCCCCCGTCGGCAGCGGTCTGCCGCAACGTCCGGAGTACGTCGGTGTGCTCCGGGATGCGATGGCGGTCGATTCACTGGATTCACCCGGCATCTACTTCGGCACGACGATGGGCCAGTTGTTCTATTCGCCCGATGAAGGTGAAACGTGGAACCAGATTCCCGCCCAGCTGCCCCGCATTACGACGGTAAAGACCTGGGTAACGGACTGATTCCCTGCCCCGAACGCATCATGGAGATCGAAGTCACGCTCCCCGGTCTGCTGCGCGACAGCGTCGATGGACCCTATCCGCTCCGGGTCGCCGGAACGACGCTCGCCGAGGCGCTGGAGGACCTGCTGGACCGGCATCCCCGGCTCCGCGTCCACCTGTACGACGAGCAGGGCCAGCTCCGCCCGCACGTGTTGCTCTACTTCAACGAAGACAACATTGCCTGGCTCGACCCGCTGGCCACGCCTCTCCGCCCCGGCGACCGGGTGCACGTCCTGCAGGCCGTTTCGGGGGGATGACCTGCGCGAACATCGGTTAACGGTTGCAGCGTTCGGTCTGGAGGCGTACACTTATAGTAACATGAAACGATCCGGCGCGAGCACAGGGATTTCCACCCTTGCCAACGCCGAAAAGCAGGACGCGATTTCTCAGCTAGACGACATAGTATCATGAAACACATCACTGCATACCTGCTGGCGCTGGTCGTTCTGTCCTGCACGGCCCAGGCACAGAGCATCGACCTCTTCAACGGGAAGGACCTCACGGGGTGGCACATAGACGTGCCGAAAATGGACGAGGACCCCACGGTGAGAAACCCGTTCATCGTCCGCAACGGCCTGCTCGTCAGCCTGGGCACCCCCGGCGGACACCTCATTACCGACGAGGTCTACCGCGACTACCGCCTCGAAGTCGAATACCGCTTCGCCGGAGAACCGGGAAACTGCGGCATTCTCGTGCACGCGTCCACCCCCCGCGCGCTGTACGGCATGTTTCCGAAGTCCATCGAAGTGCAGATGATGCATGAGAACGCGGGCGACTTCTGGTGCATCGTCGAGGACATCACCGTGCCCGACATGGAGGCCCGGCGCGGCCCGCGCGAGGAATGGGGCATCACGGAAGGCAAGAATCGCCGCATCCTCAATCTCACGGACGGCTCGGAAAACCCCGTGGGCGAGTGGAACACCATGGTCATTGAAACCCTGGGCAACACCATCAAAGTCTGGGTGAACGGGGACCTCGTGAACTACGGCTACGACGCCACCGCCAGCGAAGGCCAGATCGCCGTCCAGGCCGAGGGCTCCGAAGTCGAATTCCGCAAGCTCCGGCTCACCCCCATCACCCAGCTCAGCGAAGCGGGGCGATAGGTAGCTCAAGGTAACCGGTTTCTCCAAAGACCTGGCAGGTTTCCAAAACCTGTCAGGTCTCACCTCCAGGCCTCCACCCCACCCTTCTGACCGTCAACCCTCCCCAAGCCCCCCTTTTCTTCTTGACATCCAGCCAGACCGCCCTTACATTCAACCAAAAGGTTGAATAACAAACAAGGCAATGCAGTCCGACCTGGACCAGACGCTCATGGCGCTGGCCGACCCGACGCGGCGGGCTATCCTGACGCGTCTCTCGCAGGGCGAAGCGCGGGTCACCGACCTGGCCGAGCCGTTCGACATGTCGCTCAACGCGGTATCCAAGCACATCCGGGTGCTCGAACGGGCCCGCCTGGTGCGGCGTCGGCGCGTGGGCCGCGAACACCGCGTGTCGTTCAACCCGGAACCGCTGATCAAAGCCGCGCTCTGGATGGAGGCTCAACGCGCCTTCTGGACCGCCCGGCTGGACATCCTGGAGGCCCTGCTGGAAGAAGAAGACCGCACCGCCACGCCTGCACCCGGATCAACCGATCACCCCGATGAACACTGAACCGAACGGACACCCTCGAAACCCGGAGCAAACCGAACGAGCGTACGGCGTGCCAGTAGGAGCAGGCGCTATTCGCTTGGAACGCGTGCTTCCGGGCCCTATCGAACGCGTCTGGGCCTATCTGACGGATTCCGAAAAGCGAGGCCGGTGGCTGGCGTCCGGGGAAATGGACCTGCGGGTAGGCGGGCGCGTGGAGTTGAATTTCTTTCACGCGGACCTCTCTCCTGTGGTTGAGGAGGTCCCGGAGAAATACCGGGATATGGCCAACGGCTGCAGCATGACGGGCCGCATCACGCGCTGCGAACCGCCGTACCTCCTGAGCTACACCTGGGGCGGCGACATGGGCGAGGTCTCAGAAGTCACGTTCGAACTCACGCCGCTCGACGGGAAGGTGCTCCTGGTCCTGACGCACCGGAAGCTGGGCGATGATCCGGCCGTCCTCGCGAACGTCGCCGCAGGCTGGCACACCCACCTGGGCATTCTCACCGACCGCCTCGACGGCAGGCAGCCTCGGGGGTTCTGGTCTGTGCATACCTGGGCGAAGGAAGCATACGAAAAACGCCTGTCCGTGCAGCCGCACGCCGCAATCCGCTAGATAAATCCGGCTGAAGTATTCCGACCGAAGTTCGTGGCCAATACTTCTGGCCTTCCACGTTCACAGTTCTCCCTTTAACGTTTACCCGTTCACCCGGCATCATACGGTTATGAAAATTGCAATGACCAGCGTATCTGTAAACGATCCCATAAAAGCCCATAAATTCTATACAGAAAAACTGGGCTTCGTAAGCAAAATGTTCGTCCCCGAAGCGTACCTGGCAATCGTAGCCTCATCGGAAGAACCGAACGGCACGGCCATTCTGTTGGAGCCCAGAGGGAATCTGGGTTCAAAGGAGTTCTTTGACGGCATCTACGATGCAGGACTACCGGTCATTACGTTCGGCACGGATGATATCCAGAAGGAGTACGAAACGCTGAAAGCGCGGGGGATCGTGTTCAAAAAAGAGCCGACGAAAACGGACTGGGGCATCGAAGCCGTATTCGACGACACCTGCGGCAACTACATCCAACTCGCTCAGATGTGATCCTCCCCTGCCGCTGTTTCCTCCGGCAACCTTCGGTTTCGCACGTCCAGTTCCGGAATAGTGGCACGTCCTTGTAGAGATGCAGCATGCTGTGTCTCTGAAGCTAAGGGCGATGCTATTCCGGCGGCGAGTGCGACACCATTCAGGACGGCCTTGCGATGGTTCCGCGAGGATGCTCGCACATGACCGGGAATTGCAATAGACCGAGGGTTCAAGTATCCCCCGCCCGCTCCCCACGTCAGCGTTCCCCTTCCGACGTCACGCAATAAAGCTGCATCGCTCCCCGAGTGTGACATACCTGCTGTCACCCGCATGCACCAGATTGCGCGGTGGAACGAAGAGCGAACAGACCGGCACGCGCTTGGAGATCGACCGCCCCTACCGAGACCGGTTGTAACTGCGACGGCTGCAACCCTGAACCCGGCGCTCTGTAAGGCGCAAAGAGCCACGGCCAACCCTACGTGTACGACCATGGAGCGACTGGATATTATCCGCGAACGATTCCACGCGCAGCACCTGACCGGCAGCGGGCTCGACACACCCGAAGACGTCGTGCAGTGGCTGTGCGCCGTGCAAGCCCAGGAGATTCCGGGGGCGAAGTGGGCCGTCGCCCAGCGCATGAAGTCCGGCGTTGAAGCCGATGTAGACCGGGCGTATGCCGACGGCACGATCCTCCGCACGCACGTGCTACGGCCCACCTGGCACTTCGTACTGCCGGCCGACATTCGATGGATGCAGCAGCTCACGGCGCCACGGGTGCATGCGTTCTGCGCTTCGTACTATCGCCAGCAGGAACTGGACGACGCGGTGCTCGGGCGCTGCCATGACATAATTGCCAGAGCATTGCAGGGCGGCAACGCACTCACCCGCAAGGAACTCGGCGTGCGGCTGGCGGAGGCCGGGATCAAGACGAATGCGCTGCGGCTCAGCTTCATCACGATGCACGCCGAGTTGGAGCAACTCATCTGTAGCGGTCCGATGAAGGGCAAGCGGTACACGTACATGCTGCTGGATGAGCGGGCGCCCGGAGCGAAGACATTGCCGCCCGACGAAGCACTGGCCGAACTGACCCTGCGGTTCTTTCACAGTCATGGTCCGGCAACGGAGAAAGACTACCGCTGGTGGTCGAGCCTGAAGGCGGCGGACGCACGCGCCGGGATCGAGATGGTGAAAGATCGGCTCGTGCAGGACGTGGTGGATGGCCAGATCTACTGGTGGGCCGAAGGCGATCCTGCGCCACGGCCCATGCCTGGAGATGCCTGCTTGATACCGGAGTTCGATGAGAGCTACATCGCCTACCAGGACCTGCGTTTCCTGCTGCCCACGCCCGGCGGCAAACAGCCAGGCTCCGAAATAGGCGACCTCCTCAGGCCGATCACGATCGAGGGGCAGACACTGGGCTCCTGGAAACCGGCCGTCAATAACGGAGAGATCGTCCTGTCGGCCATGCTGTTCACCCCACCGGAACCGGAACAGGTCGCAGCAATCGAGGCCGCCGCAGAACGGTACGGCACGTACCTGAACCGCCCGGTCACCCTCTCGGTATCCATGACATCGCAAAAAGCCGAAACGCTGGATTAACGGTATGTCAATCGTGCTAAAATGAGCGGAACATGAGGCCACGTGTATACCACTCCATACCCACGTGTCATCCTGAGCGGAGGCCCGCCAGGGCCGTAGCCGAAGACACGAGGCGGAGCCGACGGTCGAAGAAATCCCACACAAAAGCACCTTCGTGCCGGTATATGGGATCCCTCGCAGACCCGGGATGACATATGGTGAACATGGCAGATAACCCGAACAGGCCCGACGTACTCGTCACTGATTCCTGGCGCTCCACTACCCCTCCGAACACGCCGGCTGTAGCCGCCCCCTGCACTATGTCACACAGTTGACACGTCTCGCCTGCATCCTACCTCCGGAGGCGCAGGTATGCCGTACGGGCACCTCAAGCGGACGATTCAGACACGGAATAAGACCCTATGTACATACATTCGGATTTCGCCATCGAAACGACCGGGCTGGTCAAGCTCTTCGGTGAGAACCGGGCCGTCGATGGAATCGACCTGCGGGTTCGCCGGGGCAGCGTCTACGGGCTGCTCGGGCCCAACGGCGCCGGTAAAACCACCACGGTCCGGGTGCTCGCGACGCTGCTGCGTCCGGACGCCGGTACGGCGCTCGTGCTCGGCTACGATGTAGTTCGAGAGCCCGACGAGGTACGCCGCCGCATCAGCCTCACCGGCCAGTTTGCGTCCGTCGACGAGGACCTGACCGGCTACGAAAATCTCGTGCTGCTGGCGCGCCTCTTCGGGTTTAGCCGCTCCCAGGCGAAGGCGCGCGCCGCCGAACTGTTGCACGCGTTCGACCTGGAGGACGCCGCGCACCGTCAGGTCAAGGCCTATTCGGGTGGCATGCGGCGGCGGCTCGACATCGCCGCCAGCCTGATCCGGACACCGGACCTCCTCTTCCTCGACGAACCGACGACCGGACTCGACCCCAGAAGCCGGGGCGAGGTCTGGGAGATCGTCCGTGCGCTCGTGGCGGCAGGCACAACGGTGCTGCTGACGACACAGTACCTCGAAGAAGCCGACCAACTCGCCGACCGCATCGCCGTCATCGACCATGGAAAGGTCATCGCCGAGGGCACGAGTGCCGAACTCAAGGCATCCATTGGAACCGGCGTGCTCCACGTCCGGCTCACCGATCCGGATCAGCGTGACGCAGCAGCGCACCTGCTGGCCCGCGCGCTCGGGAAGCCGGTTCACCTCGAAGCCGATCCCAGAGCTATCTCCGTGCAGCTGTCCGATCCGAACCCGGCCGCGGCGGCGCTCGCCGAATTGCCGCTCGCCGGCATCACGGTATCCGATTTCTCACTCGGCCAGCCGAGTCTGGACGAGGTCTTTTTCGCGCTCACCGGCCACCCTGCCGTCGAATCCAACGGCGAGGGAAGCGAGACACTGGAAACGCAACGCGCAAACGCCTTATGAATCCCGTAAAGAACGGATCACAGGCGGGTACCGAGGGTATCCTGCGCGCCGTCCTGGCAGCACCCCGACCCGCACACAACCCCGGCATCATTTCCAACACGTTGACCCTGGGCTGGCGGGCATTGCTCAAGATCAAGCATACGCCCGAACAGTTGGTCGATCTGATCATGACGCCGATCATGTTCACGGTGTTGTTCACCTACATGTTCGGCGGAGCCCTTGCAGGCTCCACTCAGGAGTACCTGCAGTTTCTCCTGCCGGGCATTCTGGTGCAAACGGTCGTGTTTACTTCCGTCTACACCGGCTTCACGCTGAACACGGATATCTCCAAGGGAATTTTCGACCGTTTCCGCTCCATGCCGATCTGGCGCCCCTCCCCCATGGTCGGCGCGATGGCAGGTGACATGTTCCGCTACACGGTATCGTCGGTGCTCGTCGTCGTGGTCGGCTACATCATGGGGTTCCGCTCCGGCTCCGGTCTCCCCGGCATCGCCTTATCGATCCTGTTGCTGGATCTGTTTGCCTTCGGGATCGGCTGGATCTTCACGACCCTCGCGCTCATCGTGCGTACCCCCTCGACCGTGATGGCGACGAGCTGGCTGGTGCTGATGCCGCTGACGTTTGCGTCCAACATCTTCGTCGATCCGGCAACGATGCCGGGCTGGCTGCAGGCGTTCGTCAGCATCAACCCCGTCGCACTCCTGGTGACGGCCGTGCGCGGCATCATGGACGGCACCGTGGCCTTACACGAGATCGGCTTCGCGCTCCTGGCCCCCGCCGTCGTAACGGCCGTGTGCGCACCGATCGCCATGCGCCTCTACCGCAGAGAGCGATGAGCGACCGACCGGTACGCCTCAGAATAGATTGAAGAGGGCCCAGAGCAGCGGCAGCAACATTAGCAGTCCGAAGAGCCAGGCGGACAGGGATACGCCTTTCCGTTGCTGCGGGTGCTCGTACTCGCAGTACGGGCAAACCTCTAACCCGGCCTCATGCTCGAGCGCACAGGAAGGACATTCGATCGTGCCGGATTTCATGATGGTACGTAGTGCATAGCCTGTGGGAACCCTCGTGGAATGGTGCAAAGAATTGCACGCCGAAGTGTTCCACCGGACGCGAGCGCGCCGCAAATCACCCTTCCCACCCTGGTCGGACCCGCCCGAAAACCCGCATTCCGTGTGCAATGTGTGCCATCCACTCGTCACTCGTACTTTGTCATTCGTACTTCGTACTTCCGTTGTGCCATCCAGCCGCTCCCCCCATCCCGCACGATTCATGCTTCATTACGCATTCCCCATTCCTCATTCCCTCCTCCAAACCGCGTCGAATTTGTAAACTACGTTACACCCCCGTTACAACCCTTCTAGAACCGAATAGACAGACCGAACACCACCGATGCGATAAAACCCGTTATGAGAATGGCAAGGCCAATTGCGATATAGGGCAGCAGGATGGTCTTCCATGTCAACCTGCCCGCTCGCCGGTCCTGGATGCCCTGGTAGGTGATGTATCCGAGCGCGAGCGTCAGTAGTACGAGTCTCATAGCGATGTGGATAACGGCGTGATACGGAAACGGCCCGCTCAAAGATAAGCTACACAAGGCCCGACATATCCGGAACTTACGCAAAAAGCACTGGAAGGCCCCCGAGCGTGCTCACAGGAAGAAGACTCCACAACGAACCCGGGAAGTTGAAACGAGTCCTGTGGCGGCCTAGCTTATATTTCCCGGCACGAAGCGCCACCCTTAACCGAACGGCCCGCCACCTTATGTCTGCAAAAGCGCAGTCCCCGACCAGACCCGAAGAAGCTAACCGCAACGCCTTGTGCGAAGCCCTGAGAACTCTGTTGGCTTCCAACGGCGAGTTCGTCCTCTGCGAGATCCCGGGGACGGATACGTTCGTGCAGTTCGCCAACATGGAAGGGCGGCTCCTGCTCGATCTGCCTGTGGTGAGCCTCAACGGCGATCAACTGGACCGGGCGGAAGCGTTTTTCTGGCGGCTCGGCGGCGTGCTCCGGCCCGGACGCGATGAAATCGAGGGCGGCACCAAGAGCTATCAGATTGATCTGGGAACGGACACACCACGAGCGGCGCACCTGGCCTTTGAGATTTTTCGGGAAGTGCACGGGGCCTCCGACCTTTCCGATCTCGCCATCCACATCGAATGAGAACGAGGCTCGCGCTGGCCGCCGTGGCCGCAGTTCACCGGGCCTGACCCGAGTGCCCCTATCGTGGCAGGTCCAGCCGCACGAGAAGGTCGACGGGTCCATTGATACCTGCCCTGTACGTGCTATCTTTCCCGAGGCTTGACCGATCCATACCGTAGAGCCTGCCAGACTACTGACTCAAACAGCGCCCCCTCGAATCTACCGCCACAGTTATGTCACAGAACGCGGATCGTCACCGCCTGAGCAACCACCAGACAGCCATCTCATTGGCGCGTAGTATACTGGAAAGCCCCAGAGCAACGGACGAGCAGAAAGATCGAGCCCGCCAGAGCCTGCGCACCGCCGAAGCAAAGTTGCGCGAGATCGAGAACAAGCTAGGGATCCGGAAGAACGAGGCGTGATCTACCGAAACCATTCCCGGACGGCCTCCTTCTGCCAATGAGGGCGTGGAAGCCGTTCGAATGCCAGGAGAGCAGGCCCAAAAGGACCTGCCCTCTTCAGCCCTAAAGCCTTTACTCCTAAAGCCTTCGCCCCCGCATCCGATTACTCATGCAGGGAGATCAAGGCGGCGGATCTGATGCTCCGCCCGATCCACCACTCGTTCCTCCGTTGTTGCCTCCTCCGGTGCCGGTCGTCCCGGCCGTCGCGTGGTCTTGTTCGTCGGAATCGTTCTCCTCAGGATCGTCAGCTCGGAGCACCCAGTTCCTTTCCTTTCTCATGGTGAAACCTCCGTGCGAATTGTTACCCTATGCGTAGTCTGTAAGATACGTCTAGACACAATGCGTAATCCGTATGCAAGAGGATTTGTACTGGCGGCGGGATTCCTCCTCTTTTCTACCTGCGTCGATGTTCGCCTTGCGGTAGCGCAAACCCCGTGCGAAACGGCGTACGAACATGCCAACCGGATCTATTACGCCCACTGGATCCAGTGGCAGGCGCTCATGGAACGGGCGGGTAGTCCGGAGCTTCAGGTGTTCCACGACGTCGTACGATATGCGAGAGAGGCCCGCACGTGCGTGAGCCCGTCCGAGATTGACCGGATCCGACGCATGTACAGCCGGGAAATCTACGGACTGATCGCGTTGGGGCGCTATGAAGAGGCCTTCGATGCATTCGATGCGTTCTTCCATGACCTCCCCCCGGATAGTGTCTGGACGCCTTTCATGTACCAGTTCCGCGCCCAGGTGGACACCTGGACCGGACACCTCGCCCTGGCCGCTGCCCATCAAGCTGCCGCCATTCGCTCTGCAACAAGATACTCGATGGCCCACCGCGCCGAGCTTTACTGCGAACTGGGCCGCATCTACCAGCGGATGCAGGATTTCGACAACGCGCTCACCTATGCCCGCACCGCCACCTGGCTCATCGGACAGGAGCGGGAACAAAGCGCATTCCGTACCCTGATCGAGGCAAGAGCACTCCACCTGACGAGCGATATCATCTTAGAACGGTCCATTCACGAACCGGCCTGGCGGGACAGCCTCGAACAGGCGATACGCATCGTGGATAGAGCCCTCTCGCTCTACGAGCGAATCGAACCATCACGTAACTGGTCCGGCGCGCTCATTCTGCGTGGAAGTCTCGCGCACATAATGGATGATGCCGAGACGGCACTGGCATACATCTCACGTGCAGAGCAAGTGGCCCGGGGTATCGAGGACAAGGGCATGCTCGTACTTGCCGCTGTAAACCGGTCGAATGTTCTGGCTGACCAGGCCCGCTGGCATGAAGCGGAACGCCTGCTCCTCGCCGCATTGCGCCTGGTAGAGGGCGAGCGCATGGACGTGGACCACCGCCGCAGAGTCCTCATCGGCCTTGGAAATATATACGAGCGCACGGACCGGCTCACTGAGGCGGAGCAAATCTATCATGATCTCATCGACGTCGTCGAACAGCTTCGTTCCCAGCTCGGCACGACCGATTGGTCTCTTTCCGCATTCAGCCGCTGGCAGCGCTCGGCCTACCGGGGCCTCGTCCGCGTGCTCTTGCGGCAGGGCCGGTACCAGAAAGCCTTCCTTACACTGGAGCACTCACGCGCCCGCTACGCGAGCGATCTCCTGTCCGCACACACCGCACTAGTGCACCTCTCCTCCGAGCAACGGGAACGATATGAACGAGTGACGGAAGACCTGGCCACCATTCGAACGAAACTGCTGCACGAACCCTACGGTACGGATGCATACATCCGCCTCATGGATGAGGAAACACGGCTCGTAGCGGAACGCGCCGCTATGATGACCGATTCTGACCGTGAAGCCTCACTTACGCTGGATGCCATCCAACGCAAGCTCGCCGAACGGAATCAATCCCTGCTCTCCTACTTCATAGCGTGGCAGGACCAGGAGGCGATGTCCCATGTGTTCCTCGTCACACCGGATACGTTGTTGGCCATCCCGCTCCCGAACGCCTCGCGTGACGAAATCGAAGCCGCTATTCAATCCATCAGCGGCGTGCTATCTGCTTCATCAAACGACCTCCGCCTCGCCGACCGGCGGTTCTCACTTCGAGCGTTGCATGATCTGTACGTGCGCCTCTTTGAGCCGGTAGAACGGCATTTGGTAGACGGCACACGCCTCGTCATCGTACCCTCCGGGCCACTATACGGGCTACCCTTTGGCGCTCTGGTAGAGGAGAACGTATCCCGTAGCACATACCGGACGCCCCCTTATCTCATCAGACGCTTCCCGATCAGCTACGAGCCCGGTGCCGCCTTGCTCATCGCCGAGCGCACACCGCGGCACAAACGCTCGGCCGACGTCGTCGCATTCGGCCGGGCGCGGTACGCCGCCGACAGCCTGCTCACCTCGGCTCTCCCGCCCTTCATACGTGGCGGTTTGTCGGCTGAACCGGACCTACCTGCTGTCCGGGCCGAGGTGAAGTCCGTAACAGAGTTATTCTGGAAGTCGCGTGCCTTACTCGATGAGGAAGCCACTGAACGTGCGTTCTACGAATCGATGACTGCACCGAGCGTGCTTCACATCGCATCCCACGTGCTGGTAGACGAGTCCACTCCCTTGATGAGTGCCATTCTCCTGTCGAACTCGCCGACGGAGTCGGATGACGGGATCATCTATCTGCACGAACTGATGGGCCGTCCCCTCTTCGCGGATCTCGTTGTGCTCAGCGGATGCAACACGGCTCGTGGCGTGCATCGATCCGGAGAGGGGTCGCTGGGGCTCCATTATGGCTTTCGCGCGATGGGCGCGGCCAGTTCTGTTTCAACCCTGTGGCTGGCCGACGATAACGCGTCGGCTAAACTCATGCGGGATTTCTACCTGGGGCTCCGAGAAGGGCGGCCGAAGGACGTAGCCTTGCAGCAGGCACAACTCACGTACCTCGCCGAGGCCGAAAAGAACGTACTGAGCCCATTCTTCTGGGCTGCGCCTGTCCTCTACGGTGATCCCGCCCCCATTTCCCTTCAGGGACGCTATGCCGGACTACCTGCGCACGCCTGGTACGGACTGGTCGCATTCGGAGCCGTAACCGCATTGCTCGCGCTATGCTTGCATCACCGGCGGGACAAGACCCCAGCGAGTTCATGAATAAGGGATGAATCGAAATCCACTTATCTCTAACTTCCCGCCCGAGAACGTACTTGTACGTTACAACTTTGATACCCCCTCCAATGCCCCGACTGCGGAAAAAGCTCCTCGCCTTTAAAGACCTGAACCGGCAAGAACAACTCGAACTGGTCGAGTACCTGAT
The DNA here is from genome assembly GCA_041690215.1 of Rhodothermales bacterium. GTDB lineage: Bacteria > Bacteroidota > Rhodothermia > Rhodothermales > DASSAV01 > DASSAV01. Next base: position 139,298 of record JAWLHQ010000003.1, read on the forward strand.
CGCCTTTCCGGAAACGTTCGCACTCGTCGATGCGGAGAGCCTGGCCGCGATTTTCCTGCAGACGCCGGACCTGCCTTCCAACGATCCCGCCACACGTGCAGCGCTCGCGTACGTTGCGACCTATCACTACTGGTCCTCGCACCCGCCTGCCGGTAAGGTACTGGCCCTCTTCACACAAGTAAAGGCGCAATTGCGCGAGCGGGCAGACCTCAGGGCCGAATTCGAAGCCATCGAAGCCAGAGCGTTGAACCTCAACGCCATGCAAACCCCGGGGGCTCCGGTTGATTCGGGAACCGACCATCAGCAACATCCGGACGCTTCCGAGGAACCGGAACGGCCGGACAGACTGCCCCGCCGGCGCGCCCGTGCTGCAAGCAGCTACCTCCGGTGGCTTCGATTCGATCTGCCCGCCACTCCATCCAGCCGTATGCTCGGAGGTGGCCTCGCGGTCATTGCCGGTCTCCTGGTCCTGTACGGCATTCTAGCCATAGCAGACCGCGCTACACGTTCTGAACTGTACCACCTCGCCTATGAGGAGGCCAGCATCTTCCCGTCATCCGGGTCAGTCCGATCCGGTGTGAATGGATCCCAGCAGATAGCAGAGCAACTCCTGACGGATGCCGTGCGCGAGGTGATCTCGTCACGCCGAACGGTACTGGGGCTCTTCCCCCGCTACGATAAGGAACGCCTCCAGTGGGCCAAAGAAGCCCTCAGGCAGGTTGTCCGCAGCGAACAGGCCGATCCATGGCTCCGTTCGGAAGCCGGCTTCCTGTTGGGTGCGGTGTTGATCGCGGACGGCAACCTGGAGGAGGCAGAGTGTGTCCTGAGCGAGGTTGCGCAGGGCACCAGCGACCGTGCGGAGCAGGCCGCCGCGATCATTCGGGAAATCAAAGACGCTACCGGAAATAAACGGACCGCCCCGCCACAACCCTGATCTGGTTTCCTGACACGCCAGTGCCTACGGGCGAATGTTCTGATTGAGGCGGAAGAGGTTGTGCGGGTCGTACTTCCGCTTGAGAGCGACCAGCCGCTCATACTTCTCTCCGAAGGTTGCCTGCACGATGGTGTCGCCTTCCTCGTGGTGTTGCTCTATCGACGTCGGCCCAGGTACATCCGGCGACAGCCGTCACGGTGCGTGCTATGGGATCTACATCGACCGTTTTCATCGGTGAGAGGTCGATGACGAGGCCGCCGTCGCACGTGGCATACCCCGCGACATTGTGCCCGCCGCCACGGACGGCAAGCACCAGGTTGTTCTCACGCGCGCAGTTCACGGCAGCGACAACATCGTCCGTGCTCGTACACCGAGCAATGAGCGCGGGATGCCTGTCGATCATACCATTCCAGACAAGCCGGGCACGCTCGTACCCTTCGTCGCCGGGGCTCAGCACGAGGCCGCGAAACTGCCTCCTGAATGCCACTCCCGCATCATCCAACACATCGAAGCTGCTCTCCATCGCCAGAACAGGCACCTTTGTTGTGGTAAACACCTTACTTCAAAGTATACAAAGCGGAAAAACGGGAGGACGATCTTCATTCGCTCGATGAAACCGGCGCGTTACCATAGATTCACACCTCCCATGGCAGAAGCGACCACACAACGCGGCTCGCTGATACGGTGCGGGCACCTATTCGATCGCTGCAGAGCAACAGCAGCCTTACTGACCGGGACGGTTTTTTCCAGCTACCGTGAGATAGTACATTCGACGAGCTTATACCTGCTTATCATTCACATTCAAGTCGACAGAACGACATTGAACAGCCACATTCTCCTCGTAGAATGCCCCGATGAACAGGGGCTCATCTCCCGAATCACCGGTGTTCTCTTCCGGCATGACTTCAATATCGAAAGCAACCACGAGTTTGTAGACCGTACGGCCGGACGCTTCTTCATGCGCACCGAGTTCGTCGGAGCACCCGAAGCGGGTCCTGCCGTCAAAGAAATCGAAAGCCTGTTGCCGCAGGGTGCCCGTGTGCGCCTGGCTCACCGAGGGGACCGTAAACTCGTCGTCCTAGTAACGAAAGAGCACCACTGCCTTGCCGAGTTGCTCATCCGGCACGCCTACGGCGAACTCGGCGCATCCATCGAAGCCGTCATCGGCAACCATTCGGTGCTCGCGCCCCTGTCGGCCAAGTTCGGGGTTCCTTTTTACCACGTGCCCTATGAAGACCGCCCCGTACAAAAAGCCGAAGCCGAAATCCAGGAGGTCCTTTCCCAGTACGATCCGGATTACATCGTCCTGGCGAAGTTCATGCGCATCCTGACGCCGGAGTTCATTGCGCAGTACCCCAACCGCATCATCAACATCCATCACTCGTTCCTTCCGGCTTTCGTGGGCGCGAAGCCGTATCAACAGGCCTTCGAGCGGGGGGTCAAGATTATCGGGGCCACGGCCCACTTTACTACTACAGACCTCGACGAAGGCCCTATCATCTCGCAGAGTGTACTGCCGGTCCACCACAGCCATAGTCCTGAGGACATGGCCCAGGCTGGCCGCGACATTGAGAAACTCGTTCTGGCCAGAGCATTAAAGCTCATCCTCGAGGAACGCGTCTTCCTGAGTGGAAGACGTACCATCGTGTTCGATTAGCCAGGGATCGTACGCTCTGATCCACTCCTGGCGGAAACAGATTGGCGGCTGCAGCATAGGCTGAACGGGTCCACTCTCCAGCACAACGAATTACCGATATGGCAGCAACTACCGATTCCGTCCGCGACCACATCGCCTCTGCGGACGAGCTAGACTGGAACGAAACCCTCTCAGAGATCCTCCAGGCATTCGACTGCACGACCGGGACCCTGCACATCTGGGATGCCGAGCAGAAGATGCTTGCCGTCGTAGCGCATCAAGGCATCCCCGACCTCCTCCTGCCCAAGATGTCCCTCATCCCCATCGGGAAGGGCATGGCGGGTATTGCTGCGGAACGCCGAGCCCCGGTCCAGGTCTGCAATCTGCAGACAGACGATTCCGGCGTAGCCCGCCCCTCTGCCAAGGACACGAAGATGGAGGGCTCACTGGCTATCCCTCTACTCCATGAGAACCGTCTCTACGGCACGCTTGGTATCGCGAAGCCCGTTCCATACGACTTCACCGACGACGAGATCAACGCGCTCCAGAAAATAGGAGAAGCCATCTGCCAGCGGCTACGGGACGTACAGCCCGTGTAATCAAGCACTGAAATCCCCGGCATAGTCCGCCAGTAAAGGAAAGCGATTCCTCTGAGCCTGCGTTCTCATGAGATTCAGAGGAATCGCTTTTTCCTGGAGCCCGATCCATGCCCTGATCGGCACCGGCGGTGTGCGCGTAGCACCTATTGTGCCGGCTTGATAGCCGGATCGCTATGGCCTGCTACGAGCGACCAGTTGGGCACCCGCACCCGTTCCGCCAACGCCGTTGCGTACACGTACACGACGGGAATGAGCACGAGGGTGATGAGGGTAGAGGCCGTCAATCCGCCAACGACGACACGCGCCAGGGATGCCTGGATCTCCGCGCCCTGCCCGATCCCGAGCGCAAGCGGCAGAAGCCCGAGGACGGTCGTGGACGTCGTCATGAGAATCGGACGGAGCCGGAGCCGACCTGCCTCTATCACAGCGGCATGGATATCCATACCCTTCTCGCGCCGCAGCAGGTTGATGTAGTCCACGAGCACGATGGCGTTGTTTACTACGATGCCAACGAGCATCACCATACCCATAACGCTCTGCATGTTCATGGTCGTGCCGGTCAGGAGCATCGTGGGGATCACGCCGACGATGGCGACGGGCACGGAGAACATGACGATGAGCGGATCAAGGAAGCGCTCGAACTGTCCGGCCATGACCATGTAGATGAGCGCCAGAGCCATGACGATAGCAAGGATAAAGTCCCGTTGCGCTTCCTGTTGCTCTTCGTACTCGCCGCCGAACGACAGGGAAAACCCCTGGGGCAGCGCCATGTCCGAGAGCGCGGCCCGAATGCGTTCCACCCCTTCACCGAGCACGACACCGGGCTCCAGGCTTGCAGAGATGTACGTCACCCGTTGGCCGTCGATGCGCTGAATGGAGGTCGGCCCTCGCTCGCGGGAAGCCAGCACGAGGCTGGAAACAGGGATCGTAAGGCCATCGCGCGTCTCGACAGAGATATTGTCAAGATCCTGAATCGTGAGCCGATCCTCCGGGCGTAGCCGTACGACAATGGGAAATTCATCGCCACCAACCCGAAAGTAACCGGCCCGGCTCCCGCCAACGCTGGTCTGAATGGCCTGCGCTACCTGGCGCACGGAAAGCCCGAGAGAAGCGATCTTCTCCCGGTCGAACCGAATGTTTTCCTCGGGCCGTCCTTCACGGCGGCTCAAGCGTACGCCGACCACGCCATCTACCCGTTCCATACGGGCGGCGATCTCGCGGGCTAGCTGGTCGGCCTGCTCGATATCATAGCCGCGAAGCTGAAGCTGGACCGCTTCCGTTCCGCCACCAGAACCAAAGATGCGCCGCAAAATCCACAGGCCGGACTGCGCGTCCACGCGGATCTCCGCACCGGGTATCAGTCCGGTAACGCGCTCACGAATACGCTGCGCGAGTTCGGTAGCGCTGACCGTACGCTGATCGGCGGGTTTGAGTGTGATCTGCACCTCTGCATCTCCACCTCGAACCTCCGTCGTCACCACGTCGACGTCGTCCTCCGGAAGCAGGGGACGTACGGCGCGCTCCAGTTCTTCGAGGTAGGTCTTGACGATGGCGATGTTCGTCCCCTGAGCCATCTCCATCTCAACATCGATCTCATCGGCTTCGGTTTCCGGTGCGAGCTCGACCGGGATAAGCGGCCACAGCAGGGCTGTGACAATGACGGATCCACCGGCTATGCCGAAGACCAAACGCGGGCGCTGTAACGCTCGGCCCAGCATGTGGCTATAGCGGTACTCCAGCTGTTTTACCGCCTTCTGGAACCTGGATTTCTTTTCAGGTTCGCCCCCTGCTTCTCCGGGCGTCCGCATCCGCAGGAACTTGCTGGAAAGCACCGGAACGAGCGTCAGCGCCCCGAGTAGTGAGGCACAGAGCGAAAACACGATAACGAGAGCGAGCGCCTGAAAGAGCACCATCGAGGCCGACTCGGTGAACGCGAGCGGCAGGAAGATCACGCAGGTCGTGAGCGTCGATGCGATGATGGCTCCTACCACTTCCCGCGTACCGATATGCGCGGCTTCCACCATCGACTTCCCGTTCTCCTCACGCTGCCGCACGATGTTTTCCAGCACGACGATGGCATTGTCCACCATCATCCCGATGCCCAGTGCCAGTCCACCGAACGTCATCTGGTTCAGCGTCATCCCACCGAAGTACAGCATACCGAACGTCGCGACGACCGAGATAGGGATGGCTACGGCGATGATGAGCGTAGAAGATCCGTTGCGCAGGAAGAGGTACAGAATGAAGATGGCCAGCAAGCCGCCGTATATGGCCGAGGACTGCACGTTAGAGATGCTCTGCTTGATGAACGTGCTCTGGTCACTCGTAACGGCAAGCTGCAGGTCATTGCGTTCGGCATTGACACGCGCAACCTCCTCCTTGACCGCTTCAGCCACCTCTACAGTATTCGCCCCGCTTTGCTTCTGGATCGTCATGCGGATGATGGGTACGCCGTTCGCCTCGGAGAGGCGCTGCACGTCCTCATAGCCATCCACCACATCGGCTACGTCCTTCACTCGGATCGGCATGTCGCCGGTATATGTGATGACGGTATTGGCGATCTGATCTACGCTCGTGTACTCTCCCAGGGTACGCACGTACAGATCGTTATAGCCCTCCTTCACGTTCCCTCCCGGGAGGGTTGCATTCTCACGGGCGAGCGCTTCCCGCACATTGTCCGGCGTGAGGCCGCTCGCCTGGAGCCGGTCCCGCTTGAGCTGAACCTGGATCTCGCGATAGATTCCGCCTCGCACCTCGATCGTGCCGACGCCTGGGATCTGCTCGAATCGCTGGGCAATGTCACGTTCGAGAATGCGCGTCGTCTCCTCCAGGTCGCGTGTCGACGTGACGGATAGCGAGACGACCGAGATGTTGTTGGGGTCAAACTTCCAGATGACCGGCGGCTCGGCCTCTTCGGGGAGGCTGTTACGAATGCGATCCAACGCGGCCCGGAGGTCGTTGGCTGCTTCATCCAGGTTCGTGCCGCGCGCAAACTCTAGGCTGACTCTACTCCGGCCCTCCTCCGATTGCGACGTGATCCGCTCCACGTTGGGAATACCTGAAACGGCATTCTCCACCGGATCCGTAATGATCTGCTCGATTTCCTCCGGCCCCACATTGTTGTATCGCGTGAAAACGGTGAGCTGAGGAAACTCTATAGGAGGCAGCAGATCGACAGGTAATTGCGTGAATCCTACGAGCCCTACCGTGATCACGATCAGGTAGAACATCGCGGTGGCAACCGGCCGGCGGATGGAGGTATCGGTGAGAGAGGCCATGGGCGTGCCGTAAATGGATAGAACGTGCCGAAAGGGTAGTCCGAGTACAGACCGAGCTGCGCGCCGATTAGAAGGTCGTTTTAACCGTTCTACCTACGCCTTCCTGCTCGGACTGCGACTGGCTCACTTCGGAGCGAGCGCTACGTGCATATTGCTGTTGTTTTTCCAGGAAGGAACGGAGCAGATCCTCGTCTTGAAGCCCCTGTAGCTCGGCAACACGTTGCCAGGGAACAGCGCGGACACGGGCCTGAGGCTGCCCGACCTGAGGGCTGATGATCAGATTCTGGCCGACGGTCACGACCCACGCACCGGGCTGGATGCCAGCAACGCCGGCCACGCCCTGCCCTCTGGCGATCACCTGCACTTCCTGGAACGTCATCTGTGTCGGCTCCGTGAGCGGGGGCGGATTATCAGGATTGAAGGTTTCGGGTACCTGGATCGGCACCTCGCTTCCGAGTGCCGGCGCGACATAAACGCCCATCGTGCCGGTGCCGGGGTCCTCGTAGAGCGCGCTGATCGGTATGAGGGTGGCCTGCTGGCTTTCGCCATAGAGCACGTCTACCGTCACGAACATGCCGGGGCGGAGCAATCCATCGGGATTCGGCACATCGATTTCAGCTTCTGCACTGTAGCTGCCGGCCTGCAGGAACGGAGAAATACGCGAGACCGTTGCGCGAATCGTCTTTCCGTTGAGGCTCGGCGATGAAATCAGTGCCGTCTGCCCGACCTCAATACGGCCGATCACGTCGTCGCTCACGGCCACCTTCACCTTGACCTGGTCGAGGTTGCCAATGATGAAGAGGCTGGTACCAGCATCCACCCGCATGCCTACCTCGGCATTGCGCTGCCCCAGGTAGCCCGAGATCGGGGCGTAGATGATCGTCCGCCTCAGCGCTTCCTGCTGTTCCTCTACGGTGGCCTGCGCCTGTGCGATGCGGGCGAGCGCACTCTGGTGGTTGGCTTCTGCGGCCGCGACTTCGGCCTGTACCATTTGCAGCGCCTGCTGGCTCTGATACCGTTTGGCCGCCAGTTCTTCATTGCGCTTGAGGCGCGCCCGGGCTTCGTTCAGCGTAGCCTCGGTACGCTTCGCCTCCGCCTCGGCAATCTTCAGCGCTGCGAGCGCCTGCTGGAGTTGTTCACGGTACTGCGTGTCGCGCAAGTAGACCAGTGGCTGGCCCTGCCGCACATAATCCCCACTCTCCGCGGCCACACGGACGATGGTACCGGCGACTTCCGGAAAGATGATCACCTGATTATCGGCACGCACCGTTCCGCTCATGCGCTGCTCCAGCGGCAACGCTCCCTGTTGTGCCTGCACTACTTCGACGGCGGGAATCAGCGCCTCCCCCCTTCCCCCGCCGTCCGGCCGTTCCGATTCCTTACCGGAACACGCGGCTAGCAGTAGAACCATAACAATGGGACTAGCGGCAAGGTGTATTCGCGTCATCAGGAAGTCCATCAAAGAGGCAAAGGAACAGAACGGCAGCCGAGGCTCGATCAGCCCGCCTACAACGAATCGGGCCGGGTATCAATACTAAGCAAAAGTCCGCACAGCCAGGACTCGCCGGGAAGATAATCCCATTCATAATAAGAGCGAGCCCGGAAAATTGATTCCGGACTGAAACGAGTTGCACCTGAGCGGCATGAGTTGCACGGACCGACGTATGAATCGATCACTCCCCGTTCCGATGTTGTGCGGGCAGCCGCTAATGGAGGATTATGATCCGGTCTGCGTCCGGTTCCTAGAGCGATCGCATCATTGGATGGGAGCCTGCAATGCCTCGCCGCTGCTGACTGCGTCCGGCTCACCTGCGATGGATGCCATCCAGTTCCTCCTCAACGTCCTGTTCCGGATCAGGCATTAGCCCTGTTGCGGCCCCGGCATCGTTCTCGACCGCCGTTCCATCGCTCTCCTGCTGATCGAGTTCTCGTCGGCGTAGCCGTTCCAGCAGGCGATTGAGTTGCGTGGAATCGCGCTCCATCCTGTTCAGCGAATCGGACTCCTGCGTTCTTTCGCCGGGCGCATCCGGATCGTAGGCATCAAAGTCTTCATCCGAGGTGCGCCGGGTGGGGCGTTCTCTATCCATATCCTGATCGGTCTCATCGCCGAAGATTGCCTTGCCGATGTTATCCAGCGCGCGACCGACCCAGCGGCCAATATCGCGGAACGCGCGGTCAAACCACCGACCTACCCTGCTGAAGCCTTTCTCTTCCTCCCCAAGCTCCGGTGGGGGCGCAAACTCGCTTTTCTCCAGACCGAGCGACTTCTCTGCCAGCGCCCGTTTGAAGAACTCTCCGACAATGAACAGCGCGTTGTTGCCGCCCGAACCCCAATAGCTAGAACGAAAGGCCACGCGCGGATCGTTGAATCCTACCCAGGCGCCCGCGACCAGGTCCGGATGCATCAGGATAAACCAGCCATCCGCATTGTCCTGCGTCGTGCCCGTCTTGCCGGCCACATCCGCCCGGATGCCGAACGTGCTGCGTACCCGCCGCCCGGTACCTCGGTCCACGACGCCCCTTAACATGTTCGTGAGTTCGATGGCCGTTTTGCTGGAGAGCACACGTTCTGATTTCGGCTCGAACGTAGCCAGTACGTTCCCATTTCGATCTTCGATGCGAGAAACCAGAATAGGCTGCTGGTAGACCCCTTCGTTCGCGATGGTGCCGTACACGGATACCATTTCGAGGAGCGTGACCTCGCTGGTACCCAGCGCAAGCGAGAGGACTCGATCCAATTCGCTCCGCCGCACTCCCATCCGCCGTGCCAGCCGGACGACATCGTTCACCCCGACCTCATCGATGAGTTGCGCGGTAATGGTATTCTTGGAATAGGCCAGTGCGTCGGCAAGGGTCATCGTCCGGCCGGATACCTGGCCCTCGTTGACGGGCCGCCAGATCTCCCCATTGCGCAGCCTGTACTCGACCTCCCGGTCAGTGAGGGTGTCGGTCGGCGAAAAGCCCTCTTCCAGCGCTGCGGCATAGACGACCGGCTTGAATGTGGATCCGGGCTGCCGCCGTGCCTGTATGACGTGGTCGTACTGGTCCACCTCAAAGTCGCGACTTCCGATCCACGCCCGAACACCGCCGGTCCCGGGGTCAAGCGCCACGAACCCTACTTCCAGCCTCGTCTTCAACTCCCGCAGCGCCTGCATGAAGGCCGCATCGTTCCGGAGGCTATCCACCATCTGTTCCTCCGGAATGCCCTTCGAGACCCCTTCCCGGTACTGCGGCGTGCTCCGAATGAAGGCATCAATGACGTGCGGCTTCGACTCCCAGTAGTAGTCGAAGGCCGACTGTTCCGAGCGTCGCCTGCGGTAACTATCCAGCGACCGTGATAACGTGACCGGCTCCGCACGGCTCCACTCCACGTCGGCCACCGCCTGGAGCGCGGGCATCCACCGGTCTACCGCCTGTTGCGCCAAGCTCTGCACCCGCGTATCGAGTGTAGTGTGGACAATGAGGCTATCCCGGTAGATGTTGTAGCCATTCCTATCTGCCCAATCGATGAGCCACACGCGCACCTGTTCCGTAAAGTGCGGAGCCGGCCCCTCCTTCTCTTCCTGCCGCTGGAAATCGACTCCGAGGGGTTCGTCTTTCAATTGCTCGAACCGCTCCTCGTCCAGGTATCCATGCTTCACCATCTGACCGAGCACCACATTGCGCCGCTGGCGCGCCCGCTCCGGGTTACGTATCGGGTTGTAGTAGTAGGTGCCCTTCAACATGCCCACCAGGGTAGCACTCTCCACCAGATCTAGCTCGTCGGCTGATTTCGAGAAGTAGGTTCGGGCCGCCATTTCGATGCCGTATGCATTATAGAGGAACGGCACCGTATTCAGGTAGGTCTCGAGTATCTCATCCTTCTCGTAGGCATACTCGATTTTCAGGGCGGTGATGAGTTCTTTCAGTTTGCGTGTGAGGGTCACCTCCCGCCCGATCTCATTCGGGTACAGGTTGCGCGCGAGTTGCTGCGTGATGGTACTGCCGCCCTGCGGTCTGCCCATCAGCGTGTAATACATAGCACCAAACACACGCTTGATGTCCACGCCGTGATGCCGGTAGAAGCGGTGATCTTCCGTCGCAATGAGCGCGTCGATCACCTCCGGGGCAATCTCATCCAGGTCAACCCATTCCCGGTTCACCGGCTTGAACTCCGCGATCTGTATTCCATCCGACGAGAATACCACGGTCGGCCGTTCCGCCTTCGCCTTTCGCAGGTCGGAAATGCCCGGTGTGAACGGGATGAGTATCAGCGTGTACAGGAACAGCAGGATTCCGCACACGACGCCGAACAGCGCCAGGCCGCCTGCTACGTAGAGGATCCGTCGTCTCGGGCTGACGCCCGGGCCGGTGACGACGCGCCAGTATCGCCGTCCGTAACGCTTCACTTTGCGCCAGTGGGGCGCGACGTGCGCCGCCCACTGGCTAAACCGGTCTTTCCAGGAATGCCTCGGCTCCACCTCACCGGGCACGTTCGGATCGGGTCGGGTGGTGTCGGGGGGCGTCATATATCGTTACCCATCGGCATGATCTCTTCCATCCATGCCGTTCTCGCTTGCGTAGCAAACTGCGGTGAACATGGCGAAACACATCAACGCCGGAAGGTGCCTTCGGTTGGCTCTGAACCAGCTTGCAACCGGTGTTCTACTGCGCGAAGGCGTAACGAGCTTGTTGAATGCCATGGATCTCGTTTGCCTCGTCCTTCCACCACTTCGCTCACCTGTTGTGTTCCATGTACATGGATAAGAAATGCTTTCAATGCGAGTGTCCTTCGTTTTGAATAACGTACCGCATGGTTACAGGGCCGCGTTCTTTCTTTTCGGGGCAAGTACCTACGCGCTGCAACGTGTTACGGGCACAGCCTGAGACCTTTCCGAAATCTTGTATGTCATCATACATTTTTCATTTCGCAGTTTCCTCATATTACCCGAACGTCTATTTTGCGCTACGACCCCTAACACCAGCCCCTTAGCGACATAACGCATGGAAAGACTAACCGTTAGCACCGCAGTTGCCGCTCCTGCAAGTAAAACGGCTGAAGAGGCCGGAATCTGGAAAGTGATCTTTGCCTCCGCGCTGGGGACGATGATTGAGTGGTACGACTTCTACATATTCGGCAGCCTCGCTACGATCATCTCTACCGAGTTCTTTCCAGCTTCCGACCCAACCGCTGCCCTCCTCTATACGTTTGCTACGTTCGGAGCCGGGTTCGGTGCGCGGCCTTTCGGGGCAGTGGTGTTCGGCAGGATCGGCGATCTCATCGGGCGGAAATATGCCTTTCTGATTACGCTGCTCGTCATGGGAGGTGCCACGACGCTGATCGGCCTGTTACCTACGTATGCACAGGTGGGCCTGCTCGCCCCGGCTATCCTCGTCATCATCCGGATCCTTCAAGGGCTTGCTCTCGGCGGGGAATACGGTGGTGCGGCCGTCTACGTCGCCGAGCACGCACCGGATCACAAGCGCGGGTTCTATACCAGCTTCATCCAGATTACAGCCACACTCGGCCTGTTCGTATCGCTCGTCGTCATCAACGCCGTCCAGGCACTGATGACCCCCGAAGCATTCGACGCCTGGGGCTGGCGCATTCCGTTCATTCTCTCCATTTTCCTGGTTGGCGTCTCCGTGTACATCCGCACGAAGATGAAGGAGTCCCCCCTGTTCACGGCACTCAAGGCCGAGGGCAAGACGTCCCAGACCCCATTAAAGGATAGCCTTGGCAGCACCAAGAACTGGAAGGTGATCCTGACCGTCCTCTTCGGCGCAGCTGCCGGGCAGGCGGTTGTCTGGTACACGGCGCAGTTCTACACGCTCAGCTGGCTCCAGAGCCCCAGTGTCGGGCTCGACTTCGAGACGGCGAGCACGGTAGTGGCCGTGGCCCTCTTCCTCGGCATGCCCTTCTTCGTGGTGTTCGGGGCACTTTCAGACCGGATCGGGCGGAAGAAGGTGATGATGCTGGGCAACCTCATTGCAGCACTCACCATGTATCCGATCTTCGTCGCCATGAAAGCAGTCAGCAATCAGATCGTTGCCGCAGGCCCGGCCAATGCGTTCCCCAGCCTTGCGTTGCTGACTTTCCTCATTTTCATCCTCGTTCTGTATGTGACGATGGTTTACGGTCCGATTGCGGCTTTCATGGTGGAGTCGTTCCCGGCACGTATCCGGTACACATCGGTTTCCGTTCCATACCACGTAGGTAACGGCTATTTCGGCGGTTTCCTGCCGCTCATCGCCACGGCGCTGGTGGTACAGACTGGTAACATCTACTCGGGCCTGATCTTTCCCATCGCTGTAGCCTTCATCACGTTCATCGTGGGCACCATCATGTTGAAAGAGACCCACCACATTTCGATTCACAAGGAGGCAGAAGCCCAGGCGTAGTACAACGGTTCACCCGCAAACGTTCATCAGCCATTGCGGATATCCGTAGGAGTGGGCCAGATCGAGCGGGGGCGGCTCGTGCAATGCAAAGACGTGGTTGACGGCGCGCAGGAACGTCCCGTCCAGTTCATCTTCGGGCGCGGATGCTTCGAAACAGACCGACCACCACGCCGCCTCGTGTACGGTGAGCCGGGTGAGTTCGATGCAGCACATGCGAAGTGGGACCGCCACTGGCTTCGCAAAGGTGACGGTCTCCCCGACTTCGAGGCGGGCGAGGCGGCGGGATTTCCATACCTGGATCCACTGCTCCGGGGCCGGGCTCTCCTCCTCGCCCGGTCTCGGAGCGGCTGGCCAGGGCAGCACCCATTTATCCCACCGCTCTACCCATCCTTCCGCGTCCTCTGTAAACGGCATGACGCGCCCGGCTCGTAATTTGACATTCAAATCCGGGCGCCCCATTGCCAGATAGACGTCGCAACGCCAAGGATCGGGCGCGATATTGCCGCATACGACCTCGAACCATTCGACCAGTGCGGCGGGGGGATCCCCTTCACCGAACCAGCGCGTTTCGAGCGTGCGCCGGGCGACAGCTCCCGGAATCAGGCGAGAAATCCCGGCGGCGAGGTTCCGGATGATGTCGGTTTGATACACGTGGATTTCTGTCAGGTCTCCTCCACGGGCACGTCAGACGCAAGCGCCACATTCGCGTACAGGAACGGCTCGTTCCGGTATGCATCGCCCATACTCAACGGGAGCACGCGGTCGAGCATGGGCCCGGCGTAGACGACGGTATGAAATTCCCCTGCCTCCCCGCACGGATCAACATGTGGAGTCAAATCGTCCAGAAACGCCTCATCAAACTCCCGTCCGAGAAACGTCGCGTCTAAGCGGGTCGTATCTATGCTTACAACGCGGGCACGTAGACCTGCCCGGACCATGTCTCGAGCCAACTCAGCGGTGTCCAGACCCCACAATGGAAAAATCGGGGTAATGCCCGTACCTTTGAGGCGTGCCTCGCGATACTGCCGGATATCCTCCAGGTACAAGTCGCCGAACACCATGCTGGAGATGCCTTCGCGCACTGCGCGGTCCATCGCGTCCTTCATTCTGCGCTCGTAGACTTCATTGGGGCACGGGTCGGGCAGACGGACCTTCCACACGGGCAATCCCAGCGCAGCAGCCTGGGCATCGAGTACGGATTCAGGGACGTGGTGCATGGTAACACGTCCGGAGCCCTCGATGACGGTGGTCAGCAGACCGACTATTTCCACGCCGCCCCTCGCGCGAAGGACCTGGAGCGCCCAAGCGCTGTCTTTACCGCTGCTCCACGCCAGGAGTGATCGAAACGTGCTCACGTCGTTATGCTCTACCGTTCGGGGTTAGATTATCTCAGAGCATGGCCCATCGAAATGTCGTGGAGCCGCGAGTCCAGCGACTCCAGTAAGCCGAGAGCGAATGGAGTCTCGGAACGAGGTCATGCTGGTCTTACGGAGCCATGAGCACCTCATCTACACAGGGTCGGCATGGCTCCGTAAGCGCGGGCTTCGATAAGAGCCGACCGGACCAGATCTCCCAACCGAAAGGGTGTCAGGCCAACCGCAGGGTGCCCGGCCATGACGAACGCACGACGGAGTCGAACAAAATATACAGTCCGAATATGGGGAACGCCACGACCACAACGAGTAAGGAGATGCCGTACGCACGATAGTAACCATAAACGAACTTGCCCTATCCTATCCCTTTTATTACTCGAAGGAGGATGACAGATCCAGCATGCAGGCATACGGTTGTCCGGTACCCACCGCTTTCTCACGCACAGGTTACAGTTACCGGCAACACTATCTGATCCATTCCCGGAAGGGACAGGTTCAACCCGGAGCCTTCAAGCAGCCAGAATCATCCCGGTATTCCTGCCGAATCATCACATGACCTTTACGCTATATCCAAGCCTGGGCGCGCTCGTGACTGAAGGAGGTGTTCAATTCCGCGTGTGGGCACCGAAATGCGAACATATAGAACTCCTGTTAATCTCGAACCTGCACGAACAGGAGGCCGCCGTTGCGGAGATGGCAGTGCCAAGCGGAACGCTGCCCCCGTACACGGGTGCAGCCAATCCCGCCCATTTCGAAAGCGTCAGCACCGTGCATCCGATGAATGCAGAAGGCGAGGGCTTCTTTTCGGTGTTCATTCACGGCATAGGCGCGGGGAGCCTGTATATGTACCGGGTGGACGGCAAGCTCCTTCCCGATCCAGCCTCGCGCTACCAACCCGAGGGGGTGCACGGTGTATCCATGGTCATCGATCCTGCCTCTTTTTCGTGGACCGACACGGACTGGCCGAGTCTGCGCCGGGACGACCTGGTGTTCTATGAGTTGCACGTCGGCACCTTCACACCCGAAGGCACCTACGACGGAGTGCGGAAGCGCCTGCCGTACCTGCGCGATCTGGGGATTACCGCCATCGAATTGATGCCGCTGGCCGATTTCCCGGGCCGGTGGGGCTGGGGATACGATCCGGCCGCCCTCTTCGCGCCGTGCCATTCCTACGGCACGCCGGACGACTTACGGCGGCTCGTAGATGAAGCGCACGGAATGGGGCTGGCGGTCTTTCTGGACGTGGTCTACAATCACTTCGGACCCGACGGCGCCTACGCATCGTCCTTCGCACCGTTCTTCACGGACAAGCACCACACGCCGTGGGGCAAGGCCATCAATCTCGACGATGCCGATAGCGATCACGTCCGCTCCTTCTACATCGAGAACGCCCTGCACTGGCTGCTGGAATACCACTTCGACGGGCTGCGCCTGGACGCGACCCACGCCATCATGGACGACTCTCCGATGCACTTCCTGGCGCAGCTGACGGAAGCCGTGAAAGCACTGAACGGGCGGGAGCGATACGTCATAGCAGAGGACGAGCGGAACCTGCGGACACTGGCGCTTCCTCCCGAGGAGGGCGGCTATGGAATGGACGGTATCTGGGCGGACGACTTCCACCATCTCATGCGCAGCCTCATCGCCGGTGACCGCCAGAGTTATTACGCGGACTTTTATCCGTCCTCAACGGAAGACCTCGCGACGACACTCCGGCAGGGGTGGTTCTATACGGGACAAAAATCCCGTTTCCTGGGCCACCCGCGAGGAACGGACCCGGCAGGCATCCCGCTCGACCGGTTCGTCATTTGTATTCAGAACCACGACCAGGTGGGCAACCGCGCTGAGGGTAACCGGCTCTCGACAGACGTAGAGCCAAGCCTGTACCGCACCGCCTCGGCCGTGCTCCTGTTTGCACCCGAAACACCCCTGCTCTTCATGGGCCAGGAGTGGGGTACGAAAACGCCGTTCCAGTACTTTACGGATCACAACGAGGAACTGGGGCGGCTGGTAAGCGAGGGACGGAAGAAGGAGTTCGAGGCATTCGAATCATTCGGGGGGAACGTACCCGATCCGCAAGATCCGGAGACGTTTTATCGGAGCAAGCTCAACTGGGATGACCTCGAGCAGCCGGAATATGCCAAGATGCTTCGGCTGTACCAGGATCTCCTGTTGCTGCGCCGAAGCCTCCACGCCGGATTCCAGGTGGATGGCGCTACGCCCTATGGCCTGGTGATGCGCCGGGGACAGTACACCCTCCTCGCGGGATTCAAGGAGGGTGTGATCCTTCCTACGCCCGACGATGGCTCACGCCTTCACCTCCACACCGAGCAAAGCGCCTATACCCTGGATCCGCGCCCCCCGGAGATTCTGAAGGATCGCGTGGTCTTTACGGGACCCGCGGCGTTGGTACTGGGTCCGTGAGCAAACGCCCGCTGGAGAGCCATACCATGATGGCCGCCGGCCCGCTCAGGACGAACATGGGAGAACCAACATGGACCAATCCTTGACCCGAGGAGGTCTCGCAGGGGCCATCGCCACGATCCCGATGACAGCGGTCATGCTGACGGCGGAGAAGGCCGGGCTGATGGGCAAGATCCCGCCGAAGCACATCACCCTCGACCTGCTCAGGTTCGCAGGCGTGCGGCATACGAGCCACAGGGAGCGGAATACCGCCACGATGGGGCTCCATTTCACGTACGGCATGTCCACCGGGGCCCTATACGGGTGGCTCGCGCGGCGGCTGCGGCTGCCTGTGCCCGGGGTCGTACAGGGCATCGGGTATGCCCTGGCCGTGTGGGCGGCGAGCTACATGGGCTGGATACCCGCCCTGGGCATCATGCGGCCCGAGCAGCGCCAGGGCAAGGGTTGGATCCTGAGCAATGTCACCGCCCACGTCGTCTACGGAGCCGTGCTCGGAGCAATAGCCGGAAAGGGGCGCCGACGCCTTCAGGCGCGCACGCGGCGGGATGCGGATATAAACACGTAGGGACACGATGACCTCGTGTCCCTACGTGATTCAAAAGAGGCCAACCCGATCAATAGGCCGGGGGGTCGCTGGCGGGGAAGGACTCGATGGAGCCTTCGTCCACTTTCCGCCCGTTGGGCTCAGCATCCGGATCCTGCTGCGGCGAGGCCGCGACCCCCTTTGACACGATGTCGGCCTGTTCACGCCCATCGACGAGCTGGCGGAGGACGTACTGGAGGATGCCACCGTTGAGGTAGTAGAGCGTCTCCTGCGGTGTATCGAGCCGGACCTCTGCGGTGAACTCCTTCACCGAGCCGTCGTCCCTGGTGGCACGAACCGTGACCATGCGTCCGTTTTTGAAGCCATTCGCGATGCCTTCCTTTACGCCTATGATATCGAACGTCTCGTGGCCGGTGAGGCCGAGACTATCGACCGTATCGCCGCTCTTGAACTGGAGCGGCAGGATGCCCATACCGATGAGGTTCGAGCGGTGAATACGCTCGTAGCTCTCAGCGATAACCGCTTTGATGCCCTGAAGGTACGGTCCCTTGGCGGCCCAGTCACGGCTGGAGCCTGAACCGTACTCCTTGCCCGCGAGCACGACGAGCGGCGTGCCGTCCTGCTTGTACCGCATGGCGGCATCGTAGATCGACATGACTTCGCCGGTGGGCAGGTAGGTGGAGTAGCCTCCCTCCGTTCCCGGGGCCAGGCGGTTGCGGATACGCACGTTGGCGAAAGTACCCCGGACCATGACCTCGTGGTTGCCACGCCGTGCACCGTACGAGTTGAAGTCCCTCGGATCGACGCCCTTGCTGATGAGGTATTCGCCAGCGGGCGAGTCCTTCTTGATGCTGCCGGCCGGTGAGATGTGGTCTGTGGTGACACTGTCGCCGAGCACCGCGATGGCGCGCGCACCCTGGATGTCCTCAACAGATTTCGGGGCCTCCTTCGACATGTTCTCGAAGTAGGGGGCCTGGCGAACGTAGGTAGAGTCTTCCTCCCAGTGGTAGCGATCGCCGGCAGGAACTTCGAGGGCGTGCCAGCGGGCATCCCCTTCGAAGACCTTGCCGTAGCTCTTCTTGTACATCTCCGACTGGATGGAGGAGTTGATGAGCTCCTGGATCTCCTGTTGGGATGGCCAGATATCCCGCAGGTAGACCGGATTGCCGTCGTCATCCTCCGTCAGCGGCTCGTTGAACGGATCAATGTCGATACGCCCGGCGAGGGCGAATGCGACGACGAGCGGGGGTGACATGAGGAAGTTGGCGCGCACCTCCGAGTGGATACGTCCTTCGAAGTTGCGGTTGCCGGAGAGCGCCGAGGCCACGACGAGCCCGCCGTCTGCGATGGCCTGGGAGACCTCGGGGGGAAGCGGACCGGAGTTGCCGATGCACGTGGTGCAGCCGTAGCCGACTGTGGTGAATCCGAGCTGGTCGAGGTACTTGTTGAGCCCCGCCTTCTCGTAGTAGTCGGTGACAACCTTGGAGCCCGGCGCGAGGGAGGTCTTCACCCATGGCTTGCGTTTCAGACCTCTTTCGACGGCCTTCTTCGCGAGGAGGCCCGCCGCGATCATCACCGCCGGATTGGACGTGTTGGTGCAGCTGGTGATGGCCGCAATCACGATGGAACCGTGGCCCAGCTTGTAGGTCCCGCCATCGAGGTTCACGTCGATCATCCCGCTCGCCGTCTCGCTATCTCCCTCACCCCACACACCGATATCCGTGCCCTTGACTGCGGCCTCCTTCTGAGTTTTGGCAGGTGTCGGGGGGAGCAGCGAGGGAAGGGCATTCCGGAATGCCTCCTTCGCCTGCGAGAGCCGGATGCGATCCTGCGGGCGCTTCGGACCTGCGATGCTGGGCTCGACGGTGCCGAGGTCGAGTTCCAGGGTATCCGAGAACTCCGGCTCGGGGGAATCCGCTGTGTGGAAGAGCCCCTGTTCTTTCATATAGGCCTCAACGAGAGCAACACGCCACTCGGGGCGGCCTGTGAAGCGGAGGTAGTCGAGCGTGACCTGGTCTACCGGGAAGATGGCACACGTGGCACCGTACTCGGGCGACATGTTGCCGATGGTGGCGCGGTCTGCGAGCGCAAGTTGCGAAACGCCGGGGCCGTAGAACTCCACGAACTTGCCGACGACGCCCTTCTTGCGGAGCATCTCCGTGACGGTGAGCACGAGATCGGTGGCCGTGGAGCCTTCCGGGAGCTTACCTGTCAGCTTGAAGCCGATGACCTGCGGAATGAGCATGGACACGGGCTGACCAAGCATGGCGGCCTCTGCCTCGATGCCGCCGACCCCCCACCCGAGCACACCGAGACCGTTCACCATCGGGGTGTGGGAGTCGGTGCCGACGAGGGTATCCGGGTAGGCGACGATGGGGCCGGACTGACCGTCGGGCAATTCGTCGGTCGAGAAGACGACGCGAGAGAGGTATTCGAGGTTGACCTGGTGACAGATGCCGGTGTTGGGCGGAACCACCTTGAAGTTGTCGAATGCCTGCTGGCCCCACTTCAAGAAGGCGTAGCGCTCGCGGTTGCGCTTATAGTCCAGCTCTTCATTCAGATGGAAGGCTTCCAGTGTGCCGAAGTAGTCGATCTGGACGGAGTGGTCGATGACGAGTTCGACAGGCTGGATGGGGTTCACCTTCGAGGGATCGCCACCGAGGGCGGCCATGGCGTCGCGCATGGCGGCGAGGTCGACGATGGCCGGAACGCCGGTGAAGTCCTGCAGGAGTACACGGGCCGGTGAGAAGGAGATCTCCTTCGAGGGCGTCGCTTTCGCATCCCATCCGGCGAGGGCACGGATGTCGTCCGCCGTCACGCTGAGGTCATCCTCGGTGCGGAGGAGGTTTTCCAGGAGGATGCGAAGGGAATACGGGAGCCGCCTGACGTTGAAGCCCTCTTTCTCCAGGGCATCGAGGCGAAAGATGTCGTATTCGCGGTCACCCACGCGAAGCGTGGAGCGCGCGCCGAAGGAGTTTTTGCTGTTCATGTACGCGAGCGGGTTCTGTTCTAGCTTAACGTAGTGCGGTAAGATACTAGTTACGAACTGGAAGTGGGGTTGTGCCCGGACCTGTTGGGTGTGAAGAAATAACGGTTGCGGACGAGCGCATAGGGTTGAGCGCAGATTGCAACCGGGTTGTAACGAAACTTACAAAATCGACCGTGTTGGGAGCATTGTGGATGGCGGATTTGAGAACAGCATGCGTGGAGCGGAGCATACAGGGTACGAGGTAGCGCTGCGGTGAGTTGTAACAAACCTTGCCGCGGTGCTCGTGCTGCGTATGCAGGCTCGTAGGGCGCGTGATGTGAGATGGCACAGATGGCACAACGGAAGTACGAAGTACGAGTGACGAGTGGATGGCACAAATGGTACACGGTTGACGGGGTTTTCGGTTCGGGTGAGGGCCGGGGGAGGACACATCGTCGGTGTGTCTCTACGGGTGGCCTCCTGCTTGCCTGCTTCGTCGTTCGATGGCACAAATGGCACGCGGAATGCGGGTTTTATGTGGGTAGCGGCTGGTGCAGGTCGCGTGGTGAGCAGGGGCTGGTGAATCGAGGCTTGGTGAATCAAGCCCCTACGGGTGGGAAGCAAACTGGAACGGTAGGACTCTGTGTGTTGGGTGGAGGGAGGCGTGGGATCAACCGGGGAGTGTACGGAAGAAGGGGGGCTCAGTCGAGGTTATTTTTATAACCTGGGCGGTCAGCTTTCAGCTATCAGCGATCAGCGGTTGGCAAAACCGGCAAGGGGCAGCGGTCTGGAGGAAGCAAGCTAGTGAATTGGGGAACACCCTCAGTCGCTTGCGCGACAGCTCTCTCGAGGGAGCGGTTGGGCGTGTGCCGGACAGTGTCTCTGTGAACGACTTTCGGGTTGTGCTCTCTGGATGCCCGGTCGGGGCCGGGCATGACGTTGATGGGGAGGGCTTTGGTTTACTCGGGGCATCGGGTATTGCTTTGCGGGGCTGACATCCTCCTGCCTTGCTCCGCTGGACGCGTTCGCAAGGCTGTCCTCCTTCGAAGGAGGATTTTGTTCAGGCACGGTCAGATGGGTGGGCATGACCTGCCCGTACGAGAGGAGTGGACGTGCTGGCGGTATGTCCCTACACGGGCGGGGTGGGATGTGGGGCATCGGTGCTCGTGGTAAGCTTCGCGGGAGCCGGTCGGGGTCGCATGGGCGTCAAGGGAATAGTGCATGGCCTCGATAGGATCTGATTTCGGCCTGT
This sequence comes from Rhodothermales bacterium, assembly GCA_041690215.1. Classification (GTDB taxonomy): domain Bacteria; phylum Bacteroidota; class Rhodothermia; order Rhodothermales; family DASSAV01; genus DASSAV01. The sequence goes on from JAWLHQ010000003.1 coordinate 160,687, forward strand.
ACGGACGTGCTCGCATCGGCGGTTAGGTAGCCCTTCAGGTTCTGCTGCCTGGATTTACTTCGTCAGTCGCTTCGCTCGCGTCCATTTTCATGGGAATGACGTTGGGGGAGAGTTGAGTTTTGAAGTCAGCCGTATCGCCCTGGTTGAAGGAGCTAACGTGCTTCCTTGGCGCGTATGCGTAGGGGAGGGATTGGGATCAGAGGGATTGCGGTCCGAGGTAGCGGTCTGGCGCGGTGCGCGCAGAACTACCTGAACAGGTAGGTGCGCGGGCAGGCTGGTATCGTCATCTTACAGGCCTGTTGAACGGCGCCTCGGATCAGCCTGTTCGCTGAGCGCTGTGAGCACATCAGCCCAGCGGGATCATGGTGTCATCGGCCATCCTGCTACTTGCCCCGGAAGCATCAGTTTTTGCATAGACCACTCATGAACCCAGTTCCTGCAACCCCGTCTCCCGTCCATCCCCTGCATTCCCAGCATGCCTGCTCGGACGTGCCAACCGAGAGCCTGCTGGTTGCCGAGCCGGAAATGATACCCGACGTACTCTGGGCACGGACCAGCCATACTCACCCGATGACCTCACTGGAGCAACTGACACTGGAAGATCTTATCGAGGATGCGATTTTGCTGCGCGTCGCCAGTCGCGTCCTATGTAAAGGGGACCGGTACGAGATCACGATGTACGGCGACCGGTATACACTTACCCCCCGGCAGGCGCTCGCCTTCCTGGGCGGTGCGGTAGAGGCACACCGGGCGCGCTGGAGGTTGAGTGCTTCCAGAAATTGAAGGAGCGTGGGCGTATGAGCCTCTATGGAGGAGGATGAAGAAAGGGTGCGGGGCCTCATGGATCCGCACCTTTCTCATAACCGCTATCTCCCACGCGTTCTCCCTTTTTCCTGCCAGCGGCCCGGAGCCGGACGAGGCTGGACCTCAGACTCTAGTAGGTTCGGGAGGTTTGACTTCACGGCCGTCTCCATTCGAGATCGTTATTCCGGAGTGCCCGGCGTAGGCCTCCTCGATCTTTTTGGCGGCCCGAATGGGAACGACGTCCATGATGAGCCGGGCGCTGAAGTCGTACGTGACGTAGCTGTAGACCCAGTTGGCGAACACGTCCACACGATTGCGGAAACCAGAGATCTTGTAGATGTGGATGAGCGCCCACATGAGCCAGGCGACGAAGCCCTTGAACTTGAGCCCGCCGGGCAACTGGACGATCGCAGCGTTCCGACCGATGGTCGCCATCGTCCCGGGGTCATCGTAGGCGAACGGCTCCGTCGGCTGCCCCTGAAGCCTACGGCGGATCTGCCGGGCGGCGTGCTCGCCTTGCTGGATGGCGACGGTGGCCAACTGGGGATAGGGCCGGCCCTGCGGGTCCATCAGTCCATTGATATCGCCGATGGCGAAGATCTCGGGATGACCGGGCAGGCTGAGATCGTTTTCCGTGATCAGACGGCCTCCCTTCCCCTGCGGCGTGCCGACGGTTTCGGCGATGGGGTGGGCACGAACGCCGGCGGCCCAGATGAGGGTATTCGCGGGAATACGCTCCCCTCCTTTGAGGTGTACGGCATCGTACGTCACGCGCTCGACCGTGGTATCGGTGCGAATCTCGACGCCACGTTCCTCCAGAACCCGTCTCGCATAGTCTCCCAGGTCTTTATCGAACGCGGTCAACAGGCCGGGAAGCGCCTCGACGAGAATGACGCGCCCTTTTCGGGGATCGATGCGGCGGAAATCATCCTTGAGCACTTTATGGAAGAGTTCGGCGAACTGGCCGGCAAGTTCGACGCCGGTAGGGCCGCCCCCCACGATGACGACGTTCAGCGCGCCCTCCCCTGCCCACTCCGGATCGCGCTCGGCTCGTTCGAATTGCCGTAGCACGTGATTTCGGATGTGAAGGGCGGCCGTGACCGTCTTCATCGGAAAAGCGAACTCTTCGGCACCCGGAATACCGAAATAGTTCGTCATGGAACCGGCGGCCAGGATCAGGTAATCGTAGGGGATCGCCGGACCGTCTTCCATGATCAGCCGACGGTTCTCCTTATCTACCGCACGAACGGTACCGAGCTGGAAGCTTACGTTCTTCTTATGACGGATGATGTCGCGTACGGGGTGGACGATTTCATCCGGCTCCAGCCCTGCCGTAGCGACCTGGTAGAGGAGTGGCTGAAAGTTGTGGTAGTTGACGCGGTCGACGAGAACGACATCGATCGGCGCATTTGCGAGTCCCTTTGCGGCGCGAAGGCCACCGAAGCCCGCGCCGACTATGACGACACGGGGACGGGGGGTGTTATTCGATGTATGCATATGCGATGGCGACACGTTTGCGGGAATGGATGCAACGGCCAGCCACGGGGCAACTCAGCCGTTGCCTCTGGCCCATTAGACGACGAAGCGGCGGCGATGTTATAGGCGGTAGGATGAGTCACCGTATTCTTCATGGGAATGGGCTCACGGAGTGTCATGGACGCGGCCTTCACTTTGACGCCGTACGGGGCAAGTATATTCGCGGTCCGGGAGAACGTGACTCATATATCACACACGCTCTTCCAGGAGGCACGGCACGGCCATGTTCGTAAGGGTTGCCTGGATGTCCGGTCGCGGTCGCATGCGTGTCAAGTGAATAGCGTAGAGCCCTGATGATTTCGGCCTTTACGGGAGTGCTCACGCCAGTGAGGTAGGTAGTCTTTCAGGTTGTGCTGCCTGGATTTACTGTGTCGGTCGCTCCGCTCGCGTCCATTTTCATGGGAATGACGTTGTTGGGAGGGGTTTGGTTTGCTCGGGGCATCGGGTATTGCTTTGCGGGGCTGACATCCTCCTGCCTTGCTCCGCTGGACGCGTCGCAAGGCTGTCCTCCTTCAAAGGAGGATTTAGGATTTGCTAACCTGAACAAGAACAGATCATTGCGAGGAGGATTTAGCTGGCGAAGCAATCTGGTCAGTTCGGCTAATCCTCACGAGATTGCCGCGCCTCCCACGGGGACTTGCCATGACACGGTGGGGCTGGGCGCAGGATTCGTACGGGCATGGCACGCCATGCCCGTACGGAGATCGATGCGGGTTATTCGCCGGCTGCTTCGCGGTCGCAGAGGACGGTTACGTCTCGATGGAGCCAGAGGAGTGATGCGGGGAAATCGGTTGCAATCGGGGAGGTAAGCAGGCGGGCAAGCACCTCTTTCTTGGACGCACCACTGACGAGGAGGAGGATCTTCCGCGAGCGGAGGATGTCGGCGACGCCGAGGGTGAGACCGTAACGCACCACCCCGTTCGTCTGCTTGAGCATGACGTGCTCACGCGACTGGTCGGTCAGTTCGGCGATGTGCGCGTGGGGCGAGAGGGTGAGACCGGGTTCGTTCAGGGCGATATGACCGTTGAGCCCGATGCCGAGCACACATACATCAATGGGACCCTCCTGCTCCAGCAGCCGGGCAACGCGCTGGCACTCCACGGCCGGGTCTTCCGGATTACTCCAGAAGGCCAGGTACCGATCACGCGAGATGCAGAGCGGATCGAGTACGTGCTGGCGGAGGTAGACTTCGCAGGTCCCCGGATCATCAGCGGCGAGGCCGCACCACTCGTCCAGCTTGACGATGCGCAGCGCCTTGAAGAGGCCGGGATCGGTGCGTTGCCTTTCGGCCAGGCAGGCGTACGTACCCACCGGGGACGAGCCGGTCGCGGTGCAGAGGAGGAGATTCGGCCTGGCGCGAAGCTCGTCCACGATGATATCGGCCGCTCCTGCACTCAAAGCCTGGTAATCCGGGTATACCTCTACCCGAAGACCTGTTGCCGGGGGAATCTGGAACTCTGCGTGTGCCATGTGGACGCCGCCTCCTGTATTCTGAGCCTGCAAACGGTATCAGTGTATTGTTTGGGCAGTAAGACAAAGAGTTCCCCGCAGCTGCCGACTACCCGGATTGGACTGCCACAGGTCAGTCTTTGCCCCAGAGGTCGAAGGGTTTGGCCGCATCCGTCTGGAACGGGAGCAAGACCTTACAGCCGGTCCGAGCGGATTCATAGGCGGCAAAGATGACTTCGAGGACGGCACGGCCATCTTCACCAGTGACTATGGGTTGTTTGTCGTTCAGGACGCAGTCAACGAAATGGGCCATTTCCTGAGGGAAGCCGTAGTTCCAGGCCTCTTCGTAGATGGTGAAGGACCAGCCTTTCGTCGAACCGGCTTTTTCGACGGCATAGTCATAGCCAACGGCGCTGTAGGTTTCGATGGAGTTGCCGTGCAGGAGGTCGGCATAGGCAACGCCGTGAGAACCATGGATCTCGGCGCGGTCGTCCATGCCGCCGAGTTTCGTCCAGCTTTCCTCTGCGACGGCCGTGCAGCCATTCTCGAACTCGAGGATGATGATGGCGTTGTCGTCCCCCTTCGTCTTGTCGGTATGGACATAGGTACCCATCTGGGCGTAGACGGAGGTGATCTTCGGACGGCCGAGCACCCAGCGGAAGAACTCGATGGCATGGCAGCCCATGTCCATCGTGACGCCGCCTCCGGACTGCTCTACATCCCAGAAGTGCCCGGCGTGCGGGCCGTCGTGCTTCTCGGACTGCTTGATGAGGGTCGGTTTGCCCAGAGCGCCGTCATCCAGAAGCTTCTTGAGGCGGACATATTTCGGGGCGAAGCAGAGTTCTTCGGCATACATGAGCTTGACGCCGGCCTGTTTGCAGGCGTCGATCATCCGGTCCGCTTCCGCGAGGTTCATGGCGAGGGGTTTCTCGCAGACGACGTGCTTTCCCGCGGCCGCGGCATCGACGGTCATCTGACAGTGGAGGCGGTTGGGCGCACCGATGACGACCATATCCAGATCGTCCATTTCCAGCATCCGGCGGTAGTCGGTGAAGCTGTTCGGGATGCCCCACTTCCGCGCGAACTGCTCCGCGTTACCGGGTGTGGGCGAGGCCACGGCTACCAGTTCGGCGTCGTGGACGTGCTGGAATGCTTCGGCGTGAATGGTGGAGATGAACTGAGAGCCTATGAGACCAACGCGTACAGCCATTTGAGATGTTAGATTTGAGGTTCTGGATCGGGGTACGGGAATGTAGGTGCCCCGACGTTACCGGGCAATGCCGTGGTCCGGTGGCCCGCTGCAGGTCCGAGGACCGGGGCCATTCGTGTGTTAGCGCACCCACGTGCCTCAACGCGGAAACCGCGTGTGAGGACCATTCTCCACCGAGCGATGTGACATCGCCGTTCATGCGAGCCGGACGTGAACCCAAACCAGTATCTCCTAGACAATCAGGCCCCTGAAGCGGGGGACCGCTTCGCAGCTTTCGCGGACCTCTTCGATCCGCCCACGTTCCGGCACATGACCCGGCTGGGACTTTCGACCGGATGGCACTGCTGGGAGGTCGGCGCCGGAGGCACATCGGTGATCCGGTGGCTTGCCGAGCAGGTAGGGCCGACCGGGCGCGTGCTGGCGACGGACATTGACGTAACGTGGGCCCGCGACGCTGCCGGAGCGAACCTCGAGGTCCGCCGTCATGACGTGGTGCGTGACGAACCACCCGGGGAGGCGTTCGACCTCGTGCATGCCCGGCTCGTCCTCGTGCACCTGCCCGATCGGGATCGGGCCCTCCGATCCATGATCCATGCACTCAAGCCGGGTGGGTGGCTGCTGATCGAGGATGCGGATCCCGCGCTGCAGCCGTTAAGCTGTATCGATGTGACCGGCCCGGAGCACGAGCTAGCCAACCGGATCCGTCAGGGATTCCGTTCGCTCCTGGCGGCACGCGGAGCGGATCTCGCTTTCGGGAGAAAGCTGCCACGGCTCCTGAGGGAAGCCGGTCTGGCCGACGTCGCGGCTGACGCCTACTTTCCCGTTGCGCTCCCGGCCTGCATTCCGCTCGAGCGCGCAACGATCACGCTGATCCGTGGAGAACTGATCGCTCACGGCATCGCGACCGCGGACGAGATCGACCGGCACCTTGCGAATGTTTCGGCCGGGCAGCTCGACCTCGCGCAGCCTCCGATGATCTCGGCGTGGGGGCGGCGGCCGTAGGGAGCGTATTTCGGAGTTCAGCCATGGAACGTTAGCCAATCATAGCGCCCAGCCTTCGCGCGGGGTTGATTGGAGGTACTGGTTGGCTTCGGGGAGGTTGGTTACGCGGCCGGCGGCGCCGTCCCATTCGATGATTTCGCCGGTGCGGACGGCGAGGTTGCCGAGGAGGACCATTTCGGTGAGGGGACCGGCGTGCTCCGGGATGTTGGAGCCCGGCTGGGTGCCGTTCTTGATGGCGGTGATCCACTCCTGGTAGGGGTCATCGTTGGGTACGCGAACGTACTTGTGCTCCGGGGGATTGCTCAAGTAAGCCGCGTGGAGGCTTTCCGGGAAAAGGCGGGGGTTGTTGCCGAGCCAGTCGGCCATGAGGATGCCGTCGTCGCCGACGAACATCTGGCCGTTGACCTCCCAGGGAGGCGCTTCGCCCGGCTGAATGACGGGAAGGCTCGGCGGGCGGAGGGTGCCGTCGTACCAGATGGCGATCAGGTCCGGATGCCGGTCGTTAGCCGGGAAGTAGTAGGTGACGCGGGAAGCGGCAGGCGCCGTTTCAGGGAAGCGCCGGGTGGTTTCCGCCTCGATGCGTGTGGGGTTGCGGAGGTCTAGCGTCCAGAAGGCGGCATCCATCGCGTGGCAGCCGATGTCACCAAGGGCACCGGTACCGAAATCCCACCAGCCGCGCCAGTTGAACGGGGCGTAGTAGGCCGGATGATAGGGCCGGTACGGGGCCGGGCCGAGCCAGAGATCCCAATCGAGCGTAGGCGGCGGCTGGTATGACGCTTCCGGGCGGTCGAGAGCCTGGGGCCAGATGGGGCGGTCGGTCCAGAAATGGACTTCGCGTACGGGACCGATGAGGCCTGCTTCGATGATTTCGCGGATCTGGCGGGTGCCATCGTTTGCATGGCCCTGGTTGCCCATCTGCGTGACGACGCCCGTGCGCCTGGCCGTCTCCATGAGGCTACGCGTTTCCGAGATGGTGCGCGCGAGCGGTTTCTGGACGTAGACGTGCTTGCCTGCTTCCATCGCCGCCGTGGCGATGACCGCGTGCGTGTGGTCCGGCGTGGAGATGGTGACGGCGTCGAGATCCTTTTCCTGATCCAGCATCACCCGGTAATCCTTGTACCGGCGGGCATTCGGAAACTTCTGGTAGGCGTTCGCGGCGGTGACGTCGTCCACATCCACGAGGGCGACGATGTTTTCCGTGGCGACACCGTTCACATCCGTCCACCCCTTCCCCCCTACCCCGATGCCCGCGACGTTCAGCACATCGCTCGGCGCCCTATAGCCGGGACCGCCGAGCACATGGCGGGGTACGATGGTAAACGTGGCGGCCGTCATGGCTGCCCCTTTCAGGAAGGCGCGCCGGGACGTTGGCTTGCTCAGCATAGGTGGCCTCAAACCGAAGTGGAACGTATGGAGGGTTCCGTAATGTACACCGGGCCACCCAAAGCGTAAACACCGTGCTGAATGGGTAATGAAGAATATGGGATGCGCAGGCCGGTCGTATTCGGGCAACAGGATAGGTCATGCTGAACTTGTTTCAGCATGACCTATCCTGTTGCGCAGAGATGCTGAAACGACCCTTTGACAGGCTCAGGGCATGGTTCAGCATGGCATGGGCTGCGGAATGGGCCGGCCTGAACGCACTGCTACCATTGTGATGGAGACCGGTCAATCCAGAAGATCCAGCAGGACGAGGTATACGGCGTTGGTCCACCCGAAGCCGATCTCGTTGGAACTGTAACCATAGCGGATACCGGCGGAGACATCCGACTGCCGCTGGACGACGTCGTACTTCTCCACAATAACGCCGTGCTCGTTGAATTCCTTGGTTACGAGGCTGATCCAACGGGCGGCGATGCGCTCGGCAGCCCGGTGGTGGCCGTAGCGAGCCAGGCCCTCCGCGGCGATCATCTGGAGGGGCGCCCAGCCGAAGGGGGCATCCCACTGACTGCCACTGACGTGCGTACTGGTCAGGATGCCGCCGGGGGCTTCGAACTTGTACAGGTTGGCGGCAACGCGTGCCGCCTGATCCGGCGAGGCCAGACCGACCCAGAGCGGATAGAACGTCGTGGCAAATTCGTAGGGACGCCGTCGCTCTGTCTGGAAGTTGTAGTCGAAATACTGTCCGGCTTCCTCATCCCAGAGATAGCGATCCACGAGTTCCTGCCGATGGGCGGCACGGCGGCGCCACTGGGTGGCATCCGCGGAGCGGCCCAGCGTCTCGTAGATGTAAGCGGCCTCCTGCTCCATTTTGTAGAGCAGCGCGTTGAGGGCCACCGAGGCATAGTGGATGATGTCGGCGTTGAACGGTCCGTACTTATTGGACGGATCGAAGCCCGATTCCCGCATGGAGCGGTCGCCTTTATAGAACAGCGGCGTCAGTTCGTGGCGCGCACTGTCGTAGAAGACCGACTTGTCGTACTCCGTGACCTCGTGGGTGCGGAAGTATTCCGCAACCCGGTCGTAGTGGGTACGGCCCAGCTCGTCGCGTTCATCGAATACGACCTCCGGCGCGGGGCCTTCGCCGAAGTCGTAATAGCGTGAGAGGCCGGTTTCGCCCGCGAGGTGCGGGGCCGCCGTCCAGAACGCATAGAGCTTTTCGATGGCCGGCAGTGTAGAAGCGAGCCAATCGTGATCCTGCGTCTGCTCGTAGACGCCCAGAATCATCGAGGTGAGGAAGGGCGGCTGGGAGCGGGTGAGGTAATAGGTGCGGTTGGCGTTGAGGATGGTGCCGTAGTGCTCGATTTCATAGAGGAAGTTGTCGGCCATGTTCTTCGCCAATTCCAGTTCGCCATCCCGCAGCAGGCCTACCTGGATGAAGTAGCTATCCCAGCCGTACATCTCGTTGAAGCGGCCACCGGGCACGACGTACGGGTTGGGAAGGTAGAGCAAGCCCGGCTTCAAGCTGCCGAGATGCGCGCGGGTATCGACCGGCAAGACACGCACATCGACCTGCCGGAGTTGATCCGGTGTGAGCGCAGTCCGCAACCGGGCGAGGACGGTGTCGGCGTTCTCCGTCGCGGCGATATAGAGCGGCCACGGATCGCCGGGCCGGTGCTCGACCTTTGAATCCGGCAGCGCTTCCAGTAGATCGGCGTGAGAGCGCGTGAGGGTGCGCCAGGCCTCCTTGATGTGAGCACGGACGGCCCCAATCTCCTCTGGAGACGGCAACGGCTCTTCGCGCTCCCGTTCACCCGGAAGGCGATCCTGCGCGGCCAGTTCTCCTCCTGGCACATACCCGGCCGCGTACGCCCAGGCCAGCAGCACCATTAGACGAAGCGACACCGGGAAGTGCATGGCAGCAGCGCCCTCAAGTGGAGTGACGAGTTCCTCTCCAGCAACGTACGGCCGAACGTCCGGTTGGGCCGATTCCTCGTGTACACTACATGCAGGTACTGTCTTGTGCATGAGTCACTCCGTGCTACAAATGCTACAAAAATGTAACAAACAACGTCGTGCTCATTCACAACGTTGCAGGGGAGTTAGCACTTTTCGACAGGATAACACGGCAGTCTGCCGAAAAGGCTCACCGGAAGCAATCAAAGGCAACCCTGAACGCACCGGTTACCTGGTAGTCGTGCAAGGAGCGTGCCGTGGATGAATTATGCGTGACAAGCGCCTTGAGAATGCATGAAACGACGCCGTACGGTGCGTTTTCGGAGTAATCGGGGCAGGCGTTGTTTACGGTGACTCCGGGACAGGATACGTGATCGGAATCGCTGCTGTAGTGGTGTGTCAACTGTGACGGGATGAGCGGATATAGAGGTCTTGTATTCCGCTCCGTGCGCATGTGCCATTCCGAGCGTAGCGACACGAACCGCAGGCGCCTGCCGGTATGTGGAATCTCTCAACGGGCTCGGGATGACAGATGGTGAGCATACCGGGTGACCCGAACACACCTGAGTTACTCATCGCATGAGGCTGGACATTTCTGTAGTGGAGCGCCAAGGCTGATTGGAAGGTTCTCCATCGGTGCCGCTGAGCATCTCAGCATACCTGATGAGATCCCGTACCCTCCGGTTCACGAAGTAAACAAGTTCGGGATGACACGTGAACAGAGATCGCGAAACGCCCCCTCGGCAAGCTCAGGGTGACATGGTTCGGGATGACAACACGGGGCAACACGCTATCGATTTAGCCTTGACACTCCACTAGAATCACGCGAGAACTGAAACCGGCCTTCGAAATCACCCCGAACGTTTCCTCCGATACAGACCTTGCATACGGATTTCTATTTTGCGATTTAACGTACACAGGCGTCCGTACGAGCACGCTCATACGGCTACAGCGGATATCCAAGCCGGAGACCAATCATGCGTAAAACCACCGCGGCCAATCGGTTGATCTTTCTCTGCCTTCTTATCGCTTCGCTTACCGCTGGAGGTTGTGCATCATCTTCGCACCAGGCTTCCAGTGGCGCTCTCAGGAGAAACAGTGCAAACGTGATTACGGCGGACGAGATTGCGGCCTACACGGGCCACAGCCTTTCGGAGTTGATCATCATGCAGGTAGCAGGTGTCACCCGGGCCAGTGATGGATCGCTCATGATCCGGGGCAGCAACACGTTTTATGGAGGCACGGAGCCGCTGTACGTATTAGACGGCGTTCCGCTCAACAGTGAGCCAGCGGTCAACATCAAAGACCTGGAGAAAATCGAAGTGCTCAAAGGATCGGACGCGGGTATATACGGGGTTCGCGGCGCGAACGGCGTGATTCTGATCACGACGAAAATCTGAATGGGGTACCGTTACGGGTCCACTTGCTACTCCGCAGGCGGGATCCACGCCAGGGGGTTCCTGTATCCTCGCGGACAGACTGGCTCGTAGCGGAAGAGCACAACGAGCGGAGCCTTTTTTAAGCCATTCTGGCCGTTTCGTCGTCGTCCTCACGCCTGCATCCCCTTGTACGAACGTCCAGACCGCCCGAAAAGCAACAGCCGCTCGCACAGACACCTGTTTCTGCGTATCTTAGCACGCATCGTCGTCCCCCCGGCATTCTGACACTACCGCCACCCGACGACACGCCCGGCTTGCTTCATGAACATCCACTCCCATTTTCACTCCCTCTAGAGCCATTCCCGCACAAGATTTGGGGGGGCTTTAATCGCACCTGCTGGTATTGAAAGGCCTTCTGCCTACTCCCCGGCCCGGCCAGGCCTTCGGGCTTTAATCGCACCTGCTGGTATTGAAAGCAAGCCATTCCAACACACTCTCGATCTGCTCATGCGTCGCTTTAATCGCACCTGCTGGTATTGAAAGCAGGCCAAGCCCGGCCACAGTCGCAGCCATCGAGGCGCTTTAATCGCACCTGCTGGTATTGAAAGATGAGCTTGCCACAGGTCTGGTAGCCCCCCTCTGGGCTTTAATCGCACCTGCTGGTATTGAAAGGCCGAGGCCAGCGCGGCGTCGTACATCTCCTGGGCCTGCTTTAATCGCACCTGCTGGTATTGAAAGGGGTTTGGTCGTCCAGGAGCAGTTCGAGGCCCATCTGCTTTAATCGCACCTGCTGGTATTGAAAGCCGATGCCCTGCTTCAGGAGCGGGCTGACCTGCTCGCTTTAATCGCACCTGCTGGTATTGAAAGCGATCATCGGCGTAGGCGGAGCCGTGCGGGCCGGATGCTTTAATCGCACCTGCTGGTATTGAAAGCCGCTCCGCGCCGGCCAGCCTACGCACGTTCAGCCCTAGCTTTAATCGCACCTGCTGGTATTGAAAGGAGTAGGGTGGATGTTTTGAGAAGGTGCTGCGCCAGTGCTTTAATCGCACCTGCTGGTATTGAAAGCCACGAGCCTAGCCGCGATCCTGTCTCAGCTCTACTGCTTTAATCGCACCTGCTGGTATTGAAAGGGACGAGAGCCGGGCGACGGAGCGGCACGTGAAGGAGCGCTTTAATCGCACCTGCTGGTATTGAAAGACGACGAGAGCGGCAAGGGCCAAAGCAAGAATGATCTTGCTTTAATCGCACCTGCTGGTATTGAAAGGTTGAGGAGGAGCGGCTGACGGAGAAGTGCGGCGGTGCTTTAATCGCACCTGCTGGTATTGAAAGGTTGAATCAGAGGCGCGTGAGAAAGGGCGAGCGCAGGAGCTTTAATCGCACCTGCTGGTATTGAAAGGCCGCAGACGCTGCGCACCTGGCTCCGCGAATCGCCGCTTTAATCGCACCTGCTGGTATTGAAAGGGCCGCAATCGCGGTCTTGAGGCGTAGCCAGTTCTGGCTTTAATCGCACCTGCTGGTATTGAAAGCGCAGCAATCACAGGCTTAATACCCCGCATTACGTTGCTTTAATCGCACCTGCTGGTATTGAAAGGCTACAGATCAAGAAGGAGCGGCCCTGATACCTCGGCTTTAATCGCACCTGCTGGTATTGAAAGTAACGGGCGCCTGCCTCCCTTCTCGAAAGAATCGAGGCTTTAATCGCACCTGCTGGTATTGAAAGCGCCGTCCGGGAGCGGCAGCGCGTGGCACGCAAGCCGCTTTAATCGCACCTGCTGGTATTGAAAGCAGGCCAAGCCCGGCCACAGTCGCAGCCATCGAGGCCGGCTTTAATCGCACCTGCTGGTATTGAAAGCCGCGTAATTGCGGGGGTCGTTCAGCCAGTTCAGGAGCTTTAATCGCACCTGCTGGTATTGAAAGGCGACGAGCAGGCCACTCTTTCCGGCTACGTGACCGGGTAGCTTTAATCGCACCTGCTGGTATTGAAAGGCAGCCTGGGCGGCCGAAACCGTGGCCGGGGCGGGAGCTTTAATCGCACCTGCTGGTATTGAAAGGAGCGAGTGTTTCACAGGCTCACGCCGCCGCCTCATGCGCTTTAATCGCACCTGCTGGTATTGAAAGCCGAGAAGGAACACACCTGATCCAATGGACTCCACAGGCTTTAATCGCACCTGCTGGTATTGAAAGTCAACAATCCTCCTACCCTGTTCGTCAATGTTCTCGCTTTAATCGCACCTGCTGGTATTGAAAGGACCAGTCGGCGCGGCTCGTGACGGCCATCTGCGTGGCTTTAATCGCACCTGCTGGTATTGAAAGGACGAGAAGCGAAGGGATGTCTATGCGGTCGGGTAGCTTTAATCGCACCTGCTGGTATTGAAAGGATCTCTACAGGGCCCTCTCTGATCTGGTAAACGAAGCTTTAATCGCACCTGCTGGTATTGAAAGCTGACGCCTACATGAGGCAGGAGCGCATTCAGCGCAGCTTTAATCGCACCTGCTGGTATTGAAAGAATTGCTCGCCTACTCGTTCCTGACAGGCGATGGCCGCTTTAATCGCACCTGCTGGTATTGAAAGCAGAGAAAACGTTGACCTACTCCCCCGGCTGAAGCGCTTTAATCGCACCTGCTGGTATTGAAAGAGCGGAAACGGCTTGCAGCTAAAGGTTACATCCGAAGCTTTAATCGCACCTGCTGGTATTGAAAGTCATACAGCGCTCCAAACCCTTGCTTCCACCGCCCAGGCTTTAATCGCACCTGCTGGTATTGAAAGTTCGAACGGCTCGATGTTAATAACCTTCCCTTTGCGGCTTTAATCGCACCTGCTGGTATTGAAAGTGTTTCAGAATGACAGGCTCGTCCAAAAATCGCAGGCTTTAATCGCACCTGCTGGTATTGAAAGAGTAGATGTTCTCTGTGTAGTAGGTGACGGTGGGTTTGCTTTAATCGCACCTGCTGGTATTGAAAGGACGGCGGCGGCATCTCAGTCAACGTGGAGGGGCGCGCGCTTTAATCGCACCTGCTGGTATTGAAAGGCGGTATCCACTTGGTTATCCTCTTTGGGCGAGTTGTGCTTTAATCGCACCTGCTGGTATTGAAAGACGATGCCCCACACGAGGTAGAGCGCCTCAGAGGCGCTTTAATCGCACCTGCTGGTATTGAAAGCTTCCATCAGCAATTCTTCCGTGGCACTCTCATTCACGGCTTTAATCGCACCTGCTGGTATTGAAAGCCTCTGAGGGTGACAGCCATTCGCGCTGCACATACTCGCTTTAATCGCACCTGCTGGTATTGAAAGGCCAGCATGCCAGAGACAGGTGTGTCACCAAAGCGCTTTAATCGCACCTGCTGGTATTGAAAGAATACCTCTTGCGTGTGATGGCGGCCTGATCTCCACGCTTTAATCGCACCTGCTGGTATTGAAAGATGCTCCGGTTATCGTTACCAGCGCTTACCGGACGCGCTTTAATCGCACCTGCTGGTATTGAAAGTAATCGGTCTCGATAATGCCGCCCAGCGAACTCCACTGCTTTAATCGCACCTGCTGGTATTGAAAGTAATCGGTCTCGATAATGCCGCCCAGCGAACTCCACTGCTTTAATCGCACCTGCTGGTATTGAAAGGGGGGAAGCACGCGAGATAAATCCTGGGCTTCTTCAGCTTTAATCGCACCTGCTGGTATTGAAAGTGCGGTAGCGGTCGGGGCGATGGTGGCCTCGATGCCGGCTTTAATCGCACCTGCTGGTATTGAAAGGCTTCACGGTATCGCGCAGCCGCGCATCCACCTTGCTTTAATCGCACCTGCTGGTATTGAAAGCCTGACTGTCTGGCGGAGACTCTTACCTCTAACTATGGCTTTAATCGCACCTGCTGGTATTGAAAGAGGAGGCTGCCAGCGAGACGATCCGCAACAAACAAGCTTTAATCGCACCTGCTGGTATTGAAAGGCTTCGAGCACGTGCCGTAATGGGGCCGGTAACCGCGCTTTAATCGCACCTGCGGGTATTGATAGGACTGCCAGCCTGTCACGCTGGAAGTCACGAGTTCGCCTTAATTACATCTATGGTACTGAAAGACGCGCCAGTTATGACGAAGCCGAGCAGTATCTTCTCAGGAACACGAAGCGCGGTCTTTCCTTACACCGTTCCATGCACAAGAACGAACTCGTAAACGTCCTTTCCGCGGCTCTCGCGGATATGCGAAGACACCAGGAACGCCTGGCTCACCTGACGTCCCCGCGCGGCCGTGCGTCCAGCGGCGTGGATGCTCAGGACGCGGCCGATGTTGCACGGCTTTTGCAGGATATCGTGCGCGAACTCGACGAAGCCATTACGCAGCGGAGTATCAGCCGGTAACTCCTCTTATAGCACCATCCTTTCTTGTTCGACCGGGAGAACCGACGTCTCGCGTGATCGACATCTCGACGTGCGCGTGCAAGAGGGGGCCTATGCCGAATCCGCTCATCGAAGGCATCGGTACGCAGGCATAGCGCATCATGCTCGCTTGCTATGAAACCACTCAGTCCGCCCGGAGCGGCTGCCGCTCCAGTACCATCGCTGCGATTCAGCACCTCCGTGTGGTACTGCCGCCCGACTGCGAGAGGGAAACCCACGTACAGGCCGAACTTAGTAACATAACAATCACACCTTACACATCTGTCAACCCATTGCTCGTCTTGGCCTGCTCCCCTAAGATGATGTGCTCACCAATGTGACGACTTTCCAATCCCGCCCAGTATGCACAGCCTTACCCGCACCTTCCCTGCCCCCGGCGACTCGCCGGGACGGGTTCTCTTCGTCGTATCAGACCTCGGCAAGAACGGGATTACCGTTTACGTAAAGACGCTTGCCCAGGCTCTGCTCGACCGGGGCTACGCTGTTGCGCTCGCGGCGACCTCGTTCCGGGAAGGTGCCCCGCTGAATCCCGAGATCACGCAACGCATGGGGATGACGTTCTATCCTGTCGACTTCCCCGATCCCATTCGGAAACAAGGGAGCCTCTTCATGGCACCCCGCGCGTTCGCCGACATGGTCCGCATCGTGCGGACCTTCCGTCCGAATGTGATCCATGCCCAGGGACTCGGGGTAGCGCCCTATGCATACGTGGCCGCGAAGCAGTCGGGAGCCGCGCTCGTTTCGACGTGTCACTGCGAGCCACCCGATCGGACACGGGCTCTCGCGCGTCGCTTCTCCATAGCGATGCCGTTTCTGAACGTGTTGTTCGGTAACCGCTTGATCGCCCTCTCCCGTGACATGGAGCGTATTCTCAGCGAGTTATGGAGCGTCAAGAAAGACCGGATACGTCTCGTCCATTACGGAAGCAACGCCGACCACTTCCGCCCACCCACGGACGCGGAGCGGGAATCGGCCAGGGAAGCGCATCGCCTGAAACCGGGTGATTTCGTGGTATCCATCATCGCCCGTCTGGAGGGCGTAAAGAAACACAACGTCCTGCTGGATGCTGCGGCGCTGCTCCGGTCCTGGGGGCTTCCTATCGTCGTTCTCGTCGCCGGTGAGGGTCCATTGCGGCGCGAGATCGAGCAGCAGATCGAGGAGAAGGATCTTTCCGGCACCGTACGCATGCTCGGATTCACGGATGCACGACGCGTACTCTGGGCCTCCGACGCCTTCGTGCTTCCCTCGGCACGGGAAGCCTTCCCTATCGTCGTGGCCGAGGCCATGCTATGCGGTGTGGTTCCCGTTCGCACGCCCGCATCCGGGGCTACGGACCAGATCGAGCACGGTGTGAACGGCTATATCGTCCCATTCGACGATCCCCACGCACTGGCACGCGCGCTCCGCACCCTGGCCGAGCGGCCCGCACTCCGCGCAAACATGGCCCAGGTGAGCCTGGAGAAGGCTCGAAAGCTGTTTACGACCGATCAAATGATCCAGGGCCTCATCGAGACGTACGAGAGTGTCTCGAACGGAGCACGTATCCAGTTCGCCTGATCACAGGACCGGCCCGATACGGGCCGGTGGTCCTCTGCTCGTCCTTACCTAACACCCCCTGTGCCCTGCCCAGGCACAGGGTACATGGCTATGTACGGCCCTTCCGGATCCGTGTGCAGGGGACAGCAGCCCGCATCGGGGCACCGAGATTGTCGGGAGCCGTCGCTCAGTGCCTGGAGCCACCCACGCACAGCAGCCACCATGCCTCCCTTCTTTCCCCCAAGCACGCCATAGTGCTGGAATAGGAGGTCCGGAAACGTAGTGGCCTATCCGCTCTTAATAGAGGGAAAGACAGGAGCAGGCACACACCGCCTCCCCTCATGCAGTGACCCAACCGAACCAAGAACACCCTTGCAGCGGCCCTTGCACACAGAGAGGCTCGTTCCAGCACACCCGATCACACCACGGCTGCCCCTTTCCCGGGGCCGTCAGGCGCACGTATTCCGCTAACCAGTCCGTTGTACTACCCATACATAGACGGCTTCCGGAGACACGGACAGGAGTTACCCAACCCTCACAACGGTAAGAAAGAACCAGGTTCACTGAGACCAGACCAGGGGCATACCTGAGCATCATCAACGAAGCAACGGGCTGCACTATACGCAGACACCGAGCCGAGCATTCCACCAGTCTGACCGGGCAGGGCAGAAAGATGGCAAACAACCGACCACATGAAATGCAGCCTGACAAGGCCCCGGCAAACGCTCCGGAACAATATGAGAACCAGGCAAAGCCGATCCCAGAGGCTACCGACTACTCGAGAGGGCCGGACCGTCAGAAAAAGAAGTCCAAGCGATCGCCCGTGCGAGTCGTCCTCATCCTGGTCGTCGTGGGGCTTGCCGTTCACCTGTTCCTGCCACAACTCACCACCATCGAACACGCCTTCGCGGTATTGCGCTCCATGAAGTGGTGGCTGGCGGGCCTGGCGGCTGTCGCACAGGTGATGAGCTACATGGGCAGTGGCTACCTGCTTCAGTCGCTGGCCGACCTTTCGGGTGCCAGACTGCCCCTTTTCCGGTGCGTGATGATCTCGACCGCATCGACGAGCCTGGGGCTCGTCTGGGGGGGACAGCTTACCAATGCGGCCTCCATCTACCGCTGGATGCGGTCCAGCGGCACGCCTCCCCAGATGGCCCTGCTCTCCGGCTGGCTTCCCTCCTTGCTCAACGACGTCGTACTCATCGCGATATCCATTTTCGGGCTCATCTACCTGTTCGTACTGCACAGGCTTCCCAGAGCGATTACGATCACTTTCTTCCTGATCTTCGGCATTCTGCTCTTGATCACGGCCGTGCTTGTATGGGGGGCACAGAATAAGGCCAGGATTACGAAGCTGCTGCATGGCGTCGGTCGCCGGTGGGCGAAGCTTCGCCGGCGTGCGTACGATCCAAAGGCTATCGCCGAGCACGTGGAACAACTCTACAATGCCTCGACCAACCTGCGCCACGGTGGCTGGCGAGGTCCTCTCCTCGGCGGCGTCGCCAACATTGTATTCGACGCTATGACGCTGTACTTGCTGTTTCTGGCGGCGGGCGTGACCATCAGCCCTGCTGTCCTGCTGGCCGGATACGGGCTCCCGATTCTGCTCAGCCGTTTCACGTTTCTGCCGGGTGGCATCGGCATCATCGAAGGTGGTATGGCGGCCATCTACAAGGTGCTCGCTGTACCAAGCGCCCCTCTGGTACTCGCGATCCTGACGTACCGGCTCCTGTCGTTCTGGATACCCTTGCTGCTCGGCTTTCCCTTCGCCATTCAGTTGAACCGGCGCTAGGCCCGGCGTCGCGCGTATGGACAGGAGAGAGAACAACTCGACAACGGCGTCCGGGGCCATACGAGGGAGAGCGTGGCGCATGGAGGGGGGCTCCTAATAGCAGGCCCGAGTCTTTTCCCAGGAATGAACGCATCCTGCAAAGGGCGGGGGCGATTCGATCCGTGATTCAGGTGCGTCGTGCCGATTGAACCTGAGGCGGAGGCATCAGATATTCTCCCTATGCCCCAGGAGTACCGGCGGCCGGCCGACGATCTCTCCATCTGTGCGCTCCCCTACCCGCCCGCCACCCCGTACCATTCGCAGCCTGCCCGGATACCCTCCCATGCGTACCAGCTTCGCCCTCCTCGTACTGGCAATGCTATGGCTGCTCGGCGCATTCCGCCCCGTAGCTGCACAGCGTCCCGACTCGGCCGCGCTGGCGGTCAGGATGGCTGCCACCACTGAAGACCACCGGCTGATGATGGCGTCGCTGGGAATCACTTCGCTCAGGCCGGGCCCCTCGGGCAACCCGGAAGCACCCAATGCCGCTAACAGCGACGAGGCTCGCGTACCGCCGTATACCCTGCCCGACCCACTCATCACGAACGACGGCCAGGCCGTCACCTCGGCGGACGCGTGGTGGCACGTGCGGCGGCCCGAGATCGTGGAAGACTTCGACCGTGAGGTGTACGGACGTGTGCCGCCCGACGTGCCGGACGTACGGTGGGAGGTCGTGAGCATCACGCACGACATGAACGGGGCGTATCCGGTCGTCGTAAAGAAACTGGCGGGCCGGGTGGATAACTCTTCCTATCCGGAGATCGAAGTCAACATCGACCTGACGCTGACTACACCCGCGAATACGCAGGAACCGGTGCCCGTCATGCTCCACTTCGGTTTCGTCTTTCCGCCCGGCATGCCGCCACCATCAGGAGGCGGGACATCCGACGGCCCTACCTGGCAGCAACAGCTCCTGGCGAGAGGCTGGGGGTATGCAGTATTGATTCCTACCTCCGTGCAGGCGGACCATGGGGCGGGCCTCACCGAGGGTATCATCGGACTGACGAACCGCGGCAGGCGACGAAAACCCGACGACTGGGGCGCGTTGCGCGCCTGGGCGTGGGGCGCCAGCCGAGCACTGGACTACTTTGAGACGGACGATGCCGTCGATGCCACACAGGTGGGGATCGAGGGACTGTCACGGTATGGAAAGGCTGCACTGGTCGCGATGGCCTACGAGCCGCGCTTCGCCATCGGTTTCATCGGCTCCTCGGGCGCCGGGGGCGCCAAGATCCTGCGGCGGATCTTCGGCGAGCAGGTAGAGAATCTCGCCTCGTCCGCCGAATACCACTGGTTTGCCGGAAACTTCATGAAGTACGCCGGGCCGCTCACCGCGAACGACCTGCCAGTGGACGCGCACCAACTGATCGCACTTGCCGCGCCGCGTCCCCTCTTCATCAGCGTCGGTTCGCCGACCGTGGAAGGACAATGGGTGGACGCCCGCGGCATGTTTCTGGCCGCAGTCCACGCCGAACCGGTATACCGGTTGCTCGGCAAGCAGGGCCTCGGCACCGACGTTTTCCCACCCATGGAAACGGCGCTGGTGGACGGAGACCTCGCTTTCCGCCAGCACAGCGGCGGACACACGACAGACCCGAACTGGCCGACCTTTCTTGACTGGGCAAACCGATACATCCGCATGAGGTGGACACCATGACCTTCTATCGGCTTCGAACAAGCGTCTGTGCGCTCGTTGCCCTGACCATCCTCGCCGGGTGCCACGATACCGCGCCACCGCTACCGGCAGATGGCGAGGAATGGGTCGGGACGTGGGGCACGGCATTGCAACTCACCGAGCCCGCCAACTTGCCCCCGGAGCCGGGGTTGTCCGGCAACACCTTACGGCAGGTGGTGCACGTTTCGCTGGGTGGGAGCCGCGTGAGGCTGCACGTCTCCAATGCATACGGCACGGAGCCGGTGACACTGGCATCGGTGCACCTCGCCGACGCCGCCGGCGGCAGTGCCATCGACCCGTCTACTGATCGTGCGGTTCACTTTGGCGGCCATCCATCCGTCACCATTCCGGCGGGCGAGTCCGTCGTTTCGGATCCTCTATCCTACCCTCTGCGCCCGCTCTCTGACGTGGCCATCACCATACGGTTCGGCGAGACGTCCTCCGCCGTTACCGGCCATCCCGGCTCTCGAACCACCTCGTACCTGCAGGCGGGAGACGCCGTTTCCGCTCCCGATCTCCCCTCCGCGGCGCAGACGGATCGCTGGTACATCATTTCCGGCATCGATGTGGTAGCACCGGCCGCGTCCGCCGTGGTTACGCTGGGTAACTCCATCACCGACGGGCGAGGCTCCAGTACGAACCGGCAGAATCGCTGGCCGGACGAGCTGGCGCGTCGCCTTCAGGCCGACCAGCAGACCCAGCACATCGGGGTACTGAACATGGGGATTGGCGGCAACTGCGTGCTCAGGGAGTGCCTGGGTCCGGCTGCGATCAAGCGTTTCGAGCGCGATGTGCTGGGCCAGAGCGGCGTGCGCTGGCTGATCATTCTGGAGGGCATCAACGATATCGGACAGACCGAGGGTTCGGAGGCTGCCAAGGCCGTGGCGCGGGAGCTGATCGCCGCCTACGAGACGATGATCGACCGGGCGCACGCGAACGGCATACGCGTCTTCGGAGCCACCCTCCTCCCCTTCGGCGGCTCGTTCTACGACACCCCGGAACGGGAGGCCGCGAGACAGACCGTGAACGAGTGGATTCGGACGAGTGGCCGCTTTGATGCGGTCATCGACCTCGATGCGGCCCTGCGAGATCCCGAGAATCCTTCGCGCCTTCTTCCAGTTGCCGATACAGGCGACCACCTGCACCCTAACGAGATGGGGCATCGTATGATCGCCGAGGCCGTCGATCTGGCGCTCTTCGCTGACGGCGAATCGCTTTGACCGGCTACTGGACGCGACGGTTGTTCTGAAATTGTCTATAGGCCTACCTCAAGGCAGGGAAGCAGTGCAGGCGATGCGGGTACCCGTGCGTCGTTACAATTTCTTGCAAGTCTTCTTGCTGCAAGAAATCTGCAAGAGATCGGTGCAGAATAGTGCAGTTTTATGCAGTTTTGGGCCAGTGTAGACGAGAGGTAGAAAAAAAACAAAACGCCCCTACAGCCCAGATTTGAAGGTTGTAGGGGCGTTTTTTGAGGAGCGGAACACGGGACTCGAACCCGCGACCTCAACCTTGGCAAGGTTGCGCTCTACCAACTGAGCTAGTTCCGCGTATGTCAGGCGGGTCGCTATGATACGAATACAGGGACTCGCTTGTCAAGCCGACCATCTCAAGTCAGCCGGCGCTCTGGGTTTCTGCAACCGTAGATAGCCGCAGGGGGTTCCTAGAATCCAAGCCGGGCTTTTGGTTTCACCGATCCTTCTTCCTTGTCCTCCCGATCGAATTCGATCGTATAGGTAACGGAGAACGGTTTTGCGCCCGCGCGTTCCCAGAATGCCCGGCCTTCTGCATTATCCGAAAGGGCAACGATACGGAGGCGGTCCGCTTTCAACTCATCCGCCCACGCACGAACCGCTCCCAGCAGGTGCTCACCGATACCATGGTGCCGGGCATCCGGGCGCACGTAGATCTCTTCGACGAAAACCTCAGAGGCGAGTGCGTAGATGGGCAGCGGCGCATACCGGGCCGCCGTAATGAATCCGGCAAGCTCACCATCCCGTTCGGCGACGTAGATCCGGCGGCGCTCGGCTTTGAGCAGCGCCTCGTAATCGTTACGCCAGCGCTCCTCTGCGTCCTCGGCGATCTTAAAGCGGCCGTCCATCGCGGCCTGCTCGTTCAAAAAGTCGAGCCAGAGGGTCCGTAGCCCCTCTTCGTCCTGCCGAGCGGCGCGGCGAATGGTAAATGTATCGGGCATGTTCGACTGCGTTTGAGGGTATGGAGGCCGGAGAGCCTGCGTGCACGTTCCGAATTACAGGCTCTCCGGCTCATGGACACTTCCATACACTCACGCAACCGCGGCGAGTTCTTCGCGGTATTTCAAGAGGCCCTGCTTGACAAGCAACTCGGCGTTGAGAACGGCACCTCCTGCGGCGCCACGAACGGTATTGTGGACGAGGACGACGAACTTGACATCCAGCACCTCGCAGGGCCGCACGCGGCCAATCGACACCGTCATGCCGCGGCCCAGACCGGCATGACGCCGCGTCTGCGGATAGCGCGGGTCATCGAAGACCTGGAACAGCCGCTCCGGAGAGGACGGCAGATCATAGCCTGCGATGGGGCTCTGCCACTCTTCGAAGGTGCGCCGGACGGTCTCCGCGTCAGCCTTCTGCTTGAGGCGGACGGATACGCATTCCAGGTGCCCATCCAGCACAGGCACCCGGTTGCACTGGGCGCTGACGGTTATGTCTGCAAACTGGACACGACCGTTCTGAAGGGTACCCAGGAGCTTACGCGGCTCCAGCGCCATCTTTTCTTCCTCTCCGCCGATATAGGGGATCACGTTGCCCAGAATATCCAGCGACGGCACGCCCGGGTAGCCCGCACCGGAGATCGCCTGCATCGTCGTGACCTGGACGAGTTCCACACCGAAGGTATCGACGAGCGGACGCAGCGCCGTGACGAGCCCGACCGTGGAGCAGTTCGGGTTGGTGACGATGAAGCCGCCATTCCCCCACTGCTGATGCTCGACGAGCGCCGTATGGTCGGGGTTCACCTCGGGGATGAGGAGCGGCACGTTCTCCTCCATCCGGTAATTACGGGCATTGGAGATAACCGGATACCCGGCCTGAGCAAAATCCCGCTCCAGATCTCCCGCAACACTGGCATCCAGACCGGAGAAAACGAAATCGCAATCGATACCCGGTTTTGCTTCCTGGACGACTTTATCGGCCAGGTGGGCAGGGATCGGTTTCGAGCCAACCCAGTTGGCCGCCTCGCGATACGATTTGCCTGCGCTCCGCTCACTGGCAGCGAGGGCGGTAACTTCAAACCAGGGATGTCCGTCGAGGATCTCGACAAACTTCTGCCCTACGGCGCCGGTAGCGCCGAGGATGCCGACTTTGTACTTCCGCTCCATGTACGGTTGGGTTGATCTGATACGGTGTAAAATAGAAAGATAAGGCCAGGTGATAGCTGGAATCCTGCCGGGATTTCAAGAACCTGACTATTTTTTCAGCCGTTCGCGTCAAGACAGATCCGATACCGGGCTACTGCGCTGTCGCGAAGTTCACGTGTTCATGCCCGCTTGGCAGGATGAGCGTACCGGGATGGTCCGGTTCAGCGGTAGAACGCACGTGGACTGGGACCCCGGCTACGACGAGCGGGTCGAGCGCTTTCTTGTGCATACCGAGCTTACCGGCCTGATTCCAGGCCCATGCTTCTTCCAGAACGATTGCGGCATAGCGTTTGGCGTTGGGGTTCTTCTTCGGATCGTCCGTATAGATACCGTCCACGTCGGTCCACCGCTCCATGACAGAGGCGTGGAGGGCACTCGCAATGAGCGCAGCCGAGTAGTCGCTTCCTCCCCGCCCCAGCGTGGTGATCTCACCGTTTGCCGTAGCACCGATAAAGCCGGTCACGATGGGGATCGTGCCGGCCGGGATGCGGCGGTACCAGCGCCGCACCTGCCGGTAGGTATAGTTGAGGTCTACAATCGCTTCCCCGAAGGTATCATTCGTGCGGATCAGGGCTGTTGCCTCGCAGGGCTCCGCTGCAAGGCCGGCCTCCTTACAGGCCTGTGCGACGAGGGGTACGGAAACCCGTTCGCCGATGGAGATCAGCCAATCGCGCCACGCCGGCTGCGGGTTCGCGTTACGGATGCGACTGAGAACTTCCTGAAGCTCACCCAGCAGCCTGTACATGGGCTCCTGATATGCGGCAACGCCAGCGGGAGACAGGATTTCCGACGCGAGCGTGAGGTGCCGATCTACGAGCTTTCCATAGACGGCATCCGGATCGAGTTCACCGGCAGCAGCAGCGTCCCAAGCAGCTATGAGTTCATTGGTGATGCCGGATGCGGCAGATGCCACAACGACGACGCGACAGTCCGTGGCGGCACATTTCACAATCTCAACGACCTGCCGCAACCGGTCGCCGGATCCGACGGACGTGCCGCCGAACTTCATTACCTTGAGTGGGCGGCTTACAGATATGCGCCGGCGGTTGCGGGGCTGTACCGCTCTACGTGCAACTCCATCCATGGGCGGATTATCGCGTCAAGACGTTCAAATTCAATCAGGAACGAATCATGCCCGTGCGGACACGTCATGACGTTCAGTTGAGCGTTCGGTATATGCTCCGCCAGCTCCCGCTGTTCTTCTACAGGGTATAACACATCGGTATCGAATCCGACGACGAGCGTAGGCTGAACGATCGACCGGAGGACTTCCCGGTACTCGCCACGCCCCCGGGCGACGTCGTGCGTATCCATCATCTGTGTAAGGCGGACGTAGCAGTTCGCGTCGAAACGGTTTACGAGCTTTTCGCCCTGGTAGCGCAGGTAGCTCTCGACGGAGAAGGGCGTCTCCCCAGCCCCCGGCATCCGTTCCCGTCCGAAGCGTTCCTCGAAGGAAGGCCGTGAGCGATAGGATACCATAGCCATCATGCGGGCGGCGGCCAGGCCTTTCGCGGGCGGATCTTCAGGGTCATATGCCCCATCCTGCCATTTCGGATCGGCATAGATCGCCTGACGCTGCGCCTCGCTCCACCCGATGCACCAGGCCGAATGGCGGCCTCCCACGGCCATCGCAATGAGAGACCGTACGAAATCACCGTAGAAGGCCCATTCCAGCACCTGCATAGCTCCCATGGAGCCACCTGCGGCGACTGCTACCTGCTTCACCCCGAGATGGTCCAGCACGAGTTTGTGCAGGGCCACGGTGTCCCGAATCGTTACGATGGGAAAGTCAGGGCCGTAGGGTTTCCCCGTTTCAGGATTTATCGTCAACGAAGAGGCCGTACCATAAGGAGACGCCAGTACGTTCATGCAGATGACGAAGTACCGGTCGGTATCAAACACCTCACCCGGCCCGAGGAGAGGTCCCCACCAGGCATCCACGTTCGTGTCGCCGGTGAGCGCGTGGCAGATGACGACCGCGTTGTCACGCGCGGCATTGAGCGTGCCCCATGTCCGGTAAGCGACCGGCACATCGAACAAGACGCGGCCACTCTCCAGCTGGAACTCAGGAATACAGAGGGACTCAGTCATTAATGAGTAGTTGGCAATGCGTAATGAGTAATGGGTCGGAATGCCACCCAACCGGAGACTTACCGCCTATTACTCATTACGCATTACGCGATCTCCATTGTTGTTACGCGGATACGAGGTTCTCGACGGCGGCCAGAGCCTGCTGGAAGTCGGCTTTGATGTCCTCGATATGCTCGATGCCCAGGGAGACACGCACGTGATCCGGCGTGACGCCAGCGGACCGTTGTTCCTCCTCCGTCAACTGCTGATGAGTCGTTGAGGCCGGATGAATGACGAGCGTCTTTGCATCACCGACGTTGGCCAGGAGGCTAGCGAGCTTCACATTGCTGATGAACGCCTTGCCTGCCTCGAGGCCGCCCTTGATGCCGAAGGACAGCACGCCGCCGAAGCCGTTGCGAAGGTACTTCTTCGCGTTGGCGTGGTAGGGGTGATCCTCCAGGCCGGGGTAGCTGACCCACGCCACCTGCGGCTGCTCCTTCAACCAGCGGGCCAGCTCAAGCGCATTATCGACCGTGCGCTGTACGCGTAGCGAGAGGGTTTCAAGCCCCTGCAAAAGCAGGAATGAGCCGAAGGGATTCTGGGCCGGACCGAAGTCCCGCAAGCCTTCGACGCGGGCACGAATGATGAAGGCCGCATTTGCGCCGAGTACGCCGTCGGGCCCAAACACGTCCCAGAATTTCAGGCCGTGGTAACCCGGCGAGGGCTCCGTGAAAATCGGGAAGCGGCCGTTGTTCCAGGGGAACGTACCGGCGTCGATGATCACGCCGCCAATCGTAGTACCATGTCCCCCGATCCACTTGGTGGCCGCATGCACCACGATATCAGCGCCGTATTCGATCGGACGGCAGAGGTAGCCGCCGGCTCCGAAGGTGTTGTCTACGATGAGCGGTACGCCGTGCTTCTTGGCGATCTGAGAGATACGTTCGAAATCCGGCACGTTAAAGGCCGGATTGCCGATCGTTTCCACGAAGATCGCCTTCGTGCGGTCGTCGATCAGGCTCTCGATGGAGTCGGGATTATCCCCATCGGCGAACCTGACGTCGATGCCGATCCGGGGAAAGGAGACCTTGAACTGATTATACGTGCCCCCATAGAGGTAGCTGCTCGAAACGATGTTGTCCCCGGCCCCGGCGATCGTGGTGATAGCCAGGAACTGCGCCGCCATCCCGCTGGACGTCGCCAGCGCCCCGACTCCTCCTTCGAGCGCTGCCATGCGCTGCTCGAACACATCGGTAGTGGGGTTCATGATACGGGTGTAGATGTTGCCGAACTCTTTCAGCGCGAAGAGGTTGGCCCCATGCTCCGCATCATTGAAGGTATAGGAGGTGGTCGCATAGATCGGCACGGCGCGGGCATTCGTGCCCGGCGCGGGTGTCTGGCCGGCATGGACCTGAAGTGTCTCAAAATGAGGTTTGCGCTGCTGCCCGTTGTGTCCGTTGCTGCTCATGGCATGATCCGCTTTGTGATGATGAAGGTTTCGGTCCGTGTATTTCATTCCGGCTCAGGTACGTTGCATGGCGGAGGGCCATGTACGGCACCAGAGCGTCAACATGGAATACGAAACTCTCCAGAAGTGCGGATGCGCACGAGAAGCCGGTAGTCCGTGACTACAGTACGGCAGCTGGCAGGAAGAGGAGGTAACAAAAAAGCCTCCCCGCGCCATCGTGTTGCGGAAGAGGCAAGGTGCGCCGTGCTACCGGTCGCTCAAACGCTTCTCCCGCTCATCTATCCTCGCGCGCTTGCGAGGCAGGAGTTGGCACCGGTTCCTGCGTGTTACCGGAGTAACACACGCGGGCGGTTGCCAGGGTTTCGTAGGGCCTGCTCCCTCCACCCTTCTGGATGAGCTATCAGAAACATCGTGTCATGGAGACTAATATAGAACAAAGCAGGCGCAAGTTCCAGAACTACACGGATTTTTGGATGTCGGAAGCAATGAGACGAGAAGCGGGCAGAAAAGGGTGAGTACTGATCCTCCGACAAACGGCGATTCAGGACCATTCAAGCCTTCTCGCCCCAGCCCCTCTACGTGCCGTTCCCGGCTCACCTCGGTGAAGTCGACCAGAATCCAGGACCTCTCTTCCGGTTGCCCCATAGCGAATACGAAATCGTACCCGGTGCGTAACAAGGACCTCCTTGACACTGACTGACAATCAGTGGATTATGCACTGACGGCCTGCGAATTCCTGCACCATAATATACCGCACCTGCGGAGCAGGCTCGGGTAACTGCGACTCACTAGTCTCCCCATGGCGCCATATGGACCTGATCATCCCGTCCGAACCCAGCAAGGAGCATGAAGCCCGGGCTCGTACAGAGGTGTTACGCGCAATTGAACCTGCGGTGGCAGAGTTGATGGAGCAGCACTTGAGTAAGCGGCGGCTCTGGTTTGCGAGTGATTTCCTTCCGGCCGAGGAACAGCAGGATGAGGACCAGCAGCGTGTAGCTGCGCGAATCCGGGAGCGAGCGCGAGGCATCCCGGATGCCGTACGGGTATCCGTGGCACTGGGCTTGCTGACAGAAGAGGGGCTTCCCCACTTTCACCGAATGCTTTCGCGCTATTTAGGCGATGAGAGTGTGTGGATGAAGTGGAACTTCCTCTGGACGGCTGAAGAGGACAGACACGGAGCCGTACTGCGTGATTATGCCCGTGAGTCCAGGCTGTTCAAGTTCAGAGAGATCGAAATGATGCAGCACGCCTACAACGAGGCGGGCTTCAATCCGGACTGGGACAAAGATCCGTACCGGGTGTTCGTCTACACGACCTTGCAGGAGCGGGCCACCCAAATCACGCACATGAACACCGGCAAACTTGGTGGGGTAGACGAACCGGTCCTCCGAGGCATCCTCGCCAGCGTAGCGGCTGACGAGGCGAAGCACTTTTCATTCTACCGGAACGTGTTCAAGCGCATTCTGGAGATCGACCCCAATCATGCTCTGAAATCCGCCCTGGCCATCCTCCCTGCCATCGACATGCCCGGGATTTCTATACCACACTTCCGCGAGATGGCGGACGTCGTGCGCCGGACGGGTATCTACGGCCCATGGGATTACAAGAAGATCGTCGAAGAAGCGATCGCATTCTGGAACATCGAGACCCTGACGGGCCTGAATGACCTGGGCAGAAAAGCACAAGAAAAGATTATGGCTATCCCGAGCAGGCTTCAGAGGGTAGCTGAATACATCGAACAGCGGAGCACGGCCAAACACTTCTCTTTCGACTTCATCTACGGGCGAGAGTTTGCCATAAAGTGACCGGCGCTGCGCATATCAGCTGAAAGATGCGCCTGCTGGATCGGTGAGGTTGGACTGGTTTCAGAAGAGATCAAGGCTCCCTGTCCAGATAGTCGTGAACCGGTGTGGCATTGCAGGCGAGATGCGTGAAGCCGCGGTTTTCAAGACGAACGCGACCATCTCGCCCCTACCGGAGCACCCCTAGGGCCGCGACGAAATGCTCCGTGGTACGCCGGACCTCAATGGGGTTATTGCTTTTCCGTATAAGGCAGATCATTGATCGCGGCCACATAACGAGTGTTCGCTTCTCGTGCAGCACACCCCGCATCCGGCGCAGACTGAGCGCATGCCACCGCGTGCAGAAAGCAGAAACAACCCGACTTAAGGCCCTTCTTATCGTGTCCGTTCTAACGCTCGGTCACTGAGATCGCCACTGTACGGTGCATTTCTGCACGGTGGGAAAACATTTCGATGCTGCACGCTACGCAGGATAGCCCCCGACACATCACCCATACCACAGAACGCCCCTGTTGCAACCGTAATACCGGAGGAATCTCCCATGCGTCCGGAATCCTGCACACGGCGTATCGCTTTGATCTGGTAGGTCCATACGTATTGACATGTTGAATCAACGTCCCTCGAGGTGAAGAGAGATGATGCGTGCAGAGGCCATCAGGGACACCGCTACAGATCATGAACATGGTATACACCACATAGATCGCAGCGATGAAGTTCACCACAATGTGCCCGACCCGCCTTATGCCGGTCGAGAACAACACCTGAAAAGGTACGCCGCCTATCGCCTGCGACGCAGGCGCAGCGAAAAGACCAATTCGACTGCCGGTGTCGTACTCAGTATCCTTACCGTATTACTCATTACGCAGGTTTCTTTCCAGAGCAAGCGAGAACCCACAAACTGGCTCGATACGGAACCCAGCGAACTCATCATCGATGAGTTCGTGGAACTCGTGCGGGTCCCCCCTGCTCAACCACCGACACCCGACGCGACGCCAGCGGCTTCATCACGTCCGGAGGCGACGCCCCGGCCCACTACCGAGAACGTCGTCGCTCTCAACGAAGACAGGCCAGAGGAACAGGCGGATACAGAGGAGTCTGAGGAGTTGGCGGAGCACACGCCCAGCCGTGCTTTGGATCTGGCGCCAGCACCAGCCATCAATCCGCAGGCCATTCAGCTCGAGGACAGTACGGCCCTGATGGCGTCTTCCATCCAGATACGTCCTACCCCGGACATGCCAAGTGACGATGGGCTGGACCGGCCTCCGCAACTGATCGTCGAATCCCTGTACCTGAGGTACCCATGGGAAGCGCTCAAACGAGGAGTCCAGGGGCTCGTCGTGCTGCACTTTTTCGTGGATTCCAGGGGTCGAACGAGCAGTGTCCGCGTTCTGTCCTCGTCCTGTCCACCCTGCGAGGAATCAGCCGTGAAAGCCCTCCAGAAGGCACGGTTCAGACCGGCGAAGCACAACGGCAAGCGAATCGGTACCTACTCCAAGCTCGCCGTGCGCTTCGTCTTGAGGTAAGGCCTGGCAGAGCCGACGCCTACAATGTGGCCGAACCGATACCCCGCTGATGATCCTCGGGCGGGTTCTACGATCGCCTTGATCCCACAATCTGGCGATAGGTGAGAACGTCATGCTGCCAGATCGGACCTGGCGTGCCAGACGGGCTCGGGTTCGATTGTATCGGCAGGCTCCGGGCCCGGGTCAGACCAGCCCTGTTCGGACACACGCATGAGCGGCTCCACCGCCATGTCGTGCTCGGTCAAAATCTGGCAGGAAAGGCGGACCTCTCCGAGGAGCTCGCGCTCCGTGAGCTTGTCATACTCCGCCTGCGTCATCCGATCCGGCTCACCCGCACTGAACCGTACGCGGCACGTCGTGCAACGCGCCTTACCGCCGCAGCGGTGACCGATATCAACGCCACAGGCCTCGATAACTTTAACGAGGCGCCGTCCTGCGGGAACCTCAAAGGTCCCGACACCCTGAATCGTAAGATTGGGCATAAACTATATACAAGATTGAGTCGTGGGGAATTGCATAGAAATCAGAGGAACGAATATACTAGGATAGAACATTGCGGAAGGGTTGGCAAATGAGCCCGCACAGGGTTAGAACCGAAACTTCCTGTATCAACAGGCTTAGCATGAGGCATGGGCACGTACATCGTCAAACATATTGCTCTGGTGATCGCCGCCGCGGTGCTGGCGATCAGTTTTACGGTCGTCCTCACCACGAAGCTGGCGGGTGGTGAACAAGGCTACCGTTCCCTGCTGGGAAACGCAGCACTGCCGGACGGAACCACCCCTGCCATGGATCTGAGCGACAACGCTGCCAAACGCCTCGATTCGCTCATGGAAGTGTCAATCAGGAACCAAGCATTTCCAGGAGCAGCCGTTTCGATTGGCCGTGCCAATGGCCCGGTGTTGATCAAGGGCTACGGATACTTCACGTACGACTCGAAACAAGCGGTTACGCCCACGTCGCAATTCGACCTGGCTTCTCTGACCAAGGTCATCGCTACTACGACAGCCGTAATGAAGCTGTACGAGGAGGGGCGGCTCGACCTGGATGCACCTGTCGCGAGCTACTTGCCCGAGTTCTCCCGTCCCGACCGCGATAAGATCACGGTGCGGCAACTCCTTACGCACAGCGCAGGCCTTATCCCCTTCCGCCCCTACCACACACTCGGACTGACGACGCGCGAACAGGTCATCGAGGCCATTCTGGCCGAACCCCTGGACTACAAGCCCGGCACACAGGTCAAGTACAGCGACCATGGCATGATCCTGATGGCGCTCATCGTGGAACGGATCACGGGCGATGACTTCGCGACGTGGACGCGAGAACACATCTTCGAGCCGCTCGGCATGCTGAACACGGGATTCCGCCCGGTCGGCCAGGGTGGGGACAACTCTGTCGTCCCGACCGAGTTCGACCACCTGTTCCGCAAGCGTCTCGTGCAGGGAGAGGTCCACGACGAAACCGCGTATCTACTCGGCGGGACGGCCGGCCATGCGGGACTGTTTTCCACGGCAGAGGACCTGACCCGCTTCGCCCGCATGCTGTTGAATAACGGGCGGGTCGGCACCACGACATTCCTGAAACCAGAGACGATCAAACTCTTCACGACCCGCGTCACGAATCTGGGCGAGAAGAACACGCGCGCACTCGGCTGGGATACACGGAGCAAGGAAGGTTATTCATCTGCCGGACAGCTCTTCGGGCCTCAAAGTTTCGGACACACCGGCTTTACCGGGACCTCCCTCTGGATTGATCCCGATGCCGGAATCTTCGCGATTCTGTTGACCAACCGGGTATACCCCACGCGAGATAACAGCAAGATTGGTCCCGTACGTGCCGACCTCGCCGATCTCACCTACCGTACGCTGGTCTCGGATACGCCTACTTCGGTTTCCGCTAGCGCAACGTATTAACCGAAGCGGCACCCGGTTTACGCACGCGTCGTATCGTCCGCTCTCCCAACCCTCCCATGCTCCGCAGGGCTACCGAGTTCGTGCTGCTGGCGTGCTTATCCCTGCTGCCGCTGGCCTGTGATTCGACCGAATACGACGCGGAGTATGCCGAGCCGGTCGGTCCTCCGGATGGAGCGGTGTTTGATACCGATGATGTGATCGTCCTCCTGTGGGATCCCGCGCCGCAAGCGGCCTCTTACTTCGTCCAGGTTTCGCCTGACGTACATTTCGCGGATTCCGTCACCTCCCAGCGTATCGGTATTACTACGGCGGAAATAGGCCCACTGAAAAAAGGGACTTATCACTGGCGGATCATGGCGCTCGAGTTGGGACGGGATGAAGGCGTTATCAGCCCGTCCCGTTTTTTCATCGTCGAGGATCGGCGCATTCTGGACCTCAGGACATCATACGGATTTAGCTTTACAGGGGCCGATCTTGCAGGCCTACATGCCGAGATCGCGTCTGCCGATTCGAGTGCCATTCGGGCGGAACTGGCGCGACTCGGCATTCCCAATGCTGAAATCCGTGCGATCATGCCTCGGACCGTATCCGCGAGGCTGGAGGAACCACGGGGAACTACACTCAACCGGATTGGCTCGCTGGATTTCCTGCTGGGGGATGCATCCGGAGTGCAACAGACGGCAGCCGTGCTCAATACGCCCCCGCTATCGACGTACGCGCCAATGACTATCGTGACCGACTCGATTCAACTGGGAACGGAGCCGCGAGGAATCCTGCAGATCACACCTACTCCAGGCGTACCGCCAGGGTCCTACCAGCTATCGGTCGAAGTGAATGCACAGGTCGTGGTGGTGGTGCCCTGACCAGCTGCGGTCCGCCATCCGGGGATTGATCTTCATGATCTGTAGCGGAAATTGGAACTTATTTTGATACAAATGCTTGATGCGTTCCGATCCTCTATCGTAAACAGTGACCTGACAAGTTGACCTAAACGACAAGACAAAAGACCATGCCGACCTATGTTTATCGCCGCGAGGACGGCACGACGTTCGAAATACAGCAGCGTATTACGGAAGCGCCGCTGGAAGTGGATCCGGAAACCGGCCAGAAAGTCACACGCGTCATTAGCGGTGCCGGCCTGATCTTCAAGGGTGATGGCTTTTACCTGACAGACTACGCCCGGAAATCGAACGGCAACGAAAGCAAGAGCAATTCAACGGATTCCAGCAGCTCGACCGAGACCAAATCGGAGACGAAGAACGCGGCTTAGACAGCCCGAACTTGCTACTAAGATTCGATGCACCGGCGTTACGACACGCCGGTGCATTTTTCTTTTTGCTTGCTCCATCTAAGCCAGGCGGAGCGCCTCGATACGATATACTCCCGCCTGATACCAGGCCCCGCTACGGATTTACTTCGCCGCTTCGACGGCAGAACGAACGATGGAGAGGAAATCCGCGGCCTTGAGGCTGGCGCCGCCGATGAGGCCGCCGTTGACGTCAGGCTGCGCGAGGAGCTCCGGAGCATTGGACGGTTTCATGCTGCCACCGTAGAGAATGCGAACCTCGGAGGCAACGTCACTGCCGAACTGGTCTTGCAGGAGTTCACGGATGAACGCGTGCATCTCCTGTGCCTGCTCCGATGTAGCCGTCCGCCCCGTCCCGATAGCCCAGACGGGTTCATAGGCAATGACGAACTGGTCGGCGGATGTACTGCCGATTCCTTCCAATCCACGCCGGACCTGCTCTTCCACGACCTGCCGTTCCTTGCCCGTCTCTCGCTGCTCCAGCGTTTCGCCGACACAGACGATAGGCACCAGACTGTGCGCGATGGCCTGCTTTGCCTTTTTATTTACTCCTTCGTCCGTCTCTCCGAAGTACTGGCGGCGTTCCGAGTGACCGAGGATGACATACCGGCAGCCGACGGAGCGAAGCATCGATGCCGACACCTCACCCGTATAAGCTCCCTCCTCTTCGTAAAACATGTTCTGCGCGCCGAGGCGAACGCCCTTATCGTCCAGAACTCTCCCGACCGCATCAAGCGCTATAAACGGAGGGCAGACGGCTACATCAACACGACCGGTTTCAGGGAGACCTTCGACAACTTGCCGGGCGAGGTCGACCGCTCCGGCGAGGTCGGTGTTCATCTTCCAGTTTCCGGCGATCAGCATGTCCATTTGAGCGTGAAGACTAGGATGAGAGGGAAACGAGAGCCCATGAAACTAGGAATCGAAGAGGCTGCGAAGAGACATGCCCGGGCGATTCTTCAATTCTTCGATCCGGCAACGCGTACCGGGCGGAACGCAACATCACTCCGGGAACGTTGCCGAGTAGGCATGAGGCACGCCCTACCCCACGGGCACCCTCGAATGCGCTCACCAGGACCGGGCTATCCCCGCTGCTCCTCGCTCGCGAACAGTGCAGAGATCTCCTGGATGATGGCACGCAAATAGGGGCCTTCGTAGTTGCTTACGATATTACCCTGCCGATCGATGAGAATGCGTTTGGGCAATGCACGAACGTTATACCAGCTCGCAACCCTGCTCTGGAGACCGCCCGGAGCCACTGCGAGCGTTCCGGGAAAATCGACGTTCTCGAGGAAGGCCTGGTTGATGCGCGGATCGCCTTCAAGCGAAATGGAAATAATCTCGAAGTCCTGATCCTCGGCGGCATTGACGAGCGCACTCCTGAGCGGAATTTCTTCCAGGAATTCGCGCTGCTGCGGCGCATAGAACTCGACGAGGACATACTTGCCGCGAAGGCTATCGAGCGAGACGGTCTCCCCCTGGATCGTCATTACCGTGAATGAAGGAGCCTTCATGCCCGGCATGAGATGTTCGGCATCGTAGATGATGCGGCTTGCCCAGGTCGCCCACTCCGACTTCGGATATGCCTGCGTGAGGATGCGTGCATACTGCAACGTTTGCTCCGGGAGGCCGGCATCCATGTAGGTCACGACCCGCTCCGCATCGAGGGCAGCACGCTGCTCGTCTGTCGCGGCTTTGCCTTTGAACTCATCCAGAATGTCCAGACTGCCATTCAGACCGCGCAGACGGCCTTGCGCACGGCGTGCGGCACGAGCCACTTCAACATAGTTCGGATTCTCGGGTGATATCATGCGGGCGCGATCCAGCAGGAGGCGGTCATCGACCCCTTCCAGCATCACGACCGATTCGGCCATGGCCAATTCACCTGCGAGCGTGTTCGGATACACCTCGCGCATACCCCAGAGCGTCGATACCGTGCGGCCTACGCTATGCTCCAGCTCCTGCGTATTCTGATTCCCGGCATTCACGAGTTCAGCAATGGAGCGTTCATATTGAATACGGGTATTCATGTAAGCGATGAGCGCCGCATTCTCTCGCGAACGAATGATGAGCGGGCGATTCCCCATCGGGAATTTTGCCTTGAAGGTAGCTGTATCCTCATGCGCTACAACGATGTCGGCAAGCGTGAGAAGGCTATCGCTGCGTGTGATGGCGAGCGTATAGATGCCCCGTTCCGGAGCATCCACGGCCATGCTGAAAGCACCCTGTTTATCCGTACTCGCAAAACCCAGTGTGTCTACCAGCCCGCCACTCGTCGTGCGGAACACGAGCACTTCATAAGGGCTGTTACCGAATATGGAATCGACCCGAGCATCTCCGGTGATCTCGCCGGTTACAACCGTCTGGACACCGGACTTTATTGCATCTTTCCCGGTACAGGCAGCCACGGCAAGGGTCAGGACAGCCAGCAGAACGAGGGAAAATCTGCCACGAACGAGGTGCAGCATCTTGGCTAGGATTACTAATGAGGAGGCGACCGCCGACAACTGATTCCGGATCTTAGAGTCGGGGCACGTTCTGGATCATCTGGAACCGATGCGTGCGGAGTAATGCATCAGAATCATTACTCCCTCTCTGCGGAGCTATGAGGTATGAACGAACCCTCCTCGCAGAGAGGACACAACACAATCACATATATTACAACAATATACGCCTAAACACGCTGCGCTTCCAGTGCTTCCAAGAGTATCTTGCGGACCAGTTTGGGATCAGGAGACCCGGGGAATGTGCGCATGACCTGTCCGACGAAAAAGCCGATCAAAGCCTGCTTGCCGCCCAGGAAACTCTTGACCTCTTTGGGATTGGCTTTGATGACGTCATCCACGACGGCACGGATAGCACTCTCATCGGATACCTGCAGCAGATTACGGCGCGTGGCGATCTCCTCGGGAGCGGCTGCATCCTCCAGCATCGCATTGAAAATCTCCGCGGCGCCGGTTGAACTGACCTTATCCTCCAGACGCATGGCGATGAGCCCGGCCATGCGTTCAGGTTGAATGGGAAACTGACTGAGGTCGATGGCCTGCTCTTTCAGGACGCGCAGCACATCCGTCATGATGTAGTTTGATACAGCTTTGGCACGTGCGCGGTCGTCCGCCCCTGCCCCACGTTCCTTCAAGGCAGAGAAAGTCATGTCGAAGTAGTCCGCTGTGGCGCGATCTTCCGTCAGGATGGTGGCGTCGTACGCCGGCAGGCCAAGTTCCCCGATCAGACGTTCTCGCCGTTGCTCCGGCATTTCGGGCAGGGAAGCGCGAACCCGGTTCATCAGCTGCTCATCTACGACGACCTGCGCCAGATCCGGGTCGGGGAAATAGCGGTAGTCGTGCGCCTGCTCTTTCGTACGCATCGGCCGCGTTTCCATCCGGTTGGCATCCCAGAGGAGCGTCTGTTGTACGATGCGGCCACCGCTCTCCAGCACCGCTATCTGCCGTGCGATCTCATATTCGAGCGCACGCTCGACGTTACGGAAGCTGTTCATGTTCTTCACTTCTGTCTTGGTGCCGAACTTTTGCTCTCCCCGGAGCCGTACGGAAACGTTGGCGTCACACCGCAATGAGCCCTCTTCCATGTTGCCGTCACATACCCCCAGGTACCGTACGATCTGCCGGATCTTCTGGAGATAGAGATAGGCCTCACGGGGCGAGCGAATATCAGGCTCCGAGACAATCTCGATGAGGGGCACCCCGCACCGGTTAAAGTCGAGCAGGGAATCATACGGGTCCTGATCGTGAATGGACTTGCCCGCATCCTCCTCCATGTGAATACGGGTGATGCCGATGCGCCGCACCTGACCGGCCTGCCCATCACCTTCGCCATCCAACACGATTTCCACATACCCTCCATGGCAGATGGGATCCTCGTACTGGGAAATCTGATATCCTTTAGGAAGGTCCGGATAGAAATAATGCTTGCGTGCGAAGACAGAGCGTGGTGTGATCTGGCAGTGCGTCGCGATACCGACCCGCAGCGTATACTCCACGACGTGTTCGTTCAGCACCGGTAGCGTACCGGGGTGACCGAGACTGATGGGATCGACATGTATGTTCGGATCCGCGCCGAACGCGGCGGACTCGGGACTAAAGGCTTTCGAACTCGTAAGGAGCTGGCAGTGGACCTCCAGACCGATGACGGGTTCGTACTTTTCGTGCAACATCGAGACGCTTACTTGAGAGTTCCTGCCCCGAGGCCGTTTCACATCGGCGTCCCGGGAAACCATCGGCTGCGAGAGCACTCACCCTCACGAACCGTTTGAGAATCTGAAATTACAGACAATGCCTGCAAAAGTTCGGCTTTTTTCCTCCTCCCTGGTCTGGCTGAGTCTTGCTATGGCGATCACACTGACCGCAGGGTGCAGAAGCAGATCAGCCAATGAAACCGAAGACGGGGAAGAACAGAACATCGTATCCAGCCGGTTCGGCGATCCGTACCAGATCGTGACCAATTTCGCTCCTGCCGACCCAGACTTCATGCCGCAACTCGTCGAAGATACGCTCGTCGCGAAGATCACGTATAGCGGAGGATGCAAAGACCACGATTTCGAGCTCCGAGACGAGGTTGCACAGGATACGGCCAAGCTATGGTTGCGGCATAGAGCCCACGGAGATGATTGCGAAGCACTCGTACAGGACGAGATACGGGCAAAGGTGCCGGACGAAGCGATGAGAGCACCCGTGATCGTACTCCTCCCTCCCGAGGGAGGCCCCCCTATCATCGTAAAATGGCGAGACTGAGCATGCGAGCCCGCGTTGCAATGTGTACAGGAGCCGGCGGGTCCGATTTTCAAATGTCATCAGCCCGCAGGCTCCTGTACTCAACCCGTTCCTACTTCTTGGCGGCCGATTGCTCCGTGCTCGAATCAGCCAGGCCGAACTTCCTCAAAATCTCACCGGCGTGATCTTCCACGTTGGGGCGTTTGAAGACGTGCACGATCCGGCCTTCCTCATCGATGAGGAACGTGGTGCGCTTGATTCCCATGAACTTATTCCCGTACAGGTTGCGCTCCCCCCACACACCGTACTCATTCACGATGTGCTTGTCGGTGTCTGCCAGCAGCGGAAACGGAAGCGAATATTTATCGGCGAATGCTTTGTGGGACTCCTCGTCGTCTGCAGAAACCCCGATCACGGCGATGTCTTTGCTGAGCAACAGACTGTAGTTGTCTCTCAGGTTGCACCCCTGTTTCGTGCAGCCCGGGGTATCGTCCTTGGGGTAGAAGTAGAGCGCAACCTTGCGGCCCCGATAGTCGGAAAGGCGGACGGTGCTGCCGTCCTGTGTCCGACCTTCAAAGTCCGGCGCCAGTTGCCCTTTCTCAGGCATGGTCACTGTTTCGGCCATGGTTCGTTCGTATTCTCTCGGTAGGTGGTGATAACGGATGCGCTGACCCGGCATGGAGACACTGCGCCACCAGGCAGTCCAGACGCACCTAAGATGATACGTACACTGAAACAGGCTGTTCTGGTAATAAACGATGCGCATTACGCTCCGACGTAAACAAGAGAAGGCTCTCCGCAGAGGATATCCCTGGGTTTTTTCGAATCAGATCGAGGATGTCACCGGCAATCCGGCCAGCGGCGACGTGGTTGAGATCGCCGATGCCGGCGGTACGGTTTACGGCCTCGGACTCTACCACAGCGAGTCGCTCATCGCGGTGCGGTTTCTCACCCGCGACCTCGATGCGACGATTGACGGCGCCTTCTTCGAGGCCCGCCTCCGGCGTGCCCTGGCCCACCGTGAGACGGCGTTTCAGGGCATCGACCATTACCGGCTGGTCTACAGCGAAAGCGATGGCCTACCGGGCACCATCATCGACCGGTACGGGGATGTACTGACGTGGTCTACGTTGAGCTACGGTATGGAGCAACGGCGCGAGCTCATCCTCGACGCACTGGAAGCGATGTTGAAACCGGGCGCTATCATCGAGCGCAACGACAATCCGCTTCGCGCGAAAGATGGACTACCGGAAGCACGAGGCGTACTGCGCGGCACCTATCGGGGCCCGGTACGGATCGAGGAGCACGGGCTGACCTTCGAAGTCGATCCGCTGAACGGCCCGAAGACAGGCTACTTCATGGACCAGCGGCACCATCGCGCGCTGATGCGGCGTTTCGCCGCAGGACGGCGGGTACTCGACGTGTTCTGTGCAGATGGAGGTTTCGGACTGCACGCCGCAGCAGGAGGCGCGGCCTCTGTCCACATGATGGATATCTCCGGATACGCGCTGGATCGTGTGCTGGAGAATGCGGAACGGAACGACCTGCGTGACCGGATTACCGTAGAGCAGGCCGATGCACTGGACCGGCTCGGTGAGATGGCCGACGAAAGGCGGAAGTACGACCTCGTCATTCTAGATCCTCCGGCCTTCGCCAAGAGCCGGCGGCACAAAGAGTTCGCCACGAAAGCGTACCAGCGCATCAACATCAACGCCTTCCAGATGCTGCCGCCCGGTGGCATCCTGGCAACCGCCTCCTGCTCTCAGGCGATAAACGAGGATGATTTCCTGAAGATCGTCCTCTACGCGGCTCGAAAGACGGGTTCACCGATCCGGCAACTCTACCGGGGCACGCAGCCGCCGGACCACCCTATCCTGGAGTCGATGCCGGAAACACACTATCTCAAGTTCTATGTATTCCAGAAACTGGGTGACGAACTCCCGTCCGGTGAAGGAACCGTAGCCTGACGCGGTACACCGGCCGCCAGCTTGTAATTCGGTGTTG
This sequence comes from Rhodothermales bacterium, assembly GCA_041690215.1. Taxonomy (GTDB): domain Bacteria; phylum Bacteroidota; class Rhodothermia; order Rhodothermales; family DASSAV01; genus DASSAV01. The sequence continues at coordinate 201,043 of JAWLHQ010000003.1, forward strand.
CTCCTTCCCGTCACGTGATGACGAGTTCCTGGCGCTGAAGCCCATCACGAGTAACCGGCCCAGAGGAGGATGCGGGCAGCAGGCTCCAGGGCTGCGCCCTTTCCAATGCACCTGTGCTACCCGCAAAGCCACGAAACAAGGCATCCCAGGCATTTCCGTCAACGTAGGGCCGGTGCATGTTTCAACATCTGCGCAACCTCGTCGCAGGTCGTGGACAACTTGCGGATGCAAAACCATGTACACCGACCTCAGTGACGGCCGCCTTACAAAAAATTACAGGCAAAAACAATGACAAAATGCATGCCCTCCACTGTGCTGGCGCTTCTGGTCGTGACGGGCCTTACGGGATGCGCTAGTATGAAAAACCTCGACTGGCCTCCCGACGTGCAGGACACGAATGCGCTCATGTCCTATTTCGACCACCGGAACGTGGGCTTCATGTATGAAGGCCCCTCCGTAGCTCCTCGATTCTCCGTTCCAGCGAAGCAATTCACCGTAGGCAACGGCGCTACGATGCAGGTATTCGAATATGCGAATGACGGTGCTTTACTGCTGGACGTAACGTCACTGGACGACTTCATGAACGGCCATAATGCGCCCCATCTGTATCGTGGCACCCACATCATCGTGGTCTATTATGGCAATGATATCGGTGTGATGAACGCGCTTTCCGACGTGCTTGGCTCGCCCGTCGCATGATACACCGACGAGTGAAGCACGGGGGCTGAGCTGGGCGGCATGTCGATCCCACCTCAGCCCCTTTCTCGTTTGCGGAGACGCGCTCCGAATGCGCCGTCAGTCTGGTCCCGTGGCGGGAAGGTTCGGTAGTATCCTTCCGGTGTGACCATCGCTTCGGGGACGTACCCCTTCGCAGATTCCACCGAAAAATCGGGGTGGCGATTCAGAAAGGCCACGACACGCTCCTCGTTTTCCTCCGGCTCGATCGTACAGGTGCTGTACACGAGGAGACCGCCCGAACGAACGGCCTGCGCCGCCGCGTCGAGAAGCTCGTCCTGTAACTGCGTAAGCTCCCGGACCTCTTCGGGCGAACGGTTCCAGCGCAGATCAGCGCGCTTGGAGAGCACACCAAGCCCCGAGCAGGGAGCGTCCAGCAGCACCCGGTCGGCCTGAAAATCCTCCTGCGGGGCCATCTCCCTGAAATCGCCTGCACGCGTCTCAATAATGGGGATGCCCTGATCCCGGGCACTTTGTTCTACCAGACGTAAGCGGCCTTCGTGCACGTCGCAGGCGATGATCCTGCCGGTATTCTGCATGCGCTGCGCCGCGTGGGTCGCCTTGCCTCCCGGCGCGGCGCACGCATCCACGATCGTCTCGCCGGGCTGCGGATCGAGAAGCGCGACGACCAATCCCGCGCTCTCATCCTGTACTGCACAATACCCTTCCGCCAGCAGTCCGGCCCGGACGAGCCCCTGGAGCTTCGGTACGCGTACGAAATAGTCCAGGTACGGGGACGGCATGAAGGCGATGCCACGTTCATTCAACACCTGTTGGAAGTCCTGGACGGCGTTCTTCAGCGTATTGATACGGACGCCGTACACCGGACGGCTGTTGTTCCACGCCAGCAAGGCGATCGTTGCATCCCGACCGTAGCGGTCCAGCCACCGCTCCACCATCCAGGTCGGATGCGAATAGCGAATGGCCAGATCCTCAGCGACGCGCCCGGTATGCGGTTCCGGCAAGTCCTCCTTCCGGCGCAGCAGGTTGCGCAGGACGCCGTTCACTAATCCGCCTGCCCCCTGGCGAACGCGCTTCTTCGCCAGTTCAACCGCCTCGTTCAACGCCGCGTGAGGTGGCGTCGCGAGAAAGAGGAGATCGTACAGACCGATTCGAAGCACCTGCCGCAGCGAAGGCTCCATGGTCTCGTAATCGCCTCGATATGCCGAGGCGAGGAGAAAATCCAGCCATCGCCGCCAGCGTGTGACACCGGCGATGTACTCCAGCGCCTGCCGCTCTTCGCGCGGGTCCATCTCCAGGAGGTCTTCTTCCCCGGCAAGACCGATGAAGGCTCCCTCCTGCTCGATCCGATTCAACTGGCGAAACGCGTGGCTGCGGGCAGATTCCGGCAAGGTAAGATGTGTCAGGTTTGAGTTTTCCGGATTGAGCGTCTGACCGCAGTCTATTGCCGGTCAGATCCTTACTTTCGGGTCATTCGACCCGTATATCGTCCCCATTCCGTCCATGCAGAAGATCACATTCGAGGAGAAGATCCACACGTTCCAGATCGACTTTAACCGGCACGTGAGCAATATCGTGTACGTGCAGTGGATGGAGATCGGACGATTAAAGCTGCTGGAGGCAACCGGCCTGCCTATCCACGAGATCGACAAAGCGGGCTTCCTGCCCGTCTTGGCAGAGACGCAGATCGCGTACAAACGCCCCCTCTACATGGGCGATGTCGTACGGGTGGAGGTGTGGCTCTCCGAGCTAACGCATGCAACCGCCTGGATGGAGTTCAGGTTCTACAACGGCAGAGATGAACTTGCGGCAACTGGAAGGCAGCGAGGCGTCTTCGTCAGGACCGACACGAACCGTCCTCTTCGTCTGTCCCCGGAACAACGTGCCGCGTTCGAGCCTTTCCTAGATGCAACATCCGGTCCCCGACTACCGCGCTCTTGACTTCAGGACCCAGCACATGCGGCCCGTAGCTACCGCGGAGCATGGCCCTACTCCCACCGGAGGACGACGTACAACCGAGTTAACGAACCCCAATGCCCGGCCCGATCCTACACGATGATGGAAGCAGTGTTTCGCTGGACTTACACGGCATGAGCGTGGATGAGGCGCTTCACCTTGCCCGCGCCTTGATCCGGGAAGCCTCACGGCGAGGGCGGCAGATCGTGAAACTTATCCATGGCACTTCCACGAGCAGCACGCTCTACCGCAACCGGACGATCAAACACGAACTGCAGTCAATGCTCGAAGACCGTGATGTTTCGAGCTACGTATCGACACAGTGGCAGGATGAGGGTGTGTTGCTCCTGGGTATAGCGGCTCACGGGAGCAATCCGGCACGTATTCGGATCGGGGATATCATGCGATAACCGGTTCCAGTGACCGGACGAAAACTCCCTGGAATAGCGCTTGCCAGATCGCCATGAAAACCTTTTATTGATCCCCGCGCGAAGGTACACATACGATTCGTTCTCAATGCATGAGCGACGTGTACCGACAGGCCGTTCCATGTACCGGAAATCATTTCCACATCCTGTTATAATATTTTCTCTTATACCAAGGAAATATGTTGCAGGACACGTGGTAATTATGGCCGGGCGGAGGCGAACTTGGAGCGAGAGATCGTGTTAGAACCACAGGCAGCGAACCACAAGCCGCTACCTCCTTCCGACCATGTACGCTCGCATCGGGATTACAACATCTTTCGAAGAGGGGGAACAGCGCCTCAGCCACGCCTACGTGCAAGCGGTTGAGCGAGCGGGCGGATTGCCAGTGATCGTTCCCATGCTGGCATCCCGGGAGGGTTATACGGCATTTGCGAAAGAGATAGACGGGTTAGTCATGACAGGGGGACCGGCCATCGTGGACGGCCTGATCGGAGCGCTGCCCTCCGATATCTCTGAAACGGATCCGATTCGCCTGCGATCTGACAGGTGGCTGCTGGATGCGTACCTGGCTGAAAGAAAGCCGATGCTGGGTATTTGCTACGGCATGCAGATGCTGAATGCCCTGGCTGGAGGCACCATTTATGCGGACGTTCAGCATCAAATAGAGGGCACTCTCGTCCACAGCACTAAACGAGGCGGCGTGTCCCACGAAATCCAGATTGCGCCAAAAACGCACCTGCATGGCATCCTGGAGCGGGAGACGATGCAGGCCAATACGCGCCATATTCAGGCAATTGCGCGTATTGGAACCGGATTTCGCGTGGCCGCGACCGCCCCTGACGGCGTAATCGAGGCCATCGAGAACGAAGACGGCACGGTGATTGGAGTACAGTTCCATCCGGAGCGGATGGACGAGATGCTCCCTCTTTTTCGCCATCTGGTAAAACAGGCCGAACAGAGCCGGTTGATACCAGTGGAGAGCGGCCCCTGACCTGTTGCTACGGAGTGTGTCCTGCCCCCTGCTGCAGGTCGCATGCTGCCGGTCCTGGAAGTAAGATTGACGTATAACGGAGCGTAGTACGACCGACATGCAAGAGCAACTCTCTCGAGGCGCCGGTCCTGGAACCGGAGAGCCGCCTGCGGGCATCCAGCCAATCGTGGAGCCCGTAGCCAGCGAGAATAAGGAGGCCCGAAAACTGGGACGCCATCATCTGTTTCTCGCTACAGTAGCCGTATTCGTCATTTTGTTCGTGTTGTTTGCGGTGACCGGGCGTATCGATACGCTCGCCCGAAACATCGCAGAGCGATTTGCCAGCGCCGAACCGGCTGTGGCCGAGGTAGAAGAGATCGTCGGCGCGGCGAAAGAGGAAGTATCGACCCTGTTCCGGTTCAAGGATCTCGACATCCACCCGGACCGTCTGTACACGCCGTATACCGCGGGTCCCATTCTGGAGGCCGGAGCGAACACCAACGGGCACCAGATCCGCCAGTTCAGGGAACTCATCGAACTGTACCAGCAGCGCCAGGGCCAGGACGACAACTTTACGATACGGGTCATCGACAACCGGACAAACAAGCTCCTGGAGCTCTTTGTGCTGGAAGACGCCCGTAACAAGTACCATGAGACCGGCCGCGCCGACTGGAACGCCATCGACCGGCTCCGGCGTCAGGAGACGCGGCGACTCGTAGACAAGTACGCCGCCCGCGGCATCCCTCGAAAGGCGGTCACAGTGAAGTGGGGCCGTGCCAACCAGGTAAAGGAGGCGCGACAGAGTGAGCTCTCTACGATCGAGTATGAGGTCCAGCTGGCTCGCTACCTGGATCTGAGCCTTCTCCCCACGGAGATTGGTACGGTAGAAACGTTCAACCAGGACCACCTGGTCTCCTCGGTCGGCGCGCGCAGCCGATATCAAATGATGCCATATCTGCTGCGCCAGCACGGCATCCGTCACTACGACCTACGCACCGCGGCGGGCAACATCGTGCCCGTCTATGAGGAGTGGCATCCGCTCATTACCATGGAGCCATCCTTCCTCACGCTCAAGAGCTACATCAACGCCGTAGGCCACGAGATTCCCGGTATTTCCGCATACCACACCGGACCGGGCAACATCTACATGGTCTACCGCTCGTACCTCGCGAACAAGCGAAACCACCTTTCTCCTTCCAGCTCGGTCATGGATGCGTATATGTGGGCCGTAACGGACGGCTTCGAAACGGTTTCCAAGGGAACGAGCTTCGGAACCTACTCGCGTGGATACGTGGCGTCAGCATACGGGTCGTTGAAAGCGATGGAAGAAGAACCCATCGACACGAGCCATACCGTGCTGGCGGAGCGGGTACAACTCAAGACAGGACGGCAAATATTCCTTAGCCAGCTGCTCCGGACGCTGGGCAAGCACCGTGACATGCTCTTGATCCGAGGTGATCAGGACCGGCACCTGTATGATGTTTTCCGGGAGTTAAACCCGCATATCCAGCTTCCGGAAGCCTCAGACGATCAGGCAGTACCCGTACGCGGCGACATCAGCCTCTCTTCAAAATCCGGTGCAGCAGATGTCCGGTTCTTCCTGCCTCTCGGAGCTTCCCGAGCGCTGGCCCAGGCCGGTCTGAATATCCTGGACGAGAAGAAAACGTTTGTCTTCAACCATGACACCTACCGCGATCCCAACCTCGGCCTGAAGACGATGTGGGACCGCGAGTACGAAGAACTCGTGCGGGAAATCGGTAAGTTCGGGTTCACCCTGGCGAATCGCGCCCGGCTCTCCAGGCTCGTATCGCGTTTCGAGCAACTGGCGGAAAGCGACCCGTCGCACTACCGCAAGATGCAGCTATACATCATCAAGCAGCACGCAGGTATCTGGCAGACGGGACCGTGGAACAATATGGCTGCTGCCGTGAGCGAGGTGGCTCCCCGCCTGATGCCGCAACCCATGTCCCCCTTACCGGCTGCTTCCGGATCGGATCTCCTGGGGCTGGCCCGGTAAGATCAAAAGATCGTCGACCACGCTTCCGCACAGGGACATGGCGTATTGCGTCATGTCCCTGTTTTCATTTGTGCGGAATCCAGATTCCCGCAGTTTTACAGGCACCGTATCGGATCGCCCTGCCGCAGAATGCCGCCCTGCCGGACGGTGAAGAGTGCACCTCGGAACCATTCCCTGCTGATGGCAGCGAACGCCTCGGGAGAGGTACGGTCACGAAACACGGTACAGGGCCGGTGTTCGCGTGAGCTGCGCTCCAGAATGATGCCTCCCGCCTCGACCAGATCTCCTGGTTCCAGTGCCGCCAAGTCAAAACCCTCCGTAATGAGGTTATCGCCCACGACGATCGGATCGACGCCGAGAACCTGGAGCACTTCCAGCGAGACCGCCGTTACCTCGCGCCCGGGCACCAGTTCGCCCTTATAAAAGGATTTGCGCTCGTGGTCGCCTGCGAACCCTTTGCCGGGTATCACCTGCACGCTCGACCGGCTCAGGTGCGTGCCCGGAGACGGTGTTTCGACGAGATGTGCGACCCGTCCGTTACGTCCAAACTCGAGTGCAACGAGCCGGGCAACAAGCTCGCTAACCTGGATCGTCTGCGCTAATCCCATTGTTTCCCTACGAATGCGTACAGGCAGCGTGTGCTGCCGTGACTTTGACGCGCTCCGGCGCGTTTGCATATAGATTGTGAGGTACTATGAAACGCCACCGTTCCCTGCGCCGCGCGGCGCAGGATCAGACGCTCCGTTGGACGATGCGGGTAGTCGGCCTCGTGCTGGCGATCAGCTCCGCCGTCTTTCTCAACCAGGACATCTTTACCAGCGAGGCCAGTACGTGGTTCTTCGGCCTGTGCATCGGACTCGGCCTCGTCACGGCGCTTACGAGCTGGCTCCCGGATGCCAAGACCCGGCTACAGGAAGAACCCGTCGTACGCCCGGTACCCCGCCCTATCGACCGGTACCGGAAGCCCATGTAAGCGTTCGCTTATTGTATAGCGTAAGGACCCTGCCCGGAGATTCCGGGCAGGGTTTTCGGTTTAACCTGATCTCCCATCCTCTTGCTTCTTACTCGATCCGGAGCCGCCTCAATCCGAGCAAGAAGTCTTGGTTGCGATTGATCGCCTGAACCGGCATCTTGCCTGGAGCACCGCTACTACAACACTCCAGGTCAATCCAGGCAGGTCTATGAACCACGTGCGAACCGCGTACCGCAGGCTGCGCAAGAACAGAGGCGGCAACCGCGATGGTCGCACTTGTGTGCGCAGCCTTACCGGTGGGTATCCAGGCGGTCCGAATAGCCCTGGCTAACCCAGCGGAGTCGATCCGGCAGGAGCAGGCGATCTCGCAGCCTGCCTGCAGGAAGAGCCACGGGACAGGCCGACCGGTTGGTCGGCTGTGATCCGTACGGCCCGGCACTCGGGCTACTCCGTAGCCCGTCCCGTCGCTACTTGATATCCCAGGGCGTATCCGCTTCGGTCATACGCTGGAGCGTGCGTTGCATCAGGACCTCCTGGAAACGGACTTCCTCCTCTCCGGGCTGTGGACGGCGCTGGACGTAGCACCCATCAGGACCAAGGTCCCATGCACTTCGATTATCATTCAAGGCAAACTCCAGGATGCGGATGAGGCGCGCCTGAAGAGCGGGATCATCCACCTGGACGATCGTTTCGACCCGGTCATCCAGGTTGCGGCGCTGCCAGTCGGCACTGCCAATGAGCACCCTGGGATTGCCGTTGTTGCCGAAGTAGTAGATCCGGCTGTGCTCCAGGAACCGGTCGATGATACTCATCACGCGGATATTCTCGCTGTAACCTTCGAGTCCCGGACGCAAGCGGCAATGGCCGCGCACGATGAGATCGATCTGGACACCGCCCTGCGACGCACGGTACAGTTCCTGGATCATCTCTACGTCGTCCAGCGCGTTCATCTTGGCGATGATCCGACCGTTCCCGTACTTCTTCTGGTTGGCAATTTCCTGCCTGACGAGGCGAATGAACGCGTTCCGCATCTCGCGGGGGGCCGTGATGAGCCGCTGGTAGTGCTGTGCGGGCGCGTAGCCGGTCAGGTAATGAAACAGGTTGATGAGGTCGTATCCAAGCTCAGGCTGGCAGGTGAAGAAGCCCAGATCGGTATAGATACGGGCCGTGGACGGGTTGTAGTTCCCGGTCCCGAAGTGGCAGTACGGCCGCAGCAAGCCACCTTCCTCGCGGATGACGAGAGTCACTTTCGCGTGCGTTTTGAGGCCGACGAGCCCGTACGTCACGTGAACGCCCGCTTTCTCCAGCATCTGCCCCCATTCGATGTTGTTCTCCTCATCGAAACGAGCCTTCACCTCTACCAGCACGGCTACCTGCTTACCTGCCTCGGCCGCCTTCATCAACGCTTCCACGATCGGCGATTCGTCCGAAGTCCGATAGAGCGTCTGTTTGATGGCCAGCACATTTTCATCGTCGGCAGCCTCCTCCACGAACCGTTGTACGCTGGCGCGGAACGACTCGTAGGGGTGGTGTACCAGCAGATCGCCATTGCGAATCACCGTGAAGATGTCCGGGCGGTCTTTCGCTTCTCCTTCGTGGAGCAGGCGCATCGGAACGACCGGCTCCCAGGGGGAGAACCGATGCTCCGGGAGCGGGAGGTCGGCCAGCTTCATCACGTCATTGACGTTGATAAGCCCATCCGTCTCATACACATCCGCCGGTTCCAGATCGAGCTCACGCATGAGGAGTTGGCGGACGTGATCCGGCATGGCCCGTTCTACCTCCAGGCGCACGACCGGAGCGAACCGGCGCTCGCGCAGCTCTTCCGTGATCAACTCGGTGAGGTCTTCCGCCTCTTCTTCATCCCGGCGGATGTCCGCGTTCCGCGTGATCCGAAACACGTTCACGGATACGATCTCCATGCCCCGGAACAGTTCGGGCAGGTTGCTGATGATGACCTGCTCCAGCGGGATGAAGTGCAGGGGCGCATCGAGCGGCACCCACCGATCCCGACTCGTGGGGACCTTTATACGCGCGAAGTGCTCCGTGCCGCGCTTCGGATGCCGCAGAAGGACCGCAATGGAAAGGCTGAGGTTCGAGATGAACGGGAACGGGTGACCAGGATCAACGGCAAGCGGCGTAAGAATGGGAAAAATCTGATCGTGAAAGTAGGTCTGCAGCATCCGTTCCTGGGAAGGCGTGACCTGCGTGTAGTCCAGGATGTGAATACCCGCCGCTTCCCGCAGTTGATGCTTCAGAACATGCTCCCACGTATCAGAGATGGTGTGATGCATGGGCCGCACGGCTCGCTCGATGAGTTGTAATTGCTCTTCCGGCGTCCGGCCGTCCGGCGAAAGCATTCGAACACCGGCATGGTGCAGCCGTTTGAGACCGCCCACACGCTTCCGAAAGAACTCGTCCATATTGGACGAAGCAATGGCCGTGAACCGCACGCGTTCCAGTAGAGGCGTGCGCTCATCGATGGCCTGATACAGCACGCGCCAGTTGAAATCGAGCCAGCTTAGCTCCCGGTTGAAGTAGAGGTTCGGGTGATCCAGTTCCGCCCGCTTAGGCACAGGTCGCGGCGAGGTGGCTTTCGGCACGCAAAAATCCGGCACCCCGGTAGTCCCTCCCGTGCTCGTCGTTTCCACGACCTCACTCACCATTACGTCATCTTTCGCTTCCATGTATATCAATCGTTCAATATTCGAAGTAACACTGTGTCCGGGTGTTAATCGGTTCAGATATGCCGTCAACCGATGATCGGATCAGATACGACTGAACCGATCATCGGACACACCAGGATACGAGCACATTACAAAACGCCACGTTACTCCGCCTTATTCCATTGCAAAAACTCTCGTTGCTCAATCTGGCGGCGCAACGTTTGTAATTCCATTAACTCCGCCAATACGTCCCGAAGATCCGGGCTATCATCCGTTAGCTGCCGCTGTTTCTGTTTTACACGTTGGATCAACTCATCCACCCGGTCGAGTTTCAGCAACGTCATGGCGCTGGCAGCCGCCTCATACGGATCCTCGTTGAAGCGGGGTACGGGGATCTTGGCCTTACGCTCCCAATTTTCAGACGGTTCGTGCTGATCGAGCAGCACGTCCGCCACAAAATTCTGAACTGCCTCACCATATCCTCCATCAAGCAGTTCCTGTGCACGTACGTACCCGGCCTGATACTGCTGCAAAAAGCACACCACGGATTCCCGCGCGGGGCCCTCTGTAAACTCTTCCAGGCCCATATTCCCCAGAATGAACTCGACCAGTGGGAGGCCATGCTCCAGCATCACCCGGATCAGAATGCGTTCTTCAGGCAGCACGTCTGAAACCGCCGTTCGCTCACGTTCCGGTAGCTGTTCGTTTCCGTGCGCCGCGTCAACGCCCGGCAGTGATTCAGAACCGGGCGTGTGGGACGGGCCGGCCGGTACGCGACGCCGAGCGGCACGCGTCTCATGCCGCCGTTGCTCCAGCATCACCTTCTCCAGCGCGCTATACAGGATGATGTCCGGCTTATCCAGGAGGTCGCTCATTTCATGGACGTACGCGTCACGTACGAGCGGGTCATCGATCGTGGCGATCAATTCCAGAACGTCATTCAGGGCCTGCGCTTCGCTCTCCGGATTCAGCAGGCGTCCATCCTGCCGCGCACGGATCAGCAAGAACTGAACGAAGCTCCACCGGTATTTGCGAAGGTACTCCTCGAACGTCTCACGTCCGTGTTTCTGCACGAAGGAGTCCGGATCCTCTTTCTCGGGGAGTTCGACCACGTAGGGCACCAGCCCGCCTTTGAGCGCCAGCCCGATACCCCGAACCGTCGCATTATCTCCGGCTGAGTCCGCGTCGTTGATGAAAATGATGCGCTTCGCATAGCGGAGCAGAGACTTCACGTGCCCGTCCGTAAGAGACGTACCACAGGCGGCAACGGCATTCTCCACACCCGCCTGATAGAGCGAGATTACGTCCGTATAGCCTTCTACCAGAATGACTTCTTCCGCTTTCCGGATTGCCTGTTTGCCCTGATACAGGCCATAGAGAACGCGGCTCTTGGAGTACACCTCCGTCTCCGGAGAGTTGATGTACTTGGGCTGTTCGGGATCCGCCTGGAGAATGCGCCCGCCAAAGCCGAGAACCTTTCCTACCGGGGAGAAAATGGGAAAGATGACCCGCCCGCGATACCGGTCGTAATAACCACTTCCGTCCTTCCGCGGAATGACGAGTCCGGCCCGCTCCAGCACCTCGGGGGCAATCTGACCCTTTACCGCCTCGTTGAGCAGCCGATCCCACGCTTCCGGCGCGTAACCCAGGCCGAACTGCTTGATCGTTTTGCCCGTGAACCCACGTTTCTTGAAATAGTCCAGCCCGACTTTCCCCTGTTCCGACTGGGTGAGTTGATCGAAATAGAATCGGGCGGCAAAACGCAGCGCGTGATAGATGGCCTCGGTGCTCGACGCGTTTTCCGATAGATCGTTTTGCTCCAGGTTCAGCGTAATACCCGCGCGTTCGGCCAGCACGCGGACCGCCTCGGGGAACCCGACGTTTTCCATTCGCATGATGAACTGGAAAACGTTCCCTCCCACCCCGCAACCGAAGCACTTGAAGATACTCCTACCCGGATTGACGTTGAACGATGGGGTCTTTTCGTCATGAAAGGGGCAGAGACCGACGAAGTTCGAGCCGCGCTTCTTTAACTGGACGTACTCCCCTACGATGTCCACGATATCAGACGCGGCGCGTACCTCCTCAATCTTGTCGTCGGGAATGTACATCGCGTACCATCCTGGAGAACAACTACGTACAATGATCCGGCAAGATCGGCACTGCGGGGCCGATCAGAACCCAACGCCGAGACTCAGCCCGCGTTCTCCTGATCCTGTCCTTCGATGGGATCCATCGGCGGCGGATCGGCACAGCGGCAGGACTGGAGGGTAACGGCGAGGAGAAGTGAAACCACCAGCAGGACACGTCGCATAAGATGTAAGTAATTAGCCATTTCCAAATATCCGTGTCGGTGGTTCAAAATACGTCCCACCCGACACTTTAGCCTGCAAGCGGCTGATTTTTTGCGAGCCGGTCTTGCTGCGCGTGAACGGTCACCCGAACTGGTAGGCACGGCGTCGCAAGAGATAGAGAAAGAAGGGCACCCCGCAGACCGCCGTAACGATACCTACGGGAAGTTCCTGTGCGGGAAGCAACGTGCGTGCGACCAAATCCGCCCAGATCATGAAGACGGCTCCCGCCAGAAAGCTCACAGGAAGTACACGCCGGTGCGGCACGCCGGTGATGGAGCGTACCGCATGCGGAACGATCAATCCGACGAAACCGATGACACCGACAGCCGCGACGAGCGTGCCCGTCACGAGTGCTGTAATGGCCAGTATGACACGTTTAATCACCTCCACGCGGAATCCCAGATTGAACGCGGGCTCCTCCCCGAGGAGAAAGGCATCCAGCGAGCGCGAAAGCCCTACAAATACCAGCAACCCGGCGCAGGTCGTAACGGTAGGCAGCCATACCATTCCCCACTGTGCTCCACTGAAAGAACCCAGCAACCAGAAAAGCACTGCCCGGATGCGGTTCAGATCCGGCGAGGCCAGTGTAATCAGCGAAGTGACCGCCGCCATCAATGCCGAGATAGCCACCCCGGCCAGTAACAGGCGCGCAACGGACACGGTAGGCCCGGTACGGGCGACGAGATATACCAGCGTGATGGCGAGTAACCCGCCGAGAAATGCAGCGAGGGGCATCGAGAGGGTCTGGCTGAGCAGAGGCGGCAGGAGCCCCAGGTAGAACAGCGAAGCTCCGGCGGAAGCACCACTGGATATGCCCAGAATGTACGGCTCGGCAAGCGGGTTACGGACGAGCGCTTGCATCACGACACCGGACACGGCCAGCCCACCTCCCGCCAGCAATGCCAGAATGACCCTCGGCATGCGCAGGTCCCAGAGGATACGCTCGTCCACCGTCTGCGGCGTCTCGGCTCGCACGGAGGAGATGAAACGGTGCCAGAGCATCTGAAACACCTCACCGAAAGCTATCTGCTCACTGCCGAAAGCGGCCCCTGCTCCTACAGAAACTACGAGAAGGACCAACAGCGCGACGTAAATCCAGATCAATCGACTCATAGGCGCTCCGCAGCAACGGCCGAACCAGGTGGCTCGCTCCCCTGCGATGGGTGATCGGATGGGAAGAGATCAGGGTGTATGAGTCGCACGAGGCGCTGCACGCCCTCGACGAGACGAGGACCGGGACGACTGATGAAATCTCCCGAAAGGTTGTACACCCTGCCCTGCTGAACGGCGGGGAGGGCGTCCCACGTAGGGTGGAGTGCCAGCAGCCGATCGACATCGTATGCTTCACCCCAGGTGCCGATCAGAATATCCGGCGCGGCTTTCAGAACGAACTCCTCGCTCAGTACCGGGCTGTTTCCAAGGTCCTTCGTCAGACTGCGTCCTCCGGCCAGTTCGATCAGGTCGTGGACATGGCTCTCTTTGCCGAATGCATTGAGCGTCTCAGCTCCAATCAATACGATCACGCCCGGCTTGTTGCTCACCTGCTCTGTCAATGTTCGAAGCGAATAGAGCTCGGCTTCGAGGCTGTCGGCCGTTGCGGTTGCCTCATGGACAGTGCCCATGATCTCGCCAGCCTTTCGTATCCCCGCAATGACATCTTCCAGCGAGGAGAAACGGAAGAAGAATGTGGGCATGCCGAGCGATTCGAACGTGCCGGCATCACGCGGACTATTGACCTGATCCGTCGCCAGTACGACATCCGGTTTGAGCGACAGCACCTTCTCGAAATCAACGGGTAGCGCCGAGAAGCGCGGCAGCGTATCGACGGAAGGCGGGTAGTCGTCCGCTGTCGTTACACCAACGAGTTTGTCTCCCCCACCCGCCGCATACACGATCTCGGTCAGGTTGGGTGCGAGCGTAACGACGCGCTTCACCGGACCGCGCAGTGCTACAGAACGTCCAAGATCGTCCGTATACTGGGTTGCCCATTGCTCAGAACGCTCTTCTCGCTCCGTACAGGCCGTCAACGTCCCCGTGAACAAGAGTCCCAAGCACAGGAGGACTCGAATCAAAACGGGTACACGTGAACCGGATCTGCGCATGAGTACGTACTGAAGCAAGTGGTATGGAAACAGGACTGCCTGTGCGCCGCAACGCATTGCTCTAGGAGCAAAATACAACCTCTGTCCGCCCGGTGTATGAGAAGAGCCGATGGCGTACGTTGCGCGGCACCTCACAAAACCATACGCTACCCTTCTCTATCACGTGTGTACGCGGTATGCCTTCATTCTGAATCCGGCAGCAGGACATGGACGGGCTGGCCGGAAGCGCGCCTTGCTGGAGCGCCGCCTGAGCCGCATGGGGATGGAGTACGAGCTATATGTCACGCAGGGTCCTGACCATGCCATGAAACTGGCCGAACAACTGGCTGGATCAGTGGACGCCGTCATAGCCGTCGGTGGGGATGGGACAATCCGGGAGGTCGGCGGAGGACTGATTGCGAGCCGTGCGCCGGTCCCCTTTGGCATCGTTCCACTAGGAACGGGTAACGACCTCGCCCGGAGCCTGAAAATCCCTCGTTCCATCAACGGCGCCCTGCAGCTGCTACGCAGGGCGCGTCCCATGCCCATCGACTACGGGACCTTGCACTGGACCGGGGAAGGCGGAGCAGGCCAGACGATCTTTATTAATGCTGTGGGGACAGGTTTTGACGCGGCAGTAGCGCTTGCTTCGGAACGATTTAAACGGCTGCCAGGCAAAGCGGCCTACCTTTGCGCCGTGCCGCAGGTTCTAAGGCACTGGACGACACCGTCTGTTCGAGTCACGCTAAACCGGGAAGGCACTCCATCCGAAGCGCTTTCTGTGGAGCAGCTATTCATGATGACAGTGGCTAACGGGACCTCTTCCGGCGGAGGCATCCGTCTCACGCCGGATGCCTCCGTATCCGACGGCTTGCTCGACGTATGCCTCGTGCGAAAGCCGTCCGCCTGGCGCCTGGTTCGACTCTTTCCCCGAGCACTACGAGGAACGCACGTCAACGCTCCCGAGGTGTATATACGCACCCTTACCAGTCTCGCGTTCGAGACCGAGACGCCCCTTCCCGTACATGCCGATGGCGAGGTGATTACGCAAACCATGCAGCAGATGGAGGTCCGCGTCGTTACAGGCGGCCTGTCCATACTTGGTCCGCAGTAACTTTTCGAAATGGAATGAGGGGCATTTAATCCCAACCCGGACCATCCGATACCTGAGACACGCCTTGAGATTACGATTCTACCCCCTCCACCATTGCGTGTCTCCTCCGTGAAAAAGAAGATTTACATCGTCGACGACGAGCCCAAACTCGGTGAACTCTTCGCGACCGTTCTGCGCCGTGACGGGTTCGATGCTCAGTCCTTCGTGAGCTCGATTCCGATGCTGGAGCAGATCGATGAAGGTCAACTGCCGGACGTCATCCTGACCGACCTGATGATGCCCGGGCTGAATGGCATCGAGTTGATCGAGGCCCTGAAGGAGCGCAAGCTGCACGTTCCAGTCATCATCATGACGGCGCATTCGTCCGTGCAGACGGCCGTGGAAGCCATGCGGCTGGGGGCATTCCACTACCTCCAGAAGCCGGTGAACCTGGAGGAGATGCGCACGCTCCTGAACAAGGCGCTCGAACTCTACGATGTGAAGCAGGAGCTGGAGGAGATCAAAAGCACGCAGCGTGCATCCTTCCCGATTAGCGGTATCCTCGGCGAAAGTGACGCAGTGGAGCGTGTACGCGAGACGATCCGTACTCTTCGCGACGTGCCAAACACCATCGTGCTGATCCGGGGTGAGACGGGCACCGGTAAAAACCTCGTCGCAAAGACGATTCACTACAACTCGGTGTACAATGCCGGGCGGTTCATGGAGATCAACTGCGCGGCCCTGCCCGACAACCTTCTCGAAGCTGAACTGTTCGGATATGAGAAGGGGGCCTTTACCGATGCGCGCGCCTCAAAACCCGGCCTTCTCGAAGTAGCCGATGGCGGCACGGTGTTTCTGGATGAGATCGACTCGATGAGTATCTCGCTGCAGGCGAAACTGCTCTCTTTCCTGGAAAGCCGGACGTTCCGTCGCCTGGGCGGCGTGGAGGACCTCCGCGTAACCACGCGCATTCTCTGCGCCACGAACGCCAACCTGGAAGAGAACGTCGCCGCCAAGAAATTCAGGAAAGACCTCTTCTTCCGCATCAACGTCGTCAACGTATACCTTCCTCCCCTCCGGCAGATGGGGCGGGATATGCTTTTAATCGCTTCCGAGATCGTCAAGACGTTCAACAAAGAACTCGGACGAGACGTACGAGGGTTCACGCCTGCAGCGGAGGAGCGGCTCGTTGAGCATTCCTGGCCCGGCAACGTCCGTGAGCTTCGGAATGTGCTGGAGCGTGCCATGATCTTCACTCGCGGTCCCTACATCGACGCGAATGACCTTGTCTTGACGCCCATTGACCGCATCGAGGAGGTCGAAGAATCTGGCGACATGTTCCGTTTCCCCAGCGGGGCGACGCTCGAAGAGCTCGAATGCGCGTACATCAAGCATACCCTCCAGCGTTCCCGCTCCAGCTACGGTGACGTGGCACAAACCCTGGGAATCTCGAAAAAGACGCTGTGGGACAAGCGTAAGCGATACAACCTGGACGAAATAACGGAACGGGTTTGATGCGGCGGTATGGTGCTCACGTCGGGATTGAGCTGATACCAGCCCCTTTGCGGACCTGAACCGGAGGAGGTTTAGAATTCTCTGAGGTCTGTAGGGAAGGGTGGGGCGCGTCCCTACATTCATGGGTGACGCTATCCAAACCTTGTATGCCGTGAGCACCCTTCCCCCGTCGCTACCCCACATTCCGGCAGGTGAACTTGCCCGCATGATCGACCATACCCTGCTCAAGCCGGATGCAACCGAGCAGGAGATCCGCCACCTCTGCACCGAAGCCAGGCAATACGGCTTCGCCACTGTCTGCATCAATCCTTGCTATGTCTCGCTCTGCGCCGACCTCCTGAACGACGCACGTTCCGGTATATGCACCGTCATCGGCTTTCCACTCGGCGCGAACGTCACGGCCATCAAAGCTGCGGAAACGGTCCAGGCGATTCGGGATGGCGCGACGGAGGTCGACATGGTCATCAACATCGGCAAGCTTAAGAGTGGCCGGTATGAATACGTGAAGGCGGATATCCGCGGCGTGGTAGAGGCGGCTCGTTCCGTGACAGCATCGAACAGCGCCCGTGCAGAGGACCACGTCGCCGTCAAAGTCATTATCGAGACGGCACTGCTTACGAACGATGAAAAGGTGATAGCCTGCGAGCTGGCGCGAGAGGCCGGCGCGGACTTCGTCAAGACCTCTACCGGATTCGCCGCCTCCGGCGCAACAGCCGAAGATGTCGCGCTCATGCGCAAGGTCGTTGGCAACCAGCTGGGGATCAAGGCTTCCGGCGGTATCCGTACCTACGAAGCCGCACTGCGCATGATTGCCAGCGGCGCCAGCCGGATCGGTGCCAGTGCATCGGTCGCCATCCTCACCGGTGGCGCGGGTTCAGGCCCCTACTGACACCGGCAGATTCAGGTCGGCGCCCCGATCCGGTGCGC
The DNA here is from genome assembly GCA_041690215.1 of Rhodothermales bacterium. GTDB lineage: Bacteria > Bacteroidota > Rhodothermia > Rhodothermales > DASSAV01 > DASSAV01. Next base: position 218,719 of record JAWLHQ010000003.1, read on the forward strand.
CTGGATGAAGGCGATGGCATACTGATTGAAACGCTCGGGAGCCTCTACGTTGCACACGTGACCGGCGTGCTCGATGATTTTCAACACGCTACTCCGGTGCCGTTCCACGCTGCGGCGCACCTCTGGGAGGAACATATGGTCATGCTCTCCCATGAGGTAAAGAACCGGTACGGGTGGTTCGTGTGCTTCGAACCTGCGGAGAAGCGGATTCACGCCCCACGCAAGCTGGAACCAGCGTACAAACTCGGCTTGCTTGAGCTTGCGCGCTTCACGTATGAAGACAGCACGGGCCTCCCGATTTTGCCGCCGGGGCATGAGAATCCACGCGGCAAGCCGGTAGATCCAGAGGTATGGCAATACCCGTTTAAACACATTCCCGAGTGCGATCAACACCCTGGACCGCAGATTGAGCCGTATCACGGCTCCGCCCAGTACCATGCTGGCCACTCGCTCGGGTGCCAATTCATAGAGCGAACGAATGATGACGGACCCTAGCGAAATACCGATAAAATGTGCACGTTCGATCCCCAGGTGGTCGAGCACATTCAACACATCGCGACTGATCTCCTCAAACGTGTAGACCGAATGTTTCGCCGGTTCGGCTTTCAAGCGTGAGTCGCCGTGCCCACGGAGATCAATGAGCAGAACATTGAAGTACTTCTGGAACGCACGGATCTGCTTGAACCAGATCGCAGAACTCCCCCCTGCACCGTGGATGAACACGACCCAATCCGCCTCAGGCGCGCACTCATACGTCCGGTAATGTAGCAGAACGGGTTCCACGTAGGACGGAGATCAGGACGTGCTACACATAGCCAACGCAACCGCTACGCGATACTTCCATCACATCACAGCGGTTTCTCAGCCAGACGTACACCTCAGCTTCTCTCCAGTAAAGTGGCCCAATTTCTGTGGCCGACGGTGTAGTATCCGGACACGATAGGTCTCATGCATGCCCCTCGATGCATGAACGCGTCGGCATCTGAAGAGCCAGACGCTTGAGCACACCATGCCTCGGCCCGAAGTCAACACTGGATAGGCTGATCGGCTGGAACAAAAGAGCGCACAGGGGCTAGACTCGAATCGCACAAGTAACTAGAACCTCCATGCGTAAGCTCGGCTTATTCTTCCTCTTCTCCTTCTTGCTCACGGCCTGTAGTACCACCGGTCCCATCCGGGATACGGATCGAGGGTCCCAGGACACGATCGAACCCGCTCCTGAGCAGCCCATCGATTATGCGGCGTTCGAAGACTTCGATCCCACTCCGTATGCCGACGAACCTCTCGGCGAAAGCGTCCTCCAACACGACGTTCCTGCAGAACTCATGGAAAACCGTGCTGCAGCGAGTGTTGCACGTACGGGCCGGGGATACCGCATCCAGATTACCCAGACGCAGGATAAATCCGCCGCCGACGCCATGCTGGCGGAAGCCGTGGCATGGTGGCGTGAACAAGCGGCCAAGCCTGACTCTCCCTCATTCTTCGATCAGGGTGAGTCTCCTGTCTATATCCTCTACCGGCAGCCCTACTACCGTGTGCGCCTCGGCAACTTTGTTTCACAAGCCGACGCCCTGAGCGCCCTGAGCCACGTCAGTGCTCGTTTCCCTGGCGCCGCCGTCGTGCCGGATACGGTCACGCTGCCGCGCTGATCAGCAATAAGGCTGAGAAGCCGAGCGCCTACATCATCGCAGCTCGCCTCCTCAGCCTTTGGTTCTTGTCCGGACGCTCTTACCGCAATGCCGACTCGAGTGTGGTCGCGGCATCCGTCCGTTCATCCCGGTATTTCACGATCATGGGCGCATAAAGTGAGATCCCGTGCTCTTTAGCGAAAGCACTGGATACCGCTCGCGAGCCTGGCACGACCACAGCCCCCTCGGGAATCTCAAGCGGACCATTCTCGGTCCTGGAAAGCACGCGCTCATTCACGAGATCGTACACACGCATGGACCCGGTCAGAATGACACCGGAGGCCAGCACCGCACGTGCACGGACGATGCAGCCCTCGTAGACCCCGCACCCGCCCCCGACAAACACGTCATCTTCGATGATGACCGGTACTGCACCGACCGGTTCCAGAACGCCTCCTATCTGGGCCGCAGCCGAAAGGTGCACCCGCTTGCCGATCTGTGCGCAGCTCCCGACGAGCGCATGCGAGTCCACCATCGTGCCCTCGTCTACATACGCCCCCACGTTGATGTACATGGGCGGCATGCAGACGACACCCGGCGCCACATACGCCCCGCTCCGGATCGTGGAGCCCCCCGGAACCACTCGCACGCCGTTCTCCAGGCTCAACGGCTTGGTCGGATAGGTGTGTTTATCGAAGAAAGAAAAAGGCGGATTCGAGAAGTCACGCATTTCGCCAAGCCGGAAGCCGAGCAAAATGCCCTGTTTCACCCAGGCATGTGCCGTCCAGGTGCCATCCGCATTGCGCGACGCAGATCGGATGGTGCCACTATTGAGTGCTTCGAGAAACTCTTGAAAAACCGACTCTGCCTCCTTTCGATCCAGCGTATCCGCCGTTTGTGCTGCCAGCGATTCGATGCGTGTACGTAACTCTTGCACGTCGTCTCCAGAATTGATGGGTAAGAGTGATTGGCTCACGTGTTGAAAATAGCACCGGCTTGCATGCAGGTGAGACTCGCGGCTCCGTAATACACCCGGGTGCCGCGTGTATTACCCTGTTTTTGCCGGTATTTCATCCGGCAGCCAGAGGGAACACAGCGCGCCGATCTCCTGGTGATCCGGAATCCGAAACCGGCATCACACCCGCATGAATCCTCCCACGATAGGATCAGACCGCAACGCCTCGATATCGCTTTCGCTCGGACGAATCGGACGATCACGGTCGCAGGCTACCAGGCACAGGAAACCGAGCGGCTCCGATTCGTGCGCGTGGAACTGGTGCCAGGTCATCGGAGGGATATACACCAGATCGAAAGCCGAGATGTCGGTGATCGTGCCCCCGACGAGCACGCGGCCGCGTCCCCGGAGAATGAGCACCGCATGGACGTGCTGATGCTTCTCGAATGTAGAGTGACCTCCGGGCGCTACCTCGAAATACCGCAGTTCCGTCGGCAGGCCAGCCTCCTCGCCAAAGAGCACCTGCCGCGTGATATCCTTGAAGTGCGTCCCGGTCTGCTTGTATGCCAGGAGATCGACGTCATCCCAGCGGTACCCTTCCGGCGTACGCCGAAACTTGCGCACTCCTGGTTGCATGGGGGCCACGTCCTGACCAGAAGCCGGTACGTTTTCGTGTGTCTTGCTATTCATTACAGCAGCGATTCCAGGGAAATCCGGTTGGCACCGAAAGCTAACGAGCCGGATGCCGGAAAGTCCCCCCGTGTATATGATCTTTGTTATGCTTTCGCCTGCTCGAGCGCGGCCTGTTCGACGCTGAGCATGAAATCGCGCGTGCGCTCCGTAAGCGCCTCGCCCGCCTCCAGCAGACTGCCGCCAACGAGCAGCATCGTATCGATCCCAAAGAACGCGGTCAGTTCGGCTGACCGCTGCGCACTCATACCGCCCGCAGGCACCGGCATGGCAGGCCGAACCGCTCCCCATTCGGCCCGGAGCGTTGTTGCGATGCCGGCGCATGTCTCCTGCGACGAACTGAACCGTCCGCCGTAGTTGGCAAAGATGACGGCGTCCGCTCCGTAGAGCCGAAAGATCTTGCCGAGCAATGTACGCTCCGCGATCCGTGTGGCCCCGGCAAAACTCGGGTGAGCCAGTACCGGTACGTCCAGATGATCCCGCACGAGCTGATAAAAGAACGGCAGACCGAGCAGCATCGGAGCAGCCATCACCGCACCCACTCCTTCATTCTGGGCAAATGCGGCCTGGCGAAACACCTCGTCCGGCGTGCCCGAAAGGTTCGGCACGTACACGGCGCGGTGACCGGTCCGCTCCGCCACATCGTTCACCGCCTGCTGGCACGCCCGCACTCGCTCTTCAAAGGGACAGAACGGGTGATCGCCCAGATAGTGATCATCTTTGATGAAGTCGATCCCCCCTTCCGCGAACCGGCGGCACAGATCGGCCAGTTCCGTAACCGTGAGCCCCACCGGTTTCAGCGCCGTGCACGTGAGCGGGCGGTCGTACGCACCGGTCAGGCGACGAAGGCCCTCGATGCCGAACCGGGGACCGCTGAATCTGTCTCGTACCGAGGCCGGCAGTTCGAAATCCAGGAATACGACCTCTTCGTGCAGCGATGCGTTGCCGTATAGCACATTCAGAAACTGCGCTGCATCCACGGAGGCGGTAATTGTGGGCAGTGCGATTACCGCCCGGTACCCCCCCTCCCCATCCGGAGTAAGGCTACGGATCTGTCCCAGCATGTGCTCCCGGACGAATGGGTACCGCTGCGCAACCGTCAGTGGCGTCTCGATGCTCTGTTCCACCATGACGGACTCAGCAAATGCCGAGACCTCTCCCTCAGGTGTCCGGATTTGATAGACGATCTCGATGTATTCCATCAGGTGTAGATGCTTTACAGAAACGTACAGCCCCGTAGCCCGCCCTACCTTGTAGCAGACCAACCAATATCGTAGATAGAGAAGCCAAATTGGATGTCCAAGTGGCAAGCGCGTGCCAATTCCCTTCCCATTCACGTGGCACGGTCAACCTGCCTCTTGAAACAGATACGATGAGCGCACATGTCCTTACAGAACCGTAAAGTTGTTATCATTGGCGGTAGCGCAGGGATCGGCCTGGCTACGGCGGTAGCCGCCGCTGCTGCCGGCGCGCACGTCGTAGTCGGCGCCCGAGATGCACGGGAACTCAGTAAAATGTCGAGCGAAGCCAGGGCCAGCATCGACTTCTGTAAACTGGACGTGCGCGACGTGCGCGGGGTGGACTACTGCATCGACCAGATCGGTCCTTTCGACCATCTGGTCTACACGGCCGTGGAGCCTCACAACGCGCCATTTCTCGAGATGGAAATCGAGGAGGCCCATAAGGTATTCGACGTGAAGTTCTGGGGAGCGATGGCCGCCATCCAGAGCGCTGCGCCATCCATCTTAGAAGGGGGGTCGGTCACCCTGTTCTCCGGCGTATCCGCCCACAAACCGATCCGTGGTCTATCCCTGCTTGCGGCTGCGAATGGCGCTATCGAAGCCCTCGTTCGCTCACTTGCCGTCGAACTGAGTCCAATCCGGGTAAATGCTGTCTCACCGGGGCTCGTGGATACACATGGCATGCGTGACGAGCAGCGAGAAGCGCTTGCCTCCACCCTTCCCACCCGGCGCGTCGGGACGGCCGCCGATGTCGCTCAGGCTGCTCTTTTCGCAATGCAAAACACGTTCATGACGGGCACCGTGATCCACGTAGACGGCGGCGACAAGCTGGTGTAAACACGTATACCGTATGGATCCAAACACCGATGAACCGGCGAAACAGAAGCCGCGCAGGTAGCCCTTGAACGGCTAACACCTCATTACAAATTACTTTCAATTGAAAGCCCGTAATTCCCAAACCTTCGTCGATCTGGAAAGGTCATACTAGCAACCAACATCGATAGCACAGACGAAACGACGATGCCAAATACTTCAGAAGCGCTCAACTGGTCACCCGTACACGACCTTGCGCTCATCTATCTAGCTCTGACACATGGAGCTGATGCCGAGATCGATCCGAACGAAATGTCCGTCATGTCGCAGAAGCTGCGCCAGTGGACTCCAGAGGATTCGATCCGCAAACTAAACGACGTCCTGGAGGAGGTCATGCTCGTCTACGTCGGCGAATCCAGAGCCCAGATGCTGGATACGTCCGTCGCTTCACTCCGGGAGACCATTCCCAGAAAGCAACGCATCGCGATCCTCAACGACCTGGCCGATATCGCCTCGGCAGACGGCATGATCGTGCCCGGAGAGGTGGGCTTCATTCAGCACCTCGCCCAGCAGTGGGAGGTCGACAAGGATATCAACTAGCGGCGGAAACGATCGGATTGAGCGGCGTGGCCGTATTCGTACGTGCGATCACACTGTAGGCCGCACCTACGATACCTGCGTGGTTCTGCAACTCCGCGGGGACGAGCTCGGCTTGTGTTTTCAGCAGGTCGAAAAATTTGGCGCGTTTCTTCGGCTTGCTGGCGCCTCCACCAAAGATGATCAGGTCTGGCGCGAGGAGGAATTCGATGCGGTCCAGGTATTCCTGTACCCGCTTAGCCCAGCGTTTCCAGCCCAACTTTTTATCACGACGGGCCCGGTCGGAAGCATAGTGCTCGGCCACCATACCGTGTAGCGCGATGTGCCCCAACTCCGTGTTTGGAACCAGCGTCTTGTTCACGAATAGCGCCGAGCCGATCCCCGTTCCAAACGTCAGGAGCAAGACGACATCCAGCCGATCGCGACCCGCTCCGAAGCCCATCTCGGCCATTCCCGCCGCGTCTGCATCGTTGATGACGGTGGCCGTAAGCCCGGTCTTCCGGTACAGGATCTCCTCCACGTTCGTCCCGATCCACGACGAGTCGATGTTCGCTGCCGTGAGGGCCGTACCCTGCTTGATGCGCGCCGGGAAGGCACACCCGAAGGGCCCTTTCCAATCGAAGTGCTGTACGATCTCGACTACGACGTCCGTGACGGCGTCCGGAGTTGCCGGCTTCGGTGTCGGCACTCTGAACCGTTCGGCTGTAAGCGTACCGGTCGTGACGTCCACGGTCGCGCCCTTGATGCCTGAGCCTCCGATATCAATGCCCAGTATCTCCACGATATTGAGGGGAAGGATGAGTAGGTGATGCCGTTCGCATGTTAACCAGAAATCCTGGCTTCAATCAATGCCGCGGTGTGAAGCAAACGCAAAGTCCAGCATACCGTATGCTGCGGTTCGTCCCCTCCTGCCCTGTTCGGAGCCGTTGAAGACTGCAGGAAATCCCCCGCTGCATCGACATGAGTGCCTTGCCGGCGCATAACGTACGCCACGAAACGTCATTCGACGACGCCAGAATTGCACTCACCTCCACTCTGACGCACTATCGCATGGTTAGTTTGTTTATTTTGCGACGCCTTACTACGGACTCGTGTCCTGGTCTTACGAGCCAGGGGTGCATTGCGTAAAACTTCTCCCCGATGGACGCGTACCATCCCCGGAGCAATTTTCATTTTTTTCTGAAAGCATAGTCATGCTCGATAGCACACAGGTGAATGCTGGGGGAGATGGCTACGGTGTGATCACGTCCGCGCCGGTCCGCCCGATGGCCTTGAGCGAGCTACGGCGTCCGGTCGAACAGGAGCTAGCGGCGTTCAAGACGTACTTCCGTGAAGCCATGCGCTCACCTGTGGGACTGCTGGATAAAGTGACGCAGTATGTCTTGAGGCAGAAAGGCAAGCGCGTCCGCCCCCTCCTCGTCCTGCTGTCGGCCAAGACCTGCGGTGAGATCACAGAGTCGAGTTACCGGGCTGCCGCACTCGTCGAACTGCTCCATACTGCTACGCTCGTCCATGATGACGTCGTGGATGAAGCCGACCGGCGCAGGGGGATGTTCTCGATCAATGCCCTGTGGAAGAACAAGATCGCCGTACTGTTCGGCGACTTCCTGTTGAGCCGCGGATTGTTGCTTGCACTGGATTACCGCGAGTACGACCTCCTGCATACGGTGTCCGATGCCGTGCGCCGCATGAGCGAGGGTGAACTGCTCCAGATCGAGAAGTCCCGTCTCCTCGACATCGACGAAGAAACCTATTTCCGCATCATTTCGGACAAAACGGCGTCCCTCATTTCTGCCTGTACGGCCTCCGGTGCCATCAGCGTCACCTCGGACGAAGAGGTCATACAGTGCATGCGGACGGTCGGCGAAAAGTTGGGGCTGGCATTCCAGATCCGGGACGACCTGTTCGACTTCGGTGTCGCAGACGTGGGCAAACCGCTCGGCATCGATCTGAAAGAAAAGAAAATGACGCTTCCGCTCATCTACGCGTTGCGCGAATCACCGCGAAGCGAGCAGCAACGTATCATGAAGATCATAAAGCAGAAGCGAAAGAACAGCGCTGACGTGCGCGAGGTCGCGGCCTTCGTAGAGCAGGCGGGCGGTATAGCCTATGCACGGACCATGATGAAGACCCTCGCGCAGGAAGCCCGCTCGCTACTCCATCAGTTTCCCGACAGCGAAGCACGCCAGGCCTTGATCGGACTGGTGGATTACACCGTCACACGAACCAAGTGATTCGGGGTTTTGAATGTTAGATTTTGGATTCCCATTCCGGGCATTCACTTTATCCTGATCCAGAATCCGCAGTTTAAAATCCAAAATTGACGCATGCCCACCCTCCACCTGCTCGGAACCGGAGCCGCCGTCAGTGATCCGCACCGTACGACGACGATGCTGGCCCTGGCACACGAAGCATCCACGATCGTGGTGGACTGCGGCGGTGATGTGATCCAGCGGCTACAGGCGACTGGCATCGACCCGGATACCATCACCGGCCTGATTGTCACGCATGAACACCCGGACCACGTCAGTGGCTTTCCGCTTTTCATGGAGAAGATCTGGCTGGGCGGGCGGCGCAGGCCCATCCCCGTGTACGGGATCCACGCAGCAATCGACCAGGCACGGCGCTGCTTCGAAACGTTCAATACCAAGGGCTGGGCGGAGATGCCCGAAATCGAATGGAATGAAGTCCCGCTCGACGAGGACGTAACCGTACTGGAGGATGCCGTCTGGCGCGTGACGGCTACGCCGGGCGATCACGGTGTACCGGTCATCGCCCTTCGCTTCGAACACCGGGAAACGGGACGCTCCGTTACGTATTCCTGCGACACCAAGCCGTCCGAAAACGTTGCCCGGCTGGCACGCGGTACGGATATCCTCGTACATGAGGCTACCGGAGAGGGACCGTGGCACTCTTCCCCCGAAGAGGCCGCCCTCATTGCGGCACAGGCCGGCCCCCGGCAGCTTCTCCTTGTCCACCTCCCGCCCGGCCTCACGGATGCCGACCTCTCGCAAGCCCGGCGCACGTTTGCCGAGACCTACGTGGGCGAAGAACTCGGAACGTATCCCTTTTAGCGGCGAACTCCTTGCCGCGTAATGACGAACAGATGGGGGCTCCTGCCCTGCTTCAGACAATCTGCTCGCGCGGCTGCCACTGATCCAGGAATTCGATGGCCTTCGGCGTCAAGAGGTACGAGCCGGTAGCATCCCCCTTCGACCGCAGGTACCCCTCTTGCAAGAGCCAGTCTATCAAACCGTCAACCTGCGTTGCTGCAACCTCCTCCTGAAGCCTCCACGCGGTACGCGGCTGGCCGTTACGAGCCTGAACCAGAATCTGCCGGAGCAATGGCTCCGCCTCTGGAGTGATCTGCACACCGTGATTCCTGCCGAGACATATGTCGCACGCGCCGCAACCGTCGGCGCATGCCTCCCCGAAGTACGTAAGCAGGAAGTGACGCCGGCAGGAAACGGACCGCGCGTAACGAAGCATATCCTCCAATCTCGCCTCAGCACGCCACAACGACCGCTGAACGGCCGCTCCATCGACAGGAAGTTTCGTGGGACGGGCCGCGTTGAAAATCACCCGTAACTCATCTCCAGGAGCATACCAGTCTATCACGCCACGCTGCTTCAAAAAATCGAGGCCGCGCAAGAGCCTCACACGCGGCAAGCGGGTACTCCGCTCCAAGCGACGGAGATCGATCTCCCACCATTCGGAAAAGGCATCGGCATGGACCGTGCGCAACAGCGCGCTCACGAAGGCCGCCAGCGATCTGTTCTCCAGGTCGGCAGCCATTTCCCGGATGGTACGGGCAGGCTGCCGGAACCGGACCTGGGCATGATGCCCTCTCGATACCGGCACGGTCCACGTCTCTTGCCTGACCAGCAGGTCCACCGCCGTCCGGATCTTGCCGGCGCCGAACCCCGTGAGCCGGGCCACCGCCTCGTAGCTGGTGCTGACGGGTTTCTCCGGACGGGAGCCGATGGCGATGCGTCCCAGGTTGCATACGGCCTCATACACCTGCTGAACGGCCTTGACGTCCGGGTGGGACTCCATGAGCAGTGCGCGCTGCGTAACCTCGTCGCGCGCATCATACAGTAGAACGGCGTAGGCCTTCTGCCCGTCTCGACCCGCACGGCCTGCTTCCTGGTAGTACATCTCCAGCGACCCCGGCATATCCACGTGAACGACGAAGCGAACATCCGGCTTGTCGATCCCCATGCCGAAGGCGTTCGTCGCCACGACGAGCCGTACATCCCCCCTCAGCCACGCATCCTGAACTTCGGAACGGCGCTCACTGCTTAACCCGGCGTGGTACGGCGAGGCGATCTCTCCTTCCTCATTCAGCCATTCCGCCCATTCTTCGGCCCCTCGCCGCGTAGCGGCATACAGGATGCCGGAGCCAGAAACACCGCGAACCACATCCAGAACTTTCGCCCGTTTATTCTCGCCCCGGAAGATGGACCACACGATATTAGGGCGGTCGAACCCGTGGACGAACACGCGCGGCGCGCGCAGATCGAGGTGCTCTACGATGTCCCGCCGAACTTCGGGAGTTGCAGTGGCCGTCACTGCCATCGTGGGGGGATCGCCCAACAGGCGCCGAGCCGCCTTGATCTCCAGGTAGGCACGGCGGAAGTGGTGCCCCCACTCGCTGATGCAGTGTGCTTCATCCACGACCAGCCGCTCTACCTTCAGCCGGCCGGCCCTCGCCAGAAACAACTCCGACCGGAGCCGTTCAGGAGCTACGTACAGGAGTCGGTACCGCCCGAACTCGGCATCCGTCCAGCATTGATCGATGGCACGCGCAGACAGGGTGCCGTTGATGAAGGCCGCCGGAATACCCCGTGCATTCAACCCGGCTACCTGATCCTGCATGAGAGCGACGAGCGGTGAGATAACCAGGGTCAATCCCCCACTGCACACGGCAGGAAGCTGGTAGCAGAGTGACTTGCCGCCCCCCGTCGGTAGAACGGCCAGAACATCCCGCCCTTCCAGTGCTGCTTCGATAATCTCCCACTGACCCGGCCGAAACGTCTCATGCTTCCAGTGTTTCCGGAGCACCGTCTCCGCCTGGTTCTTCGATGCGATGGGATCAGCGGACATGTCGGCCCTTTCCGTCGTACAACAACCAGGGACTTACAAAGCAGAAAGATACGGCGCAGCCTCGGACAGATCAGGAGGGGAAGAGAATCCGTTCGCGTAGACGTTCCGCATCGCCGCGAGTGACCGCCACAAAGATGTCATCCCGATTACGCCACACGAGCACGCGCTCCGCCCCCAGGTCGTGCAAATCGAAATGCTCGTCATCTTCGATTTGCCTCAGGATATCCGCAGCGAGGGTCACACGCGTGCGATTGCGGTCCAGAAGAGCATAGCTATACGCAAAAAGAAGAAGCGGCTGCTCGGATACCTCGTCTTCGTAGTAAAAGACCGGCATCTTCACATCGCTCGTGACCTCGGTGATGCTTACACCACGCAGCGGCGCCTGGTCGATTTCGGGCAGCGTCAGCCGGAGGCCGAACGTGTCCAGCACGTATCGCTCCGCATCTTCCGGACTGGACGTTTCCATATCGATCTCCACGTCGCCGGCATGTTGTGCCACCAGCGTAATCAGGTTCTGTTCTCTCGGAGAGCTCACGTGCCGCGACACGAAATACGCTGCGAGCCCGGTCGCGAATACGAGCACAATGGCGAACAGCACACCCCGAAGCCGGGCTCCCTGGTTCCGTTGGGGCGGCAATGCAGGCCCTCGGTCAGGTGGACGGGCGTGAGCGGGCCGGGCGACCTCATGGCCATTAGAAACGCCGGCCGTTGCTGCTGCGGCGTCTACGGACATCCGCAGCGCGGAAGGCAGCGGCGCGAACTCGCTTCGGAGAACGTGCCTGAGCGATCCTAGCATCCAGTTGGACGACAGACTGGCCGACAGGAGTTGCCATTCGTGACCGGTCGCACCGGCATGGATCGCTTCGTAAACCCGCTGGTGTGCCTCGTCCAGCTTCCGGCATGCAGATTCCGGTTCGATCCCCAACACATCCGCCGCACGCTCACAGGGCATCCCTTCGACGTCGCAGAGCAGAAGCAGCGCCCGCAGTTCGTCCGGGAGAGCCATGATGGCCACTGGAAGAATGCGTTCCAGGACGTGCTCGGCCACACGACGTCGATAGTCCGGAACGTTTTCTCCTGGTCCTGCTTCCGCATCCGGCGCCGCCTGCTCCTCTTCCACGGTATCCGAGGTGGATTCCATGGATGCATCCCGGTACAAGGTCATGAGAATCTGGTACAATCGCTGCCGCTTCTGATCATCTGGTGTTCCGGGAGAAACCTCGCGTGCTGCGCGATGGCAGGTTTCCTCTACCAGTATGGTTGCGCGCGCTTCATCCAGTGTCAGTGCCTGGGCAAACCGGTACAAGCCATCCAGGTAGGGCTGAAACCATGCGCCTGGCTTATTGGACGGACTCAGTGAGGTATGATCAGAAGATTCATGCATCACGACAGGTACCCTGCTCGATGACCGGAGCGGACGTCACGTACGTTTATCGACAAACACGATATTAACGGAAGCGCCCTTTCGAATGCTGAACAGACTGGAGGCGTTCCCGGTATTCACGGCGATCTCCAGGACATCTCCGCTGCCAAACAGCATCAGCGGCTCTCCAGCAGCTACGTCTGCGTACGTCGTAGATAACCCCGCAACAATCGCCGTTCCGACATAGCATTTCACTGCCCGGCCGGCCCTGCGATCCTCGAAAAGTTTGCGCGGTATGTTCGTAATACAGTTACCGAAGTGATCGACGTGAACCACCCAGCCCTGTATGCCCTGTTCGTCGGCGATGGGCAAGGCCCAGTGGAGCGGTTCGAGCGCCTGCCCCGGCGAGCCCACTTCGTCCAGCGAGTGCCCTCCGGCCAGATGCGCCGCGACGGGCGCGAAAATGTCCCGGCCATGGAAGGTGGTGCTGGGTGTTTCAGTACGCCAGAACTCAGGCTTATCCAGCACGACCAGCTTATCCGGTTCCCGGCTACCCACAAGCAGCGTGAACAGCCCGTTATCCGGCCCCACGAAGATCTGGCCGCCATGAGAAAGCGCGACGGCCCGGCGGCTGCTCCCTACCCCGGGATCCACCACGGCCAGATGGACCGTACCCGGTGGAAAATGCGGAGCGGCATCCCTCAACACAAAAGCTGCCTCCATGACATCTTGCGGCGCAACCTCGTGTGTGACATCGACGAGTGTTGCGGAAGCATGAATCGAAAGCATGACGCCCTTCATCGCCGCTACGTAGGCGTCGCGTGAACCAAAATCCGTCGTTAACGTGATGATGTGAGCCACTGAACAGGGATTGACTGATATCTACAGAACTAACCGAGTGATGAGAATATAGCGGGGGACATGATACGCAACGGTTCCTGCCTCCGCATACGTTATCTTCAACGACGCGAGGTCTACGCTCGAACGGGCGGAACAGGACCCGGCAGCAGCGGTCTCAGGCAAAGGTACGGCGCGACGCAGAGATTCAGCCCTTCTGATGAGCAAACAGGAAAATTCCATAGCGGACGACGAGCCTTCTCCGGCGGGGTCTGCGCCGGAGCATAGCCCGCGGTATCAGGAGGCACTGGACAGGTTCATCCTGTTCTGGGGAGAAATGGCGTCCAGCTGGGGCATCAACCGTACCATGGCGCAAATTCACGCCCTGCTCTACGCCTCCGAGCATCCTCTGGATACGGATGAGATCATGCAGCGGCTTCAGATCAGCCGCGGCAATGCAAACATGAACCTGCGTTCGCTCATCAACTGGAATCTCGTCCGCAAGATCCACCTCTCTGGCTCCCGCAAGGATTACTACACGGCTGAGAAGGACGTCTGGGAGATCACCTCGCAGATCGTGCGCGAACGTGAGAAGCGGGAGATTCGCCCGGTCATGCAGCAGTTGGAGGAGTGCCGTTCGATCCTCTCAGATACCGGCCACCCGCTGGACGCATCGGAAGAACAACTCAAAGAGCGCATCGAAAGCCTCATGCAACTCATGCAGGTATTCGAAGGAGTCTCCAAGACGTTCCTCCCACTCATCCAGAAACGGAACGCAGCCATGATCCGCCAGCTCATTGGCTTTGCCTCCACCCTGCAAAATCACACCGAAGAGATGGATGAGAACGTGTGGCAGGAAACGCATAAAGGCGAGAGATGAGCGGGCATTACGTTCCAAGAATGGAAGCAGGACGGTTCACCATGTCAACTACGAAGCTCGGAGCCACAGGCGAGGATATTGCAGCACAATACTTGGAAGGGCTCGGATACTATGTTCTGGAGCGCAACTATCGCTTTGAAAAAGCAGAGGTAGACCTCGTCTGTTTCGAGCCGGCGGAAGTGTATGAACAGGGAGGAGAACTGGTTTTCGTGGAGGTCAAAACCCGTCGAGGAGTCGGGTTCGGCTTACCCGAAGAGGCCGTCACCCCGGAAAAACAGCGTAATGTCATCAAAGCGGCCAAAGCGTTCCTCTACGAGCGTCACCTGGAAGGCTCCCCGTGTCGCTTCGATGTGATCAGTATCCTGCTCAAAAACAATCAGCCCAAAATCGAGCACTTCAAGAACGCATTCTGGAGCTTCTGACGACAGCCGCAGGGCCCCTACTCGGGACGGTATTCTTTCGGAAGCTGATCGGCAACGCGCTCGAACGCAAAATAACCGTAGACGGTCACGCCATACGGATCAACGACCTCGCCGGCTTGATCGACGGCCGTGGGGCCGTCAGTCAACTCGATCCAGGAGGTCTGCACGCGGTCCGCTCGTCTACGTGCCGCTATCCAGTTCGGAAACGACTTATCCTCCGGCTCATTCAGGTACACGATCTCCACGACACCGTTGAAATCCAGTTCTACCTCCGGCGCATCCCGGTCTCCATCCAGGAGGTACTTGGCCGGCATCGGATATTTCTCCGTGCTCCAGTGATCGAAGCCAATCGCATGACGCCCATAGGTTCGGAAACCGGCCTCGTGTGCAGAATCTGCCAGTACCGAAAGCATGAAGTGCCGGAACGAACCATAGAAGGCACGCCTACGGTTTTCTTTCCAGCGCATAGCCTCTTCCGCATTTGCCGGCTCCAGCGGTTCGAATAACGGCTCTCCATCGTAACGGACCAGAGTTCCTCGTGCTTCGAACTCTTTCAGGAAGAAACGAACGCGGTACCCTAGCGCGCGATTTGTGATGATGAGCGGCGCGCTGGCACGCGCAATGAGCCGCCACCTGGGCGATTCGAAATCCAGCACATACGGGTTCTCGATTTCCGTAAAGGCTGCTGCGGGCGATTCACCGATGAAGAGTCGCTCGAACTTTTCGAGCCGCTTCCGCCAACGCCGGTTCTCCCGGTCCGACACGATGACCTCGGGGATCTCGACCAGGGTTGGCTTGAGCCGGAAAGAAAACGTAAGTTCATCCCCGCGCCGGATCAGGAGTTCTTTCCGCACCGGCTCGTAGCCCAGCATCGACACGTACAACCGGTGAGCACCTTCGGGCACGTTCGAAAGTGTGAACCGCCCTTCCGCGTTTGCCACCGTGCCCATCATGGAGCCAGCGATGAAAACAGTTGCCCCTTCCAGCGGCATGCCGCTCACACTGTCGGCTACCACGCCGGAAAGCGTAACAGACGCTCCCCCCTGGGCCAGGACCCCCGGCACACCGACCTGGAACCAGACGGCAAATAGCAATAGGAGGACACGGGCACGCACGGCGAGAAGCACGTAGGCGGGTGAGAAGGAATCGGCAAGACACGCGAGCGGCACTCCCTCAGGATGCACGAATGAGCCCGGTGAAAGATCCATCCCGTACGCCTCATCCTGATTAATCCAGGTGACAACAATGCTCCAGGCTCGTATTTTCGGCCCGTGTTCGGGCTGACGTATCGAGAATGTTCCGACTGTATTGAACTCTACCACACTGACGCCTAGTGCGTTGGCGCCAAACCACCGCGAATCCTCATGCCTTACCTGCTCGGAATAGACGTCTCAACGACGGCAACCAAAGCGCTGCTCATCGATGATAGAGGCGATGTCGTCTCCGTCGCCGCGACGGAGTATTCGTACGAAACACCCCACCCGCTGTGGACGGAACAGGAACCTGCGCTATGGTGGGAAGGGGCCACGCAGAGTATCCGGCGTGTGTTGCAGCAGTCGCGCATCCGGCCCGATGAAATCGTGGGTATCGGGCTGACCGGTCAGATGCATGGTCTCGTGTTGCTCGACGAAGAAGGCGAAGTGCTCCGCCCATCGATCCTGTGGAACGACCAGCGTACCGGCAAGCAGGTAGAAGACATCCGTAACATCATCGGGCGCGAACGGCTCATTCAGATCACCGGTAATGATGCCGTGACCGGCTTTACCGCTCCGAAGATTCTCTGGGTGAAAGAGCACGAGCCGGAATATTTCGAGCGGGCCTGGCATGTGCTGCTGCCGAAAGACTACATACGCTATCGCCTGACGGGTGAGTTCAAGACGGACAAGGCAGGCGCGGCGGGCACGCTTCTCATGGACATCCGGCAACGCGACTGGTCGTCTGAAATTCTTCAGGCACTCGACATCCCTGAAACCTGGATGCCGCCTACGCACGAAGGGCCCGAGGTCACCGGTGTCGTTACCGAACAGGCCGCCCGGGAAACCGGTCTCGTGCCCGGCATCCCGGTCGTGGGCGGCGGCGGCGATCAGGCTGCAGGCGCCGTCGGTGTGGGCGCTATCCGGGAAGGGGTCGTCTCCATCGTGCTCGGTACGTCAGGCGTCCTCTTCGCAACGTCGAATGAGCCGTTCATCGAACCGGAAGGCCGTCTGCACTCCTTCTGCCATGCGGTACCGGGCCGGTGGCATCTCATGGGCGTCATGCTCTCGGCGGCAGGGAGCTTGCGCTGGTACCGGGATACCCTGGCGCCGGGCATGGATTACGATTCACTCCTGAATGAAACAGCCCATGTACCCGCAGGTAGCGACGGACTTCTCTTTCTCCCCTATCTCACGGGCGAACGCACACCCTACCCCGATCCACTCGCTCGCGGCGCTTTCGTCGGGCTCACCGTACGCCATACCCGTGCGCACCTGACCCGATCCGTTCTCGAAGGGGTAGCCTACGGGCTGCGCGACAGCTTCCTGCTCATGCAGCAGGCCGGCCTTCCGGCACCCGACCAGGTCCGTGTCTACGGCGGGGGCGCCCGGAGTTCGATCTGGCGCCAGATCCTCGCCGACGTACTGAATACGGAAATCGTAACGGTGAATACGACCGAGGGTGCCGCCTATGGAGCCGCGCTCCTGGCAGGCGTAGGAGCCGGAATCTGGCCCGACGTAGATGCCGCATGCGACCGGACCATCCGCATCACCGGCAGCACCATGCCCGACCTGGATAACGCCCGCATCTACACGGCCTACCACCACCGCTACCGCGAGCTCTACCCTGCCCTCAAGCCGACCTTCGACCACCTGGCAGAGATATCAACGCAAGAACAAATAGGGGTATGAAAAGCCCTACTTTTCCTTCCGTAGCACCCATCCTTCCGGATCGACGGTGATGTTCTGACCGGCTGGAATCACCGCCTCACCGCCGGACATCTCTATGCGCTGCACGCGGTTGCCGATCTTGACGTCTATCGGCATCGGGAACGGCAGATCGTTCGGGGTCTCCCAGGAAAGCCTGAGCCCATCTCCCACGCGCTCCTGCTTCAACACGGGCAGCGCGGGCTGGCGGAGGTAGACCTCGAAGAACCAGTCCAGGTCGCGCCCGGAGACCTCCTCGGCCAGCCGGGTGAAGTCCTCCGTATCCACGAACCGGGTCTGACTCCCATCCGTCACGCGCTCCATCTCGGGGGTGGGGTAGGCAAACCGGCGGAGCAGGGTAAAGAAAGCCTCGTCGCCAATAAGGTAGCGAAGCGTGTGTAGCACGACTGCCCCTTTGTAGTAGATGTCATTGTTCGAGACACCTTTCTGCGCTCCGATGAAATAGACCTGATCCGTCGTTTGCGATTCACGCGGCGCGACGGGCTGGATGTTTAGCAGGTTGCTCTTGAAGCCGGAGATCACCTTGTGATACGCTTCCTCGCCGAACAGCTCTTCACTGTAGAGCGCCTGCATGTACTCGGCAAGCCCCTCGTGAAGCCAGAAGTCCTTCCAGTCCGCCGCCGTCACCAGATTGCCCCACCACTCGTGGGCTAGCTCGTGGAAGTGCAGCCAGTCATAGCCCCAGGGCTCGTCGGAAAAGTTGCTGCCGTACGCGATGATCGTCTGGTGCTCCATCCCGAGGTAGGGCGTATGGGCCACTCCATACTTATCGGCTCGAAACGGATACGGCCCCAGCATCTTTTCGAAATAAGCCAGATGATCCAGTATCTGCGGGAAGAGCTTCTGGCCCTTCTCATAGGCTTCAGGCAACACCCAGAACGTGGCAGGCACCTCCTCCCCCGTAATGCTACGAAACGTCCCTTCGATGGTCCGGTACGGCGCGATGTTCAGCGCAACGTTGTAGTTGTTGATCGGCGTGGAGATGAACCAGTGGTAGGTCTTCGTACCGCCTTCGTTCTCCGTTACGCCGCGCAGGCGGCCGTTCGAGGCGGCTACGAGAGTTCCAGGGACGGTGATGTGGATCGCCATGGAGTCCGGCTCGTCCGACGGATGATCCTTGACCGGCCACCACAGATCGGCTCCTTCCCCTTGCAGCGAGGTAGCGATCCAGGGTTCCCCGCTCGCTGTCTGCGTCCATGTGAAGCCACCTCCCCACGGAGGATTGTCCGCCTCGCGGGGTTTTCCGGCATATCGCACACGCACACGCACTGGCTCCCCTGCTTCATAGCCCCGCCCGAGGTCGATCCACAGCCGCCCTACCTGCCGCTCGAACGATACGGATCGTGCGGCGCCGTGTGCATCCAGCACGTCGATGGCTGAGATCGTGAACACCGTGTCGAGGTCCAGGACGAGATACCGGATGGGGTTAACGACGTTCGCCTCTGCCGTCAGTACACCTGCAATGGCCCGCTCGTCCGGGTCCACCGTCACGTCGAGATCGTAGTACGTCACATCGTATGCGGCCTGCTCCGGCAGGAGCGGCCCACCCGAGTCCATGATATCGACGGATTGCGCGCACAGCGGCATGCCACAACCGAGCAGCAATGAACACGCGAGTAGAAATGAGAATCGATTCGGCATGGCTACCCCCGAGGCAACGTCAACTCCAACCGGCATCCCGTGCACGGACGCTCGCGGCATCCAATCAAGACCCGAAATGCCGGATGCGGAACTACGAACGAACTAACGAACTACCGCTCCGTTTTCTCCCTCCGAGGTCACCGGGAACACCCTGCCTTCCCGGTCTTCTGCCATGAGGAGCATGCCCTGGCTCTCGAATCCACGCATCTTACGAGGTGCGAGATTCGCCACGACGACCACCCGCTGTCCGACCAATTCCTCCGGCGCCATGAACTCCGCCACCCCGGCCAGGATCTGACGCTGTTCGAAGCCGAGATCCACCTCCAGGCGCAGGAGCTTGTCCGACTTTGGAACGCGCTCGGCCGTTTTCACTGTCCCCATGCGAAGATCTAGCTTCGCGAAATCGTCGAACACGATCTCTGGCTTCAGCGGCTGGTACGGCTTCTCTCCCGGCGTGGTCTCTGCCTCAGTGCCACTTGCGGCGGCGGCTTCGTGCAGCTTATCGATCTGTGCTTGTATCACGTCATCCTCGATCTTTGTGAACAGAATTTGCGGTTCCCCGAGCACGTGGCCTACCTCGAGAAGCGGTTTACCGGCATCATCCCAGCCGATCCCGGCACGCACATCGGCGCCAGGACCGCTGGAGCGTACACCCGTCAGATTGAGCATCTCCCGAAGCCGTGCTGCCGAGAACGGCAGCACCGGCTCCATGAGCACGCTCAACGCCGCACAGATCTGGAGTGAGATGTGAATCGTGTTCGCGGCCTGCTGCGGGTTCGTCTTGCGCGCGTGCCAGGGCTCGGTGTCGTTGAAGTACTTGTTTCCAAGGCGAGCCAGGTTCATCGTTTCGAACACAGCCTCCCGCATGCGGTAGGATTCGTACGCCTGTCCGATCCGCTGTGGAAACTCGGCCAGCAGGACAAGCGCCTCACCATCCATCACGGAAGGATTCTCCAGCGGCGGCACTTTCCCGCCGAAGTACCGTGCGGCAAACGTCGTGGTGCGGTTGACGAAGTTGCCCAGAACGTCGGCCAGTTCCGAGTTCACACGCTGCTGGAAGTCCGACCAGCTGAAGTCGGAATCTTTCGTCTCCGGCAACGTACACGCCAGCGCATAACGGAGGAGGTCAGGCGGAAACTCATCCAGGTACTCCTGAAGCCAGACGGCCCAGCCTCGGCTCGTGGATAGTTTGCGGCCCTCCAGGTTCAGGAATTCATTCGCGGGCACGTTGTCCGGCAGCACGTAATCCCCATGCGCCATGAGCATCGCCGGAAACATGAGGCAGTGGAAGACGATGTTGTCCTTACCGATGAAATGAACGAGTTTCGTCCCCTTATCCTGCCAGTATCGCTTCCATAGGTTCGGGTCGCCCTGTTGCCTGGCCCACTCCCGTGTGAACGAGATGTACCCGATGGGCGCATCGAACCAGACGTAGATTACCTTTCCCTTTGCGTCCACGCCCACCTTCTGAGCCACATCTTCCGGCACGGGCACGCCCCAGGAGATATCCCGGGTCATCGCCCGATCCTTGAGCCCCTCCTGCAACCAGCTCTTCACCTGGCCCAGCACGTTCGGCTTCCAGTCCTGGTGCGTCGCAAGCCAGGCTTCCAGCTTCGGCTGCCAGTCACCCAGCGGCAGATACCAGTGTGTCGTCTCACGCAGTTCCGGCGTGGCATTCGTCAGGGCACTCCGCGGGTTGATGAGTTCGGTCGGGCTCAGCGAGGAGCCACAGCGCTCGCACTGGTCCCCATACGCATCCTCATAGCCGCAAACGGGGCAGGTGCCTCGCACGAACCGGTCGGCCAGAAAGATGCCGGCTTCCGGATCGAAGAGCTGCAGTTCCCGCTTGAGCTTGAAGTCCCCCTTCTCGGCAAGCACGCGGAAGAAATCCTGCGTCGTCTCCCGATGAATGTCACTCGTCGTCCGCCCGTAATGATCGAAACTCATCCCGAAACGGCGGAAACCATCCTCGATCATGGCATGGTAGCGATCTACCACGTCCTGTGGCGTCACCCCTTCGTTGTACGCCCGCATCATGATCGCGACGCCCAGCTCGTCCGAGCCGCAGATGTAAACGAGGTCGCGCCCCTTCAGGCGCTGATAACGGCAATAAAGGTCGCCGGGCAGGTAGGCCCCTGCAAGATGGCCCAGGTGAATGGGGCCGTTCGCATACGGGAGTGCCGACGTGACGAGGATTCGCTGGTATTCCGTTTCGGGCATAAGGGTGAATACACTCCTTCCGGAGCAATCTCAAATTTCCTGGCTTGACAGTAGACGACCGTACCTGCTCCATGCCATACCGCCGCTGCACACGTGATGCGATACGCCGACAGCAAACCATTTCGACGCATTCCGCATTGCTCGAACTCGGCACAGAGGCACGCCGTTCGCCGATGAACAAAGCTACTACAGAACGACGTCGGCGCTTGCAAGTTCGTCAAGATCCTTCAAACTGACCGGGCCGGCGCTCATTCACATTATATTAAACACACACTCGGTTCAGATTGTGTAATTCCTGTTCCCTCCGGGACACCAGATTCACGAGACCCCAAGTCCATGCAAGGCGACGTGTTCCAGCCCAGGCAAGCCGAAGTCAGTCGTAACACGAACGAAACCCAGGTATCCGTAACGCTGGGCCTCGACGGCACAGGCCGTTACCAGAACGCGACGGGAGTCGGATTCCTCGACCACATGCTGGACCTGTTCGCCCGTCATGGCGGCTTCGATCTAGACGTGCGCTGCAAAGGCGACCTGCATATCGATGAACACCATACCGTTGAGGACGTCGGTATCACGCTCGGCCAGGCCTTCCGGCAGGCACTCGGCGACAAAGCCTATATCGCACGATACGGCCATGCCTACGTCCCGATGGATGAATCGCTTGCGCGCGCCGTGGTAGACCTTTCCGGGCGCTTCTATCTCCATTTCGATGCCACCTTCACGCGGGAGCGCGTAGGCGACCTCTCCACGGAACTGGTGCGGCACTTCTGGTACTCCTTTGCCGAACACCTCGGCTGCAACCTTCACATCTCCGTTCTTCACGGCGACAATACACACCACCAGATCGAGGCGATCTTCAAAGCAACGGCTCGTGCCCTGCGCACCGCGGTGCACCGGGACGTCGCGCTGGGACAGGTACTCTCAACCAAGGGCGTGATCTGACGCTTTCGGCTGCCACAAACGAGTACGAAGTGTCCACGTGTTCGGGTATTCAGGTAAGAGCACTCCGACACATGGACACATGAACACCCGAACACTCTCTTCAACATGCTCAAAAACCACACTGTCGCCATTATCGGAGCCGGCAATATCGGCCGGGCACTCATCGGCGGCCTGTTCAGAGGGCAAGACCTCGATCCGTCGCAGATCCGGGTCACCCGGCGCTCTCCGGTCCTGCTGGAAGAGATGGAACGGCAATTCCCGGGCATTCATACCGGAACGGATAACGTGGAGGCTGTACGCGGGGCCTCTATCGTCGTGCTCGCCGTAAAACCGCAGGGTGCTCATGAGGTCATCTCCAGCATTCGAGACCATCTTCGTGATGACACGCTGTTCGTGTCAGTGCTCGCAGGGCTCACGACCGAGGCATTGCTGCAGCAGCTCGGGCGGCCAATGCCTATCGTGCGTACAATGCCCAACACACCGATGCTCGTAGACGAAGGCGCTACGGCCATCGCGGCGGGCCAGTTCGCCACGACGCATCACCTGAACGTCGTCCGTCAGATGTTCGAGGCCGTAGGCAAGGTGGAGGTCGTGCCGGAATATCTAATGGACGCCGTTACGGGCCTTTCCGGCAGCGGCCCGGCCTATGTCTACATGTTCGTCGAGGCACTCACCGATGCGGGCGTCAAGCAGGGCATCCCCCGCCCCACCGCTCTCCGGCTGGCCGCACAGACCGTCTATGGTGCAGCCAAGCTCGTGCTGGAAACAGGCAAACACCCGGCTATCCTGCGCGATGAAGTAACCACGCCCGGTGGCACTGCCATCGCCGCCGTCGCCGAACTCGAAAGCCACGGCCTTCGTACCATGCTCATCAATGCCGTCGCGACAGCCACCCAGCGATCCAAAGAATTAAGCCAGGTATGACCGGTCACTTCCCTCCGGCGACCGATCGCAGAGTATTTTGAGATTTCAGATCGTAGATTTTGGACTTTGAGTTGCCTGCCGCCAGCGCGCTTCCTCTCTCCTTGCTGACGGCCGAGTGCTGACAACCCCTTCATGATGGTCACAATCATAGACTACGGCATCGGCAACCTGCGCTCGATCGAAAAGGCGTTCCAGGCGGTCGGAGTCGACGTGTTGCGGACAGATCGGGCGGAGGACATCGAGCGTGCCGAACGGCTGGTGCTCCCCGGAGTAGGCGCGTTCGGTGCCTGTGCGGACGAGATCCGGCGGCGTGACCTCGAAACTCCGATCCTGGAAGCTGTCGCATCCGGCAAGCCGTTCCTGGGGGTCTGCGTAGGAATGCAGCTCCTCTTCGACGAAAGTGAAGAGATGGGGGCCCACAGAGGCCTCGGCATCCTGCCGGGACGGATCGTCAAATTTGCACGAGAACTGGTTGCGGCGAGCGGAGCATCCTGCGAAGCGGCGCCCGGCACCCCCGAATGGGCGGAAGCGGCACCGGAAAAGCCGCTCAAGGTCCCGCACATGGGGTGGAACCGAACCGTATTTGAACGATCCTCCCCTCTTCTCACCGGCATAGAGGATGGAGCCTACTTCTACTTCGTTCACTCGTACCACGCGGTCCCCGATAATCCGGCGGATATTCTCGCATCCTGTACCTATGGCACGGCTTTCCCGGCCATCGTGGAACGGAACAACGTCTATGGCATCCAGTTCCACCCGGAGAAGAGCCAGCAGGCAGGGCTGGATATCTTGAAAAACTTCAGCATGATACCCGCAAAGACCTAGAAGGCAGGTGATCTTTCCAGATCCACCTGCCTTTTGTCATGTTCAGCCGTGTGTAGCACGTTGGGCACGCCGTTTGAACAAGTTCTTATATTACAAGGTTGTAATACCTGACCTTACGCACAGGCATAGCATACGTACGGAATTATGATTCTCGTCATTCCGGCTATCGATCTTCGCGGCGGAAAATGCGTGCGACTCTATCAGGGCTCCTACGCCCAGGAAACCGTCTACTTCGACGATCCGGTCAAGATGGCGAAGTTGATGCGGGTCCAGAACGCTCGCACCCTTCACCTGGTCGATCTCGATGCCGCTCGTGGCGGCTCGGAAGACTGCTCGGATAACCGCGATGTCATTAAGGCGATCAGCGACACACTCGACATCCCCATCCAGTTGGGCGGTGGCATTCGTACCATCCAGGATGTAGAGGCGGCGCTCGAACTCGGTGTGTACCGGGTCATCATCGGGACGGCCGCCGTTCGCGATCCCGAAATCGTCTCGGAAGCCGTCGCCCGCTTCGGATGTGGCCGCGTGGCAGTAGGCATCGACGCCCGCGACGGTGAGGTCCGCGTGCATGGCTGGACGGAAGGAAGCGGCATCGATGCGATCGATCTTGCGCTGGACATGGAGCAGCGTGGATGCCGGCGCATCATCTATACCGATATCAGCCGTGACGGTACGCTCGCAGGCCCGAACATCGATGCATATCGTGCGCTAGGCGAACGCCTCACGGAGGCCCGTATCACCGTCTCAGGCGGTATCGGCGGGTTCCAGGATCTCCTCCGCGTGAAAGAGTTGAAGCCGTACCGCGTCGACTCTGTGATCATCGGGCGGGCCCTCTACGAAAACCGGTTCCCCTGCCAGCAATTCTGGTGCTGGCACCGCAAACAGGACGTCAACCTGGAGCAATTCTCGACCGCCCGGCTCAGAACTGAAGTCGCCGCACAAGATTGCTAACCGCAATTTTGGATTGTCGACCCCGGATTGTCTCCCTGGCAGTCCCGTCTCAATAATCCAACATCCAAAATTCAAATCGTTTGTGCTTGCTAAACGCATCATTCCCTGCCTGGATGTCAACCAGGGCCGTGTTGTCAAAGGAGTCAATTTCGTAGATCTGGTAGACGCGGGCGATCCCGTGGAGCAGGCGCGATTCTACGATAGCGCGGGCGCCGACGAACTCGTCTTTCTGGACATCACGGCCACCCACGAGGAACGTGGCATCATGCACGACGTCGTGCGCCGGACCGCTGATCAGGTGTTCATTCCACTCACGGTGGGTGGCGGACTTCGGACAGTGGAAGATATCCGGGCCATGCTGCAGGCCGGTGCGGACAAGGTATCCCTCAACTCCGCTGCGCTACGCGATCCCGACCTTATCTCCAGAAGTGCAGAGGCATTCGGGACGCAGTGTATCGTCGTGGCCATTGATGCCAAGCAGGTGTCCGGCGACGAACCCCGATGGGAGGTATTCACGCATGGCGGGCGGAAGTCTACGGGCATCGACGCCATCGAATGGGCGCAAGAAGCCGAGCGGCGCGGCGCCGGTGAACTCCTCGTCACGTCCATGGACCGGGATGGCACGAAGGACGGCTACGATCTGGCCCTGCTGCAAACGTTGAATGCCTGCGTCAACATCCCGGTAATCGCCTCCGGGGGTGCCGGAACACTGGACCATCTCGTAGAAGCCATCAAGATCGGCGGTGCGGATGCTGTGCTCGCTGCCTCGATCTTCCACTTCCGCACCTACTCCATTGCCCAGGCAAAACGCCACATGGCCGACGCCGGCATCCCGGTCCGCCTGGATGTAGCAGACATGGCCGCATCGGCCATCGACGATCCGATGACCGGCACGGAGCCGACCTGACGGGCATGCATACAGCTTTCAACCCGGCCCTGCTAGCTGTTATCCTGATCATGTAGGAGTTTGATTGATCAACCCCCGGCCTCCGATTTTACATTTGCAGCAGTCACCGCGCCAGATTTTCGTTCTGAAGTGTGCAATCTGTGCCATTTCCACTGCAACCATTTTCAAAATGAGTCATGCCGGCCCACAATAATTCGTCCAACCCCGCGTTATTGCTGAAGGGCGCCGCCACCGTCTTCGCGCTCATCGGGCTGGGGATCGTCGTATGGCTGGCGGACAATGCCGTACGGCACCCGGAAATCCGGGCCAGCCAACTGGGCAACGAGGCGCCGTTGTGGCTGCCCATGATCGTGTTCGTAGTGGCCTGTACAGGTGCCGCAGTGCTGCTCTTCCTTCGGGCGGCACAACGTGTGGCTGAGGGAGAAGACCTCTTCGGGAACCGGCACCGAAAGAGCAGGCAGCTCGAACGATAACGAAACCATACGATCCGAAGGACCGGCGACCACGTACGCCGGGATCGTGAACACAAGCCAGCACTCAGCCATGCGCATGGTGTGCCGAACCTCCGCTATCCTGGGCCTGCTTCTGTTCCTGCCAGCTGCCGCGCATGCCCAGCAATCACCCGACCTTCCGGACGACGTCGACCGCTTCTACCAAGCCCGCAATACCATTGCGACGATCAGCACGCCGATGGAACGCGCCGCTCTGGCCACGAACACGACGGACATCCCCCTCACGGAGCGACTGGCCAGAGCCAGATCCCTGCTCCGGTCCATCGCCGCACACGAGCTCCCCATCGACCCTGGGATGATCGTCCAAACGGACGGTGCGTTCCCGTTCATCCCGTCTGCCATTCTGGAGATAGTAGCCGTTCGCAAAAAGAGCGAAGATGAACTGGAAGTGGAGGCGACAGCATACCACTTGGACCACGAATACGTGCTCCTGTATATCCAGGCGTACGAATCCGGCAAAAAGTTGGAGGCACCGCATCAATTCAGCCTCTCACCCGTAACCTCTCGGGAGGTGCATACATGGCGTCGCATTGGAGGCCGCTGGCTGCGTGAATCGGCTGGCATGACCCTTCTTGCCGACTAAGCCGTACGAGTTATACACCTCACGGGTTGCCGTCCCAATCTACATTCTTGATTTTGGTACGCCGGAGATCCATATGAAGCGCTCGAACACATACACCAGGGGTTCACTGGTGCCGACACTGGGATTTATCGCGCTCTTCCTCTTTGGGCTCAACTTCTATACGGCCCTCTCCCGCAACTGGGATGATTGGAAGATGTATCGCCCGAAGTGCTGGACCGCCGAAGCCCGGCCGGCTCACTTCCGGTTCCATCATACGATAGACAGTGACCGGATAGAACGTGAAGTAGCTCGTTCGAAACGGGAAATGGCGCGCGTCGAGCGTGAGATGGCTCGGTACGAACGCAAGCTGCGGCGGTTGGAACCAGGCTTAGCTCCTCCGCCTCCGGCTCCACCCCAGCCGCCTCAGGTCATCATCCTGCGGTAAGGTTCTCCGTACCCCGGACGCGCGGGGTTGATCGTGTAGATAATGACGTCGTCCAGGCGAAGGTAGGCCCCGAGATCAGAGTTGCGGAGCTGATGCCGGCCTCGCGTGCCCGGCGGGTAAGTCCTGACGTGCGTGGTGCATGATCAAACCTCTTCGAGGCCAGGCTGTGTGAATACAGAGGATGCAACGCCGCTAGCCCCGCCTCCTCTGCATCAGGTCGATTGCAAGCGCCTGAAAAGAGCCCTCAAGAAAATCCTAGCTGCATCGTATCCCTCCGGTGCTTCACTCGCTCGAGGTCCCGCCACGTTGAGCACCCGGATCTGATTCGACGAGACCCACGCTGCGGCCCGTTGTAGATCACCTCCACTGGACCGCTCCAGCACGAGCAGTGGTTTGCCGAGCCGCTTTGCCACATCTATCGTGAGGTCCGTTCCTCCGCTCCGGGCTCCGCACCGCAGCACCAGCGTTCCGTCGCTGTCGCGAACATTCCATTCCGTACGCTGGTCATACTCCGGCGAGGGCGTTTCGGTGAGCGAATAACGATCCGGAATGATGCCGTCCTCTGCCCGCCTCCCCTGCGGGCACCATCCACCGATCGGTATCCCGGCTTCCAGCCCGGCATCCAGTGCAGCCCGGTCGACGCCCGTCTGCCCTCCCGAAACGAGCCTGTGTAGCATAGCAATTCCTCACGCTAATGGCCGACGCTCATAAAAAGACCAGGCACCGGCTGTTCGTTGCGCTTTCTGTGCCTCAGGCGCACGCCTCGAAGCTTTCTGCCTGCCGGGACGAGCACATCAGAGCGCGATGGACCTCTCCGCAACAATACCACCTCACGCTACAATTCATCGGCTATGTGGACACGGACCACCGCAGCGCCATAGCCGAGGCCCTGCGCCACATCCACGCGAAACGCTTCACGCTCGAGGTATCCGGCATCGGCGCGTTTCCCTCTCCCCGCCAGCCGCGCGTAATCGTGGCATTCGTCCGCCCGAACGACAGGCTGGCACACCTCCAGCAAGCAGTCGTGCACGCACTCTCCGGTGTAGGGATTGAACCGGAAGCCCGCCCCTTCAAAGCCCACCTTACCCTGGCTCGCTTGAAAGATACCGGCGCCCGGCAGATCCAATCTTACCTGCACGAGCATGAAGACTTCCACCTGAAGCCGTTCCGGGTATCCACGTTCCATCTCTACGAGAGCACCCTGCACCCCACCGGCGCCGTATACCAACAGATTGAAACGTACCCCCTCGTATGAATGCTCTGTGTTCAGGTGGAATGCACCCGGCTATCGGTGTCCATAACCCCTCCCTGAGGTCGCTCAATCCCTTCCATTAGCACATCAACACCGGAATACAACAGAAAGGGACCCACCCGAATAGAGTGAGTCCCTTCTGCCAGTGATACGAGCCTGTCGTTTTAGAACATGTACTTCAGCCCGATCGCAAACCGATTGCGAATGATCTCCTCGGATACGACCGGAGCGGGACTCACACTTACGACATCCTGGTATTCCTGCGTCAGCGAGTATGGCGCCCACTGGTCGTCAAACCGCTCCTGCATGAAACCGAAATCTAGCTGTAGCTGCTCGGCAAACCGGTAGCCGATGCCCGCCGAGAGGAAGGTCTTCGAGCGATCGACGCCTCCATCATCGACCGGATCGGGCTGGAAGGCGAGACCTGCACGTAGCGCGACATTGCCCAGCCAGACCTCACCGCCCAGATGCGTATTCAGGACGGCATTGTAGTCCTGGCGAATAATGGCGTTTTCTCTGTCGAAGTACCCATGACTCGACGATGCGTCCAGTTCGAGTTGCGACCAGTCTACATACTCCGCTCCCGCGCTGATGAGTACACGCGGGGTCGTATACGAGAGACCGGCTCCAAAGCGCCAGGGCGTCCTGATCTGGTATTCGAAGCTACCGTTGCCTGCATCTCCTGCCAGATCGCCATAGCGGTACGAATCGGCATTGTCGAATACGGTCTCCAGGAAGGTGTAGTAATCTTCGTCGATGTTGTAGAACGTAGGCGTTTCGATGGTAAGTCCTGCACGAAGTCCCCGCGTCAGTTCCGCCGAGAGCCCACCCCGCAACACGATACCGACGATGTCCGACTCGAAGCCTTCTTCATACGTCAGGTAGTCGAAATCGGTCGTATTTCCAGTTCCGTCGTTATCGTCGTAGATATCGTCCTCTTCAAAACGGCGGTCGAACCGATACGTCCCGAAGGGTACGCCGAGGGAGAAACCGACCAGCACGCCCCGCGCGGCTTCCCACCCGCCTCCGATAGTGATCTCGTTTATGCGCCCGCGTTCCGTAACCCACTCCTTCTGACGCACCGTCCCGGCAGAAACAGCCGGAAGGAAGGGAAACGGATCATTTGCATAATACAGATCCGGGCTGAAGTCGATGGCAAACGTTTCCCATGCCGCGAGCGAAAAAGGATCGCTGTTGCTAAGGTCTATATCGAACTCGTCATCCGCCGTCCCCAAAATGCCGTCAGGCCCCGGGGCGGCATCTATGGTATAGCCACCTACAGGTACGAAGTAGTCGGTGATCGAATTACCCGGGTTCTCCGCCTCATACACGAGTTCACGATCGAAGCTGGCGACCTGGTTGTATGAGGCACCGATGACGAGCGCCCCCCGCGTAGTAGGAAATTTGTACGCATATGCCAGGTTCGTCAGCCGGGTGTTCCGCAGATCGTTCTCGGCAGAGGTCTTGTTTCCGGCCACCTCGAACGTCGCATTGTCCTGCGCGGAGAACCCGGTCAATGCGCCCGCTGCCGTCGAACGCGTAAAGAGCCCGAGCCCGGCGGGGTTGTAGATGAGCGCAGTATAGTCGGAGATACCGGCGTACCGCCCTGCCCCGGCCATACCCATCATCCGGGGACCCGTAGCCGGTTCACGATTTGAAAAGCGTAGTGCGTCGATGCCGGTCTGAGCAAGCGCGCTTCCGGGCAGCACCAGCATCGCGACGAAAAGACCTGCCAGAAAGAACCTGTATTTCCGGTGAGTCAAGGGAACGATGGTCATATCTATCCTCAGCTATCAGGCTGTTAGAGCTAAAACATCCGGTTGCAACCCGAGAATCGGGGCTGTACGGATACAGGAAAGGCCCGCGCGATGGCCGCACGGGCCTTCCGAACTCCAGATCAACACGGCATGATGGTACGTTTAGTCAGGCTCACCGGCGACTGCCGCGGCTGCTGCTACTGCTCCCCGAGCTTCGGGATGAGCCGCTAGACGAGCGGCCTGTACTGCCGGAGGACGAACTCCGGCTGGGCGCACTCCGCACGGCGGGGCTGCTACGCGGGGCCGGTGAAGATGAGCGGCCCACGCTGCCACTGCTGGATCTGCTCGGAGCACGCTGAACCGTCCGTCCACTACTGCTCTCACGTCCGCGAGTATAGGTCCCGGACGAGGACGAACGGCTGCTGGGCGTTACATTCGTACGCCCGGTGCGCGTACGTGTACCGCGGCTCTCTACCGAGCCGGGCGCGGTACCTACACTGCCAGATGAACTCCGATCATCATCACGGCTGCGCGTCGTGCTCCTGCCACGCGTGGCGTCGGAATCACTGCTGCCCGTCCGTCCCGTGGAACGACCCACCGCGCCACGCCCACTCTCACCCCGCGTATTCGTGCGGCCCACCGTACCGTTCGATGTACCCGGATCGGTGCGGCGCGTACGCGTTCCCTCCACGGTTGAACCGCGCGTTCCGGAACCAGGACTTACGGTGCCCCGGGTGGCGCCGCGCCCCAGATCGGTGTCCGTCACGACACCACGCCCGGTCCGCCCGCGCACATCGTCGTCATCGAAGCCTCGTGCGCCCCGTCCAACCTGCGTCAGACCACGCCGGCCCATCGTATTGCCGCGCGGTCCCCAGTCTCCGCCACGCCGGCGAATGGTGCCGGGATAGTCATAGCGCCAGCCGCCGTAGTACGGCGAGTGCGAATAATAGTATGGGTAGTACGGACGGTAATAATATCCCCAACCGTAGTAGAAGAAAGGATCGTAGTAGTAGGGACGCCACCAGTAGTAGGCATCCCAGTACCGGGGCGCCCAGTGCCACGAGCCATACCAGAAAGGATCGAAATAGAAGCCCAGGTGGAAACGGTCGAAATACCGGCGATAGCGGTAGTCGTCCTCGTAGTAATACTCGCGGATGATCGTCTCATCCCCACGTTCTTCCACTTCTACGTAGTCCGGCTCCCGTTCGTGGCGATCCACGTACACCGTACGCTCTACGGTGGCC
Source organism: Rhodothermales bacterium (assembly GCA_041690215.1). Lineage (GTDB taxonomy): Bacteria > Bacteroidota > Rhodothermia > Rhodothermales > DASSAV01 > DASSAV01. The sequence continues at coordinate 250,357 of JAWLHQ010000003.1, forward strand.
AGTTGCGTATAGCACCCGGAAAGGCTTAGAAAAGCGATCCCGAGTGCGGGAAAGAGCGCGTAGCGCCGAACGAAATCGGGAAGGTAAGCGGAAGAAGCCATGACTCGCAGCGTTTTAAGACATACAACCGGAACGACAGCGATCGGTATACAAGGTACTACTTCCAGGCATGCCGAAGGTTACAGTCCCGCCAGTTTTGCGCGATTTACTTCGTTTGGAGTTCCGTCGCGAGGGCAGGTATATTAAATGGTTTCACCGGCGGCTACCTCGCGAAAAATCGGCTACGTTCACTCATTAAGCCGCTTCAAATCGCCATGAGGTAACGACGGCGCCCGCCCATCTACAAAGCACAAATTCCGGACCAACTAACTGGTTGGTTTCATTCAGATCTACGGGTAGCACTAGCTGCTATTCCTGTACTCATTAGACACCATCCGTTGTATACAATGGCCGACGTTATCACGCCCCGCTCCCAGGATTATTCGCAGTGGTACCTGGACGTAGTCCGCAATGCGAAGCTGGCAGACTACTCCCCCGTGCGTGGTTGCATGATCATCCGCCCCACCGGCTATGCCCTCTGGGAGAACATGCGCGATGTGCTGGACCGCATGTTCAAAGAAACCGGACATGAAAACGCCTACTTCCCCGTGTTCATCCCGGAGTCGTTTCTGGCCAGAGAAGCCGAGCACGTGGAGGGATTCGCAAAGGAGTGCGCCATCGTCACCCACTCCCGCCTGAAGGTGACGGACGAGGGCGAACTCATCCCGGACCCCGAGTCGAAGCTCGAAGAAAATCTCATCGTGCGCCCGACGAGCGAGACGATCATCTGGGACACGTACAGCAAGTGGGTCCAGTCCTGGCGCGATCTGCCCATTCTCATGAACCAGTGGGCTAACGTCGTGCGCTGGGAGATGCGCACGCGCCTGTTCCTCCGCACGATGGAGTTCCTCTGGCAGGAAGGCCACACGGCACATGCCACCCAGGAAGAAGCCGTCGAAGAAACGGTACGGATGCTCGGTGTCTATACCAAGTTCGCGGAAGAATACATGGCTGTGCCGGTCATCCAGGGTGTAAAAACCCCGAGCGAGCGGTTCGCGGGTGCCGTGGAGACATACTGCATCGAAGCGCTCATGCAGGACGGCAAGGCACTGCAGGCCGGTACGAGCCATTTCCTGGGGCAGAACTTCGGCAAAGCCTTCAACTGCCAGTTCCAGAACCAGAACAACGAGCTCGAATACGTCTGGGGCACCTCCTGGGGTGTCTCCACACGACTGATTGGCGCCCTCATCATGGTCCATTCGGATGACCAGGGTCTCGTTCTCCCGCCTCGCCTGGCGCCCACGCAACTCGTCATCGTGCCGATCTACCGAAAAGAGGAAGAGAAAGCCACCGTACTGGAAGCCGCCGAACGGATCGAGCGCGAGCTAAAGACGGCAGGCGTCCGGGTAAAGCTCGATGCCCGTGAGTCCCAGCGCCCCGGCTGGAAGTTCAATGAGTATGAAGTCCAGGGTGTCCCCCTCCGCATCGCCATTGGTCCCCGCGACGTGCAGAATGGTGAGGTAGAACTGGCCCGGCGGGATACACGCTCTAAAGAAACGGTTCCCCAGGCGGGGCTCACCCAGCACGTGACGAACCTGCTGGAAACCATCCAACAGGACCTGTTCAACCGCGCCTTGGCCTATCGTGAAGCCAATACCAACCGGGTAGACAGCTACGACGAGTTCAAAGAAATCCTCGATACAAAAGGCGGCTTCATCCTCGCACACTGGGATGGCACCGCCGAAACCGAAGCCCGCATCAAGGATGAAACCAAAGCCACGATCCGGTGCATCCCGCTCGAACGCGAACTGGAACCCGGAAAGGATATGGTTACCGGCAAGCCCTCGGCTGGCCGCGTTATCTTCGCGCGGGCCTACTGATGCGCTATCCCTGATAGCTGACGCCGCTTTACACTGCCTCACTCGTGGGTACTATCGGACGTCCACGAGTGAGGCATAAGGCCCGAAGTTCATCCACCGGACGCATTGTTCTGCCGGGAAAGCGAACCACTGGATTGAACGGCAGCCAGGTGCTTTTGAGGGATCATGTTCAGGATGTATGATCCGTTACGTCGTGAGCGAAGACGCGGGAACTAACGAGGCACAGGTGCCCACAGCGCTGCATGCACCCCGGCGACCTGGCACATACGGGTAACCATGAGAGCCCGCACGGACGTGTACGAATCAGCAAAAAAGAGCGAGGCCGCACTGACCGGACAGACGGGATGGGGTTTCCATGCCGCGAACGTCGTGTCCTACGTGGTAAACCCCTTGATCCTTCCCCCCATCCTGTTCGGTCTCGTGCTCAGCCATTACGGTATCCCGCCTCGGGAGATTGGCTCGACGATGCTGATGGTTACGCTGTTCTTCGGCGTCATACCGCTCGGCTACGTCGCGCGGCTGCTCCGCCGGAATGAAGTGGAATCGATCAACGTTGAGGTACGGCAGAAGCGCAACCGGCCCTATGCCGTAGCCATCCTTAGCTCGCTCGCGGCGGCTCTCCCGGCGTTCTTCGTCGCACCCTCCACGTCCAGGCTGGTAGCCGCCCTCGTGCTCTGCTATGGACTGAACACGACGCTGGCGGCGCTCATCAATCTCCGGTGGAAAATCTCCATCCACCTGCTTTCTATTGCCGGCTTCCTGTCCTTCCTGTTGTTCATCACCTACCCGCCCTTGCCAGCGCCCTCCCCACCGCAATCCCTCCTGAATGCCGAGTGGCTCGCCTGTGTGGCAGTACTGGTCCCTCTGCTCATGTGGGCGCGAGTCCGGGTGGGCGCACATACCCCGGCACAGGTCGTTGCCGGTGCCGCTTTCGGACTCGTCATCCCCTACGCAGAGTTGTTTTTGCTCTACCGGACGGGTATTTTACCGGGGTTTTGATTGATTTAAGCCCGAAGGGATGCCCACCGATACCCGGCATTCAGAGGGACGACACACATCCTCTAGCCTGAACCCCTATCGCCTGACGGATACGACGCACTATTCCTGAGATTGTATTTCCTCCGGGTCCACATGCGCCTGTCCGCAGCTCTGACAGCAGGCTTTCTGTTCCTCTTGCTCGCCGCTCCTACCCGTGCCCAGAGTTGGGGTACCGTAACCGGACGCATCACAGAATCGACTTCTGGCGCCCCCATTCCCGGTGTAACCATCGTCGTGGCTGGAACGGACTTCGGCACGGCCTCGAATCCGGATGGCTGGTATGAACTTCGCCTGCCTGCCGGTAGCCACCTGCTCCGGTTCTCCGCTATCGGCTATGAGCCTCGCCTGGATTCCGTGGTCATTGCCCGGAATGAGACATCCCAGTTGGATGTCCGGCTGGTTCCCGCCGTGATCGAAGTCGAGGGCGTGACGGTCGAAGATCGAAGGTCGGCAGAAGAAGCAGGGGTTCACGCGCTCGATCCGGCGGATGTCCAGAACATCCCCTCCCCCTTTAAGAGCGGGTTCGGTGCCCTCATGGTCATGCCGGGGGTGGCAACCAATAACGAGCTGTCCAACCAGTATTCGGTGCGGGGAGGCGGCTTCAACGAAAACCTCATCTTCCTGAACGGATTCGAGGTATTCATGCCGTTCAGGCCCCGGCAGGGCGAGCAGGAAGGGCTTGGCTTGCTCAACCCGGACATGGCCCGGAACATCACGTTCTACACGGGGGGCTTCCCCGCACGCTACGGCGGCAAGCTTTCCTCTGCCCTCGATGTCCGCTATGCCCACCCGGACGGCGAGCCGCTACGCGGCTCCGCCTACGTCTCGCTGCTGGATGCGGGCGCCACAGCCAGTTCGTCCGCCTTCCATGGACGCCTCGGCTGGGTAGCCGGCATCCGGCGGGCACAGGCACGCCGCTTCTTCAGCACGCAGGAACTGAAGGGCAACTATCAGCCGAATTACGCCGACCTGCAGGGTGCGCTCACCTTCCGCATCGCTACGGGCCATGAGATCGAAGCCCTCGGCATATGGGCAGATCATGAGTTCCTGCTGGACCCGCGCACGCGGAAAACCTATTTCGGCACGTTCAGCCTGGCCGGCCCTTCGGACATCCGTTCCCTCTGGGTTTCCTACGGAGACGACAGCATGGAGCGAGACGGATACGCCACCCGTTTCGGCGGCGTGCGGCTCTCCAACCAGCTCTCTGGCCGTTTCCGCATGGAGCACGATGCCGCCTGGTTTCAGACGACCGAAACCGAGCACCTCAACCTCAGCGGATCGGCTATCCTGTATCAGGTGGACGTAACCGGGGGCAGCCCCGGTACCGGAGAAGGTCACCTGCCCCTCGGCAACTCGCGCCAGGACGACTTCGCGGACAACAAGGTTCGCGTTGGTATGATTACCGGGCAGGGCCGCTACCTGCTGCTCGCAGGGCGGCACGGGGTGGAAGCGGGCTGGTCCACACGCCAGCTACGGTTCGAAGACCACCTGTACGAAACCTCCAGCGTAACCGGCCGCTTACGGGAAGGCGATCTGGTCCGCGTCGTCGTGGACAGCCTGAACGACACCGCCACCCTGGATGCCATGCAGTACGGCTTCTACGTGCAGGACGCCATCGATATCCTGCCTGTTCGGGACAAGCTGGTCCTCACGGGAGGACTGCGTACGGACTACTTCTCCTTCAATGAGGAGTGGACGATTTCCCCCCGGCTCTCGGTGAAATACCGTCTGTCGGACCAGGCGCTGCTGCTCGGCTCCTGGGGCATCTATTACCAGGCTCCCACGTACCGCGAGTTGCGCGGGGAACCCGATAGCAGCATCATCGGCTCGATCAACCAGGATATTCGGTCGCAGCGGTCTATGCAGTTTGTCGGTGGTGCCGAGTACTTCCTGGCGAGCAAGCGGCTCTACCTGCGTGGCGAGGCTTACTTCAAGGATCTCTCCAACCTGATCTCCTACGACGTCGAGAACGTCAGGGTGAACTACTCCGGCCGCAATGATGCGGATGGATACGTCTACGGACTAGACCTCCAGGTACGCGGAGAGTTCGTACCGGGGCTGGAAAGCTGGGCCAACTACAGCTTCATGGTGGCTCGCGAGCGCATGCGGCCCGAGTTCGTCACCCGGTACAACGGCGGCCTTGTCCCCCGGCCTACCGACCAGCGACATACCTTCTCCGCCTACGTGCAGGATTATGTGCCGGGTGATCAGACGTGGAAAATCCACCTGCGTGCCCTCTTCGGCAGCGGACTCCCTTATACGCCGCCTGTACCCGGCAGACGCGTAGGCAACGTTACCGAGCAGGTACCCGGCCCACGCCTTTCCGGACGCTATCTCGAGTACAAGCGGCTGGACATGGGTATCACGAAGGAACTGATCGCCTTCGACAAGGGCTTCTCCGCTCCGGTGCGCCTCAATCTCACGGCGGAAGTGCTCAACGTGTTCGATATGGTCAACACCGTGGCCTACAACTGGGTCCCTACCGCCAACGGCATCTGGAACCGCATCCCGACACGCCTCACGCCCCGAACTATCAATGTGCGCATGCTGGTGCAGTTCTGACGCTCTTCCTGATCCAGCACCCGCCCCATGCACCTTCCGTATACAGCCCCGGCGTTGTTCGGAACGGTTGGCGTTCTTGCAATCCGGCGCACCTGCTATGCCCCACCTATCAGTGTAGCACCGCGGGGTATATCTCCTGCGATTGAGGACCTTCATTTCCGAGCAGACGCCGTTTGTATCGCTCTAACAGCGAGCGATCGATCTCGAACGAAACGTACTGTTGCCGGAAGTCCTGCAACCGCTCCGGATTGCCCGGCTCAGGCAGTAGCTCGAAGCTGAATGCGTACAGTCCATCTCCTCCCAGCCACAGATCCGCCCGGCCAAACCGCACATCGTGAAAGATGAGCGCCCCCTCCTGCTCTGAAACCGTGTAGTAGCCGCGCGAGAACCAGAAGAGCCGCTCCAACACGGGATCGCCCTGATAGATCATGAGGAGATCACTGTGGCGGGGGATACGCTCGAACGCAATGGAGCGGTTACCGTCAAACAACGAGTACAATCCCACGTACAGCGTATCCTCGTGCAACGCCATGCCGCTCCACAGAATGCTGTTCAAGGGCATCGGGGTCGTCAGTAGCCGCTCAGCCGGTATGTCCGCTCGGGCAAGAGCATCCTTGAAAGCAGATTCCGCCACCTGCTTATTGACGAACGTCACCAGCAGGTACAGAGTGCTGACGGCCAGTCCCGCATAATTGGCGATGCGCCGTCGCCGGGGTGTGCGCGGCAGCCACAGGGCGATGGCCAGCCCGATGGCCAGCGGTACCGTATAGAGCGGATCGATGATGAAAATGGAGCCGATACTCACCGGGTAATCACTGAACGGCCAGAAAACCTGAGTGCCGTACGTCGTGAACGCATCGATCGCGAGATGCGTCACAAAAGCGAAGAAGGCGAGCACGGACCAGCGTTGCCAGGATATGCCGGCCTTTCGATGCAACCGGGCAATCAAGAACCCGACGAGCGGCGCGGCGACAAAGGAAAAGAATAGCGAGTGGGTCGCGCTGCGATGGATGGCGAGCGCCTGCGCTTCTGAAACGAACGGAGCAACGAACACATCGAGGTCCGGTAACGTGCCGAGCACTGCACCCCAGAGTGCAGCCTTGCGCCCGGCCTGCCGCCCGGCAACCGCCTCACCGACAGCCGCCCCGAGAACCGCCTGTGTTATAGAATCCATTGATATCGACTATATGCAAGTATTCGGGTGTTCAGGTGCCTGAGCGTCCTTGCACTCGCCCCCACGGCGAACCGTATCATTCGCGACATACCATCCTCGATAACGCCTGCCGAACGACGAACCACGAACAACCAACATAAACACTTGAACACGTGAACACGCCCCCTCACCCGTTCTTACTATAGAGATGGGCCTGCCGGGTCGGCTCGGGGATCTTGTATTTCGTAGTACAGGCGAGCGTGATGGCTACGGCATCATCGAGTGTCATGCAGTTCCCCACGCTGACGAAGACAGGATTCACCCTGGCGCGGGTTCGCAGCGCAACCCCTACGGTTTCGCCCTTATCTATCAGCGGTACGTGCGCGCCGGCTTCTTCCGGTAGATCGTGATATCGTCCCGTCAGCAGCGTCTTGGCTACGCCCAGCGTCGGATGGCCCAGGACGACGCCCAGGTGGCAGGCCAGCCCGAAACGGCGTGGGTGGGCACGGCCCTGGCTATCCGTCATGAACACGTCGGGCCAGACCTGCAATTTCTCCAGAGCCGGGAGAATAGCGGGCATCTCTCGGAAACTCAGGAGGCCGGGTATGTAGGGAAACGGCACGTCGCATTGCCAGAGCGCCCGGTCGACGACCTCGAACTCGGGGAGCTTAAGGACCACAATGGCGGCCTGCGCCCGGTCACCCCGCACGCTCACATCCACCCCGGCCACTGTCTCCACCGGTCCGGTCAACGGCTCTTCACGAACGAGAGCAGCCAGGCTGCGCTGGATCTGGACAGCCTCTCTGGGGGACACGTCCCAGGCGTGCGTGTGCTTGATTTCTATGTTCATAACTTCCGAAGCAGCTTCCGGGCTACCCGCTTCCAGATCAGGGTAGTTCGCGCACGACATCCTCAACCGGACGTCGTTGCGTTTCTGGTACCTCCGCCGGATAGCCGTACCACAACATGCCGACCAACTGCTCCTGCTCCGGATCGATGCCCAGCAGCTCGAAAAATTCCGGGTGCCGTGTCACATCGCCTGTCGTCCACTTTACCCCCACACCCTCGCTCCACAGATAGAGTTGCAGGTTCTGCACGGCACAGCAAGTGGCAGCGTAGTCCTCTCGCTCCCGTATCGGATTTCCGGAGCGTACGCACGTCACGACGAGCCAGCCCGGCACGGCCAGCCACCGCTCCAGCTTGGCCTGCCCCGCCCGTTCTCCTCTCGCCTCCGCCACGATGCGTGCGTTGAGGTGCGCGACCGCTTCCGCAGTATCCCGACCGAGCAGTGTGAAACGCCAGGGCTCGGTCAGCTTATGATTGGGCGCCCGGCAAGCCAGATCGATTGCTCGCAATAGAAGCGCCTTGGGAGGAATTTCCGGCTGAAACAGATGGATGGTGCGGCGGGAACGGATCACCTCGGCGACCGTCCTGGCGCGGTTGGATACAATTCCAGTCAGGACCGGATCTGCGGATGCGCTTGGGGGTTGCACTGTAAGACTCCTTCATACTTGTGTGCGTACGGGCGAGAATGTCCTCGTCAAACGCACGAGACCCATGAAGGATCAACCTGGATCATGAAACCTGCATCCGGCGAGATTCCTACAGATCCAAGTTTCCATGAATACAAAGGGGACGTGATCCCTGACCGGCCCTGTAGAGATCTAAACGGGTGATATAGAGTAAAAGGCTTCCTTGACTACCGGCACGAGCGGGGGTATATTCTCCGCCTCTCGCAAGATGGGTCATTAGCTCAGTTGGTTAGAGCGCCACGTTGACATCGTGGAGGTCGGTGGTTCGAATCCGCCATGACCCACTCCTCATAACGCGATCTTTCGCTTTCGGCGGCTTAGCCCTGACTTGCATGCGTATAGTTCCTCACGCCCTGGTACGAACGTGGACGCGCTCCGGCGCGCCCGCCGCCACGCATGTGGTTGGCTGAATCTCAAGTGGGCGTGTGAGCTGCGCGCCGTGACGATTCCGAATCCTCAAAAAGCGCCCCTCACGCGACGGGCGCTTTTTTATTAGGCTTCTTTTAGCACCCATCCGGCGTACAGGGCTCCCCGAATCATCATTCTCTCTAATTATGGCTGACCAGATTAAAATAACCCTGCCCGACGGCTCGGTTAAGGAATTCGACCGAGGCGTCACCGGTCTGGATATTGCTGCAAGCATCTCCGAGGGACTTGCGCGGAATGCGCTCGCCATCAAGGTGAATGGCGAGGTACGCGACCTCTCCCGCCCCATCGAGGAGAATGCTCGCATTCAGATCCTCACCTGGAATGACCCCGAGGGCAAAGCTGCATTCTGGCACTCCTCCGCACACCTTATGGCGGAGGCATTGGAAGCGCTCTATCCCGGGGTCAAATTCGGCATCGGACCCGCCATCGAGAACGGGTTCTACTACGACGTCGACCTCGGCGGCCGTAAACTCTCGACGGAAGATCTTGAGCGGATCGAGGAAAAGATGAAGGAACTCGCCGCAAAAGAGTCCCGGTTCGAGCGCCGCACCGTTTCCAAGCAAGAGGCTATCGAGTATTTCGCCGGAAAAGGTGACGAGTACAAGCTCGAACTCATCCGGGACCTGGAGGATGGTAATATTACATTTTACCAGCAGGGCAACTTCATCGACCTCTGCCGCGGTCCGCACATTCCGAGCACCGCGCCTATCAGGTACCCGAAGCTCCTGTCACTGGCCGGCGCTTACTGGCGTGGTGACGAGAAGCGCCCGCAGCTCACCCGTATCTACGGCATTTCCTTCCCGAAAAGGAAGGAACTGGATGAGTACCTGCACAACCTTGAGCTCGCGAAACAGCGGGACCACCGCAAGCTGGGCCGCGAACTGGAGCTATTCACGTTCAGCCCGCTCGTAGGTCCGGGCCTTCCGCTCTGGCTTCCGAAAGGGGCGATACTGCGTGACACCCTCTCCAACTTCCTCAAGGAAGAACAGATGGAGCGAGGCTACCTGCCCGTAGTGACACCGCATATCGGGCGGCTGGAACTCTACAAGATCAGCGGGCACTACCCGTATTACAAAGAGAGCCAGTTCCCGGCGATGATCGAGGATGAGGAAACGGGGGAAGGATACCTCCTCAAACCGATGAACTGCCCGCACCACATCCAGGTCTACGCCGACAAGCCCCATTCCTACCGGGAGCTACCCATCCGGTACGCGGAATTCGGAACGGTGTATCGCTACGAGCAAACTGGCGAATTGGGCGGCCTGACTCGCGTACGCGGCTTCACCCAGGATGACGCCCACATCTTCTGCCGGCCGGATCAGGTCAAGGATGAGTTCAAGAACGTCATCGACCTCACCCTGACCGTACTCGGGGCGCTGGAATTCCGAGACTTCAAAGCCCAGGTTTCCCTCCGCGATCCGGAGAACAAGGAGAAGTATGTGGGTGATGACGCGCTCTGGGATGAAGCCGAACAGGCAATCCGCGAAGCCGCCGCCGAAATGGGCCTCGAAACCGTCGAAGCAGTCGGAGAGGCGGCCTTCTATGGCCCCAAACTCGACTTCATGGTCAAGGATGCCCTGGGACGCGCCTGGCAGCTCGGCACCGTCCAGCTCGACTACAACCTGCCGGAACGGTTCGACCTCACCTATATCGGTGAGGACAACCAGAAGCATCGCCCCGTAATGATCCACCGCGCTCCATTCGGCTCGCTGGAACGGTTCATCGGCGTGCTCATCGAGCATTGCGGCGGAAACTTCCCGCTATGGCTGGCACCCGTTCAGATAGTCGTACTCCCCATTGGACAGGACTACGCCGACTATGCGAAGCACATCGGAGAACGGCTTATGGACGCCGGGCTCCGCGTCGACGTGGATCTGCGCAACGAGAAGGTAGGCTACAAGATCCGCTCTGCTGAGATGCAGAAAGTGCCCTACATGCTCGTCGTCGGCAAAAAAGAACAGGAGAACGAAACCGTCGCCGTACGCAAGCATGGAGAAGGCGCACAGGATACCGTCGGCCTGAACGACTTTATCCAGCACGTCAAGGCCGAAATCGCCAGTCAGCTACGACGGGAGCCTCTGGAAGCATGAGCAAAGAAGAGAGGGGGAAATCGGCTTACCCCTTTCCCCCTCTCTTCACAGATTTACGAACCAAACGAAACCATCGCGAAACCTCTAAAACGGCATCGTGGTGAAACATTTCAAACCCGTACATTTGTAGTATTAACGAATCGCACGATGCCTCCGCTCAGCGGAGGATGTCCCTTTTCACTTAATCCAGTAACGAGCCATCGCTACGAACAGAATCAGAATCAACGACGAGATCCGAGCCTCCCAGGTCCGCGTAGTCGACCCCAGAGGCGAGCACGGCATCTATCCATTTGAACGCGCGCTGGAAATGGCGCGGCAGCAGGGCCTGGACCTCGTTGAAATCGCTCCGGACGCCAATCCGCCCGTCGTTAAGATCATCGACTACGGAAAATTCCGGTACGAACAGCAGAAAAAGGAAAAGGAAGCGCGCAAGAAAACCGCGACAGTAGAACTCAAGGAGATCCGCTTCCGCCCGCACACCGATAAGCATGATTTCGAATTCAAAACGAAACATGCGCGCAGCTTCCTTGAGGAAGGCAACAAGGTCAAGGCCTGGGTCCAGTTCCGGGGACGAGATATCATTTACCAGGATCAGGGCATGGACCTTCTGACACGCTTCATCAGCGAGTTGCAGGACGTTGCCAAGGTCGATCAGCCGCCCCGCATGGAAGGGCGACGCATGACCACGATCCTGGCACCCGCAACCTCCAAGAAGGCCAAATAAGGCAGCCAGGCGGCCTATTCACCGTAAATTCCACCCGAGAATTGCGGTAGTCCTTACGCACAATTGCTTCCTGTTTTTCAGAGGCTTATTTTGTGCGGCTCGAGCTCTTTTTGGACAAAAGAGCATTTTCTCGCCGGAACGCTTCTTCTTGTACCCGGTTGTACCGTGCCGTCGGACGAAACTCCGGCGCTATTTGATAGATCAGGAGTGTTGATATGCCTAAGATGAAGTCCAACAGCGGCGCCAAGAAGCGGTTCAAGCTGACCGGGACGGGCCGCGTGAAACGCAAGCATGCGTTCCACAACCACATCCTTACGAAGAAGTCCCAGAAGCGCAAGCGCAACCTGCGCCAGGATGCGATCATCGAGAAGGTGGACGAAACACGCGTTAAACGCATGCTGAGCACTTGATGGCGCACCTACTGCTGTGTACCTGTTAGGATTGAAAGAGATTTAGGAAAGAAAAATGCCTCGCGCAAAGAATTCTGTCGCTGCTCGCCGGCGCCGCAAAAAAACACTCGCTATGGCGAAAGGCTACTGGGGCAGCCGCAGCAAGCTCCTCACGGTCGCCAAGCATTCCGTAGATAAAGCCCTCGGGTATTCCTACCGCGACCGCCGTGCTCGCAAGCGTCAGTTTCGGCGTCTCTGGATCACGCGTATCAATGCCGCTGCCCGCACGAACGGTATGTCGTATTCCCGCCTGATGGGAGCGCTCCGCAAATCGGATGTGGCCCTGAACCGCAAGGTTCTCTCTGATATCGCCGTCCACGATCCCGCAGCGTTCCAGCAGATCGTCAAGCAGATTTCGTAATGCGAAGCCTTAGACGTATACCGTCCTTTTTTGCGGTCCGGTTTCCTCGCAGATCGGGGTGCTGACCGCCGCGGTATGACATTACGCTTGAAAGGTCCCGCCCCTGTTCAACAGGCCAGGCGGGATTTTTCTTTTGTACGTGGTCCATTGCTCGCCGCTAGAAACGAAACCTGTCCACTGGCTGTATCTCGGGCGCAAACACGGGGCACTGGACCGCGAACCACTGACAACCAGCTTATTTCGCCATGCCCGACATGATAGACGAGCTTCGACGGGAGATCGAAGCGGAGCCACTGGATACTGCGGAGGCCGTCGACGCCTACCGGGTCAAATATCTGGGCAGAAAGAGCGGGCACATCACCGGCTTGTTCAAGCGGCTCGGCGAAGTGCCGCCCGAAGAACGCAAAACCTTCGGGCTCCGTGTGAACGAGCTCAAAGCCCTTGCCGAACAAAGGATCGAAGAGGCACAGGCCAGGCTGGACCGAGACAAACAGCAGGCGGGCCCTGAAATCGACCTCACCCTGCCTGGACGCCGTCCTATCCTTGGCTCCACCCACCCCCTTACTCAGACGCTGGAAGAAATCAAACGGGTGTTTGCTCGCCTTGGCTTCGATGTGGCAGAAGGACCGGAGATCGAGGACGACTGGCACAACTTTACGGCTCTGAACTTCCCGCCCGATCACCCGGCGCGGGATATGCAGGACACCTTCTTCCTTGAGCCGCCTGACAGAGACGGTACCGGTGGCATCTTGCTGCGCACGCATACCTCCCCCGTCCAGGCACGCGTCATGGAGTCACAGAAGCCTCCTATTCGCGTCATCGTACCCGGGCGCGTCTACCGGAACGAGGCCATCTCGTACAAGTCCTACTGCCTCTTCCATCAGGTCGAGGGGCTATACGTGGATGAAGGAGTCTCTTTCGCCGACCTCAAGCAGGTCCTGCACTTGTTCGCTCGTACCCTCTTCGGGGATGACGTGAAGATCCGCTTCCGCCCTAGCTTCTTCCCGTTTACGGAACCGAGTGCCGAAATGGACATCTGGGGTGCGAACCCGAACCTGCCGGACGGCGGAAGATGGCTCGAAGTGCTCGGTTGCGGCATGGTCGATCCGAACGTATTCGAAGCCGTCGGCATCGATCCCGAACGGTATACCGGCTATGCTTTCGGTATGGGCGTCGAACGGCTGGCCATGCTCCGCTACGGCATCGACGACATTCGCACCTTCTACGAGAACGACATCCGCTTCCTGGAACAGTTTTAAGAGGCTGCCGGCCGTCAGCTATCAGCAGGCAGCGCTTGATGCCTGCCGATAGCCGGCAGCCGATAGCCGACAGCCATCCCATGAAACTTTCCTATAACTGGCTAAAAACGTACGTCGCACACGACCTCACGCCAAATCAGCTCGCACATGCCCTCACGATGGCCGGACTGGAGGTAGAGGATGTTGAGACGATGGGGACATCCCTCGAAGGCGTCGTCGTTGGTGAGGTCCTGGAGACACGTAAACACCCGAATGCCGACCGTCTCACGCTCTGCCGTGTAGACCTGGGTGGAGATATCCCCGTCCAGATTGTCTGTGGGGCGCCGAACGTTGCCGCTGGCCAGAAGGTACCGGTCGCGACGGTCGGCACCACCCTCCTGCTCCCCAGTCGGCAGAATCCGAGTGTCAGGGAGCCTGTCACAATTCAGCAGACTAAACTCCGGGGCGAAGTATCGCAGGGAATGATCTGTGCGGAAGACGAACTGGGGCTCTCCGACGATCACTCCGGTATTATGGTGCTCGACCCCGACGCTGAAGTAGGCGCCCCTCTCGTGACCTACCTTGCCGAGCGGGATATGGAGGCTTCCGATGCCGTGCTCGATGTCAACATCACGCCCAACCGCCCCGACGCTACGAGCCACCTCGGCATCGCGCGTGACGTATCGGCACTGACAGACGTGCTCATCGCCCGCCCGGAGGTGGAACTTCCTCCTCCGGGCGGAAAGGTGACGGGCGAAGTCCAGGTCGAGATCGAAAACCCGGTGGGTTGCGCCCGTTACGTCGCTATGGTCGTGCGCAATGTAAAGGTTGCGGAGTCGCCGGACTGGCTGAAACGGCGACTTACGGCTATCGGACTACGCCCACGCAATAACATCGTCGACATCACGAACTTCGTGATGCACGAATGCGGCCAACCACTTCATGCATTCGACTTCGACCGCGTGGCCGGGCACAAGATCGTCGTCCGCAACGCCCGGCAGGGCGAAACGCTGACTACGCTGGATGGCAAAGAACGGGCGCTACCGGAAGGCACGCTTCTGATCTGCGACGCTGAACGCCCCGTCGCGCTGGCAGGCATCATGGGCGGCGAAAACTCGGAAGTGACCGACGAGACGACGAACGTTCTCATCGAAAGCGCCTACTTCGATCCGTCCACGATCCGCCGGGCGGCCCGCGCCCTCGGCATGGCCACGGATGCCTCGTACCGGTTCGAACGTGGTGTCGACCCCGAGCAACAGGTCTGGGCTGCCGCACGCGCAGCGCAACTCATGGCCGAACTCGCAGGCGGCGAAATCGTACCCGGTGTAGTGGACGAGCACCCACGCCCCATTCCGCGTATCCGCGTGCGCGTGCGCCGATCGAGAGTCGCCTCGATCCTCGGTATCGACGTACCGCCGGAGGATGCCAAACGGCTGCTTACCGCCATCGGCTTCGAGGTCTCTACCGAGGACGCCCTGGAAGTGCTGGCCGAGCATCTCATGGAAGGCCGCCCCACAGAGCCGGAAACCATCGAAGACGTCTACCATTGCCTCGTGCCTTCCTTCCGGCCGGACATCACGCGGGAGATCGACGTCATCGAAGAAATCGCCCGCCTCTACGGGTATGCGCGCATCCCCGAACCTGCCCACTCCCAACTCCCCAACACGACACCGGCAGAACTCCCCTCCTCCGTTCTGCGAAATCAGGCCCGCTCTCTCCTCGTGGGCCTCGGCTTCCGAGAGCTCTACACGAACAGCATGATGCGCCGCGAAACGGCGGAACTGTTCAACGAACCCATCCTGGGAGGACGTATCTACGGCGAAGCTGTACCTACCTTGAACCCGATCTCACAGGAGATGTCGGCCCTCCGCCCGAGCCTGCTGCCGGGCCTCCTCTCCGTGATGAGCTTCAACCGCAAACACGGCCAGCATATCCTCCGCATGATGGAGTTTGGCCATGTATTCCGGCATAACGAGAAGGCCCCTTCCGTCGTCCCTGGCTACAGTGAACATGAGGCGCTCATCATCGGCATGAGCGGCCCTCACGCCGAAATCAGTTGGGACACCCCGGCTCGCAAGGTAGATTTCTTCGACATCAAAGGGATCGTGGAAACCCTGTTGCAGGCGCTGCACGTCCCGTCCCCGTCGATCCGGCCCGGCGATAACACCACCCCCATCACCACCTACTACGCTATGATTTACTCTGGCGACGCAGAGATCGGTGTCATAGCGCGCGTCTCCGATGAGATCGCCACGTCCTACGATCTTCGGGAACCGGTCTACTTCGCCGAGCTGGACTGGATGGCCGTAACGGCGCTGGCTGCACCGCACATGAAACGCCGGTACGCCCCCGTAAGCCGCTTCCCTGTCGTGGAACGGGATCTGGCCCTGGTCGTGAACCGCAACCAGCCCGCCGGGTCGCTTCTGGCAACCATCCGCGAAGCCGGCCGGCCGCTCCTGCAGCACGTCACCGTATTCGACGTCTACGAGGGCAAGAGGATCGATCCGGACAAGAAGAGCATCGCATTCTCGCTCCGGTTCGGAAGCAACAAAACGCTGCAGGACAAGGAGGTGGACGATCAGATGAATGCCATCATTCGGCGCCTGCAAAGCGAGCACGGAGCGCAACTCCGTGGATAACCGGGATGGCATCAGAAGCTGCAAAACGTACACTATACAACCTGTACGCATCTAAGCAGTATATTCGCACCAGAGGCACCATTCCGCTTTCCCAGAGACCATGAGTGAGCAGCCAGGCCGTGGGTCTTCAAACCGCAGAAGATCCCGCCCCCAACATGACCGGGTAGAAGAAGGGCCCGAAGGCGAAGTGTTCGAAGAACTACCTGCCAGCCTGAGGGGTATACAGGCGCTCGAGCGCCTGCGTGACCGGATTCAGACCGCCGCCAACGAGATCCTCCGGCTCCGCGAGGAAAATGCGGCTCTGGCCGAACGAATCGCGCGACTGGAAGCCCATCCGAGCAGTATGCTGGAAGAAGGCACCCTCCTGCACCTGGAGGAAGATCCCGAGGTACTTCGCCGTAAAGTTGCTGCCTTCATTGAAGCAATCGACCGGTATTTGGACCGCGACCAGTCCCAGAGTTCATGATCAGGGAGACCGAAAAATCGATCCGCGTCCGCGTACTGGACCGAGAGTTCGGCCTTCGCGTACAGGAGGAAAACGAGGCCGTCACACGAGAGATCGCCGCTTACGTGGACGCTCGGATGCGTGCATTCCGCCGGACCCATCCCGAACACCCGGAGATCACCGCCGCCATCATCACTGCCCTCGCCATAGCAGAGGAGCTATATACGCTCAGGGATGAGCAGCAAAAAACCCTGCGGCTACTCGAGAACCAGATTGGAGCCCTGGACGAGCAACTCGCCGCCGTACTTCAGCCGCTAGAGGACTTCTCCCTGCACGAAGAAACTGCCGAGCGCACCGAATCCGCGTCATCGGCCAAGTAGCGTACGCCGCCCGGTATTGCCCACAACTTTCTGCGTACAGCCGGAACAGGACGGGCCGATCGTAGGTGTAAGCGACGCTTGCTCCTCAACGGGGCAATCAAGCATCGGCTTGCGGTGGATGCATATAAGAACCTTATTAATTATGCTCGCGGGAGCCTGCCTTCAGGTCTTGACAACAGGCTCCAGCCCCGCTGGCCGGGGTTTCTCCTCGCTTTAGCAGGAGAGCCGGAGAAGATGGAGGGACCCGAGCGGCACCCACTGTGATATGAAGTTAGGTTCTTCATACCCACAGCCGTGGGTCGATGCAAGCTAAATCAACGCCCTGGTTTGGTGAGCGGTAAAAGGCCGTAGCCAACCGGGGCGTTTTTTTATATAATACCTTCACAAGGGTATAGGACAACCGGCGGATCGTCTCTTCGCGACAACAGAGAGGCGCACTGATCCACCGGAGCACCCGCAGCTCTCCGGAGCTGCTTTTACATACATATACATCCAATATGAACGAAATCACGGTCGCCGCATGGATAGGCGTCGCCGTGGTCGCACTGGTACTTGGAGTCGTTGTCGATAGATTCTTCCTTGCCCGTATCGGTCGAAGCAGGCTCGCGCAGGCGGAAGCGCAGGCGGAGCGTCTGTTGGCGGAAGCCAGACAAGAGGCGCAGGCCTTTCGGCACGAGCATATAGAGAAGGCAGAGGCAGAAATCGCCCGCAGAAAAGAAGAACTGGAGCGGGAGTATACGGAAGCCAGACGCGACCTTCGGCGCACATATCACAAACTAGAACAAAAACAGCTTAAGGTGAACCGGCGCTCGCAGCGGGTAAACGAGCGCGAAGTGGTTCTAAACAAGGCAGCGGATGCACTGGATGCACTCCGCAAAGAAGCCGAGCAACACCGGCGTGAAGCGGAGCTGATGCGCCGGAACGTGGAGCTTTTGCTGGAAGACGTCCGTAGCCGCTACCAGCAGGCCGAGCAACACGAGCAGGAAGTGGCCGTACTGCGAACCCAGCTGGCTGCAGAAGGAGAACGCCTCCAGAAACTCATTCAGGAGCACGTCCGCAAACTGGAGCAGGTCTCTGGTCTCACACAGCGTGAAGCCCGTGAGGCCCTGCGCGAGCAGTTCCTCCAGGAAGTGAAGCACGAAGCGGCCGCGCAGGTCAAAGAAGTCCGCGACGAAGCCAAGCTGACCGCCAACCGGCAGGCTCGCAAAATCATCCTCACGGCCATTCAACGTACGGCCGCTGCCCATGCCATCGAGAATACCGTCTCCGTCGTCAATATCCAGTCCGACGAGATGAAAGGGCGGATCATTGGGCGCGAGGGTCGCAACATCCGTGCGTTCGAGGCAGCGACAGGCATCGAGGTCATCGTGGATGACACGCCGGAAGCCGTCATCTTATCCGGGTTCGACCCGGTCCGGCGTGAGGTTGCGCGCCTCTCGCTCCTCAAGCTCGTCCAGGACGGGCGCATCCACCCGGCCCGCATCGAAGAAGTCGTCGAGAAACTGCGCCAGGAAATCGAGGAGGAGATCATCGAGATCGGTGAACGCACCATCATCGACTTGAACCTCCACGGGATTCATCCCGAACTGATCCGGCTGATAGGCCGCATGCGCTACCGGACGAGCTACGGCCAGAACCTCCTCGCCCACTCGATCGAGACGGCCCGGATCGCCTCTCTCATCGCCGCCGAACTGAATCTGGATGCTGCCATGGCTCGGCGAGCGGGGCTCCTCCACGACATCGGCAAGGTGGTCGAAGAGGAGATCGAGAGCCCGCACGCCATCGTGGGCATGGAGCTCTGCAAAAAGTACAAGGAGCATCCGGACATCTGTAACGCCGTCGGCGCGCACCACGATGAGATCGAGATGACGACGCTCATCGCGCCCATCGTACAGGCGGCGGACGCCATCTCTGGCGCCCGTCCCGGCGCACGGCGCGAGGCCCTGGAGAGCTACATCAAACGCCTGGAAAAACTGGAAGCGCTCGCAAGCTCTTTCGAAGGCGTCGAGCGCGTCTACGCCATCCAGGCCGGCCGCGAAATCCGCGTCCTCGTTGACCACGAACTCGTGTCGGACGCCCAGGCTGAACTACTTGCGATGGAGGTCTCCAAAAAGATCCAGAACGAGATGCAGTACCCCGGCCAGATCAAGGTGACGGTCATCCGGGAAGTCCGCTCGGTCTCGTACGCGAAGTAGGAAGCCCGCAGCCTGCACGGTGTTCACCGGGGCTACGGAGAACAGGATATACTGAGGTTAACCACAAAGGGATGTGCCCATCGCAGGCACATCCCTTTGTGGTTCCAGGCAGAGCGGTGCCAGATGCGGCCCGGACATCAATTTCCTCGTTCGTGCCGTTCCAAGGCCTCTCGGAATAGCTGGAATCCCTCCCGTGTGAACGAGGCCGCTTGCTGCAGGGCAGGCAAGAAGTCCGCATCGGCTGGCCATCCACCCCGCCTGGCAAGCAGCGATGCAACCTGCACGGCTACCGCCTCATCATAGCCGTTCAGCGCCCGGATCAGCGCCGGTAGATCGCCACTATAGCTCTCCATGAGCCTCTGCGCATAATCGAACGCGCTGCTACGCCGCCCGTCTCCATCCCCATCGATCCACACCGCCCCCGTCATACCCAGCACGTACGGTTCCCACTCGGGTGAAGTGGGCTGATACGGCTTGGCAATAGGCCAGAAGAGCGCGGCCACACCGGGCCCATGCGCCACTGCCGAAAGGAACACATCGTGCGCCGGGCGCGGCATACGCCACGTATGCTCCCACTTCACCCCGGGGCGATCCCCTTCCTTAATGATGGCCTCCTCGATCACCCGCCCGTTAGCGTACAACTCGACCCGCTCTGCCTTCGTCCATCCCGGCCCCAGCACCCGGACGGTGATGGCCATAGTATCCGAAACCGGCACGAGATCGCCCGGACCATACTGGCCGTCCACAACGATCTCCGCCAGCAATCCCAGGCTGACGTTCACGCGCCCTTCCACGAAATGCTCGACAGCCTCATCCACATCGATCCGGCCCGGTTCAACATCAACGACCCGAACGTATGTCCTGGCCTGTCCGACGATGAACCGGCTCACGTCGTGCGAATCGCTGGCGCCTACGGGTGTGAGCAAGTGGCCTCGATTCAGCATGCCGGACCAGTCCCGATAGAGCTGCATCCCATCGGTTTGCTGGGCGCCCGAATTGATGACTTCCATGGCATTGGCACGCAGCACCCAGCCGTCCGCACGCTCTCCGGCAACTGCCAGATGCCGCACCGGACCAAACGGGATAAACCCGCTGTGCACGTCGCGGGCGTGGTTGAGCACCACGACCCGCACCCCTGGGGTATCGTAGATACCTGCGAAGATCGAATCCCAGGCGGCCGGTCTGTGATCCGGTACGGGTGCGCCTGCTTCTACCGGAAAGATGTTGAAGTGTCCGACGCGGGTCGTCACCTCATTGCCGATCATCGGCGTGACGTACGGGCGTACGCCTGCCGTCTGAAAAGCCGTCTCGTAGCTGATATGCCGGTTGTGCTCCGTGGCCACGGCGAGTTCGATCCCCTCCCCCGCCAGGGTTACCGCACGTTCCGTATCGGTCGCATCACCATGGCCGGAATGCGTGACGGTATGGATGTGCGTATCCATACCCACGTAGCCTTCGGTTGGTACTTCGCGACGTATGGATAAGGGAAGCCGGATACGGTCTCCTGGCTTTACCGTGATCTGTGTCGAATCCACACTGTACTCGAAGCCGCGCCCGGCATAGATGACGTAGCTTCCGGCCGGGAGCCCGAAGAACGCCCGTCCTGTGCCTGTATATACGACACCGGGCCGTACCGCCAGGGAGTCGCCGCTCGGTGCGCTTACCATCTGGAGCGTTCGTTCCGCGTTCACGATGGTGATCCGCCCCGGCACCGGTGCCCCGCTCTCACTATCGGTCACGGTGACATCAACCCGCGCCTCGGCCAGAATCTCCTCCGGCGGCGCAGCATGGAGCGCAATCGCGCCCACGTAGATGTCGTCCGGGGCTTCTCGCTCCGCTTCTATCGTGAGCCGGTTCTGCCCCTCGATCAGCGCGCCCGCCGGAACCGGCCAGTACACGGTCATACCGTTCTCATCCTGATGCAGCCGTCCCAGGTCTCGCCCGTTGAGGTGCACCAGCCAGGATTCCTTGACGTCCTCCTGCCGCAGCCGAAGCGTCAATACCTCCTCGTTGGGATGCGCCGTAAAGGCCACCTCGAGACGCGACCCCTCCGCCTGAACCGGAAACTCGGCCCATTCACGCTGCGCACCCGCCCGCAGGTGATGCATGCGTGCATCCAGCACACGCTCCTGCGCTACGGCAGGATGCGCCAGCAGCAGTAGGGCGCCAAAGATGAGTCTGTTGATCATGAAAGCGGACCTGTTATGCTCGATCTGGTTTATCTTGCCCCGCGACTAACGCATCCCTCTACACCAGTTTACTAAATCCATCACGTATGTTCGTCCACTGCGTCTACTTCTGGCTGAAAGACGGCCTCTCCCAGCAAGACATTCAGGCCTTCGAAAAAGGCATCCATTCACTCACGTCCATTGAGAGCGTAAAACACGGATTCGTCGGCACACCCGCATCTACGGACCGGCCCGTCATCGACCGGAGTTACAGCTATGGGCTCGTCGTGGTGTTCGAGGATGAAGCCGGCCACGATGCCTACCAGGACCACCCCGTACACGACGATTTCCGCAACAACTGCGCACAGTACTGGCGAGAAGTAAAGATCTACGACTTCGTGAGCTGAGCCGGCAGCCGGGTTCACACGGCCTGCATCCAATACCGTATCGAAATCAGATACAAGTATTTGGGATCAGCTAATATCCGGTGAATAGCCTTCCGGAGCACGGTGGATCGGGGGCAAGGGTGGAACCGCCCTTGCCCCTGTAGTTTCTATTGCGTTACGTTATTACCGTAACCATCTGCCATGATTAGGTGCGCCTATGCTTGGAACGGTCGGTCACCTGCTCATCCTCATCGCCTTCATGGCGTGCGGCCTTTCAGGGTTTGCCTACTTCCAGTCGGCCCAGTATAAAAACGGCGTCTCGGACTGGAAACGAATAGCACGGGCCGCCTGGAGTATCATGGCCGGATGCCTGCTGGTCGCCTATGGTGTGCTCGTCTATCTCATCCTGACGAACCAGTTCCAGTATGCGTACGTCTATCAGTACTCGTCGCGCGACCTCCCCATCGAATACCTCTTTTCGGCCTCATGGGCTGGCCAGGAGGGCTCGTTCCTGCTCTGGATCCTGTACACCGGCCTGATCGGCTTCGCGCTCATCAAATGGGCCAAAAACTGGGAAGCGCCGGTCATGGCGACGGTCGCCTTCTGCCAGTTTTTCCTGCTCTCCATGATCGTCGGGCTGAAGATCGGCTCGCTGAACATCGGATCGTCCCCATTTGCCCTGCTCTACGAACGCTTCCCGGATGCGCCGATCTTCCAGCAGAATCCGGGCTTCGTACCCGCGGACGGAAACGGGCTGAACGACCTTCTGAAGAATTACTGGATGATCATCCACCCGCCGACGCTCTTCATCGGGTTTGCCACGATGGTCGTCCCGTTCGCGTATGCCGTTGCCGGGTTGTGGTATAAGAAATACACCGAATGGGTGCGTCCCGCCCTCCCCTGGACGCTCTTCGCCACCATGATCCTGGGCGTGGGCATCGCGATGGGCGGCTACTGGGCCTACGTGACGCTCTCCTTCGGAGGCTACTGGGCGTGGGACCCCGTCGAGAACTCCTCGTTCGTTCCCTGGCTCGTAGGCGTAGCGGCCATCCACACGATGATCGCCCAGAAAAAGAGCGGCTCTAGTCAGAAGGCCGCAATCTTCCTCAACATACTGGCCTTTATCCTGGTCGTCTACTCGACTTTCCTGACACGGAGCGGCATCCTGGGTGATATCTCCGTCCACTCCTTCGTGGACCTCGGCCTGTCCGGCCAACTTCTGATCTGGATCAGTGCGATGGCCCTGGTCGGATTCGGGCTGTTTGCCATCCGCTACCGCGAATTGCCCGCTCCGCAACGCGAATCGCACGTGCTCTCGCGGGAGTTCATGATCTTCTCCGGAGCAATGCTCCTGTGCACGACGGCCGCCGTCATCCTGCTCGGCACGAGTGCCCCGATCATGGGCCGCCTCTTCCGAGAGAGCCCGTCGGCGGTGCCCATCGCATTCTACAACAAGTGGACGCTCCCACTCTCGATTGGCTTCGTTTTCCTGGCCGGACTGGGTCAACTGTTCTGGTGGACGAAGATGAGCGTGGAGAACGTCAACCGCGTGCTGCTCAAGCCCCTCGCGCTTTCGGTCGTCAGCACCCTTCTCGTACTCATCTTCACCCCGTTCGTTGAGCAAACCGTGAACCCGGCCGCTATCGAGGCGACAAACCAGGAGATGGTCCAGGCCGGTTTCGCCGCCGGGTTCGGTGAGTTCTGGAACATGTACGGCCTGGGCATCCTGCTCCTCCTGCTCTTGTTCGTCTCGTTCTTTGCCCTGTACGGCAATGGCATGGTGATGTGGCGTATCGGCAGGGGCAATCCGAGACTGGCCGGAGGCGCAATCACGCACATCGGCTTCATCCTGATGGTGCTGGGCATCATTGCCTCCAGCGGCTTCAGCAATCCCCTCGGCAACAACTCCGGCGTACAGATCGGCGATAACCGCGACAACTTCGTGCTGGCCCGCGGCGAAACGAGAACGGTGGATGGCTATGATGTCACCTACGTGGGCCAGGAAACGACATCGGAAGGACACACCGCGTATGTCCTGAACTTCGACGATAGGAAAGGCCGCACCTTTACCCTCAAACCGGTCGTCTACAAGAGCAACAAGGAGCAATGGATCCAGCACCCGGATCTGCAGCTGTATGTCGAGAAGGACATCTACGCCGCCGTTACGCCGAGTGTCATGTTCGAATCGAACTCCGGAAACGCGCCGGGAGAACTGACCATCGCCCGCGGCGACTCCACGGTGCTTGGCAACCAGGAGTTCCTCCTCAAGTTCACCGGCTTCGATCTCAACATCGACCCGAACACGCTCCCGGATTCCACTGAGATTGCCGTCGCCGCCCTGCTGGATGTCACCAACATCCGCACCGGCGAGACACAGACCCTCCGGCCCGTGTACCTGATCATGCGAGACCGAATGCAGCAATCCATTCAGAACCGTGTGGACGAATGGAATCTGACGGTCGCCTTCACCGGCATGAACGTAAACACGGACGAGATCAACCTGGCGGTATCAGGCGTGGCAACGCCTCAGGAGGACTGGCTGGTCGTGCAGGCCTATGAGAAGCCGTTCATCAACCTGCTCTGGGTTGGCATCATCATCCTGACAGGAGGATTCTGCCTCTCCATGTACCGGCGCATCAAAGATCAGCAATTCCGTGATAAGCGGATGCCGGTAGCGGCGTGAAGTAGCCCCGCATCAACATGCAATCGCCCTGCCGCAAGGTCGGCAGGGCGATTTTCATTTTTTAAACGAGCACCGCTTGTTCTGCTGTAGCCGGATTTGTCGTCCCGGACTCAGCAATCCTTTCTTCGTCCTCCTTCTCCGCTTGTCTCCTGCGACGTATTTCCTCCCGCCAGGCTGCATTCAATAGGTCATAATCCCGGTCCTGTTCAGCCGCGCTTACGCCCTGTACACACAGAAACCCCAGGCGGACGGGCGAAAGATTGGCACGCGGCGCGCTGCTGAAATTGAAAATAGCCGCGCGGCCCAACCCCATTCGGAACTCCCCGTGAAGCTGCCCGAGCACACAGGCTCCGCCGTGCGACAACTCGAGCCCATCCACGTCGATGATCTCGTACCAGCCGGGTTGTTGCTCGTCAAGAAAGGCCGCCCCTGCGGCAGCTCGTTCGCGAGCGGACTCGTAGCTCACACGCGCGCTACGTCCGGCTCTCTTTCGCTGAAAAAGTAAGTCGAATACGCCCAAACCGGCATCCTCTCAGATAAGACATGTCTTTCTTGAGATAACCCCGTCCTACATAGGTAGTTTCTACATACAACCTCAGCACGTATCTGAGGCGCAGCGAAGGTAGAGACGCGGCATGCTGTATGCCTACGGTAAGCCGGGCATCGGGCTCAAACTCACGTCTGTACCACAGCCTCTCGGGCGTATTCGCGTCCCTTCTCGGTCAGGGCCAGGTAGCCGCCCAGTTGTTCGACCAGCCCCTCCTGACTGGCTTTACGCACCACCTGCCGCGCAAAATCTTCAGTCCAGTCCAGATGCTCTTGAAGATGCTTCACCTGGTTCTCCTGCGCGGACTCGGGCAGTCCCTCGTGTTGGAGCAGGTGGACGGCCAGCATCTTGGTCGCAAACGTCCACCGCTGCCGTGCGCGGCGGCGCATGGCAGCAATCAGCCCCCGGTCCGGCGCAACAAGCACCGTCAGACCGAAGAGGACGCCTGCTACCGTCGCGATCATGCCTGCGATGGAAACATCGAACGCGTACGAAACCCAGTACCCCGCCACGGCACTGATGATGCCGACCAGCACACTCAAGGCAATCATGCGTCCCAGTTGATCCGTCAACAGGTACGCCGTGGCGGGCGGACCGATCATGAGCGCCACGACCAGCACCGATCCGACAGCGTTGAACGCCCCGACTGCGGTGAGTGAAACCAGCCCCATCAACACGTAATGCAGCACAGCCGGTGCAAAACCAAGCACCGCCGCGAGACCCGCATCGAATGTGGCGAGCTTTAGCTCTTTGTAAAACAGGACGATGAAGGCCAGGTTGAGCAGCCCGATGCCACCCATCACGTACAGGGACTTGGGGCCCAGATCGTACGAACCGACGATGAGCCGGTCCAGCGGCGCAAACGCGAGTTCGCCCAGCAATACGGCATCGGTATCCAGGTGAACGTCTCCGGCGTACCGGGCGATCAACACTACACCGATGCTGAACAGGACGGGAAAGACGAGCCCGATGGCCGCATCCTCCCGGACCAGCCGCGTGCGATTGACGGTTTCCACGAGCGATACGGTGAGAAGCCCGGTAAGAGCCGCCGCCACGACCAGCAACGGCGAACTGAGGTCGCTGGTCACAAAGAAGGCCACGACGATGCCCGGCAGGATGGCATGGCTGATGGCATCGCTCATCATCGCCATCTGCCGTAGCACCAGGAACGCACCCGGCAAAGCACAGGCTGCCGCCACGACGGCTGCGACGAGTTGGATCTCGAACTGCATACTACTCATCGCTCATCTCCTCGAAATCTGGACCGGTACAGTTCCCGCGCTCGCGCGGTGCCCTCCGAAGTCAGCACCCAACCCGCCCCTTCTATGTGGGTAGCCAGACCACGCTCCGCAAGCACCTTCAATGCAGGACGCGTCCGCCTGCTCCCTGCGTGCATCGCATCGAGAACGGCCTCGCTATGTGGATGCTCCCGCTCCTCATGCTGACCGGCCAGCACATAGAGATCCAGCAGCACGCTATCCAGGCGCAGCCGGCGAGCATTGCGCCAGTCTCGTACGGCTCGCCAGGCCAGCCCCCGGTTCGGTGCCAGCAGGAAAGAAAGGGCCACCAGCAGGCTCACACAGATCACGATCATCGGGCCGGTCGGGAGATTGCGTGCCGTGCTGCTGATGATGGAGCCGCTCACACCCGCGGTCAATCCGAAGAACGCCGCGAGTACAACCATGATACCCAGCCGGTCCGTCCACTGCCGCGCCGCAGCAGCCGGAGCGATCAACATGGCGCTCATCAACACAACCCCAACGGTCTGCAGACCGATGACGATCGCGATCACGATCAAGCTCGTCAGCCCGATGTCGAGCACCCGCATCGGCAGGCCGAGCGTGCGCCCGAACTCCGGGTCGAAGGAAAGCAACTGAAACTCCTTCCAGAACAGGGCGACGATGAACAGAACAACGGCGCCGAGAACGGCCATCACGATCACGTCCTGTTCCACCAGTGAGGCGGCCTGCCCGAAAAGAAAGGTGTCCAGACCAGCCTGCCCTGCTCCGGATTGCTTCTGGATATAAGTGAGCAGCACCAGGCCGAATCCGAAGAACACGGCAAGTGTCAGCGCCAGCGCACTGTCGTACTTCACGCGGGTCCGTTCCGTCACGACGAGAAGCAAGAGCGTAGCGGCCCAGCCAGCCAGCGTCGCTCCCAGCATGAGCACCAGGGGTGCCTTGCTTCCGGTAAAAAGAAAAGCCAGCGCGATACCCGGCAACGACGCATGAGCCACCGCGTCACCCAGAAGGCTCTGCCGCCGCAATACCGCGAACGAACCGAGCGCTCCACTCACGATGCCCAGCATCGCGGAACCGAGCGCGACCGTACGCAGCGTGTAATCTGTGAACAGCTGTTCAAACATCAGGTATGGATCAAAACTCCAGCGTGCTCATGTTTCCCGTAGAGACGCAGCATGCTGCGTCTCCTGATCGAAATAGATGGCGACCATCCGCCGTGCATCTACCTGCTCCTCAAGCCGTTTCGCCCTTCGGTACCCCGACACTACTTCGCTCAGGCTCCGTGCGGATGAACCCCACGCGCCCGCCGTACGTGAGGCGCAGATTCTCCTCCGTGAACACGTCCTCCACGAGTCCGCTGGCAATCCGGTGCACGTTGAGTAGAAGCACGTGGTCGAAATATTCCGGGACCGTCTGGAGATCGTGGTGAACGACGATGACCGTCTTACCCTGAGAGCGGAGATCCCGCAGCAGGCGAATGATCGCCCGCTCCGTCGTGGCATCTACACCCTGGAACGGCTCATCCATGAAGTACACCTGCGCATCCTGTACGAGCGCACGTGCGAGAAAGGCGCGCTGTTGCTGCCCACCTGAAAGCTGGCTGATCTGCCGCTGCGCGAAGGCCTCCATCCCGACCTTGCGCAGTGCATCCATCGCCAGATCCCGCTCTCGGCGGCCCGGCCGCCGGAGCCAGCCCAGCTTGCCGTACAGCCCCATCATGACTACATCCAGCACGCTGGCCGGGAAATCCCAATCAACCGTGCCGCGCTGCGGCACGTAGCCGACGAGCCGCTGCTGCTCCCGATAAGGCTTGCCAAAAATGAAAACCTGTCCCGCCGCCGGTTTGACGAGCCCGAGCACCGCCTTGATGAGGGTCGTCTTACCGGCCCCGTTCGGCCCGACGACGGCCATGAGCACGCCGCGCGGTACCGTCAGGTCCACATCCCAGAGTACCGGTTTATCCCGGTAGGCTACGGTCAGATCTCGTACGGCCAGAGCCGCTTCACGGTCAGGCATAACATCCTCGCTCCTGAAACACTTAAACAGGCAAACGACCCGTCAGCGCATCTACGATGGCATCCACGTTGTGACGAACCATGCCGGTGTACGTGCCATCCGGCGTACCTGGATCCCCGAGCGCATCCGAATACAGGTTGCCCCCGATCCGCACTTCGTGACCGCGTGCACGGACGGCCTCGATGACGGCCTCGATCCCGCGCGGCGATACAGACGACTCTACGAACAACGCGGGCAACTTCCGCTCAGCGACGAACGCCGCGAGAGCCTGCACGTCCGCCGTTCCGGCCTCCGTCGCCGTACTGATACCCTGGAGTCCCCGCACGTCGAACCCGTAGGCACGCCCGAAATAGCCGAAGGCATCGTGCGAGGTGACGAGCACCCGCTGTGGTTCGGGGACTTCCGACGCACGCTGCCGCACATACGCATCGAGTTGCTGCAACTCTGTCACGTAGCGCTCCAGGTTTGCCTGATAGGTGGAAGCGTGAGCCGGATCCATCTCGGAAAGCGCCGCCTCGACACCGCGCGCGGCGTCGGTCCACAGCGACACGTCGAACCAGATGTGGGGATCGTAGTTGCCGCCGAATCCGGTAGACTCGATCAGGCGATCCGTACCGATGCGCTCCGCCACGGCAATCGTCCGGATACCGCGCTCGGCGATCTGTTCGAAGAGGTCCGTCATCTTGCCTTCCAGATGGAGACCATTGTAGAAGATGACGTCCGCCTCACCCATCCTGGTTATGTCGCCCGCGCTGGCCTTGTAGAGGTGAGGATCGATCCCCGGCCCCATCAGACCGGTTACGTCGACTCGCTCTCCTCCGATTTCCCGCACGAGATCGGCAACCATGCTGGTCGTCGCGACGACCTTTACCGTACGCCCTGCAAGCTCGGCGCTGCTCGATGATCCTTCCGTGGGTTTACACCCCTGCAGGAGAAAAGCACCGGCTAGAAACACAGCCGGTATGGTGATCCGAAGAATTCGTACCAGTAACCCCATATGATCCAGAAGCAGGTCGCCGCCTGCGTGATGAAAGTTGCACTACAGAATTATACGGAATAATATACAATTTTAGTTTCAACTAAAAAACAATTTTCCTCCACCTCTATTACAAACAGATCGTGTGCCGGAGCGCACCAGGACCACGACCTCCGTATACAGGTCCTTACGGTAACTGGTCGGCCACGTCCAAAACCCTCGCTTCTTCGAGGCGGAATACGGCATCCCTGATCTGGCACTCACGACGGCTGAATGCGCGATGAAAAGGCTTGTTCACACGGGTATACCAACAGGGAAGAATGGCGAATGCGCGGCTGCACAGGGATCTAAATACGTCGCTGTAGCGGAACTCTCTCCGGCTAGCCGGGATAAGTAAGTCGGCTGTCGGCTAACCGTTGTCAGCCCACGTTCCATCCCCGCGGATGTAAACCAGCCGACTTTCATTTCCAGTAGCGACGCATGAACCAGACCGAACTGAATTACGAGGTAAGCAGCTTTCAGGAAGACGTTCTCGAAGCCAGCAAAACCATCCCCGTACTGGTAGATTTCTGGGCGCCGTGGTGTGGCCCCTGCCGTATGCTGGGTCCGGTTCTGGAAAAACTCGCCCGTGAGCAAGAAGGCAAGTGGAAACTCGTGAAAGTAAATACCGACGAGCATCCGGAAATATCCGCGCAGTTCGGCATCCGGGGTATCCCTGCTGTCAAGCTCTTTGTGGATGGGCAGGTCGTTGAGGAGTTCACGGGGGCTCTGCCGGAACACGCGGTCCGCAGGTGGCTGGAAGAGGTCATCCCTTCCGAAAACAAGCAACGGCTCCAGGATGCCCGGGACGCCATACAAAACGGCGACCTTCACCGGGCGAATACCCTCCTGGAACAGGTACTCGCCGATGAACCCGGCAACGCGGATGCCGGCATAACCCTGGCCCGCCTGATCGCATTCACCGACACGGATCGCGCGCTGCATCTCGCCGAATCGGCGGCGAACACCAACCCGTCCTACCTGCCGCACCTGGAGGCCATCCGGACGGTCGCGCACCTTCGTAAGGTCGCGGAATCACCCTCCAGCCTGCCCGACGAGCCTGGCAAAGAAGCCTACCTTCAGGGCGCGAATGCCGTTCTCCAGAGCGACTTCGATGTAGCACTAGAACAGTTCATCGAAGTCATCCGGCAGAACCGGCCCTACGATAACGACGGCGCGAGAAAGGCCTGCGTAGGCCTCTTCACGCTCCTTGGAGAAGAACATCCCGCCGTTCGGAAATGGCGACGAACGTTCGACATGGTCCTGTACTGAGCGTAGTACCTGGCTACGGGTCTGGGGACTGGCAGCGCCTTGAAAGCCTGAACACGCGGGCCTTCTGACCCGTAGCCACCCGGGGCCGCTGCCCCCTATCCTACTCCGCAGGTTCGATGGTGGCGGACATCGAACCTTTGCAATGACTGATGCGCCAGTCGGCGCCATAGTCGTGAATCTGGTCTCGCTTTAGCTCGGCGCGTTCCTTATGCGTGGTATCCACGATGACGCGCCCGGCCAGATCGACTTCACAGGCCATACGGAACGCCGTCGCCATACTGTGGCCGAAGAGCTTCATCAGCATCTCGATCACGTACTCATACGTGTGATCGTCGTCGTCCAGTAATACGACGTGATACCGGGGCACGTGCACGGTCTGCACGCGCTTATCCGTCTGCTTCTGTTCCTTTTTCTTGGGCGGAGCCGCAATCTCCACGTCTGCTGCCGGCATATCTGTTTCCTCTGCGTGGGGGCTGATCCGCACCCGGCGCATACCTCCTCAGCGTGTGGTAATATGCCTACTTACACAGGCCGATGCAAGGTCCGGCAAAACCACAGCATCCGGACCGTCCGAAAGCGTGCAGCATCTCCGATCTCGTAACGTTTACCACTGGCGCCTTTGCCACCCAGGCGCTATCCTTCGCGTACGCGCGACTCATGTATTTATGGGTCGGATGTTCATGTAGCTGCCAATCCCCTTCCATGATGAGCACATGAACACGTAACCACCAGATCACCTGAACACCCCACCCCCATGCCTGCTACCAGATTGCTCCTCGCAATGCTAATCCTGTGGCAGTTGGTTGCCGCTCCGGCTATCCAGGCGCAAACGGCACCGGACGCACGAAGCCTGAAACTCCCGGCCCTCTTCTCAGACCATATGGTACTCCAGCGCGAGAAGCCTGTTCACGTCTGGGGATGGGCGCCGCCGGGTAGCAAGGTATCCGCCGCAATCGGTGCCGCGAACGCAAGCGCGACAGCCGACGCCTCCGGCCACTGGTCCGTCAGCCTCCCCGCCATGCAAGCAGGCGGCCCGCACGTGCTGACCATCACATCCGGCGATGAGCAGGTCGTGCTGGATGACGTGCTCGTAGGCGATGTGTGGGTGGCCTCCGGGCAGTCCAACATGGAATGGCCGCTCGAGGCTACAGACGATGCCGAAGCCGTCATCGCCGCAGCCAGACATCCACGGATTCGCCTGTTCACCGTGGCGCGTAACGTCAGCGATATTCCCCTGGACGATGTAACCTCCGATGGCTGGAAACCGGCAAACCCGGAAACCGTCAGAAACTTCTCCGCTGTAGCCTACTATTTCGGACGCAAGATCCAGAGCGAACTCGATATCCCCATCGGACTCCTTCACAGTTCATGGGGCGGTACCGTAGCCGAAGCATGGACGAGCGGCCCCGCCTTGATGCAACTCCCCGACTTCCGGGGAGCCGTCCAGAATATCAAACCCGGCACCTACACCGGCCCCGACGTCCTGCAACGCGTCCAGCGAGAGTATGATGAGGCACTATCCAAATGGATGGCCGAAATGGGCGTACGCGATGAGGGAAACCGCATGCGCGGCGAATGGGCCAGGGCTTCGTTCGATGCCAGTTCGTGGAAAACCATGACGCTGCCCGGCCTGTGGGAAGATCAGCAACTCCCCGGCTATGATGGCGTCGTGTGGTTCAGGAAGGAGATCGACCTGCCCGCCGAATTCGCCGGAAAAGAAATGACGCTGCTCATGGGCCAGATCGACGACGCCGACTCGACCTGGTTTAACGGCCATTTGATCGGGCATACCCAGGGCTACAATACCCGGCGCTCCTATACCATACCGGCGGGCATTGCCGTGGAGGGCCGCAACGTGATCCTCGTTCGCGTACTCGATACGGGAGGCGGAGGCGGCATCTGGGGCGAGCCTGAAAACATGGCGCTCGTATACGGCGACGAAGTCATTACCGCTATAGCCCCGCTCGATGGCGCCTGGGGCTACCAGCCATCCGTCGATCTGCGGGGAATCAGACTGCCGGCTCGCCCGAACCTCCACAACATGCCCACGCACCTGTACAACGCCATGATTGCCCCCCTCACGCCCTTCCCGGTCAAAGGCGCGATCTGGTACCAGGGCGAAAGCAACGCGGGCCGCGCCCTCCAGTACCGCACCCTCTTCCCCGCACTCATCCGGGACTGGAGGACGCAGTGGAAAAACGAGGCGATGCCCTTCTACTTCGTCCAGCTTGCCAACTACATGGCCGTACAGGAAGACCCCAACGAGGCAAGCGACTGGCCCCTGCTCCGGGAAGCCCAGACCATGACGCTGGACGTGCCGCACACGGGCATGGCCGTCACCATCGATATCGGCGAAGCCGACGACATCCACCCGCGCAACAAGAAGGATGTGGGCGAACGGCTGGCCTTGGCCGCCCTGCACGATACCTATGGCCGGGACGTCGTCTACTCCGGCCCGGCATTCCGCGCCATGGAACGGGAAGGAAACACCCTCCGGCTCTCCTTCGATCACGTCGGCGACGGGCTCGTGGCGAAAGGCGGACCGCTGAAAGGGTTCGCCATCGCCGGACCGGATCGCAACTTCGTCTGGGCTGATGCCCACATCGATGGAAATACCATCGTCGTATCCAGCCCACAGATCGCCGAGCCCGTCGCCGTCCGCTACGGCTGGGCCAACAACCCCGTCGTCAACCTCTACAACAAAGAAGGCCTCCCCGCCATCCCCTTCCGCACCGATACCTGGGACTGAGACGAGAGGCGATCAGGATTGTACACGGCGCCAGAGCCGTGTACAATCCTGAAAGGACACGTCATCCCGAACTTGTTTCGGGATCTCCTCTTACGTTGCTAAAAACCGCACGAGAAGGCTGAATGAATGCAGCATGACGCGTACACGGCCCCCACAGACCACATGCTCTCCTATTCTACCGAAACCACCGGATGCACCGGCTGGCGGCCCTCCAGAACGGCCAGGGTATCCCCCACCGCAAGCTCGATCATCGTCGTGCGCGTACGATAGCTGGCTGATCCGATATGCGGGGTCACGACCACGTTCGGCAGTTGCAGCAAGGGATGATCGGCGGGCAGCGGTTCGGGGTCGGTAACATCGAGACCCGCCCCGGCCAGGTGGCCATCTCGCAGCACCTCGATGAGCGCCTCCGTGTCCACTACCTGCCCCCGTGCCGTGTTGATGAGGATAGCGCCCTGCTTCATCCGGCGAAGCCGATCCCGGTTCATCAGGTTGTTCGTCTCAGGCGTCAGCGGCACGTGGAGCGATACGAAATCGCTCTCTGCGAGCAGATCGTCCAGAGGCCGGAATTCATACCCCTGTGCATCCGCCAGGGGACGCGGCTTGCGGCCGGTGTAGAGGATCTTCATATCGAACCCGGTGCAGCGGCGGGCAAACGCCGCTCCGATCCGGCCCAGCCCCACGATGCCCATCGTGGCGCCATGCAAGTCCGCACCAAGCAACAGGCTCGGATGCCAGGCGGTCCACTTGCCCGCCCGCACGTAATCCATCCCCTCCGCGATGCGCCGGGCCGCCGCCATGAACAGGGCAAACGCGATATCCGCCGTCGCCTCGTCCAGTACGCCGGGCGTATTCGTAACCCACACGCCGCGCTGCCGCGCCGCGTCGAGGTCGATGTTGTTGTATCCCACGGCGGACTGCGCCACGATCTTGAGGCTCGGACCGGCAGCGTCGAGCAACTCGGCGTCGATTCGGTCGTCCAGCGTCGTGATGAGGGCGTCGACGCCGCGGGCGCGTTGCAGGAGTACATCACGAGGTGGAGCTTCGAACTCCGGCCATACGTCTACCTCATAACCGTTGAGCCGCTCGATAGCCGAACCGGGCCAGATGCGCGTGATAAAGATGCGGGGCATGAAACACGTTCAGGATGGTTAACAATGGGTGACCCGCCAAGATAGGCATAACAGGAACACCATAAGCAAACCAGACCGATTCCCAGATTCACAGAAACGCCGCCAGAAGATCCCGCAACTAGCGGTGTGTCAATCATAAATCGATGACGCGTTGCCCCGTGTCGTCACCCCGAACCATGTCACCCTGAGCTTGCCGAAGGGTCGTTTCGGGATCTCATCAGGTATACTGAAATGACGAGCGAAACCGAAGGAGAACCTTCCAATCAGTCTCGGCGCTCCACAAGTGGCACTTCTATCGAGATAGACTTAAGCGGCGCATAAAGGCCGCATGTATACCGCTCCCCACCACACGTGTCATCCTGAGCGGAGCAAAGCGGAGCCGAAGGATCCCACCAGACAGCACCACGCTCAGGACATTTCCTCCCCTCAGAATAGGCCATGCTGAACTTGTTTACTGGCGTGAAGCTGCGATTTCAGCACCTCTGCCGAACAGGGTATGTCATGCTGAACTCGGTTCAGCATCTCCTTGTGCCCGTTACATTCACCTTGATATCCCGTACCCCCAGTTCACATAGTAAACAGGTTCGAATGACACGTGGTGAGCATACCCGATGACCCGAACACGACCGATCTACTCATCCAGCGAGGCTTAACGCTCCACCAGGTTCAGGATAAGCCGCTGGAAAAACAGCACGTAAAAATGCCACACAGGCCAGTACTCATCCTGTACCACCCTTCTCAGCCAGTTCCGCCTTTCGCTGCCGCTGGCGGTGCATCGCTTTCAACCAGAGAAACCCGACCGCAAGAAACGGAAACAGGTACACAACCAGACCGATCGGCCCGATGGTGCCGTCCGGTGTCGCCTCCACTTCGGCCTGCAATTCACCCCCGCCTTCCGCCCCCTCGATGAGGATACGCACGTTCCAGAATTCTCCCTGATCGAACGCGACCTCGGCATAGTATCGGGCACCGTAACGGACGGATTGCGCCTCCGCCTCGTACACGGCCTCGGCCAGCCGGCCGGACTTCGGCGCTACCCCGACGGACACACGGTGTACGGGCGCCAGTTCATCTCCGTCCGGAGATTCCAGTACGACGAAGAACGTCCCGATGCCGATGTCGGGGTCTGTCCATACGGAAACGATGTACGGCCCCACCCGCTGGTCCACGATGATAGGAAAAGGCGGCCCCTCGTGCGCCCCCGCGTACTTTCCCGGTGTCAGGGCAAAAGAAATCAGTACGAACACACAGCAGGAAACAGCCCGCCGCCAGTCTGTATGTACTCCGAATCCATCCATCGTTCGAATCACCCTCCGAGGAAGGTGCCGCGCATTTCCATGGGTTGAGCGAGCAGCCACAGGGCCGCCGCAGCGAGCAGGACACATAACACCGCCCAGGGAGCGAACGCGGCGTACATCCGTTCCGGAAAGTCTCGTTCCGAGATCCGGTATGCGGCGATGAGCGAGCCCAGCATCCCCAGCCCGAGAAAACCGATCTGAAGTGGGAATACCAGTTCCTGCGGGAATCCGCTCGCCGCCCAGTACGGCGTCCCCAGAATGGGCATGCCCGCATCTGCGAAGAGTTGCTGCAAGACGGGCACGAACGTCCAGAGCCCGGTCAGCAGGTGAAAACTGTAGTGCGCCACCCACACGCCCACTCCGAGTGGAATGAGAGCGTATGCATAACGGGCGGCCAATGTGACGACCCCATCCCTCCCGCCCGTTGCCGCCCGGGTACTCAGTGCAGCCAGCCCCAGGAGCACCACCGGCTCAACGACGAGAGCCGCCACGAACAGCGTTCCCAGAACAGGCAATTCGGAGGTCGTCCCCATCACACCGGCCAGCCAGGACTGCACAGCGTAGACCGGGCTCACCATCCCGAACGCATTCAGCAACGCGCCGAAGGTAAACACCACCGCCAGCGCAGAAAGATCGCTCCGCTTCGAAAGACGGCCCACCCCGGAGCGGCGTTCGTCGTTCCAGAGTTCGCTGCCCGGTAGCCGGGTGATGATGCCTACGTTGTCGTGCGGGCAGGCGTGGACACAGTCCAGGCAGAAGGTGCAGTCCATGTTGCCGGTTTTCATCGGCTGGAACAGG
This sequence comes from Rhodothermales bacterium, assembly GCA_041690215.1. GTDB lineage: Bacteria > Bacteroidota > Rhodothermia > Rhodothermales > DASSAV01 > DASSAV01. Next base: position 286,817 of record JAWLHQ010000003.1, read on the forward strand.
GCCAGTTCGCACCCACGCTGGAGCACCAGCGTGTCATCATCCGGATCGCGCCGGCCCTTGATGCAGTCCAGCGTCGTACACCGGGCACAGGTTTCCGGGTCACGCACGGCGACCTCCAGCGGCGACATCGTGGAGGCCGCAAAATTGAACTGGCCAATGGGGCAGACATACTTGCAGAAGGAGGCGTTCTTGAAGAGGGTATCCACCACTAGCGCCCCGGCGAAGTAGGCGAGGGCGAGCCAGGCGGTCCAGAGCGGAACGCCCCACAGATCGAAGAACTCGTACGCGAACAGGATGGCGACGAGCAGACCGATGGCGAGCCACTTGCTGCGTAGCGCGCGTGGCCAGTTCAGGACGGGCTTGAAGAACCGGCGGGCTAGGTCGCGGGGCAGCATGAACGGGCAGGCCATACAGAAGAAATTGCCTCCCACCAGCAGCACCAGCACGAGCAGCCCCCGGTAATGCACCCAGCTCCAGAGCGTCGCGAGGTTCCTCGGCGCCAGTTGCGGCCCGAAAAGTCCATGCAGGATCATCAGCGCAGCGAGCGCGAACAGCAGCGCCTGCATCCAGACACGCCCGTACCGCCACCGCAAAAAGGTCCCGATGACAGGTAGCCGCAAAAGGTCCGTACTGGTAATCTCGGAACGATCTCGAACAAACGTCTCGCCAGGCATGATCTAGGATGTGCTACAGATCGATCGTTGGTTGCGCCTATGAGCCCGGGAGCCTGTAAAACGAGAATCGTGGATGATCGAATAGAAAACGCAAGCCCCGGAATGCAACCCCATTCCCGCTAACTCGCCCGTTCCAACGCGTAGTGTGTCAATCATGAATAGATGGCGCATTGCTCCCGTGTTGTCCCCCCGAACCATGTCACCCTGAGCTAGCCGAAGAGTCGCTTCGGGATCTCATCAAGTATCCTGAGACGATGATCGGGCACCGATGGAGAACCTTCCAATTGGCCTCGACGCTCCCCTGGCCCATACCAGAATAATCCCACCTCGCTTCATCCCTGCCACCCCATTAACACCATGCCCGGCTCCGACTACATAGGCATCAAATAACAATGTTAGGATTCTCACAAGCAGCAATCCGGCTCACTTTCACCTCACGCTTCCCCTCAACGTCATTCCCGCGAAGGCGGACGCGAGCGGAGCGACCGATGAAGTAAATCCAGCCAGCACACCCTGACCGGCTCCCACGAAGCCCGTCACGAGCACCAGTGCCCCACCAACCCGCCCGTGTAGAGACATACCACCAGTGCTCCACTCCTCTCGCACGGGCAGATCATACCCACCCATCCGGTCCTGCCTCACCAAAATCCTCCTTTGAAGGAGGACAGCCTTGCGACGCGTCCAGCGGAGCAAGGCAGGGGGATGTTACACCGCCCAGCAATACCCGATGCCCCGAGCAAACCAAAACCCTCCCATCAACGTCATGCCCGACTCCGACCGGGTATCCAGGCAGCACAACCTGAAGGACTACCTACCCGCTGGTACGAGCACGTCCGTAAAGGCCAAAATCAGAAAGAGCCCTGCGCCATTTGCTTGATGCCAATGCCGACCCAACATAACCTCCAGATCTCATGATAAGCCCACCCCGCGCACCGATGCCAACAGATCCCCACTCACTCTGCCCTCACGTCATACACTTCGATCTGGTCCCGTACGGTACGTCCGTCCGGCAGCGTAGCGATGATAATGATGACCCAGTCGCCCGCCATCGTGAACTCGAACGAGGCCCTGTAAATACCGGGCGACTCCTCGCGCGCCTCTGCGAACACCGGCGGCATCCCGGGATGTGTCATAGTACCTTCCAGGGTGAGGTCGGCCCCCTCGACCGGCACCCCGGACGTGTCCGTCGGCGTGAGCGTGATCGTGGCCGGACCGACGCGGGGCGGCTCTGGCGAAACCATCCAATTAAATACCACCCCGGTGGACGTCTCCGATGGCGCCGTACAGGCCCCTGAGGCCAGCAGAACGAATACCGGGAGCACCAGCGGCCACCGCACGATGCGAAAACGCCTCCTCTCCCCCTGCTCCACTCGCCGTTGCTTACACGAGAGCATGGATACTACCGGATGCACTACCCCATCCTGCTCTATCATGCCGGAAGCGGGCGCGGATGCCAGGCACACGAACACTTCGCATGCTGCTCTTCCTCTGCGGACGGAAACATGTGGTAGTACATCCCGATGATCATCGGAATGAACACAAGGGTATTGTAGATCAGGTGCAATTCGACCCGGGGAATGAAGAGCTGGGCGATGCTGATCGGCACCGGGCTGTTGAACAGGTTCTGCCCCACGATAGCCTGCATCTGAAGCAAAAAGTGCTCGATGTGATGCCAGAACTGAATGACCAGTGAAACGGTCCACCACGTATACGACCGCCCGACGAAGCCGGAACGCAGCACCCAGATGCCGACCAGCATCACGAGCGCATAGCTATAATGCAGCAGTTCCGACTTAATGAGCCATGGAAACCAGAGCCCCAGCACGCCCCGCGCTTCGGGAATGGGCCACCCGAGCGAATAAATCTGGAATGCCTGTACCAGATGCTCGGCCCAGTGCGCTAGCACGATCACCATGAAGACCTGCAATGCCCGCTCGTGCCATTCTTCGTTCAGCCGCTTGATAAACGGACGGGATACCACGTCCGGAGCGGAACCGGTGATGTCGCAAGCAAGATCCTGAGAAGCCATAGCGGTTCGGATGTCAGTTCCCCAGTAGAGAAAAGCGCTTTTGACGCGCAACGAGCCGGGACATCGATCATCAGCATTCCCGGGTCGGCTGCGAGCTAGGTTCAAGATATAACCCGCAAACCTGCGTAACAAGTGAGTGACGTTGTCCCTTTCTTTTTACCCGATGCGGTGGACATGGCGGCCGGGGAGCCACCTCCTCTGCCGAACTGCGCGGGATTGGCGACTATACGCCCACACCCTATCTTTCGGCGACTCCGCAACCCTTCCGAAACCGTAGCCTGGCTTATGTCCCGCTCACTTCTCCGGCACTCCCTCTTCCTCGGCCTTATCCTTCCCGTTCTCTTTTTGGCGGCCTGCCAGAATCGTGAACATGTGCCAGACCCCTCCTCGGAGCAGTATCGCGAAGCCGTTACGTCGTTCTACTCGAGTCTGGCTGCCATCCAGGCTGGCTCCGATGTCGGCGCCCAGGAAGGGCTCTTACGCGTAACGGAGCTCGCTCCGGGCGAACCGGCAGCGTGGGCGAACCTGGGACTACTCGCCCTGCGCCGCAACGAACTGGAACAGGCCGGAGAATGGCTGGCACGCGCAGCGGAACTGGCGCCGGACAATGCCCAGATCTTGCTGCTCCAGGCCCGGCTCGCGAGCAACCAGGGAAACTTCGAACAGGCGATCCAACTACTTCGCCAGGCCATCGAACGGGATCCCACGAACATCGAGGCCCGGTACGCTCTCGCACAGGAAATCGAACGACAGGCCGGACCGGGATGGGAATTCGAGGTCCAGCAACTCGTGGACGAGATGCTGGCTACCAGACCGGACAACGTGGCGTTGCAAATAGAGTCCGTCCGCATTGCGGCGCGGCGGGGAGATCGGGCTACGCTGGATCGCGGTGTGGCCCGGCTCGAAGAGGCCAGTGCCGCGTGGCCACCCGAAGTACGGGAGCAACTGGATGCGCTTCGAAATGTCGTCGCGTCCGGCGACCTGAACCAGGCAGCGACTCAGGCAATATTTCTCCGTAACGCGTTGCTTCGCGTACCGGCATTCAGGCAGGATCTGAGCGAGATCCAGACGCCGAACGAGCAGGTCGGCGCGCTCATCACGCACTTCATCCGCATGCCCACCCCGGAGGCTGTCTCGGCAGAGCCGGACCTGGATCTGACCTACACGCAGGACTCAGAAACGCAACCGGAAGCCACCTCACTGACCTGGGCCGCTGCATTCTGGCCCACCGGTGAAGAAGCGCCACTCGTAGCCACTCTGGGCAACGGCACCCTCCAGATCGGTGGCACCATCATTCCCGTCCCGCCTACCCTCACTCGCGCCGCCGCACTCGACTACAACTACGACTTCTTGATGGACATCGTCCTGGCCGGTCCCGGCGGCCTCCGACTCTACCGCCAGACAGGCAACGAGTACACCGACGTAACCACCTCCCTGAATCTCCCGTCCGGGGTAGCCGATCGCTCGTACACCGGCGTGTGGCCCGCCGACCTGGACATGGAGGGAGATATCGACGTCCTGCTCGGTACACGCTCCGGCGCGCCGCTCGCCCTGCGGAACAACGGCGACGGCACGTTCACCCCCATACAGCCATTCACCGGTGTAGAAGGAACACACGACTTCGTCTGGGCGGACCTGGATGCCGACGGTGATCCCGATGCGGCCCTCATCGACGCCTCGGGCTCGCTCCGGGTATTCTCCAATGAACGCAACGGTCTCTTCACCCCACGGTCCGTTCCGCAGGAACATCAGGCTTCGCAAGGCCTGACGGCAGCGGATATCGATAGCGACGGCATCATCGATCTCATCACGGTCGGAACGGACGGAAGCATCTACCGGCTCACGTCCAACCTGGAAGGCTCAGCATGGACGGCCGTTCAGATCGCACGCGTGGAAGACGGGACCGGCGAAATCATCCGCCTCATTCCCGCCGACCTCGACAACAACGGCAGCCTCGATCTGATCGTTTCGTCGTCCGGCGGCACACAGATCTTCCTGAGCAGTACTGAAGATCAACTCCAGCCCCTCTCCACCACGATTCCCGCCCTCATCTACGATACGGCAGACCTCGATGAAGATGGTATGCTGGACCTGATCGGCCTCTCGCCGGAAGGCCGGATGGTCCAGCTTCTAGGTCAGGGGACTAAGAAGTACCACTGGCAGGTCATACGCCCGCGGGCCGCCCAGGCCACGGGCGACCAGCGCATCAACTCGTTCGGGATCGGCGGTGTCGTGGAGCTGCGCTCCGAATTACTCTACCAGCAGCAACCCATCACGAAAGCGGTGCTCCACTTCGGCCTGGGCGACAGGACGGAAACGGACGTGGCCCGCATCATCTGGCCCAACGGCGATGTACAGGCCGAATTCAACCTGGCCGCCGATGATGTCCTCCGCACCCGGCAGCGCCTGAAAGGCTCCTGCCCCTGGCTCTTCACTTACGACGGCCAGCGAATGCAGTTCGTCACGGATTTCCTGTGGCGCTCCCCCCTCGGTCTGGCCATCAACGCCCAGGAATCGGCCGGTGTGATGACGACCGAAGACTGGGTCAAAATCCCCGGCGATATGCTGAAGCCGAAGGACGGCTTTTACGATGTCCGCATCACAGCCGAACTTTGGGAAACGCACTTCTTCGATCACGTCTCCCTCCTCGTCGTGGATCACCCCGAAGACGTTGATATCTTCGTGGACGAGCGGTTCGCCTTCCCGCCTCCGGAGATGAAAGTCCATGTGACGACTCCGATCCAGCCTGTCACGCGGGCGTGGGACGACCTCGGTACCGATGTGACGGAGATCGTGCGCGACCGGGACGAGCGCTACCTGGGCACGTTCGGAACCGGCGACTACCAGGGCATCACGCGTGACCACTATGTGGAGATCGAGTTCGGTGACGAGGTGCCCACGGATGGCCCCCTGCATCTCGTGGCCTATGGCTGGGTCCGCCCCACGGATAGCTCAATCAATGTCGCCATCAGCCAGGGCGAACATGCCCCCCCGACTCCCCTCAGCGTGGAGGTGCCGGACGGAAAAGGCGGCTGGCGCGTCGCCCGGGAGAACGTGGGCTTCCCCGCTGGCAAGACCAAAACGATCCTGATCGACCTGGAGGATGTCTTCATACCGGGTGCACCGCGCCGGGTACGCCTCCGCACCAACCTGGAAGTCTACTGGGACCAGCTGGCTTGGGCCATGCTGGTGCCGGACACGCAGATCCGGACCCGGCGCATCATGCCCGAAGTGGCCGACCTCCGCTACCGCGGCTTCTCCGCCGTTACGGAAAGGGACAAGACCTCCCCCGAACTGCCCGACTACGAAACACTGGAGGGCACCGCGCCTCGCTGGCAGGACCTCGTCGGCTACCACACGCGGTTCGGTGATGTACGCGAGCTCCTCGAAACGGTAGACGACCGGTACGTCATCATGAACGCTGGAGACGAAATGCGCTTCCTCTTCCCTGAAGCCGGACCCGTGCCTGAAGGCTGGGTACGCGATTACGTGCTCATCGGCGACGGCTGGGAGAAAGACGGTGATCTCAATACACTGTTCTCGAAAACCGTGCTCCCGCTCCCCTCACACGATAACCCCGAGTACAATACCCCCCCGACTCGACTGGAGGACGACCCCGTGTATCAGCGCCACAAGGAGGACTGGCAAACCTACCACACGCGCTACGTAACACCCGAGCGTTTCCGGCGCGCGCTGGTGGTGGACGCCGACTGACCGTATCGGCGTCCACGGGAACTCGAGGTGGAGCAAGCAAGACAGCGCACCGGAGCGGAAACGTGGTTACGCTCCCCGGACCGTTCATCGCCTGCCACCTTCCAGTTCCCGACACACACGAACTTATCCACATCGGGTGGTTATTTATGCACAAAGGGAACCATCACAAGTAGATAGGGTCAGTCACGTAAGCGTAACGGAAACCATCAACACGGACCGGGAAGGTGCTACTCGGATGTCCCGGTCGGGCACGTTATTCATCCGGACCATGCTCTGCGTGGAGGCCCCGGTGGAATGCGTGCGCCTGATGAGGAAGAGGATGAACGCAGGGGTCGCCCGTGATCGATTTTGGCCGAGTCTCACTTGATATGCTGCTCAAGATGGCGCGAGACGCGCAGCTCATTGAGTACTATGAGCGACGCGAACGACAGGTCCTCATCGTCGTGCATGAAGCCCGCCACCTTGTTACACACGCAACCGCACGCAAATTCCTCCAGGACATCCTCACTGACTGGTGGAACCGGCAATTGGAACTGCTCCCTCCCGTTACACCCGGCCAGCAGCATCCGCCAGAGCCTGACCCGCTCCTGTAGTACGTTCAACCGGCCTGCCCGGCCTCATCGCCTCCCTGCTTGCCCAGGACGTCCTCGAGTTGCCTCCGCAAGCTCTCCGGCATCTCAGGATTATTACCGAGTATCCGGGACAGGGATTCTTCCAGAAACTTCTGCTCGAAGTCCAGAATCGTTCGGACGATGCCGTCACCGTCCATCCCGGTCTGCTTCACGAGCGCACCCGTCGTAAATACGATACTCCGCAATAGGGCATACGTCCGTAGCGTGCTGATGAGAAGTTCCCCCTGCGCCTGATCCCCCGGTACGTTGATGTGCATGCTTTCTGTCGATTATCCAACTAGGCAATGAGAAGTCGGCCCGGAACGGACCCGGAACGAGCATAACCAAGAAAGCCCCTTAACGCCAGTGGCGCAAGAGGCTTTCCTCGCAACGATCCCCGGATATCGGATCACAACTCGCCGCGCTTCATCTGATTCACGGCATAATCCACGGCGCGGGCCGTGAGGGCCATATACGTAAGCGAAGGATTCTGGCAGGCCGAGCTCGCCATGGCCGCCCCGTCCGTCACGAACAGGTTCGGGACCTCGTGCGCCTGATTGTACCCGTTCAGTACCGAAGTCTTGGGGTCGCGTCCCATACGCGCCGTCCCCATCTCGTGAATGCACAGGCCCGGCGGTGCAAAGCCGATGAAGGGACGCACGTTCTTCGCGCCCGCCGCCTCCAGCATCTCCGCCCCCTGCTCCGCCATATCCTTGCGCATGTTGTCCTCGTTCTCGCTCCAGGCACACACGATGCGTAGCGCCGGAATGCCCCAGGCGTCTTTTACGTTGGGGTCCAGCTCGACGTAATTCTCGTACCGGGGCAGGTGTTCGCCCCAGCCGCCGATCCACATGGTCCACGGACCGGGCTTACGCAGCGCCTCCTTGAAGCCCGCACCGAACCCTGCGGCACCCGCGCCCCGGCTCCAGCCCGCCCGGCTCGCACCGCCCTGATACCCGTACCCGCGAAGGAAATCCTTCGCCTCGGTCTCCTTCGTTCCCAGGTTGCGGAAACGAACGATGTAGATCCCGTTCGGTCGGCGGCCATACATATACTGGTCGTCCATACCCTCGAATTCACCCGTGGCGCCGGCCTGGAACGGATGGTCCATGAGGTAATGCCCGAGCACGCCGCTGGAGTTGGCGATTCCGTTAGGAAAGCGCGGCGTCTTCGTGTTGAGCATGATGCGCGTGGACTCCAGGGCCGAGGCACACAGAAACACCACGCCTCCGTAGAATTCCATCGCCTCGTGCGTCATGGTGTCGATGACCCGCACGCCCGTGACTTTGTCCTTCTCTTCGTCGTAGATGAGGCTGTGGACGGTGCTGTTCGGGCGTAGGGTCATATTCCCCGTCGCGGCCGCTGCCGGGAGCGTAGCCGCGTTGCTGCTGAAATATCCGCCGAACGAGCAGCCCCGGGCGCACTGGTTGCGGAACTGGCATGGCCCCCGGCCATTGTGGGCCCGCGTGAGGTTCGCCACGCGCCCGATCGTCATGGTCCGCCCCGGAAATGCGCGCTCCATCCGCTCCTTGAACATTCGTTCGGCGCAGTTCATCTCCATCGGCGGGAGAAACTTGCCGTCGGGAAGCTGCGGCAGGTTTTCCGCCCTGCCGCTGATGCCGGCGAAGCTCTCGACGTAATCATACCAGGGCGCGAGATCCTTGTAGCGGATGGGCCAGTCTACCCCGAACCCGTCGCGCGCATTTGCCTCGAAGTCGAGGTCGCTCCAGCGATAGCTCTGGCGCCCCCAGATTAGAGAGCGCCCCCCTACCTGGTGCCCCCGGATCCAGAGGAACGGTTTGTCCTCGGGACTGACGTAGGGATTCTCCGTATCCTTCACGTAGAAGTGCTTCGTAGCCTCCCCGAATCCGCCCCCTTTACTTTGAATAGGGTAGTCTTTCTCGTTATCGGTCTGGTCTCCCTTGCCGCGGAAATAAAACTCCCACGGCTGCTTCCACTCCGTCTCGTACTTCCCGTGCTCGACGTTGCCTCCCTTCTCCAGCACCAGCGTTTTCAATCCCTTCTCCGATAGCTCCTTCGCCGCCCATCCCCCTGAAATGCCTGATCCCACCACGATGGCGTCCCACTCCTCCCGCTTCGCAACGTAGAAATTCTTGCGTTCCATATCCGTAGCAACAAGTTGTGCTGGAAGGTTGCCAGCAATCAGCTGTCAGCGTTCTTCAGCAAATCCAGAATCGGCAATCCAGAATACCTAGACTGCCCACGTACGCCCGATCTCAGAGAACGGCACACATCCCTCGTAGCGGCCTGGTACAGGCTCGTGACGCAGTTCCTGCGTAGCGCCTACTTCCGACGTGTAATAGCCGACCAGCGTCAACTCCTTCATGACCCGCATGAAGGGCGCCCGGCTTCGTTCCATTGAGCCTGCCGCGTTCTCGTCCACCGGAGCCTCCAGCGGATCCTCGCCCGGCCCGGTGATCTTGTCCCTGATGTCTTCCGTAAAGGGCACCTCTATCAGCACGGGTGCCTCGCGGTAGGCATATTGATCCAGCGCGATCAGGAGGTCCTTCTGCTGCGTCGGCCCGAGTTCCAGGAAAGGCTGACCGAATACGCGCTGCGCCAGCGCATCCACGCGTGCTAGCTCATTCAGAAAATGCGTCCGGTCGTCCTCGGTGTAGGACTCCGTAATCAGACGGTCGATAAAGTCTGCCACGCCCACGGCCCGCGCGCCCGGCGTGTCCGTCGCCGGGATGATGTGGTCGGCAATCGTGGCGATGAGTTCTTTCTGGTCCGCACGCAACAGGCTCGGGACGGGTGCTCCGTCTCCCCCGGGAGCCGCACGCAGGAGTGCTGCAAGGTTGGGTGCCGAAATCGTCCCGCCCAGCAGGAGCGTGACGCGCTTGATGGCTTCTCGTCTATCCATGCCGTTCTTCGTCTGGATGCGCTTTCAGGCGCTCGGCTACACAGGACAGGGATCCCTGACCGGACGTGAGCCGGACCCGCCGATAGAGGCATACCGCACGGCTTGACCACCGGTACGGTACATATCCAGAAAGAACACCACGAACTACACAATTACAAGTACCTCCACACATTAAGCCTGCCCGAGCAGTGCTCGTGCCTCGGTGTGACACCGCCACGATACACCCTGCCCGCAGGCACTGGTCATTACGTACGGCAGGCGCCCCTCCCTGGCACCACTATTTACGGCACGCAGAGGTTACGTTGCTCCACATCGGTTGTCGGATGCAGCGCCTCCGAGCCGATTCAGTTCTAGTATCTCGCACGAACGGCTCGTGTGCACACAGTGTAGCTCGTAACCGAAGCCATGTAATCCATGAGCCTCCGTAGCCCGCTCATCACAGCTGTCCGTGCCCGCGCCAGACACTTGCGCGCATACTCCGCCATCGCCCTGCTTGCCACCTTATCCATGGCTCCCTCCGATGCTCTCGCACAGGACGGCGCAGCATGGGACACCGTTTTTCAAGGTGCAGGATTGGATAACTCTGTCAACGCACTTGCCGTCGATAATCACGGCAACCTGTACGCGGCCGGAACCTTCACCACGGCCGGTGGCCAGCCCGCCAGCCGTATCGCCATGTGGGATGGCGCGGGCTGGACAGCCCTTGGCTCGGGATTGACCGGGGGCATCAAGGGAGCCGTACACGCCCTCGCCGTTGACGATGCCGGCAACCTGTATGCCGCCGGATCCTTCACCTCAGCAGGTGGAGTCACCGCGGCTAACATCGCGAAATGGAATGGCACGTCATGGTCCGCGCTTGGCACTGGACTGAACGCTGTCGTTTACGCGCTGGCGGTGGATGACAGTGGCAATCTGTATGCTGGCGGGAACTTCACTCAGGCAGGAGAAACAGCGGTAAACCGCATTGCAAAGTGGGACGGCACGGGGTGGTCTGCATTAGGCGCAGGACTCGGGACGCTGGTCCAGGCGCTGGCGCTCGATGCAGACGGCAACCTGTATGCGGGCGGTTCCTTCAGCACGGCCGCCATCCAACACGTTGCAGTGTGGGACGGAACGACGTGGTCCTCCCTCGGAAGCGGCGTCTCAAGTGCTGTCCGTGCGTTTGCCATCGAGGGCGACGTGCTGTACGCTGGCGGAGATTTCAGTATAGCGGGAGATGCACCAGCACAGCGCGTGGCGCAGTGGGATGGTACCACCTGGACTAGCCTCAGCACGGAGACCGTAGGATCTGTTCACGCACTGGCCGTGGACAAGAACGGCAACCTGTATGCAGGCGGCGACTTCACCATCCTCGATGGACAGGAAATATCGAGAATCGCCAGATGGGATGGCGAGCGTTGGTCCGGGCTTGGATCTGGAATGGACCAGACAGTGAAAGCACTCGCTGTCAGAGACGTCACTGTATTCGCTGGTGGAGATTTCACGACCGCCGGTGAGCTGCCCTCGCCACACATTGCCAGATGGTCTCTTCCAGCCGGCTCACATCCCGCTGATCCACTACCAGTTCAACCCGTTGCGAATGTGGGGACGGTAGCACTCGGTCAGACGTTCAGCGTTTCGGTTGAAGTCGGCACCGGGACGGCACCGGTCTCGAACCTCTTCGGTGCTGGCTTCGCACTCCACTTCGATCCAACCTTGTTTCAGGCATCGACTGCGACGGCAGGGGCCTTCCTCGACAATGGCGACCTCATCGTTGACGCAACCATCGACAATGCCGAAGGAACAGTTCATTTCAGCGTAACCCGGAAACGCGGCGCCACCGGAGTTGGCGGCCACGGCACCGTGGCCCGGATCGACTTCACGACCATCCATGACGGCGCCCCACTGTCGGCCACGTTCTCACTCTCTGATGTCATGCTTATCGATCCGGAAGGCACCAAAATTCCGGCCATCGTTCAGCTGGGCGAGATCGAGATCACGACCTATGCCGTGTGGCCGGGTGACACCGACAACGACGGTGATGCCGATATCAACGACGTACTGCCCATCGGCATCCATTTCGGCGCGACCGGACCGGCACGATCCGACACTACGTTTGCATGGAAAGCCCAGACCTCACAACCGTGGGTGCCCGAAACCGCCATGTATGCAGATGCCACAGGGGACGGCATCGTGAACCAGAACGATATTCTCCCCATCGGCGTCAACTTCGGCCTGAACCGCGCCACCATACCGGATGCACCCGCTCTGCGTGCGGCTAGCGATCCCCTCGCATCGCTTCGCATTCCAGCGCTCCCGGTAGGCGAACGCTTCACGGCACTCCTGTCGCTGGAAGCCGGTCACAATACGGTAGCTGAGCTACTCGGCTATGCCGCTGAACTCTCCGTACCGGCTTCACTGAAGGTAACATCACACCCCGGCACACTACTGGAAAACGGCGACCTCCTCTCCCTCAGCCAGTCGAATGGCCCTCGCTATTACGTCGCACACACCCGCAAGGGCACAGCCGGACCGGTAACCGGGCATGGCCCTCTACTGGAACTCTCATTCGAAGTGATCGCCCCGATGTCAGGTCCATCCAATCTCACGCTGGATGCCCTCTCACTCGGCACACCGGGTGGTGTCGTCGCGGCAGACCATGAGATACGCCTGGCTCTCACGAGTTCGCTCGCAGTCCCGAATGAACCGGACGTACCCGTAACCCTCTCGCTGCACGGCTCGTACCCCAACCCGTTCACAACGCGGGCCGCCATTACGTTCGACCTGCCGGAAGACGCCCACATAACCCTCACGATGTACGACGTACTCGGAAGAGAGGTCGAAAACATCGACGCCGGCACCCTGGCGGCTGGCACAAACCGCCGTATTGAAATTGATGGCACCGGGCTCGCCTCTGGCTCCTACGTCTACAGGCTCCGCGCCGAACTACCACAGGGCCCCGCCACCCTGACCGGCCGCCTCATACGAATGCGCTAAGTAATGGTAGCACACTAACCACCTCCCCGCAAAGGCAAGGAAGCAATCCTGCCCCGAGGTGTTCCTTACGAACACAGAGAAGTGATCTCGTAAGGAATAGCCGGACCTCACGAGATCACTTCTCCGCTCTCGCGCATGCCAGTCAAGCATACGTGTAGAAGCTCTTTAATCGAACACCGTGGCAATCATTCGCCCTCCAACCTCCCCACCAACACCATGCCCGGCCACAAGCTTGCCGCACAATCCGTTCGGCATCCTCAAACCAGGCAACCCGTCTCTCTCTCATCTCAACCCACCCACCGATGTCATGCCCGGCCCCGACCGGGTATCCAGCCAGCAGAACCCGAAAGACTTCTACCACGTCACCATCCGGCAAAGCCCAACCGCTCCCTCGAAGGAGCTGTCGCGCAAGCGACTGAGGGTGTTCCCCACTTCACTAGCTTGCTTCCTCCAGACCGCTGCCCCTTCCTGATTTTTGCCGACTGCTGACCGCCCCACCTCACATATGTAGGTTATAAGAATAACCTCGACACGACGCCTCCGACCTCCTACCTTGTTCTGAAAACAAGGAGGTCACCATGCAAACACCCACTCCTGCTACACCCACCTTCTCCCCCCGGCAACAGGCCATCCTCGCCAGCCTCGCCCGAGGCACCTCTCGCACTGCCGCATGCCACAGCGCACGCGTAGGACGACGCACCCTCTACAACTGGATCAAGGCCGATCCCTCCTTCGCTCAGGCCGTCGAAGAAGCCGAATCCGGAGCCATCGCCCAAGCCGAAGACCTCGCCTATGCATGCGCCATGAAAGCAGCAGACGATCCCCGCTACCTGCGTGCCCTCTTCTTCTGGCTCAAACACAGAGCCGGATGGATCCAGGCCAGAGCCGACCGTCCACCCCTGCCACCACAGAGCCATGCCCCTCATGCCGCACAGACCACCCATGCCGTAGGGGCGCAGCGTGCTGCGCCCTCACCCTCCACCCTCGATCCGGCATCTCTACCAGTCGACACCAGCGACCTCGCCTCCGTGATGCAACTCGTCCGAGACCACCAGCGCTTTGAGCGAGAGTACGAGGAGTTCATGCGAGGCTACGAGATCTGGAAAGCGCTCCCGCAGGAAGAGCGAGAGACGATCACCGATGAAGAACTCGACCGCCTCATCTCCGGATACGCCCACACGGCTCCTTCGGCTGGCAACCCGGACCTCGTCACGGATGGTGAAGCCCTCACCCCCGAAGAAAACCCCGTGATCGGTGTGCCATTTGTGCCATCGGACGACGAAGCCAATGAGCAGGAGGCCACCTGTAGGGACACACCGCCGGGGTGTCCTCCCCCGGAGCCGGTCTCAAGAGAAAACCCCGTAATCGGTGTGCCATTTGTGCCAAACCGAAAACGAGACCGGATGCGCCAGCCGCCATTCAAAAAGAAAAAACGCCGGTGATCCACTCGTACATCGAATCCGCGATCGCCAATACCGTCGAGTTTGTAAGTTTCGTTACAACGCAGTCACAATTGGCGCACCACCTATGCTGCCCTACAAATCATCCGCGTTCTTGATGAGCTGGTAGTAGAATTGAATACCCTGCGCCAGATTCTCGATCGAGACACGCTCGTTGACCCCGTGGAAACGCGCTACATCCTCCTGCTTCGCGTGAATGGGTACGAACCGGTACACGTTGTCCGTAAGCTCCGTATAGTGCCGCGCATCGGTCCGAGCGACCATCAAGGAGGGCGCCACGAGCGTGCCGGGGAAAACCTGCCGGATCGCCCGCTGCAAGGCCTGAAACGCAGGACCAGAGGCATCCGAAATGGCAGATGGCTCGGAGAAGTTGCTCCGGGGGCGAACCTGAACCCGCGGATCGCCGATCCGCTCAGTTACATACGACACGACCCCGGCAACAGAATCACCAGGAACGATGCGGAAGTTGATGACCGCATTGGCCTGTGATGGCAGCAGGTTCTCCTTGATCCCTGCCTGAAGGATCGTAGGAGCGGCGGTCGTGCGGATGAGCGTGTTCGTGACCGGCTTGGCGGCGAGCTGTTGCCGGACGAGCGGCTCAAATAACCAGAGGTTCGCGATGGCGAGGCGTTGCAGCCAGCCCATCTCCGGCCCCAGAAACGCAAAGAGCTGGCGCACAGGGTCGCTCATCCGTGGTGGCATCGGGTTGGACTCCAGCCGGGTGAGGGCCTGGCTCAGAATACCGATGGCCGTGTCTTTCGGGGGCGTAGAGGAATGGCCTCCCTCCACGGTCACCGAAAGCTCCAGACTCACGGACCCTTTCTCACCTACCCCGATGAGCGCCACGGGTGCTTGCAAGCCAGGTACGATACCTTCCGCTATGAAAAGCCCCTCATCCAGAACAAACGCAGGCCGAACGCCGCGCTGTTTCAGAAGAGCCGCGATCTGGGCGGCTCCCTGTACGCCGCCTCGTTCCTCGTCGTGCCCGAATGCGATGTAGATCGTACGCCGGGGCCGGTATCCGGCGCTAAGGAGCCGGTCGACAGCCTCCAGAACCCCGATAACGGTGAACCGGTCGTCCATGCTCCCCCGCCCCCATATATAGGTACCGTCATTGTGGCCGGAAAACGGCGGGTGAATCCACTCCTCACACGTCCCCGGATCTACCGGTACAACGTCGAGGTGACCGGTCAGAATGATGGGCGCCAGCGTCGGATCGGACCCGGCCCAGGTGTACAGCAAGCTGTACCCTCCGACGACCTCTCGACTGAGCGCATGGTGAACACGCGGATATTCCTGTTCGAGGTAAGCGTGAAGAGTAAGAAAGGCATCCCGGCTGCCATCCACGGAGTCCTCATAGGTGATCGTCGGAATACGCACCGCTCCGGCGAGCCGCTGCGCCGCCTGGGGGCTGCCGATGACCGGGACCGACTCCACTCGGACCTGCCGGGATGAAAACAGCATCGTCCTCAATGCCAGCGCAGCCAGAAGAACCCCTACGGGCACAAGAGCAAGGATCAGAAGCCTCTTCATAACTACCCCGCCTCCCGCTCACATGCTATTCGCCGGTGCCCGATTCAGTTGGCCCGAGATCCAGGATGTACACGTCCCCGACCGACGAAACGGCGCCAATCAGCGTACCCGGGAGCCCGGTTGTCCCGCCCGAGACGGCGGAGTACATAACACGGTACGTGTGTGCACACCCTGCCAGTGAAAGGACACGTAGAATGAGACATCCGGGAAGGGCCAATCGCACCATGTACACCTCGTCGCATGAGCATTATGCGCTCACAATGGACAAGGTAATAGGCGCGAACCCGGTCGGCACCTACCTGTTCAGGTAGTTCTGCTTCTACCACCCGCGCTGCATGACCTTTGCTACGACTTCGGCGCGCGAATGGACGTGGAGCTTCTTATAGATCTGCTTCAGGTGAAAGGCAACGGTGTTGGTGCTCACCATGAGTTCGTCCGCGATCTGCTTGTTGGTCTTGCCCTCCACGATACGGTTCAGCACCTCGTTCTCACGGTCCGATAACGTCTCCGCTGCAGCAGCCGGCTGACGCATGAGTCCCACGACCTTACGGGCGATGCTCGGCGACATCGGCGCACCGCCCTCGTTCACCTCGCGTACGGCATCGACGATCTGCGCTGGCGGAGTTGTCTTGAGGAGATAGCCCACCGCACCGGCGCAGATCGCCTTGAACACACGCTCTTCGTCCTGGTACACGGTGAGCATCAGCAGATCCGCTCTGGGCCAGCGGTTGCGGATCGGAGCGATGGCCTCCGTACCGGACATGCCGGGCAGGCCGATATCCAGAAGCACCACGTCTATCCCCTGCAGATCGGATTCCAGAAACGCCTCCGCGCTTTCGAAAGCGCCAACACACAGCATCCCCGGAGTCCCATCGATGATCATCTCAAGCGCGCTCCGGATCTTGTCCTGGTCCTCGACGATTGCGACACGAATGTTGGGGGCGGGGGTGAACGACATAGCGACCAGCCTGAAAATGGGTGCTTAACAGGTGAACATCAGGCAGGGGATGGTAAGGTACACCATGTCCCGATCAACTGTCATGCAGACTGGACGGAAAATGCAGCTTTCTGTAATGGAGCCTCGATTGTGATCGTTGTAGACTTCCCGGGTGCCGAATCGATTTCGAGGCGCCCGTTTACCGCGCGGCTGCGGCGTCGCATGCTGCCCAATCCGTGGCCGTTCCGGACTTCCTGCGGATCGAATCCTTTGCCATTGTCCCGGAACTGCATCCAGAGCGCCTTCCGATCCAGCCGCCAGCGCACGGTAAACTCGGTACACTCCGCATGCTTGACCGCATTATGGACCACCTCTTTGAAGAGCATGAGGATGTTCTGGCGGACCTCGATAGGCAGTGTCTTGTGCTCGAACAGGAGGTCCCCTTGCATATCGAACGTGATGCCCGCTGGACCGAGCAAGCCGATAGCATGGTCCTTCATTCGCATCTCCAGGGCTTCCCAGGAATCCTGCTTCGGCTCGATGGACCACACGATATCCCGCATGGTCATAGCCAGTTCATGCGCTTGTGCACCAATCTGTCCGGCAAGTTCGGCAGCCTTCGGGTCGGCGGCACGACGAAGCAACTCGCTGCGAAGCGTAATCTGCGTCAGGCCGCTGCCGATATCGTCGTGGAGGTCGCTCGCGATACGCAGCCGTAGCCGCTCCCGTTCGCTGTTCATCACCTTGTACCGATATCCAAGCCCCATGGCAAACAGCGTAACCTCGAGGGCCGTTCCTATCTGCATGCCATGCAAGGCCGCAAAGCTGGAGGGTGGTATGAGCTGCCACAAGCCCGCAAGACGGAGAAAACCGCCTGCGATAAAGAAAGACCACGCCACGAGGTAATACCGTGTAGCTTGATCACCTCGAAACAAGCAGACGACCGCTGCGCTAATCATCGCCAGGTGCATAATTCCAAAGAAGGCTATGGTCGCATTGTTGACGGTGCGATCCATGCCCATAAGATTCCAGGCGATCATCGGTACACTCAGCGCCATGAACACAAGGAGCAGCATGTCCATTCGCGGAGCGAAGATGCGAGAGCGCAGAAAGCTCCGCGCAAATTGCAACGCCAGTATACCGGTTATTAGAATGAGGGTCGAATTGGACCGCTCTGCCCACCAGAGATTATTCGGCCACAGGTACTCGGCACCGACTCGCTGAACGGAAATCTCGTACAGCAGGAGGTAAACGATGAACAGGACGTAATAGAAATACGTCGGGTCCTTGATCGACAGATAGAGGATCAGATGATAGAGCGCCATCGCGAGCAATATCCCCAGAAACACACCGAGGAATAGCTGATCGCTGCGACTTCGCTGCAGGTACGACTCTAGCGACAGGATCCTGAGCGGAAAGTGAAGAGGTGCCTTTGACTGTGCCCGGAGGTAGAATACCCCCACGGTGTCTGCAATAGGAAGGCTGAAAACGAAATTCCGGTCCTTGATCTCACGCGCGCCAAAGGGCATATCGTCGCCGGCTCGTTTCTCTACGTATTGGCCATCTCCCGCCGGAATGTACAGCCGAATATCGTCCAGGCTCTTGTTACTGATTTCCAGCAGCCAGTTGGCCGGGACCTCACTGCTCCTCACAGCCGAAAATCGAATCCAGTAGGCAGCTTCGTCGTAACGAAATGCGGGTACGTCCTTCCGGCTTACCTCAAAGAGCTTGGCCACCTCAGGAGAGATGACATCCTGAATCGTCCATTGGTGCTGTTCATCCCGCAACACAGCAAGGTGCAGCCCCAGTGCATAATCATCCTGCCCGGCGGTGAGATAAACCGGAGCCTGTCCGGATACTGAAGAAGGCCACAGCGAACAGAGCCCGTTCAAAATCAGGAGGAAAAACACGGGCCGCATACTGCGTGCGAAGCCGCCTCGCGTACCTGCTTGATGGCACACCAACGCCCTGCTCATAGCCTGTATTGCAACGTACACACTAACATAAAGCCGTTCAGCCCACATTCGGGGCAACGTTACTACAGCACAGGCTCTTTAGAAAGCCGCGCCAGACGAAAGTAACCGGCGTACGATATTCAGGCTGCATGTGCACAGGCGCATGAAGAACGGGTTTCACCCCTGATCCTTGTTGCGCGAGCAGGTTCGCCACGAAACCACCGGCAGCTATACCGCGGGCTCGGGGAGATGAGGTAATGCAGTGGAACTCGCACACGTTCGCAACAACTCCGGCCAGCCGCTCACGGAATTGCCCCACATCCCAAGCCCGAGCGCCGTCAATCGTTCCATGCTGAAAGCCGCACAGAACGAGTGTGCCGGCCGCCCATTTACATCCTTGATGTCAAAGCGCCGCCCGTAGTCGTCCTGATGGTCGCTTATAGTAACGATCGAGATGGATCCGCTGCCGAAGGTTACCCGGAACTCCCCGTTCTGACCTGTCGCCCTCCGAACCGAACGAGATCTACGGCTCACGTCGTGGCACAACGAAGCATCCGCATCCCGGAAGCTACCACTGATACCAACGGCTTCAAATGCCTGCACGATTTCTTCGGCAATGGCATCGCGAGTAACACTCACGTATTCCGGCGTTCCCACTGCAACCATCTCCGTCATGTAGAGTCGCGAGGAAGGGTCCCACTTGCCTCGCTTATGCCGTGCGCAAAGTCCACTCACCATGATGGCTGAGCCCTCATCGTCCAGCTGCTCTCGGGTGAGCATGGGGTAGACATGGAGGCATGCTGTAGGACTCAGGCAGGCAACACATGTTTTCTTAACCGCCTTAGGGGCGAGTACGTGCTGGGGCAGATGCTCCATGTACCCGGCCGTCTTCAGCACGCTGCTTGATATGAACGTGGGGCATTCGTACACCGTGTGATAGTAATACCACAATCGTGCATGGATGTACCCTTTCCATCTGTGAAAGAGCACCTCTGCCGCGGTGGATAGAGCAGGTACAGCCTCACTATTACCTGAACGCTCTAATGCGCCTGGACCACCAGCCTGCGACTCATGCTTGCCGAGTGCCTCAACAAGGGAAACTTGCATGGGCGACAGCCTCCATCGATTGAAGATTGGACGCGAGGATCTCTCACCATCCAGCCGCCGCTCAATCCACCCATTCATACGTTCGATGGAGTAGAGAGTGCGCAATGGCGCACCTGCTGAGCAACGGGCTGAAGGGTCTGGTACAGTTCCCTCTCCCACTGTCTAAGATGCCCGTGCTTTGCAGGGTGAGCCCTGAGCGTCTTAGGTAAAAGCTAAGATTCCAAAGCCGATGCGGCTACTACATGAACAGGTAGTTCTACGCCCGACTTACCCGCGCAATCCGCCGTTTTGACGCTCCAAACCACAGATCGGATGCCCAGGTACGATCAATTCACCCGCGCCGGAAAAGGCGGGATATTCGAAGAACAGAATGCACGAGCGGTCGAGGATTCCTCGTGCCACAGCATAACAGCAGGCTCAGATACGTCAGCCTGAATACGGATTGGTTACTCCAGACGGAAGCGGAATGTGACGGCGCCGGTCTGGTCGACCTGGGGAGCATTGGCTGGCAAGGGGTTGAAGCGCCACTGCCGAAGAGCACCTATCGCCGCTTGTTCCAGTGCCGGGCTGTTCCCCTTGACGAGCGGAAACGCTTGCTTCACCCGTCCCTGAGGATCCACTGTAATACGGATCTTGATCGTCGCATTTATTTTCTCGGCGTAGCGAGGCAGCGGAGCATGCAAAGGGCGACGGTTCAACCCCTCGATATCGAAGGGAGATGTCTTAGCGGCATCCGAGCCAGTTCCCTCCGCACCGTCCGCAGCACCGGAAGTCCCGCCTGTTGCACCACTATTATGGCTTGACGCCGTGGTTTCAGAAACAGCCTCCGTTTCCGTAGCCTCCGTTGGTTTCTGCTCCGGCTCCGGGGCAACCTCATCCTTCCGGGCAGGCTGCACCTTCTCTTCTGAAACGACGTTTTGTTTCGGTGCCTGTACCTGGCGCTGTACCGGCCGCGGCGGCGTCCGCCGAGGGGCCGGTTTGCGGGGTTCTACGCTGGGCTGAGGCGCAGGAGGAACAGACGTTTCACCTACCCGCACCGGACGTCCCTCTGCAATAGGACCGAACTCGATAGCCACATAGCCAAGTTCTTCCATCTCCGGCTTCTGCGTGCCGGTCACGATAAAGGCCAGCCCCATTACTGCCAGAATGTGCAGGCAGAGACTTAGTCCCAGTCCAACTACGTCATTCTTCTTCATAGGACGATCCACATGGGCCACAAGGTACACGGGACGGGAAGATACTGATGCCTGACCACTACGCGTATAGCGCAAGACGGATCCATCAGCCTGGCACACATTATTACAAGATACTACAAGCGGCGTGCCGGATATACGAGCCACTTCGCCTTTCCGGCACGCCGCCCTTCAATGTGAAGCCATGGTACCTCGCGTCACCCTCATGCCACGGTGGCTGCCGTTCGCACCTCTGCCTCCGCCGTGAGCTCGACGGGTTTATAGCCGCCTTTCGAACGGAAGTAGAAGATGAGGCCGATATAGACGACGAGCATGAGTATCGGCAGGAGTGCCACCGTACGGAGCGCGTCCTTCTGCGACTCCTCCTGTACCTGCGCGATGGTCGCCTGTGCGTCGGCAGGGGCTGCCGCTACCGCAGTGGTGTTCAGCGCTTCGTAGCTGCCGAAGATGCTCTCCTTTGGCTCCATGACCTGCTCGTGAAGCGCAGGCGCGGTCGTGAACAGGTTTGAATCTATAGCGGTGTCCTGAAGATAGCCGAGGAACGGGGCGCCGACGATACCAACAGCCAGCATCCCCACACCAGCCACTGTGTTGAGTGTCAGGGCACCACCTCGGGGAAACTGCTCGGCCACGATACCTAGCGTGGTCGGCCAGAAGAACGTCTTACCAACACCGTAGAGGGTAGCAGCCACCAGAATCATGGCGCCCGTGGCAGACGACAGAGCGAAGAGCCCCAGAGATGCCAGTACCGAACATACAGCGAGGAGGCCCAACGGAGAAATCCGATGCACGATGGGACCGGCGAAGAAGCGGAGTACCATCATGATGGCCGAGGTATAGATGAGCACCCACCCGGCTGCGATGCCGAGGCGGGACATTTCACCTTCCATCAATGCGGTGATCCAACTATCGACACCCAGTTCCGTCGTCGCCAGCGGAATCATGATGAGCAGGAACAGAATAAACATGGCTCGCCCCGCGGAACGGGTATACGCCGCGTACGCACCGGTAAGTAACGCAATCAAGACGAGCTCCACGCCAAGCGAAAGACCAATATTGCGCCCGATCTCCATGACGACCATCGTCGAGGCGATCAGCACGCCGATGGCACCAACTTCACGAAGCATGTCACGGTAGGATACTCCTGCGGTGACTCTCTCATGAACGGGGAAACGCTCCCTGGCCAGCATGAACGTGTAAACCACCGTCGGGATGAGAATAATGGCAATCTTGTACTTCCAGTACACGTCAGCCCCGAGCGCGATGGCAAGAATGCCACCGAAAACGAGTCCTCCCGGCCAGCCAGCGTGCAGAGCATTCAGCCACTTCGTCTTTTCCTTGCTGTAGACGGTCGCCACGAGCGGATTGATGTAGGCCTCCACGGTGCCACTGCCCAGCGCCAGCACGAACGTACCGATGTACATCATCGTGTAGTTCTCGGCCATGAGGATGAGCACGGTGGAAAGCGTATGACACACCACCCCGACCCACATGGCAGCCTTGTACCCGATGTAGTCGATTACGAGACTGAAGAGTACGATGCTGATGGCGAATGGCCATAGGCCGGCCCCCAGAATCTCTCCAATCTGCGTTTCAGACAGGTTGAATTCCGCCCCCCATTCATTAGCAGTGAGCGCACGTGCGATGAAACCGAAGGACGTAGCAACAAGTGCGATGAAACATCCCCAGAAGAGCTTCTGATTGTGCTCAGCAGGTTGTTGTGTCGATGCTGATGATGCAACCGCCATAACAATGTCTCCGTATTGTTAGAGGTGAGAACTAGTTTTCACTCTGGTACGGTGCCCCTTCATCGCCACTTTTGCTCCATTCCCCCGCGCCGGGATGCGGGACTCTAGCCGCAGATACGGCAAGCACAGTCAAAGCCCACCAACTGGAACCGCTTCCAGATTGGGCGAACAGATAAAGGAATGAGGTCTGTTCGCTGCCCCTCACCCGCTACCGCCGGTATCCAGAAGGATTAATGAGCGCTCTTTGGATCAGAATCAGGAAGGTTCGGATGCTTTATCCCCTCACCCCAGTGCAGCACCCGATGCAGGTCTCCCAAAAGAATTGAAAGGATTTCACTTACGCAACAAACTCGTACAACTGGATGCAATTTTTCTATGACGACAGCATGTTACCCAGGTACCTGAATAACTCAACCTGCCGCAATTGCTCCATTATCTGCCCCAGTTCTCGTCCGTAACACAGTAAACGAGTGCTCTCTCTTCTACACAGCTGACATCGACACCTACATGCTGTAAGAGCCGGACGGCAACCTGCGAAACATATCTGGGCGGGCGGATCATACCCTGCACTCTATGCTAAATTTCCTCTCCTCGAGGTGAATCCATAAGTATCGAGATTATCCGGCAGCAGAAAAAAGGGCGATCAGGATGTTACCCGATCGCCCCATACTGGCCACAGCTTCAGTTGTATTACACAGCGAAGCCGTCTGAATACACGTAGGCGTCAATAAGGGCCTGTTCGCCTTCCTTGCCCGGCTTCGAGTTGCCATGCTCCATCCCGAGCACACCCTGGAAGCCTTTCTTGTGGATGTGCGCAAAGACGTTCTTGTAGTTGATCTCGCCAGTCGTAGGCTCCTTCCGGCCGGGGTTGTCGCCGATCTGGATATAGGCGATCTCATCCCACGTCATGTCCATCATCGGAATGATGTGCCCCCGGTTCCGCTGCATGTGGTAAATGTCGTACAGGATCTTGCAGGAGGGGCTGTTCACAGCCTTGCAGATCTCATAGGTCTGGTCTGCCTCCCGGAGGAAGAGGTCCGGCGAGTCGCTGAGCGGCTCCAGCACCATAACCAAGCCATGTGGCTCGAAGACCTCAGCGCCGCGCCGCAGTACCTCTACCACATTCGCGGTCTGGATGCCAATCGGAATGCGCCGGTCGAAACCGCCGGGCACTACCGTCATCCACTTGGCATTGACTCGCTTCGCTACCTCAACTGCCCTCCGGCAAGTATCAACGAAGTGATCGATGTGCTCCTGCTTCCCGGTGACTGCCCAGACATCGTTGTTGCCATAGGCAGCCACGACAAACACGCCCATCGTCATCCCGAGGCGTTCGAGTTCCCTGCCGATCCGCTCCTGCTCCTCCACGGAGCGCCCCATCATCCCGTTGTCTTCAAATGCCGTGAAGCCCACATCCGCCATGAAGCGGAGCTGATCGATGTGATCTTTTCCGGCATGGTTCTCAAACATGCCGAAATGAGGGGCATACTTCAGCTTGAACTCGTGTTTGGCTATTGCCCCAGAAAGCCGTTCCGTTCCGGCAAGCGCAGGTGCGGTCGCGCCAAGCGCTGCGGTTCCTGCCGCTGCCAGGGTCGACTTTACGAAGTCTCTTCGTTTCATGGATGAAAAGTTAGTTGTCTGTAGTCGGTCGTTCGTTAATACGATAGAGTCGCCCGTTGCGCTCATCGACCAGTAGTCGGCTAGACCTAGAAACCGACCACTGGCCGATGAGCAAACCTGTCAGGAACTTCTAACAACGAACAACGGACACATCACAGCGAATGGGCGTAGAGATCCCGGGAGAGCTTGGTTATGCCGGGCTGAGCAACCGGAGGAACCGGCATCTCACCGAATGCCAGTGTCTTGGGTGACAGATCCTGATCCGAGTTCAGGATCTCATCCCACGTGATGGCTTGACCGGTGTAGGCCGCCTCACGTGCGAGAATGGCGGAGAGTACCGACTCGGCGATCTGGTGCCCTTCGTTCAGCGGCTTGCCCGCACGGATGCTTTCGATGAGGTCCGTGTGCTCCTGGACATAGGGGTTGACCGTCTGTCCCTCGTACCGCCACGCATTCTGGCCGCGAATCCAGGTATTGCCGTCGGACGTGCCCAGCGTTCCGATAAAGTATTCGCCAACGAAGCGGGTCGTCCCGTCCTGCTGGCGGCACATGCTCAGGATTCGTGCTCCATTCGGGTATTCCAGTTCGACAGCGAAGTGATCGTAGATGTGGCCGTATTTCGGATCGGTACGGACCTGCCTACCACCCACGCCATTGGCCCGGATCGGGTGCGATTGCAAGGCCCAGTTCGCCACGTCGATGTTGTGGACGTGCTGCTCGACGATGTGGTCGCCGGAAAGCCAGGTGAAGTACAACCAGTTCCGCACCTGCCACTCCATGTCGGTCCACTCCGGCTTACGGTCGTGATTCCAGAGGCCGCCCTGGTTCCAGTACACCTGTCCGGCCAGAACCTCGCCCATGGCGCCGTTGTGAATGCGTTCCATCGCAGCAATGTACTTCGGATCATGGCGCCGCTGCGTACCAGCCACAATACCAAGTCCTTTCTGCTTTGCGAGGTCCGAGGACGCCATGATCGAACGGACACCCACTGGATCTACGGCGACGGGCTTCTCGATGAAGAGGTGTTTCCCCTTCTCTACCGCATATTTGACATGCATCGGGCGGAAGCCTGGAGGCGCTGCCAGAATCACGTAGTTCACGTCACTGTCAATCACCTGCTTGTAGGCATCCCAGCCCACGAAGGCCGTGTTGTCGGTCACCTTGTATGCAGCGCCGAGCTTCTCAGAGAGGTCCTTCCGTGATCTGGCTAGACGGTCTTCGAAAAGATCGCCCATTGCCACGATCTCCACACCCAGCGCACTTTCGACCGCGTTGACCGCGGCTCCCGTACCACGGCCACCTGTGCCGACGAGTCCTACCTTGATGGTATCAGAACCCGCCGCATAGGCGAAGTTGCTTGTGGCCATCAGCCCGGCTGAAAGCCCGATCGAAGCCGCAGCGGACGTCTTAATGAAGTCCCTTCGCGTAACTCCTGCTTGCGTGTTTTCGTTGGTAACCATGTTCATCCCTCACTGTCTAGCTATTGAAGGAAAAGCGCTTTCGCGGTATACGGTATGTTTACAGGTACGCAGAGACACGGAATAACGCATCTCTGCTTCCGTTTTCCAGGATACCCTGTAGCAAACCAGGGCTTATTATCGTGAATTGATCGCTGTTTCGGAGCGTAAAGCTCAGTCCGGAACACGGACGAGGCGAAAACCGATGAACGGACCATCCGACAGCCACCAGGTGCTCTTCGGAATCTGGGGATCCGTCATCTGCCAGTCGGGTGAATAGGAGGCACGTGCGCTGCAGCTTACCTCCTCCGCATCACTCATCCACGATCCACCTTTCACTACACTGGAGCCGTCGGCCGTATTCACCCATTCCGCCGTATTGCCGAGCATGTCGTGAACACCCCAGGCATTCGGCTTCAGGGATCCAATCTTCTGCGTCTGATTATTGGCGTTGTCCCAGTACCATGCATGCTCCTTGAGAGCATCAGCTGTCGGTTCGGCCTCCGCCGCGCGACATACATACTCCCATTCGGCTTCTGTCGGGAGACGATACTTCTTGCCCGTGCTTGCCGATAGCCATTCAGCAAACGCGGTGGCAGCTTTGTGTGTCATTCCGAGTGCAGGATACCCATCATGCCCGAAGCTTTCCCCTGGGAGCACATAGGGTTTGCTTGGACGAGACACCGCATCCGCTGCAGTTGAGCTGGCGCCGTTTTTCTCATCGAGCGCATACACGAACGCGTCGTAGGCCTCCCAGGGCAGTTCCGTTTTGGCGATCCAGAACGGCTCTATGGCAACGGACTGCGTGCCGCCATCCGAGGTCACCTCTGCGGTTCCGGCCGGCACGGGGATCATATCGAGGGTTACGAGCGTCCCGGGAATCTTCTCCTGATAGGGTTCTAGAGAGGCTGACGTCGTTTCAGGAGCCGGGCCGTGTATTCCGGATTGCGAAGCAGGCTGCCCCATTTCGGCCTCCCCGTTCACATACGCTCCGCCTGCGCACGCTGAAAGCAACACGGTCGAGACACATACGGATACAATGGATTTCCATCCAAAACACCGGCGGAAGGTGCTGTCATTCACATCTAAGTTCCTACCAGGGCGGCGATACATGCTTCCCCTCATCGCTGTAGTACTACTGATGAGTGGGTGTGGGCTACACCACGCAGCACACACACCACTTAAACGGTTTCAATATAGTCAAGTGCACATGGGTGTACAAGCACGAATTGTGCTTTACGCCCCGGATACGGTCCACGCAGAACGCGCCGCAACAGCCGCATATGCCCGTATTGCGGAATTAGACGACATCCTGAGTAACTACCGTCCCGCCAGCGAACTCATGCGCCTGAGCGCAGCATCGGGCGGCCCTCCCGTCCGTGTCAGTCCCGAACTATTCACCATCCTCTCGCGCGCCCAACACCTTGCTTCGATTTCGGATGGAGCGTTCGATATCACAGTAGGACCTTACGCAAAACTCTGGCGGGAAGCACGCCGGGCCGGCCACCTCCCCGACCCGGAACAACTACAGGAAACCGCAGCCCGGGTCGGCTGGCAGAACGTGCGCCTCGATTCCAGGAGACGAACGGTACAACTGCTCGCCCCTGGTATGGAACTCGATCCAGGAGGCATAGCAAAGGGATATGCGGGAGATCAGGCGCTCGCCGTGTTGCGCCGACACGGCATCCGGAGCGCCCTGATAGAATTCGGCGGCGACATCGTCATCGGAGATCCGCCCCCCGGTGAATCCGGTTGGCTCATCCGTGTCGAACATGCCACTTCCGGGAACGAGACCGTACGCCTCTCCAACGCAGCGATCTCCTCGTCCGGAGATACTGTGCAGTTCATCGAGATCGACGGCACCCGCTACTCCCATATCGTAGATCCACGCACCGGCCTGGGCCTCACTGATCGTGTCGCCGTGACCATCATCGCCCCTGACGGCCTCACATCGGACGGGCTCTCCACCATGGTTTCGGTGCTTGGCTCGAAACGTGCATTGCCGATCCTGCGGCGCCATTTCCCGCGCGCCCGCGCCTTTATCCGTCATGTAGAGGATACGGCGGCAGCTACCGAGAGCGGCTCGTCGCTGTAGCATAGCCGCAGGCAGACAGTCGCTCAACTGCGCGGCAATCTGGCGAGATATTGCTTCGCCGCGGCATGCCCGGGATCGAGTTGCAGGACCATCTCCCAGGCTTCACGTGCCTCCCGGGCATGGCCTGATATGGCATATACCACTCCCAGATTGAGCCATACATCAATGAATTCAGGGTCTTGCTGCAGGATATTCCGGTACCACTGGATGGAGGCCGTCGTATCCCCTCGTATCAGGTGTAGATTCGCGATGTTATTCTGGAATTCCAGATTCGTAGGATCCAGGCTGTAGGCCACCTGATAGGCGCGCATGGCATCATCATAGCGCCCCGCACGACGCAGCAGAGAAGCCAACCCGGCGTGCGCGAGCGGGTCCCCCGGCCGCGCCTGAACGACCATCTCCATAGACTCGATCTTGGCTTGTGCCGCACGCAACGCCTCGGCCTGCTTTAGCACGGCCTGGGCCTCATCACCCCGCCCGAGGCGAGCAAGTGCCTGACCGAGATTATACCGGGATGGGTAATGCCAGGACCATTCCGTCGCGACAGTAGCCAGATACTGAAGCGCCTGTTCGGGCCGCCCGAGTTGCATCAATAAAGCACCAATCTGGTACTGTAACTCGATATCGTCAGGACGAACACGCGCCCCCCGCCGCGCGACGTCCAGCGCCTCACTAAACGCCCCTTCATCCTGTAACAGAATGGCCAGATTCAGGTATGCCGCCGCATAAGTACTATCCACCGCAATAGACCTTTCGTAGGCATACTGCGCACTATCCATAACACCGAGTTCCCGGTACGCCCGCCCCATACCATGCCAGGGGATAGGCGCAGGATTGTACGCGATCTCTTTACGGAAATACGCAATCGCCTGCCGGTATTCCTGCTGGCGAAAAGCATTGTTGCCGAGGTTATTCCAGACTCCTATATAACCCGGCTCCAGTTCGATGACTTTTTTGTATTGCGCCTCCGCGTCTGCCCAGCGCATCATGGCGGAATAGATGCGCCCCCGGAGGAAATACGTTTCCGGCACCTTGGGAGCGCGCCGTTCGGCACTATCGGCGAGTGCCAGAGCGGTCCGGAAATCGAGCCGATCGAATGCTTCGCTTCCAGCAATCAGCAATTGCTGCGTCAGGGGATCCGCTGCTAATGACCGGGGTTCCGGCTGGGAAAGACAGCCGGACAATGCGAGCACACACATCACCCCCGATACGAATGTTGCAGAGCGGACGGCCCGATCTTTTCTGCGCGACAATCCCTTCTCCATCTTTCGATATCCTCCATGTTCTCGCCTAAAGCGAATCCGAACAGAGTTATCGATATGCAAGCGATGCACCGCCTTTCCCCACCGGTATCAATTCCGGAGCCCCTTCTCGAACGAGCACCGTCAGACCGGCTTCTACATTGGCAAACCGGTCTACAGCACCGCTCGACCACTGGACTATGAGGGAATCCACTCGGGTAGCCGCACCTAATCCGAATGTCAGTGCTTTTTCAGAAGATGCCAGGTAGCTAGAACCGGAGCGCACCCGCCGCTCCATCCGGCGACCATCCACTACGGCAATTACGCGACTCCCGATACCATCTCGGTTGCTCCTCTGCCCTTCCGTCAGAACCCGCAGCATATTGGACGTGACTGGTCCCCCTTGCGCATTGATGAGCTCATTCCGAAAAAGATGTACTGGGCCATTGTTCTCCGTGATGAGAATATCCACGTCTCCATCCTTATCGTAGTCGGCATAGGCAGCAGCACGAGCCACATAGGCCGCCGCAAACGGCCCGCCGATAGCAGGGGCGAGATCTTCAAACGTACCGTCGCCGTTGTTCATGAAGAGATGCGGCGGTTCGGCATGAGTAATGCCCTCCTGCATATCCTCTATTTCCGGCTGTACGTGCCCGTTGGCCACGAACAGATCGAGATCGCCATCGAGGTCCGCATCAAAGAGGATCAGTCCGAAAGCGAGGGTGAGCAGGCTCGTCCGTCCGATCTTCGAGACCGCTCCGCGGTCTATGAATAGCCCATCCGACACGTGCCGGTACACACCGATCATTTCCTTGGAGAAATTACCGATAAAGATGGTTTCCTCTCCCGTTGAATCCACCACGCCGATATCGATGCCCATGCCTGCCCGGGCCTTTCCGTTCTCATCATAGGCCACGCTGCTCATCACGCCTATCTCGGTGAACGTACCGTCCCCATTATTGACGTATACGAGGTTTGGCTGGGTATCGTTGGCGACGACGAGGTCCGGCCAGCCGTCCCGGTTAAAGTCTAGTTCGGCCACACCGAGCGCTTTTCCGGGAGCGGGTAGGAAACCTGCTTTCGCCGTCCAATCTGAGAACGTCCCGTCTCCATTATTATGGAAGAAGCGGCTAGGCACGCCCGTGTAGGTCTCTGGCGTACAGTAGCCCTTCGTATCGCCATCGAGGGAACAGAACAGATCGGTTTCAGGCGACCACTTCACGTAATTGCCTGAATACAGGTCCAGCCAACCATCCCGGTCCGCATCGAAGAAGATGGCCGACGAACTCCAGGTTGATTCTTCCGCGATCCCGGCCTGCTTACTCACATCGGTAAACCGGCCGCCATCATTGCGAAAGAGCATGTTATGCTCTAGTGTGGTGAAATAGATATCCTCATCGCCATCGTTGTCGTAATCCGCAACAGCGATACCGAGCCCGTACGCTCTTACACCGCCCAGGCCCGCCTCCTCCGTGACCAGTGTGAAGGTACCGTCGCCATTGTTACGGTACAGCCAGAGGGCAGGAAGCTGCGTCTCTGGTGCATCCCATGTCCCGCCCCTTACAAGCAGGATATCTTCCCAGCCATCTCCGTCATAGTCGATGAATCCCCCGCCCGAACCCATCGTCTCGGGAAACCATTTGTCACCTTTTGCTCCTGTTTCATGTCTGAAATCGCCGAGACCGGCATCGAACGTAACGTCCGTGAATGCCAGTGAAGGAGCATCCGCTACGAGCCCGGCCGGCTCCCGCGCGGCCTCCGGTGCATTGCAAGCGACAACGAGTGAGAGCATCACCGCACCCCCGGCGAGGCTCAATCGGACGAGGTGCGCATTGCTTTTCGATGCTGGTACGATCATTACAGATCACGGGGTCAAAACCTTCGGGCTACGCCGGCCAGGAAGCATCGCTGTCCTCAGCGCTTCAACATACGACGAGGCCCACTGGTCAAACATCCCAAAAAAAGCACCTTGCAACACAACCGGTTGCATTCCGGATGCCCCGATCCAACACCGCTGGCAATCCGCTCTCCGGTATGGCCTGTACCATCTCTTCACTGCCTCGTAGCAGCCGGATCAGCGGGCACCGCGTGACTTTCCGTAGCACAGCGGAAGAGACTCGAACGCACCATCGATACACAGGCAAGGACCGGCGGCGATACTATCTGCAGCAGTTAAAGAGTCTCGGATCCTCGCTTACATTCAGACGCAAGCGTCGAAAGACAGCGCACACCTCCCTCTTAGCCCTGCAAATGCGCAGTGTACATCCACTCATTTCTCCTTAGCAAGCACAGCGACAGGTCCACAAAGAAGCCTGGAAAAATGCCTGGTCCTCCTCTCACTGAAGGCCTGCAACCCAATGCGAATTTTGTTCCAATTTGGAAGCGCTTCCCGCCCTTAAACCCAATCTGAGCATGGTGCAATTAAAAATTCCTTGACTATATGCTGATGATAACTTCATATTAAGCAACAATGTGAAGGACTGGTAACCAAGGGTGGGCAATTAGACAGTCATCTCAGAATGTGCTCTAAAGACGGAAGCGCTTGCAGTCCAGTGTGCTCTAATCCAACGCAACCGGACTGACGGCCCCGCTCAGCAAGGGCTCCGGGCTCATCTCGCAGCCAATCTAACTATCCCCATCCCACCACTCAGGGTAAGCACATCAATCAAGAGGGTCATGCTTATGGTGCAAGCAACACAATGATATCTACCTATGTCAGCTGCATCCGATTCTCGGCTAGCAACTGACCTGACACAGACCGTGTTTTGTTCAACTCGAAGTTGTTATGAAGTACATGTTCATACGTTTCTGTACTCGATCAGGCGCTGGGCGCAAAGCCTGGGGGGGCACTGCTTGGACGGCGGCCTTTGCGCTTCTGATTTTTCTGGCCAGCCCGGCTAACGGGCAAAACGTGCGTACTGTCTCTGGAACAGTCCTTGACGGCGAGGCTGGTACAGGTCTCCCGGGCGTTAGTGTTACGATTCCCGGCACAACGACGGGAACGGCTACGAATGTAGACGGGAGTTATACACTTCAGGTACCTGCCAGTGCAGACAGCATTCGGTACTCCTATATCGGATACGAGACGCTTACGGTCGCCATTGATGGCCGTAGCGAAATAACCGTGGAATTGAATCCCATCACGATTACCGGTAGCGAGGTAGTCGTGGTCGGTTACACCGTGCAGGAGCGTCGTGACCTGACAGGTGCGGTCGATGTCGTCGATGTCGAGAACCTGACAAGCGTACCGACCGGTGAGGTTACCAAAGCTCTACAGGGTGTCGCGTCGGGCGTGACTGTCGTCAGTTCGGGACAGCCAGGCGAAGAGCCGATCATCAATATTCGTGGCTTCAACACGTTCGGCAACAACGAACCGCTCTACGTTGTCGATGGTGTCCCCACACAGAATATTGCCACCCTGAATCCCGAAAACATCGAATCGCTCCAGGTCCTCAAGGATGCCGGCGCGGCTTCGATCTACGGGTCGCGTGCATCAAACGGTGTGATCATCATCACAACGAAGCAGGGCAGCGGCGGCGTCACCGTCAGCTACGACGCCTATGCTGGCTACCAGGCGCCGGGACAGGGCTCCAACCCGTTCAACATCCTCACCCCTCTGGAGATGGCCCAGCTGAAGTGGATGGCCATGGCCAACTCCGGAACACCCATCACCGCCGACAACCCCGATCCACTTTATGGCGGTGGAGCACAGCCCAGGCTACCTGACTACATCATGCCTACTGGCGTGATGGAGGGCGATCCGGCTGCTGACCCCTCGAACTACTATGTCATCCCCCACTACAACGACCCGAGCATGCTGGGCGACTTCTATCGCATCGTCCGGGCCAATAAGGAGGGAACCGACTGGTATAACGAGGTCTTCCGGCCAGCGCCCATGATCAAGAATGATATCGCCGTCAGCGGTGGTAACGAGATGGGGACCTTCTACTTCTCGCTTGGCCAGTTGAACCAGCAGGGTACACTGAAAAACACCTATCTCGAGCGCTACACGCTGCGTGCGAACACATCCTTCAATGTCAATAGCCGCATTCGGATCGGTGAAAACCTCGCATACACGCTGACGGAAAACCCGACGATCGGCGCCCTCTCCGAAGGCAGTGCGATCGGCATGTCGTATCGCCAACAGCCGATCATCCCGGTCTATGACATCATGGGCAACTACGCCGGTTCCTTCGGCTCCGGCCTGGGTAATGCGCGCAACCCGGTCGCCATTCAGGACCGGATCAGTAATAATGGCGGAGAGACCAAACGACTCTTCGGTAACATCTACGGCGAGATCGACCTGCTGAAGAATCTCAGGCTACGGACGAGCTTCGGTGGCGAGATCTTCTCTGGCTTCTTCCACTCATTCTCGTATCCCGAATACGAGAACGCCGAGAACGGTACCGTCAACCAGTACAACGAGAGTGCTTATAACGGCCGCAACTATACATGGAACAACACGCTCCTGTATACCGACACGTTCGCGGACAAGCACGACCTCAGCGTAATGGTCGGTACCGAACTCTACAATAACAGTGGCCGCGAAGTGGGAGGCAGCACGCAGGGTTACTTCTCCTTCGATCCCAACTACACAAACCTGGATACGGGATCCGGCACGCAGACCAACTACAGCTATACCTACGGGGACGGCCTCTTCTCGCTCATCGGGCGACTGGACTATAGTTTCTCCGGCAAGTATCTGCTGAGTGCCACGCTGCGCCGCGACGGCTCCTCGCGCTTCCTGGAGCACCGTTACGGCTGGTTCCCGGCAGTTACCGCGGGCTGGCGCATTTCCGATGAGAGCTTCTTGAATGATGTTGCGTGGCTCAACGACCTGAAGCTGCGCGGTGGATACGGTGTGATGGGTAACCAGCTCAACGTTGACCCCAACAACCCGTATACTCTCTTCGTTGGCACCCCCACGGACTCGTACTACGACCTTACGGGTAGCAACAGCAACCTTGCGCTGGGCTTCCGCCAGGGACGGATCGGTAACCCTGCAGCTCGGTGGGAGCGTAACGTCGGCATCAACATCGGTGCAGACTTCGCACTCTTCAACAATCGTCTCTCGGGTAGCATCGACTACTACGAGAAGAACATCGAAGACCTGCTCTACAACCCCGAGTTGCCGGGCACCTCGGGCAGTGCATCTGCCCCGTACGTGAACGTGGCCAGCATGAAGAACAACGGCCTCGATGCCTCGCTGCACGGCCGGGTGAACCTCATCGGTGATTTGGACCTCGACGCGATCGCAACGTTCACCACCTACAACAACCGGATTGTTGCCATTGCCGAAGGCGTCGATTACTTCGATCTGGAGAGCCGCCGCTTCAACGGAAGCAACATCATCCGGAACGCAGTAGGCCAGCCCATCTCGTCTTACTACGGATACAACATCGTAGGCTTCTGGAACTCAGAGGCAGAGATCGAGCAGGCCAACGCCGGTGTGCCTGAGTCAAACACCAGCGGTGTGTACCAGACCGGTGCAGGGGTCGGCCGCTTCCGCTACGAGGACGCCAACGGTGACGGGCAGATCACGCCCGATGACCGCGTCTTCCTGGGAAGCCCGAACCCGGACTTCACCTATGGCCTCACGATCGGACTCACCTATAAGAACTGGGACTTCTCCACGCTCCTCTACGGCGTACAGGGGAACGAGATCTGGAACCAGGTGAAATGGTGGACTGACTTCTACTCCTCGTTCCAGGGAGCCAAGAGCAAAACCGCGCTCTACGATTCCTGGACGCCTGAGAATCACAATGCTAAGGCACCGATCCAGGAAAACGAAGGGTCATTCAGCACCAACCAGGTGCCCAACTCCTACTACGTAGAGGACGGGTCCTACCTCCGCGTTCGGAATATCCAGCTGGGTTACACCCTGCCCTATAAGCTGCTGCAACCCCTGGGTGTCCACCGGCTCCGGCTGTACGTGCAGGCGGCCAACGTGTTGACCTTCACGAAATACAGCGGACTTGATCCCGAAATCGGGGGCGCAGGTGCAACAAACTTCGGTATCGACGAAGGTGCTTATTCCGCCCCCCGTCAGTACCTGTTTGGCGTTAACCTGCTGTTCTAATCACTCCCTGCCCCAAGATGTTGTATAGGATGTACACTATGAAGACGTATACATGGACCGCACTGTGGGCGCTTGCCGTCGCGGTGCTGTTCTCCTCGTGTGACACTCTGGATCAGCCACCGCGAGGCTCACTGAGCGAGCAGGTGCTTGCCAACAGAGCAGGCGCCGAGGCACTCCTCGTTGGCGCCTACGGCGCTCTGGACGCGCGCGGTATCGCCGGCAGTGCCTGGGAAACCTCACCAGACAACTGGATCTACGGTAGTGTCGCCGGCGGTGACGCGCACAAAGGCAGCGACGCTACTGACCAGCCAGCCATCAACGCGATCGCCGACTGGAGCGTCAACCCCTCCAATGGCTTCCTCAACAGCAAGTGGAGAGCTGCCTATGAGGGCATCTCCCGGGCTAATGCTGTATTGGCCCT
The DNA here is from genome assembly GCA_041690215.1 of Rhodothermales bacterium. Taxonomy (GTDB): domain Bacteria; phylum Bacteroidota; class Rhodothermia; order Rhodothermales; family DASSAV01; genus DASSAV01. The sequence goes on from JAWLHQ010000003.1 coordinate 322,551, forward strand.
GCTGCCGCAAGTCACGGACGCTTCTGATGCAGAGAAGGCCAGGATCGCAGGTGAGGCTCGATTCATTCGCGGCCACATCTATTTCGATCTGAAAAAGATGTTCAACATGGTGCCGTGGATCGATGAGACGACGGAGGATTACCGTCAACCCAACGATAAGGACATCTGGCCGATGATCGAGGCAGACTTCCAGTTTGCCATGGACAACCTGCCGGAAACGCAGCCGGAAGTAGGCCGGGCTAATAAATGGGCCGCTGCTGCATATCTGGGGAAGACGTACGTTTACCAGAAGAAATGGGAGGATGCTAAGAGGATCTTCGACCAGGTCATCACCCAGGGTGTGACCTCGAACGGGATTCCCTACGACCTCAAGCCCCGTTTCCAGGATGTGTTCGATCCGCGCTATGAGAACGGTAGCGAGGATGTGTTCTCCATCCAGATGACGGGCAACGACGGCACGGGCAGCATCGCCAACTCCAATGAGGGCGGCATGTTGAACTTCCCGTACAACAGCCCATTCCGATGCTGCGGCTTCTATCAGCCGACTCAGGACCTGGTAAACTCCTATCGAACGGATCCGAATACCGGCCTGCCGCTGATCAATGCTTACAACAACAACCCGGTCAAAAGCGATCAGGGCATCGGATCTGACCAGCCGTTCACGCTGGAGGAGGGTACGCTGGACCCGCGCCTTGACTGGACCGTGGGCCGCCGCGGTGTTCCGTATCTGGACTGGGGTCCCCACCCGGGACGCCGCTGGATCCGTGACCAGTCGTACGCCGGACCGTACTCGCCCAAGAAGAACGTCTACTGGCAGGCTACCCAGGATCAGTTCTATAACGGCAACTCGTGGGCACCAGGCACGGCTCAGAACGTCTCGATCATCCGCTTTGCGGACGTGCTTCTCCTGGCCGCCGAAGCCGAGGCTAACCTCGATAACTACGAAAAAGCCCGCGAGTACGTGAACCGGGTCCGCGCCCGTGCAGCCAACCCTGAGAGCTGGGTCACGAACAAGTACAACGAAGCGTTCGCCAAGGCGGTCGTCGGCAGCGAGGCTGAGATGCTCGCCTCGGGTGCACAGGTTGGAGAGTGGGTGGTTCGCACTGACCGCAACTCCACGTTCGTCCTGCTAAGAGGCACTGCCGATAACATCAACAACTGGCAAGAGTATACCACGCCTAACTATAAGGTGGAGGAATACCCCGTTGGTTCTTTCAAAGGCCGGGAGGACGCGCTCGAGAAAATCTACTTCGAACGCAAACTCGAGCTGGCGATGGAAGGCCATCGCTTCTTCGACCTGTCCCGTTGGGGCATAGCGGAAAAGGCGCTCAACGACTTCTTCGCCTATGAGGGAAGCCTCTACCCCGACGTTGCAGGCGGACGTTTCACCGCGCCGACGAACCTCTACTTCCCCATTCCCCAGCGTCAGATCGACCTGATGGGAACGAACGAAGCTGGAGAGCTGATACTGAAGCAGAACACTGGCTATTGAGGCTAGCGACATCGCTGTTCACGTGAGGCATGCTAACGTAAACAGTGAGAGTCGGGACGAGCGCCGCCGGGGTGGTAGAAACACCACCCCGGCGGCGTTCTTTTTGGGCTGGAGTCCGTTCATCTCCCTTCGGCGTGCTCACAACTCATAGGAGCGCCTGCCCATTTTTGGTGCGAACGGGTACTACGGTCTTTGTCCAGTCGGTCCGGTAGCAGTAACACAGAGGTCTATCGTTCAGGCCAGGAAGATCGAACCCTTTCCTTACCCCGCCGTTTGCGCCCAAACCTGCTGACCAGACGTGCTCCAGATTCGGACGTGCAATCAATATCACCTCAGGTTCATCGGACCTCACCCTCTTCTCTTTGCACTCGATCAGCGACCAGATGGAAATGCGAAAGATGGCTAAACCACGACAGACGCTGGCTCTGCAACATCGAGGTCTGTCAGGCTCGATCTAGCCCATCAAAATGCGCATAAACAGGCAGAGCCGGGAAAATGCCCCGACTCTGCCTGTTTATGCAATTGATCTCTCTATTAGAACGAAACCCTGAGCGCCAACTGATTGACGGCATCGAATACGCCGAACGTCGTGTAGGCATAATCGAAACCAAAGCCGATGCCGCCGAATTCATGCTGTAGACCAGCGCCAAGACTGACGCCTCGTTCATCGGTAGGATACTGGTAGCCGGCGCGCAGTGCGACCGTATTGAGGAAAGTATACTCCCCACCGATACGGAAATGCTCGGCGAAGTCGCGTGGGCGCTCGGCATCCAATGTGAGCAGGAACGAATGATTATCCGATTCGATGCTGGTCAGATCCATCAGGTCCATGGACACACCGATCCGAAAAGTGAGCGGAAGTTCGAAGTTATCCTGCACATAAGTGACCTCCGGCGAGAAGTTGCGCGCGCTCATGGCAAAGTTCAGGCTGCGAAACCCCGTTTTGTATAACACACCGAAATCAAAGGCGGGTGTGCTCTTGCTGAATTCATCCAGCAAAATCTGATCGCCCTCCCTGTTACTGGGAGCTGCGCCGAGATCTTGCATGGCGTACTTGACCTGACCGCCGACCGAGAAGCGGTCCGTCAACGCCTTGGCATAGCCAATACCTAATGCCAGCGCCGAAACTGTCGGATTGGCCAGACCGAGCTCACTGAAATCCTTGTACCCTCGTGGATCGCTAGCATCGTATACGGTTCCGAGAAACTCGCCATAATCCACCGTTGTGAGGGATACGCCGAACACACCATACCGTCCAGATGCCGGTGAGAAGGCCAGTGCGGCCTGGTTGTAGTTCACGTCGGCAATCCACTGCGTCTGGCCAGCCGTGACCTGAAACTGGGATTCAAGCCAGGCCATACTGGCGGGGTTCGCAAAGAGAGCCGCTGCGCCTACCTGATCGAAGGAGGTGACGGCGCCTGCGAGGGCAGCCGTTCGCGGATCGGTCTGCACCTGTAGAAACTTGAAACCGGTCTGCCCCAGTTTCTTGCGTTCGACGTCGTCGAGATCATCCTGCGCCTGAACCGTCTGTACGCATGTCGCTACCGCCAGGAGGACGAAGAGGACTTTTGTAATCGAAGTATTCATTGGAGCACCCATCGAAATTTCGGGTTGAGAGATGCGCGGCTCCGGTGCAGGCGTGGAGCGCTCTTGGCGCCGGAGCCGCGATCCCATTGCACACGCTAGCGGATGATGATGAACTTCCGGATGACCTGCGAACCGAAGCTATCGCTGCCTTCCGTCTTGTCCTCGATGACGGCGAAGTAGACGCCACTCACAATGAGCTGACGTGAGGATGTCGTCATGAACCAGAACTCGTCACCGCTGCCATCGGTGTGCTCGAGCGTTTCTATGAGCTCGCCGAGCTCCGAGTAAATCTTGATCGTCGCCCGGGCGGGCAAACCGTAAAAGGCCAGTTTGTCCTGTCGGTCGCCGAAGCGCACGTCTTCCGTAGCGGCCAGGTTGTAGGGATTCGGTACGACACGGATATCCGCCAGGTCGTTGCCGGGAGCGCGACGCAGGAAGGCGGGCTCGTAGGTCTGCGAGTAGTAGCGGCTACTACGGAGCGGTACCCCGACCGGCATCATAGCCGTTGGATCTGTATTCGGCTGGCCAACCGCCTGGATATAGTAGAAGTACGACACGCCGCGCGCCACATCCGTGTCGAGGTATGAGTTTCCGGTAATCGCGGGAGTACCCGGGCAGCCAGCGATACACCGATATGCCCTCGAGCTATCCGGGATAGCCACGCCGTCAGCCCCGACGCTGAGCGCCGTAACCACGCCGTAGTAGGCGTTCTGCGCGCGATAGATCTCATAGTGATCCACGGGAGGGCCTCCGCTGGCAGGCTCCCAGGTCAACGAGATCTGGTCAGTGCCAGACGTAACCTCGAACTTCGTCGGAGGCCGAGGAGGTTCGGGGATTTTGTAGCCTGCCTGGTAGGTCTGCCGGGCCATTTCGAAAGACTTGAACAGTGAATCACGGGCCGTCATGACCCACTGGTTCTTTGTAAGCCGTTCGTCGTCCTCGATCACACCGTTACCGTCCGCATCATATGGAATGATGAGGTCGTCATTTGCATTACCTTTCCGGTACGCACGTCCGATATAGCCCGCTGCCTGCTCGCTGAGCCCGGCGACAACATCGGCTATTACGATGGTGACCGACTCACCTTTATTGAGGGTATAGGGACCGTACGAGTTCACGAAACCCCAGCCACCTGCCCGGCCCAGGTCGGGACTATTCGTCTGGTTCGCGAAGTCATCCTTGGTCAGGCTGTTGGGTGCCGCATCCGTAGCCCCCATGACCAGGTAGGCTTGCGTGGGCCAGGTACGCTTCTGGCATTCAGGGTCCACATCGATCGGATTGCCCCGGGCGCCGCACTCGATGAGTCCCCGCTCAAGTTCCATCTTAGCCACATTGGTGTGGTCGTTGCCCGTCGTGATGTCGGACCAGTCGGACTCGACGTAGGACATTACGCGCGGCTGTTCGGGATCATCGCTCTTGTCCGTCGCCGATTTGTCTGCGTGAAGTGTCACCTGGCCATAAAAATCCGCGCCAGCGAGACGGCCGAGCGTATCGCCCGGTAGCGCATTGCCAGCTGACTGCGCCAGCCACATCGGCTGGCCGAGCGTGTTCCATGTTCTGCCGGGAACAGCGCCCTGCCACGAGAACTGGGCACGGAAATCCGTGCCGTAATCGTTCAGGCCGGCGCCCACGGCATCATTCATCTGCATCTGCCCCCACGAACCACCCCCCGTACTGTTATTACCCGATCCCGCAGGGGAGGCTGCTTTCGGTCGATCGAGGAACGTGAAGTACACCCCTTCCACCGTCTCTTGATCTAACTCAATGGCTTCGTCCTTATCCGTATTGCCGGTGTACGTGAACGTGTACTCGACGATATGGTAGTTATCGTGGTACTCGTCCGACCATTGCATGGCCCTCCTGGTTGTGGTGATGCCGACCGACGTATTGATGATGCTCTCCACCATCTGGTCCGGTCCGAGATCTCCTCGCACCTCATCCACTGTAACGGGCCGGTTGAACGTCTCGAGCCCGTCTACTGAAACCAGCGGCTTTTCAAACCGAGCGATCAGCCGGTGCGATACATCGAACATCTCACCGATACCGAGACCGCGTGGCCCGATGTGAGAGGTACGGACATCCCAGACATTTCCGTTCTCATCTGTAAGGTTTTTGACACTGATCCAGAGCCCTTTCCAGTGGTGGTGACTCTCCCCGAGGTGGATGCCGGGGTACATCAGTTCATTGGCTATGTAGATGTTCTCCGTCTCGGCGCCACCCGACGCATAAGGCTTATGCAGGTCACCGACGGTAAGCCACTTCGTGGTCCACTGGGCTGCCACATCGTCCACCTGGAACAGGGTGAGTGACATGGCTGCCAGGATCACAAACTGGGCGCTGGTATGGATTCGTTTCAGTACAGCCATCATTGCATGATCTGTAGGTTGTGATGTGCCCGTATCAGCGGCAGGACTCATGTTGAAGCCCTACATGCTGTCGAGCAGAAGCGCAGCAAGCCTCGCTGACGCTGCGGAGATAATTCCTTGCAGCTGTCGGGACTACGCGAGATCAGAGGGAAGGAGCGTTCAGCCACCGGGCAGCCGGATCAGAGCATGCACTGCGCACACACCGCGCGCTCTGATCCGGCCCTCCGGAAGCCTGTATTAGAAGGAGAGACGCACGCCGAAGAACACATTGCGCGGATTCAGGAAGGTCCGGTACGTGTCATTAGGCATGTTGATGTAGGCCTTGTCTTTGAGGACACGCTTGACCTCGTTGCTCGGGACCTCCTGCCAGGCATTGTTCTGCCAGCGATAGTACGTTTCCGTGTCCTCGGCCCAGCGCCATGCCATCGCCGTCTCAGCGCTGGGAGGCCCGTCCGGCAGCGTCGTTACCGCCTCGATCGGCTGGAATTCGACATCGGGGTGACGAAAATCACCCGGCTTATCTTTGCCTGGAATCAGGACGTACGTGCTCGGCTTACCGTTCTCGTTGCCCTCAAACGTATTGCGGGGCAGATGAAGCGACTTCAGATAGTTTTCGTAGTCGCGATCACCGTTCCACCCGCCATACATATGGCGGATGTTGAACACGTTCGTAACGTCGGCGAAGAGCTGAGCACTGCCGAATCTGGTCTGGAAGTTCTTGCTGAAGCGCATATCGAACGTATAGAAATCGCGCTCCTGCACGTTGCCCTGAAGCCTGCGCTCGGACGAGCGTCCTCCCCATTCGATGCCGGTACCGCCTGCCCACGTACCGATGCGCCCCATGCGCCACTCACCCAGCAGGTTGATGCGCCAGTCACCCAGCAGCGCAGACATCAACTCGGTATTGCCGATATTTTCGGGAACGATGAACTCCAGGTTGAAGCGGGCGAACGGCTCCGGAATCGGCGTACTCTGGTAATAATCCGTCGAACTGAGGAGATAGGTCCGCTGCTGAACAGGGTTCTCGTAATAGTTCGCAAGACCGAAGTTGCCACCCTTCCAGATGAGGTATGTGTAGTTGGCAAAGCCCCGGATCCACTTGCCGCGGTTTTTCGTGAGCGTGAACTCCGCACCCCGCACGTCGCTGTAGTTGTACGGGTAGATCTTCGTGTAATTGACGGTACCCTCGATGTTGGAGAAGCGGACGCCTCGGCCTTGTTCCGAAAGATCCCGGTAGAACCCGGCTACACGAAGCAGGAACTGGTTGAAGAGGTTTTGCTCGAAGCCAAGCTCGTACATGACGGTCTTCTCCATCGGAAGCTCAGGGTTGCCGATGAAGTTCACGGCACCCGTGTTGATCTCCTCGATGTTGAAGATGTTCAACGGGTCGGGCATCTCGCGGAAGTGCCCGTAATTGAAGTAGAGCTTGCTATTCTCCGTGATCGGGAACGACACGCCCAGGCGTGGGCTCAGAGCAATCTGGCGTTTAATCGGCCCCGTTTCCAGTACATTATCCAGGTTGGCGCGCCCGCTCTGTGCAGAGAGCGCCTGATCGAACGTGTCGTAGATGTACCAGTTGCCACCGCTGTGGAAGTAGTCGAGCCGGAGACCGAGGTTGGCCACCATACCCAGGAACTCCATCTTGTCACGGGCGAAGATCGCGCCCTGCTGCGGCTGACGACTCCACTTGAAGATCGGGTTTGCGTGGTGCGGGTGTGCCGGGTCGACTTCACCGTAATTGGTGTTGTAGTCGCTGATGATGTACTCTACGCCGACTTTGATCTGGTTCCAGCGGTTGAGCTGGCTGGTCAGACTGAAGTTACCTAGCCAGCGGCCCACGTTCGATGTGTCACGCGCGCTGAACCAGTGGCCACCTGTACGGAAGTTGGTGCCCATGACGTCGTAGGAATCCCTCCACTCCCAGCCGAACGGCTCCTCGTTGAGGGCGATGGCATTCGGTGCAGAGCACTGGCCGTTTACGGCCGGCACCGTACGGGCTTCATTTTCACCGACCGCCTCGATGCAGACCAGCGTCGTGTAATCCCGCTCCTCCGTCGCGAATGTGAAGTAATCCGTGTACGACCGCTGTAGCTGCACCTGGTAGAACGTGTTCGAACTCAAGGTGTGCGTGAAGTCTGCGCCGATCATCCAGCGCGTCACGTTCATGGGATTGCGGTAGTGTGTGGCGAACATGCCCTCTCCGCCGAAGTACTGGCCCTGGTTACCGTCCCATGGGTAATACGGCATCTGCGCATTCCACATGTTCGGCGTACCGACTTCCCCCGGATTGATACCCTTCTGCCTTGCCCACATGCCGGAGATATTGAGCTTCATACCGGGGGCTATATCCGATGTGAGCTTGCCCTGGAAGGTATTCTCATCGTACGCCTTGCGAATGAGCGGCACGGCGAAGGTTTCGGAACTACTCCGGTAGGAGGCTGTGAAGCGGAGATCGCCCAGCATCTTACTGACGAGAGGAACCGGCCCCCCCAGGGTAGCATCCACCTGATAATCCGGATCGTGGATCTTGAAGTCCTTCCGTTGATACCACCGGTACGCCTCCATCAACTGAGCGGCCGTCACATGTTCGCTTGGATCCTTGCCGGCGTTATACTTCGTCTGGATTGAATTCCAACCTTCAAATGTCGGGTAGCTCTCCCGGAGGTACTTGTTGTTTGCCCATCCGGTGTTCGTACCCACCATGGCGACTTCCGGATCAAAGTAGGGACGCACGGCGAACGCATTCGCGTCGTTCGGCATGCCGTCCATGTACTTCTGAGAGGGTGGGCTGTAGCGGATGATGCCGTCAAAAAAGTACCGGTCGCGGGTACCTTCCTTCGTCACGACGCTGATGAGGCCGGCACGGACATTGCCGAACTCGGCATCGAATCCGCCCGTCTGGACCTGTACTTCGTCAACTGCGGTGTAGCTCACACCCGTGAAGGGAACGTTGTCACGGCCGCCCTGGGTAGAGAATCCATCGACCATGAACTGCACCTGTGAGCCACCTGCGCCACGAACGGTGAGTCCGCGTTCGAAGCCTGCCTGGAGACCGACAACCTTGTCGATATCCGCTACAGGCAGGTTCTCAATCTCTTCGGCACTGATGTTTGCTACGCTGGAAGACACGTCGCGCTGCACCACCGGGCGCTCGGCTTGCACGACGACCTCATCGAGGCCGACCGTCTCTTCCTGAAGCGTGAAGTTAACCTCCGTCGTCAGGTCGATGTTGACACGTACGTCCGACAGCACCTGCGCCGTGTATCCAATAAAAGAAGCACGCACGCTGTAGGTACCGGGGCGTACGTTCAGGATGTTATAGTAACCGTCCACGTCGGTAATGGCACCCTGAGTGGTCCCATCGATCGCGACAGCTACTCCAGGCAATGCTTCTCCCGTCGCTGCATCAATGACCGTACCCGCGATTTTGCCTGACTGGGCAAAGGCCGCTGATACGGGTAGAACGAGCGCGGCCAGGCATAGTAGCTTAGCCAGTCTCATGTTAGGCCCTCCTGTTCTTGATGTTGAATTCCTCTCCGCGAGAGGTAACTCGATCTATGGATAGTCTCACCGGAAAGCGCCTTGTCCGAAAGCGCTTCCAGTAATCAGAACATCCAAGGGCAAAAACACTCGAACGCAACCCTCAAAGAGGGTGACTACAGACGAACTACCTATATGAGGCCCATTTTCTGGGCAGGAGGGAATAGAACAACGAGGGCTAGAGGGCAAACATCCCCTCTATGCGTGGCAGGTGGGATCACGAAACGACTACGAACGCACCGAACAGGCTGCGCTCAAGGGTGAATATCACGGTCCCGCTGTAGATCGTCAAGGTATTTATTTATCACCTATTCACAAAACAGCCCGGACAGCAACAAACAGGAAGTGACAGAGTCGCTTCCTGCATGCTCTATTTATAGTACGCCAGCGCCAGCATTCTTAGCAAGATCCCTTCTACGTAGAAAGTGAGGTGGCGCCTGCACCGGGATGGCGTGATGTGGCCTAAGCCATACACGCCGAGGAATTTCGATACAGATGCTGAGATGGCGGGCGCAGCCGCGCATTTCGCTCCGGCTGTGAATTGGCATATGGGTAGATCCACGTATGCCCGGATATCATCCAGGTTGGCGGGCGTCTGCCATCCCCGCCGCCCATTCGATCCCGCCTAGAATGTGCCGCAGAAAAAGTGGTTCGGAGTAAGATTCCGACGTATGACCGAGCCCTGTATACCAGGCCCTCCCACCGGCAAATTCATGCGCCCAGGCAATAGGGTGGTCCTGCCCCATCTTTCCACCCTCGTAGGTTTGCTCATCCAGCGTCATCAAGACGTGCACATGATCTCGCGGGTTTGAGCGGTAGTTGTACCACTCGTCGAAACGTTCCCAACGCGTAGGCAGGTGCGCCGTCGAGGGATGCATCCGGTCCACAACATCTAGGATAGCCTGCTGCGGTCTGGGATGCTCGTCGAACCACGCTCCTACGATTTCGCCATAGAAAGGCCAATCGTACTCCCCCGCTGCTGCCCCGTGAATACCTACGAATCCGCCTCCACCCCGGATGTATGCTTCGAACGCTGCCTGCTCCGCGTCATTGAGGAAATCGCCGCTGGTACTGAGGAACACCAGCACCTCGTACTTCCCCAGGCTGTCTGAAAGAAAGATCCTCGAATCCTCCGTCGCATCAACCGTAAACCCGTTCTCGTATCCGAGGCGCCGAATGGCACGAATACCGTCCGGGATCGAGTCATGCCGGAATTTCGCGGTCTTGGAAAAGACGAGCACGTCGTAGCGAGGAGACGTTGTCACCGGGACAGCCTGCTCCTCTGGGCCAACCTCAGAACGCGAACTCGAGCAAGCAGCGATGCTCAGCAGCACCGCGCACAGAAGACCTTGACGAAGGCCACGAAATCTCTCGAGGTATCCATGCATTGGATCCAGGCCGCCAGATCAGTTGTGGGGAAACGATTCACCGGATTCCGCTACGATGCTTGCGAACACCCGCAAGGCAGGTTGCACATCGTATAACTACGGGGTGGACTCGTAACGAGAGCTACTCCGGGGAAGTTAACCCGACGTACAGTCTGGTGCCAGAGCCGGAGCACACAAATGAGCAGGGCCGGGACGGAGCGGTCAAAATCCTCCAGCATAGAACTGCATACTCCGGCTCTCTCATGCAGGACTATAGTGATCCAACGATACCTCAGGTATACACCCCGGCCTGACGCCCTACGAGAAGCATCCCGGAGGCTTCTACCTCCGGGATGCTTTGAGTCCTGCTAGCGCGCGCTTTGCGGTGCATCTGCCACGATGCCTTGCCCGTTAAACCGAATCCAATCGAGCGACATAAGCGTGCCTTCACCTGTCCCTTTGAAAACGAGATAGAGGGTCGTCGTACCGCCAGGATCAGTTACGGGAACGGTGAGGTCGGTCCATCCCTCCGGCACTTGTTCGCCTTCATTGAGGCGGTGCATCTCTTCATCATGCGTCGTTACGTCACCTGCGTCTGCTGACTCTTGTAGCTGAGCCACAGTCGTATCGACCGGCGCTACCACTACCTGCGCGAGCAAGGATCCGCTCTCGGTACCGTGGCGCACTTCGATGACGCCACCTGCTTCCGGCTTCACGCGGAACGTAAGAGATTCTATGTTCAAAAGGTTGACGGGAGCATAAGAAACCACAGCGCCGTTCGTCACGTCGAGCACGGTTTGAGCTTGACCGGCTTCACGTTCGTTGCTAAGCGTCCGCCGCTGTGCCCCTTCAGCCGACGTGGCGAATTCAGCCTGTTTGAGGCGCGGCTGTAGCACAATCCGCTGGCGCCCTGTCAGTGCGGGCGCCCCGTTTGCTCCATCGTCCCGATAGGATGCTTCCAGCAGGACCGCCTGGTTCGTCTTGTAGCGATAGCCATCCGGGTATACGACGAAAGAGCCCTCCGGTCCGTACTTCCGCTGCAATTCCATCTCGTGCGTGTCCCGCCCCAGGTATGGTTGTACCTCGATTCGTTCCGGCTGAGCAGCATCCGATTCGGCATCACGGACCGACACCTCGTACCGGATCGGCTGGCCGTAATCGAAGAAGCCACCGTGAACGGGCCAGGTGATCGCAACTTCGGGAGCCGTGTTGCCGGCCGTGACCGGAATCTCACGGACGGCGGCCAGCCCCGTTGAGCTGGTCACTGTCAGGCGAGCCATGTACTGCCCGGGCCGGGCATAGGTATACGAACCGGTAGCTGCCGTCGCGTCGATCTGCCCGTCTCCGTCGAGGTCCCACGCATAGGTCAAGCTAGCATCCTGGCTTGTCGTATCCTCTGCGGTCGCCGAGAACCGGACGTCCAGCGACCCCGCGCCGGCGGGCTGTACCTCGGCAGCGACTACCGGCGGACGATACGGTGAACCGTAATAGTCGAGCCGAACGATCTTCTGCTCGGGGCGGCCATTGCCCCAGAAATCCGGCCCCCACTCTATCACGTAGAGCCGTCCGTCCGGCCCGAGCTCCATATCCATCGGGCGGAGAAACGTCATTTCGGTAAAGAGCGGATTGATCTTGAGAATATCGCCGTTCTCGTCCAGCTTGACCTCTTTGATCCAGTTGCGCGCCCACTCATACGCAAGGAATGTGTTATCGAAGTAAGCCGGGAGCGCGTTGGGGTGCCGCCGTCCTTCGAACCTGTCATAGCGGTATACCGGCCCAGCCATGGCTGTCCGGCCCCCCGCTTCCATTTCGGGGAACTCCTCCGAGAATCCGTACGGATACCAGATAAAGGCGGGCTGGGCGGGTGGGAGTACGCGTGCACCGGTGTTGAATCGAGAGTCGTTCACCGGGTTGTTCGGATCAAAGGGTGGACCGGCAGTCTGCGTCTCGAAATCCCAGTCACGGTACGCCTTGTTGTCACCGACGAACAAGGGCCAGCCGTAGTTGCCGGGTCCCCTCGCCTGCCCGAACTCATCATGTCCCGCCGGGCCACGCTCTTCGTTGGGCGCACCGGCATCCGGACCTACATCACCCCAGTAGAGCCAGCCGGTCTGCGGATCAATCGAGATCCGGTACGGGTTGCGGTGGCCCATCGTATAGATCTCGGGACGGCCTCCCTTTCCATCCGGGAAAAGGTTGCCCTCCGGGATCGTGTAGGAGCCGTCCGGTTGCGGTCGTATCCGGAGGATCTTGCCTCGCAGGTCATTCGTGTTGGCGGACGTGCGGCGGGCGTCCCAGGGTTCGCGGCCCGGACGGTCGTCGATGGGCGCAAAACCATCGGAAGCAAAGGGGTTCGTATTGTCGCCCGTGCTCAAGAACAGGTTACCATCCGGCCCGAACGCCAGTGATCCACCCGTGTGGCAGCACTCGATGCGCTGCACCGGCACGTCGAGCATGTCCTTCTTGCTGCTCCAATCCAGCTTGTTATCGACGATCGTGAAACGTGAGAGACGGTTCACCGACTCGGCGCCTTCCGGAGAGTAGTAAAGGTACATCCATCCGTTCTCTTCGAAATTGGGGTCGAGTGTGATGCCGAGCAATCCGTCTTCAATGACCTCGTGGACCGGAATGAACCCGACCATGCTGGTCGTGTTTGTCTCGGGATGCCAGACGCGAACCGCCCCACCACGCTCGATAAAGAACACGCGGTTATCCGGCGCAACTGCCAGTTCGATAGGGTCGGTCACATCTTCCACGAGCACGGTCTTATTGAAGCTGCCCGTCTGTGTCGCCGCTACGTCCGCCTCGACCTGACCGGCCACCCACTCCAGCGCGCCGACCAGATGCTGGAGGAACAGCGGCTCGCTATAGCTCTCTTCCGTGTGTCCGAGGCCCGTATAAAAGGCGCGGCCGCCCCCGAAGTTATGCGCCCACGAGATCGGGTGATCGTGCCCCATCTCTCCCCCTTCGTAGCTCGTCTCGTCCAGTGTCATCAACACATGGACATTTCCGCGCGGGTTCTCCCGGTAATTGTACCACTCATCGAAGCGGGTCCACTCCTGCGGCAGGTGCTTCGTCGCCGGATGGACACGATCGGCCACCTTGATCGTGGCATTCTGATTCTGAGGGTGGCTCTTGAAATAGCCCCCGACAAGCTGGCCGTACCAGGGCCATTCGTACTCAGTGTCTGCCGCTGCGTGTACACCGAGAAATCCGCCTCCCTGTGCGATGTACTGCTCGAACGCTCTCTCCTGAGCCGCGTTGAGGATGTCGCCCGTGGTGCTCAGGAACACGACCGCATCAAACCGACTCAGATCGTTCGGATTGAAAATGGCCGCATCCTCTGTCGCCTCTACGGCAAAGTTGTGCTGATCACCCAGCTTCTTAAATGCGGCGATGCCGGTTGGGATGGAGGAGTGCCGGAAGCCGGCTGTCTTCGAAAAGACCAGAACACGATATCGGGGAGCGGCTTCCTGCCCAAGGCTCGTTTGAACGGCCAGCGATCCATTCGCAAATACAAGGATCAGCGGCAGCACGGCCCATGTCGTGACCTTACCTGCAAACGCCTTCATACGATAGAGGAGTGAGTATGGGGTGATGGCAAATCGTGGCATTGTGTCTAGCAAAGCGCTTTCAGAACACCCAGGCACCTTGCCTAGAACACGGTGAGGGAAGATACACATTCCCCGCCTTATGCACGCGACGGTGCGCCCAGAAGATGAGAAAGGATTGCGCCGCACACGTCGGTAGGCATCAACCGCTCTTTTTCGAGCAACTCCGTCTGACGTGTAATAAAGAGCGGACCGTCTTTCTCCATATCCGGCAACCGGCCATGCGAGCCGCGAACCAGTTCTCCGTTTAGCGGAATGACATCCAGAAGGTATCGGAATCCCAGCTTCTTCTGCAGCAGGCGCAGCCCTGCTTTCAACTTCGGGGCCCGGAGGTTGGGGTCGATGAACAGCTCCGCCGGATCGTAACCGGGCTTTCGGTGAATATCCACCGTCGGCGCGAAGTCGGGGGCCCGGGCATCGTCCAACCAGTAGTAATAGGTAAACCAGGCATCCGGCTCGGCGATGGCGACCAGTTCACCGGCCCGGGGATGATCCAGCCCATAAGCCCGCTTCCCCTCTTCATCCAGTACCTGTTCTACGCCAGGCACGGACGCGATGAGTTCCCGCACGGCCTGAAGCTGACCGGGATCGTTCACGTACACATGCGCGACCTGGTGATCCGCCAGGGTGAATGCCCGGCTCGCTCCAGCGTCGAGCAACTCCCGTCCCAACTCTTCCCTCACGGCAATGTATCCGTGCTCGCGCAGCACCCGATTCAGCGAGACGGGCCGGGAGACGGGCGTGATGCCGTATTCGGAGAGCACGATTACCTGTGCGCCCCGGCTCTCGTAGAACGTGATCAGTTCCTCACAGACGGCATCTATATCCCGCAGGTCCTGCTCGACACGCGCATCATGGGGACCGTAGCGCTGGAATCCGTAATCCAGATGTGGAAGGTAGATCAGAGTCAGTGTCGGGTTGTACTCCTCATCGACCATCATGGAAGCATTCGCGATCCAGCGTGAAACGTCAATAGAGGTACCTGGCCCCCAGTACTTGAACAAGGGGAATTGCCCGAGCCGCTCCTGAACCCGGGGACGCAGATCTGCCGGATGCGTGTAGATATCAGGTAGTTTGCGCCCGTCAGCCGGGTACATCGGCCGAGGCGTCATGGAGTAATCGACGCTGGAGTACATGTTGTACCACCAGAACATGTTGGCGCACGTGAACGTGGGGTCCAGCTCTCGCGCATGCTCCCAGATCTTGGGTGCCTGTACCAGCTTGTTCGACTGCCGCCACAGCTTGACTTCGCACTCGTCCCGGAAGTACCACCCGTTACCTACGATCCCGTGCTCCGATGGCATCACGCCCGTCATGTATGTCGCCTGGGCTGAGCACGTCACAGCCGGGAGCACACCACCTACCGGCGTGGTCTTTCCCTGCCCTGCCCATTTCGTCAGAAACGGTGTATGCGCTCCCAACAACCCGGGCGTCAACCCCACAACATTCAACACGACCGTCTTTTTCATTCCAGACTACCTACAATCGAAATGCACAACTTACCTGATAGGAGATGGTGAGACCGGAATGTTTCATTGCCCTTCCTTGCCCTCTCGCATCCGCTTATCGAACTGCTCCAACACCCATTCATACTCCCTGCTGATAGACTCCGTAATGTCTACTTTCAACTCGGGCGGCAACACATCCCACGTATAGGTTTCAATCTCGAAATGCGGGCAAATGCGTTGCGGAATCACCTCGTCCAGAGTGGCCGTAATGTCATACTGCGTCGAGCCGAGCTTGCCGTAGTGATCCACGAAGATGGGCACGTGATAATGGATACGCCACTCCTCGGCTTCTGCATCAAGGATATTGTACACCGCCCTGGGGAGGTCGGAGTAGTGACCCAGCGTGCCATCCGGCCTGCGCTCGATGACCTGATGCAAGTACGTGTGCTCGGCAAATGGATCGAGGAGTTCAACGACCTCGTGTCGCCCTTCCTCACTCTGAGGTATCGGAATCCTCAATGCTGAGCTGATCTGGACTTTCCCTACCTTGATTCCGTTCTCCGCGAACTGCTCGAATACGACATCTGGCTGCTCGTACTCGACGGCGAAGTGGCAAGTATCGTAGCAGACCCTGATGTGGTCCTGCAAGTCATCCACGATCAGCATGTTGCCACTCTTGGGCAGGAGCACGTCGTTGAAAAAATGAATGGTCTCAGCCAGGTTCTCGATGAGGCAGTCCGGCTCGGGTTCGATATCGATGTGGATGAGCTTATCCGTCCGTTCCCGCAGCCGAACCAGTTCGGCCGTAACCTGCTCCAGATGAATGGCACCCAGTTCCAGCGCCTCGTGCCGCTCTCCTACCGCGAGCCATGGCTTGTAGGAGATCGGTGACGTGGAAATGCCACCTTCCATTCCCTCCGGCAATAGTTCGGCCAGGATATGGGCAAGGCGAACCGTGTAGTCCACCCGCTCCTGCGTCCGCCAGTCCGGCGCATAGACATGGTCCTTCACGATTTGCCTGTGGAAGCCGCCATACGGGAAGCCGTTCATCGTGAAGACATACATCCCGTTCGCATCGAGCCAATCTTTGAACCGGGGCAGTTCGTCACCTTCAAGGATCTCGCGCGATGCCAGATCGGAAAGCCGGAGCCCGATCCCGAACGGCTCGTCCGGTGAAAGCCGGGTCTTCAGCGCGCGGGTGTAGACGTCGAGGTTACGAAACACCTCATCCCACCGCTCACCCGGATGAATGTTGGTGCAGTACGTGAGATGGAAGAATCCGTCCGTACCGATTTGCATACCTTCTCTGGCTGATGTGTCTTCAAAAAATGCAATGGGGCACACCGGTGGTGTGCCCCATTGCGGCCATTTCACGCCGCGATAGAGATTTCGCTACGATCTCTCAGTATGGCGACTGCTTCGGTGTAGAGTCCGAGATCCACCTCATGCACCTCTACACCTTTTCCGATTTGCTCCAGCAGCATGATCGTCAATTCGCCGCCGAGATGCTCCCGAAATTCCTGTAATCCCCGGAAGAGGCATCGTGGGTCATCCGGCTTGTCCAGGTGCTCTGCCATCTCGGGTGCATACAGCTTGAACCCGACGGCCTCCAGTACCGCGAGCACCCGTTCCATATCCTGCTCCGAAAGACGACCCTCGAGGTACGAATAGGTAACATCGAGCGCGATACCAATGGCGACCGCCTCGCCATGCCGGAGCTTGTAGTCCGTAAGCTGCTCCAGCTTGTGCGCTGCCCAGTGTCCGAAATCGAGCGGGCGGGAGCTACCCAGTTCGAAGGGATCACCCGACGTCGCGATGTGCTCCAGATGCAGTTCGGCGCAGCGATAGATCTGCCGTTGCATGGCCTGCATGTCGCGCTGAGCCAGAGCCGGTGCGTCCCGTTCGATCTCCGCAAAGTAACTGGCATCCTTGATGCAGGCTACCTTCACGGCTTCTGCGATGCCAGCTCGCCAGTCCCGGTCGTCCAGGGTTTCCAGGAACGAGAAATCGTTCAGCACGGCATAAGGCGTGGCAAACGTGCCCAGGAAGTTCTTCTTCCCGTACGCATTGATGCTGTTTTTTACCCCGATGGAGGCATCGTTCTGTGCCAGCACCGTCGTAGGTACCCGAATCAGGCGAATACCCCGGTGCGCCGTCGCCGCAGCATACCCCACGGCATCGATGACTGCCCCGCCACCAATAGCCACGATATAGGAGTGCCGGTCAATACCACACTCGTGTACCGCGCGGTGTATACGTTCGATGAGGGCTGGATCGTTTTTCGCTGCCTCTCCACCCGGCAAGATGATCGGCTCGCCTGCCAGTGTCATCACGTCTTCGTGAGCCGCCGCGTAGACCTTGACTCGATCCCAGAGATCAGGATGGTACTTCAGCACACCGCTGTCGATGGCGAACAGGAGCTTCTTCGCCTGCCCGGACTCGCCCTCCCGGACGGTACGCGCAAGCAGCGGGTGCGATGGTTCGAACAGGCCCGTCGTGAAGTGGACCTCATACGTGAACAGCAAGGGAACGCGCTGTAGGATCGGTTTCATTCCTTCTAGTTGCCGGGGGTTCTAATGTCCTGCTGATACACGGCGCCCTCACCAGTCCGTCCTTACCCCACGTACATACAAATGTTTATGTTACTGCAAACGCTTTGGCGAGCAGAATAGAAAAAACGAGCAGGACCGCCGTTACAAGCCCGATTACCCACCCCCCGAATCCTGCTGCAAGCGTTGCGTCCATCAAAATGAGGGAGATAACCCCTCGTTTCACGGCAGCTCGTATGTGCCCTGCCTGAGGATCCACGGCCGCCTGAATGAAGGCCGGTACGACGGCTATCGTGAAAACAAGCAAAAAGGGTACCGCCCGAATAATCTCATATTCGGGGATAACGCCCAATCCGAGCAATCCAATAATGACCAGTACAACAAACACCAGTGACACGATTACCGTACGCCGCTGTCCACCGTGAACTTCCCCTCGGCTCACGGTGGTCACAGCCGCGATGTAGAGCACGGGCAAGATCGCCAGAAACCACAACTGCCCGACCATAACGGGAACAGCGCTCACGCCGAGCAACAGATTGCCGCCCCGGCACATCCCCATGTTCACCGGGCCCAGAATCGAATGATGTTTCCCGTATATGTCATACGTGACGACCCACAGAGCAATGGCAAACGCGATTCCGGCACTGAGCATCGAAACCATAGCTGCGGCAGCTATACCGATGAGCAGCAGTATCGCTCCCAGGATCCCCGCATTCCGGCGCGACACACGCCCGCTCGGGATGGGTCGTTCCGGGCGTTCAGTCGCATCCAGTGCCGCATCGAAGTAGTCGTTGAGCACCACTCCGCCTCCGTACAGCCCGGCTGTCGAAAGGAGCAACCACATCAGCGATGGCAGGAGGTTCGCCCCAGTCTGCGTCCCCAGTAAGGAGACCGCCCCTGAAGCCGCGAAGCCCGCAAGAATATCGGCCAGCGCGGTCACGATGTTGGCGGGCCGCATCAATTCCAGGTATGCCCGTACCCGTGAACGTTTCGGCTGAACGGCTTCTTTCATCGACATCGGTCAGTAGTCAGTCGTCGGTTGCGCGTGGTCGACTGCTTCGAGGGACGATACCAGCACCGGGGTTGGCACGCTGCCCTCCAACCGGCCATGGGCAACGGACCAATCACTTGATGATCAACGAATCCTTATCTCTCGCCGGCATTCCCGGCTCCCGGCCTCCGCGCAGCACCGTATTGCCATTGTAGAGTTGCCGCTGGTCGATAGCAGGCGGATTGAGCCAGTCGTCCTCCTTCATCTGTCCACTCTGACCATAGGCAGCAAGAGCGTTCCCATAAGTCACCTGCCGCACGTGCTCTTCGGGAATACCTCGCTGCAGCATGAGTGTCGCCGTCTTTGGTACGGCCAGAGGATCACTGATCCCCCAGTCACATGCACTATCTACAATGATGCGCTCCGGACCATACTTACGCACGATCTCCGTCATGCGCTCGTTACCCATCTTTGTGCTCGGGTAGATACTGAAGGCGCACCAGAACCCCCTGTCCAGCACCTCATGCACCGTCTCTTCGTTGTTGTGGTCGATGATGACCCGAGTAGGCTCCAGGCCATGCTCCAGGCACACGTCCATGCTGCGGCTCGTACCCTGCTTCTTATTTCGATGGGGAGTATGGACCAGCACCACCATGTCCAGTTCCTTTGCGAGTTCGAGCTGTTGCCGGAAATAGCGGTCCTCCAGTTCCGTCATCGCATCGTAGCCGATTTCCCCAATAGCGACCACACCCTCCTTGGCTGCGTAAAGAGGAAGCAACTCCATCACCTCTTCCGCCAGAGCCTCATTATTGGCTTCCTTCGAGTTCAGGCCGATCGTCGCATAATGCCGAATACCGAACTGCCCGGCACGAAACCGCTCCCAGCCGACGATCATGCTGAAATAATCCTGGAATGACCCCGCATTCGTGCGCGGCTGTCCGAGCCAGAACGCCGGCTCGATTACAGCGACTACCCCTGCCGCCCGCATGGCCTCATAGTCGTCCGTCGTCCGCGAAACCATGTGGGCGTGCGGATCGATGAACATCATGTTTTCAACTGTCATGGCTCTGAAGCTACTCTAAACCTGATCCGATATTGCCGAAGTGGAAAAGCTGTCCGGACGAAACGATTCCCGTTCAAAAAGACGTGGCAAACGTTCGCACCGTCACCGATCACGCCACGTGGTGACGACCTGATGCTCTCCACCATGTCAGTATACGCAGGCACGTGAGCCTACACATGGCCTCACCGCTTTCCTACGTGGATATTCAACGAAGTCCCGTCCATATTTCCGCTCACCCTACGCTCCGGCTCAGGCTCTCCCACGTCAGTTCGCCCCGCTCAATACGCTGCAGCAATTCAGGCTGCGTCGCAAGAACGTCCGATGCTTCGGGTACACGGGCATGAGAAAGCGCCAGCGCTGCCGCTTGCCGGTGCAATGGATCGTCCGAAGCTAGTGCACGCTCCAGATCCTGTATGCCGCGCTGATCCGAGAACGGTCCGACGAGGCGCCACAACTCCGGCGTGAACGTCCGCGAAGCGGCCCAACGTTCATGTACGTAGTCCAATAGCATACGCGCAAGCTCGGGGTTTGCACGCCAGTCCAGGCCCGCGATGCGATGTAGGGGACTCCCTACAAATACCGCCTTCAGGACGAGCTGATTCCATGCCTGTTCGTCGAAATAATCGGCCGGAAATGGGTTCTCGAGCGCTACCGCATTGAATACGGCATCAATGCTGCTTCGCAAGCCCTCCTCCGCTCTCGGTACGAAGCGTTCTGGATAGGGCAGAAGTGGCAAACTCTGGTACAGGGCGACCTGCTCACCCACATCGGCCGCAGAAAACAACCGGTCGAGCTTCTTGACGTAAGCGTCGGCATCACCTGGTGGAATGGCCAGCACAAGCAGGGTGCGCGCGGCCTGATCAACACTCCACCCTTGCGGGTGCCAGCCGGACCGGACGCGATCGGCTTCGCGCTCATCATCCGCCGACAAGTTCAGATCGGCTTTGCCGGTATAGCGAGGCACTGCGCTGAATGCCGTGAAGAAAACGCGATCCGGTGCCCCCTCCTCGATCTGCTGCCGTTTCTCCTCCAGCCAGCGCTGGCCTTTCTCATCTACGAGCGGGCGAATCCAGCGCAGCAGCAGATCGACCACGAGAGACGTATCTGCCTGTGATGTCGCTCCAGTCATATATCACCTGTAAATCTTCGGACTGCCCGTTGTACGTAGTACACCGGGGCAAAAGACGCTAACCATGAACGGAAAAGGGGCGGGCAACCTGCCCGCCCCTTTTTATCAGAGAGAATCTCGCTCAGTCAGCTGACGGGATCCCTTTGTTTTCATCCTTCTTCAGCTCCTCAGCGGTCCAGGGCTGCTTCCGGTCCTTGGTCGCAGCACGGACCTTTGCAACGTCCTCTGCAGAAATGGCCGAAGCCTGGTTACCCCAACTGCTACGAATGTACGTCGCAAGCGCGGCGATCTCGTCATCCTTCAGGGCCGCTCCCCAGGGAGGCATGACGCCGTTATACGTATAGCCCTTCACTTCAACCGGACCGGACATCCCGTTCATGATGATACGCACGAGCGTACCGGGATCGCCCGTCACGTGATCAGAACCGGCAAGCGGCGGGAAAACACCTGTGACACCAGCCCCGTTCATCTGATGGCAGGAGCCGCACCGGGTAGCGTAGACCTTGGCGCCGTCTGGCGGAGCGGCCATTGCCGGGATTGCACCGATCCACCCGTGTTCCGATTCCGAACTGGCAGCCTGAGTGTTTACCAGCGGATGCACTGTCTGTACAGCAAAGAACACAAGTAAGACGGCAGAAAGGCAAAGCCCTCCACGCATGATGCGTTTGTAAGTGACTGGCTGGCTCATACAAAGTACCAGAGATTGAGTGAGAAAACCTGTTCCGTGTAGTTGCTTCAGGTGTAGCCCTTAGCCCTTCAGGACCTCTTTCCACCGCGCCCGGGCTGTACAGGAAGCGCTACTTTCAAATAGCATTCCCACATCGGCACCATGGTCATAGCAACACCCATCAGCAGATCCGCCATCGGGCACGTTTATCTTGCCCGATGGCGGAAATGTACAACAAGCTACCTATTTCCCCGAACTTGCACCAGCGCCTGAGTTGGCGCTCGTCTGGCTGGCTGGCGCATTGTCGTCACTGATCCAGCGGTACCGGGTTACCTTGGCATTCGGGCCAGGTCCCCAGAATCCGTCGAACTCGGCCACGTAGAGCGTGCCGTCCGGCGCCAACTCCATCGAAATCGGCGTAGTTTCCGGCAATACATCGAACAGTTTGATGTTCGTGAGGCGCTTGGCCGGTACTTCGATCGAGTACGGGTAAGCCTTCACGCTGCCCGTCGTGTCGTTCGTCCACGTACGGTCCTCGACGTCGGCCCACTTGATCCAGCGGCGCGCCCAGTCGAAGACGAACACCTTTTCCTGGAATGCTGCCGGGAAAGCATATTCGCCATCAGACCGGTAGATCGGGCCAAACGTCGCCGAACGGCCACCTGTCGCGTAGGTGTACTCCCACATAGAGGGCGTCCAGTTCGGTATCATCTCGGGCTTCCACTCGTTGTAGAGGAGCTTCCCGTTATCGCGCGGCCAGCCGAAGTTCTCACCGCCCTTCATGGATACGTTGTATTCGTCGTACGTGGTGACTTCGTCCGGGCCTACTACGCCGATGTATACGTATCCGGTCTTGTCATCGACCTTGAACCGGTAGGGGTTGCGCAGACCATACGCATAGATTTCCCAGCGGACGCCCGGCTGTCCGAAGAACGGGTTGTCCTTCGGGATGGAGCCATCCTTGTTGATGCGAAGGATTTTGCCGCGCAGTTCCTGGAGGTTCTGCGCCGTACGCTCCGAGTCCACAAGCCGCGACCAGTGATAGCCGCTCAGGTTGTTCTTCTCGACAAACGCCTGAACCTCCTCCTCGCTCACACCATCCTGTGGCCGTACGGAGGACTGCCCGGTATCGCCCGTGGAAACGAACAGCGTGCCGTCCGGTCCCCACTCGAGGTCGCCCGCCTGGTGGCAGCACGCAGGCTCCGTCGGAACGCGCAGGAGCACGGTCTCTGTGGACATGTCGAACTTGCCGTCGCGGAATTCAAACCGAGACAGCGTGTTGATGAACGTCTCCGGCTCGGCGTAGAACACATAGACGTACGGCTGGCCGTTGTAGAACTCCGGATCGACTTCGATGCCGAAGAGGCCATGCTCGATGTTCACCGGATCTGTGGTGTTGATCTTGGCCACCTCCCGCGTCTGGCCAGTGGCCGCATCGTACAGAAGCACTCTGCCCGTCAGTTCCGCAATCCACACATTGCCACGCTCATCCACCGCAATATCATCCGGCCACACGTTATCGACAATGACTTCTTTGATGCGCTGGCCAGAGAAATCGGCAGGAATGCGACCTGCAGCCATCCGAATGCCCTGCAGTACATGCTGGAGGAAATCCGGCTGCTTCCAGTTGTCAGCGAAATGACCGAGCTTGGTCACGAATACGCGTCCGCCGTTGTGCTTGCGGATCCAGGAGATCGGATGGTCATTGCGGCCGATATCGGCAGGTCCCTCCACGACGCCCACGCTCTCCATGTCCAGCGACAGGAGCACACGTGAGTTCCAACGCGGGTTCTCGTCCAGCGTATAGATCTCATCGCGAATGCTGAATGACTCACCCAGGTGCTCGGTCGCGGGATTATCCGTCTCCTCAACGACGATCTCGACGTGCTGGGTCCAGGGATGTTCTTCGAACAACCCGCCGCCGACCATCTCCTTGTATTCGTCCCATCCGTAGAAGGCATCCAGGCCTGCGTGCGCGACGGCTATACCTTTACCCTGGCGCAGGAAGTCCATGATGGCCTGCCGCTGGGCTTCCGTGACGAGCACGGTTCCTTCCGGAATACCCGCAGTCCTGGTGCCATCATGATACGTGCCCGTCAGAGCGACTTTATTGTCGCCGAACACGACTTCTCCTTCCAGCTTGTCGCCGACAACATTGGCCTGTCCTTTAAACTGACCTTCATTGCCGAATGCGAAGGTCAGCTTATCGTTTTCAAATGTAACGTCCCGTAGTTCAGCCTCATTCCCGCCATCCCAGGCAACCGAGGCGGTATATGCTCCCGGCTCGCCGCGCAGGACAAGCTTACCCGTCCTGTTACCCCGTGAGGAGTTCATCTGTACATCCCACGTGGCCACGACACCAGGAATTGCCTTGTCTGCCTTAATACGCAGAGTCGAGTTATTAAAGAAGAGAACGTCGTACTTCGCGAGGTTCTGCGCGTTGAGATCGTTCACATCCTCAGTGAAGTCGAACTCGAACTCCGTCGTCGTCTCGATCTCTCCCAGCACCCGGGTTGCCGTCTCAATAGCATCCTTATGACGGAAACCATGCGTCGCCGTCACCACGAGAACATTGATCGGATCGGCCTGTGTGTTCGTGCGGAAGACATCCGCCAGCGTTTCCGGCCCGCCCTCAGGGAGCGGCATTACGCGAATGTTGCGGTACCACACCTTCGAGAGGTCATCATGGTTCTGCAAACCGATATACCCCTGGCGACCACGGTTACCGATGAAGTCATTGACCTTCTCGCCATTGAGATAGATCTGATAGCGCTGGCCGCGCACTTCGATCCGGTAGGTATTCCACTCTCCCGCCGGCTTGGAGGCTTTCTTCAGTGGCGCCTGGAAGCTGTACACCGAGCCGGTAACGTGCAATGGATCCTGGCTGTCGTCGATCTGGATTTCGTATCCGTTGTTGACGGCATACCAGGGGTCATCCGTCTTCTCGGGGAAACGCACAAAGATGCCGGCGTTGGCTGAGTCGGTCGCTGCCTTCCAGTCGAGTTCGAGGACAAAATCCTTGAATGGCCGCGCCTCGTAATAGAACAGGCCCATTCCGCCCCGGCCCAGGATGGAGCCATCAGCCTGCTGTTCAAAGTGGCCCGGACCTGCCTGGGTCCAGCCTTCGAGGCTGCTTCCGTCGTAAAGCGTCACCCACTGGTTCACATCCGGATCGCTTGAAGCCTGCTGCGTTCCGGCACACCCGGCCCATACCAAGGCCACCATCAGCACAAGCGCGGGACCGGCAAAGAAACGTCTTGTATTCATCTTTTCGAGCTCCAAAAATTAACGACTGACCAGCCCGGCCGACTCCGCCTCACGCAGGGCCGTATACAGACCGCCTTCCATCTTTTCCGGTTCTACGGTACCGTCGTTGTCGGCATCCACGCCATTCAGGTACTTTTCGATGAGACGGGTCATATCGGCAGCATGCTTCCGAGCCATTTCCACGTCCCCCTCATAATCCGTCTTCATGATATTGACGGCTTGGGAGTAGGCCTCGTAAAGCCAGCCCGTATCAGCTGTGGAGTTCCAGAACTCCGGCGAAGAAGTCCATTCTTCGGTCAGGCTGATGCGGGGCTGGCGCTCATCCCCTTTCAGCCCAACACGCAGCCGCATCCAGCCAATAACATTGTTCAGCGATGCAGCGATGCGCTCGGCACGCTGCCGGTCTGCAGCCGGAGTGTTTTCATCTTTGGCCAGCGCTTCCAGGTGGTCACGCAGGTAACGCGCCCGTCCTGCAATTCCCAGCTTCTCAGGATCCGTAATGGTGGGCGGTTTCGTGCCGTAACGAGCAGTCCACATGGAGTCGAACTCGGCCCCGCTCGTCTGCCACAGCACCTTCCACCCGTGTGCCGGAACGTCACCGAACGGCTCGGCCTCAACCATTCCCGACTTCATGCCCCAGACGGTCTCAAAAACCTGGTCGGCACCTGCCTTTACCTCTTCAACGGTTGTTGCTTTCTCGGCGGCACGACTGGCTGCTAGCGCCTGTTCACCGAGCTTCACTATATCCTGTAGATATGCTCCGGCATCAATCTGCGAAGCCTGCGCAGAGGTCAGATTCAGGTGTCCGCCGGCTCCCCAGAGGAGCCCTACCAAACTCAGGATGGCAACGCGTGAGCGTACACCCCCACCTCGTGTGATTGGTTGTGTCATGTCCATGGAATATTGACTGCTAATGCTGCGCTCCAGACGACGGGACCTTCAGACCGGTCTTACGTTGGGTACCAGAGAGAAGTGTTGCGGAGAGAAGCGCATGAGGTTGACGCGAGCACGGCGCGACAGATCATTATAATATAAAAAATGCGACGGTTGTGTGAAAGCGGTTTGCGGATGTTACACGACCACCCGGGAATGATAAGAACCACTCGACACCTTCCCGTTTCTCTCTGCCCACCCATACCAAACCTCAAACGAATCCGAACAAGCAGATTCACACCCCGGAGCAATCGATGTAACAGAATGGCTACGAGATCCGGTCCCAGGAGATCCCGGCCCCGGTCTGTTTCCCAGGCACAAACCCCTCATCGATGCCGGATGACCATGATTTCTTACGGCCTCGACAGCGCCCGCTCACCCGGCCCGGCAATGGACACGTTGCCGGGCAACAAAAAAGCCCCCTCACCTCGAGTCGAGACGAGGGGGCTGACTTGCCCCATTTCACCAATCGAACAACTGACTTACGAAAGCGCCTTAAGTCCGGTTTCAATCCGGCGCATCGCTTCCTTCAGATCATCCATGGAAGCCGCGTACGAGATCCGTATTCCTTCCGGAGAGCCGAACCCGCTACCCGGCACAAGCGCCACGTTCTGCTCTTCTAGGAGATACATACACATGTCGTCGCTGTCACGAATGACCTTCCCCCCGGGCGTCTTCGAACCAAAGAATGCCGATACATCTGGGAACAGGTAAAAGGCACCTTCAGGAGTGGGGCAGCGTACGCCCTCGATGCGACGCAACTGATCCAGCATAAAGTCGCGCCGTTCGCGGAAAGAGCGGACCATCTCATCGATGGGCGCCTTATCCATCTCCAGAGCCGCAATGCCTGCTTTCTGGGTAATGGTTGAGGGCGCAGAGGTCACCTGGCTCTGCACTTTGTCCACCGCCTTTACGATCTCCTTCTCGGCAGCGAGGTAACCCAGCCGCCATCCGGTCATCGCGTACCCCTTTGAGAAGCCGTTGACCGTGATCGTACGCTCCTTCATTCCTTCGAGCGATGCGAAGGAAACGTGCTCCGCGTCGAAAAGGATATACTCGTAGATCTCATCCGACAACACGAACACCTGCTCATGCCGACGCAACACGGCAGCCAGCGCCTCCATTTCCTGCCGGGTATACACCGATCCCGTCGGATTGGAGGGCGAATTGATGATGAGAAGCCGCGTCTGCGGCGTAATCGCCGCTTCAAGCTGCTCTGGTGTCATCCTGTAGTTCGTCTCGACGGAGGTATGGATCGTCACCGGTTCGGCCCCGGCCAGGCGAACCATCTCCGGATAGCTTACCCAGTACGGCGCTGGAATCAGCACCTCGTCACCCGGACGACAGAGCACCTGGATCGCCATCTCGACCGACTGTTTCGCGCCGTTCGAAACGATGATCTGGTCCGGCGTATAGTCCAGCCCGTTATCCCGCTTGAGCTTCTCGCAGATCCGCTGGCGCAGTTCCAGCAGACCCATGTTTTCCGTGTAATGGTGAAAACCTTGCTTGATCGCTTCAATACCGGCCTGCGCGATGGGTGCAGGCGTAAGGAAATCAGGCTCGCCCGCACTGAGACCGATGATCGGCTTCCCCTCGCGTTTGAGTTGCTTTGCCTTGGCCGTCATCGCGAGTGTAGCCGAAGGCTGCATGGCCTCCACATTGGGGTTGAACGACAGAGCAGGAGCAGATATCGTTGCCATACCTGAATAGGAACGTTAGAAAGTGAGTTGCCCGGTCTCGAAGAGGGTCTTTCGAAAGCACGCCGATGTTCGACCCCACCCCGGTCCACTTCCGGACAGGAGAAAATGCTGACTGGCTCTAACAAACGACCCCGTATAGCAGGTTTCATCCTGCAGCGGGTGGCACCGTCGGGAAATTAACCGCCCCACGATGCCTACCGTTGGTGAGCGTCTATAAGTTAAGACTGCATCGGCCTCACTCAGCCGTTCCGCCTCGACTTTTCTTCCAGCATCCGCACGACAGGCGGGGGCACAAATGACGAAATGTCCCCACCCCACCGGTGGATCTCCCGCACGATGGAGGCGGCCACATAGGCATGCTCCTCGGAAGTCATGAAAAAGACACTCTCAATCTCCGGTGCCAGGCGACGGTTCGCAAATGCCATTCGAAACTCGTAATCGAAGTCCGTCACCTGACGCAGCCCCCGCACAAGCGCGATGGCGCCCACGGCACGCGCGTGGTCTACCAACAACCCTTCGAATGATGCCACACTCACACCTTTCAGGTGCCGCGTGCTCTCTCGCACCAGCTCCGTACGCTCCTCAATGGAAAGCAACGTCTGTTTATTCTTGTTCACGGCCACGGTCACTTCCACCCGATCGAACACACGCAGCGCACGCTCCAGAATATCGAGGTGCCCGTAGGTAATCGGGTCAAACGTGCCGGGATACAGAGCCAGGGACATAGATACTAGGCTGAGGCTACATGTTGCAGCGTCCGAACGTTTCGGAAGTTCGAAACCTCTGGAACGTTCTACCTCGCAACAAGGCTGTGATTACACTGGATACATATGCCACATAGATATGGGGCTCACTCTACCGGCTGCGCCGCAAACACGCTTACGATCGTCCGCCCGTAGGAACGGCTCGTATCCAGATGCGGATGTTCATCGAACGAATGCCGCACATCGTGCTCCAGAATAAATAACCCGTCGGGTTTCAGGTGCAGGATCGCTAGCTCGGGGAGACGCGGTAAATCCGCAAGTTCGTATGGGGGATCTGCCAGTATGAGATCAAAAGGCGGACCGCTGTATCTCTCCAGGTAGGATACTGCATCCGATCGAAAAAACTGGCACTGGCGAGCTACGCCCAACTCCTCGGCATTCATCCGTGCGAACTTCAGCACTGCCGGGTCTTGTTCGACGAAAAAAGCTGTCTCTGCACCGCGGCTGATTGCTTCCAATCCGAGCGCACCTGTACCGGCGAACAGATCGAGCACCTCAGCCCCATCCAGTTCTAACCGGCTTTCGACAATATTAAATAAGGATTCGCGTGCACGGTCCGTGGTTGGACGCGTCAGGTGCCCCTTGGGGGCGTGCAATCCTCTTCGACGAAACCGCCCGGCAATGATGCGCATGTGAAGTTACCAGGAGCAATGTACGGGCCGAGGCAACATGCATTCACACCCCGGTCATCTGGAGTGGCAATATACGAGATGGGCGTTCCGATCCGTCTTAGTTACGCTTACACAGGGCTTCGCAGCGCACCACTGTACACCCGGCTCAAAGCGCAACTCCGATGCACGGCACGTAGGCCTCCGCGTCGAAGTCCGTTGAAAGACTGCCGGGATCGAGGTCCACGACGGGGATCGGATTGAGCCGTTCGGGCTGTGTGTCAAAAATGGCTGCAAAGATCGCGAAATCATTTTCCTCGATTCCCCGCCCGTATACGTACACCTGTACGATATCGCTCGGCCGGAGTCCCAGACGGCGAAGCAAGGTCACAGCAAAGTAGGCGCTGTCAGCCAGGCTCTGCACCGTTGCATAGTGGCTGAAGTACCAGCGTCCATTCCGGCATAGCGTATACTCCACATGGGACCCATACCAGCCAAGCGCGAGCGTATACGCCACCTCTCCCGTTCGCGCCGCCCTGTTCTTGCCGCGCTCTTCCAATCCGGTGACGACCGCTGCTGCCGCCTGCATGCTCAGCTTCAACTGATGCGTTCGATACGGGAGTGCACCGAAAATCTGCTGAAACCGCTCGTGGACAAAGTCATGCATCGCCCAGACGTGAAACCATGATACGCCACGTCCATCCTCCATTGTCTCCTCATACACGGGATCCGCCGTGACATGAAGCGACGTGGATTCCACAGCGGGGTACGTCAACAACTTCACCTCCTCCGCGATCCGCGCCTCCCGCTGCACGCTCGTAAGCGAGTTCGCCAGCGGTGTAAAGAACGAATATCCGCCCGGTGGGTGAATGGCCACGCTGATCTGCTCCGAAACGGAGCCCGCAAACACATCCTTGAGCGCTTCAGCTACCGTCTCCAGATTACCAGAGGACGTGTGACTCAGTAGTTCCTGCGTCAGGTCAAAATCAAAGTCGCAACTCCCCAGGCGCAGCAGCCGGTACCGATTCCCGTACTGTTCCACCTCTGCATACCGAAGAACGTTCTGGTAGAGGTCGATGCCCGCGCGCGCTTGTGCTTGCATAATGAATGTGAAAGGCGATTAAGCTCCGAGATGGGTCAGTAGCCGACAGGAGGGAACGCTTCACTCCCAGCTTGCGGCATTGATACGGGACAGGTTCGCCGTTAGGGTGCCGATATGATCGTTGGAATCGGGGTCTTTGAGAAAGTACGTTTCCAGGCCTGCCGTATCGGTGACGATCAACTCGAAGGGTCTACCGGAACGAGGAGAATAGGGCAACGAATCGGAATTGAACCCCGGCCCGAAAAGTACATCGATATTAGCCTGCAAGATGGCATCCTGCTCGACGAACGTACTCAGGGAGTCCAGCGACGAAGGATAGCGACCGTGAATCGCCTGGTAGCGGGCCATGGCCTTACGAATACCATCCATGTGGCGGCGCGTCTCCAGGGTAAGCATCTGCCGCTCTTCTTCTGCCTCATACGGCTCGGTTATAGAGCGGTACAGCCAGTAGGACAGCCCCAGAATGGCAAAAGCCAGAATGGCCTGAACACCCACTCTGAAACCCCGGCTGAACATAATCATGCTCTACAGAACTCCACTAGATCTTACAACACGGGAGATCCGCCCCACGCCATCGTCGAAACGATGCCCTGCGAGATCAAAATAACAGGGCCGTCGGCGAAAATGCAACCATTTCGTTTTCACCCAGCCACACCCGCCTACCCCCGTCAGCCGGATTCCACGCATCACGTCATATCTTATCAGGGATCGCATACTCCCGTGTAATCTTTCTTGGGCCGTAGCGCCACTCCGAATCTGCCCGAGCATGTGCCGGGTATGTTGACCTGACATGCTCGGCACCGGAGGATACCGAATCGCTGCGGCCCGATGATCTCAAGCACCATCTCCTATTTAACGTGACGAACCTTCTCATCAATATCGATCACGTCGCAACGCTCCGTAATGCACGCCGTGAGACGTTCCCCGATCCTGTCCACGCCGCCGTCATCTGCGAGATGGCAGGCGCAGACGGGATCGTCTTCCACCTCCGCGAGGACCGGCGCCACATAACCGACCACGATGTCCGGCTCCTCAAAGAGGTTGTCAAGACCAAGCTCGATTTCGAACTCTCGACGGCAGACGAGGTCGTGGACATCTGCTGCGAGATCCAGCCCCAGCTTGCGACGCTCGTGCCGGAACGCCGGGAAGAGATTACCACGGAAGGCGGCCTGGATGTCGTACGCCATGCCGATCGGCTCCGCGCCGTCACAGAAAAGCTCTTCGAGGCCGGCATCGAGGAGGTTTCTCTCTTTGTCGATCCGGATCTCGAACAGATCGAGGCTACAACCCAGGTGGGCGCGAACTGCATCGAACTCCATACGGGGGATTTCGCCAACGCGCGTACCGATACCGAACGCCGGCGTCAGGCCGACCTCCTCGCCCTTGCCGCCGAACGCGCCAGCGACCTCGGACTGCGTGTCCACGCCGGACACGGACTGGATTACCAGAACTATCAGATTTTCAAGGAAACCGTCCACCACGTCCAGGAAGTCTCCATCGGATTTGCCGTGATCGCCCGCGCCGTCCTCGTCGGCATGGAACAAGCCGTCCGGGAAATGCGACTACTGGTGAAGGGGTATTGAGGCTATCGACTCCCGGCTATCTCTGTTCCTCATTCCTCTTTCATCCATTCTCTCTGCTTGCGGCCGATGGTCGGCAGCCTCGAAACGCTATGGACACCCAGGACTATCAGATTGAAGCGATCCCCGAGCACTTCCGTAGCGGCTACGTTGCGCTCATCGGGAAGCCTAATGTCGGCAAGAGCACGCTGCTCAATGCGCTACTCGGCCGCAAGTTGTCCATCGTCACGGCGAAGCCACAGACGACGCGACACCGCATCCTGGGTATCCTTTCGGGCGACGATTACCAGATCATCTTCCTGGATACACCCGGCATCATCAAGCCGCGTTACGGCCTCCAGGAAGCCATGATGCGCGCCGTGAATGAGGCCGTGGCCGATGCCGACCTCCTGCTCTTCATGGCTGACGCCAGCAAGGATGAGCCGGACACATTCAGCCTGGGGCACATCGGAGACCGCCCCGCGCTCCTCGTGCTCAATAAGATGGACCTGATCCCACAGGAAAAGGCTATCCCCCTCGTCCACGCCTACACCGAGCTACGTGCCTTCGAAGCCGTCGTCCCGATCTCGGCTGCTACCGGTTATAACCTGGACGTTCTGCTCGACGAGATCATCAAGCGCCTCCCACACGGGCCTCCCTTCTACCCGCGTGACATGATCAGCGAGCACCCTGAACGGTTCTTCGTATCCGAGATCATTCGCGAGAAGATCTTCGAGCAGTTCCGAGAGGAGATTCCTTATTCGGTTCAGGTAAACGTCGTCACGTATGAGGAACGCCCCGGCGGGAAAGACTTCATCGACTGCGAAATCGTCGTAGAACGTGATACCCAGAAGGGAATCCTGATTGGAAAAGGAGGTGCAGCGCTAAAAAAGATCGGCGCCGAAGCCCGCAAAGACATCGAGGCGTTCGTCGATCACCCGGTCTACCTCCAGCTGCACGTCAAAGTACGGGAAAACTGGCGTGACAGGGATTCCTTTCTCCGCTCATACGGCTATTCGAGATAGCCGGGCCGAATTCTCTCTATCCCAGACAGACCGACCGACGATGCGTACCCGCATCATGCCGGACACCGCCCTTCCTCAGACAAGGTTAACCAGCAATCCATTCCGAACCGCCTCGCGGTATGCGGCTGGAACCACCCGGACAGGCAGATTGAAACGGCTGAATGTACGCCTCCGTGGGTAGTTCTTGCGTAGTGCTGTGAAGTAAGCGCCTTGCTCATCAGGGGGGAGATCGGGCAGCTTCCGCATGCGGGCATCGTCTGCAACGACGTCGTACATCTGCTGCACGAGCGCAAACAGCCACGACGTTTCCCCCTCATCAAAAGCAGGCGGGTTCAAGTCGAGATGATCCTCCCCTGCCCCGCTCAGCACCACCTCCGAATCCCAGACGTGCGGTAGCCCGAAGTGCTCCACGAAGGCATCATACACCATCGTCGTGCCGAGCACTTTGCCGTCGAACGAATAGCCCGCGATGTGCGGCGTTGCCACATCGGTCAGGCGGACCAACTCGGGATCGATTTCCGGTTCTCCTTCCCACACGTCGAACAGCGCCGCGCCAAGCGCTCCCGCCTCGATGGCGCGTCGTGCCACCGGATTGTCCACGACGGCTCCCCGGCACGTGTTGACGAGCCACGCGCCAGGCTTCATGTGCGCAAGCGCTGCACCATCGATGAGATGGTAGGTCGCGTACGGTCCTTTCCGCTCCAGCGGGACATGCAGCGTGACGATATCGGATTCAGCCAGAACCTGCTCCAGGGACACAAAGTCATGTGCTTTCCCGGCCTCTTCCGCTGCAGCCTGCAGGGGTGGGTCGTTCTTGAGCACGCGCATGCCAAGCGCCGGCAGGCGCCCGGCCAGACGACTTCCGATATTTCCCACCCCTACGATCCCGACCGTCTTCCCCCGTAGCGACACCTTTTTTCGCACCGCCGTCCAGAGCAGGGAAGCCAGCACGTATTCAACGACAGACGTAGCGTTTGAACCGGGTGCGTGCGCGAATACGATCCCGCGTTCCCGAAGATAGTCCCGGTCGATGTGGTCCGTCCCAATCGTCGTAGATCCCACGAACCGGACGGAGCTGTTCTCCAGCAAGGCCCTGTCTACCCGTGTGACACTCCGTACGAGCAGCACATCTGCGTCCCGCACTACTTCCGGATTGATGGCCCGTCCGTTGAGCGTATGCACTTCGCCCGCGTGACCGAACGTTTCGTAAACGAACGGAATATTCTCGTCTGCAACGATTCGTGTGATCTCTTTTTTCATCAAAACCCGTCTGGAAGGCTATCGTGTAAAACACCTGGTTCCTGCAATGGCCGGAATGCAGGGGCGCAATTTGCGTGTAATCCGGATGATGGAATATGAAGTAACTGCAAGGACGTGAAACAGGCACTTTTCTTCACATACCTGACACGGGGACGGGTATGCGGATCACGATCAGTGAGCTGCCGTTCCGGGGTATCTGGCAAACATTCGGCACGGCCTCGAACCAATCGGGCAGGCAAGGATGAACCTGTCGCTTTTGGTGGATCGGACTGCCGTTACACGCGAGCATCGGCGCACTGCGGATGGGTCTTTTGCCGGTTTTTTGGAGCCGCCCAGGCAGTAGATTTAACGGCAATAATCGCCGATTCCGAGGCATTTGGCGCGCATAACGAGATATTCACAGGTCACGTCTCGGATTTAGGCGGATATTTGTTACCTGTGAGCCGTATCGGGTTTACACCTTATATGGGGTCGCAGAGCGGATGGAACAAGGTGGGGAGGAGACGCTGGCAGCGTCTATCGGGACAGCAATCCCGGTGCGAATGCCCAGCGTTTCACATACCTGTGCCGCACATGCGACGTGCGCAGCACAGGCTGCTTTGACAGACATGTTGAAGCCGGACGAAAGCTTCTTCCATAGCACACAGGAGCAATGCCTATGGACTCTATGAAGAAGGTGAACGGCGTACGACTGTTAACATACGCTTCCATAGTGATATTGAGCGGTGCGCTGGCTCTTCAGCATGCCGAACTGCTTGGCAGGACGCTTGCCAGCGCCCTGCTTCCCAGTGAAACAGCGACGGCGTATGAAGCGCCGACCGCTGCAGTTTCCGAAACGGCCCCGGCCAGACCGGCGGGTTTCACGAGCACGCTTTACGCCGACAACCAGATCAACTTCGAGGGGCTCAAGCCCTTAAGCCCCGAACTCATCGACAACGAGACGCTGTGGCTTGCTCGTTGCATCTTTTCCGAAAGCAAACGCCCAAAAGAACAGGAACTCATCGCCTGGGTCGTCCGCAACCGTGTAGAGACGGCCTACCGCGGCAAGACGTCGTACCGGGACGCCATTCTGGATCCGTACCAGTTCAGCGCGTTCAATCCGGGCACCCGTACGCGTGACTTTTATTCCAGCCTCGGGCCACACGCCCGCTATCCCGGCTGGCAGACGGCGCTACGCATCGCGTATGAGGTCCGGTATGCCGACCCCAAGTTCCGGCCCTTCCCCCACAAGACACGGCATTTCTACAGCGAGCAGTCCATGCTCGCAGGTATACCGGAGCCCAACTGGGCGGGAGATTTCCTCCCAGTCCTTCCTGAACGTGAGCACCGGATCGACCCTCGCCGGTTCCGGTTCTACCAGGGCGTCCGCTAGTTTTCATTCGGATGCGGCTTTTGATCCAGCATATGTACCGGGTTGAGGCGTAGCACTGTTGCGATTCTTCCCGATGGTAGCCATTCCTTGACGTAGAGACGTGCGGCCCACGTCTCTACGTTTTTATATCGTCAGTTCCCCACCTCGAAAGGCGCCTCTACCCCCATGCGTCTGTACGCTCTCGTCCTGCTTCTCATAATCGGCTGCGGCGGATGGAGATGCGCCGGATCGGACATGCCGGTCCGGCTACCACAGCCCGGTTCAAACGGGATCTTCACGCCGGAGCCGCCACCCACACCCAGTTCCAGCGGCCTACGGATCGCAACCCTGAACGCCGCATTCCTCTTCGACGGAGTCGGCGACGAAGGGCAGGCTACGTTTCCCCATAAAGACGATCCGGAGTTGGCGCAAGCGCACCTCCAGCGAGTAGGAGCTGTCATACGCATGCTCGATGCGGACGTCGTCATGCTCCAGGAAGTAGAAAATGAGGACGTCCTCCACCTGCTCCTTCAAGGCCCCCTGGCCGGAGCAGGCTATACGCCCTATTTCGTTCAGGGCACCGACACGTTTACCGGTCAGGACATCGGCCTACTTGCTCGTGTGCCTGTAGATGACGTGAGTCGGACAGACGAGCGTGTTCCGGTCAAGGGTACCGACGACACGTACGGCGTCAGCAAGAACCTCATCGCGCGCCTCAACCTGGGAAACATTCCGGTGACCCTCATCGGCCTCCACTTCCTTGCACAGCCTGACAACAAGGAGCGTAAGCCGCGCCGGGAAGCCCAGGCGGAAGTGATTCGCCGCGTCGTCGCGTCAGAGATCGCAGCCGGTCGGGCCGTTGCCGTCCTGGGCGACTTCAATGACCACGATGAGGATACGCCTGATGCCGCGGGCAATCGCCCCATTACCAATGTGCTCGCAATCATCAAGCGAGCCGGCGTCGGCGCATCCGACGACCTCCGGAACGTGATGGCCAGTGTTCCTCAAGAAGAACGCTTTACGCACTTCTGGGACCGCAACGATAACGGCATCGTCGAAGAGGGCGAACTTTCTGCCATCGACCACATTCTCCTCTCTCCCGAACTCCACAGCCGTGTAGTGGACGTGGATTACGTGCACGCCCATGATCCCATGACCTATACGGACCACTTCCCCATCCTTGTGACCCTGGATGTGGACTAGGTGCCAATGGTCAGCTTTCGGTGGTCGGCTTTCGGGAGTAATTATCTTTCCGGTACACTCGTAAGCTTATCCTGTACAGCCGATAGCCGCATGAACCAGCATTCTTCTTCCAGTGATCACGCCTCGGCCATAGATGATTTACCCGAGGGCCGCGCCGAACGCTACGAGGCTATCCTTGCCCGCATTCATGCCCTGCTGGAAGGCGAAGACGACTGGATCTCTGCCATGGCCACGGTTGCCTGCGAACTGCACGGAGCCTTCGATCACTACCACTGGACCGGCTTCTACCGCGCCGTTTCTGCGAGCCTGCTCATCGTTGGCCCTTATCAGGGCGGCCACGGCTGCCTGCGCATTCCATTTGACAAGGGAGTCTGCGGCGCAGCCGCACGTACCCGCCAGACCCAGCTCGTGCCGGACGTCAACCAGTTCCCCGGCCATATCGCCTGCTCCAGTTCCACCCGATCCGAGATCGTCGTGCCAGTCATAACACCGAAAGGTGATCTCCTCGCCGTTCTCGACGTGGATTCCAATTACCCGGCGGCGTTCGACGAAACCGACCGGCACTACCTGGAACAACTCTGTGCCGACCTGGGACGGCAATTCCAGGGTGCAACCATTCGGTGATTTAATAAAAGAGACGGCACGGACGAAGGATTCATGGAGTTGGTGCGGTGATTCCTGGCCGTGCACAGGCAGGCACCGATCGGAGGGTTTCGAGGCGTACGAGGGGACGGGAGCGTCGGCGTGCCGCGCCATGCGGCCAGCCTACAGCAACCTTATTCCGGGCACTCCTATGCGCATAGCTCTCATTTTCGGCGTCGTCCTTGCCATCCTGGCAGTGATTTTCGCGTTCGAGAACCCCGGGTTCACCGACATCACGTTTTTCGGGTACAGCTTCCGCGTTCTCACGGCAGCCCTGTTGATCGCTTCTTTCGGAATGGGCGCACTGATCGGCATGTTGCTCACGTTTCCCAGTGGCTGGCGAAGTCGCCGCCGCGTCCGCGCCTTGGAGAAGCAACTCAGGGAGCGGCCTGTCGTGGCGTCACCCGTGGTGGAGCGTACTGTCGTTGAAGATCCGGACCCGGCTACGAGGCGCAGCCTCAATCTGTGAACGTGGTGAAAGCGCTTATGGAATGGTGCCCGGCCTTCCCCCTGCTCCCCTATAACAACACCAGCCATGAGCAGTCATGAACAACGGGTCATCTTGCTGGCCGAGGATGATCCCGACGACCAGATGTTCGCCCGCAAGGCCCTGAACGACTGCCAGACTACCATTCGGATCGAGGTGGTCCACGATGGTGAGCAACTCATGCAATACCTCAGGCGAGAGGGTCCGTATTCCGACGACGATACGGCCCCCCTGCCAGACGTCATCCTGCTCGATCTGAATATGCCCCGGATGAATGGCCGGGAGGCCCTTCATCAGATCAAGCGGGACGCTATACTCAAGCGCATCCCGGTCATCGTCCTGACCACGTCGAACGCATCCCCCGATATTCTCGACTCGTACGACCGTGGAACCAACGCGTACATCGTCAAGCCGCTCAACTATAAAGCGATGTGTGCGGCGATGGATGCTATCGGGCAGTTCTGGTTCAATACCGCCAGACTGACCTCACGAGACAGCCGATAAGCCGGCAACAGGATAGAGGTAGGGGCCCCATGAAAGGTGGATGGGAGGTTGAGCAGGGTACAAGACCGTAGCCCTCTAGCCTCCCATCCTTTTACTCCACACAGGTTTGCCGCACTCGGGCCCGGCCGGATCCGACCGGTCAGTGTGCTCCCGCTTAAACGCCGAGTTGCTTTACCGCATCCTCAATGAGGGCCTCGGCCTCCTTCACAGATGGCGCCTCCGCATAGATTCGAAGCACGGGCTCCGTTCCCGAGGGCCGAACGAGCAGCCAGCCGTTCTCGGTGAGGTGCTTGTACCCGTCCAGCGTCTGCACCTCCTGCACTTTCTTACCGGCAATCTGGTCCAGCCCGCCCTGTTTCAGGCGATCCAACACGTTCTGCTTCTTTTCCTCCGTCGTGTGTATGTCAGCGCGGCGGTTGTAGTGCGGGCCGAACTCATCGAACAGTTCTTGCACGAGTTCGGACAGCTTCTTGCCTCGCTTCACTATCATCTCCACGATGAGCAAGCCGATGTAGATGCCGTCGCGTTCCGGGATATGGCCCTTCACCGCCATCCCGCCCGATTCTTCCCCACCGACGAGCACATCCCCCTCGACAATCTTGGACCCGATGTACTTGAACCCGATGGCGGTCGTATCCACCTTGAGGCCGTACTTCTGCCCCATCTTATCGAGCATGTGGGTCGTGGAGAAGGTCTTTACGATATCGCCGCTCAGGCCGCGCTCCTCGTGCAGGTATTTCACCAGCAGCGCAAGCAGCTGATGTGAATCCACAAACTGGCCCTTCTCGTCGAACATGCCGATCCGGTCGGCATCGCCGTCGTTTGCCAGCCCCACATCGCACCCTGCCTCGACGACGGCCTCTGCCAATCCTTGCAGGTTCTTTTCGATAGGTTCGGGGGCCTGCCCGTGAAAGCCGGGGTTGAGGTCGCTCCGGAGCGACAGCACGTTGTCTGCTCCCAGAAGCCGGGCTACGACTCCCTGACCCGCCCCGTACATCGCGTCGTGCGCCACTTTGACACCCGACCTGATGATGGCCGGGATATCGAGGCGGCCCCGCAACATGGTCTCGTAATCCCCCTCGATGTCCTGCACGTCGATGATTCCCTGCCGCCTGAACTCCTCGAAGGATTCCTTGATGGGGGGCAAGTCGGTAACCCGATCGGTCTCGTCTTCCACCGCCGAGATCATCTCGGGAGAAGCCGGGCCGCCGAAGTGCGCCTTGATCTTGAATCCGTTGTATTCCGGAGGGTTATGGCTGGCCGTGATCACGATGCCAGCATCGGCGCCGAACTCCTTCGTGGCCCATGAGATGGCCGGCGTGGTGGCGAAGGTTTCGGCGAAGATGACCTTGATGTTCTGTGCGGCCAGAATACGGGCCGTGTGCTCGGCAAACTGACGGCCGAGGAAGCGCGTGTCATGACCGACAACGGCTTTCGGGCTATCTCCATAGTTTTTCTTCAACCACTGCGCCGTGGCATGGGCCACCAGGCTCAGATTCTCAAATGTGTAATCCTTCGCTATAACGGCCCGCCAGCCGTCCGTACCGAACTTGATCTTGGGCATAAGTGATAGTCGGTTGTCTATGATCGAGATGATTCAGCCGGATGCCGAAGATAGGGAAACACCCGGCGTTGCACACCCCGGCATGAAGTGCCGAGATGCGCAAAACGCGAGGAAGCTAATAAGAAATCGGACGGAGTATCGTTTCAAGACGGTAAACACCCGGTAACACTCCCGATACCCCATTCGAGCTATCACGGCGGTGGAGGCGGGGCGGGACGCAAGACCGCCATTGCGGTGGCATGCACGGTTACCCGGACGCGCTGCATGCCCGAGGGCATATTCTCCCGCGGTGAGATTCTGAGCAGGCCCGTATAGTCCTCTCCCGCGTACAACACCTTGTCCGTCGTGAGTGAGAGCGTAGTGCCGTCCGGTGCATTGGCGGCAACGGATGCGATCTCCACCCACTTCCGGTCCGACGAGCGCAGCAGGAACGTCAGGTCACCGAAGATCGTCGGCGCACTGCCACCTCCGATCCATTCCGATCTGACCTGCCGCGGCCTGATCCACTCCATCTGCTCCTCATCGAGCCCCCTTGCCATTACCTGGTCAGCGAGGCCGTGCTCCGGCGCCGTAATCCCCACACTTTCGAACCCGGCGAAGCGGTCGGGGTCGAATTCAAAGGTATACGTCAGGACCACATTGAAATAGGCGCGATCCTCGGTCGTGAACGCCCCGATGGGACTGGACGGGAGATCTTTTCCCCACTGGACGGGGACGACCCGCCACCAGTGATGCCCCAACGGCTTGGGCCGGATCGTGACCTGGGTTTCCGTGGTCCGGATCGAGTCCGTTACCTTCGTGAGGAGAGGGTCTTCGGCGATTTCGACCCGGTAGTACTGTATGTTCTCGATCGGGCTCCACCGTAGTACGAGCGAGGAGTCGGACGACCAGACGGTCCAGTTCATAGGCCCCAGCAAGCGAGGTCCCTCGTCGATTTCCATGCTCGAGGAATCGCATGCTGCGAGCAGTACTATACAGACGACAATCGGAACTATCAGCTTCATCATTTCTGCCGGTGAGTCGGCTCCATAATACGTCAATTTCTTGTAACGCCGTCAAATTCTTGTAACACGGCATCCTCTCAAACCGGCTCGTTCCGGCAGTTTTCACCCGGCGTCGCGTTCGTATGCCGCGACCGCCCTCTTTCGATATGGAACCGTAACGCTCCGAAGGGATCAAGCCAGGCCGTATGCACTACAAGGAGCACATCTCACCGCTCTAATTGAGGCGTATGAGGGCTTATGGAGCACGTCAGGGTGCACCAGCGGGATGCATCAGCGGACCTGGATCGGTTCCGGCATCACGTCGATACTGCGTGCCGGGGCGATGCACGTGCACGTCCAAAGGACTGTACCAGTCGCAGATTTCTCGTCCGGGATGATTTCTATGACGCCTTTGTCGACCTGGCCGGGTGGTACGGATTGCGTGTCGAACGTGAACATGGCTGAGTCCTTTGTGGCGAATAGCGGTCGGCTGTCAGTGGTCGGATTGTGACGGGGGTGTAACGAATCTTACAAAATTGAACGGGGTGTGGGGCGGAGTGGGCGCAGCGCGCTGCGCCCCTACGATGGGGCGGGTGTGTTCGGAGGTTCGGGGACATTGGTGCTCGTAGTGGGGTTGTGTAGGGGCGTGCGGCCACACGCCCCTACGTGGTCTGGTGCAGGCGGGTGTTGAAACAGGAGCGCCGGTGGCACGGTGGCGCCACCGGTACCTGGATTCCGGGCGGGCGGGCATGATGTTGCAGGTTCTTTCGTCCAGACGGTTTGCTATTGCTGATCATGTGCGAACATCCTCCTGCCTTGCTCCGCTGGACGCGTTCGCAAGGCTGTCCTCCTTCAAAGGAGGATTCACAGTCTGGGGACATCGTCGTTGTGCGATTGCAGGGTCGTGTACGATTGCAGGGTCGTTGCGTGGAGACGCAGCATGCTGCGTCTCTACAATAGCATAGTGCCATGTGGGTATGGAGGACACACCGGTGGTGTGTCCCTACCATGTGGCCTGGGACCGGGTCGGCGTTCTGGAAGGTAGGTTGTGAGTGGGGGTGTGTCGAGGTTATTCTGGTAACCTACATATGTGTGTTGGAGTTGTCAGCGGTCAGCAAAACCAGAAGGCGGTTGGCGGTTAGCCAGGGAGGGTTGGGAGTTGACGGGGATCGGGGTGGGTGAAGCTGAGGTGCGCTGGTGGCGGGTAGTTGCTCTCGGGTCATATCCGGGCGGGCTTTGTTGCCTTTTTCACACACGCGCACGTCTGATTGTCGTATGTATAGGGGCAACGAGGTCCGCCGTGACGGCGGTTTCCGTGGTGCCCTGACTTGACGCTTATGGGTCGCCTGATCCGATATCACGCACTCCTGCTGATGGTACTGAGCATCGGGCTCAGCACACAGGGCGGGCTCGTGGTTCAGGCGCTGTTTCATCTCCGGCAGGGGTTCATTGCGACGCATCTCTGCGAGAACCGTGCGAATCCGGACATGAAATGCCATGGCAAATGCTTTCTGAAGAAGCACCTGCACGAAGCGGAGCAGCAGCGTAAGCAGACCACCTCCTCCCCCACTGTCTCCCCGGTGTTTCATTTTCTGGTATCCGGCGACGTAATCCTCCCGCCCACCCCTGCGTCCGGGAGCCCGCTTTTGAGCCATTACAGTGGCACCGAGCAGGACGGCGTCGCCGTGCAGATCGATCCTCCTCCCCGAGCAGCCTGATGCTTTCTGCGAGCGATCCTGCTTGCACACCGTATCCCTTCCGACCTCCCATCTGATAGCAGATCTGCGGTCTTCCGGTACAGACGTACGCATGGCGGCTTTTGCGGTCCGGCTGCGTCTATACCAGCGAACACCGCGCCCGAAATGGTGATGCGCCGTGTGTGCGGGACCGAACCGGAACGACCGGAGGCCTGCCATGAGGTTTCTCCGGCCCCACCCAGGATCTGCCATGAACCGTATCGTGATGCTGGCCGTGCTGGTGATAGCGGCCTTGTTTATCCCCCTGACGACCTATGCGCAACATGTCCTTCGCGGGCACGTGGAGGACGCCGTGACCGGCGAAGCCCTCATCGGCGTGGCCGTACGCGCGGAGGGCACCACCCTCGGCACCGTCACCGATCCCGACGGCAACTTTGAACTGCATGCTGCCGGTCCCGCCAGGCGGCTGGTGTTCTCGTTCGTAGGCTATGAGACGAAGATCGTGTACCTAGAGGACGCCGCTGCCGAGATCCAGGTAGCACTCGCGCCCCGGATGATGGACCTTCAGCCCGTCATCGTCAGTGCGAGCCGGACCGAAGAGCAACGTTCCGCCGCGCCCGTCGCGATCGCGGCGCTCACAGCCAGCCAGATCAAGACTTCTAAGCCCAACATGCTCTCTGAGGCGCTCAACACCCTGCCGGGCGTTCACGTGACGAACCTCGGCAACGAGCAGCACGCTATG
Organism: Rhodothermales bacterium; assembly: GCA_041690215.1. Classification (GTDB taxonomy): domain Bacteria; phylum Bacteroidota; class Rhodothermia; order Rhodothermales; family DASSAV01; genus DASSAV01. The sequence continues at coordinate 365,752 of JAWLHQ010000003.1, forward strand.
AGCATCCGGCAGCCGCTTTCTTACAAGGCCCTGTTCGCCTACCTGGAGGACGGTATTCCGATCCGCCCCGTGGGCATTTTCAACCATAACGCGTTGATCGAAATCAACATGGTAGGAATGGAGCGCGTGGAGGTCGTCCGCGGCCCTTCGTCGTCCCTCTACGGTTCCAACGCCATCGGAGGCGCGATCAACTTCATCACGCCGCGCCCATCGCAAACGCCGACCGCCACCCTCAGTCTCCGCACCGATAACTACGGCTACCGGCGCGGCGACTTCGAGGCCTCCACGACGACGGGCAAGTTCGGACTGTACGGCGGCGGCTACGTGGCCCGGCAGCGAGATGGGTGGAGCGAACACAGCGACTTCGATAAGGTCTCCCTCACGCTCCGGGGCGACTACACCTTCACCCCGACTACGAGACTGACCACGACCTTCTCGACGAACCACCTGAAGACGGATACCAACGGCAACCTGGACAGCCTCAATTTCTACACCAAGGGGTTCACGAGCCTTCAGACGTTCACGTACCGGGAAGTCCACGCCTCCCGGCTAACGAGCCAGCTGGATCACGTCTGGAACGCCCGCAACAGCACGAACGTCGCCCTATACTGGCGCAAGAACTCGGTAGGCCAGCTGCCGCATTACCGGATCAGGAATCTCAGAGACGATCCGGCTCGGGCTCTGGGTGAGGTCAACGAGGACGGGTTCTGGAGCCTGGGTCTGAACGTCCAGCACCGTACGTACCTGAACCTGCTGAATGCCCGGCTCATCACCGGAGTGAGCATCGACCGCAGCCCCAACTCGTACCTGGCGCATTTCATCGACATAGACCGGGATCCGGAGAGCGGGCGTTATCTGCACTACGAACAACAGGATTCCCTCCTGACGGATTACGACGTGGACCTCCTCAATTCGGCGGCCTATGCTCAGTTCGAGCTTTCGCCCGTGGCCCGGTTGAGGCTCGTCGCCTCCCTGCGGTACGACCGGATCGATTACGGCTATGACAACCACCTGCCCCCATCGGCCTTCTCCGGTGCGCCTGACGAGCGGAACCGCTTCAACCGGCTCAGCCCACGCGCCGGCCTCACGTACGACCTCGGCGGCGGACGCGGCCTCTACGCCAATTACAGCCGGGGTTTCCTGCCGCCGGAAGTCGGCGAGCTGTACCGGGGCGTCAAGGTGCCCACCCTTCAACCCTCTACGTTCGACAGTTATGAGGCGGGCGGCTGGCTGGCGCTCTGGAACGGGCGGCTGAACGCAGAGGCGAGCGTCTACCGGATGGATGGGACGAACGAGATCATCTCCGTCCGGCTGGACGATGGTTCGTCGGAGAACCGGAATGCAGGGCGGACGCGCCACACCGGCATCGAGTATGCCCTCGTCGCCGCGCCGGTACGCGACCTCACGATCCGCCTGAGCGGGACCAACGCCCGGCACGAATTCATCCGGTACGAGGACCAGGGGCAGCAGCTCGACGGGAACCTGATGGACGCCGCGCCGGGGTGGATGGCGAATGCGGAAGTCACGTACCGTCCACGCTTCCTCAAGGGTGCCCGCGCCGGTTTCGAGTGGGAGCACGTGGGGCCGTACTACATGGACCCACAGAATACGCTGCGGTATGGCGGCTACGACGTGTTCAACATCCGGTTGGGATACACCTTCCGCATGGTAGAATTGTGGGCGAACGTGCTCAACGTGACAGACGAGCTGTACGCCAGCATCGCCAGCAAGAGCCGGTACGGACAACAGTACAATCCGGGCGCTCCGCGAAGCATCAGCTTCGGCGTCGGCTACCGGTTCGGACAATGAGACATACGACCATGAACGAGATTCAGAACGTTGCCCTGCGCGCCGGGATTGCCGTGGTGATCGCGCTCCTTTTCGCTACCGGGTGCAGGCCCGCGACGGTGTCCGAGACCGTGGACACCTATACGCTTTCCAGTGAAAGCCTCACGCGGCCCACTACCGCGGTGGACCGATCGGGTGAGCGCGTCTACGTGGCCTGGGTGGCGAAGGACGACAGCATCGCCAACGTCTACCTTGCCCGGCTGGATCGACCGGGGAGCTCGACCTTTTCGCACCCCGTACGCGTGAACGACATCCCCGGCGATGCGGCGGGGCATCAGCAGGCGCCCGCCCAGGTCGCCGTTGCGCCGGATGGCACGGTGTACGTGGCCTGGCTCACCCAGACCGATGTGCCGGGGCGGCGCTTTCCGGCCAGCGACATCCGCCTGGCCCGCTCCACCGACGGCGGGCAGACCTTCGAGCCGGCCATTACCGTCAATGAGGATTCCGGCTTCCCGACCGGGCACCACTTCCACAACCTGGCGGTCGGGCCGGACGGTACGGTGTACGTCTCCTGGCTCGATACACGCGAGCGGGACCGGGCGCAGGCGGCAGGGTCCGGCGCAGCGACGATGGTCCACGCCTCGGCACAGACAGACCATGGCGCCCATCATGCCGGGACAAGCGGCCATGCGGGACCCGGCAGGCACACGCCCGATCCGAAAGACAATCTTCCGGGCACCCAGGTCCGGGTAGCTCGCTCGACGGATGGAGGGCGCAGCTTCGGCCCGAGCGTGGTCGTGGCGGAAGGCACGTGCCAGTGCTGCAGGACGGCGCTCGCCATCAGTGAGGACCGTACGGTTTACGTGGCGTGGCGGCACATCTTCGGCGGCGTCACGCGAGACATGGCCCTGGCCCGGTCGGAAGACGGCGGTCAGACCTTTAGCAAGCCGGTCCGCATACACGCGGACGGCTGGATGATCGACGGCTGCCCGCATTCCGGCCCATCCCTGACGGTAGACCGGGATCGGAACGTCCATGTGGCGTGGTATACGGGCGCACCAGAACGGGCCGGACTCTACTACACCGTATCCCGCGACGGCGGCGCGAGCTTCGAGCCGGCTCAGGCACTGGCGAAAGATGTTGCGGTAGCGCAGACGAGCCTGGCGACCGACGAGCAGGGCTATACCTGGATTGCCTGGGAGAACCCCGGCGAGGATTGCGTGTGCCTCACGCGGGCAGATGCACGCGGCACGCTGCACCTCGCGGCGGCCGACACACTTTCCGGCAGCGGTCCGGCTCTCGCGACAGCATCCAGCACACACGCCATGGCGTGGCGGAGCGGAAAAGCGATCCAGGTTCGGGTCATGCAGGGTAACATGTAAGAACACCCTGCCACGTTCGGAAACCGGCCCTTCTCAAACGAGAACAATCTCCCGGTTTCTCCGGTACCACCTGCAAAAAGCGGACATGACACACGGCACGAACGGTCCGATCCGGGCCAACTTCGCCATCGTGTGGCATGTCCTTTGCTTTAGTAACGATAACACACCAAATTCGGCCCACGGCTGACGAATTCACATATCGGTATTGCCGAACGGGCAGTCATGTACTATAATCTTCATTGTGGAACACTGTCCCGAACCATCAGTTTGGGGTTCCTCTTATGTCAAAATGACATAAAAAATGGGCTTTCCGGGCGCCCAGCGCCCGTGCGCAGAGCCGCCCAGTCCGCATGTATCACCAGCCGAGGGAGTTGACCCTCACCTGCCTTGGACTCTGACCCTGCTAGTTATACTAGCCTCGTCGCTCTTTTTCAGCACACCCCGGAGATCGTACTTGAACCGGCCATACTGGTGGTTCAGATCGTGATACTGATGCTGCTCTTGCTTGCGTCAGCGGTATTTTCCGGGTCGGAGGTCGCCCTTTTCTCGCTCGACAGGTCTGCGAAGCATGCTCTGGCGTCTGCCGGAGATCCGGCCTACTCGCGGATTCTCGCCCTCCTGGAGCACCCACGCCCGCTCCTCATGACGCTGCGCATCCTGAATACGGTCGCGCACGTCTGTGCGGCCATTTTGATCGCCATCATGGTGGCGGGCTTCGCGGAGTCGTCCGGATGGGATCCGACGTGGACCCTGCTCACCCAGATGGTGGCCCTCACGCTGGCGCTGATCGTCGTCAGCGAGATCGCGCCGAAACTGATCGCCGTACGCACGGCACCTCCCCTCAACAGACGCATTGCGCGCCTCATCCTGACCATTCATCAGGTTCTGGATCCCATCTCGCGGCGTCTCGACCCTGCTATGAACGTATTCAAATTCAGATCACTGGCATCCTCCAGGCACCAGCCGTCAGAGTCCGAACCGGCCCAGGTGAAGGCTGAAGGAACGAACGGAGAAGCCGTTGAAGAAGAACGCAGCCTGATCCATTCCGTCATCGAGTTCGGTGAGACGACCGTACGGGAGGTCATGACGAGCCGCCTGGACGTCGTGGCGTTGCCGGTGACGGCTACCGTGGAGGAAGCACTGGACCTGATCCGGACCAGCGGGCACTCCCGCCTGCCCCTTTACGAGGAGCACCTGGACAACATCCTCGGCGTGATCTACGCGAAGGACCTCCTGGCCTATCTCGGCCCCAGAAACCACGCGGAGGTTCAGCCGGAGATCGACTGGACGAAGATCGCACGCTCGCCCATGTTCGTTCCGCAAAGCAAGCGGTTGGACGACCTCCTCAAGGATTTCCAGTCGAGCAAGATGCACCTGGCCATCGTCGTAGACGAGTACGGCGGTACGTCGGGCCTCGTCACCATGGAGGATGTGCTGGAAGAGATCGTCGGCGACATCCGCGACGAACACGACGAGCAGGAGAACCCGCTCTATGAGCAGATCGACGCCAACACGTACCGGTTCGACGCCCGTATCGATCTGGACGACCTGAACGACGTGCTCGGCACGAAGCTGGATACGGAGGCGTTCGACTTCGAAACGCTCGGCGGGCTCATTTTCCACGTCAGAGGCTCCATCCCGTCTCCGGGCGAAGAACTTACGTACGAGGGCCTGCACATGCAGGTCGAGAGCGTCGAAGCACACCGGATCGGGCACGTGCTCGTGCGACTGGGCCCGGTAGAGGCGGGTGTTCCCTCGAACCGCGCTCTGGCCGGGCGCTAAACCGCCCGGCCTGCAGCCAGACACCGGTTCTGCCGTTGAAACGATGGTTTGCCCCTCCCCTCCTGCTCTTCGCGGCTGTTCTGTGGCCGCTCGGAACGACACGGGCTGCAGCAGCGCACGCTCCACTCCAGACAGAAATACCCGGAGTGCATGCATCCACCGAGCCCATCATCACCGGTCCGGTCAGTGACCGCGCACCATCCCGGGTAGACGCACATGCCGGTACGGTTCCGTGTCGCACGGAACCAGCTGCACCGAAGTGCGCCGCTTTCTGGATTCCAGCTTACGATTTCCGGCCCGGATTCCCGCCGCAGGAACGTTTGCACCCAAACCATTCAAAAGATCATCCGATCTTTAAAACCGCTGAGACGGACGATGGGTTGTACCGTCGTCCTCGGGATTCGTGGTTCGGATGGGACAAGGTGCAGCATGCCACGTTCAGCTTTCTGTTTACGGTAGGCAGCCAGTATGCGCTGGTAAACAAGGCAGGGATGGGCGAGCGAGACGCCCTGCCGGTCTCGATGGGCATCAGCGGAGCCATAGGACTAGCAAAAGAATTGAATGACCGTTACCGGGGGCCGACACGGTATTTCAGCAAGCGCGACCTCGTTGCTGATGCCGCGGGCATTCTCGTCGCGGCGGGGTTCATTCTGTTATGAGCGAACACCGTGTAACACCCTGCGGAAGTGCGACACTAACGGGCGCTCCGGCGAACCGTGAGTTTTCCACAAACGGCAGTACAACCCATCCGGAGAAAGTTACGACGCGTATATTTCCACAGTGTTACCGCCATCGCGGAACCGCACGAAATCTTTATTCCGTACCCCGAGTCTAAAGCCGGAGCGCGCCCGCAATGGCACAGTTTGTGATTCATTTTAGACAACTTGCACCGGCGGGACCCGCCTTGCAAGAGACCAGCCGGGATAGTTTCACCTTCTGGATGTAACCCGCATGGCATTGGAAGAAATCAAAGAGGAATGCGGCATCTTCGGCGTATACAATGCACCGGATGCAGCACGCCTCATCTACTACGGCCTCCACGCGCTCCAACACCGAGGCCAGGAGGCGGCCGGCATCGCTACCTCTACGTATGACGAGGTCAAAAAGAAGCCGGTCATGCCGTACCACAAAGATGCCGGGCTGGTACTGGACGTCTTCGCCGATACCACGCTGTTCGACTCGAAGTTGCTCGGATCGGCCGGTATCGGGCACAACCGGTACTCCACGAGCGGTTCATCCAACAACAGGGCCAACATTCAGCCTTTCGTGGTGAACTACCGGGACGGTAACCTCGCGCTGGCCCATAACGGCAACCTGTCCAATGCCCGTGAACTGCGCCAGTCGTTCAGCAACCGGGGCACGCTGTTCCAGTCGACTTCGGACAGCGAACTCATCCTTCACCTGATTTCCCAGAGCCGCCGTCAGAAGCAGATCGACCAGATCATCGACGCCCTCACGCAGGTCGAGGGTGCGTTCTGCCTGGTCATGCTGACGGACGACAGCCTCATCGCGGTACGCGACCCGAACGGATTTCGGCCGCTCGCCCTCGGTAGCCTTCAGAACAAGGACGGCAGCACGGCCTACTGTGTAGCCAGCGAGACCTGTGCGTTCGACCTCATCGGCGCCACCTACATCCGCGACATCGAACCCGGCGAGATCCTGGTTATCGACCGGAAAGGGTGCGAGACGGGCGAGTTCAAGCGCTACCATCTCCCCCAGAATCACGGCGTCAGCCAGTGCATCTTCGAATACGTCTACTTCTCCCGGCCGGACTCCTCCGTCTTCGGCGAGATGGTGGACAAGGTCCGGCGGAAGATCGGCAAGCAGCTCGCGTACGACGCGCCCGTCCCGCAGGTGGACGACGACGAGAAACAGCCCATCGTGATCTCGGTGCCGGACTCCTCCAACACGGCGGCCCTCGGCTACGTGACGGAGTGCAACAAGATCGGTCACAAGTGCCGCTACGAGATCGGCCTCATCCGTAACCACTACGTCGGCCGCACGTTCATCTCGCCCGGGCAGAACTCACGCGAGATCAAGGTGCGTTCGAAATTCAACACGGTAAAGGGCGTGTTGAAGGACCGGATCGTGGTAGTGGTGGACGACTCCATCGTGCGCGGCACGACGGCCCGCTTCCTCGTGGACATGATCCGCGAAGCCGGCGCCAAAGAAGTCCACCTGCGTATCGCCTCCCCGCCGGTCATCAGCCCGTGCTACTACGGCATGGATTTCCCCAGCTACGACGAACTCTTCGCCAACAAGTTCGCCAGCACGGAGGACATGGCGAAATGGCTGGGGGTGGATTCGGTAGGCTATCTCTCGACGGAAGGCCTGATGAAAGCCGTCCAGACGGCGAACACCGGTCCGCATGGCTACTGCAATGCCTGCTTCACGGCCAACTATCCCGTGCCGGTCGAGATCGGTGTCGAGAAGGAAGAAAACGAGTGGTAAGGACCGCACCGCCGTTCCATTTCTGAAACGGGCTACCAGCCAGGCGCTTTTCCGGCAGGAGCAGTTGCATTCTGATACGACTGCCGCGCCGTCATGCTTGCCGGACCACGTGCGGCTTTCTGGATTACTGCCAGCGCTCGCATCGCCCTTCTCCTGATGGCTATCCGGCATATCCGCCGAACACGTCCCCCGTGCGTCTGCCCCGAGCCGTGTCTTTCAGACGAGCCGCTTGCTTGTTTGTAACAAACGGGAGTTCTTTTCAGTATGATAGAGCTATTGGCAGGATAACACTCGCGCTGCAGGCACCAGAGAAGCCATCTACCTCATGATAGCTCGCCTCCTATTCCGTCCTTCGGAAGGCGTGCTCTCGGAAACGAAGAGCACGCGCGCACGGCGTGTGCTGCTGGGTGTTCTCTGTGCCGTCGCGTTCATTGCCGGATTCTTCTATCACTTTTCCGCCTGGCAAACCGGCGTACGCCCTGCGATTCCGTACGAGATCGCCTACAACCTGGTCACGATTGCCGGGTATGCGTTTCTGTGGCGGCTTCTATCCTACTACCACGAGGAACGGCAGTCGACCCCGGCCAAGACGTTCTGGATCACCCTCTTTTTCGGATTGATCCTGATGGGAGCGGGGCGCCTCGTGCTCGGTATCGGCGGCGTGCCCGACATGCCGTCTTTTACACAGGGAGGCGCTCAGTTCGGCTTCGCGCTCGACACGAAGACTCCGCTGGCGCTGGCGACGGTGGTCAAGATGTGCCTCATCAGCCTCCTGGAGGCCTCCTTCGCCTTCCTCCTGCTGCTCCGGCTTCGCGACCTCGTGCTCTTCCGGCGTTCGAAGACGAGCCAGCGTAACTGGCACCTGATGCTCCTGTTCATGGCCATCGCCGGCGTGTCGGCCTTTCTCAAGGAGCCGGGAACGGAATGGAGCCCACTTCAGGTCGTCGCGTTCATCCCGGCCGTCTCCATGATGGTCATCAACTCGTTCCGGCTATCCTGGATCGTGTTGCTTTCGTTCAAGGAGAAGGTTGCCTGCATCGGTCTTTTGCTGCTTCTTCTGATCCTTCTCGGATCGGGAATAGGCGTCAATGACATGTCGTTGCTGCCGGGCGCCTATACCTACCTCGAGTACTACAGCTATCCGCTCAACGCCTTCACGCAGCTTGCCATCATCTTTGGCATCCTGTATAGCACGACGGCGTTCCTCTCCCTGCTGTTTCACCTTCCCACTACGGGCGACTTCCAGCAGAAGGCGGGCGAGCTGGCGGCCATGCACTCGCTGACCTCCCTCGTCAGCCAGGTTTTCGACCTGGAACGACTCGCCCATACGATTACGGCCTCTCCGGTCGAGACGGGCTCGGCACACGCCTCCTGGCTGGCCCTGCCGGACCCGCAGAGCGGTTCGCTGCGCCCCCGTATCGCAGCGACGTGCCGGATATCGCAGGAACGCATCGAGCAACTCGCCGATACACAGGCCCTGTACGAGGACGTCTATTGCAAGCGTGAGCCGGTCCTGCTCAACCAGGCCCCTGCCGACCACCGGATCACGGCCAAGCCCGGGGACGGGCTCGGCAGCCTCCTCGTGCTTCCGCTCATCACCCGGGACGACGTCCTCGGCGCGCTCTTCCTCACGCGCGACGTCACCTATGGCTTCGAGAAGGACGATGTAGAAGCGGCTACCGTCTTTGCCGCCCAGGCCGCCCTGGCCCTGGATCACGCTCGCCTTTTCGAAGAACAGCTGGAAAAGGAGCGGCTGTCCCGCGAGATCGACATTGCCCGCGAAGTCCAGCGCAAGCTCCTTCCGGACAGCCCTCCTGAAGTCAAAGGACTATCCATCTGCGCATCAAGCGTAGCCGCTCAGGAAGTGGGCGGCGACTATTACGACTTCGCCCAACTGGACGAGGACCGGCTGGCCTTCATCATCGCAGACGTATCCGGCAAAGGAACGTCGGCAGCCTTTTATATGGCTGAAATGCAGGGCATCTTCCAGTCCGTCAGCCGTCTCGCTCCTGGTCCGGCCGAGTTCCTGACCCACGCCAATGACGCCCTGATACGAGCGCTGGAAAAACACGTGTTTATTTCCGTGATTTACGGCGTGCTCGATTCGAAGAACGAAACGCTCTCCATCGCGCGTGCCGGGCATTGCCCGGCGGCGTTCATCAACCTGGACGGAGAGGCGCGCTTCCTGCGCACGAGAGGACTTGGCCTGGGGCTGGATCGAAGCCGCCATTTCCACCGGACGATTGTGGAGGAGCACGTATGCCTGCAGCCCGGCGATGTGTTCGTGCTGTACACAGACGGTGTCGTAGAAAGTCGAAACCCGGCGGGGGATGAATATGGCTACGATCGACTCATGAACGCGCTCCGTGAGCACCGGCATGAGGATGCAGCCGACCTTCACAAGGCTCTCCTCGCCGACCTTACTGGTTTCATGGAGGACAAGAGCTACGACGACGACATGACCCTCGTGGTGCTGAAGTGGCACGGCATTGGCACCGCTTCAGGAACGCTATACACGGAGCACAACGGGGTGCGAAAACACGCGCGAACGAATATTCTCACCTGAACTTTGCAACTTGCAACGAAACGCTCCGTCAACTGCCAACGCATAAGCATTTTTATACCCGAACGAGAGATGAGCAATTTTTCCGTAGGTTTCCGTCCCGTGGGGCAGGTCCACGTGCTGGACTTGAAGGGAGAGCTCGATGCCCATACGGCGTCAGAGCTCGAGGCTGCCATACAGAAGTGTCAGGCAGACGAGCACTACCAGATCGTAGTGAACGGGGCAAACCTGCAGTATATATCGAGCGCAGGACTGGGCGTGTTCATGGCTTACATAGAGGAGTTGCGTGAGCGAGGGGGGGATATCAAGATTGCGGCTCTCCAGCCCAAAGTGTACAACGTATTCGATCTGCTGGGTTTCCCCATGCTGTTCGACATCGTGGACACGGAGGAAGAGGCGCTCTCACGTTTTGAGACGAACGGTCAGAGGATTCTATAGTCATGACATATTCTTACTCTTACCACGCCCTTCCATCAGGAGCCCTCTCGTGACGCGTTCCGTATACACGAAATCCTTCCCGAGCTCGACGCGGCACCTCGAGGAGGTGCGGCGTTTCGTCGAGATGTGTTGCCAGGAGGCCCGGCTTTCGGCGGACACCGTGGAGCAGTTCAAACTGGCCGTCGATGAAGCGTGTACGAACGTGATCAAACATGCCTACAAGGGCGACGGAGGCCGAAGCATAGACGTGGCGGTCATTTTCGAGCCCGACCGCTGCATCATCCGAATCCGCGACGAGGGACAACGCTTCCGTCCCTCCGAGTACCGCAGCCCCGACCTCATGGAATCCGTCCGCCAGCGCCGTGCCGGAGGCTTCGGCGTCCAGATCATGCGCCGTCTCATGGATCAGGTCGAATACCGCACGAAGGGCCGCATCAATGAAGTGTGCCTCACGAAATTCCTGGGCGGTGATAACGGCTGCAACGGCAACAGGAGCAGGTGAATAGGTGGTCAGCTTTCAGCCTCCACTCCTCCTACTTTGAACCTACTCTGCGATGTCCGTCTTACCTGCAACCCTCTATCCCTCTGCTTCTCTTCTGGCTGACAGCTAGCTGACTGCTGACAGTTCCTTAGCAAGGCGCTCCGCTGTCTCTCTAAAAGGCCGGAAGGAGCATCCCAGTTCTCCCACTGCTTTCCGGTTGCTGTACCGGTAAAACTTCGAAGCGGTCCGCGCCGTCTCCATAGTGATGAGCGGGCGCATTCGGGTGATTGCAGAGACGGCTTCCGATACCCGGGCAATAGCCAGGGCCATGCGCGGCCCCACCTTGAAGCGCGGCGGCTCCACACCGAATGCCCCGGCCAGCGTCCCGATGATCTCGCTCCAGGACAGGTTCTCATTGCCCAGGAAGTACCGTTCGCCTACCGTTCCGGCTTCCATGGCCCGGATGTGGCCCGCGGCCACGTCGATCACGTCCACCACGTTCGTTCCCCCCGGCGGGATTGCAGGTAGTTTCCGGTCTCGCACTTTCTCCACGATCTGCATGGTATTGTCGCCGCGCCGTCCGACGCCGAAGATGAGCGCCGGGTTGACGATGACCGCGTCCAGCCCCTCGGCGATTCCCCGGTGGACTTCCAGTTCACCCTCATATTTCGACCGGGCGTAGACACTGTTCACGGAAGAACCCTGCCAGTCGGCCGTCTCATCGATCATGCCGGAGGGCACCTCGGGTCGCCCAAAAGCCGCCATGCTGGAGGTATGAACGAGCCGCTCTACCCCGGTGCGGAGTGCCGCATTGACGACGTTAGCGGTACCCTGCACGTTGACCTGGCGAAGCTGCTCCTCCCCGCTCTTGCCCTCGAAACGCACGAGCCCTGCCGTGTGGTATACGAGACGCACGCCCTCCAGCGCAGCCATGAGGCTATCGCTGTCTGTTACATCACCAATGGCGTGCTCCACACGATCGACCACATCCGCAAGCAGATCCAGGCCGGACTTCTCCCGCCGCAGGATACGCACGTCCTCCCCCCGCTCAACGAGCTGCCGGACGAGTTCGGAACCTAGAAAGCCGGTCGCGCCAGTAACGAGTGTTTTCAAGATGAACTAACTAATGGGGAGATACAGATGATCGAGAAGCGCCAGTCATGGAATTGCCTTGTCCCGATAACCAGCCTGCACACGATGGCTACCGTGACCGCCACGTTTGAGCACAAGAGAACGTGAACATACGCCGGGAAGGCCGGGAGCAGCAACCCGGAGAAGCTCGTCACCTCCGCTACGGAACGGTGATATGGTGAGCATCGAGGTATCTGGCTGGTGATAGGCGCCACACTACTACAAGGTACTCCACAGCGAGGTTGCAGACCGGTTTGCCTGTCCTCACTCGAACTCCACGAGCAACTGTCCTTTCGTCACAGGATCACCGGGCTTCACGTGCACGGCCCGCACGGTGCCCTCGCCCGGGGCTCGCAGTTCGTTCTCCATCTTCATGGCCTCCAGCACGAGTAATCCCTCTCCGGCCCGCACGGTCTGTCCCTCCTGAACGTGGACGCTCAGGACCAGGCCGGGCATCGGTGCATGGACCTCCCGGTGTGCCCCGCCTCCCGCTGCGCCAACACCGAACCGCTCCAGGAGCAGATCCATCTCATCCCGGACCGTCACCTCCATCTCCCGCCCTCCGACAGTCACGTGCATGGATCCGGCAGCATTCCGGCTGATGGTGATGCCGAAGCTCTGCCCCTCCAGGAGCAGGCTGTAATGCCCAGGGCCGACCGGCTCGAAACTTACCGTGACCGGCCTGCCGTCCAGGTATACCTGTCCGGATTCGATCCTGATCTCGTACACCTGCCCGCCGATCTCTGCCCGGTAGGTGCGTGATGGAACCGTGCCCCTATTCGATAGCGTCATATGGTACTTTTCCAATTCATCCGGGCAATGAAAAGCCATTCAGTCCAATGAAAAGCCATTCAGTCAAAGATAGAACGCCGGCCCATTAGTCCAAATTCGTGTGTCGCTCACGCCTGAATATCTCCTGTACGGATACCTGAACGGGTACTTTCCCATGGCAGACCCCGATGAAGGCGACGCCATTTACTGGTACGCGCCGGACCCACGCGCCATTATACCCCTCGATACCTTCTACGTCTCGAAGAACCTGGCCAAACTGGTGCGCCGAGGTATCTTCGAGATCCGTTACGATACGGCGTTCGAGGCCGTCATGCGGGGGTGTGCAAACCGTGAAAAGACATGGATTTCAGAAGAGATCATTACGGCGTACACGGCGTTACATCATCTCGGTTTCGCACATAGTGTGGAGTGCTGGAAGGACGGCCACTTGGCGGGCGGGTTGTACGGTGTAGCGCTCGGCGGTGCGTTCTTTGGGGAATCGATGTTTACACGCGTACGCGACGCGTCGAAGGTGGCGCTGGTACACCTGGTGGAGCGGCTCCGGCAGAACGGATTCGTTCTGCTGGATACGCAATTCATTACCCCGCACCTCGCGCGGTTCGGTGCAGTGGAGATTCCTCGAAATGAATACGAACGCCGGCTCGTTTATGCCCGCCAACTCCCTGCAACGTGGTAGATTCCGGCACGACTTTCGTGTGTGATTCTTGAGAATCCGTATCGTGTGTTTCCGTCGTCCGAATTTCCACCCAACGCAATAATCACATGCGACTTTCTCTCGTCCTCTGCGTCCTGGCCCTCGTGCTCAGCGCCTGTACGTCGCGTACCGAACAGGTACCTGTGCCCGTACGCACAGCCTCACTTTCACAGTCCGCAGGTATCACAGATGCGCCCCGGGAGTTTACGGATGTGATGGCGTACGCGCGCGCGCAGCGGCTTCACGAGCGCCCGCTGGGCGAGATCATGCAGATCGTCGGCGAGCGTTTCAAGGGCAAGCCCTACATGGCCGGCCTGCTCGATGAGCCTGCGGAAGAAGTGCTCGTCTGCAGGCTGGACGGATTCGACTGCGTGACCTTCGTGGAGACGGCACTGGCCATGGCGCGCGGTATAGCCGAGCAGGACTACTCCTACGAGACGTTCCAGCGTTATGTAACGGACACGCGCTACCGTGGCGCCGAGATGGACGGGTACTGCAGCCGCCTGCATTACTGGACGGAATGGATCCTCGATAACGAGATCCGCGGCAACGTCGAAGATATCACTGCCGAGTTGGGTGGGACGCGGTTGAACAAGAAGATCAACTTCATGACGACGCACCGCGACCTGTACCCCCGTTTCGCAACGAACAATGAGGTATATGCCTGCGTGCAGCAGATGGAAGAGCGGATCGGGAATGCCGAATTTCACTACATTCCGAAGGACCGGATCCGCGCCGTCTATGACCAGCTACAGGCCGGTGATATCATCGCTACGGCGACCAGCATTCCCGGGCTCGACGTCTCGCATACCGGACTGGTCTACGATGCCGGTAACGGCAAGAAGGGGCTCCTGCATGCCTCCACGAGCGGTGGCGTGAAGGTTTCGCCGGATCTTCAAGACTACGTCCAGAACAACAGCAAATTGATCGGTATCGTGGTAGTTCGCCCGGTCAGTCTTTAGATTAGGTATTATTTGAGACTAAATTTGTTCGGAGTTTTTTAGCATAGATGGATAACATTAAGCGCATCGGCGTCTACACGAGTGGCGGCGATGCACCAGGAATGAATGCCTGTGTTCGGGCCGCTGTTCGAACCGCCATTGCACATGATCTCGAGGTGATAGGTATCCGGCGCGGGTACGCCGGCATGATCGACAGCGATTTCGTCGAGATGGACGGCCGCTCCGTCTCGAACATCGTCCAGAAGGGCGGCACGATCCTCAAGAGTGCCCGATCCGATGCGTTCCGCACACCGGAGGGGCGTGCCAAAGCCGCCGAGAACCTCCGCGCGGCAGAAATCGACGCCCTCGTCGCTATCGGCGGCGACGGTACGTTCCGCGGCGCCGCTCTCTTCCACGACGAATACGGCTTCCGTACCGTCGGGTGCCCCGGCACCATCGACAACGACCTGTTCGGCACGGACGAGACCATCGGCTACGACACGGCCCTGAATACGGCTATCGAAAACATTGACCGTATTCGGGACACGGCGGATGCGCACGACCGCGTGTTCCTCGTCGAAGTCATGGGCCGTGACGCGGGCTTCATTGCGCTCAACTCGGGCATTGGCGGCGGGGCCGAGCTGGTGCTGATTCCCGAGACCCTCACGGGTATGCAGGAAATCAAGGACCGCATCCTCTCATTGATGACGGCCCAGGCCCGCTCCTCCATCGTGGTCGTGGCTGAGGGAGACGACCACGGCGGCGCTACACATATCGGGCGGGTACTGAAGGAGGACCCCGCCTTCGCCAGCATCGACCTCCGCATTTGCATCCTCGGCCACACGCAGCGTGGGGGCTCCCCGACGGCTCGCGACCGCGTGCTTGCCAGCCGGCTCGGCGCCGCCGCCATCGAGGCGCTCCTGGAGGGTCACACGAACGTCATGGTGGGCATTGTCAACAACGAGGTCAAGCTCACCCCCATGCGTGACGTGTGGAGCCGGAAGAAGAACATCAACTTCGAGCTGCTCAAACTGACGCAGTTGCTCAGCTAGCAGTGTGCGGCACAAGCCAGCCCCTTCCCGCCGCCCCTCTCTGCACCTAGCAAAGCCGAAGCTTCTTTGCCGGCCCGGAATGGCAGGTGGAACCCCAATCCGATACCCGGTTCTCCCGGAGGAGGTTTATCCCTCCGGGAGAACCGGGTGCCTCAATTCAACAAAAGCTACGCGACAGTACGTTGTCGCCGATCGTTTATTTTCGGTTCTTCGCGTTCGCCTGTGATCCGCTCAGAGGATTCGGAGCGGTACGAACCAGGGGCGAAGTACGACGACGTTAATTCGAACACTGTCCACCAGCAACCTACAACCCATGAAACACTACCCTCCGGTCGGAGAAGCACACGGCAAGAAGGAAAAGGTCGAAGCCATGTTCGACGCCATCGCACCGCGTTACGATCTCCTCAACCGGGTGCTTAGCATGGGCATCGACCAGACGTGGCGCAAGAAGGCGGTGCGGCTGCTGGAAGGAGATAAGCCGGAACGCATTCTGGACGTGGCTACGGGAACGGCAGATCTCGCCCTCGAAGCCGCTCGCCTCCAGGCCAAGAGCATCGTGGGCGTGGACATCTCAGAAGAGATGCTCAAGATCGGGCGAGAAAAGATCGAGCAGCGTGGCCTCTCGGACCGGATCACGCTCCGCCGCGGCGATTCCGAGAAGCTCCCGTTCTCCGATTCCCAGTTCGACGCGGTCCTCGTCGCCTTCGGCGTCCGCAACTTTGAGAATCTCCAGAAGGGCCTCACCGAGATCCGCCGCGTCTTGCGGCCCGGCGGCACCGTCGTCGTACTGGAGTTCAGCCAGCCGCGCGTTTTTCCGGTAAAGCAACTCTACAGCCTGTATTCCCGGTACGTTCTCCCCCACATCGGAGGCGCTATATCGAAGGACAAAGGGGCGTACCAGTACCTCCCCGACTCCGTTGCCCGGTTCCCGTCCGGACCCGACTTCCTCAGGCGGATGGAGGAAGCCGGCTTCAAGAAGACGACCTGGAAGCCCCTCACGTTCGGCATCGCCTCGCTGTATAAGGGATATGTCTGACCCGGTTCGGGGGATCATTACCCTCTTCCGGCTGCCGTGACGCGGCCTGTGCGGGCCTGCATCCGGCACAGGCCGACTGGAGAAGCGAGTTGAATACGAGCACCCGGATGCGTATTCTCCACCCAGAGGTTAGCGAACGATGCATCCGACGATCAAACAGGTACTTGGCGACATCCGGCAGAGCCTCGAACGGCTCTACGGAAACAAATTGGCGCGTGTGGTACTCTTTGGATCACAGGCCAGAGGGGACGCACGAGAAGATTCGGACGTGGATGTGCTCGTCGTGCTCCGGGGAGAGATCGATTATGCGGAGGAGGTAGACCGAATGCTAGACGAGGAAATCAGGCTTTCAGAACGTTCGGGCCGCTTTATTTCGTTCATACCGGTTTCCGAAAACAGGTATGCGGATGGGCTGCACCCGCTGATGATGAACGTTCATCGGGAGGGCCTGGAGGTATGAATCCACACATTCCAGCCCTCCTTGCAAGAGCGGAGCAGACGCTGGAAACTGCCCGGCATATCCTCGCAACCGGCGATGCGGAGAGCGCGATCAACCGCACGTATTACGCTGCGTTCTATGCAGCAACCGCGGCACTCCTCAGCATAGGAGAACAACCCGGATCTCACGCGGGCACACTCAGCCGCTTTCAGGCCCTGTTTGTCGCTACGGGCAAGGTGCCCGCAGAGGCAGGCCGCTCTCTACGCCGCGCCTTCGACCTCAGGCAAGGGGTGGACTACGACTTCGCCGCGTCCTTCTCTACCACAACAGCCGCCGGCCTCGTGGATGAAGTGGAGTACGTCGTCCGCATCATCAAGCAACTCACGTCCTGACCGGCCCTATCCCGACGCGACCGTACCGGGGTATAACGGTGAGTCAATTCGCGAGGTGCTGTTCCACACAGCTGGGGCAATCCAGCCAGACTTCGGCGGGAATGTGCGCGAGCGCGTTGGGGCTCTTTCCGCGTTCGAACACGGGACGATACAGGACCTCCCCCTGCTTGTGCTCACCGCCGCACGTATGGCAGGAAGCCTCCCCGATCAATTCCACGGGCGTGTAACCCGTTATCACCCACCCGTCATGTCCGATATGAGCCGCCAGGCTTTCCAGCGCGGCGCGTACGGTCTGTGATTTGTTGCCGCCGTAGTACGTATTTGCGAGGCGCTCCAGCAATCCTACGGTGGAGCTGTCGAGGGTAAAGTTCAGTCGATGCATGCTTCTTCTCCGGCGAGTTGCGGCAGGGCTTCAGACTGAAACGTCCGGTGTATCGAATGGTTGTTGTGGACGTGATGACGGCGGATCAACCGCCAGTTGCGCCAGTGCCCCACCATCAGGATGGTGCTACCCGTAAGCGTCAGTGCCGTCTCGATGAACGCGCCCGGAACGGAATGACCGAGCACTCCTGCCGTCAACACGACGCAGAGTCCGACCGCCAGCATTACGATTACGGGCCTGTCCCTGTGACTCCTCCACCCATGCCAGGCCGCCGCGATGGTCGTCGGCACGAGCAGCACGGCAAAGACCGGGTGCAGCCATGCGTGGACCTCTTCCATGATGGGCCACACAGCGAGCGAGGCCAGCACGATGGGAAGCACCAGACAGTGAATCATGCAGATACCTGAAAGTCCGATGCCTATACGATCCCACAGGCTGGCGTTCGACTCCTGACTCACAGAAGATCTCCTGAAGCCGGATCTATCTTCCACTGTTCCTTCCGACCTTAGCATGCTCGCCTCCCATGGGTGTGTATATTAATACACACCCATGATACACACGAACTGGCCGGATTCCAACACCTGGCCTGACTTTTTCAACGTATGTATCCGGAAACGGAATGACGAGCGCGTTCTCATTCTCCAGCGCCGTTATCTAAACGGCACGTCTCCCCCGGCTAATCGACGTTCCGGCCCCTCACTCCGGCTTCGAATTGCCGGTTTCACGCTTACGCTTTCGTTCCGCTTCCCTGACCTTCTCGGGATCGGGCGCGATGATGACCTTCTCCTTGCCGGGTTGGGACAGCGAATGGGGATCTGTCCCGACCACCGGTTCGTGGTCCGGATCGATCAGATCACTTACTCGTTTGCGTTTGCCGGACATAATGTTTACCTGGCCAGGGTTCGTGGTGCGGTGCCGTGTATACCCCCCGGCCCGGGAATAGTTAGTTACCGACCGGTTATTCTCGTCCGATCCCCGTTTACAAAAAGAGGGGGCGCGCCTGTTGCGCGCCCCCTCAGCACGTTCAATTCAGCGCAGGTATTACCAGCTCATGGACCTGATCCTGTCTGCGGCTTCCTCATCCAACTCACCGGCCTGTGCGTCTTCCGCCACATCTGAGCGGGTAGATGAATTCGGAGGACGCACCGACGTGTGTACGGGAAGCACAACGGGACGGGCGAGCGGATAGAATTTCTTGTCTTCCTTTCTTTCTTCAGGTTCCGCTCTCGGCACCCTCCCGCTCCGCGTGTCCGCTGTGGGCATCATAAGCAGCCCGATATAACGCTGGCCGGACGCCGAGAGGATAGGATCTCCCCAGCGGGTCTGGGTCAGATGATTCGTCAGGTCAGCGTAGCTTCCTGGTCCGGAGTAAGAGGCAAAGACGATGGGTTCTTTTGCGAACGCATTCGTGGAAGAGATACGGACGGGAAGGCCGGATGCCGTGAAGCCGATCTCCAGGGAGCGGGCATGCGGATCGAAGTGCTCATCGGCGAGCCAGGGGTATCGGTACAGGAGATCCGGCAGGTGATCGTTCGGGATCCTGACCGTAAAGAAGGCCTCCTCGCGCGACAGGAACTGCCGGATGGTCAGGTCGGGATTGTTTTGCAGTGCCAGGTACAGTTCGGCCACATTGATCCCGGCCAGGTTGAGCCCGTTGTATCTCCCATGCGGATTACCGGCGCGGCGGTTATACCGCCTGTTCCAGTCGTCGTAATCCTGGTTGAGGAGCATGTTGATCTCGAAGTGCAGGTGCGCCCGTGTCCGGTCGATTCCCCGGCCGGTGTAGCCAACCACGCCGAGTTGGTCGCCCTGGCGGACATACTGGCCTGCACGCACGTGGACGCTCCCCAGGTGTGCGTAGAGGCTGTAGAACGGCGACCCGCTCCACCAGTGCTCTACGACGACGTACTTGCCGTAGCTGGATGCACGCGCGTTGGGGTTTGCATAGACCACCTTGCCCTCATCGATCGCCCGGACCTCGTCCAGCGGTTCTCCCCGTCGGTCACGGTATAGTGGCTTGATGTCTACCCCCTCATGGAAGCGGGTATATACGATTTCATTGCCGGCAAACTTCGCATTTCGGACGAAGCCGTATTGCCCCCCCTCCCACGGGCGCGACCGCACACCGTTGAAGTACCGGTTGGTATACTGGAAGAACGCCGGCCCATCCCCGTACAGAAGGGCGTCGTTGTCTGTGGGCAGGATTAACCGGAGCGGCTGAGCATGAACAGAAAGGCCGACCGCCGGAGCAATCAGGCCAAACAGGAACAGGAACAGCAATCCTCTACGCATCTCGTGCTTCCGACTCACGTAAACGAAGTGACTACAGTGCGGCCACGACAGGCCAGACGAGGCGGTCCCGCCAGTTGCGCAGCGGGAAGAAGGAGGGTTTAACCTCGCAAAAACGGATACCTTAAAAAATATAGCCTACCCTTTAAAAGCAAGTAAAGGATAGGCAATATTTGCCGCCGGTGCATGCTACCGAACGGTAGGACGTTCACCGCAGGCAGGGGACTTCCGCTTACAACGCGCCCGTCATTGTAAATAGCAGAATCCGCGCCAATTTGCGGCCTCACGAGGCATGTCGAAGCAAACAGCGCTGCGGCTGTTCGCCGGATCCCCAGAAAAGGTGCAGGGCGGCGGCTACCGATCGAGGAATCGTGCGTTAAACAAGGCTAGCGATGTAGCTCTTTCTCCACAGGAATGAGCGGAGACACGCTTCATTCGGAAAGCTCCATTCGCAAACGTCCCTGCATCGTCCACTAAGATGATCCCTATGTCCACCCGTTTCCTCACCCTGATCGGAATTGCCGTTACGCTTTGCGCGCATCCGGCCCGCGCACAACATGCCGATGCGCTGACGCAAGGCTATCCTCCATCGCTCTGCGCCAGTTGTGCCGAATGGAACGCGCCCGAGGCCCCCTTCCGGATTCATCGCGATACGTATTATGTGGGTACCCACGGCCTGAGCTCGATCCTGATCACATCTCCGGAAGGGCACATTCTGATCGACACCGGCCTTCCGAATTCAGCGCCGATCATTCTGGAGAACATCCGCGCGCTCGGCTTCGATCCCTCCGACATCGAGCTCATCCTCAACACGCATCCCCACTTCGACCATGCAGGCGGGACCGCAGCGATCCAGCAGGCCAGTGGAGCACGTGTAGCGGCGAGTCCGGCAAGCGCGCTTGTCCTCGAGCGCGGCAGCAGCGGTCCTGACGACCCGCAGTATGGTATACTGTTCGATTTCCCATCCGTATCCGGAGTAGAGCGGTTCACACCGGGCGATACGCTCCGGGTCGGCCCCATCGAGGTGGTCTCACACGCGACCGCAGGCCACACACCGGGTGGAACGACCTGGTCATGGGAGTCCTGCGACAACGATGGCTGCGTGGACGTGGTCTATGCCGATAGCCAGACGCCCATCTCCGCAGAGGGCTTCCGGTTCACGGACAGTGAGACGTACCCGAACGCTGTAGCCGACTTCGAACATGGTCAGCGTGTGCTGGAAACCATGCCGTGCGACATCCTGATTACGGCCCATCCGGGCGCGTCCTCACTATGGGAACGACTTGCCGATGGCAAGGAAGGCCTCATCGACCCGGAAGCATGCCGGCGGTATGCGGCATCCGCACGGCAGCAACTTACTATCCGACTGGCACGTGAGGCCGAAGCATCCCGAAACCAGCGATGAAGAAAACCGGCTGTGGAGCTATCCGGGAGGCAGCCCCCTCCCGGATAGCTCCACGGTATCGGTCCGGTCTACCCTTAGAAGTAGACCTTGTACAGCAGCCGGAGATTCAAACCGGGCTCGGGCATGATCACTTTGACGCGAGATAGATGATCGTGGTATTCCGCGTTGGTCAGGTTCTCGATCGTCAGATCGAACGTATGCAGCAGGTTGCCGGTTGACAGGTAGAACTGCCCGAATGCATCGAACACGACGTACCCATCCGTCCGTTCTTCGAATGCTCCCAGCCGTTCCTGCGCGGTGGCGGCTCGCGCGGCGAGGCCCAGCGTGATCGGGCCGTTCCGGTATCGTAGCCCGGTCCGACCCGTCAGCGGAGGCATGAACGGCAGGGGATCGCCCGAATCCGTGAAGGTGCCGCGCACGTAGCTGGCACTCCCCTCCACCCCGAACCCGAACCCGATGGGCACCGAAGCGGAAGCCTCACCGCCGATCATCGTGGCAGTCGCTCCCCGAAACTGGTAAATGGGAAGGAGCACCGAATAAGTCGTATCTCCCGTGTTCTGCGGGTGGATATAATCCTGGATGTAGTTGCCGAAGAGCGCGAGCGAGGCACTCGCACGCGTTCCGGCATACCGGGCGGTTGCTTCAACGCCCCAGCCCCGCTCCGAATCGAGATCGGCGTTGCCGACTTCGAAAGAATAGGAGGCCAGGTGGGGGCCTTCCGAGTACAGTTCCTCAACGCCGGGCATCCGCAGGGACCGCATCAGGGTAAGCCCGGCCGTAACCTGCCTCGAAGGCCGCCACGTACCGGCCAGGGACGCGGATACACCGCTGAAGGTACGCTGCCGGATGAAGCCCACCCGCCGCGACTCTTTCTCGTGCTCCGGCGTCACGGCCCGGTAATCGAACCGCAGACCGCCCTGGATCGAAACAGCCCCCACCGTAGCTTCCTGGAATGCAAACGCCGCCACCGTCTGCTCGGCGGCATTCGGCGTAAAGCTCAGCCCACCGGATGCCACGCTCCGGAGCTCGCCCCACATCCCGACGGCCCCCTTCGTGAACGGGCCCAGCCCGGCGGTATAGCCGACCACCGACGCCTGCCCCGACAGGATCCCGTACTCTACACCGACGACGTCTCTCGACTCGAACTCCTGGTGGAAGTACCGCGAGAACTGGGTGCGCCCTTCGACACGCTGCAACCATGCGGCACGGGGCAGGTATTCCCCGCGCAACTCGGCGTGCTTCCGGTCGATCCGGATATCGACGCCATTCGGATGGGCACCGACGAAACCACCCGGAATCCCGTATTCCGAGTAGTAATAGCCGCCGGCACCGCCTATGTAGCCACGCTGCCCGATCCTGCTCACACCGGCCGACGCGTTGTACGTCGATAGCGCCGTATTGCCGAGTTTCCCGGCTGGTGTCTGGAGATCACCGGCCTGCCGAATACTCCCGTCCATGCTGACGGACAACGGACCCACCGGAGCCGTGAGCATCAACCCACCCGATAGGCCCTCGTTGACGGACTGCCCCTGCACACTCATACCCACGTGCAACCCATCGGGCCGTACGGACGGGACAGACCCGCGCACCACATTCACGACGCCTCCGAGCGTGTTGGACCCATAGACCAGGGCCGCCGGACCGCGGACAATCTCGATCCGTTCCGCCGTCATGGGTTCGATGACGACTGCGTGGTCGGAGGATACCGCCGAGAGGTCACCCGTACGCCCGCCGTCCTCCAGGACGAGCAGGCGCTCCCCCCCGAGCCCGCGCAACACAGGCCGCGCGGGAGCCGGGCCCATGGACCGCATCGCAATGCCGGGCTGGTCATTCAGCGTTTCCGCAATGGTGGTTCCCAGATGCTGGCGGAGGTCCCGCCCCTCGACGGAAAGAGCCGGATCGGCCAGCGTACCAGAATCACGATCGCCCTCCACCACGACCCCGTCCGCTGAAACAGCGGAACTGGTCATATCGATGTCCACCCGGACGGTGTCCCCGGAGGGCACCGTGATCCGTCGTGCAATCTGCTCATATCCGATCCGAAACGCCTTTAACGTATACGTGCCTGCCGGGATACCGGCCAACTCGAACCGCCCGTTTGCATCAGACGTCGTTCCGCGATTCAACTCCTCCAGAACGACCTGTGTAAAGCTCACCGGGGCGTGTGAATCGGCATCGTGTACAGCGCCAGCAATTACTCCAGGGCTCTGGCGCTGCGGCTGCGCTGTCACTCCCGAGGGCCATATTCCACCCAGCACCATCAGGGCACCGAGCAAGAATACCGGCCCGTACTTGCGTGGTCCGGACGGTTTCATTGCTCGGTTACTTCAATGGGAATGTTCTTGCTGGAGAAGTCGAAATGGTCGCCGTGCCCGATGTGCACGCGGAGCGTGGTCGTCCCTACCTGTTTGCCCAGGACATGAAACTCGTCGTGCCCATCCTCCTCGTGTTGCTCCACTTCCGCGATCGTCTCGTCGCCTACCTCGAACACGATGTCATGATCATCCTCTGCATGATCGTGCTCGATCTCCTCACCATCCGCATCCAGAAAGTGAACGTGGATGTGGTCCGTCTCCGCACCAACGGCTACCGTAATCTGGCCCGTTACCACTCCATTCTCGTAGGTGACAATCTCCTCACCATTCATCTCCAGCACGAGACCTTCCGGCCTGATGTGCTCCTCTTCTCCGTCACTATCGACCCAGTCGCAGCCAGAAATCGTACCGGCTGCAACAACAAAACCTGCTAAAACCAGAACCTTGAATATCCTCATGATCTCCCTCGACAGATGTGAACCCCGGATGGGGTATGTACACGCAAGATGAGTAAGGCGTGTCGGATCGAGGGATGCACGGCTACCCTGGACGCCACTGCTCCGGGCACAGACCACGGGAGCCATTCGCCAGTGTAACCGCTAAACCAGGATGGTGCGGACAAGCAGCGGGTTGGAGCACCTACAAACCGGCTCCGACTGCATCATGCGCTACACGTAATCCCGCCGCAAAGTACCCCTCGATCCATCAGGCGAGGGGCGGTCCCCGAACGGGGCAATAGAGAGAAACGAGAGGGAGAGAAAGGGTGCCGGGAACATCGTTGATCGTCCAGATCAGACGCCCTGGAATGATCGACACATGCTCCTGCACCTCCCAGGCCGACAACCCGGAACACAGAAAGCAACCAACCTCCAGGTGAACGTAGGACTGCGGAGCGGTACTCACCGCAGGCAGGTCGCTATGCGTGTGGCCGGTGCCATCGACCGTCGCCTGCTCGTGCGCGTGAAGCTCGTGCGCGTGTTGGATCTGATGAACCTGTGGCGCAACCATCCCTCCGACCATGAAAATGGCCAGCAGGAAGAGCGCGCCGATTCGGTTCACCTGATGCATAGACTGACCGAACGAGTTTCGTCGGAAGGGAAGTAGTGGAGCGTCAAGGCTCATTGGATGAGCAGATCGGCCATATCCGGGTTATCTGCTATCTCTACCATCCGTCATCCCGAGCGCAGCCGAGGACACGAGACGGAGCCGACTGTCGAAGAAATCCCATATAGGAGCATAGCGGTGCTACTTTGGTGCGATTCTTCGGCTCCGCTCAGCTCAGCCTATCATGATTGATAGGATACTAGAATTTAGCCTACCGGGGTCGAACCCGCAACCAGTGGATACTCGGCCTCCACCTCGCCCCGCGCCATCTCCCGCAGCCGGCGCTTCAACAGCCTGCGCCGGAACGGGCTGATGCGGTCGATGAACAGGATGCCTTCGAGGTGATCGTACTCATGTTGCACGACGCGGGCGAGCATGCCCTGCGCATTCAGTTCATGCGGTTCGAAGTTCCGATCCAGATACGTCATGCGCACCTGATCCGGGCGCGTGACCGTCTCTCGGAGATCCGGAATGGAGAGGCATCCTTCCTCGAAATCACAATCCTCCTCCCCTTCTTCCACGATCTGTGGATTGATAAAGACCATCGGCTGCTCGGGAATCGTCTGGCCTTCCTTCTGAAGCTCATCGGCCATCGGGGTCAGATCGACCACGAAGATCCGCTCGCGCCGGCCGACCTGCGGCGCCGCAAGCCCGATTCCGGATGCACCGTGCATCGTCTCAATCATATCATCGATGAGCTGCTGCACCTCCGGTGTGTTTTCGGTCACATCGACCGTCTTCTCACGCAAGATCGGCTCACCGTATACGTATATCGGTAATACCATAGAAATGTTTGTATAACGATTCTATTGTCTCGCTCACATTCATCTGTGAGGAGATAAGGTAAACGGCAAGCAAACGAAAAGGTGCCTGTCGTACTCGCGTTCTCAACACAAGACCTGGGCCGTAAAAACCCACTGAACCGAGCCACAATCAGCGATTCCGCGTGCTAGATCCGGACGCCCCTGCGTCTCACAATGCTCCGCCCGTGCTGTCCAGATATTCCTGGAGAATCACCGCTGCAGCGGCGGCATCCACGCGGGCTTTGTCCCGCCGGGCTTTTCGCCGGGCGCCCGACTCGCGAATGGCCCTTTCGGCGATCTGCGAGGTGAACAGTTCATCCCATTGCACGATCTCGACGGAAGGAAACAGCTCGCGCAGCCGCTCGATGAAGGGCCGCACGAAGGCGGTGGCCGCCCCCTCCGTCCCGTCCGGCAAAACGGGCCAGCCGACTACGATGGTGGCAAGCCCGTGCTCCTCGTACAGCCGAAACAGGACCTGCTCCGCCTCGGCCGGACTGAACGTACCGTAGGGCTGGGCGAACATACGGAGCGGATCGGCGAGCGCGATGCCGACGCGCTTGGTGCCGTAATCCACGCCCACTACACGAGCCGGTATATGCCCTATGACGTCCACCTCTTCTCCTTGAGCTTGCCTTATGGCACAACATACATAGAAATAGGGCCGGGAAGTTTTCCTCCCGGCCCTATTTCATACACACCACTAAACGCGTAATGCGTTCGATTATCAGACCAGACCACCGGCAGCGGCATGTCCGTTCTGCTTCGTCATCAGAGCGGACTTATCGGCACTGCCATCCGGAATAACGTAGTTCAGCTCCTTCAACGGCGTCTGCAGGACCGACTTCAGACGCTTGCTGGGCTTGAAATGGGTCTTCCGACGGCTGGGAATGAATACCGTTTCGTTCGTCTTCGGATTGCGGGCCTTCGGCTTGGCTTTCGTCTTTTTGACCTCGAAGACACCGAAATCGCGCAATTCGATGCGGACCTCCGGGTCGGCCTCGATCATCAACTCGCCGAGGGCCTGGATGACAGCGCTCACCCACGGCTCGCTCTTGTAGATGGGCTCATCGACGAGCTCCGACACGCGGCGCGCTACGTCTTTTTTCGTAAGTGTCTTCGGTCGGTCTTGCATGATACGGGTCAAATTGAGGAAGAGTGGTTGTAACGGTCAGTTCATAGACTTCGCTTCCAGCCAAACCACAACCCTGCACGTTATGCTCTGCTCAAGGCAAATTACAAACTACTGACCACTAGCGCTATCTTTAGCGAACACAAGTGGTTCGGCCTTGTATAGGACAGCAGTTTACAAA
Source organism: Rhodothermales bacterium (assembly GCA_041690215.1). Classification (GTDB taxonomy): domain Bacteria; phylum Bacteroidota; class Rhodothermia; order Rhodothermales; family DASSAV01; genus DASSAV01. The sequence continues at coordinate 392,722 of JAWLHQ010000003.1, forward strand.
ACAGATCGCCTCTTTCCACACTCAATCTACAAAATCTACAGGTTACGTTACAAACTATTTATCTTTTCTCCACTTAATGGGTCAGATCAGATAATGAAGCAACGCCTGTGGTCCGTCGTACAGGAGCCACTGCCCAAAAAACGGACCATTCCTGTAGATTTGAGACCCGATAGAGATGCCCTGACCGCCCCTGCCGCAGGTACGCAGGATCGTTAGAGCCCCACAACCGACCACCTGGGTCCGCGCCGGCACCGCTACTCTTCGAACCGGTATACCCCGTGAATGCCCTCCAGCCGCTTGAGCCGTTCGATCAGTCGGCGGAGATGCTCCAGGTCGCTCACGTTGAGCACGATGGTGCCTTCGAAGATTCCATCATCCGTATCGACGGTGATGGAGCGAATATTGGTCTTGAGGTTTCGCGAGATGACGGTTGTAATGTCGCTCACGATACCGACGCGATCCTCGCCCATGATACGGAGTGCCGCGACGAACTGGACGTCCTTCTGACGGCTCCACTCGACCGGTACGATGCGGTCCGGATGGTTGATGAGCAGGTTCGGTGCGTTCCGGCAGTTGACCCGGTGGATCTTAATCCCTCCTGCCCGGCTTACGTAGCCGAACACCTCGTCGCCCGGAATGGGGTTGCAGCACGTCGCATACTGCGTGACAATGTCTGTATGCAGTTCTCCGTCGATGAGGAGCGAGGCCTTGCCGCTCGTCTGAGCGGTATCCAGAAAGCTCTCGTACTGGAGCCGGAGCGTTTCGCCCGGTACCGGCTCGTCCGCCTTTTCCTGGGCCGCGGAAGGCTCCTCCGGCGCACGTGCCGAGAAGCCATTCTTGACGTACTGGACGAAGTCGTCCGCGTCGTACAGCCCCGTCCCGATCTCATAGAACATCTGCTGCGGGTTCGGGAACTTGAGCTTGGCGACGTAGCGGCTGAGATCCTGTTCGTCGATTTCCAGGTGAGCTCTGGCGATCTTCTTCTCCCAGACCTCCCGGCCGAGATCTACGGCCTTGCGGCGCTTCTCGTTGATCCAGTGGCGGATCCGGCTGCGCGCCTTGTGCGTCACCACGAACTTCATCCAGTCCGGGTTCGGCGTCTGCTTCTTGGAGGTGATGATCTCCACCTGATCGCCGCTTTTCAGCCGTGCCGAGAGCGGCACCATCTTTCCGTTGACCTTCGCCCCGATACAGTGGAAGCCGACCTCCGTGTGTACGGTAAACGCGAAGTCTACCGGAGTAGCACCGCTGGGCAGGCTGAGCAGATCACCTTTCGGCGTGAAGACGTAGATCTCCTCGTCGTACAGGTTCAGCCGGAACTCCTTTACGAACTCGGTAGCCTGGTCCGGCTTCGGATTTTCCAGCAGGTCGCGCACCCACGAGAGCCATGTATCGAGCCGCTCTTCGGACTGGGAGACACCCTCCTTATATTTCCAGTGCGCAGCGACGCCACGTTCGGCAATCTCGTGCATCTCCTGCGTGCGGATCTGCACTTCCACGCGCCGCCCTGCAGGCCCGAGCACGGTTGTATGTAGGCTCTGGTAGCCGTTCGACTTGGGCACGGAGATGAAGTCGCGGAAGCGTTCCGGTAGAGGGCGGTACAGATCCGTGATGATGGAGTACACGCGCCAGCAGTCCTCCTTGCCTTTCTTGTCCGTGCTTTTCAGAACGATGCGAATGGCAAAGAGATCATAGATCTCCTCGAGCGGCTTGCCCTGCCGCTTCATCTTCCGGTAGATCGAGTAGATGTTCTTCGGACGGCCGTAGATATCGAACTCGAATCCTTCGCTCTGGAGCTTCTCACTCAGCGGCTGGATGAACGCCTGGATGTACTTTTCTCGCTCGGCCTTGGTCTCACGAAGCCCGCGAACGATTTCATAGTAGGTTTCGGGGTCCAGAACCTTGAGCGAGAGGTCTTCCAGTTCGTTCTTGATCGCGAACAAGCCGAACCGGTGGGCCAGCGGAGCAAAGAGGTCGCGCGTCTCGCTCGCAACTTTGAGTTGCTTCTGCTTGGGAAGGCACTCGATGGTTCGCATGTTGTGCAGACGATCCGCAAACTTCACCAGGATCACCCGGATGTCGGATGCCATGGAAAGCATGAGCTTGCGGACGTTCTCAGCCTGGCCAAGCTCCCGGCTATCGAACACACCCTTGATCTTGGTGAGGCCGTCGATGATCGTCGCCATGGCCTCACCGAACTCCTCCCGGATGAGGTCGAGGGAGAGTTCCGTGTCTTCTACGACGTCGTGCAGGAGCGCCGCCGCCACAGTGAGATCGTCAAAAGCAACGTCTCTCGCAACAATGGTTGCCACTTCCAGTGGATGCGCGATGTACATCTCCCCGGAAGCGCGGCGGTCGTTCCGGTGTGCCCAGTAGCCCAACATGAATGCCCGCCGGATGAGATCCTCGTCTACCGTCTGGAGGTTCTCCCGGCAGATTGCCAACAGGCCCTGGAGCTTCTGCACATACTCCGGTTCGACCTGCAATTCGGTGGGTTGTAATATGGCGGAGGCTTGAATCATGTAATGGGTTCTACTGGGCTTACACTATCTGCATGATGTTTAACTCCTGCAATTTCGCCAGTTCCGTTACCATAGCCGCAAGAACGGATACAGGCGATGCGCTTGTTCTGGCCGGAACAGCGTATGTGCGAGGAAAGACACCCACGGCGTTCAGCCTCATTCCAGCTGGGCGCCGTGCACCTACAGTATCGCACATTTTGCAGATTACCTCTTTGCCGTCTACAGAAAAAGAAGAAGGCACCGCCTGTACCGGGGTGCCTTCTTCAGCGTGTCAAAGCCTGATAATTCCGGGCGCTGACGCTCAGTCCTTCTTCTCCTCGTGCGGCGTATCCGCTCCCTCGCCTCCGGTATCGCGGGCTCCTTCCGCCGGATCCTCCGGACCCTCATGGGCCGCTTCGCGCGACTCCGTCCAGGGCTCTTCGGACGACGGCGTAGAGGCGGGATTCGGTTCGGCCACAGGCTCCAGAGGCTCTTCCTCCGGTTCGGGCGGCGTCGCCTCGGCAGCAGGAGCCGGGGTTGCGGCAGCCTTCGCAGCCGCACCGGCCTGAGCAGCTCCACGGCCACCACCGCCACGGCGTGTACGGCGGCGGCGCGTGCCAGCGGCACCACCCGGCTTCACGTCGTTGTAATCGACGAGTTCGATGACAGCCATCTCTGCCGCGTCCCCCGGGCGAGCACCGAGCTTGATCACTCGGGTGTAGCCGCCGGGGCGATCGACGATCTTCGGCGAGATCTCTGAGAACAGCTCGGAGACGGCGTACTTGTCCTGCAAGTGCCGGAAGACCTCACGCCGGTTATGGATGGTGTCCTCCTTGCCGCGGTTGATGATTGGCTCTACGTAGACGCGGAGCGCCTTTGCTTTGGAGAGCGTGGTCTTGATGCGCTTGTGCTTGATGAGCGCTGCGGATAGCGCCGCCAGCGTGGCCTTACGATGGGCGTGGCTCCGCGCGATCCGATGTCGTTTTAGCTGGTGTCGCATTGTTTTCAGTCTCTTCGACGTTGCGGGCTCATAGATTGCAGGCTACAGGCGCGTCGGGTCCGCCAGCAACATGTAACCCGTCCCTCGCAACCTCATCAGGTTCTCTCCAGGTATTTGTCCACGTCCATGCCGAAATGCAAGCCGCGCTCTTCGAGCACCTGCGCCAGTTCCTGGAGCGACTTCCGGCCGAAGTTCCGGAACTTCAGCATCTCCGACTCCTCGCGCCGGACCAGGTCGCCGATGTTCTTGATGTTTGCGGCTTTCAGGCAGTTGTGCGCACGGACTGACAGATCGAGTTCGTCCACGCTCTGGCTGAGGAGTTCGCGGACGCGCTGTACCTCGGCGTCCACCTCCTTCTCCTCCACCGTCGGCTGCGGCTCCGTGTCCATCTGGATGAACAGGTTCACGTGCTCCCGCAGGATGCCGGCTGCCTGGGTCATGGCATCTTCGGGCGTGATCGAGCCGTCCGTCTTGATCTCCAGGGTCAGACGTTCGTAGTCAATACGCTGGCCGACGCGCGTCTGTTTAATCGTATAGTTGACGTTCTTGATCGGCGTGAAGATCGAGTCGATTGCGATAACGCCGATCGGATCGTCGGCTTGCTTGTTATCGTCGGACGGCACGTAGCCCCGTCCCCGGCCCATGCGCAGCTCCACGGAGATCTGAGCGCCGTCGGAAAGCGTGGCAATGTGGTGATCCGGGTTCAGGACCTCGTAATCGTTCGTTGCCTTGCCGATGTCACCCGCCTTCCATTCGCCGGGCCCACGGAGCGTCAGCTGAATGTTGCTGTCGAGCGTGTCATTCGCCTTGAAGCGGACGCCCTTCAGGTTCAGGATGATGTCGGAGACATCTTCCGTCACGCCCGGGATCGTGGAGAACTCGTGCTGGACGCCGTCGATTTTTATGGCCGTGATGGCCACCCCCTCCAGAGAAGAGAGCAGCACGCGGCGCAGTGCGTTGCCAATGGTGACGCCGAACCCGCGCTCAAGCGGCTGAATTACGAAGCGTCCATCGGTATCCGTATTCAGCTCCACCTGTACGCCATCCGGCATCTGAATCCCGTAGTTGTTCATATCTTTATATCAATCAGTAGACTCGTTGGCCGTGCAGTGCGGGCATTTCCCGTACCCGGAGTAGCGTGCCCGGTGCTCGGAGGCTCACCGTCAGCGGCAGCCAGGCTCCGTGTGCTTACTTCGAGTACAACTCTACGATCAGCGTTTCACGGATATTCTCCGGAATATCCTCACGGTTCGGCATGTCCAGAAACTTGCCGCGCATCTCCCGCCGATCCACTTCCAGCCAGGGAAACTGGCGCCGGTTACGCGAGGCCGATTCCTGGATTACCGACAGATTACGGCTCTTCGGACGAATCGCCACGATATCTCCCGGCTTGAGCTGATAGGACGGAATATTGACCACGATGTCATTTACCATGACGTGGCCGTGCGTTACGAGCTGGCGAGCTTGGCGGCGCGTGCGGGCGAAGCCGAACCGATACACCGTATTATCCAGACGAGCCTCTAAAAACTTGAGCAGGTTCTCACCTGTGACACCCTTCTTTCGGCTGGCCTTTTCGAACAGGTTACGGAACTGGCGCTCCAAAAGGCCATACGTATACTTGACCTTCTGCTTTTCCTTCAGCTGGAGCGCGTACTCGCTCTCTTTGCCGCGCCGGCCGCGTCCATGCTGACCGGGTGCATAGGGTTTCCGCTCCAGTGCCTTGCTCGGACCAAAGATGGGTTCCTTGAACCGCCGTGCGATCTTCTGTTTGGGGCCTCTGTATCGGGCCATGGGTCTGTATCCTCTCGTTTGTTAGACGTAAACAAACGTACGGACGCCCCGAATATCGGAGACGTCCATAGCCGGTGCTTATACCGAAACGCAAGAAGCAAAGCGCGTGGCGCAGAGCAGGCGATGCCGACCACTCTGTGCGTTGCTCTTTGCTCGATGCCGCGTCACACGCGACGGCGTTTCGGAGGCCGGCAGCCGTTGTGTGGTATTGGAGTAATATCGCGAATGGTTGCGATTTCGAGTCCGGTGGCAGACAGCGCACGGATAGCGGATTCGCGGCCTGAGCCCGGACCCTTCACGTACACGTCGACCCGGCGCAGACCGAGATCATAGGCTTCCTTGGCCGCCGCCGACGCAGCTACCTGAGCGGCATACGGCGTGTTCTTGCGGCTGCCCTTGAACCCCATCTTTCCGGAGCTCGCCCACGAGATCGTGTTCCCGTACTGATCCGTGACGGTCACGATTACGTTGTTGAACGTAGCGCGGATGAACGCCTGCCCGTTCGACTCGACGATGACGTTTTTCTTGCGGGTGGTGCGTGCGCCGGCACGGCCTGCGCCTCCCCTCCTCGGTGCTTGCTGTTTTGCCATTCTTGTATTTAGCTGTCAACTGCCAGCCCTCAGCTAATTTAGCCCACAGCACAATAGAAATGCTGATGGCAGATAGCTGATGGCTGGTAGCCCCTTTACTTACTTACGCGGTGCCTTCTTCTTACCGGCAACAGTTCTACGACGTCCTTTACGCGTACGGGCGTTCGTTTTCGTACGCTGCCCGCGGACCGGGAGGCCGCGCCGGTGCCGCAGCCCACGGTACGAGCCGATGTCCATGAGCCGCTTGATGTTCATCTGGACCTCGGTACGGAGCTGGCCCTCTACGAGGTACTCCTCTTCGATGATCCTACGAACACGCCGGCTGTCTTCCTCAGACCAATCGCCAGGATGCGAGTTGGGGTCAAGACCGGCCTTCTCCAGGATCTCCTTCGCGCGCGAGCGTCCGATACCATAAATCGCGGTCAAAGCGATCTCCGCACGCTTCTGGTTCGGTACGTCTACTCCAGCAATACGTGGCATACTCTCAATTGCGGATTGGGGATTGCGGATTTCGGAGTGATCGCGAACTAAGTTTCAATCCGCAATCTGAAATCGACATTCCTGAATTCTATTACCCTTGGCGCTGCTTGTGCTTCGGGTTCTTCTTGTTGATGATGTAGACGCGGCCCTTACGACGGACGATCTTGTCGTCGGCACTCCGCTTCTTGACACTGGCTCTAACTTTCATGGACGGAACTCGTGTATAGGAATCCTTTGATCTTGCCGGACGTGGCGTAGCCGCTGAATTACGCGAGTAACGAGAATTTGTTCATCACCCTCGATTCTACGCAAAGTCTTCACCGGAAGTCTCCCGGCTTACTTGTACCGGTAGACGATGCGTCCCTTACTCAGGTCGTATGGTGAGAGCTCGACTTTGACGCGATCACCGGGTAAGATCTTGATGAAGTACATCCGCATCTTGCCCGAGAGCAGTCCGAGGATCTCGTGCCCATTTTCCAGACGCACCCGGAACTGTGCGTTGGGCAGTGCTTCAACGACTTCTCCGTCTTGCTCAATGGCCGATTGTTTCGCCATGGGGTGCGTGATCTTTATAAGGTGCTTCTACGATTTCTTCTATGTATTCGAACGTGCTGAGAATTTCCGGTTTTCCGCCGCGAACTACCACCATGTGTTCATAGTGAGCGGAAGGTAGTCCGTCAGCAGTACGGATCGTCCAGCCGTCCTCATCTGTGACAACCTCATGCGTGCCGAGATTGATCATCGGCTCGATGCAGAGCGTCAAGCCTTCCTTCAACTTCCGCCCGGTACCCTGCCGACCATAATTAGGCACCTGAGGTTCCTCGTGCAGCTTGCGCCCGATACCATGCCCCACCAGTTCCCGCACTACGCCGTACCCATGCGACTCGCAGTAGCTCTGCACGGCATAGCCGATATCGCCGATCCGGTTGCCCGTCACGGCCTTCTCGACCCCCTTGTAGAGGGCTTCATACGTCACGCGACAGAGCCTGGCGTGCTCCGGTGAGATTTCCCCCACCCCGAACGTATAGGCGCTGTCTCCATAGTACCCTTCCAGTAGCACGCCACAATCTACGGAAATCAGGTCACCCTCCTGAAGGACATAGTCACCCGGAATTCCGTGCACCACCTCGGCATTCACCGAAATGCATAGCGTCTTGGGGAAAGTAAGCCGGCCTACTTTGTATCCCTTGAACGCTGGTGTAGCATTGTGGCTGCGTATGAAATCATCCGCCACCGCATCGAGCTCCGCTGTGGTGACGCCCGGCTTGATGTACTTAGCGACTTCTGCCAGCGTACGCCCTACCAGATGCGCACTCTCCCGCATCCGCTCTATCTCTCGCACACTCTTCAGACTGATCATGGAGCGAAACACTGGTTCAACGTCGTTAGCTCGCCGGACTACATGCGCCGTCCACGTACCCGGCCACTCTTCATGAAACCGTCGTAGTGCCGCATCAGCAGATGGCTCTCGATCTGTTGCAGGGTATCGAGGGCAACACCTACCATGATGAGGAGCGACGTACCACCGAAGAACATGGCAAAGCCCTGAGTTACGCCGGCCCGCTGTGCAAACACAGGCAGGATCGCGACGAGGCCCAGGAAGATGGCGCCCGGAAGCGTGATTCGTGTCAGGATGTTATCGATGAACTCGCTGGTCTGCTTGCCCGGACGGATACCCGGGATAAAGCCGCCCTGGCGCTTCATCGTATCCGCCATGTCCTTCGGGTTCACTGCGATTGCGGTATAGAAGTACGTGAAGAACACGCAGATGAAGAAGAACAGGATCGAGTAGCCGACTCCCGTCGGGTTGAACCACTCACCAACGCCTTGCATGAAGCCGCTGTTCGGGAAGAACGAGGACAGGATCGGCGGAATGAACATGATCGACTGAGCGAAGATGATCGGCATGACGCCCGCCGCATTCACACGCAACGGCAGATACTGCGTCGTTCCACCATACACCTTCCGGCCGACAACCCGCTTGGCGTACTGAACCGGGATGCGACGCATACCCTGGGTCAGCAGCACCACGCCCGCCGTGACCAGGATGAACAGCGCGATCTCAACGAGGAAGATGAACAGGTTGCCGCCTTCCGCCACGACCTTCAGCTGGAACTCATTCATGAGCGCGGAAGGGAACGTCGCAACGATACCGATCATGATGATCAGCGAAATGCCGTTCCCGATGCCGTTCTCTGTGATCCGCTCACCCAGCCACATCACGAACATGGTTCCGGACGTGAGCACGATCACGGTGCTGATCATGAAGAACACCGGACCGATCACAACGGCTTGCCCCGTCGCCCCGTACTGGAGGTTGATGGCATAGCCGATCGACTGAAGCGCCGTAATACCTACCGTCCCGTACCGGGTAAGCTGCGTGATCTTGCGGCGGCCCTCCTCGCCCTCACGCTGGAGCTTCTGGAAATACGGAACCACCGCTCCCAGCAACTGGATGATGATGGAAGCCGTGATGTACGGCATGATGCCGAGCGCAAAGATACCCGCCTGAGCCCAGGCGCCGCCCACGAACAGGTTGATGAACCCGAAGATGTCATTCGAAGTAGAGGCGGCATTCACCTGCGCAAGCACGCCGGCATCTACGCCCGGCAGCGTCACGTACGCACCGATACGATAGATGATGAGGATGCCCAGCGTATACAGAATCCGTTTTCTCAGCTCCTCAATCTTCCAGATGTTACGGAGACTCTCGGTAAGACCAGCCATATTACACTCGAAGTTTGCGCCGCGAGGGGCGCGTCCGTTTACTCAATGACGCTGGCGGAGCCGCCCGCTGCCTCCAGCTTCTGCCGTGCCGAGGCGCTGAAAGCATGGGCGCTGACATTGAGAGCCTTCGTGGCCTCACCGGATCCGAGCACCTTGATCAGATCGGTCTTCTTGGCAATTCCGGCGGCGACGAGCACTTCGGGAGTGATGGGCTGTGTAGCGTCGATCCGGCCCTGCTCGGCCAGCCTATCCAGCGTGGAGAGGTTGACCGGATGATACACGACACGGGACCGGTTCTTGAAGCCGTACTTCGGCACACGGCGCTGGATGGGCATCTGACCGCCTTCGAACCATACCGGAATGCTGGCGCCGGAAACGCTCTTCTGGCCCTTGGTACCGCGGGTGGAGCTGTGACCGCCGTATCCGGAGCCCACACCTCTACCGATTCGCTTACGATCTTTCGTTGCGCCCTTTGCGGGCTTTAGATTGCTGAGATCCATGATTCTTCCTGGCTATAGCGCCCGCTGCCTCTGCAAACGGACTCGCATTTGCTGGATGACCTGCTTGTGCGATTCAGGTGTCAAGGTAATCGGACCTGCGCACCTGAACGTCTTCTATTCCTACTGGTTCACCTCTTCGGTCGTGACCAGGTGCTTGACCTGATTCACCATGCCCCGGATTTGAGGCGTATCCTCGTGCAGAACACTCCGGTTGACACGCCCGAGCCCGAGCGCCTTCAGGGTACGCTTCTGCGTGAAGGACTCCCGGATCTGGCTGCGCGTCTGAGTAATTTTGAGTTTAGCCATGACGTCTAGTAGTCACGTGCCGCGTGTCAGGTGTTCATGGGATTCGCAGAACGCCTCCATTCGGCTTGCGAATACCTGAACACAAGTACACTCGAACACTTTATTTGATCATCCTTCAAACACCTTACGAAGCGGCACGCCGCGACGCTTGGCGACTTCGATAGGATCCTCCAGCGCGGCCAGGGCATTCATGGTCGCCGCGACCTGGTTGTGCGGGTTGCTCGACCCCAGCGACTTGGAGAGGATGTCGTGGATGCCTGCGCATTCCAGCACCGCACGGACACCGCCACCCGCGATCACGCCCGTACCTTCCGTCGCCGGCTTCAGCAGCACTTTTCCGGCATCCTGACGGCCCATGACGGTGTGAGGGATGGTGCCTCGTTTCAGCGGTACGCGGATCAGGTTCTTCTTAGCATCTTCCGTGCCCTTCGAGATCGCGTCAGCGACTTCGTTGGCCTTGCCGAGTCCGGTTCCAACCCGCCCCTTGCCGTCACCGACGACGACCACGGCCGTAAAGGAGAAACGGCGGCCACCTTTGACAACCTTGGCAACGCGTTGCACCGAAACGAGCCGTTCAATCCACTCGCTCTGATCTTCGGTGGCCCGCTCGCGGTTCCGATTGTTGCGTTCTTTCGCCATGCTGATTTCAATGAGTAATGCGTAATGTGTAAGGAAGAATAAAGGCGTATGCTCCTGTATTACGCAGCACTAGCCATCCTCTTCCATATTACTCATTACTAATTACGAATTATCAATGGTTAAAATACGAGTCCGCCTTCGCGAGCGCCTTCCGCAAGCGCCTGAACGCGTCCGTGGTACTTGTATCCGTTCCGGTCAAACACGGCGAGCTGCACGCCGGCTTCCAGAGCCTTGCTTGCAAGACGCTTTCCGACCTCGCGGCTCACCTCGACAGGCTTGCCCTCCGCGATCCCGTCTTCCAGGCTCGACGCGGCGGCTAACGTGATGCCCTTCGTATCGTCGATGAGCTGTGCATAAATGTGCTGGTTGGACCGGTACACGCTCAGTCGCGGACGTTCCGACGTCCCATGAATCTTATTGCGGATCCGCTGCTTGAGCCGCAGCCGCCGCATCTTCTGTCTTTTCTGTGTCATATCTGTAACTCTCCAACCGGAAGATTTCCGACCCTCCGGCGCTATGAGATTGCGGATTCCGGATGTTCCTGTGTGCAACCGGAATCCGCAATACGAGATACCAGCTATACTTATCGCGCTGCCGTCTTACCGGCCTTACGCCGGACGAACTCATCGACGTAGCGGATTCCTTTGCCCTTGTAGGGCTCCGGTGGACGCAGGCCGCGGATCTTGGCCGCTACCTGCCCGACCATCTGCTTGTCGCTGCCTTCGACGATGATGATCGCGTTCTTTCCGCGCTTCGTATCGACGTCCAGCGTGACGCCCTTCGGCGGAAGGAAGTAGATCGGATGCGAGAAACCGACCGCAAGTTCCAGGATGCCGTTGGTCACGGCTGCACGGTAGCCAACACCGATGACCTCGAGCTCTTTTTTGTATCCCTCGCTTACGCCGGTAACCATGTTGGCGATAAGTGCACGGTACAGACCGTGAAGCGCGCGATGGCGCTGCTGATCCGTCGGGCGCGTTACACTAACCTCGCCGTCCTTCACCTGCACGGAGATATCCGGATCCACCTGGAGGGATTGCTCACCCTTCGGACCTTTCACCGTAACCAGGTTGTTGGGGGCTACGGTGACAGTCACGTCTTTTCCGGTCTCAATCGGCAGCTTGCCAATACGGGACATTGTTGCCTCTTGCCTTTCTATCGAAATTGAACGAGATGGCGTATACGGGCTTACGGCTTAGTAGACGTAGGCCAGCACTTCACCTCCCACATTGATACGCTGGGCTTCCTTGTTGGTCATCACGCCCATCGACGTAGAGAGAATCGCGATACCGAGGCCGTTCCGCACGCGGGGGAGCTTGTCGGCACCCACATAGGTGCGCTGACCAGGGCTGGAGATTCGCTTCAGCTCGCGAATGGCCGGGGTACCATCCTCCGTGTACTTCAGGTAGATACGGATGAGTCCCTGCTTGCCATCGTCGATGTTCAGGTAATTCCGGATGTAGCCCTTCTCGAGCAGGATCTGCGTCATGGCGCGCTTCAGCTTCGAAGCGGGCACATCCACATGACGGTGCCGGGCCGCTTGTGCGTTACGAATACGCGTGAGGTAGTCGCCTACAGGATCGTTGATTGCACTCATTCTTATTCCGTTTTAGCCAGTTCACCCGCCTATCCATTTTCGGCGAGCGCTTAGCTAAGTTGGACAGTAGTATTCTCGTGTTCGGGTGCTAGTGTGTTCATGTTCTTTCAGTGCTATGGCGAAACAACACCCGAACACATGAACACAGTAACACAACGTCTTACCAGCTCGACTTCCGTACGCCGGGGATCTTGCCCTGCAGCGCCATCTCGCGGAATACGATTCGGGATACTCCGAAATCGCGGAGATAGCCACGCTTGCGGCCTGTAAGCGGGCAGCGGTTCGTCAGGCGAACCGGGCTCGAGTTACGGGGGAGCTTCTGCAAGGCTTCCCAGTCGCCTGCTTCCTTCAGGCGGCGGCGCTTTTCGGCGTGCAGCGCGACCAGGCGGCGACGCTTTGCCTCGCGAGCCATCCAGCTCTTCTTTGCCATATCGTCCGTTCTATTGGTTCAGTTCTTAAATCCTTACGCAGCCACTGGCTGCTGCTCACTTTCACGGCGTACGAACGGCATGCCCATCTCACGAAGCAGCGCATACGCTTCTTCGTCCGTCTTAGCCGTCGTAACGAAGGTGACGTCCATGCCGCTGATCCGGTCGACTTTGTCGACGTCGATTTCCGGAAAGATGATCTGCTCCTTGATGCCGAGCGTATAGTTGCCCCGCCCGTCGAAGCTCTTGTCCGGAACACCGCGGAAGTCACGCACACGCGGAAGCGCCAGCGTGATGAGGCGGTCCATGAAGTCGTACATGTTGTTATCGCGGAGCGTCACCGATACCCCGACCGGCATGCCTTCACGAACCTTAAAGTTCGAAACGCTTTTCTTGGCTACCCGCGTTACCGGGTGCTGACCGGTAATCCTGCGAATCTCCTCGATGGCGTCATCCAGAACTTTTTTGTTCTGCGTTGCCTCGCCGACGCCCTTGTTCACGGAGATCTTTACGAGGCGCGGCACCTCCATGATATTCTTATACTCGAACCGCTTCATGAGGGCGGGCACGACCTCGTTGCGATACCGCTCTTTCAATCTGGGTACGTAAGCCATTGCTCTGCGATGCTATCCTGTATCTCACCCGCCGTTCAGGCGAACCCCACATTTTTCTGCGAGCCTGCGGCGCGGGGAGTCGATTTATAATAAGCGTATTGCCGGAAGTTCCTTACTGGTTACATGTACCGGGTTACCGGTCCAGCTCCTCGCCCGTAGTCTTGGCGTAGCGGATCCAACGGCTCCGCCCGGTGCTCGAATCGGTGACGCGCTTGCGTCCGATCCGGGTAGGATTGCCCTGCCCGTCGAGCGGCATCACGTTGGAGGCATGAATGGGCATCTCGCGCTGGATACGACCGCCCTGGGGGTACGTCTGGTTCGGACGGGTATGGCGGATGCGTACGTTCACACCTTCGATGATTACGCGCTCCGTCTCGGGAAACACGCGCAGCACGCGGCCTTCCATCCCCTTCGAGTTCCCGGCGATCACACGTACCCGATCGCCCTTCTTGACGTGCAGCTTCTTATTCTTTTTCTCTACCTGTGCCATAGGACCATTTTGGATTTGGATTGCCGATTTCGGATTTAGAGTGTCACATTCAGACAGTCCCAAATCCAAAGTCTAAAATCCAAAATTAGAGGACTTCCGGTGCGAGGGATACGATGCGCATGAACTGACGCTCGCGCAGCTCACGGGCGACAGGCCCGAAGATACGCGTACCACGCGGCTCGTCCTGCGCGTTGAGCAGTACCGCAGCGTTCTCATCGAAACGAATATACGAACCGTCTTTCCGGCGATACTCCTTCTTGGTACGTACGACGACGGCCGGCGAAACGTCGCCCTTCTTGACGGCACCGCCCGGGATAGCGGACTTTACCGAGACGATGACCTTATCGCCGACTTCCGCGTAGCGGCGCCCGCTCCCGCCGAGCACGCGGATCACGAGCACTTCCTTGGCTCCGCTGTTATCGGCTACGTTGAGTCTGGACTCTTGCTGAACCATGGCTCTATATATCTTGAAAGTTGAAGTTGGAAGGCTGAAGGTTGTCCGGGTTGGAAAAGCAACCCTCAACATTCAACGTTCAACAGATGAAACTCTTACTTCGCGCGTTCCACAATCTCGACGAGACGCCAGCGCTTGTTCTTGCTGAGCGGGCGCGTCTCCATGATGCGCACGGTATCGCCGACGTTGGCATCGTTGTTCTCGTCATGCGCCATCAACCTGGTCGTCCGCTTGACGAACTTGCCGTAGATCGGGTGCTTGACCTGGCGCTTGATGGCAACCATGATGCTCTTGTTCATCTTGTCGCTTACGACGAGCCCGATGCGCTCCTTCCGTCTCGCTCTTTCCTGCTGTTTCTCTTGCTGTTCCATATGCGTGAAGGCTTGGTGAGCCGTCTACCGTTACCTCACCAACTACCTGTTCTGTGAGTATGGTGTAGTCAAATATTCAGGCGTGGACCGGTTCGGCTGCTCAGGTAAAACGTGTTGCAGCCTAAAGGGACCGGCCATTCAGGCTGCCTGTGCCTTTTCCTTGAGAACGGTCTTCAGCTTGGCAATCAGCCGCCGCTTGGTGCGGAGTTGCGCCGGATTCTGAAGAGCGGCCACGGCATGCTGGAAGCGTAGCTGCCCGAGCTGCTCTTCTTCTACGCGGATGCGCTCGCTGATCTCTTCCGCATTCAGTTCTCTGATCTCTTTCGTCTTCATCGTTCCAAAAGGGTTATACCGCGCGCTCTCCAGCGCTGAGCGGCGCGAATCAGATACGGACTGGCACTTCCGGTGCTACATAGTCCGGACGGACGACGAACTTCGTCTTGATGGGCAGCTTGGCCTGCGCCAGTGCCATCGATTCACGGGCCAGTTCGATCGGAACACCACCGCCTACTTCGAAGAGCACCCGTCCCGGATGGACGACCGCCACCCAGAACTCGGGGGAACCCTTACCACCGCCCATTCGGGTTTCGGCCGGTTTCCGCGTGATCGGCTTGTCCGGGAAAATTCGAATCCAGACCTTACCGACACGCTTCATGTTACGGGTCATGGCAACACGAGCGGACTCGATCTGACGGCTCGTGATACGTCCCCCTTCCAGCGCCTTGATACCGAAGTCGCCGAACGCAATCTGCGTTCCCCGGGTCGCATTGCCCTTGATGCGCCCCTTGTGCATGCGGCGGAACTTCGTCCGCTTGGGCATCAACATAGTATCACCTCTCTTTCATCGATTACCCGCAGTCTGGAGCCGGATATGGTGGCGCCGTAGGGCGCTGCCGCCGGTCCACAACTCCTGCCGGTATTAATTCTTACTGCTGCTCGCCTTGGCTCTGCGCGCCTCTCCGGCGACCGCGTCCTTCACCCGCCTGGCGGCGCTCACGACGGCGACGCTCCGGCGGAACCTGCTGCTGCTGTTGCAGCTGCTGGCGCTGGGCCTGGACGTTCGGGCTGAGATCCGGACGTCCGATGATCTCGCCGCGGAAGATCCATACCTTCACACCGGTAGTACCGTAGATAGTGTACGCGGTCGCTTCCGCATAGTCGATGTCCGCGCGAACGGTGTGCAGCGGCACGCGTCCTTCCAGGTACTGCTCGGTACGGCTCATTTCGGCACCGCCGAGGCGGCCCGAGACCTTGACGCGGATGCCTTCTGCGCCCATGCGCATGGCCGCCGTAATCGCCTGCTTCATCGCACGGCGGAACGATACGCGGCCTTCGAGCTGCTGGGCGATGTTCTGCGCGACGAGACTCGCATCCAGTTCCGGACGCTTGATCTCGTTGATGTTGATCTGGATGTCCTTGTTCGTGAGCTTCTTCAGCTCCTCGCGCAGCTTCTCCACTTCCTGCCCGCCGCGACCGATGACCACACCGGGTCGGCTCGTGTGCAGCGTAAGGATGACCCGCTTGGGCGTCCGCTCAATGACGACTCGGCTCAACCCGGCCCGCTTCAACCGTGCCGCGAGGTACTTCCGAATCTCTTCGTCTTCTACGAGCTTCTCCGGCAGATCCTTCTCCGCGTACCAGTTTGAGTCCCATCCGCGAATGATGCCGAGGCGAAGCCCGACTGGATGCGTTTTCTGTCCCACAGTGTTATCTCTGTATTGCGTTTAGCTATCAGCGCTCGGCTTTCTTCTCAATTGCTGCGCCCGGATTAACAGTCAGCTTATACGAAACACGCTGACGGCTGGCCGCATCATCAAGCTTCGCCTGTCTTTCCGTCTTCGGCCGTCGAAACAACGACGGTCAGATGGCTGGTCCGCTTCAGGATCCGGTGCGCGCGACCGCGCGAGACCGGCTGAAACCGCTTGAACATCGGCCCCTCATCCACGCGGACTTCGCTCACCAGGAGCTCCGATTCATCGAACCGCTCATCCCGGTACTTGTCCCGCAGGTTGTGTACCGCCGAGGTAAGTGTGATCTCCACAGGACGCGTGACTTTATGCGGCATGAACTGGAGAATATTGAGTGCCTCGGCCACACGCTTCCCGCGGATGAGGTTCACCACCGTCCGCATCTTGCGCGGCGAGCTCCGTATGTGCTTGCGTACCGCTCTTGCTTCCATTGTTTTGTTGCTGTCAGCTCTCAGCGGCCAGCTCTCAGCGTTACCCCGGCCCGCGAGGACCGGTATGCCGCTGATAACTGATAGCCGTTAGCTCTATTACCTTCTTCCTTTCTTGTCGACTTTCTGCCCGGCGTGCCCACGGAACGTGCGCGTTGGCGCGAACTCACCGAGCTTATGGCCCACCATGTTTTCTGTCACGTACACGGGGATGAACTGCTTCCCGTTATGGACCGCAAACGTGTGGCCGACGAAGTCGGGCGTGATGAGCGACGCACGCTGCCAGGTCTTGATGACCTTCTTCCGCCCGCTCTGATTCATCTCGTCTATCTTCTCTTGAAGCTGGTGATAGACGTAAGGTCCTTTCTTCAGTGAACGTGCCATATCTGCTGTCAACTTCCAGCCACCAGCGGTCAGCCATCTCGCGCTCAGACCCATTGCCGAGTGCTGACAGCCGATAGCCGATAGCTACATTTCTATTTCTTATCTCTACGCCGGACGATGAGCCGGTTCGACGGGTTCTTCTTCTTGCGTGTCTTGAACCCTTTCGCTGGCTGACCCCAGGGCGACTGCGGGTGACCACCCGAGGCGCGGCCTTCACCACCACCCATGGGGTGATCGACCGGGTTCATCGCAACGCCTCGGACCTTCGGACGGATACCCAGCCAGCGGCTGCGCCCGGCCTTGCCAAGTTCAATGTTCATGTGGTCCGGGTTGCTCGTCGTCCCGATGGTTGCCATGCAGTTGATCGGAACCATGCGGGTTTCACCCGAGGGCAGACGAAGCGTGGCGTGCTTTCCTTCACGCGCTACGAGCTGGGCGTAGGTACCAGCCGAGCGAGCGAGCTGCGCGCCGCGTCCGGGCATCATTTCGATGGCGTGCACGAAGCTACCTACCGGAACATTGGCCAGCGGGAGGCAATTGCCCGGCTCCGGGGGCGCGTCGGGTCCGTTGAGCAGCTTCATCCCGACCTGGACCTCGTTCGGTGCGATGATGTAGCGCTTATCACCGTCGGCATATACCAGCAGCGCAATGCGGGCGGACCGGTTCGGGTCGTATTCGATGGCAGCGACCTTCGCAGGTACGCCGAACTTGTTGCGCTTGAAGTCGATGACCCGGTACTGCCGCTTGTGGCCACCACCCTGGTGACGCGTGGTGATACGCCCTTTGTTGTTGCGTCCGCCACGCCGCTTCAGCGGCTCCAGGAGGCTACGCTCCGGTTCCGTCTTTGTGATCGTATCGAACGCCGAGACCGAACGCTGTCGGGTGCCCGGCGATGTCGGCTTAAACTTTCGAAGTGCCATGTCCTTATTCTGCTTCCGCGCTTACCTGCGACCGTCACGGGCGCTTTGCGCACGGGATTCATTCTACCACCAGCTTCTCAGAGCCGGTGTTACACTCCTTCAAAGAAGTCAATCTGCTCACTGTCCGGCATGAGGGTCACGATGGCCTTCTTATAGGAAGGCATGCGCCCCTCCACGACGCCTTTGCGCGTCATCTGGCGACGCCGCTTGCCACGGACCACCATCGTACGGACTTCCTTGACCTTGACAGCGGGATAGCGGGCTTCGACGGCCTTCCGGATTTCAACCTTGTTCGCATCCTTATCCACCACGAAAGCGTAGTGGCCCGCGCCCATCTGTCCGCTCTGCTTTTCCGTCACAAGCGGCTTTATCAAAATGTCTTTCATCTCTCGGCGTATGATTTATGCGCCGGCTAGGCCGTCGCGTGTGGTTCAGGCCGCTGCTTCGGCTTCCTTACCGTTACCCAGAACACTCGACAGCACCGGCAACGCATCCTCGACGATGAGGACCACCTGGGCGTTGAGAACATCGAGCGTGGACGTGCTCGCCGCATCACGCACCTGCACCTTCTGCAGGTTGCGTCCGGACTTGTACACGACTTCCTGAACCACGTCTGTGAGGAGAAGTACCTTCTGATTGTCCAGGTTGAGGGCCTTCAACACTCCCGCGAGTTGTTTCGTGCTAGGCGCATCGAAGCTGAGCCCCTCGATCACCCGGATACCGTCCGCCTGGGCCTTGTAGGCCAGCGCAGAGCGACGGGCAAGGCGCTTCGTCTTCCGGTTCACGTCCAGGCTGTAGTTCCGCGGACGTGGGCCGAAGATGGTACCGCCGCCACGGCGGAGCGGTGACTTTGCACTGCCCGCGCGAGCGTGCCCCGTGCCTTTCTGCCGGTACAGCTTGCGGGTGCTGCCCGAAACCTCACCGCGATGCTTGGCCTTGTGCGTTCCCTGACGGGCGTTTGCCTGGATCGCCTTTACATCCAACCAGATTGCGTGGTCATTCGGCTTGATGCCGAAAATGGTATCGTCGAGCTGTACGGTTCGGCCCGCCTCGCTTCCGTCCTGCCGGTAGACCTTGACTTCCATGATCTATTCCTTCCTGATAATCTGCTTCGTGGTGGCGGATCTATCCGCTCCGAATTACTTCTTGTGGAGCTCCAGGAAGGCGCCTTTGGGCCCTGGAACCGCGCCTTTCACCAGAATGAGGTTGTGCTCCGGCAGAATCTGAACGATCTGCAAGTTCTTGACCTTTACACGGTCATTTCCCTTACGCCCATGCATGCGGGTGCCCTTGAACACGCGCGAGGGAAAGGAAGACTGTCCGATAGAACCCGGAGCGCGTACACGGTTGTGCTGGCCGTGCGTCTGCATACCGACGCCGCCGAACCCGTGGCGCTTTACAACACCCTGGAAACCTTTTCCTTTAGAGACACCGACGACGTCGATCCTCTCGCCCTGCTCGAAGAGATCGCTTACAGAGATCTCCTGACCCAGGCTGACCTCGAGATCGTAGTCGCGAAATTCTACCAGCTTCCGCTTCGGGGTCGTGCCCGCTTTGGCAAAGTGCCCCTTTAGCGCCTTGGTCGTACGCTTCTCCTTTTTCTCGCCGTAACCGACCTGAACGGCGCTGTAGCCGTCAACCTCTTCGGTCCGAATCTGCGTTACGACGTTCTGGCCTGCTTCGATGACCGTGCAGACAATCTGGTTGCCGGCCTGGTCATAGATGCTCGTCATTCCGAGCTTTCTTCCAATAAGTCCGCTCATTGTAATCCGTACATATGGCTGCGCGGGCAGCCGGATTAAGTTAAGCGTCTGAATAGACGACGGCCGTTCAGCATTCAGCCATCAGCCTGCCTGACACGAGGCTGATGGCTGAATGCTGCGGCTGACGGCTATCAAACCTTGATTTCCACGTCCACCCCGCTTGGAAGCTCGAGCTTCATCAGCGCGTCCACCGTCTTGCTGCTCGTCGACAGGATGTCGATGAGCCGCTTATGGCTACGCGTCTCAAACTGCTCGCGACTCTTCTTGTCCACGTGTGGACTGCGAAGAACGGTGTAGACCGCCTTCTTGGTCGGAAGCGGGATTGGCCCGCTCACTACCGCGCCGGTCGATTTGACCGTCCGAATAATCTTCTCTGCGCTCTTGTCGATCAGGCTGTGGTCGTACGACTTCAGCTTGATGCGAATCTTCTGGCTGGCCATTGTTTTTAGCTATCAGCCGTCAGCATTCAGCTACCGGCGGCGAGCCTTCCAAGCGGAAGCCGGCCGCCGACAGCCTATCACCGACAGTTCGTTTCTCAATCAATGATCTTGGTGACTACCCCTGCTCCTACCGTGCGACCACCCTCGCGAATAGCAAAGCGCAACCCCTGCTCCATCGCTACCGGCTGGATCAGCTTCACCTTGAAGCTCGTGTTG
>JAWLHQ010000004.1:0-384879 GCA_041690215.1 Rhodothermales bacterium
TGCGATCGGTGTGGCGGTGAGGTGATCGGGTGCGGAGTTGGCGGCGAGGAAGGCGGAGGTGAGTTCGGGCAGGTGGCGGCGGACCCACTTCGGAGGGAGTGGGGGCGTGTGGCGGCGGCGCGTGAGGCGGACGCGCTTTGGCCTGGACCGGAGGGGGCTGTGGGCGGCTTTCGTTCGCTTTGCTCTGGAAGGGCTGGTTTCAGTGGGGTGTGCTTCGGACGCTCGGGATTGCTCTCGGGCTTCTTGCTGCTTCTGTTCGGCTTCTTTCTGCTCGGCCTCCCATCTGGCGTGTTCGGCCTGCCAGCGGGCATGTTCGGCTTCCCACCGGGCCTGTTCGGCCTGCCAGCGCTTCTGCTCGGCTTCCCAGCGGCGCTGCTGGTCCTTGCGCTTCTCCCGTTGCTCGTGGATGCGCAGGTAGGACGTAGCTGCCGGGATGTATCGCGGGTCTCCGTTGGCGCGGCAGGCGGCGTGCCAGAGCACCATGTCGATGAAGCTGGCCCGGGCATCGTAGGTGTGCTCGATCTGGTGGGCGAAGACGGGGTCGGTCTCCTTCCAGTGGTAGTAGGTCTGGCGTGAGATCTCGTTGCAGGCGCAGACCTCTGTTACGGAGAGGCCTTCGGCCAGGCCACTGAGGATGTTCGATATGATCTTCCGGCGTCTGGCTTGCTTGAGGTTGGATTTCTTTCGCTTCGCTGCCATGCTCCCCTCCACTGGAATGAATGTAGAACTGGAATGAATGTAGAATGGGTAATGAAGAATGATGAGGGGAAGGTAGGTGATGGGAGGCGGCGTGTCGAGGTTATTCTGATAACCTACATATGTGTGTTTGGGCGGTCAGCGATCAGCAAAACCAGAAAGAGGCAGTGATTGGTAGGGTGGTTTCAGGCTGGTGGGTTGGAGGACACCCTCAGTCGCTTGCGCGACAGCTCCCTCGAGGGAGCGGTTGGGGTTTGCCGGACGGTGTCGTGGTAGAAGTCTTTCGGGTTGTGCTGGCTGGGTGCTCGGTCAGGTTATGTTGGCTGGGTGTCCGGTCAGAGTGTGGGTGGTAAGGAAGGAGGGGAAGTCGAGTGCTGATTGCTGAGGGCTGGATCTGTGGGAGGGGACGGGGATCAGTAGCGGAGGAGGGCGGCGATGTGGCCGATTTCGGAGAGGCCGGGAATGGGGTCTACGAACTCGGTTTCGGCGCTGCTGAGGGCGAGGAGTTCGACGAGTTCGTTAATGAGGTCTTCCTTGAACACGTCGCCCGAGCCGCAAACGGAGCAGGTTTCGGGAGCGCCTGCGGTGAGGTTTTCGCAGGTGCGGCAGCGGAGGCCGGGAATCTTTGCGTCGCGGGTAACGATCATCCGGTCTACACGCCCGACGGCGGCGGCCTTCAGCACGTCATCAGGTCCGGCCACAGCACGACCGCCGCGCAGGTATTCCCCTTTGATCTGCTCCCAGAGGGCCTGTTCCGAGGCGCGTTCTTCTTCGAAATACATTCCAAAGGCTTCCTGCCAGACGGCCTCCTCCCGGTGGAGATCGACGTTTTTCTCTCCGACGACCCGTTCCAGGAGCGAGTCCGGGAGCACGGATTTGATTTCTGCGATGGTCTCTCGGGAGCCTATGAGCAGAATCCGATCGAACGACTCGCGTGCGGCCAGATCGGAGAGGACATCCGCGATTTCGCGGGCGTAGTGG
Organism: Rhodothermales bacterium; assembly: GCA_041690215.1. Lineage (GTDB taxonomy): Bacteria > Bacteroidota > Rhodothermia > Rhodothermales > DASSAV01 > DASSAV01. The sequence goes on from JAWLHQ010000004.1 coordinate 1,678, forward strand.
TGCAGTTCCTTATCGCGGCGGCGTGCGTAGCGTTTCTGGGACCACCCGCCCACTTTGACGTGGTTTTTGACGTCGCCTCTGACGCGGGCTTCTTCGTCCGGCTTCGCTGAAGTCACGACGTACACGCGGGTGTCCGTGTTGCTGGCCGCGACGACGACGAAGTTCTCGTACTCGTCCCGGAGCTCGGCCAGGGGGCGGATGTACGGAGAGGAATCCACCCAGAGCAGGTCCGGCACGCTCCTCTCCAACCGGATCACCTGCAGGTAGTCATTGGCCCAGCAAGCGAACGCGCACAGGGCATCGGCTCCGGGGGCATGTCGATCGAAGGAGGCCTGAATGAGCTTCATGTTCTCATCGAAATGCTCGAGCTCGACCGGGTTATCGCTGAGCATGGCTCGGACCTTGCGAATACGTTGTCCAAGGCGAGGAAGGGCCTCCGCACCGGAGAGATAGAGGCTGACGAATGCGCGCTCGGGGCCGTTCATTTCCGCCAGGTGGCGAATATCTATCATATTACATATATTGACTTTAACCAAACCTACTGACGACCGATATCCGGAGAGATGAACCATCAGACCGGTCTGCCGTTCGTCCGCATGTGAAACGAAAGGGGAAAGGCGGCGATGTCCAGAATGGGAAGCGCTACCGACCAGTTTCCCTATCACCAGAACCACTCATGGGTCGATTGCGACGTCTCGGGACATGGTTTGTCTGCTCCGGCATCTATGGAGCTAGGTTTAAACGCATTGGACGTGCGCCAGACGAGCACGGCAAGGTTCGTCATTTCCAGACATGGGGCGCTGCCGGCGTTCATACTTTCTTAATGGACCATCATCCATGTAGTGTATGGAGGAGTTACCATGATCACACGCACCGTTCTGGCTCTCGGCGCCTGCGCCGTGACAGGAATCCTTCTATCCAGCCTGAGATTCGCACATTCCGCGCGGCGGCATCTCCGCCCCGAGCAGGACGAGGTGCTCGTTCCCCTGTTCGTATGAGCTTCACCCCCGCGACGTACGGTTTCGTACACCATTCAGTCTGTTGACTCATGAGAACGTCCAAACGCTACAATGCGGGTGGTGGAAGCGCTTTGCATCTCGATACCACTTCCCGCAGTATCTCCGAACTGGAGCATCTCGTCTCGCTGCAGCGTGAACAACTCTCGGAAGCTGTACAGTACCTGCAAGAAGCTGCTTATCTCGCGCACTATCATCAGCCGTCTCTGGAGCGCAACATCCGAGCGTTTCTGAACGCGATCCAAGCATGACGTTTTTCCGCACGGGCGGCTGTATCATGCCGCCCGTGCGGCCCATGTGGAGCGGGGACATGATGTATGGTGTCCCTACGGGTATGTGGGTGCTCGTGGTCAGGGAAGTGAACGTCCTACCGGCTGGTTTCCGGCTACCTCCGTGCGCTGGATTCCTGTCTGGAATGGAGCGTGTATCGTGGAGGGCACACCGGCGGGGTGCCCCTACGATGCGGGGTGGGTGTAAGGGGGTAGATGCCCGGGTTTAGTCTGATTTCGGCCTTTACGGGAGTGCTCTCTCTAGCGGGTAGTTCTTTGGTTGTGCTGGCTGGATTTACCTTCGGTCAGTCACTTCGTTCTTGTCCGGTATTTCTTGTGGTGCCGGAGAGGCTCGTGGCGTATTTGGAGCGTAGCGGTAGTGCTGACCGTTGTAAACATCCCCCTGCCTTGCTCGGCTGGACGCGTTCGCAAGGCTGTCCCCCTTCGAAGGGGGATTTTCTCTTGGCTCGGATGATAGTAAGTCCTTGAGGTTGTGCTGCCTGGATTTACTTCGTCGGTCGCTCCGCTCGCGTCCGCCTTCGCGAAATGACGTTTGTGGGAGGGTTTTGGTTTGCTCGGGGCATCGGGTATTCCTTTGCTTGGCTGACATCCTCCTGCCTTGCTCCGCTGGACGCGTTCGCAAGGCTGTCCTCTTTACCTTCGGCCAGTCGCCTGGCGGCTCGTGTCGAAGGAGAATTTTGCTTTGGCGGCTCGTGTCCAAGGAAAAATTTGTTTTAGCGGCTCGTGTGGAAGGTGGACTTGTGTGCAGGTAGGACCGGATGGGTGGACGTGGGTTCTGGCAAGACCGGATGGGTGGACGTGGGTTCTGGCGGGGTGTGGCGGTGCCACGCTCCTGTGGCAACTGGATGACAGAAAGGTGTCGTTATGGGGAAGCCGAAGGTGGTCGTTGCAGGGGAGCTGAGGGTGGTCCTTGCGAAAGCGGGGGAGCAATCTGGTTGGGTTCGGTTAATTCTTACGGGACGGCCGCGCCTCCTGCGGGGGCTTGCAATGGCGCGGTGAGGGGATTGTTTACCTGCGGTCAGTCGCTTCGCTCGTGCTAGTGCGTTCGCAAGATGCTGTGGGGAGATTGTTCTGTCGTTATACCAATGACACTGTGGGGGATTGTTCTGTCGCTGCGTTTCTGCTCAGGGCATAACGGGGCCGGGGGGAATCAGGTCAGGGCGATGAAGCCCATCATGCGGCCGGTCTGGCCGGATTCGGCGCGGTGGGAGAAGAAGGTGTCGGTTCGGGCATAGGTGCAGAGAGGGGAGACTTCGATGGCCTGGGCGGGGACGCCTGCTTCCTGGAGTTGCGCGGCGATAGCGCCTTTCATGTCGATGAACGGCTTCGGATGATTCGGTTGGTAGTGGATGAAGGCGGCATCGAAGTGCTCGGCGACTTCGGGTCCGACTTCGAAATGCTCGGCGGAGATGCAGGGGCTGATGTAGGCGTGGATGTGGTCGCAGCGAGCCCCCAGCCGCTCCATGGCGTCGACGGTGCGCGCGCTGATACGTGCTACCGTGCCACGCCAGCCGGAGTGGCAGGCACCGATGACGCGTGCTTCGGCGTCGGCGAGGAGGACGGCGGCGCAGTCGGCTGCGCTGATGGCAAGGAGGATGCGGGGTTCGCGTGTGACCATGCCGTCGAAGCCCGGGAAGAGGCCCGGCTCGGTGATCTCCTTGATCTCGTGGCCGTGGACCTGTCCGGCGATGGCGAGCTGGTCGATGGTGAAGCCCAGCGGCTCGAACAGGCGACGACGATTTTCGAGCACACGGTCGCGATCGTCTCCGACACTGAGGCCGAGGTTGAGGGATGTATAGGGTGATTCGCTCGTGCCCCCGTGCCGGGTGCTGAATCCAGCAACGATGCCTGGCAGGGATTTGAAACTATCGGGCTCGATGATGCTGAGTGTGGTCGTCTCCATGTCGTCGAAAGCGTGGGTGAATGGTCCGCGCTTCCGACGCGCGAACGGGAAGGTTGATCCGAAGTACGAAGTACGAGGGACGAAGTACGAATGCGTTGGGGATGAGAACGGGGGCGTGCGGATTGCAGGTATAGGGAGGTGTGGAACGTAGGCGGTGGCGGTCGTTTAAGTCGGTCCCAACATCCTGTCTCTCGATTTTCCATGTCAGACCTGTTCAAAGAAGCGGCCGCTCGTTATCAGGCCAGTAACGCTCCCCTTGCCGACCGAATGCGCCCCCGCACGCTGGATGAGTTCGTGGGACAGCCTCACATCCTTGCGCCGGGAAAACTGTTGCGGCGGGCCATCGAGGCAGACCGGGTGACCTCGCTCATCTTTTACGGTCCGCCCGGAAGCGGGAAGACGACGCTCGCCCGAATCATCGCGAATACGACGAAGGCGCATTTCACGTCCATGAACGCCGTGCTCGCGGGCGTGAAGGACATCCGGGAGGCGATCACGGCGGCGCGGGAGCGGCTGGAGATGCACCGGCGGCGTACGATCCTGTTCGTGGACGAGGTGCACCGGTTCAACAAGGCGCAGCAGGACGCTCTCCTCCCCCATGTGGAGAACGGCACGGTGATTTTCATCGGTGCGACGACGGAGAATCCCTACTTCGAGGTCAACAAGGCACTCGTCAGCCGGTCGCGTGTCTTCGAGTTGAGAAATCTGGAGGAAGCGGACCTGTACACCATCGTGCGGCAAACGCTGGCGAACAAGGAGCGGGGGTATGGCACACGTGACGTGCGCATCGATCCGGACGCGCTCGACCACCTCGTCTCCACGGCCAACGGCGATGCGCGGTCGCTGCTGAACGCGCTGGAGCTGGCGGTCGAGACGACAGAACCGGACGAGAACGGCGTCATCCACGTGGACATGGCCGTGGCCGAGGACAGCATTCAGCGGCGGGCCGTGCTGTACGACAAGGAAGGAGACGCTCATTTCGATACGATCAGCGCGTTCATCAAGAGCCTGCGTGGCTCCGATCCGGATGCAGCCCTGTACTGGATGGCGCGGATGATCTATGCCGGGGAAGATCCCCGTTTCATCTTCCGCCGGATGATCATTTTTGCGGCGGAAGACATCGGGCTGGCCGACCCGCGGGCGCTGCAGATGGCGATAGCTGCTGCGCAGGCCTTCGATTACGTGGGCATGCCGGAGGGGCAGTTCCACCTGGCCGAGTGCTGCCTGTACCTGGCGACGGCACCGAAGAGCAACTCCCTCTTCGCCTTTTTCAGCGCGCTGGACTACGTCCGTAACGAGCAGACGGGGGATGTGCCGAATCACCTGAAGGACAGCAGTCGGGATAAACACGGGCTGGGGCACGGGAAGGATTACAAGTACCCGCACGCGTTCCGCGAGCATTACGTCCCGCAGCAGTACCTGCCGAACGAGATGCAGGGGACGTACTTCTACGAGCCGGGGGAGATCGGCTACGAGAAGTACATCCGGGAGCGGCTGGAACGCTGGCGCGAGCGGGATGCGGAGGAGAACCTGGAACGACGGGTGCGGCGGTACGCGGAGAAGGACTGAGCGGGGTTGCCTCTTCACCCAGAGGGTACCTGGCTTCGCGGCAGATCCCTCGAAGTATGAGTGATCCCGGCTACCCCGTGCTGTAGATTCTTGTCTGGAATGGAGCGTGTATCGTGGAGGGCACACCGGCGGGGTGCTCCTACGACGTGGGGTGGGTGTAAGGGTGTAGATGCCCGGGTTTAGTCTGATTTCGGCCTTTACGGGGGTGCTTACGCCGGTGAGGTAGTTAGTCCTTCAGGTTGTGCTGCCTGGATTTACTTCGTCGGTCGCTCCGCTCGCGTCCAATCGAGTTGGGAATGACGGTGAGGGGAGGATTCTGATTGATCCAGGCCGTTCGCTATTCCTAACCGGGTGCGACATCCTCCTGCCTTGCTCCGCTGGACGCGTTCGCAAGGCTGTCCTCCTTCGAAGGAGGATTTTGTTTTGGCGGCTCGTGTCCAAGGAGGAGTTTGTTTTAGCCGCTCGTGTGGAAGGAGGATTTTGGTGAAGCAGGACCGGATGGGTAGACGTGGGTTCAGGCAGGGTCAGATGGGTGGGTATGAACTGCCCGTACGAGAGGAGTGGACGTACTGGCGGTATATCCCTACAGGGGCGGTATATCCCTACACGGGCGGGTTGGGATGTGGGGCATTGGTGCTCGTAGTAAGCTTCGCAGGAGCCGGTCAGTTTGTGCTGCCTGGATTTACTTCGTCGGTCGCTCTGCTCGCGTCCGCCTTCGCGGGAATGACGTTGAGGGGAGGTCTGAGGTGAACGTGAGCCGGATTGCTGCTTGTGAGGATCCGATGTTGATTCCTTGATGCCCATACGATCACGGTTGGGAATGACTCATGGGGGGGAGCTTTGACGTAAGCCGTATCGCCATGGTTGAAGGGGCTAATGTGTTTCCTTGACGGGCATGCACCTGTGCGGGGACGGGCTCCGGTCCAGGAGGGGGGCCTGGGGTGCCTGAGCCGGACTGCCGAGCGGGCTTTGCGTGTACGATAGTGGATCGGAGGGGCGATGCCGGGGTTCATGCGTAACAAATTGGTCCGCGGGTGGCAACCCTTCGGGTGTGGTGGTACTTTACCTATCATTCTCAAGCAGACACGTGCTCGGGGCGTCATCATCGATGCTTGATTGCGGGGAAGAGCATGGCTGATGGATTCGTTTCACGAGGCTTTACCGGGCGGAGAAGGCATCCCCGCGTGGAGGGACGTGTCCCTCCCGGACAATACGTGACGCTCGGCTTTCCCGTGCTCTCCGCGGGGCCAACGCCGCACACCCCGCTCGATGAATGGAGCTTTTCGATTGACCCTCAGGAGGGCGAATCAACGCAGTGGTCGTGGCCGTCTTTTCAGGAACTGCCGGCGCAGGAGTTCGTGGTGGATATCCACTGCGTGACGAAGTGGTCCAAGCTGGATACGCGCTGGGAGGGTGTGACGATCGACACCCTGCTCGAACGTGCGGGCCTCGATCCATCTGACCCGTCGGTACAGGGCCAGTTTGGGGTGGCCTACTGCGACGGCGGGTACACAACGAACATTCCGGTGAACGATCTCGTGGGCGGGAAAGCCTTCGTGGCGTACCGGTTCGATGGAGCCCCCCTTGCGCCGGAGCATGGCGGCCCCGCCCGGCTCGTCGTACCGCACCTCTACTTCTGGAAAAGTGCGAAGTGGATCCGCGGGTTGAGGCTCACGCCCGTGGACATGCCCGGCTTCTGGGAATCCCTCGGCTACCACAACTACGGCGATCCATGGCGGGAGCAGCGGTATCAGGGCGATTAGGAGGGGCACCGCGTCAGGGTGCTGCCTGCCCGCTGGTGTGGCAACTCGCCACCGTAACGGCGATCCGGCCGGAGACCCCGACCGTCAAGACGTTCACGCTGACGCTGCCGGACTGGATGCCGCACCGGGCCGGGCAGCATTATGACGTCCGCCTGACCGCTCCGGACGGCTACCAGGCGCAGCGGAGCTATTCCGTGGCGTCCGAGCCAGAACGAACCGGAGAGATCGATCTGACGGTCGAGCGGCTGGAGGACGGAGAGGTATCTACGTACCTGCACGACGTGCTCGTACCGGGCGATCTGGTCGAACTGCGGGGGCCGGTGGGCGGATATTTCGTCTGGGAGCCGGGCATGGGCGGCCCGCTTCTGCTCGTGGCGGGCGGTTCGGGCGTCGTGCCACTCATGGCGATGCTCCGGCACCGAGCGGCAAGAGGTGCGCGCGTGCCGGTCCGGCTGCTGTACAGTGTTCGTTCGCCGGAGCAGACGATCTACGCAGAGGAGTTGGGGCACCTGGACAAGACCGATCCTCTGCTCGACGTGGTGTACACGTACACGCGCAGCCAGCCGAAGGGATGGGGCGGCTACGCCCGCCGGATCGACCGGAGGATGCTGGATGAGGTTCTGGCCACGCTGGATCAGATGCCGCTGGCGTACGTCTGCGGCCCCACGCTGATGGTAGAACGAACCGCTGAGGAGCTGGTGGCGACGGGCATTCCGGCGGATCGGATTCGTACGGAACGGTTCGGACCGACGGGGTGAGGGCTTTCGGGGGCCGGAGGAGCGACGGACGTGGGAGGACAATGGAGAGATACAGGACAATCATCTCTTGAGCCAGAAAATCTGATGGACCATGAATTGATGCTGGACGGCAATGCGGCCGCCGGACTGCTGGAGGAGCTCTTCGGGCGCGATATGACGATGAGCCTGTCGCACTGCGCCCACTGCGGCAACCAGGGGGCCCTCGCCACGTCGCACGCCTACGTACAGGCGCCCGGCTTCATCCTTCGGTGCGCGATATGTGAGGCCGTCATGCTCCGCATCGTCTCGACGCCGGATGCGTATTTCGTGGATGCGCGCGGGATGACGAACCTGCGCATTCCACGGTATACGGCCTGAGCGGGTGGGCTGCCCTGATCGGGGATTTGGGCCGGATGCAGGGGGCGTTCCTATTCAACGCGTGACGTTCTCAGGCCTGCTCGGGTGACGTATCATCGTGCGATTGCACGACCTTCGCATTGGGATACGGTATGCCTTGAGACACAGCATGCTGCGTCTCTACCGGAGTACGGCAGCAACCTTTCGTGGAGGCGCGAGATTTACTGGCGTGAACCTGCGATTACCTCCCTGGTCTGTCGGCGACCTCTCTGCTCTTTATTCTTGTTTAGAATAGGCCATGTGTTATGGAGGGCACAGCACGCTGTGCCCCTACACGGCGGGGAGATGTATGGGTGTGATATTGGCGGGGTGGGTTGGGCCTCCCCTCTCCTTCTCCGCTCGCTTCCTTTCGCTCCGCCGGTCCTTTTCTACTGCGACTTGAGGATCTCAGGATTTCGGACTATTCTGCCGCTGTTTTTTTCTGACCCCTCACACAATCACATCGCTATATGCAGCGCTGGCTCCGGCTGGCTTACGGAATCGACCGTGTCAACGAAGGCATCGGGCGGGGTGTGTACTGGCTAACCCTCGTCATGGTGCTTATCGGGGCACTCAATGCCGTGATCCGCTACTTCGATCGGTACATGGGAATCGGCATCAGTTCCAATCTGTTCTTCGAGTTGCAATGGTACCTGTTCACAGTGGTGTTCCTGGTGGGTTCGGCGTATGCGCTGAAGCATAACGCGCACGTGCGGGTGGACGTGTTCTATGGGCGGCTGAGCGTTCGGGGGAAGGCGTGGATCAACCTGCTGGGCACGGTGCTCTTCCTCATCCCGTTCTGCGTGCTGATGATCTGGATGTCCTGGCCCGCCGTAATGAGTTCCTGGGCTCTCCGAGAGATGTCGCCTGATCCGGGCGGGTTGCCGCGGTATCCGATCAAGACCGTCCTGCCGCTGGCGTTCGTGCTGCTGCTCGTGCAAGGCATGTCCCTGCTCATCAAGCAGGTCGCGATTTTGCGTGGCGTCCTACCAGGCGACGAGCAGACGGCGCAGGGTGTCGATCAATTCGGGGAGGGCCTATGAGCGGGGACTGGCTCGCGCCGTTGATGTTCGTCGGCGCCCTGATCCTGATTTTCTCCGGATATCCGGTGGCGTTTGCGCTGGGCGGTACGGCGCTCGTGTTTGCCTTTCTGGGGATCGAGTTCGGTTACTTCGACTGGCATCTGCTTCAGGCGCTTCCGGAGCGTACGTTCGGCGTGATGTCGAACTACGTGCTGCTGGCGGTGCCATTCTTCATCTTCATGGGGACGATGCTGGAGAAGTCGCGCCTGGCGGAAGATCTGCTGCGAACCATCGGACTGCTGTTCGGTCCGCTACGGGGCGGGCTGGCGCTGGCGGTCGTGTTCGTGGGCGCGCTGCTGGCGGCGGCGACGGGCGTGGTGGGTGCCTCCGTGGTGGCCATGGGGTTGATCTCGCTGCCAGTCATGCTGCAGTACGGCTACTCGCGGGAGCTGGCTACGGGCGTCATCACGGCATCCGGCACGCTGGGCCAGATCATCCCGCCCAGCGTGGTCCTCGTCGTGCTGGCGGATCAGCTCGGTGTATCTGTCGGCGATCTGTTCGTCGGATCGCTCATTCCCGGCATCATGCTGGCCGGACTGTATGCCGTCTACGTCGCCATCATCGCCATCGTTCGACCCCAGGCAGCCCCCGCGCTTCCTGCGGCGGTGCGCGATATTTCAGGGGGCGAGTTGATGAAGCGTGTAGTCGTTGCGATGCTGCCACCGCTCGTGCTGATTCTCCTCGTGCTGGGCAGCATCATGGTAGGCCTGGCGACGCCAACCGAAGCGGGTGCGCTCGGAGCCGTGGGAGCCATGTTGCTGGCGGCGGCGAACCGGCGGCTCACGTGGCAGTCGCTCAAAGAGACGATGGAGGACACGACGAAGCTCACGGCGATGGTCATGTTGCTCCTGATCGGGTCCACGGCCTTTGCGCTGGTTTTCCGCGGCCTGTACGGCGATTTCTGGATCGAGGGCCTGCTGACGAATCTACCGGGAGGGGCGGTGGGGCTACTCGTGATCGCGAACCTCGCCATCTTCATCCTGGGATTCTTCATCGACTTCTTCGAGATCGCCTTCATCATCATCCCGCTCATCGCGCCTGCTGCGGCCGCGCTCGGCATCGATCTCGTGTGGTTCGGCGTGCTGATCGGGATGAACCTCCAGACCTCGTTTCTGACACCGCCCTTCGGGTTCGCCCTGTTTTATCTCCGCGGCGTCACGCCGCCTACGGTCACGACCGCGCAGATGTACCGGGGTGTCATACCGTTCATTCTCATCCAGCTTCTCGGCCTCTTCCTCGTGGCCCGTTTCCCTCAGCTGGTCTCATGGATGATCGGATCGTAGCGCTCACGTAAGACCTGCTTCAAAAGAGGTCGTTCGTCGTAGAATTCGGGGTGTTCATCGAGAAGGTCGTGAGGTTGATCGAATACTCAGGATGAGTGGTTGGTAACCCGAACTTCTTCGCGTACATTTCTTGTAGCCTTCGCACCGCCTCACGGCAGTGCAAGACCAAAAGGGCAAGCTCGGCAGGGGGGCTTGCCCTTTTTCCTTTCCATGCCCGCTATGCGGCGGCCCAGCCTTCGATGTAATCCAGCGCCTCATCCGGACCGGCCGCCACGTAATACTGGCTCCGGTACTGCTCGGATGCGAACCGCTCGCGATAGAAGTGTTCGAAGAGTTCGAGTAACGGGTCGTAGAAGCCGTTCGTGTTGACGAGCGCGATGGGCTTCCGGTGATAGCCCAGCTGCTTGAGCGTGAGGACCTCTATAAATTCCTCCAGGGTACCAAACCCGCCGGGTAAAACGAGGAAGGCATTGGCGCGGGTAAACATGATCCCTTTCCGCTCGGCCATCGTCTGCGTGACGATGAGTTCATCCGCGTACTCGTAGGCAACTCCCTCCCGGCTCTTGAGCGCTTCGGGGATGACACCGAACACATAACCACCATGCCGGTGCACGGCACGCGCGACGGCGCCCATGAGTCCCCGACTTCCCCCACCATAGACGAGTGTATGCTTTTGCCGAGCCAGCAATTCCCCTGCTTGCTCGGCTACGGAGACGTAGGTATCGTGAATGCTGGCACTGGAGGAGCAATAAACGCAGATGTGCAACGACATACGGGTTGGTAACGACAGATCCGTTCGGTAGCGGATTTACGTCAAGAAAGTACAGAATGGTTGAATGCGCTCATGGTAATAGACTGTTAAGTTAACTCTGTCCGGAGGGGCAACATACAGGGGCTGTCCGAGATCCGAACCTGAGATCAGCCTGGATGCGAACCGTCCGGGGTGTTTAATGATCAACCGGCGGCTTCGGCGCCGGGCCTTTTTGCGCAATAGAACAGGGGCAACCGCGAAGCACCATTCTCCGGAAGGCGCTCGGCGTTGCCAATAATGATCCGCACTATGGCAGATATCGAGATCGAACGGAGGCACGACCTCAGCCTCGAGGATGCACGCGGCGTAGTCGAGCAGATTGCAGAGAGCCTCAAGCAGAAAGTAGGCGGTACGTATTACTGGGAGGACGACACCCTCGTATTCTCGCGGTCGGGTACGAGCGGTGCTATCGTGGTGACGCCGGAGGCCGTTTTCATTGCCATTAACACGGGGCCGATGATGAGGCCGTTCCGGCGGCAGATAGCAACGGCTATCGAGCAGTTTCTGGATGAGTACGTGGGTAGCGCATGATCGAAGGGGATGCGGATGTAGACGCATGCCGGGGCTGTGTAGGAGCCGGTCAGGTTGTGCTGCCTGGTCTGGACCGCACAGGCGTAAAGGAGGTAATGGCGCATGGCCTTATCTGATTTCGGCTTTTACGGATGTGCTCACGCCAGCGGGTAGTGAGTCCTAGAGGTTGTGCTGCCTGGATTTACTTCGTCGGTCGCTCTGCTCGCGTCCGCCTTCGCGGGAATGACGGTGAGGGGAGGATTCTGATTGATTCATGCCGTTCGCTATTCCTAACCGGGTGCGACATCCTCCTGCCTTGCTCCGCTGGACGCGTTCGCAAGGCTGTCCTCCTTCGAAGGAGGATTATGTTCAGGCAGGGTCGGATGTGCGGCATGACCTGCCCGTACGGGAGGAGTGGAGCACGGGCGGTATGTCCTTACACGGGCGGGTTGGGATGTGGGGCATTGGTGCTCGTGGTAAGCTTCGTAGGAGCCGGTCAGGTTGTGCTGCCTGGATTTACTTCGTCGGTCGCTTCGCTCGCGTCCGCCTTCGCGGGAATGACGGTGATGGGGAGGTGTGGGGTAAAAAGGAGCCGGATTGCTGCGTTTGGAGATCCAAATATGGTTGCTTGAAGCCTGTGCGGTCGGGGCCGGGCATCGCAAGTTGGTATATTTAGAGAAACTTGCTTCTGTAGGCCCCGAGGGGGTCGTTGGGCGCTTGCCTCGCTGTATCTCAGCACGTACCACAGGTAGACTCTCAGGATTACATTATGACGGACCGGCTTACACCATCACGTGCGCTCGAGCGGCTTGCGGAGATGGATGGAAAGGAATTTCTGACTCTGTTTCGCCATGGTTCGCTCGAGGTAGAGATTTATAAGCCAGACGGTATCGATCGCCAGCAACCGCACACGAAGGATGAAGTGTATGTCGTGATATCCGGGTCGGGTTATTTCGTGAACGACGGAGAGCGGCATCCTTTTCAGCCGGGTGAGGTGCTGTTCGTTCCGGCGGGCGTCGAGCACCGGTTCGAAGACTTTACAGAAGACTTTGCGACGTGGGTCTTTTTCTATGGACCTGAAGGCGGAGAGAACCAGCACCCATGAAAGGATCCGAGCCGGCATCCGGTGTATCTGCATATGATTTTGCCTGTCGTACTCCAATCCACATGCCCTTCCACGGACGATGAATCCGGTAGTGCTCATAACCGGCGGTAGCCGGGGCATAGGTGCCGCGACGGCGCGGCTTGCCGCACAGCGCGGCTATGCGGTCTGTGTCAACTACGTGCAGGACCGTGCCGCCGCTCAGGCCGTTGTCGAGGCCATCGAGCGGGATGGTGGTCGGGCAATCGCTGTGGGTGCCGACGTATCGCAGGAGCCGGAGGTCGTGCGGCTCTTTGCCGAAGTGGATGATGCGCTCGGTCCCGTCACCGCCCTCGTCAACAACGCGGGGATTCTCGAACGCCAGATGCGCGTGGAGGAGATGACGGCGGAACGTTTGAACCGGGTGTTCACGACGAACATCACGGGCTATTTCCTCTGTGCCCGCGAGGCCGTGCGCAGGATGTCTACGAAACACGGCGGATCCGGTGGGAGCATCGTCAATGTGTCATCTGCGGCTTCGCGTCTGGGTTCGGCAGGCGAGTACGTGGATTACGCTGCCTCCAAAGGAGCTATCGATACGATGACCATCGGGCTGGCTCACGAAGTTGCGGCAGAGGGCATCCGTGTAAATGCCGTGCGGCCTGCGTTCATCTACACCGATATCCACGCGCGCGGCGGAGAACCAGGACGTGTGGACCGCGTCAAGGGAGCGGTTCCCATGCGGCGGGGCGGGCAGCCAGACGAAGTAGCCCGAGCCATTCTCTGGCTGCTTTCGGACGAAGCCTCCTACTCGACCGGAACGTTCATCGACGTTTCCGGGGGAAAGTGACGGCGCCCGGAGCACGTACGCTCCGGTCTGTCGATAGCCGCTTCCGCCTATCCATCTATTCTCCTTGGTCCTTTCGCGATGTTCGTTTCGGCTCTGGAGCAGCCGGGCAACGACACTCTATCGCTGCTCCATCTCTTCCCGGTCGAATAGCCCCACTTGACTTCCATACCTCGTTCAGCATTCGGGCGTAGCGGGTATGACCTATCGACACGGAACCTGTAACGATGTTGCTTAACAGAGAAATGCGCCGGCAACATCTGGAGAGAAGTCAGGGAGCACGCCCTGAAATAACGTGTATCTTTAGTATGTCGTACTGACGCCGACGCGCTTACGTTGTGAGTGCTGCTTCTCATTTCACCCGAACCGTATGAAGCCCGTCCTCTGCAACTACTACCTGACGTATCGCTGCAATGCCAAGTGCGGATTCTGCGACATCTGGGAGCAACCCTCGCCGATGATCTCGCTTCAGGATGCCGAGCAGAACCTGGACGACCTCAAGCGGCTCGGCGTCCGTATCATCGACTTCACGGGCGGAGAGCCGCTTCTGCATACGGGGCTTCACGATCTGCTCGCCATGGCAAAGGCACGCGGGTTCCTGACGACGGTCACGAGCAATGGCTTGCTCTACCCGAAGCGCGCGAAGCAGCTTGCCGGGAAGGTGGACATGCTCCACTTCTCCATCGACTCCTCCGTGCCGCAGGAGCACGACGCTTCGCGGGGCGTGAAGTGTTTCGACAAGCTCATGGAGTCCATCGAGGTCGCCCTCTCGCTCGGCGAGCGCCCGGATCTCCTGTTCACTGTGACGAACGAGAGTATCCATCGGTTGGAGGAGATCTACGAACGGATCTCCTATCCCAATCGCCTCATTCTCATCCTCAACCCGCTCTTCGAGTACCACGCACTCGGGCATGGCCTGGCGGAAGAGGTGATGCAGCGGATCGAGACCTTTGCCCGGAAGCCCTATACCTACCTCAATCCGGCTTTCCTGACCCTTCGCCGCCAAGGAGGCAACGACCCGGAGCATCCGACGTGCAAGGCCGTCTCCACGTGTGTGGTGATCTCACCGTTCAATGAACTCGTGCTGCCCTGCTATCATTTCGGGATGGAGCGCATCCCCATCGAGGGACGGCTGTACGATCTCTGGCATTCGGATACGGTCGCGCGGCACAAGGAACTGGAGGGCCGTCACGAGGCATGCCGCGGTTGCACGATCAACTGCTACTTCGAGCCCAGCTTTGCCACCACGCCTACCTCTTCGTATTTCTGGCAGAGCCTTCCCTCCAAGATGCACTATTCCTGGACGAAGTTCGTCGTCCAGCGGCTCCGCGCAAAGCTCGGTCCCCGGCAGGCCATCCTGCCCGACCTCGACGAACTGGCCCGTCAGGGTGACGGCGCCTCAGATATGATCGAGTTGCCGGTGGTGCGGTAGCAGGTTCGGCATCGCCCATCCATACGAGGAAATGCCACTATTTCCCCCCGACCTGCTCCAGGCGAAATTTATCGACGAAGTACCGCTCCCGCCAGGCTGGTTGCAGGGCATCCAGAAGCAGGGCCTCCGCTGCACCTATAGCATAGAAGGCTACTCGTTTCCGATCCGACAGGCTCAGGGTTTCGAGTTCCCTATCTAGCGCGGCAGCGAGGGAATCGAATGCTACGTCATAGGGGATGAAATCGTCCAGCACGCGGAATTCCTCTAATGGTTCATAGCCTTGCGCTGCAACGTTAGCTACCCGGGACTCTATGTAACGAGCAATGCCCTCTTGCCAGGTCTGGAAACGCAGGTAGCGGTAATCCCGCTCGGAAAGCGCGGTGCGGAGCCGTTCGCGAGCCGCACCAAGTTCAAGAAGAGCAGTCTCTTGCTTCTCTGAACCGAGGGACGCGATAGCATCCACCAGAGCGACACGATAGGCAGAGAATCGTTCATTAATGATGGTAGCATCATAGGGAAACGGATAATTCAGCATCCACATCCCTGTCTGATCATCGCCGGATAGGTCAAGCGCAGCGACAGCCTCGTAGTAATCGGGCTGTGCCATCTGGAGTTGGTGGAAGTGTTCGTGGAGCAGCGTAATGACCCAGAAGGTAGAGGATTTCCCCGTATGCTCCGGCTGGCCGACAACCACGGTCGGAACGCCGCCGACCGCCGGGAACGTGGCGAGCAGCCCCGGCGCGAACACCCGATCCCGCACATAGACCGGGCTCTGCAGGAGGGAATCAAAACCTGCGTTCACGAAGTCATCGGAAGGGCGGGGGTGGCGAACCAGGAACTCGTATTCCGGCGTGACGAGGAGCACCGCAAAGGGGGCATCACTCCAGGATGACCAGACGTCATTCTGGACGGCATCCGCCAACCGGAACGCTTCCGCCAACCGGATGCGATCGGACTCCCGTAGCGTGGGGGTTTGCGCCCGAGCAGGAAATACCGCCGGAAAGAGGAGGACCAGAACGAGCAACAGTGCTTTCATTCGCATGAAGAGACCTCGGTCACCTCGGTTGCAGCATCACTCGCATGCGTTGTTTAACGGCCTTTTCCGGCCAGTATCGCTCGATACTGCCGGGAGTCCTTCAGCAGACTTACCGCCTCCTGCGCCACGGGATCACGAGGCAGGGAGGCGCGGATCTGCGCCGATTCTCCGTAGTAGCGGGCCAGGATCTCCGTCCGCAGCCGCTGTTTCAGCGCTTCCCGGTTCCGCTCGAAGTCTGCCGCCTTTTCCGCGCGGATCGCTTCGTTCAGCGCCCGGATTTCGTCCTCGGTACTGGTGTACCCCATCTTTTGCAGTTCTTCCGCCAGTTCCAGGGCGGCCTGTTCCGCGTCGGTCCGGTAAGTGAACGATTCGGTTTCCAGCCAGCTTCGGAAGGCATTCAGCACATCGTCCGTTACGACGAAATCCGAGGGTATGGTGGGGTGTTCCGCTGCGTAATGGTTGGCAAAGAAGAAGAACGCGGCGCGGCGTTCGAGCGCTTCCTCGAGTTCGCTCGCTGCGGGGCGCTCTACCAGCAGATCCGGTTCGATACCGCCACCATCTCGCACTTCCCGACCGGCCGCCGTGCG
The DNA here is from genome assembly GCA_041690215.1 of Rhodothermales bacterium. Lineage (GTDB taxonomy): Bacteria > Bacteroidota > Rhodothermia > Rhodothermales > DASSAV01 > DASSAV01. The sequence continues at coordinate 18,021 of JAWLHQ010000004.1, forward strand.
AAACGTGCGCCGAAGGGAGTCTGGGATTTCCGACACACTCCCATCGTGGCGCCGGTAATCGAGCGCCTGAATGCTACGGCCGCTCGGGGTATAGTACCGGGAGGTCGTCATTTTGAGCGACGTATTATAGGGGAGCGGACGGATGAGCTGCACGAGGCCTTTTCCGTAACTCGGCTCCCCCACGATCACGGCGCGATCCATGTCCTGCAGGGCACCTGCCACGATTTCGCTTGCGGAGGCGGTGTAGTAGTTCGTCAACACGGCAAGCGGGATGTCCGGCGCGAGGGGGGCGCTGCTGGTCCGATAGGTGCGGTCGGTTTGCGGCAGGCGGCCTTTCGTCGAGACGACCACCGCGTTCTGCGGGACGAAGAGCCCTGTGATCTCCACGGCCACTTCCAGCAGGCCTCCCGGGTTATTACGCAGATCGAGAATGAGGCTGCGTAGTTTGCCGGTTCGCTGCAGTTCTTGCAGGCTCCGCCGCACTTCCGCGCCGGCATCCTGTGCGAACCGGTTCAGCTTGATGTATCCAATCCCGGCCAGGGTATCGCCGCCCATGAATCCGGAATAAGCGACATTCTTCAGCTGCACCTCCTCTCGCATGAGCGTGAAATGCAGCGGTTCCGGCTCACCTTCGCGCTCGACCACGATCTCTACGGCCGTGCCTGGTTCGCCCCGGAGCAGCGCGGAGAGATCCGCCGAAGTCAATGCATCCGCAGGCTGCCCTGCCACTTCGATGATGACGTCGCCGGTCCGAACGCCCTGCCGGTACCCGCTCGTACCCTCCACGGGCGAGATCACCGTGAGCTTCCCACCCCGCCTTCCCACGTTCAGCCCAACGCCCGCGTACCGCCCCCGTGTGATGATGTCGAGTTCGGTGTTCTCGGCTTCGGTCACATACGTGGTATACGGATCCAGGTCGCTCAGCATGGCATCGATGCCCGAGCGCATGAGCTTTTCGGGATCGAGTTTATCCACGTACCCGGTGGCGAGTTCTTCGTAGAGCGAGCTGAAGATCTCGAAGTTCTTCCGGAGGGCGAAGAAATCGTCGCCTCGAGGCATCCAGAAGCCGGCCAGGAAGCCAAAACCGAACAGCGCACCGACGAGCGGGAGCAGGAAAAGGTGCTTCGTACGCATAGCGTTACCTCAACCGGAAAGCGTAATGTGCCGGAGCAGGTGAAGCCAGAGATCCCCGGCTGGTAGCGGAACGACGCTAACGTTATAAACTTCCACGTCAAATAAAAAAACGCAAGGGCACTACGTACGGTGCCCTTGCGTCGATAAACGTTTACGTATCCGGAAAAACCGGTCTACTCGAGCGCCTTCTTCAGATCCCGCTCTCGATTACGCTCGACTATCTGAGCAATGAAGATCGAAAGCTCGTAGAGAAGCAGCATCGGAATGGCTACGAGAATTTGCGAGATCACGTCAGGCGGAGTCAGAATGGCCGCGATGACGAGAATAACGATGAGCGCATACTTCCGAGAAGCCCGCATCAACTGTGACGTCACGATACCGAGCTTGGCCAGGAAATAGATCACGACCGGCAGTTCGAAGATCACGCCAGCGCCGAACGACCACATCGTGACCATGCTGAAGTACCGCGAAATGTCGAACTCGTTGATGATCTGATCCGAGATCGAGAAGTTCTGGAAGAACTGGAGCGCCAGCGGGGTAATAACGAGGTAGCCGAACGAAAGGCCGAGTACGAAGAAAAACGTAGCGGCAAACGCGGCGTACCGGAGTCCCTTCTTTTCATTGGCATAGAGCCCCGGCTCCAGAAAGCGCCAGAACTGATATACGACGATGGGCGACCCGGCGATCAGACCGACGGCCAGCACGGTCCCCCAGTAGGCGAAGAACTGCCCCGTGATATTCCGGTTCTGCAGTTGAATCTCGGACGCATTCAAGCCGAAGAAATCGTACATAAAGAAGTCGGCATGCGTCGGCCCCAGGAGCAGTGAGTCGATGATCCAGGATGCGAAGAAGCTGCAGACGATGGTGGCAAGCAGAACACCACCAATTCCTTTGAGGATGCACCAGCGGAGGTCCTCCAGGTGATCCAGGAAGGACATCTCGGGCAGTTCTTCGGTCTGAGCCGGATAGGCGGCACCATCACCCTGTGCGCCAGCGGACAACTGGCGTTCGGCGGGGGGTGTACGGAACTTAAAGAGGTTCATACGAAGTGACGCGTTCAGCTTGGAGAGTGGCGAATTCGATGCAGGTCCGTCCGGAGTCCGTCACTTGTCGTTCGTCAGGGCGAGTCGCTGCTGCCACGTCCGCTTTCCCGGAGGTTAAGATCCAGCAGAGAATCTACCCAGATCCCTTCCGCCTCAAGCCGCGCGCGACCGCCGCTCCACGTAAAGTTGAACAGTGTCATCAGTCCGACTACGTTGTACCCCTCACTACGAAGGAGCGAGAGGGCCCGTGAGGCGCTGCGTCCACTATTCAGGATGTCATCCAGAATCACTACGGGTTGTGAGCGGTCGAGGGGGCCTTCCACGAGACGCCGCCTTCCGTGAGGCTTCCGTTGTTCGCGGATGAAACCGCCTTTGAACGTGGGTTCACCCGAAGCGGAGAGCACAGAACATGTCATCGAAAAGGCGCCGAAGCCATAGCCGGCCACCTGGTACACATCCCGCGACCGTAGCCGCTCGGCGAGCATGTTTCCGACTTCCTTGAACATCCGCCCATCCAACATAGGGATGCGGGTGTCGAGAAGCCAACCGATCGGCTGCCCACGCGGATCCGTGATCAACTCCTGCTCCCGACGGACCAGGGACTGCTCATAGAGCCGACGCCCCAGTTCCACCAGGTCGGCATAGGATGCGTTGTTCGTTACGGTCGTGGCCATACGGCGAATGTATTCAAGGGACCGCGTGTTTCGGGAATGGGTGCCCCTACGCCGCCCCGCTCTAACGGACCAACAAGTTGTTTCGATTTCTGGAGTTGTCCGCCCCGGACATCGGGTGAGATCGGGTTACGATCAACCGCTAAGCCACCGGTTCCGTTCCATTTAGGCGGTCACAAAATCATAGAGGGGGAAACGCTGGCAGAGTTCGTGCACTTCAGCACGCACCTGTGCCTGCACCCGCTCATCGCCCGGGCTGGTGAGCACCTGGTCCATCAGCTCGACAACGCGCACAAACTCCTCTTCGCGGAAGCCGCGGGTCGTCATGGCCGGCGTGCCCACCCGAATACCGCTCGTCACGAACGGGCTCTGCGTGTCGAACGGCACCATATTCTTGTTCACCGTTATGTCCGCCGCCTGGAGCACGGCTTCGGCGTCCTTGCCCGTGATGCCCTTATTGCGGAGGTCGATCAGGACAAGGTGATTATCGGTGCCGCCCGAGACGAGGTCGTACCCACGCTCGACGAACGCGTTTGCCATAGCCTGTGCGTTTTTCTTGATCTGGACGGCATACTCCTTGAATGAGGGCCGCAGCGCCTCACCCAGGGCAACGGCCTTGGCCGCAATGATATGCATGAGCGGCCCACCCTGAATGCCCGGGAAAACGGCCGTATCGAACAGCTCGCTCATCATTTTCGTGCGACCCGATTTGGGTGCGGTAACACCAAACGGGTTTTCGTAGTCCTTTCCGACGAGGATCATGCCACCGCGCGGCCCGCGGAGCGTCTTGTGCGTGGTGGTCGTGACCACGTGGCAGTAGGGCATGGGATCATTAAGGAGGTCGGCCGCGATGAGCCCCGCCGTATGGGCCATATCCATCCAGAGGAACGCACCCACTTCGTCGGCGATTTCCCGGAACGCCTTGTAGTCGAAATCGCGGGAATACGCGCTGGCGCCAATGGAGATGAGCTTCGGACGGACCTGACGCGCCTTGTCACGCACCTTGTCCATGTCGATCCGACCGGCATTGGGTCCGTCCTTCTCGACGCCGTAGAATTCGGCCCGATACAGGATGCCCGAGAAGTTTACCGGACTGCCGTGCGTCAGGTGCCCACCATGCGCGAGGTCCAACCCGAGGAGCGTATCTCCCGGCTGGAGCAGTGTCAGATATACCGCGGCATTGGCCTGAGCGCCGGAATGGGGCTGGACGTTAACCCAGTCGCACCCGAAGAGATTTTTCGCGCGATCGCGGGCGAGGTCTTCCACGACATCCACGAACTGGCATCCGCCGTAGTATCGCTTGCCGGGCAGGCCTTCAGCGTATTTGTTCGTTAGCGGGGATCCCGCTGCCTCCAGAACGGCTCGCGAGACGAAGTTCTCGGATGCGATCAATTCGAGGCCGTTGTTCTGACGCTCGATCTCGCTCTGGATAGCGCTAAATACCTCCGGATCCTGCTGTTGAAGCTCTGTCATGTTATGCTATGCGAATGATGTTCGAACGGGTCTGATCCCACTATCTCTGCCACCCCGCCACGACGAACGAGAACACGCTCACGTACAGGGGAACGCTCTACCAGTGCATACATCGTGCAGGTAGCGGCGACGATATACGGTGGTGCTGTGCATGTTCTGCATCCGCGACGCGTGGAAATGCGAGATCCCACGCTGCAATGCCGAACCGGTTCTCCGTAATTCCTGGATGGCCGCCCGAAAGTTACGAAGATCGAGGCACCTCCGCTCCGAAATCAGCGCGTTTACCATGGAGAAGTAGCGCATTGTGCACGTATCTGGCGGCGTAGTATCAGGAACGGGTCAATCCGCCCGGTTCTCGTTCTCGTGTGATGAAGGCCGATCCAGTTCGATGAAGCGTCCGCCGATACCCAGGAATCGCCATTCGTTCTCCCTCTCATCCGGTCCGTCCAGGTCGATGTGGTACGTGCTGAACAGAAGGTAATTCTTGCGCTCGGTAATCCGGTCTACATAGCTCCCGGCCAGTGACGACCCGATATCGGAAAGTATGCGCCCTAGCTTCGAGTCCCCCGCCCGAGTGCGCAGGATCTGTTCCGACCGTTTTTCCACGAACTGCTTGAAATCCTCTATATCCGGGTTAAAGATGAACAGGAGGGCGACAACAACGAGCGCCAGGATGATAGACGTGCGCATAGAGAGGTGTCTGTTGTTTGTGGTCCGCGGTCCGTTGTAGAGGGAGTAGATACGGCATCGTCCTCAGAAGTTGCGGCCATTCATCAGGAGAAGAGCAACCCACAACGAACCACCTTCAACGGACCACTTTCTAATTCATCATCGCATACGTGATGATGTTCGTGCCCATTTTGAATGCCTGCTCACGTTTTTCCGGCGGATTGTTGTGAACGTCCGCCGATTCCCATCCGTCGCTCAGGTTCGTCTCGTACGTGTAGAAGACTACCAGCCGGCCCTCGTGGAAGATGCCAAAGCCCTGGGGCGGCTTGTTATCGTGCTCGTGGATCTTCGGCAGTCCGTTGAAATCGTAGTGGGTATGGTAGATGGGGTGACTGAAGGGAAGCTCTACGAAATCGTATTCCGGAAAGACCTTCTTCATCTCACGCCGGATGTACTTATCCAGTCCGTAATCATCATCCACATAGAGGAATCCTCCCTGCTCCAGATAGCGGCGAAGCCGTCGCGCTTCATTCTCGGACAGCTCCACGTTGCCATGCCCCGAGAGGAAAAGAAAGGGATAGGAGAAGAGCTTATCGCTGGACACCTCGACGACGGCGGCCTCAGGCGCTACGTCCAGTAGCGTGTGTTCGCGCAGGAAGCGAATGAAATTCGGGAGTGGCGTCTGTCCCTGATACCAGTCGCCGCCGCCGCCGTACTTCAAGGCGGCAATCTGTATCGCATGCTGCCCCTGCGCATGTGTGACCGGCGTCCACAGAATGAACAGGGTGCACGCCGCAACCGCCAGAATCCCATGTCGAACGGAAGAACGCATCGCCTGATCGGAATTGTTCGTGATTGCTTTCTCTCGGGGATTAACGAATGAGCCGTGCCGAGGTTGTCCTTTTCATACATGTCACTGATTTATTGGATTTGGCATCGCGCCGTCAATTGCCTTGAACACAGTGACACGCGCCTGTCACCCACATACTCATACATTGCACAGTATACCTCTCCAAGGTAAACACCAGCCGCAACATACAAGGTGCTGTTTTCTGTCGGTGTTTACCGGGAATGATGAGGATGCTACAAACGAGAGCAATCAGAGTGCACTATGGTTGTCGCAGATCTGAACGGAACGATTGGATTCTATCGTGACAAGCTCGGATTCGACGTGGACCCGGCTTCCTCGGATGAATCCGGCTGGGCCATCGTGCGGAAGGGAGACACAACCCTCCTATTTCAGTCTACTACAGGCTGGACCGCGAATCTTCTGCCCAAAAGGAACATGCAAACCAGCGGGCTCGTCACGTACCGCATGTATGTAGACGATCTCGTGCGTCTTTATGAGCACATGCATTCCCGCGTCCCTATCGTACGAGATCTCAATATGGGGCCGGAAGGTACGCCGGAGTTCTCCATTCGAGACTGCAACGGGTTCATTCTTACGTTTATTCAGACGGAAAGCGATTAAGGAGGTGATCTTTTGACGAAACTCATTCGGGCGGTTTTCATCTCCGCTATCGCTACGGCCTTTGCCGTGGGCATGGTCTCCCTGCTCTCCCGACGACTGCCGCGCCTCCCCGGGCGCGACCAAACAAGGCTACCGGGGGAAATCGATCCGGACGACCTCGGTGCAGAGCAGGCGGCGGTGCTCATGAGAGAGCTCAACGCCCATCTCTAGAGGCGCTCCCTTCACTGCCCCGCGCTCTGGTTCCGTATCAAGCCCGTAAGGCTGGTAACTGTCCGGTAATGCATGGCAATTGAACGGCACCTGTCCTTTCATGCTAGGTTGACTTGCTCTACAATATACTGTGGCGGTCAGCGTACAGATTTATCTACAAGTTTGTGCCGACCCGGCATTATATCATTACAACGATCAAGACTACTCAACCTAGAGGGAGGCATCATATGAGCATTTTAGTCTGGATCATTCTCGGCCTGATTGCGGGACTCATTGCCAAATGGATCATGCCGGGTGAGGATCCCGGCGGCGTCTTCATTACGATCCTGATCGGTATCGCAGGTGCGCTCGTCGGCGGATTCATCAGCCGTGCGCTCGGAATCGGGGATGTGAGCGGGTTGAACTTCGGCAGCATTCTCATCGCCATCGCCGGCTCTGTCCTGCTTCTATGGATCTACCGCATGGTGCGCCGACCTCGTCACGCATAGCGGCCTGCCCTATAGGTAGACTCGTATATCTTCAGCGTCTCCGGGTCGTTTCAGAGGCGCCGTTCAAGAATAGTCACAGAATAGCTACCCGCCGGGATTACTCGGATTCCGGCCGGTAGCTATTCTTGTTGGTATACGACATTCTGGAACACTGGCTGAACCCAACCCGATGGCAACTCCTCCGACCCTCCTGGGCGGTCTGACGCCCGCTGAATTTCTCGAGACGTACTGGCAAAAGAAACCGCTGCTCATCCGTGGCGCTCTGCCCGGTTACCAGTCACCCATCAGCCCCGAGGATCTGGCGGGGCTGGCCTGTGAGGACGAGGTGACCGCCCGCCTGATCATGGAAAAAGGCGGAGACTATCCCTGGCAACTCCGCTACGGACCGTTCACTGAGGAGGATTTCCTCGATCTTCCGCCCACGCACTGGACCCTGCTGGTCTCCGAGGTCAATAGCTGGGTACCGGAGGTGGCGGCACTCCTGGATTATTTCCGCTTCATCCCGAGCTGGCGCATCGACGATATCATGGTCAGCTATGCGCCGGGAGAAGGCGGGGTAGGGGCTCACGTGGACAACTATGACGTGTTCCTGCTCCAGGCGAAGGGGCACCGTCGCTGGCAGATCAACTATACGCCCGTCGAGGAAGAACACCTGATAGAAGATATCGACGTCCGGATTCTGAGCGACTTTACACCGGACGAAGACTGGGTGCTCGAACCGGGGGACATGCTGTACCTTCCACCGCGTATCGCCCATAACGGGGTAGCGATGGACGATTGCATGACGTTTTCCGTCGGATTCCGGGCGCCCAGCTATGAGGAGATCATTACCGGGTTCCTGAGCTACGTCGCAGAACGCATCGACCCGCTTGCCCGTTACTCCGATCCCGACCTGAAGCCGCAGATGTACGCGGGCGAGATCGGCCCGGCCGCTCTCGAGCGCATACGCACGGTGGTGCGGACGCTCATCAACGATGATGAGGCCATTCGCTCGTGGTTCGGCTCCTATATGACCGAACCCAGACGCGGCCGCTATCCCGAGCCTGCTGAAGAATCCCTGGATGCCGAAACATTAATCCACCTCATCGAGACGGGCTCCAGGCTGAAGCGCTCTCCACTCGTACGGATGGCCTACATTCGCCATGACGACGGCGATACGAGCTTGTTCGTGAACGGCGCCGAATACAACATCTCCTCCGATTTGCCGGCGGTAGCACCGCTCCTGACAGGGGATGAACCCCTGGACCGCACTACCCTCTTCCCCTCGCTTTCCCAAGGGGAATTTGCGGAACTGCTCGCAGAGCTCGTCAACGAAGGTTATCTGGAGCTTTCCGAGTAACCCCACAGGTAGTGGCGATGTATGAATCTCCTATGCAGCTCCCGGTGAACTGGAACGAGGGCGACATCCTCTCGTCTCTAGTCATCTCACCAACCACTTCGCGCACGTGCCATGGCTAGCGAAACACATGTCGCACGAGACCTCCACGTCATCCCGGATTTCCGGAACGTGGCCGAGCACTACCGTATGATCCGGGACGAAGCCGGGGCGCTGGTTACCGGGCTCACGGATACGCAATTCAACTGGCGCCCGACACCGGAGAAGTGGTCCATTGCACAGTGCCTGGACCACCTCAACGTGTTAGGCTATCTCCTGCTGCCCCGGCTGGAGGAAAGTATCAACCGTGTGCGAGCGCTGGGCCGCCGTACCGATGGTCCCGTCAGCTACGGGTGGATGGGCCGCTGGTTCATCAAATCGAATGCGCCGGTCCCCGTGAAGAAGCTCAAGACGCCCCACGCGTACGATCCCTCCTCCACGTGGGGAGCCGTCGACGAGGTGCTGCCCCGATTCAACGAGTTGCAGAACCGCCTCATTCATCTGGCCGAGGATGCCCAGCACTATGATGTCCGGCGCATCAAGATTGCCTCTCCCGTTTCCAGTCTGATCCGACTCAACATACCGACGTGGCTCGTTGCCACTGCGGCACACGAGCAGCGCCACCTCCTGCAAGCGCGCGCCGTTCGCGAGGCTCCGGGCTTTCCGGAGCCATGAAGAACAGTTGCCAGCAGCAGATGCTACAAGAGGTGATTTTTCCGTCGGATGCGCGGAAGGACGGCACCGAGCCCCGCGTGCCACGTTGGCATTCGTGTACATACTGGTAGCGTACGACTGCGTATAGCCGTTCGCTCTCGTGGCACCATGATCACAGCGGGGCGTCATGACACGGGATACCATACGACAGGGGGCCAATGTTTTCTTCGCATCCGTGCAGCTCGTGGCTGCATTCGTCATAAAAGCCGGTATAACCGGGCTGGGCATCAACGCGATTTCGAACGAGTACCCCACGTATGTCGCCCCCGCCCGGTACGCCCTCTTCATCTGGAACTACATATGCCTCCACGCCCTGGCCTACGCCATCTTCCAGGCCCTTCCGAGGCACCGGCATTCCCATTTACTCCGCCGGATCGGCTGGTTTTCCGCCTGCGCGTTTCTTGCCGCCACACTCTGGGCTTTCCTGCTTCAAAGCCGTCACTTCGTCCTCAGCACGCTCGCTCTCGTGACGTTGCTGATCCTCCTTTCCATCATCGTTGCGCGGGTCATGGAGTACCGCGGCAGGCTGGGAAAGGTATCGCTGCGCCTCGTACACATCACGTTCAGCATCTATCTCGGCTGGGTGACCATGGCCACCATCACTCATGTAGCGCAAATGCTCGTGGCTCTGGGCTGGAGTGGATGGGGGATCAGCGACGTTGCATGGGGCGTCATCATGCTCATCGCGGGCGCCGCCATTGCCTCTGCCGTGACGGCCTCCACCCGGTCAAACATTCCGTATGCCATCGCCGTCCTGTGGACACTCACAGGAATCGCCGTGAATGCGTTTGACCACCGTCCTCCGCAGTCCACCATAATAGGCGTGACGGCTATCGCCGCGGCGATAGCCGTCATCGTAACCTTGCTCGTAAGCCGTCTGCGCCTCAGAGCCCGCTAGGCATTCACCATCTCCGACCGGAGCATGACTTCCTTCGCCGGCTCCCGCAGGTTGTAGTGCGAGGCCATGACGCGCCCGTACGCACCTGCCGTCGCAATGAGAAATACATCTCCCTCGCGGCTCTCCGGTACGCTCCGTCCGTGGCCCAGCACGTCGCCCGTCTCGCAGATCGGTCCGACGATCTCCGCCGTGACCGTTGCGGGCTCATCGAGCCGAGTGAGGTTCACGATCTCGTGATAGGCGCCGTAGAGCGCCGGTCGGATGAGCGAGTTCATGCCGGTTTCCAGACCCACATAGTTCACCGGGCCCTTGCTCTTCAGCTGTGTCACCTTGGCCAGGAGTACGCCCGCCTGTGCCACCATGAAGCGGCCCGGCTCCATCCAGAGCTGGAAGCCCGGATTTGCCAGCTTCACCTTAGCCAGCCCCTCCGCGACGGCACCCACATCCAGCGCGAGCGCGCCCGGACGGTCCGCCACGCCCAGGCCTCCCCCGACGTTCAGGATGCGAACATCCGGGAACCGTTCGGCCAGGGTCGTCAGGAAGAGCGCTGTTTCGGACCAAGTCTCGGGGGTGACGATCCCGCTTCCAACGTGGGCATGGAGGCCGATGATCTTCACGCCTGCCTGTTCGGCCAGCCGCTCCAGACGGTCCAATTCACCCGGCGCTACACCGAACTTGGACTGCGTCCCTGCCGTGCGTACGTGCTTGTGGTGGCCGTGCCCCCGTCCCGGATCGACGCGAATGATGAGTTCTTTGCCTTCGAATACGTTCGGCCAGGCTTCCAGCGGGTACACGTTGTCCAGCGTCACGTACCCGGCGTGTTCGAATCCATAGGCGTATTCCTCGTGCGGCGCGAAGTTCGGCGTGAACAGGATGCGCTCCCTGTCCAGGTCCGGAAAGAGCGAGCGCACGAGATCGACTTCACCGGGCGAAACACACTCGAAGCCCAATCCGGCATCGTAGAAGAGCCGCAGGATGTCCGGGTGGGCATTCGCCTTCATCGCGTAGAATACCCGGTCTATAGGCTCAATCTGCTTAATCGCATCTACGTTGGCCTGTAGCGTGCTCTCATCGTACACGTACAGTGGCGACTGTTCTGCGGTGAGGGCCAGCAGTTCCTCCCGCCGCTTCCGCCACCAGGACCCGGCGCCCAACTGAGAGGGTTGCTCACCGAGGATGGTCTGCCAGGACGGGCCAAACAGCTCATCGGTCTGTTCGAAGGCAAAGAGCTGGGAATGGATGCGCCGCATGAGCCGTTCGGCCTGCTCCTCGTCGACCACGAAGCTCATGTTGAGGTCGCTCGCCGCCTGTGAGACGAGATAGATCTGTTGCTCTTCGAACACCTCGAATGCGGGGCCGAGTTCATGCAGGATAGAGCGGATGTTACGCCCGATGAGACTGACCACCGCACACGGTCCGATCTCGCGCGCGACACAGTAAGTGTTCAGGTCTTTGAGAAGCGCCCGCACGCGAGCCTGATCCAGCGCGTTCGCCGCCGTATCCAGGGAGACGGTCACGTTCGTTTCGGACGTGGCGACGAGGTCGACGGAGAGGCCGTGCCGTTTGAACGTAGCGAACACGTCCGCCAGAAAACCGACCTGCTGCCACATCCCCAGCGTATCCATCGAGATGAGGGTGATGCCGGATTTGGAAGAGATCGCCTTCACTTTGGCTCCCAGGTCAGGCGCCTCATTCGAGATGAGGGTGCTTTCGAGCCCGGGATCTTCCGTGGAGCGGATATAGAGCGGGATACCGTGCCGCCGCACCGGTTCCAGGCAGCGGGGATGGAGCACCTTCGCGCCCATCGTAGCCAGTTCCTGGGCTTCGTCATAGCCGAGGTGCCGGAGGAGCCGCGCCGAGGGGATCTGCCGGGGATTGGCCGTGAACATACCCGGGACATCCGTCCAGATTTCCAGCCGGTCCGCCCCGAGCTTGGCCGCGAAGTAGGCTGCCGACGTATCGGATCCCCCGCGCCCGAGCAATACGGTCTCACCTGCCGGGGTACTCGCGATGAACCCCTGCGTCAGGAATGCACTCGCGTCGTCCTCTTCCAGCGCGCTCTGCAATGCCGTGTCCGGCTCAAATCCGCAGGCAGCAGAGAGATACCGGCGATTGTCCGGAAGGTCCGCATCATCAATGGATGCCAGGATCTTGCGCGCGTCCAACAGCCGGGTATTCAGCCCCTGGCTGTTGAGGAATGCCGCCCCCAGCGTGGTGGACATCAGCTCACCCATGGACATCACCCGAGCATGGAGCCGCGGGTTCACCTCACGGATGAGCGATACGCCAAGCGCCAGCCGGGACAGTTCTTCCAGGTAATCCTCTACCAGTTCCGGGTCCACATCGAGTCCATGCGCCAGATCCGTATGCAACAGCCTGAGCTGCTTCAGCACCGGCTCATGGGCACCCCGTACGGCTTCCCCAAGCAGTTTGTCCAGTGTATTCGAAACACCTGCCACGGCAGAACAGACGACGAACGGCCTGTAACCGTTCTCCAGGTGCTCCTGCATTACGTTCGCGATCGTCTGCCAGCGCGACCGGCTGGCAACACTCGTTCCGCCAAACTTTAGTACGGCATATGGGGTTGATGGCATAAATATTTTAGGTACACTAAATTATTTAGGTTTTTCGCTCGCGGGGGCAAATAATAAGACACACATCCTGGATTTACTACCACTCCTTATGCTCCACCTGAAGAAAACACTGTGAAGCTTGCCTGGCGAAGTATCCCTTTTTGCCCCTATGCGTTTGTAGAAGCTGATATTTAACGCCACACGATTAGATCGGATCAATGCTCCTGGAACCAGTCTGGGATCTCTTCACCGAGAAGATTTTCCCCGCCCCGTCTCAACCGAATCTCTTTAACCTGTACCGGGACCGAATCGACACGTTAGATCTCCCGGATGCCCCTGCCATCCGGCGGGGCAATCTCTACCGGTATCTCGCGTCCTACGAGAAGAGGCCGCGTGTACTCTTATTGGCCGAAGCGCCCGGTCCGCGCGGATGCCGTTTTTCGGGCGTACCCTTCACGAGCGAGATGCAGCTACAGGATCCAGACTTCCCGATCGAGGGGCGGATGTCGGGGAATAGCGGGGCGCCTTATACGGAGTATAGCGGCAAGATCTACTGGCGCGTTCTCCGTCCTTACTGGCCGCATTTCTTCACCTGGAACAGCGTACCGTTCCATCCGCATAGACCCGGCCAACCCCTCTCGATCCGCAATCCGCTGAATAGCGAGGTAGCACTATGGACGGATGTGCTCCGAGAGTTGCTACACCTGCTCCAGCCCGAGCGTATCCTTGCCATCGGGCGAAAGGCGGAATACGCGCTCTCGAAAGTCGGAGCGGAGCATGTTTACGTCCGGCATCCTTCACAGGGAGGCGCCAACCATTTCGCGAAAGGTATTCACGAGGCATTCGAGGGAATCGACCCTGTGCAGCCGCTTTCGTTGCAAGAACACACGATGTAGTTGCAGACCGCTATATCATCGAGGGCCGGCGCTGCCGGCCCGACGAGCTTAGAACACGGAGTCCAGGTACGCTTCCAGCCGGAGCTTTGCGTCTACCATCTCTTCGATGATCTGCGAGGCTTTGGGGTATCCAAAGATGCGCTGCTCGACGACCCGGGCCCATACAGGATCGGAAAGGCACTTCTCCCAGGTAAGCGGGCGGTCGAATGCATAGCCAAGGCTGCTGGCCACTTTACTGGCACAGACGATCGCGTAGAGTATCTTTTTGAACGAACGAGGCTTGCTATCGGCGGTGGGCAGGTCGTGATGGTAGCGGATCGCTTCCGTAAGTGAGACAGGGAGATTCAGTTTTTCCGTAAAGAGGCTTCCGGCCGCTACGTGGTCGTACTTCAGGGCCTTGCGTTCGGCATCCAGTGAACCGGGATCGGTGTGGGCCCCCGAGTTGTAGTAGGCTACGGCCTTACCCGGAAAGTTGTACAGCAAAACGAGCTTACCCAGATCGTGCAGCATGCCTGCCGTGAATGCCATACCGGGCAGATCCGCGGAAGAGGGGTCTTTCGGGTTGAAATCCGGATCCCGCTGCACGAGGCGCTGGGCGAGGAAGGCCGTCGCGATACTATGGCGGATCAGGCTCATGAAGGGAACAGCGGCCGCCCTATCCAGGACTGAACGCATGTTCATCATGCTCATGCCCATCACAACCCCGACCACGGCTGAGGGGCCGAGAATCATGACCGCACGGGGAATGCTGGTGATGTGCCCCTGCTGAGCGAAGTACGCGGAGTTGACGATACGGAGGAGCCGCGTGATAACGACCGGATCCTTCTCCACGAGCTTCACCGCCTGCTCCACCTCGATCGGCTCTACCTGATTGCTCAGTTCAATGGCTTCCAGCAATGTCTGCGGAAGTGGCGGACACTGTAAGTCCAATTCGGCAGCAATGTCGTGACTCTGCACCTGCATGGAATGGAACTCCTACGGACAGGGGGAGGCAGTCCGGACGGCTATGCCGTACCGGGGGTGTCAGTCACGCAAGTATCGGTCGCCCGTTCGGTTTTTAAAGTGCGGATCCGGCAAAGCGTTCGTTCAAGACGCTACGAACGGCATCGATCGGCATTTCCTGCCCTGTCCACTGGACGTAGGCCGCCGCCGCCTGTGCGATGAGCATGCCCAGCCCCCCGATGGTTGAAGCACCCCGAGCCGATGCCTCCTTCAGGAAACGCGTTTCTTCGGGGTTATAGATGAGGTCGTAGGCAATCTGACCAGGCGAAAAGCAGCTCGCATCGGGCCAGGGTGTCTGTTGAACGTTCGGATACATGCCAAGCGGAGTCGCGTTGACGAGCAGGCGGCTGGAGCGGACCGCTTCCCCGGCTTCGGGTACGGGTACGACGTCCAGCGCCCCGGCCGCATCGAAGGGACGAAGCTGGTCTACCAGCCGGTTCGCCTTCTCCAGCGTCCGTGCGGCGATGTACAGACGCGCCGGTCGGAAGGTGGTTAGCAGGGCATACGCCGTCGCGCGCGCCGCGCCCCCCGATCCAAAGATGAGCATTCGTTCTCCTCGAAGCCGCTCTGCGGCGGGCCGAAGCGGCTCCAGGAAACCGGCGACATCCGTGTTATCGCCGTACAGGATGCCCCTCCCCTCCCCGTCCTCGGACCGCCTGCACACGATCGTATTGACCGCTCCCACGGCACGAGCCTGCTCCGAGAGTTCGTCCATGAGCGTGAGCACAACCTGCTTGTGCGGGATGGTCACGTTTGCCCCGGCGAACCCCAATGCTTTCAGCCCGGCTACGGCTTCACTGAGGTCTGCCGGCGGCACCCCCGCCGCAACGTACACGTAATTCAGGTTCTGGTGACGAAAGGCGGTATTGTGGATGAGCGGTGAGAGCGAGTGCTCGATCGGATATCCGAGTACGGCAACGATCCTGGTATGCGCGTCAATATGGGTCATGTGCAAACGGTAGCGTCTGAGAATCTCGCCCCGAAGATACGGTATCCATGCCCGCGAGCGAGCCACCTCCGTGCATCGGCCGTATTCAAGAGGAGCGTGACCTTCTTTCCATATTGCGCCTGCTATCCATCGATATTACGAGCACGTTTCAAGGCCGTGCGGCATCGTTACATGTGCCTGTGAGCGCGAAGTAGCGTGCGTCGTAGAACGGGGTACACAGATACAGACACATGGACGGTATTCCTTCATGTCAGCGAATTTCATCGGTTATCTCATCGGATACATCATCGTCACCATAGGTGTTGGTTATGCCTTGAATGCAGCCGGCGTACCCAGCGAATGGATCATTGCCGCCGTGCTCATCCTGATCGGCCTGGGTATTATTTACGCCATTTCCCGCTCCGAGCGCGACCGCGCCTATCGCAATTCGACGCGACCGAAGCCGTACCGCGAGAATTACGTCGAGCAGCCGGGCCGCGCCGACCGCTACCCCGGTGAGCGTGAGGACACGACCCGCCGCCCTACGACAACCCGCACTTATGAGTGATCTGCCCGGTTGATCCACACTGGGGACATCGCGCCATAGTAACCAACCGAAGCAGTGTGGTGGCGGTGCGCACAGCGGGAAATAAATCGAGAAGGGCCCAGCAATCCGGAGGAGATCCGGGATGCTGGACCCTTCGACGTTGTCATTCTACTCGACAACCGGCCCATTCTCTCGCTCCTGGCGATTTAGCCGGTCAACCTCCGGTAGTTCCTCCTCAGGTACGTCCGGCTCGGCTCCCGCCTCCTCCCCGGATACTCCCGCATCCTGACCACGAACCGGTGCATCCCCTCCTGTTACCGAATCACCATTCCCCCCAGCGGAGCGGTCTTCAGGCGTCATGGGCAGGTCGTCGAAACCGCTGTTCTGCTCATCCTCCTGATCGAAGGGGTTGTTCCAGCCGGTATCCTCGTCAAAGCTCCAATCCCAGCGATCTTCGCTCCAGCTATCACCGGTAAGAGAATCGGCGCGAGCCATGAGGGAGTCCAAGTAATGCTCGTCGTAGTACGAGCCGCCATAGCGCATCGAATCGTGGGTAGCCGCCTCGGCGACATGGTAGCCCGGAGGTTCATTGAACGTTCCATCGGGCAATTCTACGCCTTGCAGGAAGTTGCCGACGATGTACAGTGCATTGTGCGAACCCTGGCCCCAATAGCTCGACCGGAACGGAATGGCCGGACTCTCGAAGCCAACCCACGAACCCATAACGAGTGTCGGATGCATGAGCATGAACCAGCCGTCGGCGCCATTCTGCGTAGTACCGGTCTTGGCGGCGAAATCTCCGTTCGCACGGAAGGAGCGAATGCGCTGGCCGGTGCCATACTGCACCACGCCCCGCATCATATCGACTATGCTATACGCCGTTTGTGAGGAAATCACCTCTTTAATCTGCGTCGAGAACGAACCGATGACGTTGCCGTGCCGGTCCTCGATGCGAGTCACGAACAACGGCTCGACGAGATTCCCACCATTGGCGAGCGTAGAATAAGCGGTCACCATCTCCAAGAGCGAGACGTCACTCGTGCCCAGCCCGATGGACGGCACGGCATCCAGTTCACTCTGAATGCCCACGCGATGCGCGAAGTCCGCCACGCGGTCCGGGCCGATTTCCATAACGAGCTGCGCTGTGATCGTATTCTTCGAGTAGGCGAGGGCATCCCGGAGTGTCATCGGCTGACCGGTTGCCTTACCTACGTTCTCCGGGCGCCAGCGGCGCTTCGTGTCAGGATCCACGTACTCAAACACCTGATCCTGCAGCTGGTGATTGGGAGAATACCCGCTCTCCAGAGCCGCTGCGTAGACGAACGGCTTGAATGCCGAACCCGCCTGCCGCTTGGAAA
This sequence comes from Rhodothermales bacterium, assembly GCA_041690215.1. Classification (GTDB taxonomy): domain Bacteria; phylum Bacteroidota; class Rhodothermia; order Rhodothermales; family DASSAV01; genus DASSAV01. Next base: position 35,471 of record JAWLHQ010000004.1, read on the forward strand.
GCGCGACATGATCGTACTGATCCCCGGAGAAGTCGCGCCCCCCGACCCATGCCTTTACGTGACCGGTGTGGGGATCCATCGCCAGGAAGCCCACCTCCAGGCGGGAGGCCTCCTTCTTTACAGAATCCACGAAGGCCTCGTCGGCGTGCAACCGGGCGATAGCGGAATCAGGCGGCAGGCCCGCACGTACTGCGGTGCGGTAACGCTCGGTCTGCTTGATGAAATCGTCGAGCCGTTCCGGATTGACCTGCCAGTAGTAAGCGAACGGATCGACGTTCCGGCGAAACGAGAGATAATCCGCCGCATTACTCGAAAAGTACGGCGAGCGCGGGGCGCTCCACTCCACGTCTCCGACGGCCTGGAACTGCTCGCCCATCTTGCGGGCTGCTTCATTGGCCGCCTGCTGCATCTTCGAGTCGATGGTGGTGTAGATACGCAGGCCATCTCGATACAGGTTATAGCCCCGCTGCTCGGCCCACTCACCTATCCACTGCCGAATGTATTCGGCGAAGTGAGGCGCCAGGTTGTCCTCGTGGGTGATATGCCGGAAGTTCAATTGCGTCTCCTGGTCCTTCACCTCCTCATACTCGGCTTCGGTGATGTAGCCGTGCTCCATCATCTGCTGCAGCACGACATTGCGGCGCTCATGGGATCGCTCCGGATGCCGCCTGGGATTGTAGTAGGCCGTACCTTTCAGCATACCGACGAGGGTGGCACTCTCGAGTAGATCGAGATCGTACGCCGATTTCTGGAAATACGTCCGAGCCGCCGCTTCGATGCCATACGCATTGTACAGGAACGGCATCGTGTTCAGGTACATTTCCAGGATCTCGTCCTTTTCGTACATGCTCTCGATGCGAACCGCCGTGATCCACTCTTTGAACTTACGCGTGATCGGTATGTCGTCCTGAATATCCGAGAACGCGTTCCGGGCGAGCTGCATGGTAATCGTGGATCCACCCTGCACATCGCCTGCTGCCGTCTTGAAGATCGCTCCGATGGTGCGCCGAAGATCAATGCCCCAGTGCTGATAGAACCGCACGTCCTCCGTGGCGATGAGCGCATCCGTGACGTTCTGAGAGATGGAGTCCAGTGGTATCCAGCTTCTGTTTTCCGTGTAGAACCGCGTGAGTTCTACGCCGTCGGTCGTGTAGGCGATAGATGCTTCCTCCACGCGGGCGTTCTTTAGATCACGAGCGGTAGGCAATTGCAGAACGAGAACGACCCAGTAGACGAGAAACAGGACCATGAAACCGGCCAGCGCCAGTATCAGAATGGTTCCGGATCGCTGCTCCGGATCACGCAGGTTACGCCGGATTCGACTTTTCATCCGTTCCGTGTATCCTGCCGGGGATTCCTCATCGGGTGATGTATCGTGTTCTCTATAGGCTGCCATTGCATTCAGGATCTATCTGAAAAGCGCTCTCGTGCGCCTGGTCTCAGAGTTTGCTTCTACAGCCTTGTCCCGTTTCTGATTAGGGACACGTCGGCAAGCGGCGTAAAGAACTCGGAACAAAAACAAGCGCCGGCAACGCTCATACATGAAAAAGGCCGGCACCCCGGAAGGGCCGGCCTTCATCATTCCGGGCTCACAATCTCTACTCTCCGCCTTCGCCGGACTCCTGCTTCCGGCGGCGCATTTTTTCAAGCACCTGCCCCAGATTGTTCGACTCGCGTTCCTGCCGGTTAAGTCGAGACACCTCGGATTCCGGCCCGGAACTGAATCCCGGTTGTGCAGCCTCGATGTCTGGCGTTGACGAGGCCCTATTTCCGGGAAACCGTCGAAAACGGCCCGGATCGACGCCGTTGTCCAGTGGGAGCGGATCGAGCCGTCTTCCACCCGAGCCAACCCCTCCCCTGGCATAGGCTTCGTAGTCGTCGGGCCCGCCCTGCGCACGAAAAACGCTGGGCCTGGGTGGAGGTGGCAAGGTGTAGCCCTGGCCCGGCCCCATGTATGAGGATGGAGCTTTGAACCGGGCATCCGGAGACAGACCAACCTCCTTCACGAAGCTGCCGACGACGTGCAAGGCATTGTGAGCCCCCTGTCCCCACCAACTGGACCGGAACGTGATGAGCGGGCTACTGAATCCGACCCACGATCCCATTACGAGGTCCGGGTGGATGAGCATGAACCAGCCGTCGGCGGAGTTCTGGGTCGTTCCGGTCTTTGCCGCCAGATCGCCCCGTGCTCCGTACTGGCTGCGGATGCGGGTACCGGTCCCTTTTTGAACGACGCCTCGCATCATATCCAGTGTACCGTAGGCGACCTGCGCCGAGATGACCTGTTTCGGCCTGGATTCGAACTGTGCGAGCACCTTTCCATTTTTGTCCAGGATCCGGGTAACTCCCATGGGCTCCGTGTATGCTCCGTTGTTGGCGAGCGTCATGTACGCCGTCGTCATTTCGAGGAGCGACACCGGGCTGGTACCCAGGCCGATGGAGGGGACTTCGTCCAGTTTACTCTTGATACCCATACGGCGGGCCGTCTCGGCCACGCGCTCGGGACCGATATTGACGACCAGCTGTGCCGTGATGGTGTTTTTCGAGTACGCAAGAGCATCCCGAAGGGTCATCAGTCGCCCTGATGCCCCCTCGTAATTACACGGCGCCCATTCCTGCCCGGTATCTTTATTGACGTATACCTTCACGACGTCTGGAAGCACCGTGTTCTGGGAATACCCGTTGGCGAGAGCCGTTGCATAGACGAAAGGTTTGAACGTCGAGCCCGATTGCCGTTTGGACAGCGCTACGTGGTCGAACTTGTTGATGCTGTAATCACGCCCGCCGACCCACGCTTTGATATGCCCGTTGTGAGGATCGATGGCGACGAAGCCGATCTCGAGACGGCTCATCGCTTTCTTGAGCGAATCCACATAGACCTCATCCTTCTTGAGCATCTCCAGCGCCTTTTCCTCTTCCATCCCGTCATCGACCAGCGCCCGATATGTGGCGTCAAGTTTAATCAGACGATCGAGCACTTCCGGTTGGGACCGCCAGAAGTATGCAAACGGCTCGTAGCCCGAGGCCGAAAGGTAGCGTGAGGGATCGCTGCCGAGGGAATACCCGCCGGGACGGCTCCACTCATAGTCTACGACCGCCTGAAGCACGCGTCCTTGCTCGGTGACTGCTTTCTCGGCAGCCTGCTGCATCCCGGCGTCGATCGTGCTATAGACTTGAAGGCCATCCTTATAGATATCGTAGCCTCTCTCTTTCGCCCAGTTGCCAAGCCACTGGCGCAGGTATTCGGCAAAATAGGGCGCCAGGTTGTCCTCGTGCGTGACCGGAGAAAAGTTGAGCGGCGTCTCCTGCCGGCTGAGCGAGGCATATTGCTGCTGCGACAGGTAGCCGGCACCCGCCATCAGCTGCAGCACAACATTGCGGCGCTCCCTGGAGCGCTCGGGGTGGCGAACCGGATTGTACCGGGTCGGCCCTTTCAACATGCCGATAAGCGTAGCGCTCTCCAGGATACCCAGCTTGTGAGCAGGCTGACCGAAGTACGTCCTGCCCGCGGCATCGATGCCGTACGCATTGTAGAGGAACGGCACCGTATTCAGGTACAATTCCAGAATCTCATCCTTCTCGTACCGGTATTCGATCTTGAGCGAAGTCAGCCATTCTTTTGCCTTCCGCAGCAGATCGGGATCATCTGCGATGTCGGGATAGACATTGCGGACGAGTTGCATCGTGATGGTGGAACCACCCTGCGTATCGCCGCCCGCCGTCCTGAAGATGGCACTGATGGTCCGCTGTACGTCAATGCCCCAGTGTTCGTAAAACCGTTCGTCTTCCGTGACGAGCAGGGCTCGGATGACGTTCTCAGAGATGGAATCGAGGGGCACCCAGTTCCTATTCTCCTCGTAGTACTTCGTGAGGATCTGGCCGTCGGCTGTGTACACGGTCGTCGCTTCAGCCAACAAAGAACGCCCGAGATCATCTACGTCCGGCGTCTGTTGCGCCAGATAAATGGCTCCTCCGAAACCGGCAAGAATCGGGAGGCACGCCAGGAGCGGAATGATGGCGGAGGGCCGCCACAGGCTCCATCTTTCACTCCGATCAACATCCCTTTCGGGACGCTCCTGCGCCTTCATTCCGCCCGGATCCGGGTCTCTATCTTCAAAGATTGCCATGACATCTGCACACCCAAATCTATATCCAGGAATTATAATCACTTCGGGTTGTACAGTGGCTCGGAGAGGCAGTTTTTACGAATGTGATTCGCGGGGTGACGTTATTGAAATAAGCGTCTTCTAACGACGGGGACTACCCGGAGGCGGCACGATGGGATCTGGGCAGGGAGCCTTGCCGCCTCAGGCGCTCAGGGCAGACTCTATCGAGGAAACCAGGCGAGGCCGACTGTCGAAGCCATCTCACCTGAGCTGCAACTCGATCGGGATAGACCTCTTCCCCTGGAATAGGTCATGCTGAAATCGTTTACTGGCGTGCATCTGCGATTTACTGACGTGAATCTTTGATTTCAGCATCTCGCGGGAAGGGCTATCTGCCAGATGGAATGAGATCCCGAAACGAGTTCGGGATGACAGATGAGTAGAGATCCTGAAACGAACTCAGGATGGCGGATGAATAGAGATCCCGAAACGATCCTTCGGCACGCTCAGGGTGACATGGTTCGGAATGACATACCCCAGTACGGGATGACAGACGGTGGGCAATACCGGATGACCCGAACGCCTGGACTACTCATCCGATGACCTCTGACACTCCACAAGCTCCACTGTTCGAGCGTACCGGATGGATGCAATGGATCCGAACGAAGGGACGTATCGGAGAGAAGCCCAGGCTTACTCTGCGCCTTGCAGCCGCAAATCCTTCGCGCGAATCTGAAGGGATGTAGTGCCCTTCCAGGTATTCTCCTGGATATTGAAGAGCAGTTCGATGGGTTTTCCGTCGCGGCGGCTTTCCTGCAGTAAAGGCATGGACTCCTGCATGCCAAAGCCGATGACCTCCATGACGCGGCCATCCGAACTGCCGATCTGCCGCACGGCGAACTTGACATGCTCGCCACTCTTGCCCACGGTACGCGCATTACCGAGGATTTCCAGGTTCCGGGCCTGGAAAACCGGGAGGCTGTTGTGAGGTCCGTGGGGCTCGAACTGCTTCAGAACGTTCCAGAAGCGCCGGTCAATGGCATCCAATTCCAGACCCGCATCGATCTCGATCTCGGGGAGAAGTAGCTCGGGCGTGACCATGGTACGGACGGCCTCGTCGAAGCGGCGCTGGAAGAGTGCGAGATTCTCTTCCCGAAGCGATACACCGGCTGCATGCGTATGGCCGCCGAATCCGGTCAGCACGTCAGCGCAGGCCTGCAGCGCATCGTAGACACTGACGCCATTGATGGAACGTGCAGAACCTTTGATGATGCCGTTCGAGCGGCAGAGCATGATTACAGGCAGGTAGTATCGCTCGACGAGGCGGCTGGCTACGATGCCAATGACGCCCGGATGCCAATCCGGGCCGTAGAGCACGATGGAATGCGGATGCTCCTCGAGGTGACGCTCTGCAAGCGTCTGCGCCTCGGCCGCCGTTTCCTGGTCCAGCGTGCGCCGCCGGATATTGGCCTGTTCCAACTGAAAGACGAGCCGAGTTGCTTCCGCTTCGTCCTCCTCCAGGAGAAGCGCAACAGCACGATTGGCGTCTCCCATGCGCCCGGCAGCGTTGATCCGGGGACCGATTCCGAATACAATGTGATGCGTCGTAGCCGTCGTAAGATCGACACGGGCCATCTCCGCCAGCTTCCGGAGCCCCATACGCGGGTCACTCCGCAGCACCTCCAGTCCGGCACGCATGAGTATCCGGTTTTCGCCATAGAGCGGCACAATGTCACTGGCGATGGAGACTGCTACGAGATCCAGGTACTGGTATGCGCGCGCCGGATCTTCCCCCATCTCGGCAAGGACGGCCTGAAGCAGCTTGAATCCCACGCCACATCCCGAAAGCTCCTTGAAGGGATACGGACAATCGGCGCGTTTGGGATTCAGCACGGCTACCGCATCCGGGTACGTCTCTTCTGGGGTGTGATGATCGCAAATGATGAGATCCACACCCTGCTGACGCGCATATTGAGCGGCATCATGCGCGGTGATCCCGCAGTCCAGCGCGATGATAAGCCCCGCGCCAATCTCCAGAGCTTTATCGATGCCCACCTTCCCCAGGCCGTAGCCGTTCTCGATACGGTCGGGGACGAAGTAGTCCACCTGGATACCGAGTTCCCGGAGGAAACCGGTCATGAGAGCCGTAGACGTGGTTCCGTCCACGTCGTAATCCCCGTAGACGAGAACACACTCGCCTCGCTCACGCGCCCTGGCCACACGGGCTGCGGCAAGGTGCATGTCCTTCATCAGGAAGGGATCGTGAAGATCGGCACTCGTAGAGCGGAAGAAGAGGCGAGCCTGATCGAAGGTTTCGATGCCACGAAGGACGAGTGCACGTGCCAGCGGCTCGGGAAGCCTGTTCAGTTCGTGCTGCAAACGAACCAGCGCCTCCCGGTTCTCCACGGGCCGCATTGTCCACCGGTACTTCATCGATCGTATGCCTGCTCAGACGGACGGTCCTTCTACGTCCGCCGTGGCACGCCCGTCACATCCTTAAGGTTCGCCAGCGTCCGTGAATTCCTCCCGGACGTGGAAAGTATACCTCCGTAGGGAGAGAGACGCAACCGAAGTTCCTGTTCAGCCGCGATGATGGGCTCCCGCTCGACCGGTGGGCTCAGGTCCAACAGGGCAGAGGGCTCTAGAGGTCAGACAATGGCTCCTTCAAACGCCTCGAAGATGGGTGCGGGGCTGTTGCCTGTGATACCTTCCAGCTCATCTAGAAAACGCCGGCGAGCGGATCGCACCCACTGGCGAAAACCTTCTACGGGGTGATACTGCGGTGCGAAGGCAAGGAGACGGTCAATATCGAAGCGCGCGCTGCTGATTCCCGCCCCGGCTGCGACGGCATCGAGCGCATTGCACTGTTGTTCGTAATGGCCTTCCACCGGAACCATCAGCACAGGCTTCCCGAGATACATCGCTTCACAGACAGATTCGAATCCAGCGGTACAGATGAGGCCGCTGCAACGAGCCATCATGGACAGAAATTTCTGATCGTTGAGTTGGTGGAACGTCAGGTTACCGTGAGACGAATAGACGTGCGGGGCACTACGATTATCCCAGAAGCAGTGCAACACAACATTGCGGTTTGCCCTGTGCCAGCGTTTGATGTCCTCAGCATACCCGGCATTCAGGATGTAGGCGAGAAAGAATGGCTCCCGAATATCATGGGGCTGCTCGAACAGCTCGGCGCGGAGCAGGGGCGGCATGACGGCCAGATTCTTTTCAGGAAGACTCTCGACAGGCGCGAAGGAAAGCCCCAGCAGACGGGATGCGCCGATTGCCGTGAGGTTCGTGAATCGGGCCAGGGCAAATCGGTCCACCGGCAGACCGGGAGGGAATGGAAAGGCAGGGTGATGGACCATATACTGATGTCCCACGCAGACCATTGGTACAGCGGGACGGAACCGGTGGTAGTAGAGCCCCAGGAGCGGTTCGTAGAAGTTGACGACGAGATCGGGGCGCAGCCGGTTGAAATGGGTATTGAGTATGCTGAGGCTCTCTCGGTACTGTCGGGCGCTGCGAACCGTCCGCATAACGGTCGGCAGGATCCGAATCGCTTTGTTCGCTGGATCTGCGACGAAATTGGGGCTCTCAAACGAATAGACGGGAGCCCCGATCTTCTCGACGAAGAAGGCCGGCAGATCGCGCCGGCTACTTCTGCCCACGAGTACACCGGTCACCTCGTGCCCGGCGCTTCGGAGTATTGTGGCCAGCGCGAGCGCCTGCGTCATGTGTCCCCGCCCTTCCCCCTGTACGACGAACAAACAGTTCATGGCCCTACGTGTTAGCGGGAGATCATGAAGCGCCTATCCCGCGGGTTTACATATTTCTGTCCTCCGGCTGCGGGACCATACTACGCATCGCTGCAGTGTGTTACGTCCACTGCACGCCGGAGCCTTTCGCCTGTATCCCTGAACGTGTGGGAGGACGAGCGGGTGCCAACTCGATGAGGTCGCTGCTGGAAGCCCGGCCATCTCCGCTCACCGCGCTTCTCCTCATTCGGAGATTGTGATCCTGCGTGACCCACGTCAGGATTTCCAGTCGCCCATCCACATGCTCCACGAGTGCCGTGCAACTCTCGACCCAGTCTCCCGAATTCGCATAGATGACGTCATCGATCATGCGTAGCTCGGCATGATGAATATGGCCGCACACCACACCGTCCACCTCGCAGCGGCGAGCCTCCATAACGATAGCATTTTCGAAGTCGGCAATGAATTGAACGGCTTTCTTCGTGCGGCGCTTGAGGTAGACGGAAAGGGACCAGTAGGGCAGGCCCATGCGCCGCCGGAGGTGGTTGAAAGCACGATTCAGGTGAAGTGTCATCTGGTACGCAGACGACCCGAGTATGGAAAGCCATTTCGTACGGCCGATGATGCCATCGAACTCGTCGCCGTGGAGGACGAGGAGTTGCTTGCCATCCACCGTGGTATGGATGGTACTCGGAAGTACGGTAATCCCGCCAAACTGCAGATGAAAAAAATCCCGCGCAAACTCGTCATGGTTGCCCGGGATGTAGATGACTTTCGTGCCCTTTCGAGCTTTTCGCAGGAGTTTCTGGACGATATCGTTGTGGTACTGATGCCAGTACCACGATTTCCGCAGCGCCCATCCGTCGAATACGTCACCGACGAGATAGAGGTACTCGCACTCGTTGTGGCGGAGGAAGTCGAGCAAGAACTCGGCTTTGGTATCCCTCGTGCCGAGGTGAAAATCAGAGAGCCAGATGGTGCGGTAGAAGTTGGTTCCGTCCATGCGGGGGATGAACTTCGAAGGAAGCTATGATGTGAGTCACCTGCTAACGTAACCGACATACATTAAGCCGCTGTTATACAGACGTTAGCATACCATTGTGTTTAGAGGCTGGCCGCGTATCATGCAGAGACGCCCGGCTCCGCGAAGCTGCGGAGCCGGGCATCTTCTTCCACTACCAGCCAAAGCCAGACATTACTCGAGCCAGCCGGCCTGGCTGATGAACGTCCAGCCTTCGGCCCAGTTGGCACCACCGGGCTCAAAGGCACCGATATAGCTTACGTTATCATAGAAGTCACTCGGAACGATCGCTGCGCCAGTGGCGGCCGGGCTATCCGCTGCAGGCACAGGATCGAGTCCGGCCGCTTCACGTGCTATGCCGCCGAGTTTTGGATCGATCAGCCGGTTATTGGCCTCCAGGTAGGTGGCGACGGCATCACCAAACGCGCCCTCGTTGAGGACGATATCCCGGAAGGTGTTGCCCGCGCCGAAACCAAAGAAGATGTTGTTCTCGATCTTCAGTGTACCTTCCTCGAATCGGGCGCGGCTGTCCTGCGGCTCCGACTCGGAATCCTCGATAAATACGGCCTTGTCCGGGAAGTCGATGAAGATGGAGTTGAAATACGAGCCGGCAAAGTTGTCGAACATGCCCAGCGCTTCGTCGCCCGTGCCACCGGTCATGCCCGATCCAATGTAGGTTGCATTGTAGACGACCGGTGTCGCGTACGGTGTGCTGGCCTCACCCTGAGCGCCGTTGTTACCATCAGCACCGTCCAACTCGCCGCCTCGTCCGGCCGGTTCCTGCGCCTGGATCGCAAAGAAGAACTGACCGCGACCGCTATAGCCGTGGTCCATGTCGAACGAATCATCACCCACGAAGGCCGCCACGAGGTGCTTCGCGTCCACCGTGCCACCGAACCATTCGAAGCCGTCGTCCTCGTTATTGAAGACCTCCACGTAGTCGATGATCGTACCGTTGCCTACGGCACCCAGGGTGAGGCCGTTTATTTCATTGTTGGCACCGATGGCGGTGCCGCCGTGCCGGATGGATACGTAGCGGATGATGCCCGAGTTGTCGGCAGGATCGTTGCCACCAAAGGCACCACGTGTCTCCGTGGTTGGAATGCCTTCGATGTTGACGTCACCCGCATTGTTCGTGGGCGCGCGTCCGAGCACGATGACGCCCCCCCACAGTCCCCGCAGTCCGGCGAGATCTGAGGTGGAAGTGATGTCGTCTTCCTCGGCGGTGAAGATGATCGGCTCTTCAGCGGTACCGTCGGCAATGAGCTTGCCGCCGCGCGCGACGATGAGCACGCTGGCGTTGGTCGGGTCATCGCTGGCAGCGCCTCTCACGACCGTTCCCGGCTCGATGGTGAGCGTCTGCCCATCGTTTACGAAGACGCGGCCCTGCATCACGTACGTGTAGTCGGACGACCACGTGATGTCATTGTCTGCCACACCGTCGGTAATGATGGCGATGCCCTCCTTCGCGCTGGTCTCTTTCACGACGATGACGGGCTTGCCGTTGATCTGCTGGCCCGTCGTGTCATAGGGTGAAACGACGACCTGCGGTTCGACAGGCCCGATCGGGTTATCGCTGTCCTCGTCACAGGCTGCCATAAGGAGGAGCGGCAGGAGCAATAAAGCCGCCGTGTTGCGGCTGGAAAAATGGCGTTTGTTTTCGTGCTGGATCTGCATGTTCGGCTGTTGCCTTGTTGTGTGGTACAGATGCGAACCTGGTTACAATTCGTTAACACAGGCCCATTAACCGCGAAAAGGCACGCCTTTCGGCCTGCCTTTTCGCGAGGGTTGTGGTGAGAGCTTCTGCAGAGGTTATAGCGTGTATTTTAAACCCAGCGAGATCGTGCGTCCCATGTCATACCGGTACGTGTAGTACGTCCGGTCTTTGTACTCCTGTAAGACCTCATAATCTGCGCCGAGGATGTTTTTGACGGAGACCCTGATCTCCACTCCGAACGGCACGCGCTGGGATGCGACCAGATCCAGCGTATGCCGGGGCTGCTCATACAGGTCGGGCGTGCCTGCGCGCGCTACTGTGTCGAGCCGCTTGCCGAAGACATTGTAGAAGACGGACACGTTCGTGCCGGCATCGGGGTGCGCGTAGCCGAGATCCAGGTTCACGACGTAGGGCGACTGGCCCTGTAGCTCCCGTGTGGCCGGAGCATCCGGGTTTTTCCCTCGGATGAGAGTCAGTTCGGCCGGGTCGATACTGACCTCGGAATGGGTAAGCGTAAGGTTGCCGCCTATCTGGAAGTTGCTCAATGCTGACGCGAGTACGTCGAGCCGTTTGCGTGCTTCGAACTCGACGCCTGCTACGGTCGCTTCGGCCGCATTCTGGTACGTAATCTCCCGGTTAACGGCCCCCGGGCTGAGCATCTGCTCAATCGGGTTCGAGAAGTCCTTGTAGAACGCGCTCACCGCGAGGATCTCGCCGGTACGCATGAACCATTCCCAGCGAGCGTCGAAGTTGTTGACGAGCGTCCGTTCCAGCTCCGGATTACCGATAATCTGAACGGAGTTGATGAAGTCGTACGAGTTGAAGGGCGCGAACTCGCGGAATGACGGCCGAGCCAGGGTGCGTCCGTAGGCCAGCCGGGCATTCATGTTATCCGTGAGCGCGTATACGAGGTTGATGGAAGGCAGGAGGTCCAGTTCCTCGATCCGACCATTCCTGTTGGCATTCAGAACGAACTGGTCCGTGTACTCCGCACGGAGCCCACCGATGAAACGCAAGTTCGACAGGAAGAGCGGCATGTCAATCATTGCGAAGCCCGCTCCGACGGTCTGCTCCGCGTCGTAGTTGTTCCCCCGCTGCGTGACTTCCTGGATATAGTTGCCGAACTCGTACGGTGCGCCTGCTTCCAGGGAGCCCTCCACGAGCCCTGCGTTTCCAAAAAAGCCATCCGGATTGCCGGTATATCCGGTAGTCTGGCCGTATTCGAAACGCCGTTCCCGGAACTGGCGATCCTTCATCATATAGCTACTGCCGATCTTCACCGTGGCGGAGCCGATCGGAACGGCGAGGGAAAAGTCGTTGCTCCAGCTGGACTCGCTCATGTCCCGGAAGTAGCGCGTCGGACGTGTATAGAGCGAGGGCGCAATGATGTACCGCGTCTCTCCACCGGTCGTATCCCGATGGCTGCTGAAAATGCGAAGATCCGGTTCGCCCTGCGATGTCTGCGTGTAGGTGGAATTCCATTCGAGGCGAACATTGCGATTACCGAAGAGCACGTGCTCCCCGCGCCCCTGCAGAGTCCGCAGCTCCCGTTCGATCTGCTGCATGACACTCGTTTCGAAGATCTCGCCCCGGATGAGGTTGCGCGGCAGCTGACCCGACTGCATGCGCGCGAAGGTTTCCTCCGCCCGGCTGTAGATCAGGTTCACACCGAGCTCGTGCTTCGGGTGAGGTCGAAACGAGAGGTTTACGAGCCCGCCGAGAAGCTCCTCCCATCCTCCGGCCACGTCTGTGAGGTTCATCTCTGTCGAGAGCAGGTCATTCGTGCTTACCGGGCCGGTCAGTTCGTACTGGCCGACCGTCCCGGTATCATGGCCCGTTACATCCTGATCGTAGGACAGGCTGGCCACGATGCCGAGCGGTCGGCCACCGAGAACATCGAAGCGATTACCGTATGCGACGCTATAACTCTGATTGACTGGCGCCGATTGCCGCACCGGCACCATGCCAGGATTAAAGGCCCGAGAAGCGGCGTCGAGCCGCTCTGCCGCCTCCTTGTTGGTCAGCGCTGAGGCAATCGACGGAATCCCGCCCTCCACCACGTCAGGAATATGCTCCAGTCCCCCCGATGCATGGAGCACGTCATCGAACCCTATCTGAGAATCATAGGTAAGGGACGTAGAGAACGTGAGCGTGGAGTGGTCCGGAAAGGCGCGCGTGCCGATGTTGATGTTTCCGCCCGTAAAGCTTCCCGGCTGGTCGGGCGTGAACGTCTTCGTCGTAATGATGTTGTCGAGCAGGTTCGACGGGAAGAGATCGAGCGGAACGGAGTTGCGGTCCGGATCGGCACTGGGAAGCACAGCCCCATTGAGTTGCGTGTTCACGTACCGGCCTTCCAGGCCGCGCACGTTGATATACTTGCCGTCCAGTATGGTCGCGCCGGTCACTTTTTTCAGCGCATCGGCAGCGGTAGAACTGGCAGAGCGGCCGATGAGTTCGGCACTGATGGCGTCACTGACAGCAGCCGCCTTCTGGCGCTCGCGCAGGAGCGCCGCCTCCGCATTTCGGACGGCCTCCGCCTCCACGACGACCTCACCCAGACCAATGGCTTCGGGCGACAAGGTCAGGTTGATTTCCGTAACCTGCCCCGGCGACACCTCTACTCCCTGAACCGTCTTGCTATGATACCCTATATAGGAAAAGACCAGTTCATAGGTCCCCGGCTCCATGTTGCCTAGCTGAAAACGCCCGTCCAGATCCGTGGTGATACCCATCTCCGTTCCCGGCACCGTGACGGTGGCGCCGATGAGCGTCTCACCGGTTTCGGAGTCCACCACGACACCAGTGATAGAACCGGTCTGCGCCAGTGCTGCCGGTACGATACAGAGACCACTAAGAAGCATCCAGACGGCCACGTACGCTCCCCTTCTTACCCTGCCTGCATTCATGTTAACGCCTTCCCGGTGAGGAATTTTATCGATGTGGGGAGAACTGACTCATCCCCTTTTTAATTCAGGCGCCAAACTAGAAGCAGTCTGTTACCGTCGTATTATCGGGACGTTATCGAATCATTATGCGGCACCACCTAATCACCTCTTCACGCGCCAGCATGCTTTTCTGGCACGGTTCTTATTATGTCGCGCGAACCCCTTCACCGTGCGTCAAGACTTTTCGCCTCCGGCCGAAACACGTTGGGGGGCGCACTTGTTTGTTTCGATTGTGGCTCGTCGTGTAATTCTCAGAGGTTGCTTTCTTGGCCGTGTCTCCCCGTCCGTCTCAATCCCATCCCTACCTCATCCTGTTCGCCCTCTGGCTGATGGTGTTCTCCTCCAGTAGCCAGGTCATCATCATCGCACCCATCCTGCCACGCATAGGGGCGGCACTGGATATTCCGGCGACCCTGCTGGGTACCCTGATCACTGGATACGCCGTGATGCTCAGCCTTTTCGCGCTGATCATGGGGCCGATCTCGGATAAGTTCGGACGGCGGCACGTTCTTCTCATCGGAAGCATCTCGATGTCTGCAGCGCTATTCCTGCACGGCATCGCCGATAGCTATCTATCGCTCCTCACCGTACGGGCGCTGGCCGGCGCCGCCGGCGGGGCACTGAGCGGAGCAGCGGTCGCCTATGTAGGCGATTATTTTCCATACGAGCGGAGGGGGTGGGCTAACGGCTGGGTCATGAGCGGTATCGCGTTCGGGCAGATCATCGGCGTACCGGTCGGTACGCTCTTGGCCGATTTCTTCGGATTCAGGTGGCCGTTCCTGATGTTTGCATTCAGTATGCTCCTTGCCTCGATCCTTATCTGGCTGGTAGTACCCCAACCGAATGTTCAGCGAGACCTGAACCGGCTTTCAGTCCGCGGCGCGCTCACCAATTACGCCAACCTTCTCAAGAGACAGGACGTAACGGCGGTATCCGTCGTTTACTTCCTGATGTTCTTCAGTGTAGGGTTGTACATCACCTATCTGCCCACCTGGCTGGAGAACACGCTGCATGTGAACGGAACTCACATTGCATCCTTGTTTTTCGCAGGCGGAATCGCGAACATCGTGACAGGCCCGATCGCCGGGCGTATGTCCGATCGCATCGGGCGCAAGCCGCTCATCGTGACGTCCTGCATCGGCCTCGGTCTCATCATGGTGCTGACCACCTACCTCGTGGGAAGTATGTTTGCGGCCTACCTGATGTTCGCTGCAGCGATGGTCATGGTGGCCATGCGCATCAGTCCGTTCCAGTCGCTCGTCTCCTCGCTCGTTTCCGGAGAGCGGCGCGGAGCGCTGATGAGCCTTACCGTCGCGCTCGGTCAGATCGGAGTAGGCATCGGGGGTGGCGTAGCGGGCATGGTTTATACCCGCTATGGCTTTTTCAGCAACAGCCTCATCGGCGCCCTGACAATCCTGATCATGGCCTACCTGGTACAACAGAGGATTCCTGAACCCGGTGAACTCCAGGCTACAACGCTGCGGGGTGACGCTAATACGGCCCCTACTGAAACGGCGACACCGGCTCCCTGACGTAAGCCGTGCCGCATCCATAGACCCTTCTATCCGGCATGCAAACGCTCGTCATCATTCCGGCCTTCAATGAGGCCTATTCCATCGGGCACGTCCTGGCCGATATACCGGAGGGACTGGTCGATGAAGTGGTGGTCGTCAACAACGCCTCTACCGATGAGACGGAGAAAAATGCCCGGGCAGCAGGAGCCACGGTGCTCCGGGAGGACCGGAGAGGGTACGGCCAGGCTTGCTTGAAAGGAATCGAGTACGCGCGCACGAAGTCGCCCCAGATCGTCGTCTTTCTCGACGGTGACTACAGCGATCATCCCGATGAAATGACCAAACTGGTTGAACCTATCCTTCGGGATGAAGCAGACTTCGTAGTAGGATCTCGTATGATCGGGAGGCGGGAGCCGGGAGCAATGCCACCACAGGCTGTGATTGGAAACAGGCTGGCCTGCGGCCTCATGCGGCGTCTGTGGAACGCCCCGTTCACGGATCTGGGGCCATTCCGAGCCATCCGGTTTACGGATCTGCTAGCGCTTGACATGCAGGACCGAACCTTCGGCTGGACGATCGAAATGCAGATCAAGGCCATGCAAGCCGGACTACGCTGTATGGAAGTGCCGGTCTCCTACCGCAGGAGAATCGGCGTGTCCAAGATAACAGGGACCGTATCCGGCACCGTGAAGGCATCGGTCAAGATTCTCTGGACGATTGCCAAATATGCCTGGCCGCGCCGGAAACGCGATCCGGTAAAGGTAGTAGGCTGAACGAGACCTTCACGCTGAGGTACTTGAACATTTTGCATACCACACCGTTTTTTTACATAACCGTCGGCCGCCGTTTCCGGGCATGCCGGAAACACGTGAACGCACGGCAACTCGAACTCTTCTCCCTCCTATGCAGCACGACATCTGGTTCAACGGTAAGCTCGTCCCTTACGAGCAGGCTACGATTCACGTTCTCTCTCACGTCGTCCATTATGGCTCTTCGGTTTTCGAGGGGATCCGGTGCTATAACACGGAGCAGCAGGGATCTGCCGTATTCCGGCTGCGCGAGCACATGCGCCGCCTGATCGACTCGGCAAAAATCTACCGGATGGAGATTCCCTATTCCCTAGAGCAGCTCGAAGAGGCCGCGCTGGAGACCATTTCCAACAGTGGGCTGCAATCGTGCTATATCCGCCCCGTCGTGTTCCGGGGTATGGGAGGACTGGGTGTGAATCCGTTGAAGAACTCCGTCGAAACGGTAATTGCCGTCTGGGAGTGGGGAGCCTACCTGGGGCCTGAAGCGCTGGAGCAAGGCGTGGACGTGCAGATGGCCTCGTGGAACCGAATGGCTCCGAACACGCTTCCTGCCATGGCGAAGGCAGGCGGCAACTACTTGAATGCCTCTCTCGTGAAGATGGATGCCGTGCTCAACGGGTACACCGAAGGCATCATGTTGACCACCGAGGGATACCTGGCAGAAGGCAGCGGCGAGAACCTCTTCATCATACGGGACGGGGTCATCTACACGACACCCCTGGCCTCATCGATCCTCGAAGGCATTACTCGAGATTCGGTGATCCGGATCGCAAAAGATCGTGGTTACGAGGTGCAGGAGCGCCCCATGCCGCGCGAGGCGCTGTACATTGCCGACGAGATTTTCTTCACCGGCACCGCAGCCGAAATCACGCCGATCCGGTCGGTGGACAAGTACAAGATCGGCAGTGGCAAGCGCGGACCGATTACGGCGGAACTCCAGGAAGCCTTTTTCGACATCATCGTCAAAGGCAACGACCCGTACGGCTGGCTGACACCCGTCAACGTGAGCGTGAGCGGATAAAGCCACACTTCGAGGGGCGAGCGTATGAGCGGGATCGGCCGGTTGTTGATCGTTACCGGAATCGTCCTCGTCGTGATAGGAGGCATCGTTCTTCTGTTGGGGCGCATACCGGGGCTGAGCCTTGGAAAGCTGCCGGGGGATTTTTCGTGGGAGAAAGGCAATGCCCGCATCTACGTACCGATCGGCACCATGCTCCTCATCAGCCTCATCCTCACGATCCTGCTCAACGTCATCCTCCGGTTATTCCGCTGAGGGGTCTGCCAGGCAACTGGTGATACAACACATCCTCCCGATACCCTGAAATGAAGAAGGGCGAGTGGTCGACTCGCCCTTCTTCATTTTCTCCCTTCCGGTGTTACATCTTGGCTGTCGCCAGGCGAACCGGGCGCTGCCGGCGCGGAGGCTTGGGCGACTTCATCATATCCTTCTCTCGGGCATACTCCACGCAAGCTGCCACAAAGCTCTTGAAGAGAGGATGCGGTTTGCCGACCGTGCTCTTGTATTCGGGATGGAACTGACACCCGATGAACCACCGCCTGTCGGGCAGTTCTATGATCTCCACCAGATCCCGGTCCTCGTTCACCCCACTGAACACCATTCCACTCTCCAGCAGCTTATAGCGGAGCACATTGTTGATCTCATACCGGTGGCGGTGGCGTTCCTGCACGTCCGCCGTGCCGTATATCTCCCGCACGCGTGATCCTTCCGCGAGGTGACACTCGTAGGCGCCGAGCCGCATGGTGCCGCCTTTATCCGTGACCCGCTTCTGCTCCATCATCATGTCGATGACGGGGTGTTGCGTATCCGCATCGAATTCCGTGGAATGGGCATCCGGCCAGCCGCAGACATTCCGGGCAAATTCGATGACGGCGACCTGCATTCCGAGACAGATGCCGAAGAACGGGATGTCGTTCTCTCTTGCGTAGCGTACGGCCTCTATCTTGCCCTCGATGCCTCGTCCACCAAAACCCGGGGCGACCAGAATGCCGGATACGTCGCCAAGTAGCTCGTCTACGTTCTCTGCGGTGATCTCATCCGAGAGTACCATGGCAAGATCGACCTGCACACCGTTCGCCGCGCCGGCCAGGACAAAGCTCTCGGTGATGGACTTATAGGCATCCTGGTGCGCGACGTACTTACCCACCAGCGCAATCCGGACCGTGCCTTCCGGGCTTTTGAGCCGCTTGAGAAAGTCGATCCACTCACCCAGTTGGGGCTCGGCAGCGATCTGCCTGCCGTCTCCCTGGCCAATGCCGAGCCGTTCTACCACGAACTCGTCCAGTCTGTCCTCTTTCAGCAGGAGCGGCACTTCATAGATGGATTCCGCATCCATAGAGGCGATGACCGCGCGTGGCTCCACATTACAGAAGAGCGCGATCTTGCGCCGCTGCTCCGCATCGATGGGATGCTCAGTGCGGCAAACGAGAATATCCGGCTGGAGCCCGTACGAGAGGAGCGTCTTGACGGAGTGTTGGGTCGGCTTCGTCTTCAACTCTCCTGCTGCAGAGAGATAGGGTACGAGCGTCAGGTGAATGTCCAGCGTATTGCGGCTCCCCACTTCATAGCGAAGCTGGCGAATAGCTTCCAGGTAGGGCTCGCTTTCGATGTCGCCGACCGTACCGCCGATCTCCGTAATGACGACATCGTACTCACCCGTCTCGCCCAGTTTCTTCATCCAGTGCTTGATCTCATCGATGATGTGGGGCACCACCTGCACCGTCTTGCCGAGATACGCGCCCGCCCGCTCCTTGGTTATCACTTCCAGATAGATACGACCCGTCGTGACATTGTTGGCCTGGCTCGTGGGCCTACCCAGGAAACGTTCGTAGTGGCCGAGATCCAGGTCTGTCTCGGCTCCGTCGTCCGTCACGTAGACCTCCCCGTGCTCGTACGGGTTCATCGTTCCGGGATCGACGTTGATGTACGGATCGAACTTCTGGATGGTGACCCGCAGGCTGCGGGCTTCCAGTAACCGGCCGAGTGAAGCGCACACGATTCCCTTGCCGAGCGACGAAGTCACACCACCGGTGACAAAGATGTACTTGGTATGCACGATGTAAATACGTTAGTCCGGATGCAAACAGGAAGACGCCCGCCGCATGGCCAGAGGAAAGGTGGCGATACGCATGAGCCGCGAAGGCTCCCGGAGCAAGGCGTAGGGCAAGAGGTGCCCGTTCAAAATACGGCGCCCCACCTGCCTGATCAATGTCGACCCGTAACGAAGCGAGCCGCACGCATGAACAGGCTAATTTTCTTCTGGTTGCGTGAAGAAAAAGAGAGTCCGGATACTCAACGCGAATCAATCAGGCATTCACGTAGAAGCATTCGAAAATTCTATGGCTTCCGAGCAATCACGATGATACCCGTCCCGGTCTCGTTATGACGCCTCACATCAATGGCATTGAGAAGCAAACCAACCGGCAGTACGGGGATGTAATAGAAAGGCAGAAAGAAGAGGGCCGACCGGGTCTTGCCGAGCATACGCATGGGGGTCTTGATAAGCATGCGCCAGGCCAGAGAACCGTAGAGACCATAGGTATAGATCGTCCGTACCGGCTCCAGCCCGGCATCCCGGAGCTTGCCTTCCAGCTCTTCGCGGCTGTAGCCATCCCGCACGTGCTCCTCGATGAAGCTCGTTTCGTCCTCTCCGTGCACGTCGGACCCACCCAGGTTCGATGGGGTGTTGATGAGGACGTGCCCACCGGACTGGAGCACCCGGGCAAAATTGGCGAACACGGCACGGTCATCCTCGATGTGCTCCATCACGTCCACCGAGAGAATGAAATCGAACGGTCCCTTGGTCTGGAGCTTCGTCAGATCCTCGTAGGCCGTATGAACCTGCTTTGCATACGGTGTCTGATCGAAGAAGCGGCGGGCCTTATCGAGGTAATCCTGCTTGACATCGACGGCTACGACGCGCGCGTTGGGAAACGTGCTGGCAATGAAATAGGCGTACTGCCCGAATCCGGTCCCCGCATCCAATACATCGATCTCGCGGTTGGGCGGATAGGCGCCCAACAGGCGGCGAACTTCCCGCTTCACGTACCACGCGCGCAGGAAGAACAGATCCAGCGCGTGATAGAACGTCCGCTGCAACGCAGGACTCTTGCTGAAAAAGCTGCCGAGGCGGTCTTTTATCGGGTCGTACTGCATAGGCTCAAGATACGGTCTACCGCGGCCGAGAGATCATCCTCCACGTAATCCGCTTCAGTATCCGGCTCCGCCTCACGCCCGTATCCGGTCCTGACGAGCACAGTCGTCATTCCCATGGCCCTGCCGGCCTCGATGTCGGAATTCTTATCTCCCACCATGAAGGAGAGCGCCGGATCGAATTCCCATTCCTGCATGGCACGCTCCAGCATGCCCGTACCGGGCTTCCGGCAGGACGAGTCCGCCCGGTACTTTTCTACCGATCCGAATGGATGGTACGGGCTATAGTAAAAGGCATCGATCCGTGCTCCGGCCGTCAGCAGCTCCAACTGCATATACTGGTGTACGGTACCGACGTCTTCCTCGGGGTAGTACCCGCGCGCTACTCCGGCCTGATTCGTCGCGACGATGACCAGCAAACCGGCCTCGTTGAGCCGCCGCACCGCCTCGATGGCACCCGGCACCCACACGACATCCTCTATCCGGTGGAGATAGCCAACTTCTTCGTTCAAGGTACCGTCCCGATCCAGAATGACGGCCCGACGTACCGATTGCATGGAGGAACTACTACTTGTCTGATTGTACCCCGAATAGAAGCTGCTCGACAGCGCCACAGAGCAGATGCCCACACAATTCATGCCCCTCCTGAATACGGGCTACGTCGCCGGAAGGGATCTGAAAGAGATGGTCGCAATGAGGCGCCATGTCGGCACCTGATGCACCGGTGAATCCCACCGTTATCATGCCGATCTCACGCGCTGTCTGGAGCGCCCGCACCACGTTCGCTGACCGGCCGCTCGTGGAGATTCCGACCGCCATGTCACCGGGCTTGCCGATACCGCTAAGCGGTCTGGAGAAAATCTGGTCGTACCCGTAGTCATTGGCAATCGCCGTGATCTGCGAGGTATTTGCGGTCAGTGCGACGGCGGGAAGGCTTGGCCGTTTCATGTAGAACCTGCCGGAGAGTTCCGCCGCCCAGTGCTGGGCGTCCGCCGCGCTGCCGCCGTTGCCGAAGAAGTAGACCTGCCCGCCTGAACGGAGCACGTCTGCCATGTTGGCCGCACATGCCGCAAGCTCACTCGCCATGCGTTTAACGGCCTGCTGAACTCGTAGGGCCTCATCGACTTGCGTCTCGATCCAGGCAATCATACCGGTGGTTTCTACCTGGTCCATGTCTGCATTCCTGATTCTGAAAACCCGAAGTGAACCACCTCCGCCCCGAGTGCCTGCAGGGCAGCCGTGACGTTATGCCGCCGGTCGAAGCCGGTAAAGAAGAACATGAATCCGCCGCCGCCTGCGCCGGAAATCTTGCCGCCCAGTGCGCCCTCCCGCCGCGCAGCCTCATATAGTTCGTCGATGTAGGCATTGGAGATTTTCTGGGACATCTTCTTCTTCACGAGCCAGGCTTCATGCAACAGCTTCCCGAACTCGCGAAATTGACCGGTCAGGAGTGCCCTCTTCATTGCGGTCGCGATTTCTTTCGTCTCATCCATCGCCTGCACCGGATCCACGTGCTTTTCCGTGTAATTGGTGATCTGGTCCTGGATGATGTCAGAAGATAGACGGCTCTGCCCCGTGTAGGCGAGGATCAAGGAGTATTCGAGTTCATTGACCCATTCCGGCGGAACGCGGAGCGGATTAATGAGCACTTGATCCCGGCCAAACTCCATGAAGTTGAAACCGCCGAACGCTGCGCAGTA
This sequence comes from Rhodothermales bacterium, assembly GCA_041690215.1. GTDB lineage: Bacteria > Bacteroidota > Rhodothermia > Rhodothermales > DASSAV01 > DASSAV01. Next base: position 57,212 of record JAWLHQ010000004.1, read on the forward strand.
CTGGTCCTGCTTTCCCCCTTTGATTCCAAGGTCCTCGCGTTCGATGTCGTACGCGAGTTTGGCCGTTTCGTACCGGTCCAGGCCCAGACGCATCCAGGCGTCGAATACCCCGATGAGCGCGACCATCATCGTAGAGGAGGCCCCCAGACCGGATCCAGGCGGACAGTCCGTGTGGGTAAACAGGTCGAATCCCGTCCTGAGTCGATCCACCTCTAACCGCTTGATAGCACCTTTCGCCAGGTCCATCTGATAGTTGAACGGCGGCACCTCTTCATCGACCCGATATATGACCTCGTGTCCATAGTCGAGTGACTTCAAACGGATCACGTCGCTATCGTTCGGAACGAGCGTGACGTAGGCGTAGCGGTTGATCGTCGCATTCAGTACCTGTCCACCCCGTTCATCGGCATAGGGCGATACGTCTGTGCCCCCTCCGCCGAAACTGATCCGTAAGGGCGCTCGTGCCCGGATGATTTTATTCAATGGTTTGCTGCCAGTAATCTGGTGTCCGTAGGAAGTTGCCGCGTCCTCCCTGCGAACACGGTCATTTTACGCATAGCACGCCGGCGGCCCGGGCGTAGTCCTCGGGGGTTCCGATGTCGAGAAAAATCGCATCAGAGAACACACTGCCGTACAGGCCCCAGCCGACCCAGCGGGGAAAAACGTCCCGTTCGAGCGACACGTTCCGCTCTGCCGCAATCGACTGTACCAGTTCCGGCTCCACGACGTAGGCACCCGCGTTGATCAGGGCAGGTCCCCGGAATCCTGCCTGCTTTTCCCGAAATGCCGTGACAGCGCCGGTGGCCTCATCTATCCGCACCGTTCCATATCGCTCTGCCGACGGCACCTCCACCAGCGCAATGGTTGCCGCCGCATCCCCCCTCGCCTGGTGAAAGCTGACGAGTTGCTTCAATGACCCGGAAAAGAACGTGTCACCATTCAAAACCAGAAAAGCGGACGTCAACCCCACTCGCTCGGCGGCAAAGCGGATGGCACCGCCGGTTCCAAGCGGTTCAGGTTCCCGTGCATACTGGATGTGAACGCCCCACCGGCTACCTGTTCCGGCGTAATCTTCGACCATCTCGCCCAGATAGCCGGTACTCAGGATGATCTCCCGGCAACCCTGCTCCGCCAGATGATACAACAGGTGGCCGAGGAACGGCTCGCCGTTCACGGGAGCCAGCGTCTTGGGTCTATCAGCTACGACGGAACGAAGCCTCGTTCCGAGTCCACCGCACAGAATCAGGGCAGGCAGCATGCTTTAGTGATCATGATGCGGCAGCGTGCCGTGCTGCATGGGAGACTCGTTACCCGCGGCACGGCCGCCCACGAAGCCCTCAATGGCTTCGTAGAGCCGGTCCCAACTATACTTCAATTTCTCCTCTCGAACACCCGCCGTAAGCAGCTCGGCCATGTCCTCGCGGAAGAAGCGGATGATGCTCTCCGCTAAAGCGGCGGGATCCTCCGGCGGAACGACCAGTCCAGCCCGCTCATGCGGGACGATTTCGGCAAGCCCGCCGACATCCGTTACGATGAGCGGTTTATCAAAGTGATAGGCAATCTGGGCCACTCCACTCTGCGTTGCCGAGACGTAGGGTTGCACGATCACATCCGCCGCCGAGAAAAACACGGGCACCTGATCGTTTGGAATGTAGTCGGCATGCAGACGAACGTGCGGTTCCAATCCATGCTCAGCAATCAGTTTCCGGTAGGGCGCAGCATCCTCATAGAACTCACCGGCTACGATGAGTTGTGCATCAGGCAGTGTGCTCAGCACGTGCGGCATCGCCTGCAGCAACACGTGGAGTCCCTTGTAGCGCCGGATAAAGCCGAAGAACAGCAACACGGGCACATCCTGCGGCAGGTCTAGCTGAGACCGGGCCTCTTCAGCGGGGGGTGCGATGCCGAAGATATCGTAGATCGGGTGGGCGATTCGAACGACCGGCCTCTGCACACCGAGCGATCGGACGTCCCGCTCCACGGACTCCGACATGACGATCAGGCCATCGCAGGCGCTCAAGAGAAAGCGGCTGAGCAGGCGGTCGCCCGGCCTGCGTTCGTGCGGAATGGCGTTGTCGACGACGGCTACCGCCTTAATACCACGCCTGCGTACATAGCGGACAATCGACCCGAGAGACGGCGCGAAGAACGGCATCCAGTACTTGAAGACGAGCACATCAGGCCGGTCTCGGACGATGCGCCGCGCCGTTTTGAGCCAGCTCAGAGGGCCGATGGTATCCAGCAGGCGCTCCGCCGGGACAGGATGCTCCACGTGGCCCGTTTCCATCTGTGTCTTGCCCGGAAACAGCTTCTCCGGGTACTGCCGGGTGAAGGTCACTGCCGTAACCTCGTGCCCCCGCTCCTGCAGTCCCCAATACATCGTTTCCAGGAAATGCGCGATGCCACCCCGGTACGGGTACATGGGACCAAGGAGAACGATTTTCATCGATGGACCCTCGGATTCAAGCGGCCAATTCGGAAACGGGCTCCAGGGTAGCGGCGACCTGGTACGCCGACGTGTGCTCCATCCGTGGCCGGACAATCATTTCGCCGAGCAACCCTGTCGTGAACATCTGCGCACCGAAGAGCATGAGGAGCATGCCTAGAAACAACAATGGGCGGCTGCCAATGGGGTTGCCCAGCACGAGCTTATCGAACGAGAGCCAGAAGAGGATGAGAAAGCCGAAAAAGAACGCCAGCGTGCCTATACCTCCGAAGAAGTGCATGGGCCGGGCCGCGAAGCGCGTCATAAACACAACGGAAATGAGGTCGAGAAAGCCACGGATGTAGCGTTCCATGCCAAATTTCGAGCGGCCATACTCCCGGCGTCGATGAACGACCGGTTTCTCACCAATCCGGCCGTAGCCCTCCCATTTGGCGAGCACGGGGATATAGCGATGGAGTTCTCCGTAAAGATGAACGCTTTTCACGACATCGCGCCGGTACACTTTGATACCCGAGTTGAAGTCGTGCAATTTGATACCGGATATCTTGCGTGTGACGGCGTTGAAGAAACGGCTGGGCAGTTTCTTTTCCCAGGGGTCGTTCCGCTTCTGTTTCCAGCCACTCACCACGTCCAGCCCACCCCGCAGCATCTCAATCATTTCCGGCAGTTCGGCGGGATCGTCCTGAAGATCCGCATCCAGCGTCGCCACGTAGCGGCCCCTTACCCGTTCAAAGCCGACGGCGAGAGCGGCCGCTTTACCGTAGTTACGTTTGAATCGGATGCCGGCGAAGCGAGGATCGGATTCGTGAATGTGCTCGATAACCTCCCACGAACCATCCCGTGATCCATCGTCGATGATCCAGACCTCAAAGGAAAGACCGGCTCCTTCGCAGGCCGAACGAATCTGATCGGCCAACTTGGGAAGCGACTCCGCTTCATCTTTGGCTGGAACAACGATACTGAGATCTGGCTCGGCAGCAGGCATGGCTTGAATGAACGAGGGGCACGGCTTGCCGTGCCCCTGTCTTGACGAATCGAGTCGGTCTATACGTCCAGTGTAGCGTACTTCGCGTTTCGCTCGATGAACTTGCGGCGCGGCTCGACGGCATCGCCCATCAGGGTACTGAAGACCCTGTCGGATGCGGCGGCGTCTTCAATGGTGACCTGCTGGAGGACGCGTTTCTCCGGATCCATCGTGGTCTCCCAGAGTTGCTCGGGATTCATCTCACCGAGGCCCTTGTAACGCTGGATCGTCACCTTGCCCTTACTATCGCTGAACTGGGCAACGGCCTCCTGGAGTTGTTCTTCCGTCCAGGCATACTGCTCATCCTTGCCGCGCTTCACGCGGTACAGGGGCGGGAGAGCAATGTAGATGTATCCACGCTCGATGAGAGCCCGCAGATGCCGGTAGAAGAACGTCAGCAGGAGCGTACGAATGTGCGCGCCGTCCACATCGGCATCGGTCATGAGCACGATCTTGTGATAGCGCAGCTTTGAGAGGTCCAGTTCCTCTTCCGAGGTGGCAAGACCCGTACCGAGCGCCGTCACGACGTTTTTGATCTCATCATTTTCCAGGATCTTGTCGAGCCGGGCCTTTTCCACGTTCAGGATCTTACCGCGAAGGGGCAGGATCGCCTGGAAGTGGCGATCACGGGCCTGCTTCGCCGACCCGCCTGCGGAGTCACCCTCCACGAGGAACAGCTCGCTTTCGGAGGCCTCTTTCGATGCACAGTCGGCCAGTTTACCGGGAAGCCCGCCACCGCTGAAAGCGCCTTTGCGCTGCACGAGCTCCCGCGCCTTCCGCGCTGCCGCCCGTGCCTGCGCGGCAAGAACGACCTTGTCCACGACACGCCGGGCTTCCTTGGGGTGATCTTCCAGCCACTGGGCCAGTTTCTCGTGTACGATGGATGCAATGATGCCCTCCACGTCCGAGTTGCCGAGCTTCGTCTTGGTCTGGCCTTCGAACTGAGGCTCGGCCACTTTCACCGAAATGACAGCCGTGAGCCCCTCACGGAAGTCATCGCCAGAGAGGTCGCCTTTGAAGTTCTTAAGGAGGTTGTTGCGTTCGGCGTAGGTCTTCAGCGCACGGGTAAGTGCCCGCCGGAAACCGGAAACGTGCGTTCCCCCCTCGTGGGTGTTGATGTTGTTGACGAACGAGAGCACGTTTTCCGTATACCCGTCGTTGTAGCGCATAGCCAGCTCGACCGGCACATCCCCGCTCTGGTCCTCGATGTAGATCGTTTCGTCGTGAATCGGGGTACGCGTCTCATCCAGGTAGTGGACGAACTCGATGATCCCGCCTTCGAAGTGATAAGTTTCGCGGCGTAGCTCCTCGTCTTCTTCCCGCCGGTCCTCGATAGAGATCGTGACCTGCTTATTGAGATAGGCCAGTTCCCGCAGGCGCTCAGAGAGCGTGCTGAACCGGAAGTCGACGGACTTGAAAATTTCCGGATCGGGCCAGAACTGAACTGTCGTTCCAGTCTTCTCGTCGGGCTCCATGTCACGGAGCCGCTCAACGGGTGTGAGCGGCTTGCCGAACGCATACTTCTGCCGGTATACCGCACCGTCGCGCTTTACTGTCGCGACGAGCTGGGTCGACAGGGCGTTCACACAGGAGACACCCACGCCGTGCAGACCACCGGATACCTTGTAGGTGTTCTTATCGAACTTACCACCGGCGTGCAATACGGTCATTACGACTTCCAGCGCGGACCTGCCCTCGCTGGGGTGTACTTCAACCGGGATGCCGCGCCCGTTGTCCGATACGGTGATGGATCCGTCCTCGTTGATGACGACCTCGATCGTATCGCAGTAACCGGCCAGCGCTTCGTCAATGGAGTTGTCCACGACCTCATAAACGAGATGGTGGAGCCCCCGCATACCGACATCGCCGATGTACATCGCCGGGCGCTTCCGAACGGCCTCCAGTCCTTCAAGGACCTGAATGTTCGCTGCGCCATATCCGTTGGCTCCGTTGCCATCGGCCAGTGTCAGAATTTCGTCGCTCATGTATATCCTGCAATGAGGAAAAAAGGGCTGCTCAAATGCCCCCTCTCCCAGTGATTCTATCTATGTTCAAATATCTAAAAACCAACGCTTTTGATGGCGTAAAGTTCTCTTTTTGAGGCTCCAAAACAGACGTGTTCAGGGGCTGAAATGCGCCATAAAGATACAAACTAGCAGTATCAGTTATTAAGCCGCTGCTATCTCCTACCCAGTAACTCGCGATGAATTGAGTTCGTCAGAGCGAGGCCACGTTCGACAAAGCGAACCAGCCGATCCCGGTAAACCTCTTCTCCGGAATCACTGACCTCTCGCTGTAGGTGCTGGAGCAATCGGGCCTCTTCTACGAGGGCTTCGCGAACGGCGGGGTACAGGCTCAGGAGGCGTTGGTGAATACTCTGCAGTAGCACTCCGGCCTGGTTCAACATCATGAGATCGTCGAATCGCCGCACCGCAGCGACGATGTAATCCTCGTCATGGTTGGCGGTAATGGCTGCACTGGTAGAAAGCTGCATGAGCAGGTCCTCAAGGTCCGCAACGCCCTCACCCAGGTATGCTTTTGCAACCAGCGGTTCCTCCTGGTCCGAAGGATCACGCCCGGCCCGCCGCTCCGAGGTTCGAAAGCGTACCTCCAGCGCCGTCAGCAGCGTGGAGAGCATGGCCACCGTCTGTAGCAGTGCCGCCTCTTGATTTTCTTCTTGCTTCAATGCGATGTGCCCAACTGTTTGGACCGACTTGCAGTGCATGGCTGGGTACAGCCCAGCGTTCCTGCGAATAGCACAAAACACGTGCCCGCGGACCCGATTTGTACCCATGAGGACGCCGCAAGATCGAATCCAGGGGGAAATTGTCATGAAACGGTTATGGTGCCGGAAGGCGATGAAGATCGATGCTCATGAACGAATCTCTGATTGAAGCCTACCTAGTTCCTTTCCCAGCCCCTATCCGAACAGCCAACAGTCGCTTGCCATACACGTACATGCGGAGCACCTAGTTGAAATGCGCCCGTAATCCAAGGCCCATGTGTGTCCGCCCCCACCTACTCATCACTTCGTCAAACCCGGACGGACTATTCGTTAGATACCCCGTCGCGTAACCTACTCCCCCTTCCCCGAAGATGGACACATGTCGAATGATTCTGAATCGAATTCCGCCGATCACGTTAGCGTCGAAACGGTCATTATCTATCCGATTTTGCAAACCAGGCTTATTCGCCTGAGCAAGGAAGTACTGCAGCCCGACTCCAGCGTAAGGGGATAGACGCCAGAACTCGGGGAAACCGTGCAGCATCGCAGCCTCTCCACCATACCAGCGTATCGAGCGCTCTTCAAACTTACCCGACTCGTGCGCACGAGGGGCGATACTCTGCTTCGCTTGATAATACCCCAGTGACAGGCGAGCACTTATTGCGGGAGCAATGCGATAGGAAACTCCTAGCATCGGTGCAGCGGCATCGTTGGCGTACAACGCGATGCCGAAGCGGCTTGTCTCCTGAGCAAGACCGGGGAAAGTAACCAGGAGCAGCAAGAGAATCCCGGTCGTGATCTTGCCCATAAGCTACCCTCAGGCTGAAGGGGCTAATGAACGAGTCGGAGACCCCGTTCGCTAGCCGCCGATAGACAGATGAGCGTGGCCATTACCGCTCGCCGGCAGAAAAACCCACATCTATCGTGACATGAGTCATTTACATAAACCTGTAACTAAGATGCAACAGGAGTAATAAAAAAGCGGGTGCCGGCCGGCACCCGCTTTTACAGAAAGCCTTGCCATTATTAGACTTCGAGGTATCGCATGAATTCCTCCACGCGATTCCTCAGATCCTCCTCGTCGACTTCCTCGCCAAAGCTGGCAACGACGTTGTAGCCGTAGTGCTCCAGCATATGGCGCACCCGAACGGAATCCTTCACGTTCAGCTTCAGCGTGATCCGGATTTTCCCTTCCAGGGGCTCCGGCTCCGACGCGATGGAGAGGACTTTGACATCGTTCTGCTCGATGGTATGCACGAGCTTCGCAAGCGAGTAATCCCGCGGCTCGATCTCAAGCGCCAGAATAGCGCCTGACTCCTGGGTCGAGAGCATTTTTGCGAACTGGTCGAAGATGTCATGCCGTTCTACCAGTCCGAGATAATCACCCTCCGCGTCGGCGACGGGCAAGGTCGTCAGATCATGCTCCACCATGATCTTCGTGACTTCGAAGACATGGTGCCAGGGTCGCGCGCTAATAGGTGCGGGGCCGAGCAACAGGGAGACGCTGGCTTCTGAATCGAAGGCGTCGAGCAACTGGTCCTCGGAAACCAGACCGACGAGTTTTCCGGCATCATCCACGACCGGCAGGTGTCGTACCCGCAACTCCAAGAGCAGACCAAGCGCATGTTCAACCGTATCGTCCGGCTTGAGCGGCGGGGTTCTCCGGCTTATGAGCTGTTCTATTGTCATGGTATGCTCCACACGGAATTTGAAGCGCCCGGTTGCCCCTCCTGTGCCACGCGATTTCCAGACGCTACACTACAAACGTGCAAGTGCCGTGCCGGTTTGACTCGCAACGACTGTTTTACAGTCCGCCTGCGTGGAGGCGGCGAATGTCCGCCACGTATACACCTATTTTACAAGTGATATACGAAAAACAGACCCTCTCGCGCAAGCATCAATGGCATCCGGTAGCCGATTCGCCAGGGTAAATCGTCATGCCGAGTGGACAGGCTCGTACTCTGCAGCATTCATCAGAGGGCGCATGTGCGCGTAAGGCGCGAGCACGGGCGCGAGTTCCCTGGCATCCTTGAGCCCCAGTCGGAAGTGCAGCCGGGCTGCAGCCAGAGGGGCGTGCCCGTCGCCCCCCGCATCTACGTACAGATACTCCTCCTCGAGTACTTCGGCAACCCGGTGGATGTGTGCGATGGTTCGTGACTCCGCAGCCGGCACATAGGCCACCTGCTCCACGAAATCCTGCTCGATCAGCGCCAGGATGCGCTGTTTCAGCTCTTCCACACCGATGCCTCGCAGGGCCGAGACGAATACGGCATTCGGGAATTCCGCCCGGATCGAGCCAAAGAGCCCGTGTTCCTGGATCGCATCCGCCTTGTTGAATACGAGCAGCGTTGGCTTTTCAAGTGCACCGAGTTCTTTCAGCGTCGCTCGCACGACCTCGATGTGGTCTTCGAAGCGTGGATGCGTCGCGTCCACTACATGCAGCAGAATATCGCTTTCGCGGACTTCATCCAGCGTGCTCTTGAAGCTCTCGATCAGCCGGTGCGGGAGTTTGCGAATGAACCCGACCGTATCCGAAAGAAGGATCTGCTTGTTCTGATTCAGGTTGACCGTGCGCGTCGTCGCGTCGAGCGTTGCGAACAGGCGGTTCTCGGCCAGGACACCGGCATCAGCCAGGGTGTTCATGAGCGTCGATTTTCCAGCGTTCGTATAGCCGACCAGCGACACGCGGGTATACCGGCTGCGGCCCTTCCGCTGCGTGGCACGCTGACGGTCGATCTTTTTCAGGCGCTCCTGGAGCGTGGAGATCCGGTTTCCGATGAGTCGGCGGTCCGTTTCGATCTGCGTCTCACCAGGACCTTTCGTACCGATACCGCCCTTCTGACGTGAGAGGTGGGTCCACTGACGCGTCAGACGCGTGCGCAGGTATTCGAGCTGGGCCAGTTCAACCTGGGTTTTGGCCGTGGCAGACTTGGCACGGCCGGCGAAGATGTCCAGGATGAGTCCGGTCCGGTCAAGAATCTTGCAACCCAGCGCTTTCTCCAGGTTACGTACCTGGACCGGCGAGAGGTCATCGTCGAAAATGACCAGGTCGGTGGTTCGCCGGCTTACAAGTGCTTTGAGCTCCTCGACCTTGCCTTTTCCGACGTAGGTGGCGGCATTGACGTGGCTCAGCGACTGAACCATCCGGTCGGTTACGTGAGCGCCGGCCGTATCGGCCAGCAGTTCGAGCTCATTGAGAGAGTCTTCCAGTTCCCAGGCGGTGGATTCCGGCGTGAGCACGCCAACCAAAACCGCCGATTCCGTCGTAGTATGAGTTTTTGCTTGCAAATGCAGACGTATGCTTGTTCGTATGCTGGAGATTTCCCGAGCCTACCCACCTGAGTGAAAAAGCAGGCTAAACGAAACGCTGTATTGAACTTATCGCACCTGGTTTTGCTCCCTTTTTCAGGGCCCCGGTCTGCCTTCCGTCGTCCAGGAGATGCATCCTGCCTCTATCTTTCGAGAGCGGTTTTCCCGTAGACCCTCTCGGTCCCTGAGCTGAAACGCGTATCGAGACAGAAGGCTACGATTTGCCGGAATCGCTTCGCATACGACTTTGGCGGCGTGACATCTATACGACGGCGGATGCCCTGTTCATCTACGTAGAGGAAGACGTACGTGTTGCGGGAGTTGCGGCCTGTCTCGAAATAATCAACCACCTGCCCCCAGGCCACCGTAGCGCCGGAACTGCTCGGTTTCGCTACAATCCCATGCTCGGTTATGAAGACGGCATTTCCAATCCATGAGGCCATGAACCAGAAGCCCCCGGCCGCAATGTATCCAAGTAAAATAGGGGTATTTACTGGCCGGCCTGCTGCCTGGACATACACAACGCCGATTGCCAGCAGAATGAGAAATAGCGAGGGGCGAACCGGTATACCGAACAGAGGACCGCTGCGCCACGTCAGGAGGGTGTTCCGCAGCCGGAGCCGGTTCATTACGCTTACAAGCAGCAGGAGAAAGGTCACACTGAGAAAGCCGGCGAGCAGCGTGAGATGCGCAATACTCAGAACGTTTGAAAGTGCGGCCATAGAAGATGAAGAAAAGCTACATCCGTCACAATTCTACGCCGGAGACAAGAAAAACGCTACAAGCCAGGACCGGCTCCTCACTCATGCAGTAGCCACTTCCGGGCGCCACTGCTTTGCAACCATCATCTCCGCTACCAAAAAAAGCAACGCTAGCGTCAAAAAGACGTTCCAGAGTTCCGATCCATAGCGTTGCTCACCGATCGCCTCCACGATTCGTTCCACACGCTCCCCGGCAGAATTGAGGACCTGCACGTCACCATCTACATGCGCTGCCAGCCGCTGCTCCCCTTCTCGGGCGTCAAGCACCTCTAGATCCGACTCTCGGGCAGGCAGGTTGACCGCGATACGCCGGACCGTGTTTTCTCCTGCTAGCAGATCGTACACACCAGGAGTCCGAAGCGAGCTTCCCACCTGTAGCAACGCCGTCCCCAGCAAGGTGCGCTGCGCAGGAACGAATTCCTCTCCTAGAGGCGAAACCAGCCGTACGGCACCTCCTTCAGGAAGACCCGGCACACGTAGCTCGCCGGGGGTACCGATGGTAAACTGTTCACCCGTGGTAGCTTCACCGGAGGAGAGATAGAATACGGACCGGTACAGGAGCGGGATAAACAGACCGCGCACCGGGAAGTCGCTCCAGCTCGGGTCCGGCGCCACACTCATCAGGAAGGCCACACCGCGCCCGTGTCGAATTTCCTGCAGAAACGGGGCACCGTTGCTCAGGCGCACGAGCGTCTGTTCGTTGCCCCGCCCAGCGGTATAACCGAGTGCATAGTAGACATCCGGACTTTCTACACGGACGTCTCTGCCACCCTGAGGACGGTCAAAGATGCCTTCGAACAACGGATGCTCCAGGTCTACATTTTCGAAGGCTGCTATCGGGGCGCTCTGCCCTCCCCGCACCCCGCTAAAGACGCCAACCTGCCCCCCGCCGAGTTCAGCTAGCAGGCTGTTGTAATCGGCCGCCCTGGCATTAACACCGGGAAAGAGCAGGAGGCCGCCTCCATCTGCCACGTATCGCTGAAGAGCCCCCACTTCGCCACTGGACAGATCGCGCGGACCGATGAGGAGCACGGCATCATACCGGCCCAGATTGGCCGATGCCAGCTGGCTTTCGGGTATGATTTCTTTGTCGAACGCGATCCGCCCCTGTGTCAGTTCGGACGAGAGGGCCAGGTTGACGTAGTCCACGACCTGGCCTTCACCCTGTACGAGAAGCAGCCTGCGCCGCTCGGGAATGTTGATGGTGAAATAGCGAATGTTATCGTGCTCGAAATCATCTTCCTCGATCTGCACGGCTCCGGATAACCAGCCCCGCTGCTGGGGAGTGGCTGTGAAGGTGACGGTCGTTCCTGCTCCTGGCGCCAGATCAGCCGTAGTCTGAGCTACGTTCTGGCCTTCGAGCGATAGGGTAGCGACATAGTCTTCGACCGGCTCCGAGCCGTAGTTCGTCAGCACGGCTTCTATATGGACCGGCTGACCGACCTCCACGATACGGCTCGCGAGGCGGACATCCGTAACGGCGATGTTCGGGTATTTCCGCCCGCCGACGGGGAGTACGATGAGCCGGGTATCACCCGGCAGGGTCACCCTGACCGAGTCGGTCAGCGTGCTCCGCTGGAGGTCGGTGACGACATAGATTTCCTTGTTCAGGCTGCGCGCATCCGAAAGGATAGCGGCGGCGCGTTCAATGGCCTGCTGCGCAGTGGCCGTATTGCTCTCGAGTTCGATCTCCGCCAGCGCATCCAGGGCTGCGCCCCGGCTGCGAAACGATGCTGGCTCGGTAGCACCAGCATCGGCCATAGAGAGCACAAATACCTCATCGTTCTGCTCCAGCTGGTTGATGAGCCCGGCGGCAACGTTTTTTGCCTGTGCCAGATACTCGCCCTGGTCATCCCGCAGCCCCATCGAAAGCGAGTTGTCCACAACCACAGCTACTGAGGATGCGCCGCCCGTACCGAGGAAAGAACCTTTCAGGGTAGGCCGGGCAAAGGCCAGCACGAGACATGCAATGGCAAGCATACGTAGCGCGAGAAGAAGCCATTGCTTGATCCGCACCCGCTGCATGGTCGATTTCTGCAGTTCCCGTACGAATGCCAGCGAACTGAAGTCGACACGGCGCGGGCGGCGGAAGTTGAAGAGGTGGATGATCAGCGGAATGGCCGCAGCGATCAATCCGAACAGAAGGAGCGGGTTGAGGAAGGTCATGGTGGGCCCGCGTGCGGTGGCACAGATTGCACACTTTTATACAGGTTGCTACACGCTGCCCGTCGGGGCTGTTCCGGCACTACTGGACAGATGGTGTCCGTTTATTGTCTCCCACAGCAATCTACCCGGCCGTTGAGTACATCGGAAACTTTGCCGTTCCTAGATGGCATCTTCTCGCCGCAAGCGGCGTAGAAAGCCGGTCTAATCCTCTGCGACCCTAAGTGTATTTATCCGCTCCACATAGCATGCCCATCGCCGACGCTGCTGCTCCGACCACAAACGGCTCCGCAACGAAGTCCCATAACCGTAAGCTCATCATCCGGGGTGCTCGCCAGCACAATCTCAAGAACATCAACCTGGAGCTGCCCCGCAACAAGCTCATCGTCTTCACCGGACCGTCCGGCTCCGGGAAGTCGTCTCTTGCGTTCGACACGATCTATGCGGAGGGGCAGCGACGGTACGTGGAAAGCCTGAGCGCCTATGCCCGGCAGTTCCTCGAGCGGATGGACAAGCCGGACGTGGACCTCATCACGGGCCTCGCGCCGGCAATGGCGATCGAGCAGAAGACGACGAGCAAGAACCCGCGCTCGACGGTAGCGACGCAGACGGAGATCTACGACCACCTGCGACTACTGTACGCGCGCATCGGGAAGACCATTTCACCGGTGAGCGGCGAGATGGTTACGAAGGACTCCCCTCGATCAGTTGCGGAAGCGCTGGACGCGCGTCTGGAGGACCGGACGCGGTTCTACGTGTGCTTTGCGGTTCCGGAGCACAAGAAGAGTTCCGTCAAACAGGAATTAGAAGCCCTGCGACAGCGCGGATTCTTCCGCCTGCTCGTCCTGCCGACGGAGAAGCAACTGGAGAAGGGTGAGTCGGAAGAGGTCATCGACCTCAACGAGACTCCGCCGGAGAAGGTGAAGATCGCGCGGGAGCGGCTGCTGGTGCTGGTAGACCGTCTCGCCATCAAGAAAGGCGACGAGGCTACGCTGTCCCGCATCGCGGATTCTGTGGAACAGGCGTTCCGGGAAGGAGGCGGGCGGTGTATCGTGCAGGTACGTGGCGGCGAGCGCCTTGCTTATAGCGAGTTCTTCGAGCGAGACGGCATGGTGTTCGAAGAGCCGACACCGCACCTGTTCTCCTTCAACAGTCCGCTCGGCGCGTGTCCGACGTGCCAGGGCTTTGGCCGCGTGCCGGGGCTCGATGAAGACCTCATCATCCCGAATCCGGACCTCTCGATCCGCCAGGGAGCCATCGCGCCGTTCCGCACGGAGCAGTGGAGCAAGTACTTTCGGGATCTGATCAAGGTCGCAGCCCAGGAGCGCATCAACATCGACCTTCCTTACAGCCAGCTTTCCGAGGCGGAAAAACAGCTCGTCTGGAAAGGAAAGGGCGACTACGTGGGCATCAACGGCTTCTTCCGGTTCCTGGAGAAGCACGCGTACAAGATGCACTACCGCATCTACCACGCGCGTTTCCGGGGGTATTCCACCTGCCCGGATTGCAAAGGATACCGCCTGCGCCCTTCGGCACTCTACGTGGAGGTCGGAGGCCTCCACATCGGCGAGGTATGCGAGCTGACCACGCTCGACGCGCAGGAGTTCTTCAACCGGCTCGTTCTTTCTCCGTTCGAGGAGCAGGTAGCGGGGCGCATTCTGGACGAGATCCGGAAGCGGCTACGCTATCTGGTGGATGTCGGACTGGATTACCTGTCGCTGGACCGGCTCTCCCAGACGCTCTCCGGCGGTGAAAGCCAGCGCATCAACCTGGCCACCTCGCTCGGATCCTCGCTCGTGGGGTCGCTCTACGTGCTGGACGAACCCTCCATCGGGCTGCACCCGCGCGACACGGACCGGCTCATCAAGATCCTGGAACACTTGCGCGATATCGGCAACACCGTGATCGTGGTAGAACACGAGGCGGAGATGATGCGCAGGGCCGACGAGATCGTGGACCTCGGTCCGGGTTCGGGGCGGTTCGGGGGCGAGGTCACCTTCCAGGGGACCTATGACCAGATCCTCAAAGACGAGAACAGCCTGACGGGCCAGTACCTCAGCGGACGTCGCGAGATCCCGGTGCCGCAGCATCGCCGCCCGGTGGATCCGGAACGGGTGCTCGTCGTGGAGAACGCACGCCAGCACAACCTCAAGCGGCTCAACGCCACGTTCCCGCTGGACATGATCGTCTGTGTGACCGGCGTGAGCGGCTCGGGCAAATCGACGCTCGTACATGACACCCTCTTCCAGGGCCTGCGCCGGCTCAAGGGGCAGCACGACGGTGAGGTAAAGGTCGGAGCGCACGATGCGATCCACGGCCACCGGCTCATCGACAGCATCGAGATGGTGGATCAGAGCCCCATCGGACGGACGCCGCGCTCGAACCCGGTCACCTACGTCAAGGCCTTCGACGCGATCCGCGACCTGCTGGCCGATACGTATCAGGCACGCATCCGGGGCTACAAGCCCGGCTATTTCTCGTTCAACGTGCCGGGGGGACGGTGTGAAGTGTGCCAGGGGGAAGGCGTCGTCAAGATCGAGATGCAGTTCCTGGCGGACCTTTACCTGGAATGCGAGGCCTGCAAGGGCAAGCGGTACAAGCAGGACGTGCTGGAGATCACGTACAAAGGCAAGAACATCGACGACATCCTCAACATGACGGTAGAGGAGGCTGTCCAGTTCTTCGACGAGGCGCCGTCCGTTGCAACCAAGCTCCGCGTGTTGCAGGAGATCGGGCTGGGCTACCTGACACTGGGCCAGCCGTCCAACACGCTTTCGGGCGGCGAGGCACAGCGCATCAAGCTCGCCGCGCACCTCGGCAAACCAACCAGCGAGCACACGCTCTACCTCTTCGACGAGCCTACGACGGGCCTCCACTTCGAAGATATCCGCAAGTTGCTGACGGCCTTCAACCGGCTCGTGGAGGAAGGCAACTCGGTGATCCTCATCGAGCACAATCTGGACGTGATCAAGTGCGCCGACTGGGTGATCGACCTCGGTCCGGAGGGTGGGCGCAAAGGCGGCTTCATCGTGGCGGAGGGCACGCCGGAAGAGCTGGCGGCAAATCCTGATAGTGTGACCGGGCGGTACCTGCGGGAGATGCTTTAAGCGATCAGCGAGTAGGAGCAGATAGAAGTATTACCTGTTACAAATTGCAGTTGGAAGTAGTGCATTAGCAGGAGCCTCCACCATGTCATGCTGAACTCGTTTCAGCATCTCCAAAGTAAAGCTGTCTGCCTCTGAGAAGGAGGTCCCGAAACAAGTTCGGGATGATATGCCCTTCATGTTTCGCTTAACCTCGGACAGGTATCCTCAGGGCACGAGAAACCCCGCCGCTGTGTAGAGGTCTTCTGGTGGCACCCACTCCAGCGTATCCCTGTACCCGGCGCCGACGAAGCCGAACCCTTTCTCTATGTTCGTCATCGTGCCGGGCTCGCCGAGCACCTCCGGATCGAAGGCACCTCCCGGCGGGTCCCAGTCCTCCGTGGCAACGACCAGTGATAGGGTCAATCTGTGAAGCGTCATTCCGCTAGACGCGACGAATAGCGGATCCTTCAGCAAGCTCTCAAAGATGGTCTGGTAGTCCCGCGAGAGGTTTACGGGAATCACCCACTCGCTACTCTCGCGGTGTTGCTGACCGTCATAAGAGATAGGCCTGTTGTAGAAAACCAGAGTGTTCGCTATCTGGATCTCAAGGAGATACTCCAGCTTGACGTGTATTAACCTCGGGGCGCCACCTTGCACCCGCACAGGAATTAGCTCCGGGGGAAACGAGGCTTCATCGGGCAGCACCATCTCCGTCATGGGAGGTACACTCACGGTCACCTCGCTCTTCTCGCCATCCTGCCCCGTCACCTCGATATGGTAGGTGTGGCCGTACTCCGCCTCGAAGGGCGACCAGAACACGTTTACCCATCCGGCCGGCTCCTCGTGGATGAGCGAGTCCTGCCACACTCGCACTTCGCCGCTCTGCAGGTCGGTTGAGGTAAAGGTCGCGGCCAGCGGTTCGGGCGGGATCGGTTGAAGCCGTTCATCCACGGTGTACACGCGGATAGACTGCTCCTTCAGTTGCGGTGAAAGGACGCCGTAGAGCGTGAAGGGCTTCTCCGAAGGCTCAGGCATGAGGATGTCTTCCTCGCAGCCGGCCAGCAGGAGAAGCAAGCACATCGCCCCTGCCCTAAGGCAGGGCGCTCTCCACGTGGCGACGTTCAAGCGAAAGAGGATCATTCGAAGGCGACTCTGATTACTGTACTTCCACCATCTATGAGGAAAGTTCAAGTAATTCTGGTTTGCAATTCTGGTCGATTTGCTTCCCCCCACCCGCTTCATCTCCATTCCTGCAGGACCTGGACCACATCCGATAAGTTTGCATACACGTACCCGTAGCGCGTTTGAACGCTCGCATAGCTACATACTCTCGTTCGCAACCGACTTTAAACGCGACCTCGAAGCAAAGCAGATCAGTCTATTCGAGCAGTTGCTTGGCCTTACCTATTCGCATCCGCTCAATGTACCTGCCCAGCGTTACGCCTGTACGCCGCCGAAACGACTTCCGAAGGCTCTCGCAAGGCCCCCCCCAGTTGCCTTCACGTCTTCGGCATTACCGATCTCAGTGATATGAGCCTGGATGTATGGCTGGAGATCTACAGGGTCAGGTACCATGCGGGAGCGGTAGGTAGATCCAGGCACATGCTGCATAATCATGCTAGACGTTATTGACACAGCAATGCAACCTGCTATTTGTGATTTAATACCCTCACGCTGGAGTACTACGCTACGGCCCCGATGGCCTCATGGTGCGGTACTTCGCGAGGTGTTTCGTGTAGATCCGTAACAAGGCCACTCTCTCGGACACCAAGCATCGGAAATTTTTGACTGGCGTGTTACTTCGTTTTCCCTGGCTGCGGCTTTGTCCGGGAAGGGGGATACGGCTGAGATGAGCAGATGATTGCGCCAGCATGAGAAACGGATGAAATCCCGTGCGAAGCGGCGGTCGGGGTGGTCCCTTCTTGAAAGTTGGAGAATCCTTTGCCTCTGCCGTCCGTAGGTGCGTCTATCCTGTAACGAGGACGACCGGAGTTACAAAGAGGCGGAGCCGTACCGGAACTGACTATATACAACGACTTGTGAGGCTCTGATAGAGATGCTAGGCGTTTGCACACGTGGAGCCCGGCGATTGAAACCGGTGCGTACTTCGGCGAACGTGCCGAAGCGCATCGCGCTTTTTACGGGAGCTTACAATCACATTGCGGATGGAGTCTCTCTCACCTTGAACCGCCTCGTCTCCTACCTGGAGCGAAACGGTGCCGAGGTGCTCGTCTTTGCACCGACCATCGCGGATCCGCCGGTCGAGCATGCCGGCACACTCATTCCGATTCCGTCCATTGCCGCTCCCGGGCGCCCGGAGTACCGCATCTCGCTCGGGCTGCCACCTTCGGCACGCCGTACACTCGCCGAGTTTCAGCCTACCCTGTTCCATATCGCGACGCCGGACCTGCTCGGAAACCAGGCGCTGCGCCTGGCAAAGAAGTGGGGCATTCCAGCCGTAGCATCTTACCACACACATTTCAGTTCCTACCTGAAGTACTACGGGTTCGAGGAACTGGAAGGTTTTCTGTGGAAGTACCTCCGTCGCTTCTACCGGCAATGTGAGCACGTTTACGTGCCGTCGCAGAGCATGGCCGCCGTGCTCCGGGCACATGAGATCAAAAAGGGGATTCGCCTGTGGCAGCGCGGTGTAAACACCGCCTTGTTCAACCCGGAGCGCCGGTCGATGTCCTGGCGGCACGCCATCGGCATTGCCGATCACGAGGTCGTGATCACGTTCGTGGGCCGGCTCGTCTGGGAAAAGGGACTGGGGTTGTACGCAGACGTCATCGAGGGGCTCAAGGAGCGTGGTATTCCGCACCGGAGCATGATCGTCGGCGACGGACCGGCCCGTGAGGAGCTCATGCAGCGGCTGCCAGATACCCTGTTCACCGGCCATCTGACGGGCGAAGCGCTCGCGCGCGCCTACGCTTCATCGGACGTATTCTTTTTCCCCAGCGAAACGGAGACGTTCGGAAACGTGACCCTCGAAGCGATGGCCTCCGGCCTGCCGGCTGTCTGCGCCGATGCGACGGGCAGCAGCGGCCTGGTCCGGCACGGCGTCTCCGGCTTCCTGGCGCCTGCGGGAGAAGCCGACGTATTCCTGGAGTACGTCGCCCGGCTCGCGACGGATGCCGCTCTCCGTTACACGATGGGCGAAAATGCTGTGCTCCTCGCACAGCAGTATGAATGGGATGCCGTCCTGTCCCGTATTGCCGGGTACTACGACGAGATCCTTAGCCCGGACCTCGGCTTGAGCGGCGATGGTGCGGACCCGGTAGTCCGGAGCGACGTTGAAAGCACGAAGCCTTTCCTGCTCCACCAGCCGTAAACCGAGGCCCGTGCGCCTGCTTTTCGTTTCCCATTCGGTACCACCTGCCGGTGCGTCGCTTTCCAATATTGGAGGCATGCAGCGCGTAGCGGCCGATCTGTACCAGGCCCTTGGCGACCATCCGGATGTGGAGTTGGACTCTCTCCTGCTCCAGACCTCCCAGCGCATGACCGCCCTCCTGACCGGCCCTTTTCTGGGACGCCTTCTCTGGCAGATTCCCCGGGCAGTTCGGCAGTACGGCATCGATGCGGTCCTGCACTCCTCCATGGTGACAGCTTCCGTCTCCGTTGCCCTGCAGAGGCAACTCCGTGCGCTGGGTGTACGTTCGGCGGCCATCGTCCACGGGCGAGACGTCACCCTGCCCAACCCAGCCTACCAGCAACTCGTCCCGCGCGTGTTCGATGCACTGGATCTGGTACTGCCCGTGAGCCGCGCAACGGGTGAAGCGTGCCTGCAACGGGGCCTGCGACCCGACAAACTCCATGTTATTCCCAACGGGATCGACATACACCGTTTCCCTACGCTGATCGACCGGGCAGCGGCACGACGCCGGTTTTTAGAGGCCGGATTCCAGCTCCCCGATGATGTGTTGCTGGTGTGCAGCGTGGGGAGGCAGGTAGAACGAAAGGGATTCGCGTGGTTCATCGATCAGGTGCTTCCGGGTCTGCCGGAGAATGTGCATTACTGGCTGGCAGGCGAGGGACCTGAAGCGGACCGGATCCGCACGCTCATCGCCGAGCGCAACCTGGCGCACCGGGTCCGTTTGCTGGGCCGCGTTACAGAGAAGGAACTCCATACACTCTATTGCGGGGCCGACCTCTTCGTGATGCCGAACATTCCGGTGCCTGGTGACATGGAAGGTTTTGGCGTGGTCATGTTGGAAGCAGGCCTGTGTGGGCTTCCCACCATTGCTGCCGACCTCGAAGGGGTGCGCGACGTGATTACACCCGGCCAGAACGGACATCTCGTTGAGAGCGGCAATGCCGCCGCGTTCGTGGAAGTCATCGGGTCTTACCTGATCGATCGCGACCTTATACACCGAGATGGACAGCGCGCCCGCGCCCATGTGACCGATCACTTCGGCTGGAAGCACGTCGCCAATCAGTACGTACAGGCACTCCACGACATCGTACAGCCAACATTGTCCAGCATCATGTAAACAAAAGGAAGGCCGGGTATGAAGCCCGGCCTTCCTTTTGTTTAGGCCTGTATCTACTGTTTGATAAGGATATCGTCGAAGTCTACTTCCGCAATGTCGCCGGTATTGTCGGAATCACTCCAGAGCGTGATAGAGAACGGCTTATCGGGCACTTTATCATCGAAGACCTTCTTGAAATCTGCGACGACATCCCGCGTGACTCGCTGCCACTTTCCGGTTCCGTCGATGCCACTGGAGGCAACGATGACTTTGACGTTTCCGTGCGACACGATCGTCCCGACCGGAAGGGTCGTGCTGTATACGTATTTGATGCTATAGGGGCGGCCCAGCCAGTCCCGCCGTGCGAAAGAGACATAGATAGCGCCGCCGGAATCATTCACCCGGTCCTCCCGGGCGCCTGCCGGCAGCCGCAAGGCGCGCCAGCGCCACTGGAGGTACGGGTGTGTTTTCAGGTTCCACCCCACATCGGATGCCGGCAACGTGATACGGTGGGCCTCGCCGTGGGTGTAGGCACGAAGGAAGTTGTTGCCTTTCTCGTTTACGACAAAGAAGCGTTCTCGCTCCCTCATCGTGGCTTCAAGCGGGAGGTATCTCCCTTGGCGGAAATCCAGAAACTTCCACTTGCCAGGGACCTTGCCATCTTCGTCGTCTTCGAAATCATCGACGACGATCTCCGCTCGAATGGTGTCCTGCGTCGATAACGGGACGGCCGGCACAAACAGCAATACGAGCAGTGCGATGATGTTCGACCTGAGATACATACCTGTCAGAATTTCTCTCAGAACAAGGACCACCTACTAGGTGCCGTACGGACCCGTTCTATTACAATGACTGTGCCGGGGATCAGGCAGCACGCGCTAGCGGCGCGTCTCCGGCAACCGTGGCTGCAAGCACAGGCTCCTCCTCCTCAGGCTCGGGCAGAGGTTCTGTCCGGCGCTTACGAAGCATGGCGAGCGCATACATGCTGAAGTTCATCGTTTTGTTGAATGCCGTCCGGATGAGCAACAGACCGGCTATGGCAGCGGCAGGCACATTGAGTGCCGGGGACATGCCTATGCCCACACCGGCAAGCACGAGGTCCTTCGACGGGAGCATGGGAATACGGTCCACGAGAATGATGGCCGTGAGCAGGAGCGCCCATGTCTCGAAGGGTACGTGCGGCAACACGAACCACCACTGCATGACCAGCACGACCCATCCGGCGAGGTATCGTGCGACATGGATCGTCAACAGGCTGGCAAGCGTGCGTCCGGGCAGGGAAAAGAGAATCCTGCGAAACCGGATGCTCGCCGCCCCGGCCAGCAGGACGACGGCAGTCCCGCCGGCCACGTGCCAGGCCGAAACGGTACCGACATACCGGCTTATGTCTAGATGCCCCACCACAATGAACAGCCCCACGGCTAGAACCGCCGAGATGACGGATGCTGCGGACGATACGATGAGGTTGTCCTTGATATTCTTCAGGATGTGCCCGGGAGAGAACGGCGCGCTTTTCCTCGCCCACAGATAAAATTGAACCTCTCCGGAATAGTTCAGCACGTCGCTGTTCAACGTACGCTTCTTCAGCGAAGCTATGAAGGCATCGCGGCGCCGGACCCCCCAGAGCTTTCTAAAGATGATTGCTTCCGTAGTAGGGAGCAGCAGGTAGGCTACAGGCAGGAGGAGGTAGTAACCGGCGCTGCGCGGGCGTGATGCCCACAGATCAGACCAACCAATGTCGCTGAGCTGGTAAATCAGTACGGCAATGATGCCTCCGGCTACGGCTATACGTAGCCAGGCACCCAAACGCTTACCGCTCTTGGACTGAGCTATCTTCTCCCAGTGTATCTTCAGCTTCGCGAAGTCCATTCTTATCCCAGGGCTTTTTCAAACTACGCGTGACGGTACATGAGGTAGTTTGTTTCAAGCCCTTTAACAGCTTTACACGGTTTACACCGAAGGTGCTCACGAAGGCAGGTTTCACGAGCACACCGTCGGTATCGCCCCGTTGACATGCGGGCTTGCCCTGACCCAAACCGCAGGCTGAGACCTGTCCCGACAGGTCCGGGTGCTTCCGTACACCGTGGGGTGCACATATATTGCCCCAACGGTAAGACGCGCTCACCGTGCAAGAAGTAACAACGGAATCTACTTTTTGCCCGTGCGCCAGAGCCCCGGCGTTCAATCGGACTGGGCGCCGTTCGTTTCGGAAGGGGGTATCAGTGTGGCTTCTCCACCGAGGGCGATCTTGTTGCCCTGGTACACGTAGATGCGCACCTTGACGTGCCCACTCTTCTCGATCTTTTCCGTGATCTTAACCTCTACTGTGATCTCCGAGCCGACCGGCACGGGGCGGAGAAAGCGGCACGAAATAGCGACGGCGATGCTTCCCGGGCCGGGGAAGTCGCGGCCCAACACCTTCGAAACGATCCCGAGGAGAAAAACACCGTGTATGATGGGTTCGCCAAACCGCGTGCCCTTCGCGTACGCCTCATCGACGTGAATCGGGTTATCATCTCCGGTCAGGTCGGCAAAGGTGCGTACGTCTTCCGCGGTCAGAGTTCTCGAAAATTTAAAGGAGTCACCGACCTGAATGGACTGAAACGTGTGCATGGGTATGGTCGCCTAGAGACGTTCGGGGCTTTCTTTTCGGGAGCCCCAATAAAAGAAACCCACGCTTAAAACGAAATGCGGTACCCCTACCTTCACGCAGACTTGCCTGATTTCAGAAAGAACTACGTGCCGGACTTTCTATACCTTATGTCTTTATTCAGCTGCCCGGATTGATACCCACAGCGGCAAACCGATTAGCTCCCATGCAGATTCAGAAATACAATAGTTACGCCGATTACGTCAGCGTCCAGACGGCAGCTAACAAGCGCAAAATTAAGCGTGTCTGGGCCACAAGAACGGATATCGAGTCAATTGCTTCATATATCCGGGGTCGCATTCCGAATCCATCGTTTGGTATTTGCCACGGCGCACGCAACGGATGGGAGGTGGCCAAGTTCAGAGCGCTTCTGCCCGGCGTCGAGGTAATCGGCACGGAGATATCTGAGACGGCGACCCGATTTAAGAACGTCATTAAGTGGGATTTCCACGACGTGAAGCCGGAATGGCTTTCGAACGTGGACTTCATCTATACGAACTCGTGGGACCACAGCTACGACCCGGTCTATGCGCTCGACCAGTGGATGCGTTGCATCAAACCGACAGGCCGCCTTTTCATCGAGTGGTCTGAGGGCAGCAACGATCCGGGAACGGCGGGCTCGGATTGCTTCAGCGCCACCGAATCCGAGTACAGAGAACTCATTGGCCGCTCGTACGATATAGAAACAACCCTGAACATACCGGGCTCGTCGTTCAAGCGGATGTTGAGGCGGTTGAGATTAACGCGTGTGGTAAGCCTCGGCATGCCAAAACAAATCTTCGTCGTCAAGCGGAGGGATACGTGAGCATTCCGGTCATACTTGCGGCTCGAGTGTGCCTGCATGTGTCACGTACCGCAATACACATCTTCATGACCACCTCCTGCGGTCTGCGGGCCAAGAGATAACGTCCTGGCAGGGAAACGTTGATGCGAGTGAATAGTAATTCGGCGGATGGACTTTCCACCTCAGAAATCGCCACCCAGGGCGACGGCTTGGTTTCCTCCACGGAAAGCAAACCGATGCAGCACTACCTGATGGTCGTGCTCTGGGGGTTTCCGGAGCCATCACAAACGTTCATCCAGCGGGAGTTGGAGGAGATGCACCGGCAGGGTTGTACGGTCAACATGCTGGCCGGACACCGGGTGCACCGCACCGATATCAGTCCTGAACTGGAAGACATTGCCTCCCGCGGGATCTATCTGGGCCATCCGGCTGCCTGGGCCATCAAGGGATTGGGGTATGCCGCCAGGCATCCGGTCCGGTTCACCTCAACGCTCTGGTGGGGCGTACGGCTGCCCCACCGGACCCTTTTCCGCCACTTCCGAATCATCGGCCTGCTGCTGGCGGCCGCATCGGTCGCCGACCGTGTACGCGCAATGGGATTCACATATATCCACGCCCATTTCGCCTCGTACCATACCGAGTTCGCGATGTGCCTGTCGCGCCTGACCGGGATTCCGTACGGGTTCACCGGACATGCTACGGGCATCTGGAAGGACCGCAATATTCTCGCGGAGAAGATCGCGGATGCGCGAGTCGTCCTGACCTGTACGCGGCACAATGCGGACCACCTCCGCAGCCTGGCGCCTGCGCATGCAGAGAAGGTCCACTTGCTCTTTCACGGGCTCGCGTTCGAGCGCCTTCCGGAGCCTACCCCTCTCCCATCCGGATCAACGACGTATTTTACCGCCATTGGCCGGCTCGTGACGAAGAAAGGATTCACATACCTCCTGGATGCTGCGGCGCTCCTGCGCGACCGGGGTCACGACATTCACGTGAACATTATCGGAGACGGACCCGAGCGGGAGCGTTTGACGGCTCAGATCGAGCGGCTCGGCCTTCAGGAGCACGTGACGATGCTCGGCGCCATGCCCAACCGCGATGTCTGGGACGTGCTGCTGCGTAGCCATGCCCTGGTCGCGCCGTCGGTGCAGGCGGCAGATGGCAATATGGACGGCATCCCGAATGTGACACTCGAGGCGATGGCCATGGCGCGTCCGGTGATCGGTACGGAGTTGT
Source organism: Rhodothermales bacterium (assembly GCA_041690215.1). Classification (GTDB taxonomy): domain Bacteria; phylum Bacteroidota; class Rhodothermia; order Rhodothermales; family DASSAV01; genus DASSAV01. The sequence goes on from JAWLHQ010000004.1 coordinate 81,865, forward strand.
CCGGCATCCCGGAGGTCGTTATTCCGGGCAAAACCGGCCTACTCGCTCCCCCTGCAGACGCCGAAGCACTTGCCGACGCCATGGCGTACATGGCCACGCACCACGAAGAGGCCGCCGCAATGGGACAGGAAGCGCGTGCTTTCGTACGGGCACACTTCGATCTGACCACGAACACGCGCGTACAGATCGAACTTCTTGGGGAGGCGGCCGAGCGTGCTGTGCTCGTATGAGCCTGTGAGCCGCATCGGAATACCGCCCCTGTATTTTGTCGCCTTATCTTCTAGAACGAGACGTCGGACAAAGATCCGCCGAACTGGAGCTTGAGTACGGGCACGCAGGTTGCGGATGGGGCGTGCGGGCACACTCTTGTGCTACATGCTATATTTCCAACTACCTATCCACAGAATTTCACCCAGGTATCTGGATGAAGATTCAATCAGGCCCGTTTTAACAGGACCGGAGGCGTTCCGCATGTGTTCAAGCGCCCTTCAGGAGTCCTCTACGCCTAGTTTTCTGGTACAGGCCGTTTTTCAGGCTTGGTATTACGTGCATGCAAACAATTCTGGTAACCGGTGCGGCCGGGTTCATCGGTTTTCATGTGAGCCGCCGGCTGCTCCAAGACGGCTTTCATGTCGTCGGCGTTGACAGCCTCGATCCCTACTACAGTGTTCAGCTCAAGCAGGACCGGCTAACGCTTCTGTCGGATCAATCAGGGTTCGAGTTTTACCACCTGGACCTGGCCGACCGGACCGCCACGAGTGAATTGTTCGAGCGAAGCAAGTTTGACGCGGTCATTCACCTAGCAGCGCAGGCCGGTGTCCGGTATTCGCTCCAGAATCCTCAGGCCTATGTCCAGTCCAACCTGATCGCATTCGCCAACGTGCTGGAGGGGTGCCGCACGCAGGAAGTCGGGCATCTGGTTTTCGCCTCATCATCGTCGGTGTACGGTGCCAACACCCGCGTTCCTTTCGCAACGCATCACACGGCAGACCACCCGTTGTCTTTGTACGCGGCCACCAAGAAATCGAATGAACTGATGGCGCATGCGTACGCCCACCTGTACGGGATTCCCTGCACCGGACTGCGTCTCTTCACGGTATACGGCCCCTGGGGCAGGCCGGATATGGCACCGTTTCTGTTTGCCAGAGCCATTTTCGAGAACCAGCCGATCAACGTATACAACGGCGGCGATCTCTACCGCGACTTCACGTACATCGATGACGTCGTAGAGACTGTAACGCGTGTACTCCAGCGGTCCCCGGTCCCTGACGCCAACTGGTCGTCCGATGATCCCGACCCGAGTTCGAGTGCTGCGCCATATCGACTCTATAATGTGGGCAACAGCAGCCCGGTCAAAGTGGCAGATTTCATTGCTGCGCTCGAGGATGCCATCGGAAAGAAGGCCATCCGAAACATGCTCCCCATGCAACCTGGCGATATGCACACAACCTATGCCGACGTGAGCATGCTGGAAGCACACATCTGCTTCAGGCCCGCGGTGCCTATGCGGGAGGGCGTCCGGCGCTTCATCGAGTGGTATCGCCCTTACTACGGGTATTAGAACCGGACGAAAAGAGCTTCAGGTGCCGTATGTGAGGATCTTCTGCCCGCACCTGCTTCCGTAGTGCATTCAGACGGTCGATTCCGGCAGCCCACGGCAATCCAATGATCATCAACTCGTACACGAACGCATCGAAGTAGATGTTCATCGTCAGAGCGATTCCCACGTGCATGCCGACGAGCAGCGGTAAGATCAGGTAGCGGCTTTTGCGCCACCAGACCAAGACGCCGCATAGTTCTACGAGTAGCCCGAAAGCCAGGAGGACGGTCCCAAGCGTCAGGTGCTCCAGGACGATCTCCTGAAGCGGGTTCCACTCGAAGCTGCCGTAGGACGCGAGCACATCTACCTGCCGCTCGTGCATCCACATGAGAAGGTGCTTCGCAGACGGCCAACTGGGACCTGTTCCGATCAACTTGGCCACCGCTGCAAGCGTGTAAGCCAGACCTGTAAACAGGTAAACGAAGCCCATCGTGAAGCGGCGCCGCAGCTGCTCATCTTGAAACACGATCATCGCAACGGCGAGGCCGAGCAACCCCATTCCAACGAGGTTCGACCCATGCCCGATCTTGCCGAAGCTATACCGGGTCGCGTACTGCACATGGGCCAACACCAGAGCCGCTAGATAGGCCCACGTTGGCCCTTTGCGCGTAACCCCCAGCAGGCAGAGCCCCGTGACCAGCGCTGCATTGACAAAGGCGATACCGTTCTGCAGCATGAACGAGAGGTCGATATAGCGCGCAAGACCTACCGGGTACGCGATACCGGCGACGTTCTGAACGTAGGAGGCCCACTCCCAGCAGAACTTGATCGTGAACGCCACGAGAAATGCCTCCAGCGTGTAGAAGACGACCCGCTGTCCCAGCGTTTCCTCGGTCTCGAAGTCGAAGAGATTCGTAGCAAGCCACTTCATAGGCGACTGGGTGAGTTTGGACAGGGGTAGCAGTTGCGCTCGGTCTTACGGGTGTCCGAGGTCCGGGTTAGGGTATGCCGTCTCGCCTGCGATGAGCAGTACTGGAATCGCTTCAATACTGACCGAGTCGTCGGCCGCGAGTTCTCCGCGGACTTTGTAGACGAGGAGGTGCTTGTCCTGGGTGGGGTAGCGTGCGAAGAGTGCCGCGATCTCTCGAATCTGCCGATCATCCCACTGTTGCGTCCGCTGGAGATAGCCCGCCAGATCCTTTTGCGCGACGCCGTACTCTTCCAGCGGAACGATCTCTCCCAGGAGGTCATCCATGCCGACGTTCTGCCACACCTCTGCGGCAGACCAATCCGGATCAACTTCCGTGACAACCGCCCTGCTCCACGGCTGCCCGGCAGACGAGAACATGGGATAGATGCTAAACGGCCAGAACTCGCCAAGGTGCGTGGCGCAGAGCAGTGCATATACCGTGAATACCATACCCACGGCCCGCATCGACTTCTTCTGCGGAGACATGGTTCTTACCGGCTCGAAGCCTGCTTCTTTCAGGGGACGATCCGGAGGTAGTCACGTTAGAAGGCGTCCGGCTGTTTCGTTAAGTTTTGGTGACGCCCTCTACGTTAGCGAGACGGGATTTTGAGCAGCGTACCTGCAGGAATGCTCGTATCGAGTTGGACCTGGTTGATGATGGCGATATCCTCCGGCGTCACCCCTTCAGGCAGGCTCTCTGGGACGAATGCGCGAAACGGAGCCGTCCGGGAGGCCGTGATGATCTTGATCGTCCAGGGCTTGATACCCAGTATGCGCGCGTCCGTGAGCGGAGCAAAGCCCTGTGCTACGTCCGAGAACACGTCGTCATACTGGTTGAACCGCTCGGTCGTAGCGAGGCCGGTAAAACGATAGACGCGCCCCTCATGCTCTACGAAGTAGGCCAGTACACCGACCTTCTGCCCGCTTTGCAACTGCCCCTCTGCCAGGACGAAGTACGCCGGTAGACTGCCGGAGCGCGCAGCGCCGCTATCTACCACACGAAGGCCCTGTTGTTGTGCGAATCGTGTGGCGGCCGCTTGCGCGGAACTGGCTTCCACGATCTGAAAATACTGGAGGGCTTGTTGATCGGAAGCTACTAGAACGACTTGCTGCGGCTGGTTGACAACCTGGAAACCACGCGGCACGGGAAAGCGGAAACGAAGGTCCGGGTGATAGAAGACACCGTTTTCGACAAAGCCCTGCCTGGGGTTTTCACCGAAGACGGTACCTTCCACCGCTCGCAGGTAGCGTTCTCTCTCCACGACTTGATTCGGGATCTGTGTGTCGTACTGAGCGGCTATCTGCTGAATGGTCTCCTTCCTGGCGCCGGGATCAGGGTGCGTAGAGAGGAAGGTGGGGAGTTCGGCACCCTCTCGTTCATTTATGCGCTGAAGTGTTTCGAAAAACTTGGCGCCTTCAGCCGCTTCGTACCCCGCCAGGGATGCGTATTCCACGCCGAGATCGTCGGATTCGCGCTCGGCGCCGCGGCCGTATCGTAACGTGAGGAGTTGAGCCGCCTGGCTGCCGATATTCAGAATGCTTTCCGCTGCTTCGCCTCCCAGTACCGCCGCCCCGAGAATGGCTCCCCCGACGACGCCGAGTTGTCCGATCTGCTGTGTGACGGCCTGTTGCGATGCATGACGTGCCGCTACATGTCCGATTTCATGGCCCAGCACGACGGCTAGCTGCGCCTCGTTATCCAGGTGACTCAGGATGCCTCTGGTGACGTAGATATATCCACCCGGCAGTGCAAACGCATTGACGACCGGAGAGTCCAGAATCCGTACAGTGAATGGCGTGTTTTTGAACTCGGCTGGTGTATCGGGCCGGCGTAAGTGGCTCTGTGCCAGCACGCGCTGGGCGACTTCCTCGACGTAGGCCTGAAGCTCCGGATCTTCGTATGCGCCGTATTGAGCCACAATCTGCGGATCCGATTGCTGTCCTAACTGACGCTCTTGCGCCCAGGTGTATGCGTATGCCCGCTGATTTCCCGTAATGACGCTGCGCTGAACCGAGCATGCGGAGCACAGGAATACGACAGCCAGAAGCGGGAGAATCAGACGAAATCGTTCCACGTGGAACATCGCGAAGCGGTAGTTCGCCATGTGTAGTTCGGAAAACGAGTTGTTACGATCTTCTTTCTTCCTATCCGCCACATTCCGTGCGCTCCGGTAACCTCACACTCTACCCCGGGAATGCAGCATCTAGTTCCGCCCAACGAGAAGGAGACCATAAAGGACCTGATCCTTTTCAAAATCCCTCTTCAAAGGCGATGAACCCTCTTACCCCAATCCACCCGGCGTAGCCACTCTGCCCGACAGGATTTCGGCAGCATGATTGACGCCATTCTCAATGGACAGCACGGAGAGCAGCGGCTCGGCGTGTGCTGCCGTAATGATACTCTGCCCTACTGCATCCGTCTGCAACAATTCCAGAAGCAGCCTGGTCCGTTTCGGATCTAGGTTTCCGAAAACGTCATCAAGCAAGAATATGGGGTTCTCCTCCAGACGATCGCGCAGATAGAAGTACTGCGCAAGCTTCATGGCCATCCCAAAGGTGCGGTGCTGGCCCTGCGAAGCAAACCTGCGCACCTCCATCCCGTTCAGCTTGAACACAAGCTCGTCCAGATGGGGCCCGGCCAGCGTTCGGCCCAGTTCGCGTTCGCGCCTGGCTACCCGGCCCAGCTGAGCCCGATAAGCTCGCTCAATATCAGAAAGATCTAACCCTGCATCCGGTGTAACAACCGTATGGTACGCCAGGGTCGGCTCCTCGATATCCCCCTGCAAACACTCAAACGCCCGTCGCAAGAACGCGTCAAACTCAGCCACAAACCGAAACCGGGCAGCGATCAGCCGACTCCCGAGCACCACCAATTCTTCCGTCCACGATTCCAGTACACCATCCTGCCCACGCACTGATGAGCCATAACGCCCCTGGACAAGCAACTCATTTCGCTGCTTCAACGTACGCCGATAGCTTAACAGGTCATTCAGATACACAGGGCGAGCCTGGCTCAGAATGTTATCCATGAAGCGCCTGCGTTCGTCGGGTCCGCCTGCCGTGAGCGCCTGATCTTCCGGCGAGAACACAACCAGCGGCACGATTCCGATGACCTGGGACAGCCGCTCCAGGGGCGCGCGATTGACAAAAATCCGCTTCCCTTCCACAGGCACGTACGCAAGCCGCATCGTCACATCGCGTCCGTTATCGCTTTCAAACCGCCCCTCTATTTCGAAGAACGGGGCACCTTTGCGGAGTGCGTAACTATCCTTGGATGCCAGGAAGCTTTTCCCGAGGCACAGGTAATGGATCGCCTCCAGAACATTCGTCTTCCCCGCCCCATTGGGCCCGTAAAGCAAATTGACCTTCGGCGCAAAGCGAAGCGTGCTATCAGCGTGAGCACGAAATGAAACCAGCCGGAGCGAGCGGATGTGCATGCAAAGCGAAATAATGACGAGAGAAGCCCGGAATCGGAGCGACCTCGATTCCGGGCTTTCGATACGCGCGCAACGTAAAATCGTTCAAAACATTTCAATGGAACCAATGCCCCACACTTGCCAGCACTAAACAGACTGCCCCCTGGCATCGCTGCCACCAGCGGGAACCCCCGTGCGTTTCATCTGCGCAAGTCTCCGCACACGAAACCCTATTATGACTATTTACAACGAGCCTTCTGCCTGACCACTACCCTTCGGCAGCACGCCCCTTGAGGCCCCGACTGACTGCTGCAAACCACCCTCTTTTCCACATACTCCTTTATGGCTGAGACGACCCTCTTCGAAGAAATTCGCGCCCTTGCCACCGAGCAGAGGAATCCCCGCTCCATGCACATCGACACGGCCTCCGTTCGAGACATTCTGGAGATCATCAACACGGAAGACCACCGCGTACCCATTGCCGTGCGTGAGGAGATCCCCTATATCGAGCAAGCCGTCAACATCGTCGTCGATGCGTTCCGCAACGGAGGACGGCTCATCTATGCAGGTGCGGGGACGAGCGGACGCCTCGGCGTAGTCGATGCTTCGGAATGTCCGCCAACGTTCGGCACACCGCCGGAGATGGTGCAAGGATTGATTGCAGGTGGCCGAGAGGCCATGTTCAAGGCACAGGAAGGGGCGGAAGACAGAGAAGAGAATGGAGCAAAAGACCTCGAACAACTGAACCTGCGCCCGGTAGACGTTGTATGCGGTATCGCGGCCAGTCGCCGAACTCCGTACGTAGTTGGCGCTGTGAAGTATGCCCGCCTCCGCGGCGCGAAGACCCTCTTTGTGACGTGCAATCCACGCACAGAGTTTACGCTGGATGTCGACGTGGCGATCTGCCCGGTAGTCGGGCCCGAGGTCATCATGGGATCAACCCGCATGAAGAGCGGCACGGCACAGAAGCTCGTGCTCAACATGATCACGACAGCATCCATGATCCGCCTTGGCAAGGTCTATGAGAACATGATGGTAGATCTGCAGATGACGAACTTGAAACTGGTCGAACGTTCCAAGCGCATTGTCATGACGGCTACCGGGGTGGATTACTCAACAGCGGAGAACGCGCTCCGCGAGGCAGATGGTCACGTCAAAACCGCACTGGTTATGCTTCTTGCCGGAGTCGGAGCGGAAGAAGCGCGCGAACGCCTGGCCCGCGCCAACGGATTCGTACGCGTTGCGTTAAATCCATCGTGAACACACCGAGCGTGGGCAACGTGCATTCTTAACATGTTTCACGTGGAACACTCGCGTCATCAGGCGTACGTAGTTCGGCAGTTTTTTGAAGCAGGAAGTAGAAGACCACTCCCGTGTCCCTGAACGCGATTGAACGAATCATAGCAGAGTCGGAATATGCCCGGACTCTGATCGACGCTTTGACAGGCGGCCAAGCCGCCGCTACCTCGATCCACATCAAGGCCGCCTCCGGTTCCATCCCGGCCTTTCTGATCAGCACGCTTGCACGAGAAATCAATCGCCCTGTATTCTGCCTCGTAACGGACGAGGAAGCGGCCTCCTATGTCTATAGTGACGTCGAGCAGATTCTGGGCGCCACACCTCGCCTCTTGCAGTTTCCGGCAAGTGGACAGCGCCCGTACGACCAGGAAGAGATTGTCGATCCGACAAACCTCATCCGGCGAAGCGACCTCCTCCAGCAAATCGGTGGCGTCGAGCACCCGATCATCATAACGAGCGCAGAAGCCGTTTACGAAAACGTCCCCTCCAGCGAAACGCTTCAGCAAGAGACCACGATTGTCAGTACGGGCGAATCTGTCGACCCCGACGATCTCATCGAACGCCTGATAGGACAGGGCTTCAACCGCGTCGAGTTCGTAGAGCAGCCTGGAGAGCTCGCCCTACGCGGCGGCATTATGGATATCTTCCCGTACGCAGGCGATTTCCCGATTCGCATCGAGTTCTTCGGAGATGAGATCGATTCGATTCGAGAGATAGACCCACGTACCCAGCGCTCCGTAAGCCGCCTTACCTCGGCCCGCCTCGTGCCCAACCTGGAGCAAGTAACTGCAGGCACGACGACACGTTACACGACACTCTTCGACTATCTCCCCACAGATACGCTCTTCGTCGTATTCGACCCGGCACGTGTCTTCGATCAGGCGGACACCCTCTTCGAACACGCCCAGGAGGCCTATCAAGCAGCCCCGAGCGAATCGGAAACGCCCCTCCTTCCGCCGAAAATCCACTTCAGTGGTGGCGAAACCCTCCGCCACGCCATCGAAGCCCATCAGCGCGTCTACTTCGGAACGTTTCTCCACGAGCAACCTGCACAGGTCATACACGTCGATGCTCGCCCGCAGCCCGCATTCAACAGCAACATCGGTATGCTGCGGAACCGCCTGAAAGAGAACGGAAATCAAGGCATTGAGACGTATATCCTGTGCGACAGCCGGGCACAGGAAGCACGGCTGCACGAACTGCTCGAACTGGAGGAAAACACGCTCCCCGTTCGCATGCTCGTGGAATCCATCCACGAGGGATTCGAGATGGCTGCACTCAATCTGGCCGTCTATACCGACCACCAGATTTTCGATCGCTACCATCGACCGACTGCACGGAAACGCAGAAAAGTGCAGGGCGGCCTCACATTGCGGGAAGTACAGAACCTCCGCCCCGGCGACTTTGTGGTCCACGTGGATTATGGCATCGGCAAGTTCGCCGGCATGGAGAGCATAACGGTTCGTGACAGGAAAAGCGAGGCCGTACGTGTCCTGTTCGCGGACAATGACGTGCTATACGTCAACGTAAACGCCCTCCACAAACTGCACAAATACACTGGCAAAGAAGGACATCAACCAAAACTCACGAAACTCGGGTCCGGGCAGTGGGAGCGCACGAAAGCGAAAGCGAAGAAGCGCGTCAAGGACATTGCACGAGACCTGATCAAGCTCTACGCAGCACGCAAGGCATCGCCGGGCTTCGCGTTCTCCCGAGACACCATCTGGCAGCGCGAACTCGAGGCATCGTTCCAGTTCGAAGACACGCCCGATCAGGCGCTTACGACCGAGGCCGTGAAGGAAGACATGGAACAACCGACCCCCATGGACCGGCTCGTATGTGGAGACGTGGGCTTTGGAAAGACAGAGATCGCCGTGCGCGCGGCATTCAAAGCCGTGCAGGATGGGAAGCAGGTTGCCGTACTCGTCCCCACTACGATCCTCGCCAAGCAGCATTACGAAACGTTCTCGCGACGCCTGGCCAACTTCCCCGTCCGCATAGACAGTCTGTCCCGGTTCCGGTCCACTCAGGAGCAGAAGCAAACGCTTAAGAAGCTGGAGAAAGGAGAACTGGACATCATCATCGGCACCCATCGACTGGCTTCTAAAGACGTGAAATTCAAAGACCTGGGCCTCCTCATCATTGATGAGGAACAGCGGTTTGGTGTGGCTGTCAAGGAGCGCCTCCGCACGCTACGGGCGCAGGTCGATACCCTCACGCTAACGGCCACTCCCATCCCCCGCACACTCCAGTTCTCTCTGATGGGTGCCCGTGATCTCTCGATCATCAGCACACCGCCACCGAACCGGCAACCCATTGTGACCGAGATCCATACGTTCGATCAGAACCTCATCCGGGATGCCATCAAGTACGAAACGAGCCGCGGCGGTCTGGTCTTTTTCATCCACAACCGCGTGCAGACCATCGATGAGATCGCGGCCATGATCCGTGCCATCGTTCCAGATACCCGCATCGGCGTGGCACACGGGCAGATGAAGCCGGCTGAACTGGAGAAAGTGATGCTGAACTTCGTGGAAGGCAAGTACGACGTGCTGGTCTCTACGAACATCATCGAGAGCGGCCTGGATATTCCGAACGCAAACACCATCATCATCAACCATGCGGAACGGTTCGGCCTCTCCGAACTCCATCAGTTGCGTGGGCGCGTGGGACGCTCCGACCGCAAAGCGTTCTGCTATCTTCTGGTCCCTTCCGTCCACGGCCTTACACGCGAAGCACGCCAGCGTCTCCAGGCCGTCGAGGAGTTCAGCGATCTGGGAAGCGGCTTCAACATTGCCATGCGTGACCTCGATATACGAGGTGCCGGCAATATGCTTGGTGCCGAGCAAAGCGGCTTCATCGAGGATATCGGCTTCGAGACGTACCACAAGATCCTTGATGAGGCCGTCCAGGAGTTGAGAGCAGAAGAGTTTCCCGAGTTGTTCAACTCCGCTCCCATACCCCGGCCCGAAGAGACGACGGTAGACGTGGATGAGGATGCCTTCATTCCGAGCCACTACGTTTCCAACAACGTCGAACGGCTGAACATCTACAGACGGATCAGCGAAGCCGAAACGGAGGAAGACCTCGAAGAAATCAGAGCGGAACTCGCCGATCGCTTCGGGGAGATTCCCGGGGAAACAGAGAATCTGTTCATCGCAGCACGTTTGAAGGCCGAAGCACAGGGCCTGCGACTGCCGAAGATCACGTTCAAGAACCAGCGGCTCTTTCTGGAAATGCCCTCACCGGAGGAAGACGCGTACTTCTACGAGCACATCTTTCATCCTCTTCTGGCCCACCTCGGTGATCTCGACCGGCGGTATGTGATCAAAGAAGCTCCCAGCAAACGCGTGCGCGCCATCGTGCAGGACGTGCCGGACCTTCAGGTCGCTCTCGACGTCGTCGGCAAGCTGACGCCGGTAGCGACGGCACCGGTATGAGCTTCGGCAGATGGAATGATCCCACGGTTCAGTCCGTCTGCTCGAAAATTTTTGACGCACCTCGAAAAATCGGCCTCTAGAAACCGGCCTGTAACGCAAGATCCAGCAACGATCCAGGTCAGAATATAGGCTCGCCTTTGCGCTCGCCAGAACGACTTTTACGCGGCTCTACGAGGGCCTTCCGCTTTTTACTCGCACCAGACTACTTGGCGAGACCCTAGAGCAGAAGACAGGACGTGTAGTACAATACCGGCGGCCGAGAAGCTGCCGGCAACGTTTGTACTGTTCCTCGATGGCCTTTGCCTCCTTCCGAATGAGCGCTCTCAGCTCATCCGGCTCCAGGACGTGCGCCCTCGTACCAAATCGGAGAAGCCACTGCGCGACATAGTCGAGGTTCTCGAAGTAGAACGTGACCTCGGTTCCTTCCGGCGTCTCGCGCTCCTCCTCGATGGCGGCCGAGGTGTTGAGTCGGATTCACCTTCGTGTTCTCGCCCACCAGAGACATCTAACTCCTCGACATACTTCGATCACAGCATGGATCACCTGTAACAAGATTGTTACAGGTGATCCATGCTGTTGTTATTTTTGCCTTTAAAACAGTCAACTGTCAAATGGGCCGTAGGAAATAGTTGATAAACTCATATACACATGTATACTTAATTGAGGTATGGGTACTACATCTTCTGCGAATGTCAGGAGCATGCTTTCCATTGACTAACACCAACGTGGAGGCGTAAAGAATGACATGCCCGGAACTCCCACTACTCTCAAGCTCAGCGCAACGCTGCTCATAGCGGTACTCTTTATTCTAAGTGGCTGAGACCAAGCAGTTGCTCCCGTTGAGAATACGGACATCTCAGATCACGCGAACACGCCCTTCAGCAACAATTCAAAAGTAACTGAAGGCCCAAGAGTTCTGCAATCTCTTGATGACAAGCTTGCAGGCATAGTGAATGTCGTACCAGGCTTTGGGGGCTTCTTCTTAGATGCAGATCGCAGACCCACAGTATTTTTAAAGAGCGGTAAGGCACAAGCGGAAGTTGTAACCTTAATTGGGAATGAACTAGAGAAAGTATATGGAAGTGAGGTCCGTGAGCGTATTCAGAATGCAGAGTTGCAAATTGTTCAGGCCGATTATGACTTTGCCGAACTTCAAACTTTTCGGATCAAAGCACGTGAATTGTTAGGTGTCGCAGGCGTCCACGCTTTAGATATTGATGAGCGCATAAATAAAGTTGCTATTTCTATTAGCGACGATGCCTCATCAGACGAAGTGCAGGATCGATTAACGCAACTCGATATTCCATCCGACGCCATTATAGTCATAAAATCACCTCCCGTAGTTCCATTTCAAAGTCTGACCAGCCAGGTGAGACCCACTGTAGGAGGATTACAAATAGGCTTTACAGACTATTGGGGAACTGACAATTGGTGTACAATGGGATTTAATGCCAGATATCAATCAGACGGCTATGCTTATTTTGTAGTCAATTCTCATTGTACCGAAGACTTCGGCATAATTGATGGTATGGTATTTCGCCAACCAGAAGCAGGCTCCAGCGACATCGGCTATGAGGTAGACGATTATGGGGGCTTCACAGGTTACCCCTGTCCGTCACTTTATAAATGCCGCTATAGCGACAGCGCTCTTGCTCGGTACTACTCCGGGGTCAGCGACGACTTCGGAGGAATTGCTAAAACAACATCTCGGTCTCAAAGCTCCCCGGGTTCTTCCACAATCAGCTCCTCTTTCAATATTGTTAGCTATGCCCAGTCGCATCCATACATCGGCTTAGTGGTTAACAAGGTAGGTGCAAGATCAGGATGGACGTACGGTCCCGTTTCAACGACATGTCAGGATCATTACGTAAATGGCACCTCTTATCGTCTGCTTTGTCAATTTACTGTCAATGGCTGGGCTGACCATGGCGATAGCGGGTCACCTGTCTTCCAGTGGCCAGCACCAAATTACTCGGGTGACAATATACGGTTAGAGGGGATATTGTGGGGAGGTATTCCTGGCACGAGTTTCTCTTTTAGCCACATTGGGTATGTCAAAAGCGAGATAGGGAACAACGGTCTTAGTTTCTATTAATTCGAGCGGCATGATTGCTCCTCTGACCCATATCTGTCAACTAGACAATTTCATCATGAGGTACTGCATTTACATACTGCTCGCGACCTCTCTGGTCGGTTGCCATCAACTCGTTGAGCCGGGGAAAGACTTTCCTAGCGAATCAGGAGATGGGCTTTTTATGGAAAACACTCCAATCACAACCCGTAAACAGGTCTATTCGATTGCGGAAGTTACAGCTATGGGCATTCTCAAAGTGGAGACGAGCTACGTCAATCGAACCCAAAGCGATGTATTCATGCCGCAGTGTTTTCGGGACATCCCACCGTTCAGCTTCGAAAAACGCACTAACGAAGGCTGGGTTGACGCATATACGGCTACATGCGTTCTTGTTGGTCGCGACCCTATACACGTAAAGCCTGGAGGCACCTACACGGTAGCTATTCCGTTTTCTGTTCTTGACTCAGAGGTAGAAAACCTGCCGGGGACATACCGTCTGGTCTGGCATATAAGATCTACCAAAGATCTAAGCGACAATAAGGATATCCTTCCTATAGAAAAACGTATTTCAAACGCGTTTACGATCACCCAATAGCAAAGACTCCTTGCAGCCCCGCTAATGGGGCAACAAGCGGTTCTTGAATATTGGACTCAGTACTGCTCCGCGACGGCTTGTGCCTCCTTCCGCACAAGTTCCCTCAGTTCATCCGGCTCCAGTACGTGCGCCCTCGTGCCGTAGCGGAGGAGCCAGTGTGCTACGTAGTCCAGGTTCTCAAAATAGAACGTGACCTCCGTCCCCTCCGGCGTCTCCCGCTCCTCTTCGATCGCGGCCGGAATGCTCGGCCTGGCCCATCGGTATACTTGCGGTGCAAAAAGAATCTGGATACGTTTATTGTTCGGACTGGCCCCGCGTTCTCTCAGGTGCGCTTCCAGATTGAAACCCGCCGGCGGCGTGAACCGCTCGTTGAGCAGCCGCATCGAACGAATCTGGTCCAGACGGAAATTGCGAATGTCTTTGCGGAGATGATCGAACGCGATCAGGTTCCAGTGGTCGGTGTAGTAGACGAGTCCTAGTGGATCCACCGTACGCCGCGTGACCTCGTCGCGACTTGGAACATAGTACTCCATGAGCACGGAGCGCTGACCGGCCACGGCCTGGCTGATCTCGTACCACCTCCCCTCTTCCTCGTCGCTCGCCTGTACGGCGCTGAGCCAGTAGGGATCGAGCACCGTCCGCTGCTGGAGGCGCTCGATATAGCTCCGCACCTCGTCCGGAAGCACAGACTTTATCTTCAAACCCACCTTATCCGCATCCTCACGCAGGGAGGCATCCGACTGGAGCTTCATGAACTCGGTGCCAATGAGGAGCGTTGCGGCTTCGCGAGCAGAGAGCATGAGCGGCGGAAGCTGGTAGCCTTCGAGAATCTCGTAGCCACCTCCCTCCGCGTAGGTCAGAGGAACCCCGGACTCGCTCAGCGCACGGAGATCGCGAAAGATTGTGCGCCGGCTCACCCCGAAATACTCCGCCAGGTCGCGTGAAGTCATGTTCGGGCGGTTCTGCAGGAGCAGAATCATCGCGAAAAGCCGCTCCGTCCGGTTTAGTACGCGATCCTGATTGCTCATTTAGCGCAAGTTATTCGAGTAGAAATATGCACACGTCCAAGTATAGCAAAATGTGCCGGTACAGGCCGTACAAATGATGTAAATGCCTGTCCAGAGCTTAGTCTCGTACCTGCACCAACAGCTTCTCTTCGAAGCGGCCCGCTCTCAGAATGGTGCTCAACTCCGTCGACTCCACGCGTGTATTCGGGAAGTCCTCCTGTAGCTGTGCAATCTCGCCGGTCAGGTCGCCGCCTTTGAGGCACAGCAAGCCCGGCTTCCAGAATAATTCGTCCACTTCGGTACCAAGCGGTTCGCGCGCGCGGACGTGCCAGCCCCAGAGATCGCTGAGCGGCGCTGTTGCGCGCGATACCGAATAATGAGCGTGGCCGTTCCACTGCTCCGCGCGAGCGTGCCACGCACGCAAATTCGTGAGCCCGAGCCTACGCGCCATCGCCTGAACAGCGTGGATTTTCTTTCCGACGGCATCCACGGCGTGAAACATCACGTCCGGAAAGCATATGGCAAGCGGGATGGCCGGCAAACCACCCCCCGTCCCCCAGTCCACGACGCTGCTCCCGGCAGGAAAGGAGCGCACAGCAAGCGCCAGCACATGCCGGATATGCCGCGCCATGATATCGGACTGGTTCTCGCGTGAGATGAGGTTGATTTTCTGGTTGAACGACCGCAGCAGATCCGCATACGCAGCGAGGGCTTCACGCTGATCGGACGTGAGGGCATCAAATGGATCCCGAATGCCTTCTTGCATGGATACGCTCAGGATTCAGGTACCGAGACCTCGAACTCAGACACATCAGCCGATGCGCCGTCGCCCTGCGGCTTAATGCCCTGCCGTTTTAGTAGCACCATCAGCACAGAAATGTCCGAGGGACTCACGCCGCTGATACGAGAAGCCTGGCCAAGGTTCTCCGGCTGGATCTTCGACAGCTTCTCGCGGGCTTCCATAGTGATATTGTTCTGCTTACTGTACTCGAAGCCCGGCGGGATGCGCCACGATTCGAGTTGCTGCATCTTCTCTACCATCTCCCGCTCGCGCTCCAGATAGCCCTGATATTTCAGCTCGATCTCGACCAGCGTTTCGGTACGTTCGAGTCCCGGCACCGAGGTCACAACTTCATGCCTCAACCCGGTATGTTCGAGCAGGTCGGCCAGGGATACCTGCGGGCGAAGCGCCAGCTTCGCGATCCGTTCGGGCTGCTGAATCGGTGTGGTACCGACACGTTCCAGATAACCGTTGACCCGTTCGGGCGAGACACTGGTCTCCTCCAACTTGCGCCGTGTGGTCTCTATCGCTTCTTTTCGGCGTACCATCCGGTCGTACCGCTCACGGGACGCAAGCCCCAGGTCATATCCGATCCCGGTCAGTCGCTGATCCGCATTGTCCTGCCGGAGCAGAATGCGGTGTTCTGCGCGGGAGGTAAACATCCGGTAGGGTTCGTCCGTCCCCTTCGCTACGAGGTCATCGATGAGCACACCGATGTACGCCTGGGATCGTTTCAGGATGAGCGGCTCTTCACCCCGCAACCGCTGTACTGCATTGATACCGGCAATGAGCCCCTGCGCCGCCGCTTCTTCGTAGCCGGTCGTGCCATTGATCTGGCCGGCAAAGAAGAGCCCTTCCACGAGCTTCGTCTCCAGGCTATAGCGTACCTGGTAGGGGGGGAAGTAATCATACTCGATCGCATAGCCGGGCCGGAGCATGTGTACATGTTCCATGCCGGGAATCGTCCGCAGCGCGGCAAACTGGACCTCTTCCGGAAGGCTCGTCGAAAAGCCGTTGACGTATACCTCGTGCGTGGCGCGACCTTCCGGCTCCAGGAAGATCTGATGCCGGTCTTTGTCTGCAAACCGGTCGATTTTATCCTCGATCGAGGGGCAGTAACGCGGTCCTCTGCCCTGAATCCGACCGGTAAACATAGGACTCCGGTCGAACCCGGTACGCAGCAAATCGTGGGTCTTCGTGTTGGTGTAGGTCAACCAGCAACTGATCTGATCCGCCGGCAATGCATCCGTGAGATAGGAGAACGGACTGGCCTCCGGATCACCGGGTTGCTCGTCAAGAGCCGCATAGTCGATCGTGCGGCCATCGACACGAGGCGGAGTACCCGTCTTGAGACGTCCGCTTTCGAACCCGAGCCGTTCCAGGGAAGCCGTAAGACCTGTGGACGCCTTTTCGCCCATGCGACCGCCCCCGTACTTCCGTTCGCCGATATGAATGGTGCCGTTCATGAACGTGCCGCTCGTAAGCACAACGCACCGGCACGTGAATGTCTGGCCGAGCTGCGTCACGACCCCAACGACCCGGCCTTCTTCAGCAAGCACGTCGGTCACCATGTCGGCGCGCATGAAGAGGTTCGGAATGGACTCGAGCTCTTCCCGAACGGCGGCGGCATAGGCCATGCGGTCGCTCTGGGCACGAGGGCTCCAGACCGCTGGTCCTTTCCCCTGATTCAGCATGCGAAACTGGATGCCGGTACGATCCGTGACGACACCCATGATCCCGCCCAGCGCGTCGATCTCCCGCACGATCTGTCCCTTTCCGATCCCGCCGATAGCCGGATTGCAGGACATCTGGCCGATGGCTTGCAGGTTCATCGTGATCAGCAGGGTGCGCGCTCCCATACGCGCCGCCGCCGCTGCCGCCTCAGAACCGGCGTGCCCTCCCCCCACTACGATAACATCGTATTCGAAATAATTCATGGCTGGCTATCAGCTATCCACTGTCGGCAAATAATCAAAGGGGTTCCGGCACGTAACGACTCCTCTGCACCGGAAGCCGAAGCCGGCTATTCTCCCCACCACACAACCATCTACAAGTGTGTAAACTGTGCCATTCTACGCCCGAAAGGATCTACTAGGTCCAGCACGCCCCAGAGGTCCACTCCAGCAACCAGAACATGGAAAACCGGAAGGTGGCTCCCCTCCTATTTCCCGATACAGAACCGGGAAAAGATCTGGTCCAGCACGTCTTCGTTCGTGATCTCTCCGGTAATGGCTCCGAGTTCATGCAGGGCAAGTCGGAGATCCAGAACCAGCGCATCGCCTGATGTGTTCGCGCCCAGCGCGCGCCGCGCATTTCTCACAGCTTCCAGAGCGCGCCCCAGGTGTTCGCGATGGCGCTGGTTGACGACGACGGGTGACGCCGATGCTTCACTCAACCCTCTGGCTACCGTCTCGACCAGCGCATCCACGAGCGGCTGCAACTCGTCCGGGTTCGCACGGCCAAGCTCCGCAGAGACGGCAAAAAATGGAAGGTCCAGAGGAGCTGAATATTCCCCGCTCGGAGCCAGGTCTCGCTTGTTACCCACGAGTATGATGGGCAGATCGGGCTGAGATTGCCGTATATCGCGCACGAATGTGCATTCATTCTCATCCAGCCCGGTCGAGAGGTCAAATAGATACAGAAGTACGTCGCCTGTACGAATCGACTCCTGCGCACGCCGGACGCCCTCCGCCTCGATGACATCCTCCGTATCACGCAGCCCGGCGGTATCGATGAACCGGAAGAGCAGCCCGCCTATCTCGGTCTCGGCTTCGATCTCGTCGCGTGTCGTACCGGGAATATCGCTCACAATAGCACGATCTCGACCCAGCAACGCATTGAGCATCGTGCTCTTGCCCGCATTCGGCCTGCCACCGATAATGACACGCACCCCATCACGGATGACCGCTCCGATCTGATACGAGTTCAGCAGTTCGTGCAGCGTGCGGCCGCTACGGTCCAGAAGCTCCTCGAGCCGCTCCCGGTTGGCGAACTCTACATCCTCTTCCGAGAAATCCAGCTCCAGTTCGATAAGGGCGGTGAGCTCGACCAGTTCCTCGCGAAGAGCTTTCAAGAGATCCGAATACCGGCCTTTCAACTGTGAAAGAGACACCCGATGCGCCAGCGATGACGAGGCGTGGATCAGATCCGCGACGGCTTCCGCCTGAGCGAGATCCATCTTGCCGTTCAGGAAGGCTCGTTGCGTGAACTCTCCCGGCCCAGCAAAGCGGGCTCCGTTGGCCACAAGACTCTGCAGCACGAGATGGGAGGCGAAATCCCCACCGTGACAGGTAATCTCCACCACATCCTCCCCGGTCGAAGAACGTGGAGAACGAAAGATCGTCGCGACTACCTGATCGATGTCAGTCCCGTCCGCCGCGACCGCATAGCCGAAATGTGCCGTGTGAGACGCCGCTGCCTGAAGATCGGGCCCACGCACTACCGCATCCGCGATGCGAACGGCATCCGGCCCGCTCAGCCTGACGATAGCGAGAGCGGCCCGGCCCCGCGCAGTAGCAATCGCAGCGATCGTATCCTGGAACGACGTCATGGCCGCCCCACCCATCACGTACGCGCTCTCTTGGACCGCTTTCCGCTTTTCTCCCGGCGCGATGCCTTGAGCGCCTCCTCACGGACCGCTTTCCCGTTCGTCTCCGGAATGCCGTGTTTCTTCTCCAGTCGCTTGTTAATGAACTTCTGCTGGATAGCGGAAAGGATGTTAAACACGAGATAATACAAGCTCAAACCCGAAGCCAACCGGTTGAAGAACAGGAAGAGCATGACAGGCATCACATACGTGAATACCTTGGCCTGCGGGTTGGTCGAAGGTTGTGTCTGGAGCCGCATCTGAACAATCAGCGAGAGCCCCATGAGCAATGTAAAGCCGGACACGAAGTCGCCGTAGAGCGGAATCGTGAACGGCAGTTGCAAAATCACATCCGGCGCGGAAAGGTCGTCAGCCCAGAGGAAGCTTTGCTGGCGGATTTCGAGTGCGGAGGGGAAGAACTGCCACAGGGCGATGAGGATCGGGTACTGCGCCAGCATCGGGAGGCATCCCCCGAGCGGGTTGACCCCCGTCTCCTTGTAGAGCCGGATGATGGCCTCCTGCTGCTTCTGTGGGTCGTCTGCGTACTTTTCCTTGATGGCCTCCATCTTCGGCTGCAACTCCCGCATCCGCGCCATGCTCTCGTAGGACGACTTCGTGAGCGGGTAGAGCACGATCTTCATCAGGAAGGCAAACAGGATGATGACGATCCCGTAATTGCCGATGATCCGCCCCAGAAACTCGAATACCGGAATAAAGATGAACTGAGCGAGCGGACGCGTTATCCATTCGAAAGAGTCCCACCCGTAATCCACCATCCCGTAGAGCCCGAGATTGTATTGCGAGATCCGGAAGAACTCCATCGGGCCGATGTAGAGGCGAAAGTCATCCGAGCCATTCTCCGGGCGAGGCATCAGGAGACTGACCGTATAATCCTCTCCAACGTTTCCCGTGCGCTCACCGATCAGCAGCGCTCCGCGTGTCTCTGCCGAAGGAATCATTACGGCCGTGAAGTACTTGTTCTTAACGGCCACCCAGGAAACTTCACCGGCCAGGCGCTGCTCTTCGTGCTCCTCCTCGTCCAGGCCGATATTTTCGATCTCACCTCCACTCCGAGCAAATGCCCCCGTGGCACGCGCCTCCGTCTCCAGGTCATTCTCCGTGAATGGAACGCCTCCATTCCAGACCAGCTCATACCCTTCGCTGGTCATGAAGCTCGCATCATTCTGGTTCCGGACCTGCAGGCCGACCTCGTACTCATCGGGCTGGAACACGTAGGTCTGCTGGAGCGACCCATCGCCGATGTTCGTTGAGAACGTGAGCGAAACGGGCTCATTCCCTACACGAATCGTATCCCCTTGAAAGTTCGATGTGAAGTAAAGCGATCGCGTATCGACAACCCGGCTCGTAGGAGTCGTGAAAACGAGAGAGAGTGCTCCCTGACCGGTCGTATCGACGAGTTGAACCGGAGTCGTCTGATCAAACTTTTTGTATTCCTTCAGCGTGAAGGATGTCAGCGTGGCACCACGCGTGGAGAAAACGGCCTGATACAGATCGTGGTCCACAACGATCCTACGCTCCTGCCCCTGCAGTGCAGCAGCCAGCAAAGAATCGGCTACGACAGGAGGAGCCGCAGCGGAAGGTTTCGTTTCCTGATCCTCAACGACGGTTGGAGTCTCTTCTACAGGTTGCTCTTGCAGCGTAGGTTCTGCCGGAGGTGGAGGCGAGAGCCACCACAACCAGACAAACATGATCACTGCAATGAGAACAGTGGCTATGGCAACGTTTCGATCCACAATCGTTTCGCTCGTATTCGCTCAGAAAAGTAAATCCCGGCTTCTCCGACCAGGGGAAAACCGGGTTAAAGGCAGGGCCGCCAGACACCGGAAATGAGTAGTGCCACCGCGCATGGGCAGACCCTCCACTTACGAAGGAAAGCGGGCTGCAAGTTTCCGCATGGCCTCAGGCAGGTCTCGCGGGATGCATCTCCGCGCCGATGAGGGGTCTCCCCGGAACAGTACCATGAGAGTGAGACACCTGTCCGAGCAAAGAAAAAGGTCTACCAGTACGTGCTGATGTACCCGATAGACCTCACGCATAACGCGCTTGATGCGATTGCGCACAACCGCTTTCCTGGCGGCACGACCCGCTGCAAACCCGACCTGCACTGGCACGTCCGCTCCCACTTCTTGCCGGGACGTCAGCCGGTATACGAGTCTCACGCACCCGACTGCCACCGAAGCGACATCTTTCCGGTCCCGATCGAACAGCGGCCGAATAAGCCCCTGCCGCTTGAGCCGATACGATGCCGGAAGCCCCCGTGCAAGACGAGCACGCTCTCGTTCAGGCTGCTCCTGACGTGGCTGCACAGTGTGGGTTTACACTCACTTGCCGCTACGGCGGTCACTTACGGTAAGCCACTTGCGTCCTTTCGCGCGGCGGCTGGCCAGCACCTTCCGGCCATTCTTCGAAGCCATGCGAGCGCGGAATCCGTGCGTGTTGGCCCGCTTACGGCGGCTCGGCTGATACGTACGTTTCATCGGGGGTATATTCTTAAAGGTTAGTAATCACCAGGCGCCGTCATACGCCTATCGGCGTAGCAAGTTTTCTCAGACAACCCGGGAGCAAATAAATTCCACACGATGTAAAAGTTACACAAGATACGAAAACCGCTTCACAAAGCAACGTCTTGCTTGACTTTAACACAAAACAGACGTAGCTTGGTTTCCCTCAAAAGCGACGAGAAGAAACACTACTCCGTGCTCGTCCGCCTACCAGGTTCATTGCTCAGAATGCGGGAATAGCTCAGTTGGTAGAGCATCAGCTTCCCAAGCTGAGGGTCGCGGGTTCGAATCCCGTTTCCCGCTCTGTGATCGCTGTGACGAGTTCAGAAGGACGATTGGTGAATGGCCTCCATTCCACAACCTCCTCCTGAACTCGTTTTTCATTTCTGACGATTGATTTAACCGGTACGGCTTCAGCCTGTCTAGTAGGACCTCCTCCCGAAATCTGCCGCCCTGAGGCTAGGCTTCCAAAGGCATTGCGTTGCCACGCAATCTGGCGAAAGGGTGATCGTCAGGTAATGAGCCTATTGGGCCGACGTGAGCAAGAAGAACGCACGCGTACGATAGATCCGCCCAAACAGACAGGTCATTGACTCGATCTCAACGACGGCTCATCACTTCGAAGCGCTGGGCACACACTGCCGCGTCAGGTTCGAGATCATGCCGGAGCCCCGTTCCCAAAATCTCAGCGTGGCAGCCAACACGTCCCTACCGATTACACAGCCCGATCGAGGCAGGCATCCGCTTTCAATGCCAGAGATGCCGGCACAACGCATAGGCTGAAACCTCTGCCAGTCCGCCGAAGACCGCCTCGAGCGTAGTTCCGCAGCGTACCGCATAAGACCGCAGCACCTCGCCACCGCCCTGCCTGCCACGTATGGCCTTCCTCATTCACGCAGCCGTATACGCGATCGCGTATACAGTACCGCGAAGATAGAATCCAGCGCGATTCACCACCTTGCGACAAAAGCGCCGCGAGGTTCCTCCACACCTGCAACTTTTTGCTATCGATACCGCGGGATACTTACTCCAAATGTGTAGAGGAGAGAAGCCCAACTGATTATAGCCCCCTTCGTTTTATTCCCTTTTCATATCAGGCATGCCTAGCGAGTCGACGTTCTATGACTCTGAGCCGGTACACGAATCTCGAAGGATCGAGCAGTTGACAGATTGGTCGAGGTCAGGATAACAGCAAGCTATAAACTGTTTACGGCGCGGGGACGGTGGACCAATGAGTGTTGTTTTTCTCTGTGTTACTGACTCCTAGCGGTCATCTATACCAAATCGATTTCTAGGTTATGAAGTCCGAACGGGGTCACAACGGACATGATGGGGCTCCAACCAACGGAGCTGCAGCTTCAGCGAATGGAAGATCTGCATTAGGCCATCGCGACACCTTTGTTGAGTATCGATCGGGAAGAGAGAAGGTGGAGCAGGCTATCGACCTGCTTTACCGGCGTAAGTTGATAGCCCTGTGTACCTTTCTGGCGGTGATGGCGGTAGTGACGGGCTACGTCCTGGTCCGCAAACCCATATACCAGGCGGCGAGCATCGTACGCGTGGAGTTGACCACGCCACCTACGAACAGGACTGAGGAGAAGCCCCCCGTTACAGGAAGCGATCCCTTCGCGACGAACGAGCGATCCATCACAGCCGAGCTCTTTTTCCTCAGAACCTCCGATGCGATTCACGAGCGGGTCGTGCAACGGCTGCAGGCTGAATCGCCCGGCGACACAGTCGTTCTGCCTGGAAACCACATTCAGTTTGTGGTACCGGACAACGCCGCCAGTGTCATTTCCATAATCGGGACAAGTGAGGATCCCGAGAAAGCAGCCCTCTTCGCGAACCTGTATGCCGAGGAGTATGTCCACCTCATTCAGCGAGCAAGCCGCGCACACCTGACTGCAACCCGCGAGTTGCTCGAGAAACAGGAGGCGAGGTGGCGAGAGAATCTGGCCGAGACAGAGGGGCGTGTCGAAGCATTCATGAAGCAGGAGGGTGTAGTAGAGCTGGATCAGGAAACCAAAATTCTCTCGTCACAAATAGCGAATCTTGAGATTCAGTACGACGAAACGCGCCTGGAACTCCAGACGCGTCAGGCAGAACTGCAGTTGTTCGAACAAGAACTGGAAGCCCTGGATTCGAGGCTAACAAGACGCATTGCTTCCGATGTAGATCAGAGGCTCCAGACCCTTCAGAAGGATATTGCGGCACTGCGAGCCGAAAAGGAGCTAACAGAGCAGCGCTATCCCAACGCGGATCAAAGAGACGAACTCGTCCGCGCCAAGCTGCGCCAGATCGATCAGCGGATTGAACAATCCCAGGAAGAAGCGGACCACCTCGCCCAGCAGATCATTGACCAGGGCTCTGCCGAAGTGGGCGGAACAGGAGCCGCGGCTGCTCTGGCACGTGCCGCCGAACTCAGACGAAAAGTCCAGCAGGAGCGCGCAGCAATAGGAGCATTAGAGAACAGGCTACTGGATATCGAGGGTCGCCTCGAACGCTACAACGCAGAGCTTCGCACGATCCCCGAGCAGGCACGCGAGTTGGCGCGATTGGAACGGGCGCGTGAGCGGGCAGAGCAAGCGCTACAATCTGTCGGGAGCCGCCTCCAGGAGACGCGCATAGCAGAGGAATCAGAGCCCGGCTACGCCCATATTCTACGGAGAGCAAGTGTCCCCGAGGAGCCGGTAAATGCAGGCCCTGTAAGCATCTTACTGCTCGGGGGATTCCTCGGCCTCTCGTTGAGTCTCGGGTTGGCCTTCCTCCGTGACAAGCTTGACAAACGGCTCTACAAGCCGGAGCACCTGCGCGAGCGAGGATACCATGTGATCGACACAATTCCCAATATGCAGCCTCTCATCGAGGAGGATCATAATGGAGAGGCTTTCCTCGAGCAGGACGGAAAGCGTTTCTCCACCAGCCTCGTAACGCTTCTGAATCCGATGTCATCTGTCGCCGAGGCCTATCACCATCTGCGCACAAAGATCCAGCACAGCCGTTACGGGCATTCGATACAGGTACTCGTCATAACAAGCCCTGGAGCCAGTGAGGGCAAGTCGACGCTCGCCGCAAATCTTGCCATCGCGACAGCACAAACCGGACGGCGGACGTTGATCATTGATGCCGATCTCCGTCGCCCACAGGTCCACAAACTCCTGGGTCTGGAGCGTAATAGACCAGGCCTTGTGGAACTGCTCCATAAAGATTCCAGCTTTGACCTCGAAGCAACCAGGACGGGAATCGATGGCGTACACGCTTTGCCGGCCTGGAACCTCCAGGCCCACTCGACGAAGGTACCGTCGAATCCGGTCGGGCTGCTGGAATCACCGACCTTGTGGCAGCGCATCGTAGAGTTGCGCAGCCTGTTTGACATGGTCATCATCGACACGCCCCCGTTACTGGTCGCGACGGATGCGGCTGTCCTTTCTACACAGTGTGATGCGACGCTCGTTGTCGCGCGTGCTGGTAAAACGAAAGAAGACGAACTCAGCCATGCGTTCGAGGCGCTCGAAGAAGTAGGAGCATGCATCGTAGGTGTCGCCCTCAATGCATTTGACGTCTCGATGGCGTACGGCCACAAGTACAAGTACCAGCACTACACGAAGTACGGACAGTACTCCAAGTACGGGTACTATGCCTTCGAAACAGAAAGGCCCTCACTCTTTCAGAAGTGAGAGCAAGATCCTCTGATCACTCGAAGCAACCCTGAGGCAAGCGCTTTCCCTGCCACGCCACACTGATCTGAACCTGCCCAGGCACCCTTTAAAACCAGAGACTGAGAGTATGCAACGTAGCCCGACGTCTGCACCTTCCTGTCTAGACACAATTCACAGCGCATGCAAATCATTCATTGCAGCCACCTGGCTGGCTTTTGCTTTGCTGGCAGCTTCAGCCCACGATGTGGCTGCTCAGAGCGCACTCACACAAGAGATAGTCAGCCTGGAACAGGTAGAAGCCGGGGGGACAGCATACTACACACTTGTCCGCTCCGGTGAAGTCAGAATAGAGGTACTCGCGTTAGGATCACTCCGATCTCCCGGTATCTATGCCATCGGGTTTGGGATGACTCTCGACGAGTTACTGGCCCTTACCGGTGGCACGAACGTCAACACACGTTCCAGTACAGAAAGGATTAGAGTGATGCTGCGTCTCTTTCGGCAGGAAGAGGGCCAGCGCAAGCTGGTATACGAAGTGCCGTTGGAACAAATCCTGGCAGGTAAGGGCGAGTCTCCTATCCTCCATGATGGCGACATCCTGGTGGTGGAGACGATAGTACGGCCGAAGATAATCACCATGGAAAGAACGCTTCGCTTCATCTCAGCAGCAGGCACCCTCTTCCTCGTGGTCCTGCGCATCATGGAAGCCTCGAATTGATGCTTCTCGAATGAGCGCGGCTCATTGAACCCGTAGCAGTGGACAGGTGAAAACGAATCGAGAGCAATGAATATCCGCGTATCTGCCCAGAAGCACTGGCGTGTATTTTACACGCATCCCCGTGCCGAGAAGAAATGTGAGGAGCGGCTGCAAGAACAACGAATCGAGGCGTTCCTTCCGAAGTATACCGCTGTACGCCAGTGGAAGGACCGCAAGAAGAAAGTCACCGAACCACTTTTCCGTAACTATATCTTCGCACACGTGGATGACAGGGAGCGGCTTCGCGCTCTCCAAACACAAGGAATCGTGCGGTGCGTCACCTTTGGGGGTAAGGTGGCCGAGGTCGATCCCGAGGAAATCAAACAGCTCATGATCCTGCAACGTGATCAGACGCGACTTGCCGCTGTCAGCTATCCCCAATTCAAAGTAGGAGAATTTGTCTTGGTTGAATCTGGACCAATGGAAGGTCTCCGCGGAGAAGTGATAGAAATTCGAGGGCAACAGTACGTGGTGGTCCGGGTGAATGCCATCCGCCAGGCTGTGAGGGTGCATATCCAGGCACAATGGATTCGAGCGATTAGTCCGGCTGCTTGAGAGACATAGGCTATGAGCCGCTCAACTCACCCATTCAACCGCACACGGCCCGGCCGCCTCCGGCGATAAGCCGGGGGCCTTCATACTGCAAACACTGAATTGCCAGAGATTCGCTACCCGGGCTGAGTCTCGCGGCCTGATGCGCTGATCGACTACCGAGCAACGCCCTCAATCGTTGAGCTCGTAGCCGCAGAATCGCCTCTACGCGACGCTGCAAACTGCATCAGGCTCACCCTAGCTTTCCATGCTCCTTCCTCAATCACTTCGTGGGAAGCAGGAGCAGGGGAATAGGTGGCCAGAGGAGAATCTCACAGCTTGCGGTGCTTCCATCTCCCTCTTCAGGTCGTGAATCTGGATACCGGTTTGCCTCCAGTGTTAGCGTTCAGAGGGATACCACAGACCATTCTTCAGACCGAGCCCGTGCGGTTGAACGAGGGAGTAAGAGTTCTTCTAGAGGGCGACTTTCTCTGAGTCTCTACGCCGCACGTGTGCGCGCAATCTGAGACCCTCCCGGCGCCTCCGGAGCACACCAGACCACGTGAGTCATGGGGCCCGGGGGCATAGACAGCTTATGAGACACCCTACACCCATGCGCATAATGTTCCCGTAGCATGCAACATCCGACTAATACGTTCACAATATCTGGATCCTGCCAGATCCGCTGAGAGGCTCCCTCTCCATGCTTTCCGTTACATGAGTAACGGGGAATAACCACCATAGCTCAAAAAAGTGAGCTTCACTCAAAGCTTGAAAACTGTCCATTTAGCGCCAATACAATCCAGCGCTCTGCCGGCGCACGAACCTCCTCCGGCATAGAGTTTGGGAAACCAGAATCGCAACACAATCAAGGCACCTGACTCGGTAACACAGTGAACCCAGGCTGCGACGCGCTGCGTCCGAGCTCTTGGTGCCTACGTGAGCGATGACGACTTCCAGCCGGTGAGGTAGTGCACAGGAATTCCGTGCTGTGCTCAGAGGGGTTTGAGGAAACAGGTCAGAGCTTGTAGTCAGGCAGTATTCTACATGCAGTACTGAAGAGGGCGATGACGATTCTTCTCAACGACAACACGTGTAGCACCGAAACCCTGCGCACATCGGGAGTTCAGACCCGGAAGCAAGAGATAGAGCAATCTGGAGGCGCACCTGATGGTATCCGCATTAAACGCAGCTTCCGGGTAAGCCGATGGGCCAAGCCCAAAAAACTACCCTGGAGCCATCTGGCAATCATGCTTGCCCTGCTCCTTACACCGTGTACACCCTCGATCCTCTTTGCACAAACGTTCGCAGAGAAGTTCAACCCGAGCGGAAATCCCATCGGAGGAGGCCCGGGATACTCGAAAATCCCCAATCCGGGTTCGGCCGATTACGTGCTTGGCCCCGACGCCACAGCAGCCGACCTTCTGAGACTCGCCAAACAGTATTACGAGGATGATGGTACCCTGATCACGCCAGCGTCGGCGGCATCGGCGGGATCTCTGATCTGGATCGACTCCGCTGCCGAACTGGACCTGGACGGATATAACCGAATTACCTTCAATGATGGCGTAACGCTTGCCTCCAACCGGGGCGAGCACCTCGGTGGAGGCAAGTACGCGCCGGGGGCTCTCCTGATGCGGAATTCGATGTGGCCCAACCCCGACGGAGGTCCTCAGATGGATGCGCTATTCATGGCCTGGAGCAATGGGCGCCTTACGGGTTTCCGGGCGCTTGGTCCGTACGACCTCGATGGCGTAAACGCCTCAAGGACAACAGGCTGGCTCGGAGGCGCGACATTCTTCGCGAAGAGACGTGTCGCCGGCACGTTCGAACTCGACAACAATGAGATCTATGGCTGGCCAGATTTTGCCGTCACGTGGTATCACACCACGAGCGGCGACGCGATGCACCACAACTGGATCCACCACAACCGTCAATCGGGATGGGGATACGGCCTTTATCCGGGTAGGCCTTACAACTCAACGAAGGAAGTAACTTTCTTGACCGAGTATAACCTGTTCCAGGAGAACAAGCATTCCACTGACGGGAATAGCGCGAGACCGACCAGCTGGCACAATCTGAAATGGACCGTGCGCGGAAACATCTTTCTGGGAAAGCATGGGCAAGCGATTGTACATGCGCATAATAACGATGTAGGTGGATGCAGATACTCGGGCTGGAAGATCGATTTCATTCGGAATATGATACTCCAGCCGGGTGAGAAGGGGGAGGACTTCAACCATGCCCTTCCCCCTCCTGGAGGCTACCTCAATGTGGAGGAGTTGTACCTGGACCGTGCCACACGTTCTCGCACGTACATCAGCCGGGTTTCAGGTGACCAGATTGATCCGAAAGACCCGAACTACAATCCTAATTGGATCCCCAACTGCAGTGAACCACACGGAAAGATCACTTCTTTCGACATCCGCACGAACCTCAGTGGGGCAACTATTCCTCAGGAAGGCTCTATACCGAGTGCGACGACCCTGACTGAAGGAGAGGAATTAACTCTCAATCTATCCGGCTCGTCGGATCCTGATGGTCACGCTATCACACACCATGAAATCATCTGGGGCGACGGCAAGAGTATAACCGATCCAGCACACCGGGAAATCGTATACGGCCCGCTCGCACAGCATACGTATGCTCAAAGCGGGACCTATATCGTCCGGGTTACCGCATTCAACGAATACGGCATACCCTCTCGGGAGACATACCATACCATCACGGTTGAACCATCTTCCAAACGCCCGCTCTTCGTCGCGTTCGTCGGAACGAACTGGCCGAGTATTGAAGGTACAAAGTGGCCCGGTTACTACTCTGCGCGCCTCCTTGTAAACGGACATGTCGTCATGAACTGGCGCGACGTGGCCTCCTTCAGCGGCTATGAGCGCATCGAATGGGATGCGTCCCCCATCGATGGGGATGACACCTTCGAGTTGACTATGGAGATTCGCGTGGACAAGACGATCTCCGACCCGGGCGGCACAGAACCTGGAGACATAAAGTTCTTCGTAGACCGCTTTTACCTCTTTGGCAGAACGGGTGCACTCTATGCAGAGGATCTTTTCCTCAGCAACAATAACGTCTCCTCCATGATCATTACCTGGGGAGGCGGGGGTAGCAGTTCTCTCTTCGACAATTACGACCGAGCTGTAGGACCCGGGTACGGCTATGCACTCGCAGTGCCCAACAACGGCTGGGTCGGCCGCACAAAGGGGGACCTCTATCGCTTCAAAACCAATGCAAAGGGACTCGATATTTCCGCTCCGCGCGAACCTGCTGCCACGGTCGCCCACAGCATAAATCTCCAACAGGGCTGGAATCACATCTCTAGCTACGTCGCCCCGAAAGACAGCAGCTTAAAAGCCGTCTTTAGCGATGTACTCGCGAATGTCGCTCTGGTGAAGGATGAGGCTGGGAAGGTATTCATGCCTCAGGAGAACATAGACCAACTCGCTACCTGGGACCCGCGTGAAGCCTACATGGTCTACATCAACTCGACCGATACGCTCCAGATCGAGGGCGTCTCGCTAAGCAGTGCGCCTCCGGCCATACCACTCGAAGCCGGTTGGAACCAGATACCCTATCTCAATGAGGTCCCCCTTCCCATCGACTCGGTGCTCAGCAGCATCTCGGCGTACGTGGTAATGGTCAAAAACCACACCGGCCAGACCTATCTCCCGGGCTTCGGCATCAATGACATTGGAATGATGCAACCCGGGCAGGGATATCTGATCTATATGTCGCAGCCGACAACGCTGGTGTATACCTCTTCCGGTTCCAAGACGCGCTCTTCTCTGACGAATAGCCCGGATCCCGGCACGTCTTCCAATGCTTCGAGCATGTCACCCTCTGCCGACCTGCACCATGAACGCGAGCGTCTCCCATGAGGGCATGACACGTGACAAGACAGGTTGAGCGCAAATAGAGTCCGGCAGGACCCCGCTTCGCGGAGTCCTGCCGTTACGTTTACACCAGTTGAGAAAGGAGCCCGCCGAATTCAGGATGAGGACCACAATACGAGATCCCGCCCCTCTGCGGATACACTAAAAGCCGCAGAGACTCAATATTACTTCCTGATAACGAATGAAACTCCGTTCTTGCCGGAGGTCCTATTTAAACGAAGCAAACAAGAATACTCCTTGATGCTTTAGGGCAGACACGTTCGACCTGCTTCACGCTCGCGGTTAGTAACCACGGATTATTTTTGGTACCGATGCACCGGTCTCTATTGAATTCAAGTCAACTGTGCCATGTATTCCACGTTATCTGACACAATTTTAAAAACATATCAGATAATTAATCAAATACCACCGAGAGGGGAGCATGAACGAGCCTAACGTTGGCTCAAGGAGTATGCGCCAATTGTCCACTCGAGCACAAAGTGGTCATATCCAAAATCCGAGCTAAGGCTTATCCAAATATCTCTCGTTAAGCCACATCGACATAGGTACACTACGTCGCCGGGGGTATCCATCTCTCCTTTCTCACCTCGGCTGTCTGCTCAAGGGATAATTCCATCAGCTGCATGAGTCTTCATGTAACTGACATAGCGAAGCTGTATCTGGGCACAATTATCCGCACCTGATCTCATTCCAGAGCGTGGTTCGCTCGATACGAAGGCATCCTGCTATCTAATCATCCTTGACCTGCACTAATTCTATGGACGGGAAAATGCGTCCGAATATTGTGCTTATCGGTCACGGGTACTGGGGCAAAAACATTGCCCGGAATCTCTACCAGATGGGAATTCTCCACGGCGTCTGTGACCTGAACGAGAAGACGCTCCAGGAGGTTCACGTCCTGTACCCCAAGATTCGTCTCTATCAAAGCCTGAGCGGCATTCTCGCCGATGAGGACGTAGAAGGTGTCGCCATTACCACGCAGGCCTGGACACACCCAGAGCTCTCCATCCAGGCCCTGAATGCCGGCAAGGACGTCTTCGTAGAAAAGCCTCTTGCGCTCAGCTATGAGGCAGGGCAGCGTGTGGTCGATACTGCGGAACGCACCGGCAACATCCTGATGGTCGGGCATCTACTGGAGTATCACCCGGCCGTTCTCCGGCTGATCGAGTTGGTGCGCAACGGCATACTCGGAAAACTTGAATACATCTATTCTAACCGGCTCAATCTGGGGAAATTTCGCCGGGAAGAAAACATCCTGTGGAGCTTCGCGCCGCACGACATTGCCATCATTCTCCGGCTGATGGACGAAAGCCCAATCGAAGTGATTGCCACAGGTGGTGCCTATCTGCAACCGAATGTTGCAGATACGACGGTGACCAACCTGCTTTTCGACAATGGTGTGCGCGCGCACATTTTTGTCTCCTGGCTACATCCGTACAAAGAGCAACGGCTCGTCGTAGTCGGATCAAAGAAGATGGCCGTCTTCGACGATCGGGCCGCTTCCGGTGAAAAACTCGTCGTTTACGACAAGGGAGCCGACTGGATCGACAACCTGCCCGTACCGCGCCAGGGCGATGGTACGCCTGTAAGCTACGATGGAGTAGAACCACTCCGCAGAGAAATGGAGCATTTCGTGGAATGTATGGCAACCCGGCAGCAGCCCAGAACAGACGGGCGCAGCGGGTTACGCGTACTACAGGTGCTTCAAGCAGCACAGCAATCGCTTCAGATGGGCGGAAGCCGCGTTCCGCTCTGGCAGGCTCCGCATCTGCAGCTTGCAACATTGTAAGCCGCCCAACCAGCGCTCAGGTGTAGGCTTGCGCTCACGTATACAATAGTCCGGTCTGATTTGAGCAGAAACATTCTAGATGCAAACGGCCCCTGGAATGCTCCGTGATATCAGACAGGATACCACCAGTTCCCGGCCTATCGATGATATCGAAAATGTCTAAGCGACACATCAGACAGCTTATGAGATTCATTCGCGAACCAACGTCAAGGTATACGCTCAATTCCACTTGCCTCCCCTGTGATCCTATTCTTCCCGCATGGCTCATGCCGGCAGACCTATATGTTGGGTAACTCAAACAGAAGGTACTGAAGCGTATATGGATATCATGTGCTCATACCTGACTATAGACGTGATCATGCCTATGGTGTAATGCTGCGGGGCATTGAATGTGGCCCGCAAACACAATTTTATCGGGCCCCCAAAGCAACAAACGCTCATTACATCCATGAAGGCTACCATCATTTCAAAACTCAGAGAGTACGACCGGAAGACTGCGCGGTATAAACTCAGATTCCTCGGCGAAAAAAACGCGCTCATCATTCTGCTCTTCCATAGCCTCTTTACCGACCGCGATGAAGCAGCATCAAACATCATCGCACCACAGCAGAGCATCACGATCATCCAGTTTCGTCGCCTCATCGCATACTATTTAGAGGCAGGCTATACATTTGTCACGCCAGAGGAGATCGTATCGGGCCTGGATCCGGATGGGAAATATATCCTACTCACTTTCGACGACGGGTACTACAACAATACGAGGGCACTCCCGGCGCTCAATGAATTCGAAGTACCCGCTACATTCTTCGTGTCGACACGCCATGTGATGCACCAGAAGCTGTTCTGGTGGGACGTACTCCACCGGGAAGCACACCAGAAGGGGGCGAATCCGGAAGAGATACAACGTTACAAGAACACGCTCAAAACGAAGACCACCGCTGATATCGAGGCAATCATCCGGGAGCAGTTCGGATCCAACAGCCTAGCACCGACCTGCGACACAGACCGTCCATTTACCCAGGATGAATTGCGGGACTTTGCTCGTGAACGGTGGGTCTCTATCGGCAATCACACTGCGGACCACGCCATTCTGACGAACTATTCTCCAGAAGAAGCGATGGAGCAAATCCGCGAGTGCCAGGAGGTCCTGCAGCAAGAGACGGGAAGGTTGCCAATCTGTATTTCCTATCCCAATGGGAACCATTCCAACGAGATCGCTCAGATTGCCCGCTCTGAGGGACTAGCACTCGGTATTACCGGAATTACAGGGAAAAACTACCTTCCCATCACGCAGGATGGGCTCAGCGAAATGAAGCTGCGCAGGATGGTGCCCTACGGCCAGGGGAGTCTGATCAGCCAGTGCGCATCCTTTCGAACCGACATCCACCTGTATGGGGTCGCGAAGAACCTCTTTAATGATCTCGCAGCCAGAGCATGAAGGTCGTCGCCCTGATTCGTGACAGGCCGCACACGCGCTACTTTGTGAACCAGATTCATGGTGCACACGAGCTATCGCTTCTCGTGATCGAAGCTCCTGGCAGCGCAAAAAAGCTTACCTCCATCCTGAAGAAACGTGGAGTTGGCGGCCTGACGCAGGCGATCTTCCAACGTTATGCATCACCCGAGCGCACCCAGCGCCTGAACGACATCTTTGGAGACGACTGGAAGCGTATCAACCCGGACATCCCGGTGCTCGTTGCCGAAAACATTAACGCCCCTGAAGTTCATGACCGGCTGCGTGCCCTGGCTCCCGACCTTCTCCTCGACCACGGCACCTCTATCGTCAAAGATGATGTGCTGGACACGGCGCGCTTAGCACTTAATCTTCACTGGGGCCTGTCGCCGTATTACAGAGGAGTGGCGTGCACGGAATGGGCGCTGCTAAACTGGGACCCTTACAACATCGGTGTCACGATTCACGTGCTATCAAAGCATATCGACGGCGGACACATCGTGGCTCAGGAGCGCGTCGAGGTAAGGCCGGGTGATCGAGTCGAGGATATCAATCACCGGATCACGGCTGCAGGAACCCGGCTTACGAAAGATATCATTGCTCGCCTTCGCAATGG
Organism: Rhodothermales bacterium; assembly: GCA_041690215.1. Taxonomy (GTDB): domain Bacteria; phylum Bacteroidota; class Rhodothermia; order Rhodothermales; family DASSAV01; genus DASSAV01. The sequence goes on from JAWLHQ010000004.1 coordinate 115,808, forward strand.
GGAGACGCTGGACTTCGTCCCCCAGCGCCCGGGAGACGGCCAACTCTTTCTGAAGATGCACTTCAGCAAACACCTGCAAGAGCAGGTCAGATATATAGAAAACCAGGGATTTGTAGAAAAAATGTTGGAGAAGCCTTCACGCAAGGAAAGACTTCCAATCATTCAACTAGGTACGAGTCTGAGCAATTAGTACAAAGGGCGCCATGAGTGCTTTTGTGACCACACCCACCTACCTTGAGCTAGCGATTTGTGAAGCGCGTCTTACTGGTCACCAACATTCCGAATCCGTACCGCATCCCTCTATTTAATGAGCTGCACCGGCAGCTCGAGCGACAGGACATACAACTGAGAGTGCTCTTCGCGGCACTGGGTTACAGACGCCGCAAGTGGATGCTCGATATGTCCCAGTGTTGCTTCGAGTATGATGTGCTCTCGTCACGAACCTTCGAGATCGGAGGGGACGCCGAGAAAACGATATTTACATACGGCGGACTTTTCCAGCACCTGCGCAAATATCACCCAGACGCCGTCGTGGTGGCAGGCTTCTCGCTCGCGACCTTGCAGTTATGGCTGAACTCCTGGATCGAATCACTCCCCTACATTATCTGGACAGGCAGTGTTAAGGGTGTCTGGACGAATCGAGCAGGAAAACGAACCACACGCTCTCTGGTACGCACGTTGCAGCGGAAGGCGATGGTATCCCGGGCTGCCGGTTTCGTCGCCTACGGCTCCAGCGCACGAACCTACCTCATCGATCTGGGTGTATCGCCAGAGATCATCTCCATCGGAATAAATACCGTTGACACTCGATACTTCGCTGAGGAAACGCAGCGACTCCGCAAGCAATACGCGTCCGGGAGTGTCGCACGTAGCGAAAAGCAGCACCTCACATGCATCGGTGATCTGAGCGCGCGCAAAGGGACTCCAAAGATGCTTCAGGCGCTGCAAAAGGCAGCCCGGATACGAACCGATTTCGTGCTGGATCTCATCGGAGATGGCGCGGACCGCCCACGGCTCGAGGCATTTGTGCAGGAAAACAATCTGTCAGAACACGTTCGGTTTCATGGATATCGACAGAGAGGTGAGTTACCTGCTTATCTAGCGCAGAGCTGCTGCCTGCTCTACCCCACGAACTACGATGTCTGGGGACTGGCCGTTGTCGAGGCCATGGCAGCCGGCCTGCCGGTAATTGCCTCGGCCAATGCTGGCGTAACACACGATCTCGTTCAGGACGGCATCACGGGTTTCGCTGTAGACTTTGCTGATATCGATAGTTTGGCCGACCGCATCTGCTGGGTGCTGGATCAGCCCGAAGAAGCTGCTGCAATGGGGAGGCGAGGCAGCGTATTCATCGCACAGCATGCCACGATCGAGAAGAGCGCAGCCGGGTTCGTAGAAGCAATCACGAGGGTGCTGGGAGCAAACAAGCAGCAGCAAAGCAGCCTTGAACGACTGTCCCCGGTGTAACGCACCCCGGGGGTCTTTGACCTCAACCGTTACCTCTGGCTGTAAGGATCAACGTGTCATGTCATTTCGAGCGTGGAGACACTGGTTCGTTGGGCTACCCTGGTCGCTAAAGTGGTTCGTCATTCTGGTTTTGCTTCGCCCGCTCGTGGATGCCCTCTACTTCCTGAAGGATATCTCCCCCTTCCTGTCACCGCTCTACATCGTGGGAGGCCTAACGCCGGTACTGATCGCTGCGAGCTATCTATCAGACTCTTTTCCAGAAAAACGTTTTTCCGGAGTAGACCTCTTCTTCGTTTTGTGGGCCTGGCTCTCCCTGTTCAACGCCATGGTCCTGGTCGGTAAGGATGGGCTTTCCGTAGACTCTCTCGGACACCTTCTGTACTTCGTCACACCGGCATTCATTTACCTGTACGTCCGGCACTTCATTCAGTCGAAACAAGACCTGCAGGGCCTTATCACGACAGTTCTCTATTCGATCATCGTTCCATCGATTCTGATCGTATACGAGAACCTTTTCATGCCCTTGAGCACACAGCTGTCCCGAGACATGACGCGCTTTCAGGGCATATGGGCAGATGTCGTGAGTTACGGCATGTTCTTTACCACGGGCCTCCTCGCTGCCTGCTATTTCTTTCTCGAACGAGACACGGGCGTCCCTGATGGAAAACGGGTGCGGGTACTGGTTGCCGTGACCATCACCGGGCTCATCGGCCTGCTGAGCATTCACCACAGTGCAAGCTGGATCATCTTCATAGTCGTGTTCGCCCTGTTCGTGTGGCACAGCACAGGTGGCCGGACCTCGCTCAGCATGCTGGTGGTGGTAGTATTAGTAGCGGGCAGCTACCTGATCTTTGGCGATGCAATCAGCGCAAGTTTCGGCAATACGATCCAGAGGGAATTGAATGTCATCGAACGCGAAGACAAAGGAATTGAGGATCTATTCCATGGGCGCGGCCACCGGTGGGCAGCATTCTTAGCTCTCTGGGAGCCAATGCCTTCGCTCTCCAAACTTTTCGGAGTCACTTTTGGCACGCTGGATATGCGCTGGCAGTCCGTACCTGTCCGGTACATGACGCTGAGAGGTGTTCATAGTGACTACTTCCGCTTACTCTTCGCCACCGGCTTGGTAGGTCTCATCGCTTACCTCTTTTTCTTGGGTGGCACGTTCGTTCGCAGCTTGAGATTACCGAAAGCAGAACGATTCCTGGTCTGGGGCGGACTCGCCATTCTAGTACTGTATTCCGTGTCAACGACGCCCACGCTCTACGCAACAATTCAGTATATCTGCTTTTCGATCATCGCCTACGCTGCATCGCCGGGAACAGCTACCCTGGCAAGCCCAACGGCCCCCGCTTCCGCCCGGTGGCTCAGATAGCATGAGTGTTCCAATCCACCACATGCCTGTGACGACGGTGCTCCCGCAAACCGAGTTCAGGCCTGAAGCGCCCGCTGCACGTGTCGAAGGAGGACTCAACACGCGCCCTGAACCACATGGCCACGCAGCGACGAATGTGGAGATAGCGGGCGCCAGAATCCTTCTGCTCGGAAAGCTGCCGCCTCCTTACATGGGGCCTGCAATCGCCACGAAGATCTTGCTGGATTCGAAGCTGAAAGAGCGATATAAGCTGCTACACGTAGACACCAACGTGCACGAATCGCTCGAGACGCTTGGCGTGTGGAGGTTCGATAAAGTGTGGAAAAACTTGAGCGTATATGCACGTTTTGTCAGGGTCGTCTGGAATGAAAAGCCGGACCTCGTGCTGATACCAATCAGCCAGGCTACCCTCGGCTTTCTCAAGGATTCGCCCTTCATTCTTCTGAGCAAGCTCCTGAGGCGAAAAGTGCTGATTCAACTCCGGGGTAGCAACATCCAGAACTGGCTTGCTGGCGTCCCAGCACTCCTGCGAGCCTACGTAGAAACGCTCCTGCGTATGGCAGAGGGCGTCGTTGTCCTGGGAGATAATCTGCGGCATCTGTTCACTGGCTACTTCCCTGAAAACCGCATCTTCGTCGTACCCAACGGGGCCAACTACCACATACCAGCAAGAGAGGCACGGACGTCGCAGGTAAACGTGCTCTATCTGGCCAATCTTCAACCGGCCAAAGGTATTGAGGACGTCATCCGGGCCGTTCAGTTGCTCAAGGAGCGAGGCATAAATGGCTTCAATCTCAATGTAGTGGGTGAATGGCGGGATGCTGAAACCAGAGAGATCTGCCTCCGGCTCGTCGAGGAATACGCTCTCCCCGTGATCTTCTATGGTCCGGCCTACGATACGAACAAGTTCCGCTTCATGGCACAGGCGGATGTATTCGTGTTTACGCCTCGCGAGCCGGAAGGCCATCCATGGGTGATTGTAGAAGCACTTGCGTCGGGGCTTCCCATCATCGCCACGGATCAGGGAGCGATTACAGAGTCCGTCCTGGATGGCATCAACGGCTTCATCGTGGATTCGCGCAGCCCGTGGCAGATTGCCGATCGGATTCAGCAGCTCATCGAGCGCCCCGATCTGCGGCGCAAACAGAGCGCAGCCAGCCGGAAGCACTATGAGGACAACTTCACGGAAGAGAAGATGGTGGAGCGATTGAGCGCTGCTTTCGATCAGGTTTTGCAACATGCGCCGTAATAACGCTCCTGAGACCCGAAATCGGATTCGCTGAAGCGCCCGATCCTTCTGTTCGGGCAGCGAACCAGGTTAATCCCTGGAGGATGTACATCAACACCCCATGTATCAGCTTACGCAAACGTTGAAGGAAGGGGAAATGCGCCTTCTCGAAGCGCCCTTCCCTGCCCTCACCGAAGGTGCTCTGCTCGTGCGCAATCACTACTCGGTGATCAGCGCTGGTACAGAAGGCAAGACGGTAAAGGATGCCCGCCTGGGCTACATCAGCAAGGCTCGTACCCGGCAGAAGGAAGTCCAGCAGGTTATCAGCTCCGTTAAGACGAACGGGTTCATGACCACCTATGGCATGGTGATGAACAAGCTGGAAGCGCCGTCCCCTCTGGGTTATAGCTGTGCCGGAGAAGTACTGGCTGTCGGGCGAGGCGTGACCGGCTTCAAGCCGGGCGACCGCGTAGCATGCGGGGGCACGAGCGCAAACCACGCCGAGGTAGTGGCTGTGCCGAAGAACCTCTGCGCGAAAGTGCCAGCCGGGGTCGACTTGCGCCATGCGGCTTTTACCACGATTGCCGCAATAGCCATGCAGGGCGTACGTCAGGCAGACCTGAGCCTGGGCGCCAACTGCGTAGTCATCGGCCTCGGACTAGTGGGGCTCCTGACCGTACAACTCCTGGAAGCCGCAGGCGTGCAAACAATCGGGATCGACATCGAACCGGAGCATGTTGCGCTGGGCCGCGCCGCGGGAGCAACACGGGCGTTCGACCGAAATACATCAGGCCTTGAGGAGGCCGTGCTGGACCTCACCCGCGGCGCTGGTACAGACGCTGTCATCATCACGGCCGGCACCTCTTCGCTCGATCCCGTGGAACTGGCCGGGCGGCTCTGCCGCAAGAAAGGCCGCGTAGTCATTGTTGGTGCAGTGCCGACGGGCTTCAGCCGCGAACACTACTACAAGAAGGAATTGGACCTTCGCATGTCCTGCTCCTATGGGCCGGGGCGGTACGATGCCCTGTACGAAGAACGCGGCATCGACTACCCCATCGGCTATGTGCGCTGGACAGAAAACCGCAACATGCAGGCCTATCTGGATCTACTCTCACGCGGCAAACTGAAGCCCGAACCGCTCATTACACACGTCTTCTCCTTCGAGCAGGCGCCTGAAGCCTACCGGTTGATTCTGGACCGCACCGAGCCGTTCGCCGGCATCCTGCTTGAGTACGACGTCGAGAAGGCCGTGACCGAACGGGTCGTGCTCGCCTCCGCGAGCAAACCGGCACCCGCGAACGTATCGATTGGCTTCGTCGGCGCAGGCTCCTTCGCGCAGAATGTGTTGCTGCCGATCGTCAAAGATCAAGGCACACTCGTTGGCGTGGCCACGGCCCGCCCCCCGAGTGCCCGCGGCATTGCAGACAAGTACGGATTCGCCTACTGCACGGGAGATGCAGATGAGATCGTGTCCGATGCACGCATCAGTACGGTCTTCGTCGTCACACGGCACGATCTGCACGCGCACTACGTGATCCAAGCCCTGAGGAATAGCAAGCACGTCTTCGTCGAAAAACCGCTCTGTATGAACCTGGATGAGTTGAACGAGATTCGAGACGAATATGAGCGGAGCAACGTGCATCTGATGGTGGGTTACAACCGGCGGTTTGCGCCCCTCCTGCAACGTCTCAGGGCCACGTTGCCGGACGATCTACCCAGAGCCATCAACTACAGAATCAATGCCGGCACCGTACCTCCGGACCACTGGATTCACGATAAACACCACGGGGGTGGGCGCGTTATCGGCGAAGTGTGTCACTTCGTAGATCTGGCTCGCTATCTCACAGGCGCCTCGATCACCAGCGTAGCTGCGCACGCCATGTCCGATCCGCATGATTTGCAGGACACGCTCACCGTGAGTCTTGGCTTTGAAAATGGCAGTACGGCCAGCATAGCCTACTTCTCGAACGGAAATAAGAACCTGCGTAAGGAGTATCTGGAGGTCTTCTGCGGAGGACGAGTCGCTATTCTGGACGATTTCAGACGACTTACGATTTACGCAGATCGGATTACGAGAGTAAAGAGCCGCAACCAGGATAAAGGACATCGCGAAGAGATCTCTCGCTTCCTGCACGCCGTTCGCACCGGCGCATCGGCGCCGATCCCCTTCGAGGAGATTTATGACAGTACCCGCGCGACCTTAAAAATCTTGGAATCCATACAAACCCAAGAACCGGTAGGGATTTGGGTATGAACCTCTTCGAATATGCGCTGGGAAGGCTTCGAGCCTACATCGAGCGGGAGCGCTTTAAGGGATATGACCCGTACGACACGCTTAATGCCGGAGTGGACTTCGCGCGTCTGGGCAAGTGGAGCCCTGTACTCGCTATCCAGTTCCAGAAGCGAAATCCTGTCAACATCAGGCCTCAGTTAGGCATTGAGAAAGGGTACAATCCCAAAGGCATGGGCCTGCTGCTCCACGCCTACACATTACTTTACGAGCACAATCCGAACGAGAAGACAAAAGAAACGGCTGAGTTCCTGTTCAATTGGTTGCGGAACAATGCCTCAGAGGGGTACAGCGGATACTGTTGGGGATACAATTTCGATTGGGCAAGCCCCGTAAAATACCTGAAGGCCTACACGCCCTCAATCGTAGTCACGAGCTTCGTTGGACGAGGGATCTTCAGATACTACCAGGCAACAAAGGATCCTAAAGCACTCAATGTGCTCCGAAGTGCCTGCGATTTCGTGATGAAGGACCTGCCACGTCTGGAAACCAGAGACGGCGTCTGCATCAGCTACACTCCGGTCATGCAGGATTGCTGCTACAACGCCAGCATGCTGGGCGCTGAACTCCTTTCCAGTGTCTATGCGATCACTGGTGAGGAGATGCTACGAGACCTGGCGGCAGAAGCAGTACGCTTTACCGTAGCTCACCAGCACAGGGATGGCCATTGGAACTATAGCCTTGATCTCGACAGCGTAACCGAACGCAAGCAGATCGACTTCCATCAGGGATTCATTCTCGACTCGCTACACGCGTACATGCAGTATACGGGCGCGAATGGAACGTGCAGAGAGGCCCTGGAGCGCGGCGCACGCTTCTACCGTGAGGAACAGTTCGACAAAACAGGTAGAGCCAAATGGCGGCTTCCGAAAGCGTGGCCGGCAGATATTCACTGCCAGGCGCAAGGCATCATCTCGTTCAGCAAGCTGGCTCACCTCGATGACGGCTACCTGCCATTTGCAAGAAAAATTGCTATTTGGACCATTACGCACATGCAGGACCAGGAGGGCTACTTCTATTACCGGAAAGGCCGGATACTGACGAACAAGATCCCCTACATGCGCTGGGCCCAGGCATGGATGATGGTAGCCCTGGCAGAACTAATAAGCCGGACTGTGAATGAGCAGGTAGAAAGGACTGCCGGAACGTACGCCTGATGAGCCGGCCCTGACTCGTATAGGACACAACGTACTGGCATCCAGAACACAAACGGTCGTCCACAGGAGAAGCATTAACGGCCATGCGCACCAGGGACTTCACGCTTGACGCATACGAGTCCCTCCTGCACGCCATTGCTGCAGGTGATTACCGCTGTATAACGTTCCACGACTACTGTACGGGAGCAAAGGAGTACAACAGGCAGGTCATCCTGCGCCATGATGTTGACCTGCGGCCGAGAAATGCCCTCAGGATGGCCGAAATGGAGGCCAGGCACAGCATCCCTGCGACATATTACTTCCGCATCGTCCCTGCCAGCCTCGACAGGGATATTGTCCGGGCAGTGGCGGGTCTGGGCCATGAAATCGGGTACCATTACGAAGACCTATCGCTCGCTCGCGGCGATCACACCAGAGCGATAAAGCTCTTTGAAGAGCATCTCAAGTGGTTTGAGGACCTTGCACCGGTTACAACCATCTGTATGCATGGCAGCCCTCTCTCTCGCTGGGATAATCGAGATTTATGGAAGCACTACGACTATAAGAGCTACGGCCTCCTCGGTGAGCCCTATCTCGTCATGGACTTCGACCAGTGGTTCTACCTGACCGACACTGGAATGCACTGGAACCGCAGCGACGTGAGTGTTCGAGATAAAGTCTCTAGCTCGTTCACGATGTCCTTTGCCCACACGTACGCAATAGCGGATGCGTTCGAACGAAAGGCCATGCCGGACCATGTGCTGATTAACACACACCCACAGCGGTGGAACGACAGCTTACTGGCGTGGACAATCGAAGCCTCGACGCAGCAGATAAAAAATCGAGTTAAGAGGTTACTCGTCCGGTAGCATCAGCAGCGTACCAGCCCGCTTGCTTCAACGCCCGCTCTGCCAGCCCCTACCAATGAGGTTCTTGTTCTACCTCGGGCACCCCGCCCACTATCTCAATATCTCCGTCGTTGCCGATCTGCTTACTGAGAAAGGGCACGATGTCTTGTTGATAGCACGGGATAAGGACGTGCTGTTTCACCTCATCAAGGACACGCCGCACCCCAAGATCTACCTCAGCGGGCGCCGGGGGACAAGCAAGGCAGCGTTGGCCTGGGCTGTGCTCAAACGCGAGGTCTCGCTCTTCAGGATAGCCCGTTCGTGGAAGCCGGATGTGATGGTTGGTACAGACATCGTCTTTACGCATACGGGGAAGCTGCTCGGGGTACCCACGGTCATGCTCAACGAGGACGACGCGGACCAGGTAATGTTTTTTACACGGTACGGGCTGAAATACGCCACCGATATCCTGTCCCCCGCCTGCTGCGATAACGCACCCTATAACGATAAGACCGTCGGCTATTCAGGATACCATGAGTTGGCGTATCTGCACCCGAAATACTTCACGCCCGACCGCACCAGGATCGCCTCGCTATTTGGCGACAGAGGGACCTACTTCATCCTTCGCTTTTCTGCCCTGGCAGCGCATCATGATCATGGTCGGACTGGAATCCAGGACGATCTTGCCATGCAGATCCTCGATCTGCTCGAACCACATGGCCATGTTTATATCACCTCCGAGCGCCCCCTGGCGCCTCAGTTCGAGCCGTACCGAATCCAGATCGACCCGAGAGACATCCATCACGCACTCTACTACGCCGCGATGTATATCGGCGATAGCCAGACTATGACAGCCGAAGCAGCCGTGCTGGGTACGCCCTCGATTCGGTTCAACGACTTCGTCGGCAAGCTAAGCTACCTGGAAGAGTTGGAGCATACCTACAAGCTCACGATCGGCGTCAAAACAGACACTCCGCAGCGGCTGCTGGAGACGATCGAAGAGGTGCTGCATCTGTCCGGACGAGAAGCGCTCTGGCAGGAACGGCGCGCTTACATGCTACAGAACACCATCGACGTAGCGGCCTTCTTTACGTGGTACTTCGAAAACGTACCCCACAGCGCACAGATGGCCAGTCAGTACCTCGATCAGCTTGCACTACAACCCCTTAATGCATACTACCCATGACGATCCTAGGAATCCACGGGGACTACTTCAATCCAGAACGCCCCGTCTGGGAAAGCAACGCGGCCGTGGTAATAGACGGCAGGATCGTATCAGCTGTATCAGAAGAACGATTATCGCGCGAAAAGCTGGATGGCCGATTCCCCTGGGCCTCTATTCAGGAGTGTCTTCGGTTGGCCCGGCTCGACATCTCGGAGGTTGACGAGGTCGTCTTTGCTACCAGAACACCCCTGGCCAATATCCTGTCCTACGCGAAAAGCACCTTCACCACATTCATGGATACCTTCGTATTGCCTCGCAATACGAAGAAGATGAAGTCCCACGGTGTAGGGCTCGCCAGCCGTATGAATGGCAAGGCGTTCTTCTCCCTGAATGGACATAGCAGCCCTTCTTCTGAACAACGCACCTTCCCGATCCGATTTGTCGACCATCACTATGCGCATGCGGCGGGTGCCTATTATACCTCACCATTCAGCGACGCACTGGTGATTACGCTCGACGGCGGCGGAGACGGACTGGATGGCGGCGCCTACATGGCGAAAGGCACCCGGCTGGAACGCTTTATCGACATTCCCCATTTCCAGTCGCCCGGCACGATCTATAGCGCCATCACCTATGATCTGGGATTCAAACGCCACAGGCATGAAGGCAAGATCACCGGACTGGCTGCGTACGGTCGGCCCGACATTGAAGGGATGGGGCTACAGAATCTCATTCGCTACGATCGCAAAAAGCATCGTTTCATTTCCAGGGCGGTAGCTGCCCATCATGTCGATCTCAATACGAAATCCGCGTACCTGTATCCTCTACTGAAGGCATACTCGCGGGAGGACGTGTCGGCAACGGTCCAGGAAATCTTTGAAAAGGTGACACTAGACTTCATAGAGGACGCTGCCCAGGAAGCCGCTCGCCGCGGATTTCGGAGCCGGAATATCTGCCTCGCCGGAGGTTGCTTCTCCAATGTGAAGCTCAACCAGCGCGTCCTTGATATGGGCCTTTTCGACAACATCCTCATCTATCCCGCAATGGGAGATGGGGGCCTCGGCTCAGGTGCAGCACTCTACTACCATTACCAGCAGTACCCGCATACAGATAAAAAAATCTCCGAAATCGACCACGTATACCTGGGCGCTTCTTTCTCGACCGCAGAAATGAGGGCCGCGATCGAGAAACACCATCTTGGCTATACGCGGCATGACAACATTGAAGAGATAGTCGGGCAGCTGCTCGCCGAGGGCAAAGTCGTGGCGCGGTTTGAGGGAGCCATGGAGTATGGCCCACGAGCGTTAGGCAATCGCTCCATCCTGGCAGCACCGTTCGATGCCACCATCAACGACTGGCTCAATGACAAGCTACACCGGACGGAGTTCATGCCCTTCGCTCCATCGATGACGATAGATCGCGCTTCGGAATTTCTCCAGGGATACCGGCCCGATCATAAAGCGGCCGACTTCATGACCATCACCTATGACATGAAGCCCGGTGTGAAGCAGAAGATTCCGGCTGTCGTGCATGTAGACAACACGGCGCGCCCCCAGGTTGTCCGCCGCTCGGTTAACGAGAGCTACTACAACATCATCAAAGCGTTCGAGAGACACACCAACATCCCCGTCATTCTCAATACCAGTTTCAACATCCACGAAGAGCCTATCGTCTGCACCCCCGACGAGGCTATCAAAGGGTTCTTAGGCGCACAGCTCGACTATCTGGCGATGGGGCCATTCCTCGTTCCATTGCCAGACTGACGCCCGAACACCACACCTAATCCTGAGCGGGCACAAACGATGTCACTGGGAAAACAATTGTTTCGAAGTGGGATATGGGTGCAGGCATCGAAACTGATGCAATTCGGTTCGAATGCGCTCGTCACCCTCATTCTGGCCAACCTCCTTCCTCCAAGGGCATTCGGACTATTCGGGATCGTCACCCTCTACACATCACTGATCGTTCAGTTCACCAGCTTTGGAATTACCGCGGGAATCGTACAGAAAAAGGATATCACACAGCTACAACTCTCCTCCGCCTTCTGGATCAATTTCGGGTTCTTTTTTCTCTCGGCACTCCTCGTCTTCTCCACAGGTACCCTTGCCGCCGACTTTTATAAAGAGCCCGAACTGGAACGACTCGTTCCACTGCTCTCACTGAGCATCATCCTGACCCCCTTCTACATCATCCACCGGGTGCTCATCGAGAGAAAGTTGGACTTTCAGCGGCTCGCCATGTGCGAAGTTGCAGCAGTAACGGGTTCAGGCCTCGTCGGGGTTGTGCTGGCATGGCTGGGATTCGGAGTCTACAGCCTGGCCTGGCAGCCTATCGCTATGAGTTCCATCTACTTGATCACATACAACCTGGCCGTTCGATGGCGCCCCGACTTCGCCTTTTCCTATAGTGAGGTGAAGGAACTAGTCCATTTTTCGATCAAAATGAAGATCGGCAAGGTGACGGGGTACCTCGGGCAGAACGTGGATTTCGTGATCCTCAGCAAGGCTTTCGACCCCACGTTGTATGGTATCTACACCGTAGCCTATCGCATACTCTTCTTTCCTGTGCGACGAATCGGTCGTGTCATGGGAGAAATGCTCTTCCCGACCTTTGCCCGTATTCAGGATGACTTACCCAGAATCAAGGCTGGAGTGCTCAGAAGTGTCAACTTGCTATCGCTGGCTCTCTTTCCACTGACGATCATCGTAGCCTCCTTCTCGCGCCCGCTCGTCAACATTTTTCTCAGCAACGACTGGGCTCCCCTGATAGACGTGTTGTACCTGTACACCATCGTTGGTGCCATCATGACTTATGAGCGCGTCTTCATCTTCATCTTTCCCGCCGTGGGACGCCCCGAGGTCGTAATCTGGCTCGAAGGCGCTAAGATGGTGCTGACCGGCATAGGTGTTCTTGCGGGCAGCCCTTTCGGATTGGCCGGCGTGGGCGTTGGATTGCTCATAGCGCGGAGCCTTGTGCTAGTCATCAATTTTCAGATGGCCAGCAAGCTTTTGAAGATCACGGTCAGCGACGTGCTGAGCAATATGGCGGGCCCCGCCATTGCTGGACTGGGGATGGGGATGGCGTGCTTCTACATCGAAAGCACGGTCAAAGGGAGCATGGATTTGCTACCACTCATGGCCTCCATCGGAATTGCATCCATCAGCTATTTAGGGGTCCTGTGGATGACGAGCAGAAAGGACCTGAAGTACTACTTCCGCTTAGCGGTTGAGCGCTAACGAACGCTCGGCAAGTCCTCCAGCCAGGCCTGAACAACCGTCCACAATCGCTTTACGCACCAGTTGCGCTCTGAGTTGATGAAACGTCAAGCGATGCCCATGCGAGCGATGAAAAAGCTCGCCATTGAGGCTACCGGCAATGCCATCGCCCAGGAGATGCTGGATAAATTCGTTCATGCTGCGCACTGCCTAATGGGGGTAGGGTACGGACGAAGTGTCGACGCCAGTGGAGAACGAGGGGTTCTCAATTTTCTCAAGCGGAATTACACGGCCCCTTTCTGCATCGTGGATGTGGGGGCTAACAAAGGGCAGTATCTATCGCTCGTTCTCGAGTGCCTGTCAGGTTATCCACTCGACGTACACTGCTTCGAGCCCTCTGCAAACGCGTTTCGTGCGCTCCAGGAGGGTTACGGAGGACGTGAGCATATCTGGCTAAATAATTTTGGTCTCGGAAAAGAAGCGACAGAGAAGCCGCTCTACTACACGATACCGGGCGCGACGACCTCCTCTCTCATCCAGAGGCACTTATCTCACCTGGCCGATCAAGGGAAGACGTTTGATCGTTCGGAGCAAGTTCGAATCGACAGGCTGGACAGCTACTGCAAGCGGCGCGGGATAGAGAAGATTCATCTCTTGAAAATCGACGTGGAAGGATTTGAGATGGATGTCCTCGAAGGAGCCTGTGACATGTTCGCCAATGATGGTGTCGAGATCGTCAGCTTTGAGTTCGGCTCTCACCAGATTGAAAGGTGCCTGTACTTCCACGATTTCTACCTGTTCTTTGAGTGCAAAAACATGAAGCTCTACCGCATCACTCCGAGCGGACATCTTCATCCAATGGGTAGCTACCGGGTGAAACACGAACAGTTCGCAACCTCAAACTACCTTGCCGTACGCCAGTCATAACCACAATCTCAGCATAGCGGCAAACGCTTTAGCTCAGATGACTGAGGCGAAATCCATCGTGAGACTTCCGAACAAACTTTACTCGCGACTGGAGCACAAGGCCTATGCTCTCTTGAACGAGCTGAAGTACCACACAACTATCCAGGCGCGCTATTTCGCGAACAGATATATAGAGGGATTTCGTGCGGAAAAGCCACCTATTTTCATCGTTGGACCTGGCCATAGTGGAACCAGCCTTCTCCTTGCAATCCTCGGAGCTCACTCGAACATTTTCGCGATCCCGTTCGAAAGCGACCTCGCCTACAAGCCCGAACCCGTCAGGAGGAAACTGATTCGCCGATTCCACACGATGACCACCGTGCACCGGAAGGCGCGTTGGGTCGAAAAGACGCCGCGACACATCGGAAAAATCGACGAGCTATTCAGACTCTTTCCGGAAGCCCGCATCGTCATCATCATCCGCGACGGTCGTGATGTTGCCTGCTCTTATAAGGCGAGACGAGGCACGTCCATCGGCGAGCATATCGATCACTGGGTTGCAGCGGCAGAGCGTGCCCGCCACTACCAGCATCACCCCCAGGTTCATGTGCTTCGCTACGAGGATCTGATTACGGATTTCAGGGGGACGACCCAGAAACTGATGGCTTTCCTGGGAGAAACGTTTGAGCCAGGCCAGGCGGAGTATTACAAGCAGCCCATCAAGTTCTACTGGCACAAAGTGAAGAAACCGGAGAACGGCCAGGGAGACAACCATAGACAATACAGGAACTGGCAAGTGAACCAGCCTCTTTTCGACGGCCGAGGCCGCTGGCTCGAGGAAATGAAGCCTGAGGAGAAAGCAATCTTTAAACAGAGCGCTGGCGAACTCCTCGTTGCCCTCGGATATGAGGCTGACAACGACTGGTAGTCGCGAAAGAACGGTTACGGCGTGGCTTCGAGTCGCCTCATTCCATGGCAAGTTGATCGAGCATGGGGTGACGCGCGACGCCTGTACTCGAGAACACTCCGGAGGCCAAGCGTGATGCACATCATCTATCTCAATTTTTCGGTCGTGCTATCGCGCACGACCAATGCGACGCAGGTGATCAATGCATGCGCGGGCATAGCCAGGATTCCTGGTGTCCGCCTCACACTCATTACGCCCAGAGCAGATAGGACAAATGGAAACGCTTCCCAGGGCGACGAGGACACGGTTAATGGTTTTCAGGGAGATGTATGGGAGTTTTACGGGCTAGAACCTTGCTTCGAGATCCGATATGTGGAGCAACCAGCCTGGCTCCGCAGCCAGTTCCTCTGGAAACGATACCGCATTCTTGCCGGGCTCTACACGCTGATCAGCGAGTGTAGGCGTCAGCAGGACGATTTCATCGTCTACTCGCGCGCACTTAAGGCGTCGAAGCTGCTCCACTCCCTGGTTTCGACCTTGGCCCCCAGGCACTATCGCGGCTTTTTCTGCGAACTCCATGATCTGCCGGATGAACTGGACTACCTCAGGCATGTCCGCGGAGCTCTTACGAACTCCGAGACTCTGAGGCAGGATGTCTTAAAGAAATCGAATGTGATCCGTTCTGACCGCATTCGCACCGCCCGCAACGGCGTTACGCTGAACGGAGTGAATGGCCATGAGGATCGGACTACGCTTCGCAAAAGCCTGGGCTTGCCTACCGACTGTAAACTCATCGTCTACACAGGCCGGCTCAGAGCAGCAAAGGGTGTGGATGTTTTGATCGAAGCGTTCACCCGCCTCAAGCACCGCGACAACGTCCGGCTACTGCTCCTCGGCAAGCTGTATGACGATCTGCGAAAGAAGCTACCAGATCCTCAGCACCTTTCTGGTGTCGAATTTCTGGACTTCGTGCCACCGGGAGAGGTGCACAAATACCAGCGCTGCGCAGATATACTCGTCCTTCCGTCCACACGTGCACTCTCCTATGACCGGTATACTATGCCACTCAAGATGTTCGAGTACATGGCCGCCGGACGGCCGGTGATCGCGTCCCGGCTCGAGGGTATCTGTGAGGTGATACAACACAGGCAAAATGGCCTGCTCGTTGAGCCTTCCGATGCCGAGCAGCTGGCTGAAGCCATGCGCGAATTGCTGGATAACCCCGAAATGGCAGAATCCCTGGCATCGAAAGCGCGGAAAGATGTACTCCAGTACACGTGGGAGGCACGCGCAAAGAACGTCGTTCAATTCATTCAGGAGACGCTCGCATAACTCCACGCGAGCATTCTCTCACCTGCACTCTTCGGAGTAGCCTTACCTCATGTGCGGAATAAACGGGCTGCTTAACGTTGATGATGTTCTTTTTGGCGAGGCGGCTTCTGCTGTCCAGCTGATGAACCGGGCGATATCCCATCGCGGCCCGGACGATACGGGCGTGTGGTGTGACCCGGGGCACCGTCTCTACCTAGGCCATCAGCGGCTGAGCATCCTGGATCTATCGCCGGCCGGACACCAACCCATGTGTTCAGAGCAGGGGCCGGTGATCGTATTCAACGGCGAGATCTATAATTTTAAAGAGCTTAAAAGAGAACTGAACGGGCAGTTCTTTTTCTCGGAGACCGACACAGAAGTGCTGCTCTACCTGTATGAGCAGTACGGGAGGCACTTCCTGGACAGGTTGAACGGAATGTTCGCACTGGCGCTGTGGGATCCGGAGAGGGAAGAGCTACTCCTGGCCCGAGATCGGATCGGAATTAAACCCCTCTACTACACGTACCAGCAGGGCATCTTTGCCTTTTCCTCGGAGATCAAAGCACTCCTGCAATTGCCCTGGGTACGAGCCGAGCTCGACGAGGAAGCCCTCTACCACTTTCTCACCTTCAGCAAGGTGATGCCGCCCCGAACGATGTTCAAGGGCATCTACAAGGTCCGTCCCGGTCACACGATGACCGTCAACCGGCAGGGAATCATGTCCTGCAAACCCTTCTGGGAAGTAACCTATACCAGTTACGACGACTGGAGCCGGGAGGAGTTGGAGGCACGATTGCTTTCCGAACTGCGTCGATCGGTGCGGTATCGGATGATCAGCGACGTGCCGGTTGGTGCCTTCCTGAGCGGCGGTGTAGACTCGAGCGCCATCGTGGCACTCATGTGCGAGCATACCGATCAACGAATCAAGACGTACTCCATCGGTTTCCGCGATGCACCGGGCTACGATGAGCTAGAGCACGCTCGCGCCGTTGCGGACCGGTTCGGCACCGACCATCACGAGAAGATTGTCACACCCGAAGATATCCGAACCTTTCTACCCCGCGTCGTCGATATCTACGACGAACCGCTTGCCGACGCCACCTCGATTCCGATCTACTTCATCTCGCAGCTTGCACGCCAGAATGGAACCATCGTCGTCCTCACCGGCGACGGCTCAGACGAGCTCTTCAGTGGATATAGAAGTTGGATGCGGTACGTCCGATGGTATCCGTACTATAGGCTCCTTTCTCGTGTGCCCGCACCACTCAAGCGTATGGCCGCCAGGGCCTATGGCACTCTGGATACGAGTTCTCCATACTATGAGATACTGAACCGGGCAGCTCTGGGGCAGGAATTCTTCTGGGGGGGAGCGAAAGGCTACAAAGAATCGACGAAAGGAAGTTTCCTAAGCGCTTCCTACCAGCAGCGCATGAAGCGGGTCAACTCCTACCAGGAGATCCTCTACTTCAAACGACTGTTCGAGGCTATTCCGAAGCATGGCCGGCAGATGCACGACGTAGACTGGATGTGCTTTCTGGGCCTGAAAAGCATCGTACCGGATTATTATCTCTACCGCGCAGATCGGCTGGGCATGGCTCACTCCATCGAACTCCGTGTCCCCTTCCTCGACCATAACCTGGCAAATTTCGCGCTGTCGCTGCCGGGCCACCTGAAAGTTGCCAGCGGAGAGCCCAAGTCCATTCTCAAGAAATCACTTGAGCAGATCCTTCCGAACGAAGTTCTCTACCGCCGCAAACAGGGATTCTGTGTTCCCATGAATGAATGGGCCGGTGATATCATGATCGGGTACCTCGAAGAGAACATTCCGGCTTTTTGTAGCGACACCGGGCTCTTTGAAAAAGCGAGCTTGATGCAGCAATTACGCGCGCTCAAGTCAGGCAACACGAACTACACCGCGTCACTCTGGAACGCATACTTCCTCATCGCTTGGTTCAGGCGATGGCTGCTCTAACCGCAGTCCCACCCAGCATCCGGGAAGTTGAAACACCTGAATCCCGGACTTCCCCCTGAATTACTCCTAACAATCACTGGACGGTGCGCATACGCCCCCACTCACCTGTAATTGGGCGTCCGTTTCACCGTGGACACCCCTACCCCTGCACGCTTCTAAAGCGCCATAACCGAAAACTAAACGATGAAACCTGCAAACACGAGGAATCCTGACTTTCTGGTTGTTGGGGCGGCTAAAGCAGGGACGACCTGGCTGCAAGCCTGCCTGGGAGAGCATCCCGACATCTTCGTACCCGGAGAAGGAGAGCTGGATTTCTTTAGCCTGTACTATGATCGTGGTTTCGATTGGTATAGAAGCTTCTTTGACAAAGCCAGCAAGGAAACCGCCGTTGGGGAAAAATCCCCTTCGTATATGGTCACCCCGGAAGCAGCCGGTCGCATCTATTCGGCATTACCGGACGCGAAGCTGATCTTTCTATTCAGAAACCCTGTGGAACGTGCCTATTCGCACTACTGCATGCTTGCCCGAGTTGGAGCCGTAAACAAGGACATCGATGCAGAACTTCGGAAAGGAACCCGGCTCGTCGACGAAGGCCTCTATTTCAGCCACCTCAGTCGCTTCCTGGAATACTTCGACCCGGCTAGAGTTAAGTGCATGGTATATGAGGACCTGAAGACGGATGCCAGATCCTACGTGAAAGAGATTTACGATTTCCTGGGCGTAGACACTACATACACCCCCCCATCACTGAACGTAAAGCATCACGCCAAAAAAACCCTACCGAGATTCGTCGGAGTCAACCGGGTCATGGCAAGGACGGCCAAGAAGCTAGCCAGGAGCGGTCAGGCCGGAAGAACAGTCGACCGGACGTTAAGGGCGATCGGACTGGACTCTACGTTGCGAAAACTCAATCCGCGAGACGAGTACCCGGTGATGAGCTTGAAAAAGCAACAGTCCCTTGCCGAGCTCTACGCCCCGGACGTAGAGCTGTTGTCAGCATGGCTCAACCGAGATCTGTACCAGTTATGGATAGCGCGCTATCTGTAACCGGAATCTCGAACACCAGGCACGCTACTTCCACTGTTTCTGGAAACGTGCAACAGCGTACCCGATCAGCCGGAAGGAAACGTTGTACATCGAAAAACAGACCGACCTGACTCCCGATATCGTTCCCCTTGCCTGCACACGTTCGAACACCACACGTCAAAAACATACGCGAGGAGCTCGCGGATTGGGCTCGATGTCTGGCAAGAAGATGTCTCGCGATTGATACGTACAGCCACGACTGGAAATGCCTCACGCTACCACCGGCGTCAACATTACCTAACACCCACTAAACGTTCATTCAAACAACACGCGCATGCGCTATATCTTTGTCACTGGAATGGGGCGCTCTGGTACTACATGGTTTACGAATCTCCTGCATGGCATACCCGGTGTCAAGGCACACCACGAATACATTGACGACAAATGGCTGACGGTAGTCAGCCGATACGTGTGTCACGACAATTACACCATACCATTCCTTGAGCGGAGCAAGGCGGCTATCGAGAGCTCACACCCGGCAGATGCGACCTTTATAGACGTCAACAACTATCTACGCTACAGCGTACCGGCACTCAGGAAAGTCTTCGAGGGATGCGCAGTATTCCATCTCGTACGTGATCCACGGACCGCCATCCCCTCTCTTTATCTCCGCCGCGGTGAAAGCGCTGCCTTCTCTTTGCCGATCACTGCGGAGGATGGCAGGTGGCTTCTGGATGCCGACAAATTCGAGCGCACGTGCTGGACCTGGGTCGATACGACGAAGCGCCTGATAGAAGACGGCACTGAGCTGCTTCTCTTTGAGCGATTGCTCAGTGACTACGATTACCTTGAAACGCGCTTCCTCGGACCAATGGGTCTGAAACTCTCTAAAGACGAGTGGCAGGCAAAGAAAGAGGTTCGGGTTAATAGGACTCGCTCAAAGCTGATCCGCTACCTCCATGCCAAGCTGAACCATAAGAACTACGTAGCGGATCAGCTGCCGCCCTACAGCAAGTGGCCGGACGCTCGAAAGCAGGCCTTCGAAAGGATTTGTGGTGAGATACGCCGCCAGGTTGGCTACGTCTGAGCAAGAGATAAGCGGACGAATCAACCGCCGTAAAGCAGCTGATTTCATCAGTCGCCGCATCCCGCGCAATGGAGAGCTGAATGGATATGATTCGGGTTTTGAGTGTCGCAGGAGCCCGGCCGAATTTCATCAAAGTAGGAGCGCTACATGCGGCATTCTCCAGGGTCCCCGAGATTCATTCGCGTATCCTGCACACCGGGCAGCACTACGATGCCAGGATGAGTGATGTGTTCTTCCGGCAACTCGAATTGCCAGAACCGGACGTTTATCTGGGCATTGGCAGCGGATCACACGCCGAGCAGACTGCCCGCATCATGATGGCCTTCGAGCGAGAGGTGCTCAAGAATCGGCCGGACGTTGTAGTCGTCGTAGGCGACGTGAACTCAACCTTGGCCTGCGCTCTGGTCTGCGCAAAACTCGGCATCCCGGTCGCACACGTGGAGGCCGGATTGCGCAGCGGCGATCGCACGATGCCGGAGGAAATCAACCGCCTCATAACGGACGCCATCTCCGACCTCCTCTTCGTATCAGAGGAAACCGGCCTGTACAACCTGCGCCAAGAAGGCATCGCAGAAGAGAAGGTATTCTTCACGGGTAATGTGATGATCGATTCGCTGGTACGCTTCAAGGAGAAGGCGGCCAGCACCGAAGCGATGGAACACCTGGGACTGCATCCCCGAGAATACATTCTGATGACGATGCACCGCCCCGCAAACGTGGACGTTCCGGAGCACCTTGCATTGATTGCAGAGTTGCTGCAGAGGCTGGCAACAAAGCATCCTGTGGTTTTCCCGCTCCACCCACGTACGCGCGAACGTCTCAAACGATCGGGGTTGTTTGATCGTCTCGATACAATCAAAACACTCTATCTCACGGAGCCTGTCGGGTACCTCGAGTTCCTGAATCTGATGATGCAAGCTGGCGTCATCGTTACCGATAGCGGCGGCGTACAGGAGGAAACCACATTCCTCGAAATTCCCTGCATCACACTGCGTGATACTACGGAACGCCCCGTGACGGTGGAGGTCGGAACAAATGTTCTACTGCCGCTCGACGTCGATCTCGTCGAGCGCACCGTAATAACCGCTCTAACCGGCCAGTGGAAGCAGGGGAACATTCCACCATTCTGGGATGGGCGTGCAGCGGATCGAATTGCGGAAATACTGGTCAGGTATATGGAGGCCCCATTGCCCGGTTCGGCGCTTCCATGGTGGAGATTCCCTCCGGGGCAGACCAATTCTCTGATACGATCATGAAACCACGCACTGAGGAGAGATCATGCGCAAATCGACTACTAACACCCGCGTCACCCCGGGATGGATGAAAAAGCCCATCGGAGGACTGGCATTCCTCTGCGTGCTCGTAGTGATCGGGACGGGGGTATTCTGGAACAGTGAGGTAGCAAAGCGCTATACCGGTAGCACAGCCCAGCCCGCCTCCAATAACACGGCCGTAGACGGCAGACCTGATACGACAAAGCTGCTAGCGTGGTACTCTATGGAGGAGCCGGACTCCTCGAGCGTTCGCATGGACGCGCATGGCTCGCACCATTATAGCAATATTGTTGCTCCAGCTAATGGTGCCGCCGCGGGGCTCGTAGGAAACGCGGTGGAGTTGGGAAAGGGCCATTTCAGAACAGCTAGCAATGCGCCCTCATTTCCACTGGATGTGACGAAGGACTTTACCGTTGTCACCTGGGTGTACATCCCCTCCGGGGCTTCAGGGGATCCTTATCTATGGAGAACAGGTGGAGGTCCAGCGAACGTGAGAATACAAGCCCGGCTTGGCAACCCGGATTATGTACTTATAACGAGAACAGAAGCCAGCGCAGAATACCTCATAAACAGCGATGACTTCGAGCTTGATACATGGCAGATGGTAACGCTGCGGTATCAGGCACAAACAAATACGGCTCAGTTGCTTGTCGATACGAACATAGCCGAATCTGATACGTTCGCCACCCCCCTCGTCGGCCCCACGGCACGGGAAGCACGCATTCAAGGAAACGGTGCTTCCATACTTCTGGATGAGCAATCCCTGTGGCAGGCCTATCTGAGTGATGAAGAGTTGGCATGGCTGTACAACGCCGGCACCGGCCGCTCATACGCGGATTTGAAGCCGTCATTACCTTGATTCATCAGCCAGGTAACCAGAACAGATCCGGCCTGAAAATTCCGCAACGTAGAAAACCGCACGCCTCCTGACCCGGAAACTACGGCCAATTGCCTGCTCATCGTGCGTTCTGGGCCTGCTCTCAAATGCCTGGAAGCGGATCATAAGCATCTGATGTGTCCGTAGCGATACGGCATCGCGCGAATCGGCGGCGAGAAATGCCTTCATGTACAAAGCGCGCTGAAGAGAAGGGCACGTTCTCGCTTTACCCTGAACGATTCTGCCCCTTCACGTGGCTAACCACAGCATGTAACCTCATCCCCATTTTCAATAGTGCGTCCGCCTTTCCTGCTCACGATTACTCATTCGAAGGAGTGGGAGCCCCTGGCAGGTCTGGACCAACACTATAAGCATTCTCGATACCATGCCTAAATCGGTCATAACCGGTGGAGCCGGATTCATTGGTTCAAACCTGGCACATTACCTGTGCCACCAGGGACACGAGGTGACTGTCATCGACAATCTCTCGACCGGATCCACCGAAAACTTATTGCCCGAGTATTCGGAATCTGAAAACGAGCCCTCCCCGAATCAAATCACCTTCGTGAAGGGTGATGTCCGCGATCGCGTGTTGATGACCGAGTTGCTTCAGGGAGCAGACTTCGTATTCCACCAGGCCGCATTACCTTCCGTGCCGCGATCCATTGACGACCCCTGGACCTCGAACGACTATAACGTCAATGGTACATTGAGCGTGCTATTGGCGGCCCGAGATGCCGGCGTCCGCCGCGTCGTCTACGCCGCCTCCTCATCGGTTTACGGTAACACCGAGATCCTTCCCAAAGTGGAAACCATGAAAGCGTGGCCCCTCTCACCCTACGCTATCAGCAAGCATGTGGGCGAGCTCTACTGCCGCGTCTTCAATGAGGTCTACGGCCTGGAAACCGTCGCCCTCCGGTACTTCAACGTGTTCGGACCGAGGCAGCGGCCTGACTCTGCATATGCCGCCGCCATTCCCAAGTTCATGGCCGCTTTTCGGCAAGGAAAGCCGCCTGTTGTATACGGCGATGGAGAGCAGACAAGAGATTTTACCTATGTCCAAAACGTGGTGCGTGCCAATCTGGCAGCGGCCACAGCCGCCGCGGAACGTGTCTCCGGCTGCATCTTCAATATTGGCTGCGGAAATCGAATTAGTATCAACTCCCTGCTGCGGGAAATCAAGGAACTGACCGGCTCGGATGTCTCGCCTGTCTACATCGAAGCCCGATCCGGTGATGTACGCGACTCCCAGGCCGACATCACGGCTGCAAGAGAAGCGTTCGGTTACGAACCAGAAATTGATCTGCGCGAAGGACTACGGCAAACATTAGCGTGGTTTGAGCGCAGAAGCGAGCAACCGCTCCAACTGTCGGGAACCCACTAGAGCCACCGGATTCCGACTCGACATACCCCGGATGTGATTGCCACACCGAGGTCGGTGGCTTACCTCTCTCGCACGATAACGCCCGTCTGAACTACCCGGAACTACGTTCACGACCGTCTGCTGTCGTGTGCCCGGGCATCTGCCTGCATCCTACACGTCGGACCAGTTCTGTGAAGGGGAGACTCGGGCTATGGATAAGGTCCTTCAGGTTATGTGTCAGTAGCGCAACCACCTGACGCATATACATATCCCAGGCGCATTAATAGCACGCTCAGTTCGCTAACAACACCGATACCACAGAGTAGGCTGTATCGATACAACAATTCTGTTCTCGAAGGATTTCGCCCATTCCGGCTGACCATTTCTCCACCCTCCAGGGCCTTCCGGCCCCAGGTAGGTGGTCATGAACACCCGCCGGGCAGGGATCCCGCCGTATCGAGAGTTACGTGCGATGGAGCGCGGTGTCCCGCAATGTCGCTCCGTACTGGCATACGGGCTCACTCCGGCTCAGCGCGTTCAGGCGGTTCATCTTTCTAGCTGATTCCGCCGCAAGCTGTGACGCTGCCATGTCTCCATACTGACTTGCAGCGCGAGGTGTCACACCCCCAATGCAGTCCTCTACTTCACCTACAACTCACCCAAACTCATGGTCGAAGTAGCACAGCACCCAACCCTTCAGGTCGATCTCGACCTGAATCCTCCCCAGGTCGCCATTGGCGACTACACAACGGCTTCGGAACAGACCGGGCAGACCTATTTCCTGGCCACCACTGACCAGCGTGACATCGAGGCCTTGCCTGACGGCCAGGTACGTGAAATCATTAATCTGGCCAGGGTAAACAACATCCCGCAACTCAACAACTTTTTTGCAGCGGTCAACCAGAAATTGTTGCCGGGCGGCCTCTACACGGGATGCATGCAAACCGTAGCCCAGCTAAAACGGCGAGTTTTGCGGAAGTACCCGATCTGGTTCTCGTGGCCCTACTACGTGCTCCTTTTCATCGTAAAGCGAGTCCTTCCCAAGGTAAAGCTGACCCACAACTTCTACCTGTTCTTGACCGGGGGACGCAACTGGGCCATTTCGGAAGTAGAGGTACTCGGAAGACTGGTTTACTGCGGTTTCGAAATCGTGGACTACCGCGAGTTTGGTGAGGAATTGTATTTCACCGTGCGAAAAGCCAGGCATTCGAGATTAGAGGGTACGCCATCTTATGGAATCGTTTTTCGGATGCGGCGGGTCGGCCAGGGCGGGCGTCCGGTATACATCTACAAGCTACGCACGATGCACCCGTACGCCGAGTATCTGCAGGCCTATATCCATTCGAAAAACAACCTGCAGCCAAACGGCAAATTCAAAGATGATTTCAGGATTGCAACCTGGGGGAGGTACCTGCGCAGACTATGGATCGATGAACTCCCGATGGTACTGAACTGGCTCAAGGGGGACATCAAACTCGTAGGCGTGCGCCCGCTCAGCGAGCATTATCTGAGCTTGTATCCCGAGGAACTCCTGAAGAAGAGACTGGGCTGCAAACCCGGACTCCTACCCCCTTTTTATGCGGATCTCCCCGAGGGCTTCGACGCCATTCTGGCCTCTGAGGCACGGTACTTAGAGGCCTACGAGAAGCACCCGTTCACAACAGACATGCGGTACCTGTTTAGCATCCTGTACAAGATTCTCATCAAGCGAGCCCGGAGCCAGTGAGCAGTCTGTGCCGGATCTGGTGCGAGCGCAACGCCAACTTTTAGATCATAATGTCGCCATGCATGACATGCACCCCTCAAACGGCATAGTTACGACTATTCCGAACGGCACATTCGTGGAAAACGACACGACCGAAATAGCTGTGCTGGATCATCCTGCAGACGCCCTGCGCAACCTGGAACGAGCACTCAAATCCAGAGAAGCGATCATTGGAGTAGTAGGGCTCGGCTACGTAGGCCTTCCGCTCGCCCTGGCCTACGCAACACAGGAATTTCGTACCCTCGGCATTGACCTGAGCAAAGATCGAGTGGCTCATCTGATCGGCATGAAGAGCTACATCGAAGATGTCTCCGACGAAACACTGAGAGAGGCGATTGAAGCAGAGCGCTTCGAGGCGCAGTCCGACTTCTCCTCGATCGGCGTGGCTGACGTGATCTTCATCTGTGTACCGACTCCGGTAACTCCGCACAAGGATCCCGATACGACATACATCTCCCATGCAGCACGTTCCATAGCCGAGCACTTGCGGCCGGGACAGCTGATCATACTCAAGAGCACTACATACCCGAACACGACCGAGGGGCTCGTACAGCCCATCCTGGAAGAAGCTGCCGCCAGGCAAGGGCTCCTGCTTGGCCGGGACTACTTTCTTGCCTTCAGTCCCGAACGCATTGATCCAGGGAATAAGCGCTTTACAACAGAAAACACGCCGGTGGTCGTTGGAGGTGTTACCAGAGCATGCACCGAAGTGGCAAGTTTCGCCTTACAGCAGATCGTCGAGCACGTTCACACCGTCTCGAGCCCGAAAGTAGCAGAGATGGAGAAACTTCTGGAAAACATCTTCCGCTCGGTCAATATCGCACTCGTAAATGAGATGGCGCGTCTCTGCGATCGCATGAGTGGCGTTTCTTTATGGGAGGTCGTAGACGCAGCAGCAACCAAACCCTTCGGATTCATGCCCTTTTACCCCGGACCCGGGCTGGGTGGGCACTGCATCCCTATCGATCCCTATTATCTCTCGTGGCTTGCGCGTGAGTACGATTTCGAGACGAGTTTCATCACGCTGTCAGCCCGCACAAATGAGGAGATGCCCTTCTATGTAACCGATGCCATTGTCCGGGCAATCGCCACACAACCCGTGCGTCTGCCAGATGCAAAGGTCTTGGTGCTGGGTGTCGCTTTCAAGAAAGACGTGAATGACACCCGCCATTCGCCGGCGCTCAAAGTGATCGAACAATTGTGGACCAAAGGCATCAGGCATATCAGCTACAGCGATCCCTATGTACCAGATCTCGTCATTCCTACGCAGCAGGGAGCAATGGAATTGCAATCAGTTCCGCTCACGGAAGAGGTACTTCGGCAACATGATGTGACCGCCATTATCACAGACCATAGCGCGTTCCCCTACAGCCTGATAGCGGAGCATGCCAACGTGATTATCGATACCCGGAACGGACTGAAGAATATCCCGCATCATAGGGAGAAGGTGATGCTTCTCGGAAGTGGAAGGTTCTAAGCTCAAACGTGAGTGCGGGAGGCATTATAACTGCGAATCCAATGCTACTCATAGAGGCAAGCCAGACTGCCTCCAGACCCCGAAACAATGTCAGGTTGGTTACAGGCTCGTTGCATTAGTCCGTAGCGTTCAGAAGTCCCCTCCTCTGTAATAGCAGCAGATCCTGATCAGACCTCAGGATCTGCTGCTATGTATTACCGGCCATTCAGGTCGCCTGCAGCCGAAGCCTTCCCCCCTTTCTTCGAGACAAGACCAACCTGTTAGATGGAGCTGGCAGATAGAGTCATACATTGTTGATGATGAGCAGAGGACGATATCCATCCTTTAAAAAACCACACGTTCTGCCAGCTCTGGGTTTGCGCTTCCCCTCCGCCTCTGAAACCCGAGATGGATGGGAACAACCCCACCGTCACATACCTTTTCAGAACCGGGTCTGCGTTGTCTCCCTGCCGAGTACGTGAACTCGCTTCCTTGTGAACGAACGCCTACCTCCCTATCTTCACGGCAAGTTGAACATGTTGCACGAACCATAAACACAACGCATCGTACAAGCGTCGATCTGTTTGCTGGTTGAAGCCCGCTACAGGATCAGTATTCCGCTGTTCGGCGATACGCACAGAGGGGGCGGTTAGCTCAGTCGGTTCAGAGCGTCTGGTTTACACCCAGAAGGTCGGGGGTTCGAATCCCTCACCGCCCACTACGAAAAGCCGCGAAACTATGTCCTTCGCGGCTTTTTCTTTTCTTGGAAATACAAGGATATCACCGGGTAAATCGCTACGATCAGCCATCCTCAGGTAGTAGTACCCACTCCTGCCAGAACGTCTTCACACTCCGGTAGAACTCGACCGCCGCAGTGTATGTGCTCGGGCGGACAGCGCAGGTATTCACGCCTATCCTGTACCAGGCATTAACCTCCTCCGGCTCCTTCTCAGGAATCAGTAGCAACACGGGAATTCGGCGCCAATCCTCATCCATCTTGAGATCCGTAACGAAATGTCGTAGCCGGTTGCGGGCTTCTCCCGATGCGCGACTGGAGTCCATGATGACAAGGCCGGGGCGCTTGTAGTGTTCAAATCCCTCACGTCCAAGCAGGCGACGGGTCGCATCCTCCACGTTGACCATATCGATACACCCTCCAGCAAAGCCCGCCCCCGTGAGGGCTCCTAGTTCCGTTTCAAGCGCACTATTGTCCGGGGAGACGAGAAGAACCCAATCGTTTTGCATGTGGCCGATTCCAGACAATACGTGTTTATCGAGCGTGTAGAGTTGGTCCTGTACGATGCAGCCATGCAATGCGTGGTTAGATGTTACCCGCTCCGGTAAACTCGATATAGAAGGTTGACCATATGTCACTTTCCGGTCCGCTGCGCGATCCGCCAGCATGGGTCCTCCTGAATGAGGTGACGAAGACCGGCGCCACAATCCGCTCCTCCTCGTCACCCCGCCGGAGCCAGCCGGAATAGTTGATAATCCGGTTGAACCAGTTCGAGACGGTCTGGCTGTTCACATTCTTCACGACAGCCATTCCGCGCCACGTGCGGACGCCTTCGACCGGGGCGGCTTTCCCGCTAGCGATTACATCCAGCTTCACCACATTCGTCCAGGCAAGAGCAAGACAGGGAACACCTTCCAGCTCTGCTTCGCGCAGTTCATCTTCCCGAACCATAATCTCCCCATTGTTTGCCGGAAGTGTCCTCCACACACTGCCGGCCAGAAATCGCCATACCGCTTTGCTGCTTCAGGCTACTAGCACGGCCAGCTAACCGCATAACAGCATCTGGTCTTACCCCTATGCCATACCAGCAATTTAGCCTCGTAAAGATGGGACACGGAGAGCATTCGGTGGCCGCAAGAGGGCCGATCCGGCATGTCGTACCAGAAACTTTACATTGAGGCGTGTATAGCGGGGAGAAATGCTCCGGCAGTCAAGTCGCCCATTACCAGAGCGGTGTTGTCGCACGATTCCGGAACGGATGGAAGCAAACAACTCCGGTGTGCCCCGAACCTCACTGAGACCGAGTACTATAGGGGATTTCCAACCCCTGCCTGCCGATGCATCCCTGCTTCGAAAGCAAGGCTGCCCGATTCGAAGAAAGGACCACTGGTCACCCTTACACTATATACTCGTCAGGCACGGCCGATACTTTTGAAGTGAGATACGATCATCCGACGGGCACACCCGTGTTCTTCAGGCTGCCCGGGGTGTACATCATCCCCTATCTGTTTACTCCGGATAGCAGACATCTCAAAACGGGAAAGTATCCCTAAGTCACGTGTCGGATTCCGGAAATATTCGGCCTGAGTAAACGCGTAAATTCTCCTCCTGACTGACTTACTTCACAGCCACCTTCTGCCCGGCTATTTTACCATGGTGATCTACCTCTCCCTGCTGGATTGGCCGGCGCACAGGGGCACCATGAAACGAAGTACGACATGGCAACACTGCTGGATATTTCCAACGAGCTATTAACACTGGAGGCACAGCTGGAGCAACTGGGCGGAGATGTCGACACTGCCGGAAGCCTTGTAGATGAATGGTTGGATGCATGTGCACGTCAGCGGGAGAAACTCGACAACTATGCTGCACTCATCCGCGAGCTCGAACTTCGCGCGGAAGTACGAAAGGCAGAAGCACGCCGCCTGGCAGAACGCGCCAAGCAGGATGCAGAGCAGGCCGCCTTCCTTAAAGAACGCCTGCGGCAACACTTCATCCAGCATAACATTCAGAGTATCGAGACAGAGCGGTTCCGCATTTCACATGCGCGGAACGGCGGCCTCCTCCCCTTAATCCTGGATGTGAATCCCGAAGAACTGCCGGAGCCCTACCGTGTCACAGAAGTACGGCACAAGGCAAATATAGATGCCATTCGTGCAGCACTTGACGCAGGTGAAACGCTCACGTTTGCCCGATACGGAGAGCGTGGCAGCAGCATCCGCATCGCATAGGCCCGGAAGGTTCGTATGACTTGCGCTTCATGCCAAGGAATACCCATACTGCGTATAGCTCTCACGGCACGAGTACGGGCAATGCACTGGGAAAGCTGCGATAGTATAATGGTGGGGTAAGGGTAAATAGCTCCCCGTCTGTGAATACAGAGATCGAATCTTGCTCTACATCGATCTTGAGGGTGGGAGCGATCCATTGCTCTACTTCCCCGCTCGTGCTAACGTCTCGCACAAGTCCCCGAGCCAGAAGCCTCAGCAGGCCCGTACGACTACCGGATCGAACGAGGTAGATGAAGAGGTCGCCACGTTCCGCTCGCATGGGAGCACCAAAGCCAAGGCCTTTCATCCGGTATGGATTGGTGCCGATGAAGATGAGTGGACTGACGCGTGAGTGCGTTTCTCCTTCCACGTCCAGATGAACATGCAATCGCTGGAAATGGGGAATGCTAGCAATGCCTGCCAGCACGCGTGCGATGCGCTTATCCATAGGAAACCGCTTGCGTATGGCGCGGCGAACCTTGACCACATGCGGATAGAATCCAATCACGGAGTTGTTCACGAAAACATGGCCATTGACCTCCCCCAGACCGATTCTCCGTACTTTACCCTGCGCAATAACGCGTATGGCGCCCTCCGTGGTACGCGGAATACCGAGATCTCTTGCAAAGTGGTTGGACGTACCCAGTGGGAGAATGCCAAGCGGCATATCGCCCCCCGCCAGTATACCGGCCGCCGTGTTGATCGTACCATCCCCGCCTCCTACAACGACCGCCTCTACACCTGAATCTGCCGCTACTCGCAGGGCCTCCTTCAAGTGCCGCCGGTCCACGATCTGTACATCGGCCTCTATCTCGGCCTGCCGAAAGGCCGCTTGGATAGAATCCTCTTTCAGGTTGATCCGAGAAGCCGTACCGCTGCGGGGATTGATGAGTACGGCCACTTTCATGAAGCCATTCGGCGACGGCCTGGTTCAGGTCAGGACGCGATTCAACAGAAACGGACGCCGAAAGTCGGTGCCCCAATCTTGAGAACACGCGCCAGCGTGATAACCGTTTTTATGTCCGTGCAATAACAAAGTAGTCTACCACACTATGGTCAGTGCGGTAGACTACACGGACATTTGAATATACTCGTCTTACCTTCCCGGCAAATCTCAGCCTGTGTGACGAGCCGGAAATCTTACGATTCCGCCAATTCTTACGCCGCTATGCCGGCCTTTTCCCGTGCCGGGATCTGGTCGATTGCGCGGTGGAGCTTTTGCACACGGGCAGGAATCGCAAATACGTACTGTACGAGATGCGTGAGCAAGTCCAGCACCAAGGTGGCGATTTCGCGATCCGGCTCCTTCTCCAGGTCAAAGTACGGCCCCAGGTTACCACTCCTCCTCAAGCCATCAGCGAGCATGGCGATGGGCTCTGCAAAGTCTTTGCTTTTGCGAAGCGCCTCGATCTGCTTGGATAAGTGGAGTTTCTGCACATCCGGCGGCACCAGCATCTTGGCGATGTCCTCCAGGGTCCGCCGCACCACGACTACTGTGCCGGTCCACTCCCGTGCATTGTACATGTTGATGGCAGAGGCATACGCTCTGCGTAGCGCCATCTCGAACTCCTTGCTGTCCTCAATGCCCTCAATGGGGCGGCGGTTCATGCTCGGTGCGGGGTGAATGTACAGGCTGGCTGCGTCATCCGTATCGTCGGGGTTGCCCACCCAGAAGAAACTGGGCTCTTTGCCACAATTCACGCAGCGCGACCTGGCATAACGAGTACTGACCTGCTCGGCACTAGACCAGCTCGCCAACACAAACGCCATCGGCAAACCGCAAAAGGGGCATATGGTATCGACAGTCCCTGGTACGGGGCCATCTTCTGCTTCAGCCCACCGGACGATAAACTCTCTGGAAATATTGTGCATGTCAGCAAGAGAACTACGAGGACGCAATGAAGCAATCGCCGGAATGTAGGCGATTGCTTCATAAAAAATCGACCTCTGACCAGGAAACTATAATTTTCGCTGGAATGAACAGCGGTGAATGTTTTCTATCCTCGTAATTCGGCCTCGAGTCCTTCCGGTAGCGTTCGCTTTGCCTGATCGAAGGCTTAACCCAGTACTGACAGCCCCTGCTCGAATACGATATCCACGGGGATGCCCTCCGTAGCGAGACGGTCGAGATCAGCCTGGAGTTGGGCATCCATCGTACCGTATGTATCGACGAAGGCAGCAACGGCTGCGTAGTCTCCATCGCCCTGCAGGCGGAGGATCGTCTCGGAAAGCTCGTTCACGGCCCGCTCAAACTGCTCAGGATTGACGCGATAGGTACCGGTCTCCGTGTCACGCGTGAAGGCATTCCGCTCCTTGAAGAAATTGAACCGGATCATATTGGCGCGCCCGTGGGCGCTTGCGGCCCCAAATCGAACAGAGCGGAAGATCCCCGCCAGGAACGTGGTGTAGTTCTCTCGAACGTCGGCGTCCAGTTCCCCGGCTTCCACCAATTCCCTGATCATGTAGAGCCCCAGGATGTCCGCTTTGCCTTCTTCGAGCGCGGAATAATGCTCCCGCAATGCCTCGCGCACGGTACCCTTCCCGGTGATGGTGTTTTTGATCCCGAGACCGTGCGCCACTTCGTGGAACATGGTGTTGTCGAAAAAGGCATCGAACGTGACGAGGTCGCGTTGATCTTCGGCAATGAGCACGTTGGATATGGGGACGAGGATCTTGTCGAACTTCGCCTGCATGGCGTTCTTGAGTTGCAGCCGCCGGGTGCCTTTCCGAAGCTGCACTTCCTCGTCGTTGGGCAGGTTGATGGCAATGGTCTTCGACCCTGCATTCGCATCGCCCGCGTAGTAAAGGGCGTCGTACGCGCCAAGATCTGAATCCGTACCAGGCGTCTCGCGTTTGTACTCGGCCGGAACGGGGAGCCCTTCCTGAAGCATGGGAAGCAGCTCGGCGTAGCGGGCCAGACGCCGGCTCCAGTCGAGATCCTTGATGAGGATGAACGCCTCCGCGGCAGCTTTGTAGCCGTAGAGTTGATCTTCGTAGTTCTCGATCGGGCCGATCACTACTTCGATCGTGTTGTTCTTCATATCCATCCAGGCCAGGTCGCTCGGCTGATAGTTGCTCGTCACGAGCGCATCCGCACGAAGCTCGAGATAGCGACGAAGGCCAGGATCCTCGGCAAGCTCGGCTGCCTGGCGCAGCTTATCACTCGCCAACTGCATCTGTTTGGCGAAAAACTCATGGTAGGGAATGGCGACAAGGTTGCCATTCGCGTCCCGGCGAACCATCGTATAGAGGCTCTTGAGAGCAGAGTTCTGCGCGGCAGCAGCCTCGAACTCCTCCTTTGTCATATCCTTCGGATAGAAGTTCGCGCCTTCGGGCTTCGGATCAACGCCCTCGATGAACGGCGCATTGTCTTCCAGCCGATCCCATGGGCCGTAGTTTATCCGTATGAATGCCTGTAACCCGGGATCGGGTACGGCCGCGATGAGTGAGTCGAGATTGCCGTAAGCCTGGACCTGAAAGATCTCATCCATCGCCTGAGCGGCCTCGATGAGGAGCGGAATCATCTGCCGCTCCTTCGCTGAGAGAACGGACAGGTCCGTAGTCAGGCGCACCGTCGTGTATTTCTCCACAAGGACCCGATCCTCGGTAGATGTATTAGCCATCTGCTCAGTTTCCATACCTTGACATCCTATAACAGACACGGCGAGCAGGATACACACGAAGACGATGAGCTTGTTCATAGCAAGATGCGGGATGCACAGAGGTACGAGATGAACCCTTGCACTGATTGGCGAAACGTGTTCATAAAAGAGCATCACAACTCAACCGGCCTTTCCATAGCAAGGACGATACAACGGTATCCTACAGCGTTGGACAAGGGGCGGCCACACTTCTAGTCCTCCTTCCGGCGTGGTTTGCGGCTCCGCCCACGTCCTCGTCCACCGCCGTCCCTCCGACCTTCTTTTTTGATGCGTTCAGGCGCAGAGGCAGGCTGCTGGTCCACCGGAGTCGGTTCGGGAGCATGGAGGCGTTCGTGGTAGAGGATATCCACGAGCATGGCGAGCAGTTCGGGTTCCTCAGCGGCCAGATCGTGTACTAGCGGGAGAAAACGCCGCAGGCGTTCTTTTTGCAGATTGCTCCGCTCGCGCATGAGCTCTTCGAGCACTTCCGTCATGCGTTCGGAAACACGCGCTTCGACTTCTTCCTGCGCCGGGAGAGGCTTCTTTTCCAGCATTATATCGTATCTGGCAGCTATACGCTGTAATTGGGTCTCGTCATTACGGGTAACGAGAATGATAGCGGTACCACTCTTCCCGGCGCGCGCTGTGCGACCCGAGCGGTGGATGAAGTACTCGGGGTCCTGCGGCACGTCGTACATGAAAACGTGGCTGAGGTCGGAAATGTCGATGCCGCGAGCCGCCACATCGGTGGCAACCAGGAAGCGGAGCTTGCCCTGGCGAATGCGGTCCATGACCTTCTCCCTGTCCTTCTGCGCAAGATCACCGGAGATTTCCGCCGCATCATAGCCGTAGTTCTGCAAAAACTTGGTCAGATACTCCACGTCCCGCTTCATGTTGGCGAAGACGATGGCAGAATCCGGGTTTTCCAGCTCGATGAGACGGGCAAGCGCCCGGTCTTTGTCCATCCCGTCCACGACGTAGTAGCGATAAGAGATCGCCTCCACGCTCTCCTGACCTACACTAAGGGAGAGGAAGCCCGGCTGATTGAGGAACTGGCTGGCAAGTGAACGGACCCGAGGCGGCATGGTCGCGCTGAACATATAGGACTGCCGCTGCTTCGGGAGGTAGCGGCGGAGTTGCTGCATCGCGGGATAGAATCCCATTGACAGCATCTCGTCCGCCTCATCCAGCACGAGCACCTTGAGGGCATCCAGTGTGAAGGTCCGGCGCTCCAGAAGATCCAGGATACGACCCGGCGTTCCGATGAGCACCTGGGCACCCTCTTTCAACGCCTTCGTCTGCGGCCCGTATTTCACCCCGCCGTAGACGAGGACACCTTGAAGTTGATCCGCTCCCTTCGGCCCCTGCCTCATGCGTTCGAATTCCTCATAGATCTGCTTGGCCAGTTCGCGCGTTGGCGTGAGGATGAGCGCCTGCGGAGCCTTTTTATCGTAATCGATCAGTTCGAAGAGTGGAAGCGTGAACGCACCCGTTTTACCGGACCCGGTCCGCGACTGAACGATGAGATCCCGCCCGGCAAGGATATAAGGAATAGACTTGGCCTGAACAGGCATGAGATCTTTCCAGCCCGCAGCTTTCAAGGCCGCTTTGACCCTCACCGGAAGCGTCCGCGGTGTAGCCTCTGGAAGCGGCGACTCCGGTTCCGTGAAAGATGCCATAGCCTGTTTCTGACTCCTCTCCTTCTGCGCTCGGCTAGTGAGGTCCAGGCTGACAGTGAAACGATTGGGTTTTGGGTCGTCGGACATAGACGTTGGCTCTCAGCGATCAGCTACAGCCATCGATGTTGATGGCACAGATGGCACACGGTTGCGCTGTTTTCATGTCGGGTGATCCTGCCGTTTAGACTGTGGTCTACGAATCTCAGCGCGACCTGGTGCCGCACGTATGGTGCGTCATCACGGCACAGCATCACGTGTACCATTCGCGACGGCTGTAGTAAACGGAATTTGCGAAGATAACGAATGGTTTGCCTGCAACTGTTCTGTCTCACACATCTGGTCAATAGCATCCTCTCCGATGCAAAAATAGGAAGGGGGATGGTAACTCATCCCCCTTCCCGATAATGTCTGCCGTTATTTCTTCGGATCGAGAATATTCTCGATCCGGACGAGCACATCTTCTAGGTGCAGGCGCGTTGCACGATCATTCGTGCGCCGGAGCGCCTGTCTCACTGCGCGGTCTAGCGCGGTCAACTCACCACGAACATAGGCGCGAATATCCGACTGGCTGACATCTACCGGCGTAATATCCATATACGCATTGGACTGCCCAGGGGGCGAGTCATCCGTCATAAGGAACTCCAGCCGCTCCAGGTAACCCCGCTGGAGATTGCGTCGATATGGGTCGATTTCGCCGCCGCGCTCCAGCTCAGTCCAGACCGCGCCGCGCACATCACTCAGCAACTCTACCGGAGCATAGGCTTCCGCATCTCCACGAGCATCGAACTCGATGAGACGGGCAAGCACCTGGGGATCGAGCAGGCTGTTCAGGACGCCTACCTGATACTGGCGCAGACGATTCATCGCACCACTGTGCTCGATGCGGTCCAGAACGGCAGGCTCCAGCAACCACCCCGGTGTCTGAAAAGCGTTCTCTGCAAGAAATGCCACGGCAGCGCGCTGTTTGGCTGCCGGTACGGTCTCGTATACGACACCTTCCTGATCATACGTCTTATAGTTTTCGTAGACACCGCCGACGTTTTTCGCGACGTGACCGAGATAGCGATTCCACTGAATGAGCACTTCTCCGTAGAGCTCCTCCAGTTCATCGTAATTCCGGCCCGCTTCGCCGGTCCAGGCAACCAGGTTGG
This sequence comes from Rhodothermales bacterium, assembly GCA_041690215.1. GTDB lineage: Bacteria > Bacteroidota > Rhodothermia > Rhodothermales > DASSAV01 > DASSAV01. Next base: position 151,953 of record JAWLHQ010000004.1, read on the forward strand.
AAACAGTCCGTTTCAGATTGGCAATACCGTAGGCGCTCGCCTTCACGGCATCATCGCCCAGGTCCTCGTTCTGGGCACGCGGATCGAGCTTCGTGATGGTCTGGCGACCGTAGAAATAGAGCGGGTCTCCGGCGCGCTCAACAACCCATCCGTTCAGAATATCCCGCGCTTCCTCTGGAGAGCTTGCCTCCGGCAAGGGACTGTATCCCCACTTGATCGCCCATTTGTCGTACGGACCGATATTGGGCATGAACGAGACCCCCTCGTCCCCCGGCTGCGCGACGTAGTTGAACCGCGCGTAATCCATGATGGACGGCGCGGTGCCGAACTGCCGCGTGAAGGTGGCAGAGCGAAGCGAGTCAACCGGGTAGGCATAGCTGGCACCAAAGTTATGGGCAAGGCCCAGTGTGTGGCCGACCTCATGCGCCGATACGAACCGGATGAGACGCCCCATAACCTCCTGGTCGAATTCCACCCTGCGTGCTTCGGGGTTGGCCGCGGAGGTCTGAATGAAGTACCAGTTCCGCAGCAGGTTCATCACGTTGTGATACCATCCGATATCGGATTCCAGGATTTCGCCAGTGCGGGGATCATGCACATGCGGTCCGTAGGCGTTTTGGATCTCGGATGGGAAATAGCGAATGACAGAGTAGCGCACGTCCTCCGGGCTGAACTCCGGATCCTCTTCGGGCGAGGGGGGATCTTTCGCGATGATGGCGTTCTTGAAGCCTGCTGCCTCGAACGCCGCATTCCAATCCTCTACGCCCTGCTTTAGATAGGGCCGCCATTGCTCGGGAGTGGCCGGATCGATGTAGTAAACGATGGGCTTCTTCGGCTCAACCAGTTCACCCCGCTGCCATGCCGCCATATCCTTCGGCTCCAGACGCCAGCGCGTGATGTAGCGGCGCTTTGTCGCCTTCTGCGTTTCCAGGCCGTAATCCGTTTGCTGCACGCTGAAGAAGCCAACCCGTTCATCATACAGGCGAGGTTGCATGGGATCCTCCGGGAGCAGGACCATCGAGTGGTTCATCTCCAGTGAGATCGTGCCGGTATCGCCATTGGATGGGGGCTGATCGGCATCGTACGTAAGCGTATTCCGCACCTCGATGTTGCGGGGGAAACTCTTCGCCCAGTTCACGAAAGAACGTCCCTCGTCCAAACGACGAACTTTGAACTGTTCGCGGCGGCTTTTTTGAAGGCCTAGCACCGGCACATCTTTCGTATACAGGCCGGTGACGTCGATAACGACCGTGTTCGAGTCCTCACCAAACGCCTCGATCTCCATCGATGCAATGATGGGCTCAAAGTTGGCGTTCCGAACGGCCTCATAGATCGGCTTATTCTCGTCCGCAACGTTTTCGTAGGAAACCGTACGGAGCAGAATGTTGTCGTCCTGCCGCTGCCAGCGTACCACCCGCGTGTTCGCTTTTTCACCGCCATAGCCGATGTTGTTAGCTGTACGAGCGATGCGACTGACGAGTAGCATTTCCCTGCCCAGCAGGGAATCGGGGATCTCGAAATAAAGCTTAGCGCCTACCCGATGCACATTGAAGAGGCCGCTATCGGTCTGGGCCTCTTCCGTTATGACGTCCGTGTACCTTTTTATTCTATCTGACTGGTCCGAATCGGGTGCCGCTTCCGGCTGTGTAGAAACTGTATTCTTCGAGCCGGTACACCCAATAAGAACCAGGGAGCATACCAGCACAATCGTAGCCCAACGTACTATCATGTACTATACAATGTGTAACAAAGGGAGGAACGTAGCGAAGTGCCACCGCTGCGTAGACGCAGGATAGAGAAGAACTCGTAAAATACGGGCCAGGGGGCGATAAGCAAAACGCCCACTGGCAGCCGAAAAAGACTGCCGGTGGGCGCAGTATGCTCATGAGATTCGAGCCCGTACCGTGTTTCCGGCACAACCGGCTTACATATACATGCCGCCGTTGACGTGAAGGACCTGGCCTGTAATGTAGTCGGCGGCGGGAGATGCGAGGAAAAGGACGGCCGCAGCAATATCCTGAGGACTGGCGGGACGCCCGAGAGGAACGGCACTGAGCATGGCCTGCTTTGCCTGCTCCGGCATGACGGCAGTCATTTCAGTTTCAACATAGCCGGGAGCCACAACGTTGACCGTAATGCCGCGGCTGGCAAGCTCTTTGGCAAGGCTCTTGGAAAAGCCGATGATACCGGCCTTGGAGGCCGCATAGTTCGTCTGTCCCGGGTTGCCGGCTGCACCCACGACGGAGGAGAGGCTGATGATCTTGCCCGCGCGTTGCTTCATCATGGGACGGTAGGCCGCCTTGGCAAAGTTGAACACACTCTTGAGGTTCGTATCGATCACCGTATCCCAGTCCTCTTCGCTCATGCGGAGCATGAGATTATCCTTCGTAACACCGGCGTTGTTTACGAGCACGTCAATGCTACCCCAGCGGCTCACGACCTCATCCACCGTCTTCTGGGCCGATTCCAGCGATGCGGCGTCGCTCTGAAAAGACATGGTTTCGACGCCTTTCTCTCGGAGGACAATCTCGAGATTCTGAGCTTCGTCTACGCGGGAACGATAGGTGAAGGCAACCTTTGCGCCGGCATCAGCAAGGAATTCTACGATAGCCCGGCCGATGCCCCGGGTGCCGCCGGTCACAAGTACACTCTTTCCGTCTAAACGCAGGTTCATCAGGGAAGGTTGGAAAGTTGAAGGTTAGAAGGTTGAAAATCTCATACGAACAAGCCGCTGCGCTCCACTCACCGCCTAAAGGTCGTAAGCCTCAACATTTGCCACAAATTGTACCCCGCTCCGCGTAAGACACACGCCGGCGCACTTCTACACAATTGTACAGATCGAGCGCATCAGCCAAAGCCACGGTTCAGGAATGCTCCAGTGAGTGAATCTCCTCGGCCTTGCCAGCTGTCTTCGTTTCAATGTCCCTGCCGAGTGTGCGGCGTGCGAGACCGGTAAGTACGTTTCCGGCGCCCACTTCGATGAAGCGCACCGCACCATCGGCGTGCATCCGCTGGAGGGTCTGTGACCAGCGAACGGGGGCCGTAAGCTGTTCGAGGAGCCTCTGGCGAATCTCATCCGGGCTCGTGGCAGGCTCGGCCGTGACGTTCAGATAAACGGGACAACGCGGCGCGCGGATATCGAGGCTGATCAAGGCAGCAGCGAGACCGTCTCGGGCATATTCCATCAGCGGAGAATGAAACGCGCCACTGACCTGAAGAGGCACCACGCGTTTTGCGCCGCGCTCCTTTGCCAGTTCCATCGCACGCGCTACGGCCAAGTCGTCCCCGGAGATGACGATCTGCCCGGGCGAATTGAAATTGGCGGCCTGGACCACATGATCTCCCGCCTCGGAGGCTTCGAGACAGAGATTGACCACATCCTGATCCTCCATGCCGAGAACAGCAGCCATGGTGCCAGGGCGGCGCATGCCGGCTTCGGCCATGAGCTGCCCCCGAAGCCGAACAATACGAAGACCATCTTCGAACGAAATGGCTCCGGTGGCTACAAGCGCGCTGTACTCACCGAGGCTATGCCCGGCAGCCATATCCGGAATCAAACCACGCTCTTCCAGGAGAGACATGACCGCGAGGCTGTGGACAAAGAGCGCGGGCTGCGTGTTCTCGGTCTGCTTGAGGATCGCTTCGGCTTCGGTGGCTTCAGAGCCGGTGCCAAACAGTATATCCGTAAGCGAGAAGCCGAGGACCTCGTCGGCCCGATCCAGAATGGCCCTTGCTGCCGGGAACTGGTCGTACAGATCCCGGGCCATCCCGACATACTGGGACCCCTGGCCTGGAAAGAGAAATGCTGTAAGAGACATATTCAAATGTGTTCAGGTGTTGGTTAGCACATCCGCTGAACATCGCCCTTCGTCCGAGGCGGCCAGTCTCTATTTCCAGTGCGTCGTGATCAGCGACGGGAGATGGATAACGCGCAACGGACGACGGCACCCGAATACTCAGACACTCTCGGCAACGAGTTCTGCGGGGCTGGTACGGGCTACTTTCGAGCCGTCGTAGGCCCAGCGGAGGTAGGTGGCGCCCCACGTGAAGCCGCCACCGAACGCAGCGAGAATGAGGTTGTCTCCCTGGCGCAGATCTGCTTCCCAATCATGGAGACACAACGGGATCGTAGCAGCCGTGGTATTGCCGTACCGCTCGATATTCATCGTGACCTTCTCCATGCCTATCCCGATGTAACGAGCCGTGGCGTCAATGATGCGCAGGTTAGCCTGGTGAGGAACCAGGTACTTGATATCATCGCCCGTGAGATCATTGCGCTGCAAGATCTCGGCAGTCACCTTGGACATGCCTTCAACGGCCAGTTTGAAAACCGATCTCCCTTCCTGCCTGAGATAATGGAGGCGTGCTTCGACCGTCTCGTGCGACGGGGGGTTGAGGCTTCCCCCACCCGGCATGCATAGCAGTTCCCAGTTGGAACCATCGGACCGTTCGATGGAATCGATGATGCCGAAGCCGTCCTCGTCGGGTTCTAGCAAGACCGCCGCCGCGCCGTCCCCGAAAAGAACACAAGTATTGCGATCCGTGTAGTCAATGATGCTGCTCATCTTGTCAGCACCGATAACCAGCACTTTCTTGTGCTTGCCGCTTTCAATGAAACGAGCCCCGGTCGAGAGCGCGAAGAGAAAGCCGCTGCACGCCGCTGAGAGATCGAAACCCCACGCCCTAGTGGCGCCGATTGCCGATCCTACGAGGCAAGCCGTGGCCGGAAACATCATGTCCGGCGTTACGGTGGCTACGATGATGGCCTCGATTTCCTCAGCATCGATCCCCCGCTTGTCGAGCAATTCCCTGGCGGCTTCCGCAGCCATGAAAGACGTCGCTTTAGAAGGATCACGTAGAATGCGGCGCTCGCGAATGCCTGTCCGGGTCCGTATCCACTCGTCATTCGTATCGACGAGGCGTTCCAGGTCAGCGTTCGTCAACCGTTCCTCAGGGAGATAATGGCCGACGGCTGTAATAGCTGCTCGAGTCATGGAAAAAACGATTCGTGTATTCGCGTGTTGGCGTGTTCGGGATTCAGGTGTTCCAGTCGTCAGATTAGCAAGCTCTCAGGGCGGAAGATTCGCCAGACGAGTGATGTTCCAAGCACTCCTCCGGCAAACGAATCCGACCAACGATCAACCCTGCGAATCAACTCCATGAGCACCCGAGTGCGCGAACACAATAGCACTTCAATAACCCAGTGCGGCGGAAATAGAGCCAGGAATGTCCTGGCGAGCCACAGTGACGGCATTGAGGATAATTTTCTCGAAGGCTCTCGCTGAAGAGCCTCCATGTCCGATGAGTACGGTCCCTGCTACACCCAGCAAGGGTGCGCCGCCATACTCCTCGTAGTCAAACTGGCGAAAGACTCCCCGGAGCACACTCATCAGCATCTGTTGCTGCTCGGGCGTCAGACCTTGTTTGGTCATTTCGGCACCGATCATGCGAACGAGTGCCGTTGATACACTCTCTCCGAATTTGAGCGTGATATTCCCGACGAAGCCGTCACATACGACTACGTCCGCTACGTGCTCCAGCAGGTCGCGGCCTTCGATGTTGCCGCGAAAGTTGATACCCTTCGCCTTGCTCAAGAGCTCGAACGCCTCTTTTATCTGCTCATTCCCTTTGCCCGGTTCTTCGCCGACATTCATGAGTGCAACGACGGGGTTCTCCCGTTTCATGATGCTCCGGGCATAGACGGTGCCCATCTGTGCAAATTGAACCAGATGCTCCGGCTTGCAGTCTACGTTCGTCCCCACATCGAGCAAGATGCAATAGCTCTGGATAGTGGGGATAAAGCCGAAGACGGAGGGACGGGCAACACCGGGAATCCGCCCGAGCAGGAAAAGCGATGCTGCCATGACGGCACCCGTGTTGCCGGCGCTGATGAACGCATCGGCCTGACCTTCCTTGTGCGCCATGAGGCCCAGGTGAATGGAAGACCGAGGCTTGCCTTTGACGGCAGCGGCAGGCGACTCTCCCATGCCAATCACTTCTGGGGCATGGATAATCTGGATGGGAAGATTCGCCGGGGCGCCATGGGCGTCCATCAGCGAACGCAATTCACCCTCTACCCCAAACAATAAAATCTCCAGTTCCTCCTGTGCAGATTGCGCAGCCCGAATTGCGCCCTCAACTACAGCAGAGGGTGCCCGGTCTCCACCCATCGCATCAACGGCAAGGCGAATAGCCATACAGGTGTGTGTCTTACTCCTGCGGATCGAACGTATTAAGCCGGTTCCAGCGAGCTTCCGCTTGCGCCCGCAACGGCGAAGGAAGATACGAATGCGATCCGACGAAAATAGATATGCACGCCCTCTCTTCAGTGCGAGACAAACCTCGCCATCCGAGCGGCGTGCATACGAAATGGCCGGAGTACAGGCGTTCGCGCATCCATTTGTTCAGGTACCAGAGGAATGCAGTCCAGTTTTTGAATACCTGCAGGCTCGCCTGGAAAATGTGTGCCGGAAATGCTCCGCACGTGCGAGCCGCCCAAGATTCCAACCTGGCTACCCAGTAACCCAACCACCTGAACAAATTAATACGCGAACATCCGCACGTTTTAGATCTGTTCTTTCGTCTCGACGACCTTACGACCGCGGTAGTGACCGCAGTTCGGGCAAGCCCGGTGAAGCTGCTGCGGCTCTCCGCAGTTCGGGCATTCCTTCGTAGCCGGCGCCTTGAGGTGGTTGTAGTAGACCGAGCGACGGAGGGAAGTGCGAGACTTCGAGAATTTTCGTTTGGGATTCGCCATAATCTTAACCTTCGATTTCTAAAGCCAACGGCCTCGTGCACCCGCGACCGTCGATATTTCAATCTCTACCTGACGCGGTGTTTACGCCGCATCGTCATCTATTTTCAATTTCCGGAGCGCTTCCCAGCGCGGATCGATAGCGCCCTGCTCTCCGTCCGGCTTCCCGAACTCTGTCGGGATCTCACGCTCTTCGGCGCCCGGAGCAATGCATCGAGCCGGGATAGCGAGCAGCAGCGTGTCTCGAACCGCCTCAGTAATATCAATCTCCTGATCGCCCGGTTGTAGCGCACGCACGTCCTCGAACTGGGCCGCGGCCGCCTCAGCTACATCCAGAGGGGCAAAAAGGATGCTGTGTTCGCCCTGCAACGGCTGCGAAAACTCCTCCAGCGTCCGATCACATTCCAGCGTGGCGTCGGCACGTGCCGCAAGCCGTACTAAAATGCGCTCTTCATGATAGTCAAGCTGCGCATCGACCCGGATGTTTTCGAACTTTGACGGATCGAGATCCAGCGCCTCGGCGTCCGGCTTCAGTTCAAACCGATGAATGCCCGGCTTGAGGTTTGCAATCTTGATCTGCAACATGCCGCATCACCTTATCATGCTGTACAAGAATGATGCCTCTGTACTCCGGCACGACAGATCAAGATCCGTTAAAATACGGCGCAAGACACCGCGCGCAAAATGAAAGTTCATCTCATTCCCCCGTAAGCAGCGTTACCGCAGCCCCCATGTGAAATCCACAACGTTCCTTGACCGAAGCAACAGGGTTCAGTACAATGACACAGCGGCACCACCGTTACACTTCCGTAAAAACCTCCTGTTCGGAACGAGCGAATGCCGCAACTGCATAGGAAACGGCAGCCGCCTTCGTGAAATGTTGGCATTATGTTGATAAGACTGCTTCCCCAATGCAAATTTGAGGGGTGGCGTCGCAGGCGAATTCGGAAAAAACCGTAATTCTGTGTGCATATGACATTGTCACACGCGCACAAATCCAACAATATCAACGAGAAGCGACCTGCGCATGTGTGTGGATAAGGTGTGTGCAGCAATCTGGCGAGATTTCATGCGATCTTGTGGGCACGATGGGTGATCCGCACCTGAGTTGTGGATAACGCGTGCATAACCATCAACAAGGGGTCGAACGCTACGGTGCACGACCCCTTGCTGTCTTTGCCTGACGGACCCGCCTGGTGCGCGTCTGGGTACCACCTCCTACAACTATCGAGTAACAGCTGCTCAACGGCACGACCGAGAGCATGCTATAGTGGTTATAGTGTGGCATGGATCAGTCACCCGAAACTGTTTGGGATGAATGTCTCGACATCGTGCGGGGCAGTATCAGCCGGCAGAGCTTCAAGACATGGTTTGAACCGCTGAAGGCGCTGAAACTGGAGGAGGACGGCGGACATTTAAAGCTAACCGTGCAACTGCCCAGCCGCTTCTACTATGAATGGCTCGAAGAACACTACTTCGGGCTACTCCGGAAGACGATCACACAGGTGCTGGGTCCGCGGGGACGACTCTACTACCACATCGCTGTTGAGCAGGACGAGCCGGAGAACGGGCATTCCCATATGGCCCCGCAATTCCCGACACGGCAGTCGATCGAGGATTTTCAGCCCGAACCGCCCGTCCTGCAGCCGTGGCAGCGCCCGCAAGCACAACCAGCCTTTCCGCCCGCGAATCCGCCGGGCCGGATGCCCATACACCGGGTTGCGTATCCTACATATCAGCCTCAGCGCGGATACCCCGGCCCCATTGCTCCGGACCCGGCACCGGTGCATCCTTTTGCCATCCCCGGCATCAAGAAAACGCCTATCGAAAGCCAGCTGAATCCGTCGTATACCTTCGACCGGTTCATCGAGGGAGACTGCAACCGGCTGGCCCGCAGCGCGGCACTTGCCATCGCGCAACGCCCGGGCACGACGAGTTTCAACCCGTTTCTCATCTACGGCGGCGTGGGGTTGGGCAAGACGCACCTGATTCACGCCGTTGGTAACTATGCGAAGGAGAACCGGCTCGTAGAGAACGTGCTCTACATTTCGAGCGAACGCTTCACGACCGAATTCGTGCAGGCCATTCAGCACAACCGGGTGAACGAGTTCTCCCAGTTCTACCGCCAGGTGGACCTGCTCATCGTGGATGACGTGCAATTCTTCGCCGGAAAGGAGAAGACGCAGGAAGAGTTTTTCCACATCTTCAATACCCTCCACCAGGCGGGAAAACAGATCATCCTTTCATCAGATCGCCCGCCGCGCGATATCGCGGGGGTCGAAGAGCGGCTGCTCTCTCGATTCGGGTGGGGGCTCTCGGCAGACGTCCAGGCTCCTGAACTGGAAACCCGCATTGCCATATTGCAGCGCAAAGCGGAATACGACGGAATCGATCTACCTCACGACGTCATCGAGTTCATCGCGCATAATATCAAGAGCAACATCCGCGAACTGGAAGGGGCGCTCATCCGTCTGCTGGCACACGCAACGCTCCACCGGCGAGAAATCGACCTGGCGCTCGCCAAAGAAGTGCTTCGCGATCTCCTCAAGGATACACGGGTCAATCTCTCCATCGAGGAGATTCAGCGGATCGTCTGCGAGTACTTCAAGATCCCCGAAGACCTCGTGCGCGCCAAGACACGGAAGCGGGAGGTTGTTCAGGCCCGGCAGATCGCAATGTTCTTTTCCAAGCAGCTGACACAGCACTCCCTGAAGACCATCGGCCTCCACTTTGGCGGGCGCGATCACTCCACCGTCATCCACGCCAACCAGAGTGTGGAGAACCAGATGGAGACCGATGCCAAGTTTCGGGAGATGATGAATGAAATCCGGCATACGATTGAGTTGAGAAGCCGGTAATTCAAGTTTAGATTTCAGAATCCGGATTCAGTCCCCCACCCGGTGACGTGAGATCGTATCTTCCACCGCATTCCCCATCTCCGAGATAGAGTCATGAAGTTCACTGTATCGAGCGCCGAATTTTTGAAAGCGCTGAACGTGGTTGGCGGCGCCGTTCCGTCCAAGAGCACGCTACCCATCCTCTCCTGCATTCTCTTCGAGAAGGCCGATGACGTCGTACGCCTGAGTGCGACGGATCTGGAGATCTCCATCATCCAACACCTCCCGGTTCAGTTCGAGACGAATGGAGCGCAAGGACGAGGGGAACGGGTGGCGGTGCCGGCCAAGCGCTTGCTCGACACGCTCCGTGCTCTGCCGGACATCCCGGTCCATTTTTCGGCGGACGAGGACTTCAATCTCTTGCTTACGACGGATCAGGGCCGGTATAAGATGGTCGGTTTTGACGGAGCGGACTATCCGGCACTACCCGACCTCTCGGAAAACCGCCGCATCCAGTTGGATGCCGGGGTACTGAAGCGTGCTATTAATAAGACGAGCTTCGCCGTAAGCAAGGATGCCCTGCGCCCGGCCATGATGGGCATCTACTTCCAGATCGGTCCGGAAGAAGGACGTGCCGTAGCTACGGATGGCCACCGCCTCGTCCGGCTCAAGCTCGACGGAATGACGAGCGGCCAACAGACCAACTTCATCGTACCGGAGAAGGCACTTGCCTTGGCGGGGCGCGTTGCCGAAGGCGAATGCAGCATCGCCGTGGACAATGGTTATGTGGGCTTCGACTTCGGACGCTCTATCGTGCTGGCGCGCATCATTGACGAAACCTACCCCAACTACGAGGCTGTCATCCCGATAGATAACGAGCGGCGGCTGACGGTTAACCGGGATGCCATGCTCTCGGCCGTTCGCCGCGTGGGGCTCTACTCGTCTACCATGACGAACCAGATCCGTATCTCCGCTCAGCACAACAAGGTGGAGATTTCAGCAGAGGACATCGAGCGTTCGAGCGAAGCCAAAGAAACCGTGCTTTGCGACTACGACAGCGAACCCCTGGTGATCGGCTTCAATGCCGCCTACCTGACTGAAGTGCTCAGCAATATCGATAGCGAAGATGTCGTACTCGAGTTTAGCTCACCTAACCGGGCAGGCGTCGTGACGCCTGCCGAGCAGGAACCGGGCGAAGAGATGCTCATGCTCATCATGCCCGTGATGCTCAATACCTACGCGTGAAGACAAACGGCCCGGGAACTGCCGATTGTGGTTCGCCCCGGGCAGCGGCAGTCATCATCTGCTGCAAACTTCTTCGTACAGCGACTCAGCAAAGGCCCTCAGCCGCGTATCCTTACGGAATCGCGTGAGGGCCTTGCTTGCGTATGAGCGTATCACCGGCAGCGGCTTTCCGGTTACTCGTTCGATTTCCTCATAGGAACGTTTTTCGATGAAGCGAAGCCGCGCTACGCTCTGGAGGAACCCGGGCAGGCGCCCAACGGCTCCGGCAAGCACGGCCTGAAAGGCATCGAACTGGCCCCAATCTATGGGCGGCTCTCCCGCGATGGCATGCTCCCTGACATCGAACGAGACGAGCCTGCGTGGAGACCGGGCGTAGTTGAGGAAGGTGTTCTTGCAGATTTTGCTGACCCACTGCACATACCGGTCGTCATGGTGCACCGTAGAGATATGGCGCTCGATCTTCCGGTACGTAAGAGCCACCAGATCATCATAGTCGGAAAGCTGGAACCCTGCTTCCCTGGCGAATTTCTGGAGATAGTACCGCCGAACAAAGCAATACGTCCACAACTCCACGATGCGCTTTGCATCATCCCGGTCCTCCTGTCTCCAGCGTGCAAAAGCGTTGTTTGCTTGCTCCGTGTCTTCCAGATCGAACGGGAGCCGTGCTGTCAGTTCTTGGAGGGTGAGTAGTTCGGATCTGATTTGCATGGTGTTGCCCCAGCCGGAAGGCTGGTCGTTGTTCTGAAACAAGGGTCTTCAGGTCACAAGCAAACCTTATCCAACCCGAGCCACCCAGATCAAGATTTCCGGAAGATTCAGGTCGTAAAAAACAAACTTGAAGGGTATGCGTGTATGCCTCACTTTTTTGAGGACCACCCCGCCAAAGGTGGACGCAGGGGGCGCGTTGACATTGCCTCAAACGCTTGCTATTTTAGTAGACTGTGGCGTCGGCGAGGCGGAGTTCGTCCTCGCCGCTTTCATCTATCAGGCAGGAGACGTGACCCGGATAGTCTGTGGTCCGGATCTTTACTGAACGAGCCGGGATTTTGCGCTGCCCACACACCCTTTGGCAGCCTGTACAAGGGATTGAATCATGAATGCTAACAGCTTCAAGACGTTTAGTGCGAAACCTGCCGAGGTCGCGCGAGAGTGGTATGTGATCAATGCCGAGAACCAGGTGGTCGGGCGTCTTGCCTCTAAGGTGGCTACGCTCCTGCGCGGCAAGCACAAGCCCACGTACACCCCGCACGTCGATACGGGCGACTATGTCGTCATCATCAACGCAGACAAGGTTCGGTTCACCGGCGACAAAGAAAGGGAAAAGGAGTACATCAGCTATTCCGGCTATCCGGGTGGGCAGAAGGTCACTACCCCGGAGAAAGTCCGGGTGAAGAAGCCGACGTTCATCGTCGAGAACGCGGTAAAGGGCATGCTTCCCAAAGGCCCCCTCGGTCGCAAGATGTTCAGCAAGCTCAAGGTGTACGCCGGCAGCGAGCATCCACACGAAGCACAGAATCCGAAGCCGCTCTCTCTATAAGCGTTACAGGTATGGAAGCTTGAAAGCTAGAAGGCCCAGAGGTATGCATCTCCCGCAAGAGTCTTCTGCCTTTTAGCTTTTCAACCTTCTAACCTTCAACACACTCAACCATGGCAGCACCTGTTCAGTACACCGCTGTTGGCCGCCGGAAGACCGCCGTAGCGCGCGTCTACCTCCGCCCGGGCAACGGCAACATCGTGATCAACAAGCGCGAGGGTCAGGAGTACGTTCCGCTCGCATGGCGTGCGCGGATCCTCACGGCCCCCTTTGACGTGACCGGAACGACGGGCCAGTTCGACGTCGTCGTCAATGCAAAAGGCGGCGGGGAAAGCGGCCAAGTCGAAGCAATCCGCCTCGGCATCGCTCGCGCGCTCGTCAAGTACGACGAGGGCCTCCGCAAGCCCCTCCGTGACGCAGGATTCCTTACGCGCGACCCCCGCATGGTCGAGCGCAAGAAGTACGGCCGTCCGAAGGCACGCAAACGGTTCCAGTTCAGCAAGCGATAAGGGTTGGCTGTCCGCAGCCCGTTGCCACATCCTCCTTGCGCAGGATATTGCACCGGCTGCTTCGGACTCCCATCCACAACCACTCATACTACCTGATGCAACGCAGGGTGACCGGTGCGAAGTGATCCATTCACTCGCTTCTGGTTCTGTTTTGCAAGAGAGGGTAGTAGCGGAAACAACCAGACCATAATCATGGCAGAAGTTCAGCAACAACATCGCGTTTCGGTCGAAGACCTCCTGAAGGCAGGCACGCATTTCGGCCACCTGACCAGCCGTTGGAATCCGAAGATGAAGCCTTACATCTTCATGAAGCGCAACGGCATCCACATCATCGACCTCATTCAAACGCAGGCGCTCCTGGATAAGGCAGCCGATGCTGCCGCGCGGTTCGCTCGCCAGGGCAAGCGCATCCTCTTCGTCGGCACCAAGAAGCAGGCCAAGGATACCGTGCGTCAGCAGGCAGAAGCCTGCGGCATGCCCTACGTCGTCGAGCGCTGGCTTGGCGGCACCCTCACGAACTTCCAGACCATCCGCAAGAGCATTCGCCGGATGGAGACCCTGGAGAAGATGCAGGTGGACGGCACCTTCGACCAGCTCAAGAAGAAGGAGCGTCTCATGCGTACGCGCGAGCATGAAAAGCTCGCCACTACACTCGGCGGTATTGCCGAAATGCCGCGTCTTCCCGGCGCACTCTTCGTCGTAGACATCAACCGCGAGCACATCGCCGTAGACGAAGCCCGTAAGCTCGGCATCCCCATCATCGCCATGGTGGACACGAACGTCGACCCGGATCTGGTCGATTACCCGATCCCGGCCAACGACGATGCATTGAAGTCCATTCAATTGATTACTTCCGTGATCTCCAGTGCGATTGCAGAAGGCGCGAAGTCACGCGAAGTACAGGAAGCCGCGGGCCAGGCCGAGCAAGAGAAGCGCGAGCTCGACATGCAGGAGCAGGAGCAGGAGGGATAGCCCTCGAGAAACGCCAGGCAGTAGTGCGAATAAAGCAGCGCCATCTCGTAGGGTCAGAGCACGCCGACGGGATGGCGCATTGCATTTAACCCCCACCCGTAACCACTATAGATTTTACACAGCAAGACCGGACCAGCATATGGCAATCACTTCAGCAGACGTTAAGCGCCTTCGCGAGATCACGGGCGTTGGCATGATGGACTGTAAGCGGGCGCTCGAGGAGGCAGGCGGAGATTTCGACAAAGCCATTGAGATTCTCCGCAAGAAAGGCCAGAAGGTCGCCGCCAAGCGCGCCGAGCGCGAGGCAAAGGAGGGCCTCATTGCAACGGCCGTTTCTGACGACCAGAAGACGGCCGCAATCGTGGAAGTCAACTGCGAAACAGACTTCGTCGCTCGGAATGAGGACTTCGGGCGGTTCGCGCAGAATATGGCGGACCTCATTCTCCGCGAGCAGCCGCAAGATCTCGATGCACTCATGGCTCTTCCCTATGAGGAAAGCCGTACGGTAGGCGACACCCTGACGGATCTTACGGGCAAGATCGGAGAGAAAATCGACATCCGCCGTTTCCGCGTCCTCAAGAGCCAGGGTGGACACATTGTCTCCTACATCCATCCCGGTTCCCGCCTTGGCGTCCTCGTCGACATGAAGGGCAACGGCAACGTAGAAAACGTCGGTCGCGACGTCGCGATGCAGGTAGCCGCACTGAACCCCATCGCCACACGCCGGGAAGAGGTGCCGCAGGACGTCAAGGACAAGGAGATGGACATCGCCCGCGAGGCGGCACGCAACGAGGGCAAGCCCGAGCAGATGCTCGACCGTATCGCCCAGGGTAAGCTGGAGCGCTACTACAAGGATTTCGTCCTCATCGAACAGCCGTTCGTGAAAGACGCATCCATGTCAGTGAAGGATGTGCTCAAGCAGGCCGATGCCGACGTCGTCACGTTCGTGCGGTTTGCTCTCGGCGACTGATCCTGCTAGATCTCGGATACTGAATCGTAGAGGGCATGACACGTCATGCCCTCTACATACGGCATAGCCACATACAGGAAGCCCTCTCACGGCAACTACCACATTGTGTGGGCGCCGTGGGAGGGCTTCCTCATCTCGGAGAGTACCGCAACTACCGCCTGAAGGAGCCTGCTCCCGGCTCGCCAGCTCTTGCGTGATTCGCCGTTTAGTGAAGTCGAGGCGCCAAGGACATGCGCTTTTAGAGCAGGTTATATATGAAGCTCCGGCCAATGAACTGCGCATGAAGTAAATACCTTGTGATTTATCACCTGCTCTGTTTATTTGTTAGGAAGCACTCTTTAGAGGCCCCAAGAATAGCCACCGGGCAACTGGAAGCGCTTTTAACCCTGACTATTATGGCCCTGAAGGTTCTTGCAGACTCAATGGGGCCGCACCTTTTTGCTTCTGAAAACCCCAAGTCATGGGCCGGTCGCAATAGCACAGAGATCGCCTTCGACCTGCCGGCACCCGCCCGGGTGCATCTGGCGGTCTACGACCTCCTGGGCCGCAAGGTGGCCCGGCTCGTAGACGGGGCCCTGAGCGCCACCGACCATGTGCAGACGGAGACGGTGGTGCTCATAGACTAGCCGCCCGCGCGACACGTGCAAAGAGCGCGAAGCGGCAGCCGATCGGGCAACGTGGGCTGCCGCTTCGCAAATCTCAGCTTCCTCAAAGAACAAGGTTACCTATCCTATGCAATACCTCATACGAGTGCTCTCCCTCACCGGCCTGCTCTCCCTCATCGGCTGTAGCCTCTTCGAAGACGGAGATGAGAAGGAGCCCTTGGCGGAGACCTTCTTCACCGCCCAACTCAACGGCCAGCCGTGGGAGGCCGTACCGGACGCCTACCTCGAATGCCTCAGCACGCCAGGTAGCGCTGAGGTGAGCATGCTCCAGCTAGTGGGGGTACAGTCACATCAGCAAGGTTACTGGTTTGACAGACTCCGTCTTCCCGTCCCCTTTCCCGGCTCGCGGTCCTTCTCGCTTACACGAGACAAGAAGCAATCACGCGGCACCATCTTCAGTGAAGGAGAAAGTGACGCACTGGTCGCCGTTTATTATCCCACGAACGACTCCGCAGCGAACCGGATGGAGATCACCCGCTACGACGCGGAGAGCGGCCTCATGGAAGGCACTTTCCGCACCACCCTCGTCGTGGAGGAAGTTAATGTAGATGATCCCATGCGCCGCCAGCCGGACACGTTGCGCTTTACCGAAGGACGCTTCCGCGCACGGTAAAGGACCATCGCGACGTGACGGGGAATTGTGGGTGAGCAGGGATCCACTGCCTCTGGTAGTGGATCCCTGCTCAAATTTTTTGAGTTTGGATTGTAGGGGCATGGCGCCATACCCCTACGCCTTTCATAGCCGCTCGAATACCGAAAACAAGCCGGTTTTGAACCTATCCTGAAGTTCGCTCAGCGGAATTGCAAAAGGGGGTATGCTGCCCGTACCTTGAGCGACTAACCACTTCGTGACGCAATAGGCCGCGCCGGTACATGAACGACGCAACGAGCAGCAACGGAAGGCTTCACTACAAACGTGTGCTCCTCAAACTGAGTGGTGAAGCCCTCCTCGGAAATCAAAAGTTCGGCATCGACGAGGATGTTCTGAACGCATATGCGCAGGAGGTCAAGCAAGTCGTCGAGAATGGTGTCGAGGTAGCCATCGTCATCGGCGGGGGGAATATCTTCAGAGGAGTCAATGCGAGTAAGGGCATGACACGCGCGCATGCCGACTACATGGGCATGCTCGCGACCATGATCAACTCCATGGCCCTTCAGGACGCGCTCGAGCAAGCTGGACTGCAGTCGCGCTTGCAATCCAGCATCAAGATGGAGCAAATCGCCGAACCCTTCATCCGCCGCCGCGCCATTCGCCACCTCGAAAAAGGCCGGGTTGTCATCTTCGGAGCGGGAACCGGCAATCCGTATTTTACGACGGATACCGCCGCCTCGCTTCGTGCGCTGGAGATCGATGCCCAGGTCATTCTGAAAGGCACGCGTGTAGATGGAATCTTCACGGCGGATCCGGAGAAAGATCCGACGGCAAAGCGCTTTGCACGTATCCACGGAAGTGAAGTCCTGGAGCGTGACTTGCGCGTAATGGACCTGACGGCCTTTACCCTCTGCAAGGAATCGAAGCTCCCGATCATCGTTTTTAACATGAACGTGCCCGGCAACTTGCTCCGTGTGGTGCAAGGCGAGCCGGTAGGTACAACTGTGGACTGGGAATCCAAAAGCAAACCGGACTGGAGGTTCGAGTATGCTTGACGAGAACATCCAATTACTTCTGGATGAGGCCGAAGAGCACATGCAGAAGACGATAGATCACTTGCGGTCCGAACTCAGCACGATCCGAGCAGGGCGCGCCACTCCGGCCATGCTCGATACCGTGCGTGTGGACTATTACGGCTCGCTCATGCCACTGAATCAGGTAGCAAGCGTAAGCGCTCCGCAGGCAGATCTCATCATCGTTCAGCCCTGGGACAAGTCAGCCCTGGGTCCTATTGAGAAGGGCATCAAGGCGGCCAACATCGGCGTGAACCCGAGTAACGACGGCACACTCATCCGCATTCCCGTCCCGCCACCTTCGGAAGAGCGCCGCAAGGATCTCGCGAAAACGGCCCGTCATCGGGGCGAGGAAGCGAAAGTCGCCATCCGGAACGTCCGCCGCACGTATAAGGACCAGATTAAGTCGACCCAGCAGAGCAACAATCTGTCCGAGGATGTGCGCTTTGCCGCCGAGGAACAACTTCAAAAGATGACGGACTCGTTCGTCGCCAAAGTTGACTCCATTCTGGAGCGCAAAGAGGCCGAAATCATGGAAGTTTGACCTCGTCCTCCCGCTGGAAGCGACCAGAGTTGCAACTAACGTTTCGCAGACT
This sequence comes from Rhodothermales bacterium, assembly GCA_041690215.1. Taxonomy (GTDB): domain Bacteria; phylum Bacteroidota; class Rhodothermia; order Rhodothermales; family DASSAV01; genus DASSAV01. Next base: position 169,700 of record JAWLHQ010000004.1, read on the forward strand.
GGTATAAGGCCGCTTTACACAGGGAAGCTGGAGTCTACACATAGCGCCCTATGGCGCAACCAACGGAGAGGTGCCCGAGTGGTTGAAGGGGCACGCCTGGAAAGCGTGTGTACCGGTATCCCGGTACCGAGGGTTCGAATCCCTCCCTCTCCGCAACGATGCGACTTGCCGGGCTGCAACAGCGGCCCGGCAGTTTTTATTTTGTTTGTTGTTTGTTGTCCGTGGTTCGTTGTGAAGACACAGGACCACGATGGTTACGACATGCCTGAATCAACGCTTGCGCCCGTAGCCACAATCAACCGACAACGGGCGATTAACTACGGACAAGGACAAAGATGATCACCAGCATGACAGGCTTCGGGCGCGGAACCGCCGAGGTAAACGGGGCCTCCGTAACCGTTGAGATGCGCTCGGTGAACAGCCGATTTTGTGAAGTGTCGACACGGCTGCCGCGCTCGCTGGCAGACCGCGAGCCGGAACTGCAAATGCACGTCCGCCATGCCTTCAACCGCGGGAAGATCACAGTTACGGTTCAGCTTGAACAGAGCAGCGGAGAAGCCCTCCCGATCGATGTAGACACGGAAGCCGCCCGAGCCTATACGCTTCTGCTGGAGAAACTCCGTGATGCCACAGGCATCGTGGGCCCGGTCGAAATTCACCACCTGCTCCATTTTTCAGACATATTCACGTCTGTAGACGAGGCGCAGAGCAGCAGGGCGGATGCGGCATGGGAAGCCGTACAACAGGCGCTCGCTGACGCGATCCAGGATATGCGCCGGATGCGTGCTGCGGAAGGCCAGGCCTTACAGGCCGATTTACAGCAGCGGCTCGAGGCAATCGAGCGCGATCTGCTCGCTGTCGAAGAACGCGCTCCCGAACGTCTGAACGAAGCTCGTATACGGCTTAAAACACGGCTTTCGGAAATCCTATCCGATGAACGTATCAACCCGGATCGGATCGAGTTGGAGATTGCGTTGCTCGCCGACAAACTGGACGTGACCGAGGAATGCGTACGCCTCCGCTCCCATATTCAGGTCTTCCGGGATGCTTTCGCACAGGAAGAGCCAGCTGGTCGCAAACTGAACTTCCTGGTGCAAGAAATGAACCGGGAAGTGAACACCATCGGTTCCAAGGCTAACGATGCCGAAATCGCGCATCGGGCCGTCAGCATGAAGGAGGAACTCGAACGCATCCGGGAACAGGTCCAGAACATCGAATGAGCCAGGAGAGTCTGCCTTATCCGATCATCGTATTGACCGCGCCAAGCGGTGCCGGAAAAACGACGATAGCCCACCGCATCCTGAGCGCATTCCCACAGATGCGATTCTCCGTCTCTGCCACGACCCGCCCCCCCCGCAATGGCGAGCGAGACGGCGTGGATTATCATTTCGTGACCGAAGAGCAGTTCCGGCAGTATATAGCGAACGGCGACCTCATCGAGTACGAAGAGGTATATCCCGGCCGCTTCTATGGCACCCTGCGGTCCGAAGTCGAGACGGGAATACGCGAGGCCCCCGTACTGCTGGACATCGATGTAAAGGGCGCTCTCAACATCGAACGTATGTTCGGCGAAAGGTCGCTCACGATCTTCATTGCTCCCCCTTCGCTGGAGGTACTGGCCGAACGGCTGCAAAAGCGAAACACGGAAACACCCGAGACCCTGGCCGCCCGACTGGATCGCGCTCGGATGGAACTGGGCACGCGCGACCAGTTCGATATGGTTATCGTCAACGACGATCTGGAACGCGCCAGTACAGAGGCTATCCAGGCCGTACGGGACTTTCTACACAAGGACCGTCACCATGATGGACCATGACAACACCGGGCTGAAAGGCCGCAAGCTCTTGCTCGGCATATCCGGCAGCATCGCCGCATACAAAGCCGCCGAGCTGGTCCGCCTGCTCAAGAAAGCGGGCGCTGAGGTTCAGGTTCTCATGACGGCCGACGCTGCCCGGTTCATAACACCCCTTACACTCGGCACCCTTTCTGAGCGAGAGGTACTGACGGAGATCTTCCCGGAAAATGAAACCGGTAGCTGGACGAAGCACATCTCACTTGGCCTCTGGGCCGATCTCTTCGTCATTGCCCCGGCTTCGGCACAGACCATCGCGAAGCTCGCAAACGGGTTCTGCGACTCCATGCTGACGGCAACGGTCCTTGCCGCCCGCAGCCCGATTCTGGTCTGCCCGGCCATGGACCACGATATGTACCAGCATCCGGCGACCCGGGCCAACCTCGACCGGCTGCGCTCATTCGGATACGAGGTGATGGAGCCCGGCTACGGCGCACTCGCCAGCGGACTGACGGGCACAGGTCGCCTGCCCGAGCCGGAGGAGATCTTCGCCCGCATTCAGGACAAACTAAACCAGCCACAGGTAGGCGAAGATGGGCCATTAGCAGGCAAAAAGGTGCTCGTCACCGCAGGACCTACACGGGAAGCCCTCGACCCGGTGCGATACATCTCCAACCACTCATCGGGCCGGATGGGGTACGCACTGGCACAGGAGGCGCAGCGGCTCGGAGCACTGGTGACTCTCATCAGCGGCCCCACGGAGTTGCCGACACCCACAGGAGTGAAGCGCATCGACGTGACTTCGGCGCAAGACATGCACGAAGCCGCCCAGATGCACGCGGACGCGGACCTCGTGATCGCCGCGGCGGCTGTGGCGGACTACGCCCCTGCCGAGATCTCCCCGGCGAAGATCAAGAAGAAAGAGAGTGAGATGGTGCTCACGCTAAAGCAGACACCCGACGTGCTACGCTCTCTGGGGAAACAAAAAAAACCCGGACAGATCCTGGTAGGCTTCGCGCTGGAAACGAACGACGGCATGTCGAATGCGCAACGCAAACTGGAATCGAAAAACCTGGACTGGATCGTGCTCAACAACCCGCTGGAACCCGGAGCGGGCTTCGGCACGAAGACGAACCGGGTAACACTCATCAGCCGGTCCGGAAAAGTGGAAGAACTGCCGCTCATGTCGAAACAAGATGTAGCCCGGGCGATTCTGGAACGAGTCCTTACCGCCTCCACATCGTGATTACGACGCGGAACTGCCGCAACTCCCTACCATTCGCGCCCTGATACCATCGGGACGAATGCCTGCCTGTATGGATGCGCCAGGTAACCCCAAAACAAGAATCCACGCTGGCGATCAACATATTGCAGCATCTGGGCTCACGTAATACATACGGTGAATTATTCACCCCTTGTCCACCGTCCTTGTTACACGAAGCCACACCGGGTAAATTACGCGTGTTGGAGAGATCGCTACGTTCGCTCTTAGGTGTACATGCTCGATGCACTTCTGGAACTACGGCAGGCTTTCGAGCACGAACAGGCGCTCGCCGGACCGTTCGTGCCGCTCGGTTTCCGGCGTGACACGAAACACCTCAAAGAGCCTGCGTCCGTTCAGGCTGATATTGAGCGGGTGAATACCGGAACCCCCGTTTCGCTCGATTTGCCGGACGCCATTGAACCAATTGAACCTACGATGGACTTATTCGGCAACAAGAAGCCCATCAGCGAGGATCCCACCAGGTCACCGTATGAGCGCATCGAAGCACTCATCCCAGACGATTCTCCCTTTAAGGGCATGAAAACCTTGGACGAGGTGCGGGAATACATGGCGACCCACGTGCTGGTGCCCATCGACGAGAAGCGGATCAATCCCGTCTTCGGCGTCGGACCGGAGAATGCAGACGTGATGGTGATCGGCGAAGCACCGGGAGCGGACGAGGACCGCCAGGGGGAACCGTTCGTGGGCCGCGCGGGACAGCTCCTCAACAAGATCTTAGAGGCGATACACTTCAAGCGGGAGGAGGTCTATATCACGAACATCCTCAAGAGCCGCCCCCCGAACAACCGAGATCCCGAGCCGGAAGAGGTAGAGGCGCATCTGCCCGCACTCCTGAAGCAGATTGCACTCATCAAACCGAAGATCATCCTTGCTGTGGGTAAGTCCGCAGGCAACGCATTACTGGGGCGAAGCTCGTCGCTAACCGCCCTACGGGACAAGATCCATGATTTTTACGGCATCCCGCTGGTTGTGACCTATCACCCGGCGGCACTCCTGCGCAACCAGCAATGGAAGCGGCCCACATGGGAGGATGTACAACTGCTCCGAAGCAAGTACGATCAGATCGTCAGCAAGTCATAGTCCATCCCCCGGTCTCATTGCTGTTCTCACGCTGTTACTATGTCTGACCAGGACGAACTCAAACCTCGACGCCTCAATATCGACGACCAGTCCCAGCGTTATCCGCTCGAGAAGATGACGCGGGGCGGTCGGGCACGCCGGATAGAGGTTACCGACCTTCACCAGCAGGCCGGCAGGGTCCCGCCCCAGGCTGTCAGCGTAGAGCAATCGGTGCTCGGCGCCATGCTTATCGAGCGGGAGGCCATTCCACGTGCCATCGAAATTCTTCGGGAGGACTCGTTCTACTCCTCCAAACACCGTCAGATCTTCAGTGCGATCCTCAGCCTGTTCGAGCGAAGCAATCCGGTAGACCTCATCACGCTGACGGAGGAACTGAAGCGGCGAGGCGAACTGGATGAGGTGGGCGGAACCTACTATCTGACGGAGTTGACGACGTCCGTCGCCTCGGCGGCAAACGTGGAGTACCATGCCCGCATTATTGCGGAGAAGGCGCTCCTCCGCAATATGATCGAAACGATGACAATGCTCATCGGACGGGCATACGACCCGAGCGCGGACGCATTCGAGTTGCTGGACGAGGCCGAAGGAGAGGTGTTCAAGATCTCCGACGCGAACCTTCGCAAGCCGGCCTCCTCGATGAACGACATCTTGAAGGAGACGCTGGCCCGGCTCGAGTCCATCCACGGGCGCACGGGCGGCATCACCGGTGTGCCGAGCGGATTCACACGGCTCGACGAAATGACCGGCGGCTGGCAGCCGTCCGACCTCATCATCATCGCGGCGCGACCCTCCATGGGTAAGACGGCGTTCTCTCTGGCCGTGGCCCGAAACGCAGCGCTTCACCCCGAGCATCCGGCAGGAGTAGCCTACTTCTCACTCGAAATGAGCGCGCAGCAGCTCGCTCAGCGTCTTCTTACGTCGGAGGCCCGAGTAGACGCCCAGGCCGCGCGTACGGGCCGGATGAGCGACGATGACTGGCCGCGCCTCGCACGCGCAGCAGGCCGCCTCTCCGCAGCACCCATTTATATCGACGATACGCCGGGGCTCAGCGTCCTCGAACTCCGCGCGAAGTGCCGCCGTCTCAAGGCCGAGCACAACATCGGCCTGGTGATCGTGGACTACCTCCAGCTCATGCATGGCTCGGGCGGAGGAAAGAATACGAACCGCGAACAGGAGATCGCACAGATCTCGCGTTCGTTGAAGGGCCTGGCAAAAGAGTTGAACGTGCCGGTCATCGCGCTTTCACAGCTCAGCCGCGCCGTGGAAACACGTGGCGGCGACAAGCGCCCACAGCTTTCCGACCTTCGCGAATCGGGCTCCATCGAGCAGGATGCCGACGTGGTCGCGTTCATCTACCGGGCAGAGCGGTACGGAATCACGGTGGACGAGAACGGTAACTCGACGGAGGGTATTGCCGAGATCATCATTGGAAAGCAGCGAAACGGTCCTATCGGGGAGGTGCAGCTCGCGTTCGTCCACCAGCACGCCCGGTTCGAGAACCTGACGACGTATTACGCCCAGCCGGGATCGGGCGGCGGGGACGGCTTTAGCCTGCCGCCAACTGCACCCGATGTGGATGCACCGTTCTGATCGATACGGCACCAGAGTGGATAGGCCGTCAGTGCATCATACTCGGATTCCTGACACCCTGGAGGTCAGATCCCGCCTCAAGATTCCTGCCAAGCACAAATACCTCCGGCTCCTTGCCGAACGTAGCTGAGTAGGTCTGGATGAGCCGCTCCGTTACAGCGGGGAGAGCGTCCTTCCGAACCAGATTTACCGTGCAGCCGCCGAAGCCGGCACCGGTGAGCCTGGCGCCGAGCGTGCCTTCTACGGAAAGAGCCGCATCCACGAGGTGATCGAGCGGAAACGAACTGACCTCATAGAGATCGCGCAGGCTACGATGAGATTCGGTCATGAGGTGCCCGAATGCGGGGAGATCTTTACGCTCCAAAGCGGCCTTCGCATCAAGAACGCGCCGGTTTTCAGTAACGACATGGAGGCACCGCTTGCGAACGTTCTCGGGCAGGCCAGAGCCGTAGTGTTCGATCATGTCGAGCGTGACATCACGAAGCGCCGTAATGGAGGGATCAAACTGCCGGAAGAAAGCGACGCCTGCCTCGCACTCGGCCCGGCGGGTGTTATAGGCCGATGATGCCAGTTCGCGGGGTGCTTTGCTATTCACGATAACGAGCGCGAGGTCACCTAGATCGATGGGAACGTGCTCGACATGCTGCGCACGGCAATCGAGAAAGAGCGCGTGTCCCATACGGCCCAATCGGGAAGCAAACTGGTCCATGATACCGCACTTCACCCCCGCATAGGTATGCTCGACGTACTGAGCGAGCAGAGCGGCGTCCTTCGGTGCCATGGAAAAACCATAGAGCCGCTGGAGAGCAACGATGGTAGCGACTTCCAGAGCCGCAGATGAGCTGAGACCCGAGCCGAGTGGGACGTCGCCGTAAATGGCAGCGTCGAAGCCGGCGGGCAGGAGGCTCCGGCGGCGAAGCTCCGCCACTATGCCGGTAATGTAACTGGCCCAGCTTGCAGTCTGCACGCCGGGCTGGTGATCGATCTCGTAGATAAGCTCCTGAGCGAAATTCAGGGAGAGCAGACGAACGGTAGTATCCGGGCGTTTGCGAAGGGCTACATAAACAGCACGATCGATCGTCATCGGGAAGACGAACCCGTCGTTGTAGTCCGTATGGTCGCCGATGAGATTGACACGCCCTGGAGCAAGAGCGACATAGACATCACCTCCCGGCCCAAAGTGCTGTTCCAGGGCAATGCGCACACGCTCTGCCGGCGTTGCGTCAGACAGGGTGATAGATATTGGATTGAGCATGTGGGAAGCGCAAAAGAAAGGAGAAAACGGAGAAGACCGTCACGAGCACTCCGGCCGTATGAAGAGCGCACTCCAACTGCCACGTCCGCCGTTCCCTATGCGGCAGAAATTCCTATCCACCGGTCGGAGGCCCCGCCAGAAAATACAGGACCTCGTCCCGGATTGGTCCGAGACAAGGGCCTGTGTGCTAACAGCAAGGGTCACATGGAAAGAGGATTCCGGCAGTTTTCCCAGAGATTGGCCTACCAGAAGATGGCGTAGAGGGCCGCGGTGATTCCGAGAATGCCGAAGGCCAGGGCGTTGAAGACGGGATCGGCCAGTACGCTGCGGCCCTTGAAATCGATGGCGCGCGGATCGGCCTGGCCCTTACCTTCGACGTAGGAGATCGCCATGATGAGCGCAACAGAGATCAGGAAAACATATCCCATCCGATTCAGGAACGGCACCTGGGGTGTAAAGACCTTGAATGCCGTCGAGAGCGGAATACTCAGAATCGCCGTAACGAGAGCAGCATTCGGAGTAGCCTTCTTCCAGAACAGACCCATGATGAACACAGCCAGCACACCCGGGCTGATGAAGCCGGTGTACTCCTGGATGTACTGGAACACCTGGTCGAGCGCGGCGAGTTGTGGTGCCATGATGGCCCCGATCACAATGGCAGTGAGGCTCACGACCCGGCCGACACTTACAAGCCGCCCCTCCGGGATCGGAGTCTTTACCATATTGCGGTAGAGGTCCATGGTGAAGATGGTGGCCGTGCTGTTCATCATAGAAGCCAGCGAAGACACGATGGCAGCGACGAGCGCAGCGAAGGCAAGTCCTTTCAGGCCCGGTCCGATATACTGTCCGAGCAGCCATGGATACGCTTCGTCCGCACGCGCGATCGGCGCATTGAGGGCATAAGCCGTAATGCCGGGAATGACGACGACGAGAGGAAGGAGCAGCTTCAGGAAGGCAGCAAAGGCAAGGCCGCGCTTGGCCTCCCGGATGTCCTTCGCGGCAAGGGCACGCTGGATGATGTACTGGTTGCAACCCCAGTAGAACAGGTTAGCCACCCACATCCCACCGAACAAGACTCCCAGGCCGGGAAGCAAATCGAACGCATCCTGAGCATTCCCCGCATCATCCAGGTAGATGAGCTCGCCGGGGAAAAGAATCATGTTGAAACGCTCAGGTACCTCGGTAAGCAGCTTCGAGAAACCCGCCAGAAATCCTTCCCCCCCGCTGAATGCATTCAGCGCGAAGACCGTCGTGAGCAATCCGCCCAGCACCAGAACGAAAACCTGAACGACATCCGTCCACGCGACGGCTTCCAGACCGCCATAGATGCTGTAGACCGTGGCGAAGATCGCAAGGCCCACGATACCGCCCCAGAACGGTACGCCCATGATGCCGTTGAGAGCGAGTGCGCCAAGGTACAGTACGGTAGTGAGGTTCACGAAGACGTAGACCAGGATCCAGAAAACGGCCAGCAGCGTCCGCACGCGGCTGTCGTACCGCTGCTCCAGGAACTGCGGCATAGTAAAGATCCGCTTCTCCAGATAGATGGGCAGAAAGAACCAGGCTACAACGAGGAGTGTAACGGCCGCCATCCACTCATAGCTGGCTATCGCCAGGCCGAGACGGAAACCCGAGCCGGACATTCCGATGAACTGCTCGGCGGAAATGTTGGAAGCGATGAGGGAAGAACCAATAGCCCACCAGGGAAGCGCCTTACCCGCCAGGAAGTAATCCTCAGCGTCTTTCCGGTGTCCCTCCTTCTCGCGAGATACCCAGAGGCCGACGCCGATGATGACGGCGCAGTACAGACCGAAAATGATGTAGTCAATTACAGCGAACTCCATACGGCGTACTTCTTCCTGGCTGTTTAGTGATCGATGATGGTCTTCTCGCTCCTCACGCCTGGCGGGAGCGCTTTCAGGGCGGGCGTATACACACCTTCACCAAAGTAACGTGATTGTAATGTACTTCAGAAAGTGCTCTGTGGCGAACTATGCTAGCTCTATCGTGTGGTGGTAGTCGCAGTCCGGGTTTTATTCTGCCGGTGCTACGTTCCTCAAGCATGGATTTTCAGTCTTTTTTGCGTACTGTTAAGGCGACTACTTGACGTTCCTACCACGCCGAATTCGTTCCTCACCCCTTATGTCCGGCAATTTTCGGGAGCGCTTCCAGCACTTGCGGCCCGCGCTCGTTCTCTGCGCGGGCATCGCCTTCCTACTCGCCAGCTTCGCCGTCGGCGCGTGCGGAGATCGTGCGCCGGACGTGGAAGGACTGCCGGAGACGGTTGATTTCAACTTCCATGTGAAGCCGATCCTCTCGGACCGGTGCTTTGCATGCCACGGTCCGGATGACGCGGCACGTAAGGCCGATCTGCGCCTGGATACGGAGGAGGGCGCGTTCGCAAAGCTGGAATCCGGCAACCGCGCCATCGTCCCCGGGAAGCCGGACCGGAGCGCCGTCGTCGACCGGATCCTGACCTCCGACCCGGCTAAACTGATGCCGCCAGTAGAGTCCCACCTGACGCTCTCAGACTACGAAAAGGCGGTTCTGGTGCGGTGGATCGAGCAGGGTGCGAAGTGGAAGCCGCACTGGTCGTTCATCCCGCCCGAAAAGCCCGCTGTACCGGAAGTACGTGATGCGAACTGGCCAGAGAACGATATCGATCGGTTCATCCTGGCGGAGTTGGAAGCGAAAGGATGGACACCCTCTCCCGAAGCGAACAAGGAAACGCTGATTCGCCGGGTAACTTTCGACCTAACCGGCCTGCCCCCCACAATAGAGGAGATCGACGCATTCCTGGCAGACGCATCGCCGGACGCCTACGAGAAGGTCGTGGATCGGCTGCTTGCCTCTCCGGCGTATGGAGAACGCATGGCGAGCCAGTGGCTGGACCTGGCACGGTACGCGGACAGCCATGGCTACCAGGACGATGGTTGGCGCACCATGTGGCCATACCGGGACTGGGTGATCCGCGCGTTCAACCGCAACCTGTCCTTCGATGACTTCATCACGTGGCAACTCGCAGGCGACCTGTTGCCGAATCCGACGAAGGAGCAACTTCTGGCGACGGCCTTCAACCGGAATCACATGCAGAGCCAGGAAGGCGGCATCGTGCCAGAGGAGTACCGCACGGAGTACGTGGCGGACCGGGTCAATACGTTCGGGAGAGCATTTCTCGGCATCAGCACGGAATGCGCCCGCTGCCACGATCACAAGTACGACCCCATTCTCCAGAAGGAATACTTCCAGCTCTTCGCGTTCTTCAACAGCGTCAACGAGACAGGGCAGATCCCCTATTCCGGCGAACCGAGCCCCACGGTGATTCTGACGGACTCCATCGCCGAAGCAAAACTGGCGGCTTTGCGTCCGCAGATCAAGGCGCTGGAAGCACAGACCGACATCCATGCGGCAGCCTACGACGAGGGATATACGGCCTGGTTGGAACGACTTCAGAAAACCTCGGATGGCGTATCCCTCCAGCCGCCCGGCCTCATCGCCCACCTCCCGCTGGATCAGGTCAACAACTTCGAACTCGTAAACACGGCCAACCGGAGTAAGCCAGCGTTCGTCAGTGGAGATCGCGATCGGATGCCTGAAACCGTACCGGGTAAGTTCGGCCAGGCGCAGCGGCTCGTGGGGGACAGCCACATCGACATGGGCGGTGAGCTCGCCTATTTCGAGCGCAACGAGCCATTTTCCATCGGCATCTGGTTCCGCATCGAGAAAGACAGTGTGAGCGGGCCACTCTTCACTCGTTCAGGCGGACTCTTCAACGGCAACCGCGGCTACGAGGTCATGCTTCGCGAGGATGGTACGTTCACGGCGGGACTTCACCACGTCTTCCCGGACAACTCCATCGAAGTCGAAACGGTCCATCCCGTTACAATTGGATCCTGGCATCAGTTGGTCATGACGTACGATGGATCCAGCCGTGCTGAAGGCATCCGGCTCTTTCTGGATGGACAGCAGGCCCAGACCCGGATCACGGTCGATAACCTCCACCAGAGCATCCTGCATAATGTCGATGGAGGAAACTGGGGGGGCGGAGGCGGCCTGCGCATCGGCAGGCGCTTCGAAGAAACGCTCCAGGATGTCACGGTGGACGAGTTTCGGGTGTACGACCGGCAGCTTACGGCACTGGAAGTCCTGGCTCTGAGCGGCCAGGAAGAACGCGCCCGCAAGATCCTCACCATGCCCGACGGAGAGCGTTCGAAAGCACAGCAGGCCGCACTGCGCGAGCACTATGTGCTACGGGTAGATAGAAGCCGCCCGGCCGTATTCGCACGGCTCACGAAGCTACGGGGAGAGGAAAACCAGATCCTATCCACGCAGCCCGAAGTGATGATCATGCGGGACCGGAAGGAGCCGCGGCCGACGTTCCTCCTGGCGCGGGGCGCCTACGACGCTCCGGCGGAACGCGTCTCGCACGGCACCCCCCAGGCGATCAAATCCTATCCTGAAGATCTGCCCCGGAACCGCCTAGGTCTGGCGCGATGGCTGCTCGATCCGAAGCACCCGCTCACGGCTCGGGTGATCGTGAACCGTTACTGGCAGATGCTGTTCGGGCGCGGCATCGTAGCAACTCCCGGGGACTTCGGGAATCAGGGTGAACTTCCCTCCCATCCCGAACTGCTCGACTACCTCGCCACGACGTTCGTGGAGTCCGGGTGGGACCTGAAGGCACTCCAGAAACAGATGGTGATGTCTGCCACCTACAGGCAATCTTCGGTTGCCGACGCGAAGATGCTGGAAGCCGATCCGGAGAACGTATGGCTGGCACGGGGGCCGTCGTATCGGATGCCGGCCGAGATGATCCGGGATAATGCGCTGGCGGCGAGCGGGTTGCTGGTACGCAAGATCGGTGGGCCCAGCGTCTACCCGTACCAGCCACCAGGCCTGTGGGAAGAGCTGGCTACGCGCAATGCGACCTCGTACGTGCAGGGTCATGGGGAAGACCTCTATCGCCGCAGCCTCTACACCATCTGGAAACGGACGAGCCCGCCTCCGTCAATGATCAGCTTCGACTCCGCGGAGCGATTGTTCTGCTCGGTGGAACGGCAGCGGACGAGCACACCGTTGCAGTCGCTCGTTCTCATGAATGACCCGCAATACCTCGAGGCATCTCGTATGCTGGCGGAGCGGATGATCAAGGAGAGCGGTCCCTCGATAGACGAGCGAATCACGCTGGGCTTCCGGCTGCTTACGAGCCGGCGCCCACGTGAAAAGGAGCTCGAACTGCTCAGGACGCTCTACGAAGACGAGGTGGCCGAATTCCGTGAGAACAAGGGCGCTGCCCTGAAACTGCTGAGCGTCGGTGAATACCCCCGCGATGAGCAGTTGGACCCGGCGGAGACAGCCGCACTGGCCATGGTGGCGAGCACGATTATGAACTACGATGAGGCGGTAAACAAGAGGTAGCGAGGACTATCAGCGATCAGCTGTCGGCTGTCAGCCCTCCTGCTAACCTCAACGAAGGCGATTTGAATACGACGAAGAGATCCCTCAATACAAGATGACACCGGAAGAGGCAGAAGGCTGATAGCTGACTGCCGGCAGCTAAAGAACGGGTATCGACATGAAAGGCCTGGAAGACCTGAAGTACAACTGCACACGGAGACACTTCCTTTCCGCGACAAGCCTCGGCCTGGGTGCGGCAGCGCTCTCTTCGCTGTTGAATCCGCTCTCCAGCCTGGCAGGTCAGGGCGGCGGGGTGGCTCCCGTTCCGGGAGCAGACGGTGGTGGCGCGCTGGGTACGTACCACATTCCTCCACGAGCGAAGCGCGTCATCTACCTCTTCCAGAGCGGCGGCCCGTCGCAGCTGGAATTATTCGACTACAAGCCGAAGCTCCGCGAGATGAATGGCGAGGAGTTGCCCGCGTCCGTGCGCATGGGACAGCGCCTGACGGGGATGACGGCGCACCAGAAGCAGTTCCCGATGGCGGGCTCGCAGTTCGAATTCGCACAGTACGGCCAGAGCGGCGCCTGGGTGAGCGAACTCATGCCCTACACGGCCCGGATCGTAGATGAGCTGTGCTTTATAAAGTCGATGCACACAGAGGCAATCAATCATGATCCAGCCATCACGTTCTTCCAGACCGGCTCGCAACAGGCCGGGCGGCCATCGATCGGATCGTGGCTGAGCTACGGGCTCGGCTCGGAAAACGAGAATCTGCCAGCCTTCATCGTGCTGCTTTCACGAGGACGCGGAGGCGACCAGCCGCTGTATTCGTGGTTGTGGGGAAGCGGCTTCCTGCCCTCGCAGCACCAGGGCGTGCAATTCCGCAGTGGCAAGGATCCTGTGCTTTACCTCCAGGATCCCGAGGGCCTCGACAAGGACTCGCGCAGGCGGATGCTGGATGTGCTCCGGCAGATGGAGGAGGAACAGCACGCACGGACGATGGACCCCGAGATCAACGCCCGTATCGCCCAGTACGAAATGGCCTACCGCATGCAGGCTTCCGTACCCGGCGCGATGGACCTCTCCGATGAGCCGGACCATATATTCGACCTGTACGGTCCGGAAGCGCGCATTCCGGGTACGTACGCGGCGAATTGCCTGCTGGCCCGCCGCCTTGCCGAGCGGAACGTGAGGTTCATTCAACTCTACCATCAGGGTTGGGACCAGCACGGCAACCTGCCCGGCGATATCCGCATCATGACACAGAGCGTCGACCAGGCTTCCGCGGCCCTCGTCCTGGATCTGAAACAGCGCGGACTCCTGGACGATACGCTCGTGATCTGGGGCGGGGAGTTCGGGCGGACGAACTATTCCCAGGGTAAACTCACGATCGACAACTACGGACGCGACCACCACCCCCGCTGCTTTACGATCTGGATGGCAGGTGGTGGCGTGAAGCCGGGAATCTCCTATGGCGAGACGGACGAACTCGGATATAACATCGCCAGCAACCCCGTCCACGTTCACGACTTCCAGGCCACGCTCCTCCACCTCCTCGGCCTCGACCACGAGCGGCTCACCTTCAAACACCAGGGCCGCCGCTACCGCCTCACCGACGTATCCGGGAACGTAGTGAAGGCAATACTGGCCTAGGGCGCATGACGCTGGTCGTAATTTTGACGGTTCGAAGTGAAGCGATCGAGCAGTTCCACGCATTCGAGCGGAAGGCTGCACAGATCATGGCGCGTTACGGCGGCGCTATAGAGCGAACCGTCGTTTTGCCCTTCGAGACCGCCCCGGACCGCTTCAAAGAAGTGCATATCGTCACGTTCCCCAATCGGGAAGCATTCGAAGCCTACCGGGCAGACGCGGACTTGAGAGCGGCAGCGCACTTGCGAGAAGCGGCGGTCCTGGCAACTGAGATACACGAGGGGGAGGACGGTCCGGACTACCACGCGCCTGGTTGATGAGGACCGCGGAAGCAGGCTGTGATGTGCATTTCATGTCGCGGAGCGTGATTTCGTATCATGACAGGACGCCTCTGGCTATTCCAGGGCAGGCTGTCATGCAACGCGACTTGAATATTCTATGTCTTCTCGAACGGCGAAAGCTCCGCACACGTACCGTGCACTGTGGCCGGCCATCGTACTTGTGGCAAGTCTCGCCACGATCTCAGCCGACACGACCGGTACCTTTACCAATCCGATCGTGACGTCGCAGGCCGCGGGGGATCCGTGGGTGATCCGGCATGGTGACGTGTACTACTTTACGGCTACCCTCGAACCGGAAGGCGGCCTGTGGGTGTGGAAGTCGCCCACGCTGACCGGCCTCGATGCGGGTGAAAAGGTCAAAGTCTGGGAAGCGCCCGAGAGTGGGCCGATGAGTTCGCAGATCTGGGCCCCGGAGTTGCATCGCCTGAACGATAAATGGTATCTCTATTTCACGGCTTCGGACGGTGTGGATGCCAACCACCGGCATTACGTGCTGGAAGCAGAAACGGACGACCCGCTGGGGCCTTACAAGCCGCCGGTGCGGGTGGATCCTGCTTTCGAAAGCTACGCCATCGATGGCTCCGTGCTGGAGATGCCGGATGGTCGGCTGTATTTCATGTACGCCGCCGACGGGCTCTTCATCGCCCCGATGAGCAGCCCTACTCGAGTCAGCGGACCCGGCGTCAAATTCGCTGAAGGTACCGAGGAGTGGGAGCGCGGCTGGATGAAGCGCGGCGAGGAGTGGGTGCATAACGGGGGATACTGGATCGAAGCGCCCCAGGCGCTGATTCGTGACGGGCGCGTGTTCGTGATCTACTCGGCCGGCCATACTCATACGCCGCACTATTACCTCGGCTTACTCAGCCTGAACGGAGATGACCCGCTGGACCCTGCTGCCTGGGAGAAGCATCCCGAGCCCGTATTCGCGCCCTATGAAGGGCCGGACGGGAACGCATACACCACCGGCCACAACAGCTTCACGAAATCGCCGGACGGCACGGAAGACTGGATCGTGTACCACGCGAAAGATGGCGGCTGGGGTGCATCCGGCTTGTCCGCTCGCCGCACCGTCCGCATTCAGAAGTTCACCTGGAATGCCGATGGCACTCCGCACTTCGGGCGTCCTGTTCCAAGCGGTGTGCCCCTGCCAAAGCCTTCCGGCGAGTGATCACGAGCCCGCTGCACGTACTCAACTTTTTAGGTGCGGCTCTCGTATGCGGCAGTCACATACGGAATAGCAGGTCAAACCAGCCGGGAAAGGACTGACATGCATGGTGATCCTGATGCTCACCTCGCCGACGTGGATGCGAAGCGGATCTTTGCCCTGACGCGTCCGGACGACAGCCTGCTGACGCTGTACGTCATCTACAGCCTGCTCGCCAACGCCGCCTTCCTGTTCGTTTTCATTCCGCTGTATTTCCGATTCAAGACGCTGCGATACCGGTTCGACGAGGAGGGCGTTTCTGTCTCCTACGGCATTCTCTGGCGGAAAGAGACCTATCTGACGTACGCCCGGATTCAGGACATCCACGTGTCTCGCAACATATTCGAGCGGTGGCTGGGGCTCGGGAGCGTAGAGATCCAGACCGCTTCCGGAAGCGCCAGTGCGGAAGAAGCCATCGTCGGCATACGCGAATACAATGAGGTCCGAAACTTCCTGTACGCTCGGATGCGGGGACACCGGCTCACGACGGGACATCAAGAGCCGGCAAAGATTCCGTCTGCGCAACAGGCTCTAACAGGCATCCGGGACGAGCTGCGCGCCATTCGTCAGATCATGGAGGGCCAGCACCATGTATGAACTGGTCAAGCGGCTCACGTTTCCGATCCTGAAGGTAGAACAGAAGGAACCGACGCCCCTGCCCGGCCACAGCCAGGAGGGCTTCATGCAGGTGATTCGCCCGGCACCGGCCTACCTGCAGTACAGACTGTTCTACTGGAAGATGGGCGTAGCCGCTGGGGTGCTGGTCGTGCTCACCCTCTGCATCGCGCTGCTCACCATCAGCTGGTGGTTCATTATCCTGGATATCGCCATCATCCTGTTCGCCGCCTTCAAGGCCGCCCTGTTCTACGTAGCGATACGGCTGGATTACGAGATGCGCTGGTACGTGATAACCGACCGCAGCCTGCTCATTCGACAGGGCGTCTGGGTCGTCCGCGAGATCTGTCTAACGTTTGCCAATGCACAGAACGTCCGGGTAAAACAGGGGCCGCTCCAGCGCATATTCGGATTTTCATCCGTTGAGGTAGACACGGCAGGCGGTGGCCGTAGAAAAGAAGGAGAGTCCCAGACCCATGCCCATCATGCCGTATTACAGGGATTGGATGATCCGGGCCGGGTTCGAGACCTCATCCTTGATCTGTTGAGGCGGCACCGTACGGCCGGACTCGGCGATCCCGACGATCGCGCGGACACGCCTATCACACACACGTCGCACGACCTTGCCCTGATGAACGAAATCTGGGCAGAGGCGAAACGATTGCGGAGCGTTCTCGAACTTTCCGTACCGCAGGACAACCACTACTGAGCCCGGTTCAGACTCGCTCCAAAATGCGCCATGAAGTAGATAGCGTCTGCGGTGCCATCCATGGTCGGCTCGTTGGTGGAGTAGTCGCCAATATCGTCGTGGTAGACGACGTAGGGATTCTGAAAACGGGCAAACTCGTCGGGATTGAGGAGGGTAAGGCCGCGTAGCTGGTTGTAGATGGTCGCGTAGACGGGACCATCCACCAGGCCGCCGGGGACCATCTGGCGGGTAAGTGCCCAGATGCTGGTGTGGACATCCTCCGGGTACTCTCCCGTGCGCGGGATGCCGGTAAACATGGAGGTGCCCCATGGATTCCGGCCAAGCAGCCAGTCACGCTGGGCGAGCATGAAATCGTGGTACTGCGTGTCGCCCGTCATATGCTCGTAGAGGAGGATCTGGGTGATGAGCGCGCTGACGAGGTTGTTGGAACACCAGATGAACGGCACGCCGATGCGGTAGGGATTGCTCATGCCGCGCCGAACGGATTTCTCGATACCGTCCCGGTAATATCCCGCGAGCGTGTCCTTGAATGCTTCGTCCACATGCGGATACAGAGCGAAGTGGCCGACATTGACGAAGGGATAGAACTGGTAGTGGTCCGTCGTGTCCCGGCCCATCCAGGACGTGGTGTTGATCAGCCGCGCATAGCGGATAGCGTCATCCAGGTACTGCGGATCGCGGGTAGCCCGGTAAAGCTCCGCCGCCCCCCACTCCATGTCGTCCGCCCAGGTGTCCTCGGTGTAGCGGTACGGGGCGCCGAAGGAGTTGCCTTGCTGGTAACCCTCCTGTCGCCTGCCCATCGCATATACGGTGCGGGCAGCCCGCAGGCATTTCGCAGCATAGGCCGAATCCTGAAGCACATCGTTCCAGATGCGGTAGCCCATTGCCAGGGCCGCCGCGGTCCGCCCGGCCAGATTGCCAATGCCTGTCGCCTTGCTCTTGTACTGACTCAGGCCCTGTGGTTCGCCCGTGGCGAAGTAGACGACTCGGTAGCTATTCGGTCCCCAACCGTAGTCGGAGCTATCTTTATCCGGCCATTTCCATCCGATGTGATCACGATCGTCGGCGACCTGATGAAAAAGCTGGTCCGGCGCCGGGTGGAGCTTGTGAAGCCAGTCGAGCCCCCACTTCGCCTCGTCCAGCACGTCGGGAATACCGTTGGGAATCGGCTGGCCGAGGTCGTTGGTGAGATCGGCGAACTTATCCGGCTCCAGTTCATAGGCGAGGAGCATACGAGCGGTGGCGTTGCTCGAGGTGATGAGGTATTTGAGCTGGTCGCCCGCATCGTGCCAGCCGCCGCTGGCGTCGATATAGGAGGAATCCGGCATCGGCCCGAACATAGCCCGGCCATCCCGTCGGTGGCAGACCATATCCAGGTAGGGGTTGTACCCGCAGCGTTGCTGCCGCATGAAGGCCAGCAGATCCTCATGCGCGTCGCCAAAAGCACCCGATCCCACGTTGAAGGCCGGTGAAGACTCAGCCTCCCCCTCGACCTCGATGCGATACCGGCCCGGCCCCCGAACGGAGGAGAAATCCAGTTCGGCATAAAAGGGATACTGTCCCCACCCTCTGACCTCCAGCGGATTCGAGCGTCCCTCGAACACAGGCCTGCCCGTCTCAACATCCACGACCGAGAACCGGACCTGCACCGGCCTGCGCGAGAAGGCCAGAGCTATTTTCGTATCGTCCGACAGGTACCCTACCTGGTTCACGCGGATGAAGATGGAATCCGACGGTGCGGCCTGCGCATGGACGATCCGCGGCATGAATGTCCCGAGGAATACGGCAAGAGCGGCGATGGAGAAGAGCCTGAGCGACATAATGGGCGGGAATGGATGTGAACGATGGGCGCGTGCTGCATGGTACGCACCCGCCGGATTCGATTCCACCCCCGGCAGACTCCCCCTGCGAATATCTCCTACCCCTCTAAAGCGAGCCATTCTGTACCTTATGCAGGTACAGCATGCACCGTACGATGACCGCGTCCCTCGTCTGAAACCTATCGAACCCGATGCCCAGACCGACACCCGAACCCGTAGACATCGAACACCTCCCCGAGCTGGCTCGAGCAACGATGAAGGCCGCTCGCTTCCCCGTTCTGGCAACCGTGGACGGAGATCAGCCGCGCGCACGGCCTGTCTCGCCTGTCCGCACGGACGGATTTACGATCTACGTGGCCAACCTTCGGGGCTATGGAAAGACACACGAGATTGCGGCCAATCCGAAAGTAGAACTCTGCTATATGGATGGAGACCACAATCAGGTGCGCATCACCGGAACGGCGGAGGTACTGACCGACCGGGCGCTGCTGGAAGACATCTGGAAGACGAATCCGCTCCTGCGGCACTACCTCGATACACCGGATAACCCGGATCTCATCGTGTATCGCATCGTGCCGGCCCGTGTCCGCTACATGCGGGAGTGGGCGCTGGAATATTATGAAGTGCCAGTGGCAGGTTGAAGACTGACGATGTGTGGTGATATGGCCTGTTCAGCGTGAAGGCAGTTGGCATTTATCTACACCAGTGCGTACGATCCGTTGTGTTTTGTTTCGCTCCTACAGCGGAATGGCCTGCATCGTCGTGTATACCCTGCCGGTGGCGTTGGTGGATCATGCTGGTTCTTCCCGGACATGAACCATCCGTACTGCAAAAGCGAGGCCCACACCATGAAGACCATGTACACGCTGTGCCGGTATGCCGCCGCTTTCCTGCTCCTCCTTTACGGCTTCGCCAAGCTCAACGGAGCACAGTTTACTGTCCTGGACTCCCAGTTAGACCGGCCAATGCGTGAGGTCTCCGGGTTCTGGCTGACGTGGTACTACTTCGGTTATTCGCTGTTCTACGGTAATCTCATCGGCCTCGTGCAGGTGTCCGGCGGCGTGTTGCTCATGTTCCGGCGCACAACCCTGCTCGCCACCTGCATCCTGCTCGGAGTGGTCGGGAATATCATTCTCATAAACATCTTCTACGACATCGCGACCGGCGCCCTGCTCGTCGCATGCTTCATCGAGGCATGCCTGCTCTTTATCGTCTGGCAGCACCGGCAGGAGCTGCTGGATGTGTTCTGGAACATGCAGAACCGAGTATATCCCTCCAGGAACCAGGCCGCTGTACCGAGTCTTGCTGGAATGACCATGCGGGGCATGGTCATAGCCGTCCCCGCCTTGTTTACCTATTTCGTCGCCAACTACAACAACCGGCTGCCGACACCGCTGGACGGTCGCTGGAAGGTGACGGACGTTTCCGGACAGGCCACGTTGCCTGAGGTCCCGACCCACATCTATTTCGAGCGTAACCGTGCGAGGATGGCCGTATTCCGGTATGCGGATTCCTGGGAGACACGCCACTTCGAAGTGCGGGAGAATGAGCAGACCCTCGGAATGTGGGAGCAGTACCTTTCGAAGGGAGAGCCATTGTTCGAGGGCACCTATCGGCTGGCAGACACGACCCTCGAACTGGAAGGCACATGGAAAACGACGCCGATCCACTTGAAGCTGGAAAAGCTGCCCTAACGGCGTCGATCCTGTCTATCGTCACGAACGAGTGACACGGGGAACGCGCAGCATAGCCGCCGGCTGATTACCTTCGCGATGCGGGGGTCTGTCTTCTACGAAGCTATCGTGCGCGAATTCCAGCCACAGACGATCATTGAGCCGTTCCGTGTCCGTTCGGTCGAGCCGATACGGTTCTCCACGATAGCGGAGCGTGAGGAGGCCCTGCGGCAAGCGGGATACAATCCGTTTCTGCTCCATGCCGAAGATGTGCTGATTGACCTGCTGACGGACAGCGGGACGGGAGCTATGTCGTCCCGCCAGTGGGCGGGGATGATCGCCAGCGACGAGTCATACGCCGGAGCCTCCTCGTTTTACCGGTTCGAGGCGGCAGTGCAGGACATCATGGGGTTCAAGCACGTCATTCCCACCCACCAGGGCCGCGCTGCCGAGCACATCCTGTTCAGCACCATCGCCAAACCCGGCGATGTCGTCCTCAACAACACCCACTTCGATACTACCCGCGCTCATGTAGAACACGTGGGCGCCACTGCGCGCGACCTCATCATTCCCGAAGGCCGCCAACCGCGCCTCGTCCATCCCTTCAAAGGCAACATGGACCTGGATGCACTCCGGGCTACCATCGCGGAGATCGGACCAACACGTATTCCGCTGATCATGCTCACGATCACCAACAACTCGGGTGGAGGGCAACCTGTGAGCATGGCGAACATTCGGACTGTGAGCGAGATCACACATGAACACGGCATTCCATTTTTCATCGATGCCTGCCGGTTCGCCGAGAACACCTGGTTCATCAAGACGCGCGAAGAGGGCTATGCGGAGAAGTCCCCCATCGAAATCGCCCGAGAGTTGTTCAGTTATGCTGACGGCTGCACCATGAGTGCCAAAAAGGATGGCATGGCCAATATCGGGGGGTTCCTTGCCCTGAACGATGATGTTCTGGCCGCGCGGTGCCGCAACCTGGAGATCCTGACCGAAGGCTTTCCCACATACGGCGGCATGGCCGGATATGACCTGGAAGCCATTGCGCAGGGCCTCTACGAAGCACTCGACCCCCATTATCTCCGCTACCGCATACGGTCCATCGCTTATCTGGGAGAGAAGCTAACGGCCGGGGGAGTCCCGATCGTCCAGCCGACAGGCGGCCATGCCGTATATATCGACGCGAGAGAGATGCTGCCCCACATTCCGCCTGTGCAGTATCCGGCCTGGTCG
Organism: Rhodothermales bacterium; assembly: GCA_041690215.1. Taxonomy (GTDB): domain Bacteria; phylum Bacteroidota; class Rhodothermia; order Rhodothermales; family DASSAV01; genus DASSAV01. Next base: position 191,351 of record JAWLHQ010000004.1, read on the forward strand.
CTGAATAACGCACTGTACCTGCTCGGCGGGGTGCGCGGCGCAGAGATCGGTACCGTCATGTTCGGCCTACAACCGGACGGCACCGAGCAGCCGGCGGCCTCGGAGCTGGTGCGGCTGGCATTCCCACGCCGGACGTATACCCAGAGCCACGTGGACTACCTGGCCGAGGTGATATTGGAGGCGTATGCCCAGCGTGAGGCATTACCGGGCTACCGTATCATAGAGCAGGCGCCCGCCCTGCGCCACTTCACCGCCCGGCTGGAACCGGTGCGGTGAAGTGGCGCAGAACGATGTTCATCAGCCCCGATCACGACCGTTGCCGTTATCCTGCGTGGCACCCCTTGCCCTGCCACCTGCTTCCCGCTGCTGCGCAACTCGGCTATTCTGTTTCTGTGCTTTTTCCTCGACGCGCTCCCGAGACGTTCGGTCGGCAGCCTGGCGAACACGAGGCTGCGAGGCTGCAGATCGTGGCGAGGTTGCGCGCTGCACGCTCGCTGCGCGGCTCGTATTACCCCTGGGCGCTCGCCTTACCTCCCTTGCCGGTGCGACGCTGCGTGAACCGCGTCGCCGTTCATTGTCGCGCCGCCGCACACGGCGATCATCATCCCGGCGTCGTTCGTACCGGTCGTCGTCACGCCTGCGGTCGTTGTGATCGTGGTGGCGATATGGTCTGTAGCCCCGGTGTCTGTCGTAGGCGCGGTAGATACGTTTGCCGTAACGGGTACGCGTATAGAGGCGCCCATACCGGTCACGGTAGACGATTCGCCCGTCGGCTGTACGGCCAACGGCGCGATCCCCTGAGTAAACTTCCCAACCGCGATTCGGGTAGCGCCGCATGTGCCCGTCACGGTCTGGATACCGGGTCGTCGAGCAACCGGTCAGGACGAGAACGAGGAACACCGGCAGGAGCAGTTTCACTCTGGACATGCAAACACCCCAGAAGTTCAGAAAGTTAGACGAACGAACCTGCTCCTGTGTACGAATCCATTCACGCGAGCAGGTCGGGACACGGCGTTTCGGGTGCAACGGCGGTTCCTGTGTACCCCTACTGTATGTACAATATGTGTGCCACGAGCCTCAACCAGTGGCTGCCAGAGTCGCGTAGGGGCCGTACGCGACCGGATCGTTGCAATGCGGCCTCACATCAGAGTACCTGGATTTCTGGCCACACGGGCGGAATCCGCACGCCCTGATATACTCAGCAGGAAGCACGACTGGACTGGACTTGGAGCGGGATTGTTTGTAACGTGAGTGCGCCCCGGACCGGCCCCCGGTCGCTTCTCCCCCCGCATTCTGCAATCCAACCAGCTTGCCCAAAGGCTCTATGGACGCACGCGCTTTTTCCGATGATGCTATCGTCTTCCACACCATTAACGACCTGAAGAACGACTGGAAGGACAAGGAGGTATCCGACATCATCGATGCGGCGGGCAACCAGTATGTGGACCTCGTCATGGAAGGTGGCGGCGTGCTCGGTATTGCACTACTCGGGTACACCTACACGCTCGAACAGGTAGGCATCCGGTTCATGTCCATCGCAGGCACGTCAGCCGGATCCATTACCGCGCTGCTCCTCGCCGCAATAGCCGAAAAACAGCACGCCAAGAGCGAGCGGCTCCTCGAGGATCTGGCGAACAAGGACTTCAAAGACTTTGTCGACGGGGACTCCGATGCGCGCGATTTCATCAACGCCGTGTTGAACAAAGCGGGTCGCTTCAAGCTCGGTATCAAGGGGGTGCAGATCCTCGATAATCTGGACAGGGACCTGGGGCTCAATCCCGGGAAGAAGTTCCACGAGTGGATCACCGGAATCTTGAGCAGGAACGGAATTACTACGACTGCTCAACTTCAGGCGCGCATGCGCACGCTTCCTCCCGGGCTGCGTACCCGTGCCGGTGAGCCGCTTACGCACGAGAGCATGGCGGCACGATTGGCCCTCATCACGGCAGAGGTTTCGACGCAGACGAAGGTGGAGTTTCCGCGTATGGCCGGCCTTTTCTATGCGGATCCCGACAACGTGAACCCCGCCGACTACGTCCGCGCGTCCATGTCCGTCCCGTACTTCTTCCACCCTGTACGAATCGACGGCATACCCAACGATGGCCCGCAGACTTTGAAGCTCTGGAATGAGATGGCAGGCTATAGGGAGCCGATTCCAGACACCTGCATCCTCGTCGATGGTGGCATCGTATCGAACTTCCCTATCGACGTATTTCACCAACCGCTCCGCGTACCCCGCGCCCCGACGTTTGGCGTGAAACTCGGGGAGAACGAGCGCAGATCCACGATCAACGGACCGGCCGGGCTCTTTGCCGCCCTGTTCAACTCGGCCCGCCACTGCCTGGACTATGATTTCATCACCCGGAACCCGGATTACCAACAGCTCGTCGCGCACATCGATACCGGCGAGCACAACTGGCTGAACTTCAGCCTGAGCGACAAAGACAAGCTCGACCTGTTCCGGCGTGGCGTCAAGGCCGCCGATTATTTCTTGCGCAGCTTCGACTGGGACGAGTACAAGAAGACGCGCCGGAATCTAGCCGAGGCCTACGCTACGGCCAGCGAGCACAAGGCCAAGGTCAAGCAATCTGCCCAGCAGCGAGGTATGAATCCACTCCCTCCCGATTCGATCCAGATTGATCCGACCGTGCCGCCGGCACTCTGATTCATGATAGAAGGCCATCTCGGTGTGAGATGGCCTTCTATCATTGGTACGTACTCGGTCTAGCAGATCACACGTTATAGGCCCGAGACGTGACTTCGCCCCCCCGGCCCGTCCAGTTGGTATGAAAGAACTCGCCGCGCGGGCGGTCCGTACGCTCGTACGTGTGGGCGCCGAAGTAATCGCGCTGTGCCTGAATGAGATTGGCAGGAAGCCGTTCGGTGCGATATCCGTCGTAGAACGCGAGCGCCGAGGACATCGCCGGAACGGGAATGCCTGCACGCACGGCCTCAGCCACTACGTTGCGCCACCCGGCCTGATTCTCCTCGATGGCTTTGACAAAGAAGTCGTCCAGTAGCAGGTTCTCCAGGTTGGGGTTGCGTTCGAATGCGTCGCGGATATTGCCGAGGAAACGGCTGCGGATAATGCAACCGCCGCGCCACATCAGCGCGATGCCGCCATAGTTCAGGTTCCAGCCGTTCGCCTGTGCTGCCTCACGCATGAGCATATAGCCCTGCGCGTAGCTAACGATCTTAGCCGCATAGAGCGCCTGGCTGATGTGGCGCACAAACGTCGTACGGTCGCCGTTGATGGACGTAGAGGTGGGTCCGGAGAGTTTCCGGCTGGCTCGCACGCGCTCGTCTTTCAATGCGCTGATCATGCGGCTGAACACGGCCTCGGCAATGAGAGTGACCGGCACGCCGAGTTCCAGGCAGGATTCGACGGTCCACTTGCCCGTTCCCTTCTGCCCGGCAGCATCCAGAATCTTCTCCACGATGGGCTGCCCGTCTTCGTCGCGAAAGCCCATGATATCGCGCGTGATCTCGATGAGGTAGCTGTCGAGGTCACCTTTGTTCCACTCGGCGAAGGCGTCGTGCATCTCATCGTAGCTCATGCCAAGGCCATCCCGCATGAGCTGGTATGCCTCTGCGATGAGCTGCATATCACCGTACTCGATGCCGTTGTGGACCATCTTTACGTAGTGTCCGGCACCGCCCTCGCCGACCCAGTCGCAGCAAGGCTCGCCGCCTTCCACCTTGGCCGCTACGGCCTGAAAGATCGGCTTTACATAAGGCCATGCTTCGGGCGAGCCGCCCGGCATGATGGAGGGACCGTATCGCGCACCCTCCTCACCACCTGAAACACCGGTGCCGACAAACAGCAGCCCCTTCGCCTCGACCTCTTTCCGCCGTCGCTCGCTGTCGGTGTAAAGGCTGTTGCCTCCGTCAATGATGATATCGCCGGGCTCCATGAGCGGGAGCAGTTGCTGGATCACCGCATCCACAGCGGCTCCGGCCTTCACGAGCATCATGGCGCGGCGCGGCCGTTTCAAGCTGGCGACGAACTCCTCCAGCGTCTTCGTTCCAATGATCTTCGTGCCTTTCGCCGCCCCCTGCAGGAACTCGTCTGTGACGGATCCGGTGCGGTTGTAGACGGCGACGGTGAAACCGTGGTCGTTCATGTTGAGGACCAGGTTCTGGCCCATCACGGCGAGACCAATCAATCCAATATCTGCGGTCGGCTCAGGCATGCTTCGGTTGCATTCATAAGTGAGGGGATATGGATCGCCCGGACATTGTCCGATGACGGGCATCAAGATACATATTCAGAGCCCCCTGGGACCACGATAGAAGCTGCACCCACCCCTGCCCTGCCGTTTCTTCGCTGTATTCTCTTGCTCTGGCGAGGTCTACCGGTCCTTTTTCAAGAGTTGGCGTACGAGTTGGACGAGATCTTCGGGCAGAAAGGGCTTCTTCAGGAAGCCGCTCGCGCCGGCCTTCATCCACTTCCGATGCAACCGAGGGCCATATTCACTGGCCATGAATACAACCGGGAACGTGGTATGGTCCGTACTGTGACGACTCAGGTCAAGCAGTCTGTTGCGTTCCGGTTCAGGCAGGCTAAACGTGCTGATGACGAGATCCGGATGCTCGGTCTCTGCAAGCTGGATGCCCTCGCGTGCCGTACGGGCCATGCGTACAGTAATACCCTCTGCTTCGAGCACCTCCTTCACGTACACCAGAACTTCCTCATCATATTCGATAATCAGCACCCTCGATGTTTCCACGACTGTACCTCTACACCAATTCCTTCCCTCAAAGCCGGTCACGCTGCGTCGTGCAGAGGCATTATGACCGTCCCCTCCACATAACGTACCCTTCGCCATAATTTTTCAGGCATATACATCCTCACCAGTAGTAGTGGAGAAAAGATATACCTGATAAAACCAGTGTAATTAGACTCCTATCACGAATCGGCCACTGATTACATACACAGGACAACTGTTTCCTTCCTTGCGAGCGGACGAGCACCCTATAGCGGACAGAGGGGGTAGAACCATGCCGCACCGTACCAGCGGAACCTTGCCGTTCGCTGCTGATTGGACCACGACAACCCTTGATCAGAACGGATAGCTAATCACCACGTCAGGCATGCCTTCAACCCGAGTCAAAGTCTTCCTCATTGTAGCCGCGCTCTTCTTCGGGTTCGTCATTGCAGACGCGCTCGGCGTGTTCGATTCGAGCCCCTATACGGAAGTCCCTCACGGCAACCATACCCACTACGTGCCGAAGAATAGAGACCCGGATACGCCATTAGATGCCTTCCCGACCACCCCTCCAGGCCCGAACGAGCAGATCCTACCAGACGGACAAGTCGTAACGATAAGATGAAGGACTGGTATCTAAAGGGTATAAGGAGACCGGATGCAAGGGCGCCGATAGGTCGGGATATCTCCGAGCCTACCTCCTGATACATCGGACGTGTAAGCGCTCAAGAGCCCGACCTGACAGGCTCATCTACACAGCCGAGCTTTTCAAGCGCTTCGCCGGTAAGGCGCATGGTGGTCCAGTCGTCCATAGGTCTGGCGCCAAGTTTTCGGTAGAAGGCGATGGCGGGCTCGTTCCAGTCAAGCACCGCCCAGTCGAGCCGACGGCATCCACGCTCCACGGCAATTTCGGCGACGCGCTTGAGGAGGGCGAATCCGGTGCCTTTGCCCCGATACGCCGGTTTCACGTAGATATCTTCCAGATAGATGCCCCAACGCGTAAGGAATGTCGAATAGTTGTGGAAGTACAGGGCGAATCCTATGGGCTGGCCATCTTGCTCTGCGATCAGTGCCTCACACCGTGGCTGCGCCTCAGGGGCGAGGTGCTTGCGCAGGGCTTCCGCATCGGGAACGGCCTCATGGGTCAGCCGCTCGTATTCCGCCAATTCCAGAATGAGAGAGACGAGCGTTTCCGCATCGGCAGGGCCGGCAGGACGAATAGTCATGGTGTTCGCTGGGAAATGAGCCACGTGAAGGGTACAACAGGATGTGAGGACCGGAAATTAAGCATAGATCAGGTCCTGCCTTCTACGCGTCTTGCCTGACCGGCAATGTGAGAATGAATGTGGTTCCCTCGCCCGGCGTACTCCGTGCTGTAATCTCGCCGCCGTGCCGTTCGACGATCCGCCTGCAAATCGCCAGCCCGATTCCCGTCCCCTCGTACCTCGCTCCGGTATGCAGGCGTTGAAACGGAGCGAACACGCGGTCCAGGTACTTCTCGTCGAAACCGATGCCATTGTCCTGAATGCTCAGGCGACAGAAATCCTGCTCGGCGGAAGCAAAGGGTGTGGCCGACTTTTCCTGTACACTACGTATCCGAACGACAGGCGGGACATTCGGACGGTGAAACTTGAGGGCATTCCCGATAAGGTTCTGAAAAAGCTGCCTCATCTGCACCGGATCTGCTTCGATAGTAGGCAACGTCTCCGCGTCCACGCGTCCGGCCGTCTCCTTCATCCGGACGTCCAGGTCCGAGAGCACGTCGGCAAGCACTTCGTTTAGATCCACCTGCTCGAAGGGCTGCGTTTTCGTCGTCACGCGCGAAAATGTGAGCAGGTCTCGAATGAGATTGGACATGCGGATGGCGGCCTGCTGCATCCGATCCAGATAGTGCCTTCCCTCATCGTCCAGCACGTCCCCGTACTCCCTCCGGAGGAGATCGGCGAAAGAACTGATCTTCCGAAGGGGTTCCTGAAGGTCGTGCGAAGCGACATACGCGAAATCTTGCAACTCCCGATTGCTCCGTTCCAGCTCGGCCGTATGGATGCGGAGTTGTTCCTCGCGCGCTTCGGCAGCCTCACGGGCAACCTGCTCCCGGATCGCCCGAGCTTCCGCTTCTCGCGCTCGCCTCTGTTCGGTGATATCCACCAGGGCAGCCACAGCCATTTCCACTTTTCCACTGCGGCTTCGCAGAGGAAATGCTGCGTTGAGAATGGTTTTGCGCACTCCATCGGCGGCTTCTATATCGACGATCTCGGCTTCGACGGTTTCTCCCCGGAGTGCACGCGATAGTCCCCACTCGTAGGACTGAATCCGGTGATCGGCCTCTTGCGACGATCCGTTGTGACCGTTGTGCTGTTCGATGCCCACCAGATCACCGTCATTCCAGATCTTCTGGCTGGCCGCGTTCTTGAAGGTGATCTGTCCGGTCCGATCCGCCACGAACACCCCCACAGGCAGTGATTCCAGCACGGCTCGCAGACGCCCTTCACTCCTCCGGACCTCATCTTCGGCTCGTACCTGTGCTCGACTCAGCGCGAACAACGCCAGGCACAGCACCAGCCCGACGATCCCCAGAGCGGGAACGAAGATATTCTGAGATCCTTCCGTGAAATAGGGTGTCTCCACGAAGGTGATCGTCCAGGCACGCCCGGCGATCTCCAATATACTGGTATGGGCGAAGTTGGTCGAAGCAGCGGGGATGATTCCCCCGGTACGAGAATCATGGAGGAGATTTTCCTCTGTTGCTTGCCGACCGTCGTAGATCCGGAAGGCTACTTTGGAACGCTCCTCCGTACCCAGAATGCCGGCGAAGAGGTCGTCCGCTCGAAAGGGCGCGTACACGAAGCCCCTCAACGATGCCCGGCGCTCGGCGACCGTCTCTGGGATCTCATCCCCCTGATACACCGGGAGATAAATCAGGAAACCCGCCTGCTTGCGCCCCACGATCTCCTGTACCAGCGTAACACGTCCCGACATGGCAGGCATCCCGGAGTCCCTGGCACGCACCATAGCGGCACGTCGCGTAGGCTCGGTGAACATGTCATAGCCAATGGCCGCACGGTTGCGCTGGTCGAGGGGTGCCAGGTACAGGATGGCGTAGCGCTCGGAATCCGGCACGTCGGGCCAGATTCGGAAGTCTGCGAAGCCCTGCGCCTGCATAGCTGCGATCAGGCTGTCGCGACTCTCCTGCGTGAGGCGCTGGGTAAATCCGATCCCCTGAATTCCAGGATACCGCTGCTGAATATCGAGCCGGTCGGTATAGTGCAGGAACTCGTCATACGTGATCGAACCGCCCTTGGCCGCGAACAAGCCGGTTCCCCCCCGCAACAATGCAATGTACGTTTCCAGCCGCGCCACGATGCGGCTCTGTGTAGATAAAACCGCGTTGTTGAAGCGTTCCTCATCCGTAGCCCGGGCGCTACTCGCTACGGCTATAACAGCAGCCCCGGTGAGCAGGAGCGAGACCACGAGAACGGTCCAGTGAGTCAAAGGACGCCGGGGCATTGAGCGACGGGGTTGAAGGCTGTGACGCGGGAGGCCAAATTAACCACAGAATACTGTTGCGATCCAACCCTCCACGTTATAAACCCATTTACCTCGGATGGGTAGCGCTGTCCTCGGGAGGTAAGCCTTTCTACCTCGACAGGTGTTCACGGTACATAAGGAGGTCCCTGAGGGGATGGAGCCGTGTGATAGTCCGGCTCCATCTGCGTCGGAGCCATTGCAGCGAGCCGTTGGAAGGCCGCCGGCGGCGGGTCCTGTGCGAGGCGTTGCCGTATTACTTCGGCGCATGCTTCCGGACTCAGCACGGAGGTATCCACCTCCAGGTCGTAAATGCCCGGGATGTGGACTTCCTGTTGCCACAGCTGAACAGGATGCGGAATGGGTGAGCCGACGACATATTCGGTATTCCACCCGGTAGCTCGGCGCCGTTCCATGATGACGTCGATCGGACAGCGAATACCCACGAACAAGACAGGCAAACCGACCAGACGGCGGGCACAATCGGAGAGGATACCACGAGGGACAGCGTAGGCGTCGTGGTGCCCGAGGTCGGCTACGACATTGAGCCCCAGGCGGCTGTGGGCAGCGATGGACTCATACAGGGCGCGGTACATGACCTGAACGAGCGGTTCGAGGTCCGCACGCTCTCCCCCGGGCCGCAGGCCGATGCCGGGCTGATAGCGCGCAGGCGTCATGTGCATGTACCGGTCCACGCCCAAATTCATCCACACGCCTTCGAACGTGTCCTGAATCACGGAGACGATACTCGACTTACCGGATCGCGGAGCACCGTTCAGGATGATGATCTGTCCGGGATGGTGCATTGGCCGGGGCATATCACCGGTATCGCCGGTAGAAGTCGTCTTCGTCGCCGAGGTCGTCATCATCCTCGATGTTGCCGAGCGAGGAGAGGACGGAGCCCATGATGTCGCTGTACGTGCTCTCCGAATCTACGAGATCCTTGCCGACGAGGGAATTCTGGTGGAGCGCTTCAAGGATGAACTCCATCATGCTGGCCTGTTCAGCCGGTGTGCCGCCGTCTGCGTATTTCTTCACGAGATCGCGAAGGCCATCCACTTTTTCCAGCGTTTGCGCGTACTCATGGAAGGGCATGTCGGGGCGTATCTCGGCGGTATTGCCTTTGGAAAACCACCCGAGTACGGAGACATACGGCGTTCGGCCCTGTTTCTTATCGGCCGGATCCGGGAAGTACTTCGGGAAAATGGCCTTGATAGCGCGCCCAATCAGGAGGCGCGCCACATTCTGCGGTCCCTCCTGTTCGCCTTCGTAGACGAGTTCGATCTTTCCAGTGATCGCCGGCTCGATATAGGTGAGATCGCTGACGCGCACCGTCGTTTCCTTCTCCCCGTTGAGAAGGGCACGGCGTTCGGCGGCAGACACCAGATCTTCCAGCGCTGCCCGAGTCATTCGCGCGGAGACACCGGACTTCTGGTCGACATATTCGCTCGCTCGCGCCTCGAAGGCTACCTGCTCGATGATCTCGCGGAAGACGTGCGGCACCGTCACGTTCACGCCGGACCCGTCGCGGTTCTCCCATGCTTCCTGGCGTGTGATCTCGATACCCGTCTCGATGGTCTTCGGGTAGTGCGTGATGATCTGGCTGTCGATGCGGTCCTTGAGGGGCGTGATGATGTTGCCCCGGTTGGTGTAGTCCTCGGGATTGGCCGAGAACACCATCAATATGTCGAGCGGGAAGCGGATGTTGAAGCCGCGAATCTGGATGTCCTGTTCCTCCATGATATTGAGGAGACCGACCTGGATGCGCGGTTGGAGATCCGGCAGCTCGTTGATGGCGAAGATGCCCCGGTTCGTTCGGGGAATGATGCCGAAGTGGATCACTTCCTCATCGGCATAGGTGAGGCGCTGGTTGGCCGCCTTGATAGGATCGATGTCGCCGATCAGGTCGGCAATGGTCGTATCCGGGGTGGCGAGCTTCTCACCGTAGCGCTCCTCTCGCGGGATCCAGGTGATGGGCGTATCATCTCCGCGCTCGGCGATGAGGTCGCGGGCATACTTGGAGACAGGCGCAAACGGGTTATCGTTCATCTCGCTCTCGGCGACGATGGGAACGAACTCGTCGAGCAATCGGGGGAGCTGGCGGATGATACGGCTCTTGGCTTGCCCGCGAAGGCCAAGCAGAATCAGATCGTGGCGGGCCAGCAACGCATTGTGGATCTGCGGAATGACCGTCTGCTCGAAGCCGATGATGCCCGAGAACGTCTGCTCGCCTCTCCGGAGCTTTTCGATGAGGTTCTTCCGTATTTCGTCCTTAACGGGAAGGACTGTGTAGCCTGATTTCTTGAGTTCGCCCAGAGTTTTCGCGTGCGTCGGAATGCTGCTCATGCGCCCCATCCAGATGTGTTGAGAGGGTAGCACGCGGGCTGGTAAGCGCGGTTCCCTGTGTTGCCTGGGGAGTGAACGACGGAAGGTAGAATGGGCACCGTGCACAGAATGAATTGTGACGGGGGTGTAACGAAACTTACAAATTTGAACGTGTCGTGGCGTGGCGTGCGGTGTGTGCGGGTGTTCATGTGTACGGGTGATCGGGGGATATGTTCAGGCGCCGATGCTCGTGGCGAGTGTGGTAGAAGCCTGACATGGTGTTGATGGGATGGTTTGAAGTGGAAAGGGTGCTGGATTACTACCGGAACGGTTATCGCTGATGATGCGGGCGTCAGCCAATCGGCCAGGCCGGTCCTTCTGCATCCTATCTGCTCTGGATGACGCGTACGGTTACCAAATCCGTCCCATTTGCCCGTTCTCCATTTGACGCTTTCGCAATAAGTGTGGATGGCTGCAACGCGCACCGAATGAGGGAGTACTGTGCGAGCGGTTTTCCATGATATACCTGGTCATTTCTATGCGGAGCGTCCGGCTTCTTACAAGATCGCTGGCAGCAGCCCTCGTTGCGGTATGCTGTGCCAGCAGCAGTACGCACACACCAACGTCCGACTCTCTCAAGGTGTACCCCGGATTCGATATCTGGAAATATCCCGGGGAAGATGCGCTACGCGCCTGGCGCGAGGCATCCCCGTATCAGTGGATCGGATACTACCTGCCTTCACCATGCCGTCGCGATAGCTCGTGGATCGGGAAGCGGAAAGCCATCAAGGAGATGGGCTACGGGTTCGCCGTCGTGTACATGGGGCAACAAGTATTCGAGCACATGCCTGCAGAGAACGACCTGCCACCCGAGCGGATCATCTGCTCACGCTCGCTGCTCACGCCCAAGCAGGGCCGCCTCGATGCGCGGGACGCCATTGCCGGAGCGACCCGCGAGGGCTTTCCGAAGAAGACGACCATCTTCCTCAATGTAGAGCTGGTATCCGACGTTTCCGATTCGCTGGCAGCGTACTACAGGGCGTGGATGAAAGAAGTGCTGCGGGACGGCACCTACCTGCCTGGTACGTATGCCCATCGCGAGAACGCGGCGGACCTGTTCGAGGTGGCGTCGAAGGTCTACCGGCAGGCCGGGCGCTCCGACGAGCCGTCATTCTGGGTGGCCGGGAGCAGCGGCTTCTCGCTGGAAAGCTCACCCAAAGACGTGGGGCTCCCGTTCGCAGATATCTGGCAGGGGACACACAATGTGGAGCGAACGTGGGGCGATGTTACGCTTCGCATCGACGAGAACGTGGCCACGCGGTCCTCGCCCTCCCAGCTCGGGCGTTGAGGGGCCTTCGAGGAAGCTAAGGGCTCGGGTTCATGGGCGTGGCGCGCCACGCCCCTACTCGTACCGCAGGCTCTTTACGGGGTCGGCGAGGGCGGCCTTGACGGCCTGATAGCTGACCGTGGCGAGGGCGGTGAGGAGGGCGAAGGCTCCGGCCAGCAGGAAAATGCCGGGGCCGATCTCGATGCGGTAGGCGAAGTCCTCCAGCCAGCGGTTCATGGCGAGATATACGATGGGCACCGTGACGAGGGCAGCGAGAATGACGAGGCGGGCAAACTCCTTCGAGAGTAGCGCAACGATGCTGCCGATGGATGCCCCTAGTACCTTCCGTATCCCGATCTCCTTCGTGCGGCTCTCCGCCGTGAACGCAGCCAGCCCGAAGAGCCCCAGGCAGGCTACCAGGATGGCTACGAGCGCGAACGCACCGAGTGTGATCGCCAGCCGTTTTTCGGCCTCGTACTGCTCGCGGAGCATCTCGTCCAGGAAATCGTAATCGAACGGGAAATCCGGCGCGAACCGCCGCCATACCCCGCTGATGTCCTGAAGCGTCTCCGGAATGCGATTCGGCTCCAGCCTGACGACGAGTGCCTGCATGAAATCGGGGGCGGAAGCCAGCCTGAGGAATGCGGGCCCGATAGGCTCCCGGAGCGAGGCGATGTGGAAGTCCGACACGATGCCGATGAGGCGATCATTTGAGTTGTAGATCGGCGTTTCCAGAATCTCACCCACCTTATCCTCAAGGCCGAGCAAACGGGCTGCCGTCTCATTCACGATGAAGCTTGCGGAGTCACTGGCGAGCGCCGGGTCGAAGTCGCGGCCTGCGACGAGTTCCATACCCATCGCGTCCAGATAGTCGGCATCAACATGGATGCCGCGCAACGGGTACTCGATGCCGTCGTGCTCATGCGTGATGCCCCATGCTAGATTCGGCGAGCCCGAACTGATGGAGACGTGCTGCACACCCGGTAGGGCCAGCAATTCCTGCTTGAAGGCGTCCTTTTTCTGCTCCAGCGTTCCTTTCACGGGCAGCAGTAGAATCTGCTCCGTGTCGAACCCGAGGTGCTTCGTCTGTATGTAATCGAGTTGCCGCTGTATGACGAGCGTACCGGCCATGAGCGCGACCGAAACGGCGAACTGGAAGGTCACGAGCGCCCGCCTCACCCGAGTTCCCCCTTTCGTCGCGACACCTCCTTTCAGAACCAGTGCGGGCCGGAAGTGCGAGAGAAAGAGGGCGGGGTATGCTCCTGCCCCGAGCCCGACGATCAGAACGACCAGGGCGAGGCCCACGAGCATCTCCGGCCGCTGCCACAGATCAAGCCCCATCTCTTTCCCGGTCAGCCAGTTATAAACCGGCAGCAGGGCTTCTACGCACACGATTGCCAGTATGAGCGCGAGCAGCGTGAGCAGGAACGACTCGCTCAGGAACTGGCGGACGAGCTGCTCTCGCTGGGCACCGAGCACCTTGCGGACCCCCACCTCTCGGGTACGCTGGAGGGAGCGGGCCGTCGCCAGGTTCATGTAGTTGATGCAGGCGATGAGCAGGACGAACGCAGCGACGGCGGAGAAGAGGTACAGGTAACGAATGTCGCCTGTGGGCTCGACCTCTGTATCGGTATGTGAATGCAGGTGAATACTCGTGAGTGGCTGTAGCCCGAACGAGAAGCCTTCGGCTCCCCAGCCCACTACCCTGGCTACCTCCTGCCACTCTCCACTCGTGAGCGTATCCAGCTTCGCCTGGAGTGAGGCCGATGCTTCGGGACTGGTCAGTAGCAGATATGTAAAGCCCTGGTATCGCCAGGGATTCGCACTGGCTTCACCAGCATTATGGTCCAGCGAAGCGAACGAGGCCAGGAAGTCGAAGTGCAGGTGCGTGTTCGAGGGGAGGTCGGCGGCGATGCCCGTGACGCGGAGCGGCGTGCCGTCTCGCAGGAGGATCGACCGGCCCAGTGCCTCCTCGTCCCCGAAGTACCGTCGGGCGGTCGATGCCGTCAGGACAACCGTATTCGGTTCACGCAGCGCCGTTCGGGGATTGCCGGAGAGGAGCGGATACGTGAACACCTCGAAAACGGACGAGTCGGCATAGAAGAACCGCTCCTCACTCATGTACTCCTCCTCCTGCCGGAGTACCTCCGACCTGCGATACATGCGCGTGAATCGCTCGACCTCCGGATAGTGTTCGGATAGGGCCGGGGCCGTCGGTGTAGGTGCAACGGGCATCTCACCGAAGATGCCCGCCTGTATGGTGAGCCGGTAAATGCGATCTGCATGCTCATGGTACCGGTCGTAGCTAAGCTCATCGTACACATGTAGCACAATCAGCAGACAGCACGCTATGCCCACCGCCAGCCCGGCGATGTTGATGAACGCGTAGCCCTTCTGTCTGAGCAGGTTGCGGAGGGCGATCTTGAGATAGTTCCGGAGCATGAGTGAAGCGGGCTTGGGTTCATGGGCGTGGCGCGCTACGCCCCTACTCGTACCGCAGGCTTTTGACGGGATCGGAGAGGGCGGCTTTGATGGCCTGGTAGCTGACGGTGGCGAGGGCGATCAGGAGGGCGGCGGCTCCGGCGAGTAGGAAGATGCCGGGGCCGATCTCGATGCGGTAGGCGAAGTCCTCCAGCCAGCGGTTCATCAGGAAATACGCGGCCGGCGAGGCGATTACGAGCGCCAACAAAACGAGCTTGAGAAAATCTTTCGAGAGCAGGGCCACGATGCCCGGAACTGATGCGCCGAGCACCTTCCGGATGCCGATCTCTTTCGTCCGCTGCTCTACCGCGAAGGTAGCCAGGCCGAACAGGCCCAGACAGGCGATGATGATAGCTAGCGCCGCGAAGCCACCGAAGATGCGGCCCAGGCGTTCGTCCGCCCGGTACAGTTCGTCGAAACGTTCGTCCAGGAAGGAGTATTCGAATGGCGAGGCCAACGCCGCGACCTCCCACTTCTCTCTCAGAAAGGCCAGCACTTCCTGAGCACGACCGGCTCGCGCACGTACGAGAAGGTAGCCGGGCTGGCCTTCGGCGATCCGAATAGCGAGGGGCCGGATGTCGTGGTGAAATGATTCGAAGTGGAAGTCCTCCACCGCCCCGATGACAGGCAGCGTTCTCCGGGCATCCTTCATGCTGGGACCGCCAAGCTCCACGAATGCCTTATCCTTGATAGAGTCCCACCCAAGCATCTCCATGGCCGTCTGGTTCAGAATGACGGCGGACGAGTCGGTTGGCTGTGCCGGGGAAAAGGCTCTACCTTCGACCAGTTCCATGCCGAGCGTTTCAAGGTAGTCGGAATCCACACGGTATATCCGTATGTGGATGCCCTCGTCCATGCCTCTTCCTTCGGGAAAGTAGATCTGATCATCGAGGCTGGTGCCGGGAAAGTGATTGGCTAATGAGGCGCTTACCACGTCAGGATGCCGCTGCACCTCTGCTTTCAGGGCCTGCGCTCGGGCACTTGAGGCATTATTCTGAAGCAGGCGTAGTACGATAACCTGTTCCTTGTTGAATCCGAGTTGCTGGCTGCGAGCGTAATCGAGCTGCTGCTGCACGACTAGCGTACCGACGATGAGCGCGATGGAGATAGCAAATTGCGTGACGACGAGCCCCTTGCGCAGCGCCACACCTGTCATGCTCGTTTTGAACTTGCCTTTTAGTACCAGCACAGGCCGGAAGCCGGACAAGAAGAGTGCGGGATAGCTTCCCGACAGAAAGCCGACCAGCAGGGTGATCCCGACAAAGACGGCCAACGCGGAACCGTTCTCCGTCAGATCCAGCTCGAGTTCGCGGCCGGCTACATGGCTGAATGCGGGCAGCACCAGTTCCGCCAGAACGAGCGCCAGGAAGAAAGCCACCAGAGCGAGGAGCATCGCCTCTGTGAGGAACTGTCGGATGAGCTGACCGCGCTGCGCACCCATCACCTTGCGCATGCCCACCTCCTTGGCCCGATCCACGGAGCGAGCCGTCGCCAGATTCATGAAGTTGATGCAGGCGATGAGCAGAATGAATAGAGCGACTGCGGAGAAGATGTAGACGTGGCTGATATCGCTATTGGGCTCGAACTCATATTCGAGATCCGAGTGGAGGTGAATCTGGGTAAGCGGCTGCAGTTCGAAGCGGAAGATCCCGCCGAGTTGCTGCATCACGTCCCCCACGTTACGCTGGATGAGCTCGGGAAACTTGGCCGTTAGCGCCTCCGGTGAAGCGCCCTCCCGCAGCACCAAGTACGTCTTGAAGTTGATATTCGAGAGCCATTCGTCGCCCCGGGCCCACGGCAGCGACGACATGGAGGCCAGAAAGTCGGCGTGGAAATGAGATTGGTCCGGCATGCCTTCGATCACACCGGTAACTGTAACGTCAGTGACATCGCCTACTCGGAGGACCTTACCGATCGGATTCTCACTGCCGAAGTACTTGCGAGCCGTACTCTGAGTCAGCACCACGGTATACGGGCGGTCCAGTGCCGTTTCGGCATTACCTTTTACGAACACAAAGGAGAACACGTCGAATACGGTGGAGTCGGCCCAGTAGTAGCGATCTTCTTTGAATCGCCTATCGCCGACGCGGACGATCTCGGATCCATTCCACACCCGGGTAGCTTGTTCAACCTCGGGAAACTCCGCCCGCATCACTGCCGCCATGGGCGAGGCGGCACCCGAAAAGTGGGTGATGCGGCCGGAGATCCCGGCCTCTGTCGTGAGCCGGTATATCCGTTCCGCTTTTTCATGATAGCGGTCGTAACCGAGTTCGTATTTAACGTACAGCGTGATCAGCAGGCAACACGCCAGCCCGATAGCAAGCCCGACGACGTTGATGAACGCATACCCCTTGTGCTTGCTGAGATTGCGGAGCGCGATTTTGAGGTAGTTCCGGAGCATGGAGGATGTAT
Source organism: Rhodothermales bacterium (assembly GCA_041690215.1). GTDB lineage: Bacteria > Bacteroidota > Rhodothermia > Rhodothermales > DASSAV01 > DASSAV01. The sequence goes on from JAWLHQ010000004.1 coordinate 208,130, forward strand.
TCAGGTGGCCGGGTGTTCAGGTAGTATCGTGCGCTGACCTGAACCTATACACTTCCGGATGATCGTTCGTGGCGGGAAACGGTACCGGTGGGCCGGGCAGGAGGGCGGGTGACCGGTCCGACTGTCGTTTCGAAGAACAATCAGGATGCCACTTCGTGCATACTATTGTATTTATACTGCTTACGCACGCAACAACGTATATAGACGGTGCCGGGATTGTCCGTTTACGGCCAGTGGGTGTCCGCCTGCGAACACCCCATGCTCGGTCAGGCGGGCATCTACCGGGGTCTTTGTTCTACATCCTATTCGCAGTGTGACATAGCGCATTAAGATGCAACTCATCCATGTCGAACGGAATGCCGTTTGTAACACGCACGTGCAGTTCATGCACAAAAACGCGTTACGGCTCCTGATAAATTCGTAACTTCTACTCCGTTTCTCTTCTCAGCAACCTCTGCATTTAGCGTACGATACCATTCGTTTCCGCCTGTGGCGTTCATATGAGTACAACCATGTCCACCGAGTCTCCTTCGAAGCGCATCATCAAACGCATCATCGCCATAGCGGTCACGCTGGCTGTGCTCGGCGCGCTGGCCTATCCGAAGCTCAAATCCGAAGGAAACACAGCCTCCGGCATGGCCCGTCCCGGAGGACCGGACACGTTGCTGGTGGATGCATTCGTAACCGGCCCGACGACGATGAGGGACCGGATCCTGACAACGGGCACCATACGCGCCAATGAGGCAGTGGACCTCGTAAGCGAGGCCTCGGGAAAGCTCACAGATATCCTGTTCGAAGAGGGGACGTACGTCGAGAAGGGACAGTTGCTCGTCAAGATCAACGACGCCGACCTGCTTGCACAGCGCGAGCGGGCGACCTACCGTCTCAAGCTGGCCGAGGAACGGGAAGCGCGGCAGCGCCAGATCCTGGAAAAGGGCGGTATCAGCCGCGAGCAGTACGACGAGACCCTCAACGAGGTGAACGTCCTGAAAGCGGAGATCCAGCTCATCGACGCCCAGATCGCCAAGACGGAGATCCGCGCACCGTTCAGCGGCATCGTCGGCTTGCGCTATGTAAGTGAGGGCAGCTACATCTCGCCGCAGACACGGATCGCCACGCTGCAGCAGTTGAATCCGGTGAAGGTCGATTTTTCCGTTCCGGAGCAATATTCCGGGCAGATGAAGATCGGTGGCACCATTCAGTACCGCGTGGAGGGATCGGATCAGGTCTACACGGGCCGGATCTATGCGATCGAGCCGCGCGTCTCGCAGGATACCCGGACACTCGAGCTTCGTGCGCTGACGCCGAACCCGGGAGGTACGCTGGTCCCTGGTGCGTTTGCGAATATCGAGGTCGTTCTCAACGAGTTGAACGAGGCACTGGCCATTCCGGCCATCGCGGTGGTACCCGAACTGAACGGAAAGAAAGTATTTGTCTACAAGAACGGCCGTGCGGAATCCCGCCCCATCGAAACCGGTATTCGAACGGCAACCGATATTCAGGTCCTGAGCGGACTGGCACCGGGCGATACGGTCATTACGACAGGCCTGCAGCTGATCCGGCCCGGTATGCCTGTAAAATTGACAATGGGTAATGAATAATGAGGAATGAGGGGGGTCAGGCCCGTTCCCTCTTCTCCATTACTCATCACGCATTACGCAAATCATTACCTCCATGAGCCTGTACGCGACAAGCATCCAGCGGCCCGTCCTCGCTACGGTGATGTCCATCGTCATCATCATCTTCGGAGTGATCGGGTTTTTCTTCCTGGGCGTTCGCGAATACCCGAACCTCGAAACGCCGGTAATCAGCGTCTCGACCACGTACCGTGGTGCCAACGCGGACGTGATCGACTCACAGATTACGGAGCCGCTCGAGGAATCCATCAACGGCATCGACGGCATCCGGACGCTTACGTCGATCAGCCGTGAAGGTAGATCGATCATTTCGGTTGAGTTCGATCTCGGCGCAGACCTGGAGCGTGCCGCGAACGACGTCCGCGACCGTGTATCGCAGGCCCAGCGCTTCCTGCCCGCAGACGTGGACCCGCCGGTCGTTTCCAAAGCCGACGCGGACGGCCAGCCCATCATCGGGGTGAGCGTGTACAGCCAGCAGCGCGACCTGCTAGAACTGAGCGACATCGCGGATAACATTTTGAAAGAGCGGCTGCAGACCATCCCCGGCGTCAGCCGCGTGGATATATGGGGGGAAAAGCGCTACTCCATGCGGATGTGGATCGATCCGGCGAAGCTGGCGGCCTACCGGCTCACGGCATCCGACGTCCGCAACGCGTTGCACCGGTCGAACATCGAGCTGCCATCGGGCCGTATCGAGGGGGAGTCCGTCGAACTCGGCGTGCGCACGCTCAGCCGGCTACAGACCGTCGAGGATTTCGAGAACCTCATCCTCAAGGAGAGCGGCGGGACTCTGGTGCGTTTCAAGGACGTCGGACGTGCCGAACTCGCTCCGGAGAACCTGAATACGCTGCTCATGCGGGACGGCATCCCGATGGTCATGGTGGTCGTCCGGCCTCTTCCCGGCGCGAACAGCATTTCCATTGCCGACGAGTTCTACAAACGCCTGGAGGCCATCAGAAATGATCTTCCCTCTGACGTCGAAACCGTCATCGGATTCGATAACACGGTGCAGATTCGGAAGAGCATCTTCGAGGTGCAAGAGACGGTTTTCATCGCGTTCATCCTCGTGGTGTGCGTGATCTTCTTCTTCCTCCGCGACTGGCGCACGACCATCATTCCGATCGTGGCGATCCCGGTTTCCCTCATCGGGGCGTTCTTCATCATGTACGTGGCGGGCTTCACGATCAACATCCTGACGCTGCTCGCCATCGTGCTCGCCATCGGTATCGTGGTGGACGACGCCATCGTCGTGCTGGAAAACATCTACACAAAAGTGGAGGCCGGCCTGCAACCGAAGGCAGCGGGCATCGAAGGGACGAAGGAGATCTTCTTCGCCATCATCGCCACGACGCTCGCACTCGTGGCCGTATTCCTTCCAGTCATTTTCATGGGAGGCATTACGGGACGCCTCTTCCGCGAGTTCGGGATCGTGATGGCGGGGTCCATCGCCATTTCGGCCTTCGTGGCGTTGACGCTGACGCCGATGCTGTCGAGCAAGTTGCTCAAGCACCGTACGGAGATGCCCTGGTTCTACCGTGTGACGGAACCCTTCTTCCAGCGGATGACGAACGGCTACCGGAACTCTCTGGAGAGCTTCATGCGCCACCGCTGGCTGGCGTTTCCATCCCTTCTCGCATGCGGCGTGCTGTGCTACGTACTGTTCAACTCACTGCCGTCAGAGCTGGCGCCGCTGGAGGACCGGGCTCAATTGAGGATGAACGCGATGGCACCGGAAGGAGCTTCCTACGAGTACATGACGGCCTACATGAACCGGTTGATCGCGCTGGTGGAAGAGGAGGTGCCGGAGCGGGAAGCCATCGTATCCATCACGGCGCCCGGTTTCGGCAGCGGCTCCACTAACTCCGGCTTCGTCAACCTCATGCTCAAGCCCGCCTCGGAGCGAGATCGCTCGCAACAGGAGATTGCAAACCGGCTTACGGCCCGCGTGCGAATGCTCTCCGGCGCGCGTGTGTCCGTCTCCCAGGATGAGACGATTTCCGTGGGCCGGAGAGGCGGACTACCCCTTCAGTTCGTCATCCAGGCTCCGAACCTGGCGAAGCTGGAGGAAGTCATCCCGACGTTCATGGAGATCGCTCAGGACGATCCGACCTTCGCCTTCGTGGACGTAAACCTGAAGTTCAACAAGCCCGAGCTTACCGTACACATCAACCGGGAGCGTGCTCAAACGCTCGGTGTATCCGTGCTCGACGTGTCTGAGACGCTCCAGTTCGCACTCAGCGAGGCCCGCCTTGGCTACTTCATCCGGAACGGCCAACAATATCAGATTCTCGCGCAAGCGGAGCGCGACTACCGGTCGGAAACCCTCGACCTGCGGAGCCTCTACGTCCGTACAGCCAGTGGCGAGCCCGTGTCGCTCGATAACCTGGTCACAGTGACCGAAGAAAGCCGGCCTCCTCAGCTGTACCGTTTCAACCGCTTCTCGTCGGCGACGATTTCCGCGCAGCTTTCCCCCGGCTACACCATCGCAGACGGGATCGAGGCCATGCAGCGGATCGCCACCCAGACGCTGGACGATTCGTACCAGACCGCGCTCTCCGGTACGTCACGCGACTACGTAGAGAGTTCGAACAGCCTCGCGTTCATCTTCCTGCTCGCCCTGATACTGATTTATCTCATTCTGGCCGGGCAGTTCGAGAGCTTCCGTGATCCGTTCATCATCCTGCTGACCGTGCCGCTTGCCCTTACCGGCGCACTACTCTCGCTGTGGTACTTCAACCAGACCCTGAACATCTTCAGCCAGATCGGCATGGTCATGCTCATCGGACTCGTGACGAAGAACGGCATCCTCATCGTCGAGTTCGCCAACGTGCGTAAGGAGGCGGGGCGGTCCGTAATCGATGCTGCGCTGGACGCAGCAGCGGCCCGTTTCCGCCCGATCATCATGACCTCGCTGGCGACCGTTCTCGGTATCCTGCCTATCGCGCTTGCTCTTGGCGCCGGTGCGGAAAGCCGTGTCCCGATGGGTATCGCCGTCGTGGGCGGTCTCACGATCGGCACCGTGTTTACCCTGTACATCATCCCGGCCATCTACAGCTACCTGACGAGCCGCCGCGTCTCCGAGACGGCCGTGCCGTTTGCCGAGGAGGCGTTGATGATGAGCGGGGATGGCGACAGCGGGATCGTTGCGGGCGACCATCAGCATGGAGAAACCGCCGTATCCGCGTGACGCGTGCGTGCGTCTTCGGATGTGACGCCTCCTTCGCATCCGTACCCCGGAGCGGGTTCGGGATAGGAGCGTGTAGCCCGTGTGAGCAAGACCAGTTTGTCCGACCAGATCGATTTTCGTCTTTATTCCGGATATGAACATTTCTCTTCCGAGCGCCTTCATGCGGACGCTCCCGACGTGCGCGGCGCTTGTGCTGATCTTCTTCGGCTTCACCAGTCCGGCTCACGGCCAGCTTAACGAGCAGGCACCGCTTCTTAGCCTGGAGGAGGCCATTCGGATCGCACAGGAAAACAACTACGCCGTCCGGATCGCCCGCAACGAAGCGGAGATTGCGCGTAACAACTATACCATCGGGAATGCGGGCTATCTGCCTTCCGTAGGGCTCACGGCGCAAAACAGCCAGAGCGCCCTCCTGCGCACCCGCAATGATGGCTTCGGCAGCCAGAACTCCGTGGATATGGCTGCCGGCCTCAGCATGACGCTCTTCGACGGAATGGCACGACCGGCGCGATACCGTCGCCTGGAGGCGTTGAGCGAGCATGGAGCAGCGAATGCGGAGCGCATAGCGGAGGCAACCCTTGCGGACGTCATCACGCTCTACTACAACGTCGTCCGGCAACAGCAGCAGCTCGCCGTACAACGAGAAGCCGTAGCCATCTCTGAGGAGCGTGTACGCATCGCGGAACTCCGGCGCGATCTGGGTTCGGCTTCGGAACTGGAAGTCCGCCGCGCCCGGGTCGACCTCAATGCGGACCGGGCTGCGCTGCTGCGTGAGGAAACGGCGTTGCTTGGTACGAAGGCAGCCCTGAATCAGATACTCGGGCGTGAGGACAACCCTGAATTCCGCGCCACCGACGATATTTTCGTCACCCGTGGCCTGAGTCTTCCTGCGCTGGAGCAGACCGCCTTGCAGCAGAACAAGGCCCTCCGCCAGGCCGAGCAGCAGCGCACCGTGGCCGAGTTTTCTCGCCAGGAAGTCCGGGCAGAATGGTTTCCACGTCTCGACTTGCAGGTAGGCTATGTCTTTAACGACCTTACGGGCGACATAGGCTTGCCGGTGACCCGGCCAGGTGGATTCAGCTACGGCCTGACCGCCTCGTTCGATCTGTTCGACGGGTTCAACCGTAGCCGCCGGATGCAGAATGCACAGCTCGACATCCAGAACACACAACTCGCAATCGACGATACGCGCATCAGCATCCAGACAGAGCTGGAACAGGCGTTTCAAGCGTACGAGAACAGCCTGGCGCTCATCGACTTAGAGGAGGAAAATGCTGCCCTGGCGCAGCAGAACGTGGAGGTCGCGCTGGAGCAGTTCGAACTGGGCACCATTACATCCGTCGAGTTGCGAGAGGTCCAGACTGCGCTGCTGGACGCCAACAGCCGCCTCGTAACCGCCCGTTTCGAGGCCAAGCAAGCGGAGATCGATCTCCTCCATCTCAGCGGACAGCTTCTTGACGCGCATCAGTTGAACTGACGGATCCCCGTGCGTCCCGCATTCTCCCCGGCGCGAGCGGTGAAATGCGGTTGTTCGTGGGCGAAGCGCTTCCTGTTCTTCAAACGCCGAAGGGGGACATGGTCACACATCCCCCTCCACGCGTACTCAAAGCCGCTCGCATCCGGGCATAGATGAAGCCGCACAGATAGGCTGCCATTCCTGCCTCCTGAGTAGCAGCCATTTAGCACGGCCGGCCTATGCCCCGTGTTCGAGTGGCGATCCTAGATTTATCCCAGATCAGAGAGCGCCGGTCGTATCGCCCATCGTCGTATCCATCATCGTCGTATCCGGCGTGATGGGCGCAACGGGCTGGGTCGGCTGGGTCGGCTCTGTCGGCTGGGTGCCTGTCTCAGCTTCCGATCCCTCTCTAGCGCAAGCGAGCGGCGTAGCGAGAATAAGAGCAACTAGCAGAGCCTGGGTGAATTTACGTACCATTGTCTTCCTGTTGTTGTTGATGTTGTCAACGTTCTGGAATGCCCAATTATAAGCTGCAGCCCGGAAAGGTTCTGGCCTGCTCAAACTAGGATCAGAAAATTTCCAAGCTTATGCACGGGTGGAGCTAATACGTTACAACCTCTGCTCAATGTAGCAGGGCATAGCAGATTCGTAGCTTGATTTACGTACAAGTTCCTCCCTACCCAGAGCACGGTTTGCAGCCCGGGCGAAAGCGAGGCCAATGATATTAGTTTTCAAGGATCTATACATAAAAGGAAGATTAAAACATATGCAGTGATCTGCATGTCTCCATAGTCGTTGCACACACAGAAGGATCCGAATACATGTGCGAACGGAGGGTTTGCCGCCCGGTGTAACGTTGGGACCGCTCACGCAGCGTATGTGAGCAGACTCCTTGCGATCAGCCACGGCAGTAACGCCGCTCGTATAACTGACCCGGACGGCTTACGAAGGAGATCCATGCCGTGCACGAGGTAATACGGCCCTCTCCTATACCTCCAATTGTACGGCCCGGGCAGGCTCGATGGATGCGGCGCGGGCTGCCGGGTACAGCGAGGCCAGCAGGCACAGGCCAAGCGACACCCCGACGATCAGGACGAGATCCAGTATTCGGATAGAAACAGGATAAGCATTCAGCATAAAGGACTCTGCGCCTGACATGGGCACGATCTCGTAGTACTTCTGTAAGAGCGCCAGTCCCAATCCCAGAATCAGGCCGAGTCCAGCACCTACCACGCCGATGAGCAGACCTTCCAGCAGGAAGATCTTGCGGATGTTTCGGCTGGAGACCCCCATTGCCTGGAGCACACCCACATCCGCTCGCTTTTCGACGACGACCATCGTGAGGGAACCGACGATGTTGAACGCAGCGACGACGACGATGAGGATAAGGATGGCGTAGGCGACCCACTTTTCCAGCCGCATCACACTGTAGAGCGACTGTTGAAGGTCGTACCAGGTCAGCACGGTGAACTCGTCTTCGCTCAGCTGGTGCTGCAAGGCGCGCTGGACGTTATCGGCTTGATCCAGATCATCCAGCCGGAGTTCGATACCTGAAACCTGCCCCGGCATCCGGAAAAGCCGCTGCGCCTCATCGAGACCGACGAACACGTGGCTCTCATCATAGGTGGGTTCCAGTTCGTAGAACCCCCGCACCTCGAACCGGCTGACGGCCGGAGCGCCGAAGATCTGCGTGAGTGAACGTTCGAGCGCCTGAGCGGAAAGAAGCGATACGGTACTGCCACGGACGGTACCGGTGCCCGGAACCAGTGCCAGGCGCTGCCCCAGACTCATACCGACGACGATGCCCGGCGTGCCGTTTCGCCGTTCCACATCGAACGTTCCGAATCCCGTCCGCTCGACCACATCACTGACACCCTGTAACAGAGCCGGATCGACCCCGCGGACGATGACGACCTTGTTCACGTCGGCCGCGCTCTGGTGAAGCAGCAGGGCACGGCCTTCCACGTACGGCGCACCGTGCTCCACGTGCGGCAGCGAAAGGGAAAGCTGGAGCAGCGAATCGGCGTACTCCTCAGGAATACCCCGTTCGTGTGCACTGACGATGCGCACGTGGGGATCTAACGAGACGAGCAGGTCGCGCACGAAGTCGTAAAACCCGTTCATCACCGAGAGCACGACGATCAGCGCCGCCACACCGAGCGCCACCCCCGCTATGGAGATCCCCGTGATGACGGAGATGAGCGTGATCTGCCTCCGGCTTACGAGGTAACGCCTGGCTATGAGAAGATGATACCGCATTCGCTAGTCTGCGTTGTCGGTGGTCTGTTGTCCGTGGTCTGTTGTTCTTTCGCCTCCGTGCTTTGTTCTGCAATCCTGAGCGCGCCTGCTATCATTTCATACAAGTACCACGTACGAAACATAAAGGCTACTCCAGCAACTGACCGCGGACTACCGACAGCGGACTAAAGCCTGGGGTTCGGGTCCGTAAACAACTCGGCGGGAACGTCGGACGGCATTTCCACTTCGTCGGTCACGATTGCGACGTCGCCCGTCCGGCCCGGCTTCCGTGTAGCAACCTGGACGCTTCCGCCCGGCACCTCGTGCCGCTCGTATGCTTCCCAGGTGTTGCCACGCGGAGGCACATCTGTGTCGCCCTGCAGGACCATGGTCCACCGGGCCAGCCTGCCCGTATTTTTGTCCACGAACAGCCAGTACGTATCTCCGGGCGTCAGGCCGACATCCTGAAACGTGAGCCGGATCACGTCATGGCGGGCATCCGACGAATCCGCAACGTAGGTGCGCGTCACGCCGGAATCGAATACTTTTACCGGGGCGAGCAGCCAGTAGGTATCATTAATGAAGCTCCGGTAAGCGCGGGCCAGCAGTTCGTCCCTCCGGGTAGAATCCACGGGCGTACCGTTGAGATAGACGTTCCCGTCCTGTGTATTGACGTTGAACAGCGCAACGTAGCTGGAGTCTTCGCCCTGGGTCCATTCGAGGCGATAGTCCCCCGTGGTGCGGTTCCAGAGGTGGCGGTTGAAGACCTGATGTTCACCGCCGCGGTCGATACCGAAATTGAAGCGAAGGTAGGGCACGGACGCCCACGCCGCCGGGCCACCGAGACTGTCGTAGAGCACCATGGCAACGGAGTCCGCCTTCGTCCGGAGTGCCGGACGCTCGGCCTCCGCCATGGCCGGATCGGAATGAGGCGGGGTATCCTGCACGCAAGCCGCCATGAAGACAGCCGTTGCGAGCAGAAGTGAAGCGAAGCGGGGGGAGACGTACCGGAGTTGCTGCGGCATGGTGGTGCTCCTGCTGGTTGGGTGATGAGGCCGTTCAAAATAGTCACGTTCGCCGTTCAAAATCTAACGCGAGAACAAAGGGTTAGGGTGGAGGTTGGAAGCCGAACCACCGTCCTTGTACGATTACACCCCTATGGTCGCACTCCGTGCCGTTGGTGGTCGCCAACGCTGTGTCATGGTTCACATGCTCCTCGTGACCGCTCTGGCCGTAGCGCTCCTTCCAGGTAGCGCCATCGCGCAGGAGGAGCCCTCTGACTCGCTCGCCGCGAAGCAGAAGAATCCGTACGGGAGCGGGGCCGGAATAGAGGTCATCCTCACGAACAGCGGCTTCGGCCTGGGCGGCTATTACAGCCTGGCCCTAACGTCCACGACCTCGCTCATGGCCGAAATCACGCTGGCTCCCGGTAAGGATGAGCGTGAGTTCAAGTTTTCCAGCTATTTCCGCTCGAGCATTCCCAACAAGGCCAACTACCTCCTCATGATGCCCGTCCAGGTCGGCCTCATGCGGCGGCTCTTCCAGGATCAGATCGAAGACAACTTTCGTCCGTTCCTCCAGCTTACCGGAGGGCCCACCCTCGGCTGGGAATATCCTTATTTCAGAGACTGCGACGGCAACGGGATTTTTGACCCGGACACACAGGTCGATGGCTGTGAGGAACGCTCGTACGATGCGATCACGGCCATTCCGCGTGGGGCCTTCCGGCTCGGATGGGGTGGCATTGCTGCGGTGGGTGCCCATTTCGGCAGAGGCAGACGGCTGTCGCAGGGCGTACGCCTTGGCTATGCCTTCACTTATTTCACGCGTCCGATCCAGCTTCTGGAGCCGGGCATCAGCGGCGGCAGCCAGCGATTCTTTGGCACGCCCACCATCAGCGTGACATTCGGGCGGTTGTTCTAAAAGGGTTTTTTCCTCGACGGCCCTCCGGAACAGCCTTGTGAGCAGGTCGCAGTTCCGGCACCGGTGCCCGTCGTCCGCATTGCGTAACGAACGGCCACGTCTCGAACCCGAGTTATCTTGCCCGCATACACGGTGCAGGCCGTACATGCAGTGAGATGAGGAGGTGCCCGTATGACTGGAGCCGCTATGAGGCGAGGCCGGCTGGATGTACGTTTCCAACGGCCGGAAACCACGGGCACATCCGGCCTGTACCGGCTTGGCCCGGAAGATGACCGTGACGGCCTCCTGCTCGTGCCCGGCGGTTACATCCCCGAGCGCCCTACCCCGCTCCTGGTCATGCTTCACGGAGCCGGCGGCAGCGCCCAGCACGGTCTTTCGTACGTGCTCGAGGCCGTTGAGCCCGAGGGGATGATTCTGCTCGCCCCTGAGTCGCGCGGGCAAACATGGGATATCATCGCGAGTGGGTACGGGCCGGACGTGGAACTCATCAACCGCTTGCTGGGCGAGGTCTTCAGCCGGTATACCGTCGATCCGAGGCACCTCGCGATCGGAGGCTTTTCCGACGGGGCCTCGTATGCCTTATCGCTGGGCGTGGCCAACGGCGATTTCTTTACCCACATCATAGCCTTTGCGCCCGGCTCCATGGCGCCCATGGAAATACACGGTAAGCCGCGCATCTTCATCGCACATGGGAAACAGGATGCCGTGCTCCCCATCGACCGATGCAGCCGAAGGATCGTGCCTCAACTCCGAGAGAGAGGCTACGATACGGCCTATCACGAATTCGAAGGCGGGCATTCGGTGCCTGCCGGTATTGCCCGGGTCGCTGTGACGTGGTTTCTCGGTTGACGCTTTCAGTGAATCCCGCCCTACACCTCACACGGCAATCCCCCGATTCGGCATATCCGGGAAGTATCCAATCCCGATCATCATGGCCAGGAACAGCATGTACAGGATTAAAAAGATGATCGTCAGAATGGCAAAGATCTTCTGAATGAGGAAGAACTTACCCTGACGCTCGATGCCACGAACGATCGCATCGAAATCGTGATTGCGCTGGTACACGTCGAACTCATCCGCCGCCTCACGCAGTCGAAGCCCGCTGATGAGAAGCGGTATACCCACGATGGCACCGATGATCGTCAGCGACGAAAGCGCCCCATAGACGATATAAAACCACCCGACGAAGCGCATATCGCGTGTCGTCTTCGGAATGATAGCAGACAGGGCGCGCTCCGCGCTTCCAGGAAGGGACTGTTCCATATAGGGATGCCTACCTCATGATGGGACTCGGTTATCTAGATTATGCTGGAAGGTAGAATGAAGACAGCCATACATCAAATCCGAATCGGCAGTCGATGAGAGCCTATCCAGCCAGAACCAGGGGTTAGCTCGGCGCAAAATCGCAGACGGGCACCCGGGATTACGCTTCCGGAGACGTGGATTCCGGAGCACCTTCCACCGGCGGCTCTACACGCGTAACGATGCTCCGTTTGACGCCGTGCCCTTCTATCTCTGCCACCTCGAAACGGACGCCCCAGTATTCAACGATATCCCCGGGAACGGGCGGTCGCTCCAGGAGCGCGAGAATAAGGCCGCTTACGGTATCGACCTCCTCGTGCTCCAGTGCCATATTCAGCTGCTCGCCGAGTTCTTCGAGGCGCAACGTGCCGGAGACGCGGAGGTGGCCCCGCACGTCTCGAACGAGTTCCGGCAGTTCATCCGCGCCCTCTTCCACCTCGCCTATGGCCTCGTCGCCCAGATCTTCGATGGAGATGATGCCGGCCGTTCCTCCGTGCTCGTCCATCACGATGACGAGTTGCGTACGCGTGCGGCGCATCGCATCCAGAACACTGTCGAGCTCCGCTGTTTCAGGCACGAATGCCGTAGCGCGCACGTACTCCGGTGCCAGAGCACGGCGTTCGGTGAGCAACCGCAGGATATCCTTGATGTGCACGACCCCGATGATGTGGTCGAGGTCCCCTTCATATACCGGATAGCGGGTGTGGCTGGCCTGTGCGACGATCTCCGATAGCTGCTCGGGCGAGGCGCCCAGAGGGATGCCTTTGATGCGAACACGGGGAACCATTACCTCTCGTGCGATCAGGTCACCGAACTCGAACAGATCCCGCAGGACTTGTCCCAGTTCGGCACGCAGCAGTCCTCCTTCCTGGCTCTCCCGAACGATGAACTGGAGTTCTTCAGAGCTATAGTAATGCCCGCTCGTGACCTGCCGCCGGATGCCCATCAGCCGCAACACCCCGTTCCCGATGCTGTTCAGGCCCACAACGAACGGATAGGTCGCCGTCTTTATCCAGAGCATCGGGCGCGTGATCCAGAGTACCGTGTCCTCCGCGTGCATGAGCGCCATGGACTTCGGCACCATCTCGCCGACTACGATGTGGAAGTAGGTCAGAATCGCGACCGCAAGGATGCTCGCCAGGCTGTGTGCGGTGATCCAGCGCACATGCTCGCCCAGTCCCAGGGCTTGCAGGCCGGATGCCAGCCATTCCGCGAGCGCGTGTTCGCCGTACATACCCAGGCCGAGACTGGCCGCGGTGATGCCAAGCTGGGCCGTCGCGATGAACCGGTCTTGCCGGAGCGGATCGTGCAAGATGGCGCGGACCCGCTCCGCCGTGGCATCGCCCGAACTCGCACGCCGCTCGATTGCGGTGCGAGACACGCCGATGATGGCGAACTCCGCCGCTACGAAAAGGCCGTTGAGCAGGATCAGAACGATGATAACGAGAACGGGAATCAGGATCTCCATCATGCCCCTCCCTCCCGCCGGTTTACATCCTCAGTACGTGTGGGACGTACGGGTTCCGTATCTGTGAAGACCACCGCCTCCCCCTCGCTCCCAGAGAGCGCCTCGCCGGTGTGAAGCGGGGTGACGAGCACGGATACGATTGCTTTATGCTCTACCTGCTCTACCTCGACCTCCAGTCCATCTATGGTGACGCGCTCGCCGCCCCGGGGCACGGTGCCGAGCGCATCCAGGACCCAGCCCGCTACCGTATCTGCCTCGGTTTCGTTCAGAGACTGTCCGATCCACTCTTGCGCTTCGTCGAGCAGCATCATACCTGGCAAGCGCACGCGTCCATCCTCCAGACGCTCGGGTTCCGGCTCCTCCCCCTTGAACTCATCAGCCAGCCCACCTACGAGTTCGGAAAGCACGTCTTCCAGCGTCACGATCCCCTCGAACCCGCCGTGTTCGTCCAGAACCACGGCCAGGCGGCCGCGGCGCTCACGCAGCTGCGCGAGCAACCGGTCCGCCGTAACGCTCGTCGGGACGTAGATGAGGGAGCGGATCAATTCCTCTACACGCGGCGCACGCCCGGTCCGCGCGAACCGGACGGCAACATCTTTCGTGTGGAGCATGCCGATGACATTATCGAGAGAGCCGCGATAGACCGGCAGACGTGTGTAGGGACTATTCATCGCGATCTGGAGCACGCGTTCGGGATCGGCATCCACATCTACGGCCTCCACGAGTCGGCGCGGCACCATGAGCTGGCGTGCAGTGCGCCGCCCCAGGTGCAGGGCCTGGTGGAGCCGTTGCTGCTCTTCGGGCTCCAGAAGCCCGCCGTCCCGGCTCTCGGCGATCAGCATGTCAATTTCCTCCGGCGAGTGGATATGACGATGCCCGCCGGCGTTTTCCATGCCAAATGCTTTCAGGATCAATAACCCGCTGCCGTTCAGTACGGAGATGAACCAGGAGTACAGGGCCAGCGACCAGCGCGTCGGCACGTACGTGAGGAGCGCCATCCGCGTCGGGAATTGCAAGGCCAGTGATTTCGGCACCAGTTCCCCGAAAACCACCTGAAACGTGGTAAGCAGGAGTAGGATAATGGCGGCAGCCGCCGATTGCGCGGCAAGGGGCTCCAGTCCTACAGTGGTCCGAAGGAGCTCTGCCAGGTCGGGTGCGATGGCCGCCTGTCCAAAGGCGCCCAGAATGAGGCTGGACAACGTGATCCCGATCTGGCACGCCGCAATATAGCTGTCCAGCTTATGGGAGTCCTCCAGAATCGGCAGAAGCCGCTTCGCCAGCGAGTTTCCTTCCTCCGCAAGCTGGTACACCTGGCTTCGCCGCACGCCTACCGCGGCGAACTCGGCCGCGACGTACAGAGCGTTCACCAGGATCAGCAGAACGCAAATAAACCAGGCAAACAGGCCCATCCCTTTACCGCCCGTTACTGAACCAGACTCGGCATCACGTATCCCCAGATTACCTTCACGTCAATCTAACGCAAATGTTCACCTGGCGCACATCCGGGCTACTGCAAAGATGGTAACACGCTGGCTCCAACGCGGGCAATGCCGTCAAACGTTGAATCTGAACAGCATCACGTCTCCATCCGCTACGACGTATTCCTTTCCTTCGGACCGGAGCGCACCGGCTTCACGCACGGCCGCTTCGGTGCCATATTTATCGTAGTCGGTAAACTTGATGGTCTCGGCACGGATGAAGCCGCGCTCGAAATCACTGTGGATGACGCCTGCGGCCTGCGGGGCTTTCGTGCCGCGTGTGATGGTCCAGGCGCGGGCCTCTTTCGGACCTACCGTGAAGTAGGTGATCAGCCCGAGCAGATCATACGCCGCCTGGATGAGCCGGTCGAGTCCGGAACGCTCCAGGCCCAGCTCGTTGAGGAAGTCTTTCCGCTCCTCCGGCTCCAGCTCGGCGATCTGCGCTTCCAGTTCAGCACAGATGACCACCACGCGGGCGTTTTCCGCGGCCGCAATCCCCCGCACGACGTCCACGTATTCGTTCCCGTCCGGTACGTCGTTCTCGCTCACGTTCGCGGCATAGAGGACCGGCTTACGGGTCAGCAGGAAGAGCGATTTCATCCACTCCGCTTCGTCTCCGGGCTGCACCTCGAACGAGCGGGCCGTTTTACCGTCGCTTAGGTGCTGCCGCACGCGCTCGTAGAAGGCCAACTCCTCCTTGAGCTTCTTATCGCCGCTCTTGGCGCTTTTGGCGGTGCGCTCGATTCGCTTCTCGATGGTCTCCAGATCCTTCAGCAAAAGCTCGGTATCGATGACCTCAATATCGCGAGCGGGATCGACGGACCCGGCAACGTGGACGATGTTCTCGTTCTCGAAGCAGCGAACGACATGTACGATGGCATCGACTTCGCGGATGTGCGCGAGAAACTGGTTGCCGAGCCCTTCCCCCTTGGATGCTCCGGCAACGAGCCCGGCGATGTCCACGAATTCGATGGTGGTGGGGATGGTTTTCGCCGAACCGGCAAGTTGCGCGAGGCGTTCCAATCGCTCATCCGGCACCGGCACGACGCCAATATTGGGTTCGATAGTGCAAAAAGGGTAGTTTGCAGATTCGGCGCCGGCGTTACTCAACGCGTTGAACAGGGTGGACTTCCCAACATTCGGAAGCCCGACGATACCACAACGAAGTGCCATTCTCTATAAACTGTCGAGGTATAAATAATCGAAGTGCAGTAGGGGCGTCTGTAAAAGATACGATCTCCCATCCCGGGTGCATGAGAGAAGCCGGCCCCGGAATGGCCACCCTGAGACGGATCACTCCAACCATCCGCTCCGGAAAAGCCAGCGCGGGATATGGCGCGGCGTACGAATTGTTCCGATCCTAAAACCGGTACTTCATTGCGACAACGATTCGGCAGATGCATGAAGACAGGTCAGATGCTCTCCACCAGGTTACGTGGATGGGGCGGCCGCTTCTGCACGGCCTTGTTGGTGGTGCTTCTGACCGGCTTTTCACCCTGGCAGCATGCCGCCGGTCAGTCCGCCCCCCTGTCGCGCGAACGGCATATCCAGGCAGGACTCGGGCTGCTGCCCGGCATCGGCCTCCAGACCGGCTACGTGTACCCCAGAACGTTCTACACGACCGAAGCCCTCTTGTACGTCGATGGCTCCCCGCAGTTCGCTGGTGGCGAGTCCAGCCTTCAGGTATCGCTCGGCTTTGGCAGTTCTATCCGACCGCTCAGCATCGTTCAGACCATCAGCAGCGCAGAAGATATCGGGTACGATCTCGACGTCGGGCTGCGCGGAGGTCCGGGGTTGTTCTTTTCCTCTGAGGAAACGCGTGTCGAGAAAAACCAGCGGTTCAGCCTGTTTCTGGAACCCTTCATCCGCCTCACCACAGCGTTCCGGGGCAAGCAGACTGTCTATGCCGAACTGGGCTTCCAGCGGCCGCTCCTCCGGGCCGGATTCTGGTTTGAATTATAGACAGCCGTTGGTTGCCTGTGGTCTGTCGGGCTTACTTCGCAAAAGGGAGGACGGCAACTATCCCACGTACTCCACCGAAACGAATTCCCGTTCGGGAAGCCGCACGGCGGTAAGACGGCCCAGCGTTGGATGGGTGAAATAGACGCACCCGGTATCGATTCCGATCATCCTGTCACGGTTGAGGGGGATCGATTGCGGAGTATGGCCGAAGACGACGGGCTTTTCCCAGACTGTGGTGCTGGCCTGCAGGTGACTGCGCTCCCACAGAAGCACCTCCTCGCCATAGCGGCGCAGGTTTTCGTCGATGGTCAGGGATGGTTTGAGCCCTGCATGGACGAAGAAAAAGTCCGGCGTATCGTAGTAGAGTTGCGTGCTGCGGATGAAATCGACATGCGCTTCGGGGATTTCAAGTGCGGCATTGTCGGCCTGATAGCTGCGTAACGTAGCAATCCCGCCGTTTGCCCACCAGAGATCGGCCTCTCCGCCGTTCAGGTAGGCCAGCATGAGCGCTTCGTGGTTGCCGCGCAGGAACGTGCACGAATGCGTCTCCCTCAGTGCAATCAGTCGGTCGATGACACCCTTCGAATCCGGACCGCGATCTACGTAGTCTCCGATGAAGACGAGGTGATCATCCGGAGCCGGAGAGAGGCGCTTGAGGAGGAGATCCAGCGACTGAGCGCACCCGTGGATATCGCCGATCGCGATGAGACCCATGTACCGGACAGCGGTTAAGCGGCGAACGTACGCAAGATACCCATTACTGAGCGGGCCTGCCTGCTACTGATTCCATCCCGATCAAGCCGCGTCCCGACTTCTTAAGTCGCCCGTTCTGTTGCAGTTCCAACAAAATGGCATCGAGGATGCCGTTGATGAACTGCCCACTTTTGGGTGTGCTGTACCGCTTCGCGATCTCGATCGCTTCGTTGATGGTCACTTTGGGCGGAATATCCTCAAAGTAGAGGAATTCACACAAGGCCATACGCAGCAAGATACGGTCAACGAGAGCGACGCGCTCGAGGTCCCAGTTCTTCAGGTGATCTCTGACGAGACGGTCCGCCTCTTCCTGCATATCGAGCGTGCGTAGAAACAGGCTCGTTGCAAAATCGATGTTCTCCTGACTTTCCAGTTCCGGCTTGATTACCGTGTCGATTGTGTGCCGGACATCTCCCCTCGCCAACTCGTGCGCATACAACGCCTGCATGGCACGTTCTCTCGCTTCACGCCGATTGCTCATATCAACTCGAACCTCGCAGATTACTCATTGCAGCCGACAGTGTGTGGCGACCGCACCTGCCTCGTGATATAAGCCCGCAGGATACGCTTCGCACAGGGTACGCACCAACGCAAAGAGTCCTTATTCCTGAATACTTAACAGGTTCATTCAGGGGAAGTGAATTCCCTCTCAACCGGGTCACTTCCCAGGTTTTTGTCTACCGGGCATACTCCCGGGTTACATCAGACCCTGTGCGTTGTCGTAGGGGTAAATTACGTCCTCTATGAACGCTGATGAACCCGGATACCAAATTCACTGGAACGCGTATCCGGCTGTCTGGCTGGCGCTATGCCTGGGTGCCGGCATCGTCGTGGCGGATCGATTCGCCGGATTGACGTTTCCCGGCTGGGTCGTTCTGGCGCTTCCGGGAATCGTACTGGCATCGGCCGGATTCATCCACGTGCAGGGTGCATCGCACTCGTTCGCCCTGCTCGTTCAGACCATCGCGATCGGCTTTGTGGCGTTCTCTACCGGCGGTGCCGCATTCCGCCTGATGCACTCGCCGGAAGCGGATGGATTTGCACACCTGCTCGACGACGCAGTGGTCTATGAGGACGTCACCTTCACGGGCCGGGTCGACGAGCGGCCATCGAAAGGAACCGCTACGACCCGGTTCGTGCTCTCGGTACGCAGTACCGCATCCGGCCCTGAGGAATATCGGACCAGCGGCCGCCTGCTGATCGTCCTCCGCCATCCGTCTCCCGACGACACCATCCAGTTCCCCGAGATCGCGCAGGGAGACGTCGTACAGGTGACCGGACAACTCCGCCCCGTCGATCCGCCCCGCAATCCGGCCGAGTTCGACTACAGGCGGTACCTCGCTCTGAAGGGGATCCACTACCGGCTCACCGTCACGAGCCCCGATGCGGTCAGACTCCTTCAATCGGAGCGCAACATGTTCGAAGCATTCCTGTGGAATGCACAACGGCACGCACTCAGGCAGTTCGACGCCTACATTACCGGCGCAAACGAACGCACGCTGGTCAGTGCCCTCGTCCTGGGTGACCGGAGCGTGATGGACGTGGACGTACGGGAAGACTTCCGCCGGACGGGGCTCACCCACCTGCTGGCGATTTCAGGGGCGCACATGGTCGTGATCGGCCTGGTGCTGTACCGGCTTGTCGGACCGTTGCTGACACGCTTCGGAGTTCGCTGGCGGAGTATGGAAACCGCCCGGTTCGTGCTCACGACGGTCGTGCTAGTGTTCTATACGCTCCTTACCGGCGCGAGCGCCTCGGCAGCACGCGCCGCCGTGATGATGGTGCTCTTCATGGGCGGCGCACTCCTCCAGCGATCGGCTCCTCCCATGAACACGCTCGGAGCCGCCGCCGTCGTGCTCATGATCGTGGACCCGGCCTCTCTGTATGATCTCGGCTTTCAACTCTCCTTTGCAGCTGTCGCCGGGCTCATTCTGCTCCACCCGGTATTCATGAATGCCGTTCCGGAGCGCTGCCGTGCATCTGCGCTCCCGCGCTCCGTAGTGAAGGCCGTCAGTGTTTCCCTGGCCGCCACCGTGGCAACGGCTCCGATCCTCCTGTATCACTTCGGGTACGTGCCGCTGGCCGGTCTGGTGTTGAACATCGTAGCGGTACCACTTTCCAGTGCTCTCCTGATCTCTGGTGTAGCTATGGTCCTTTGTGGGCCGCTGCTTTCACTTCCGGCCGAGCTGTTCGGAGCAGCTTCGGAAGGACTGGCGCGCCTGCTCCTGCTCATCGCGAGAGCCGGCGATGATATGCTCTCCCGGGTAGTCGTGTACCTTCACCTCGAAACCGGGTGGGCTTTTGCCTCGCTATGTGCAGGCGTGGCTACACTGGCTGCATGGCCATATCGCACGTGGCGCCGGCGCCTCGCCCTCCTCACCCTGTTCATCGCCACAGGCGCCCTCTGGTCTGGTCTGCTCGGTGGCTCGGCCCGCCCTCGGCTGGACGTCGTCTTTTTTGACGTGGGGCAGGGCGATGCGGCACTCGTCACCATGCCGAACGGGCGCCGCCTGCTCATAGATACGGGCCTGCGCAACCAGTGGTCGGATACGGGAGAACGCGTCATCTTGCCTCACCTGGAGCGCTACGGTATCCACCACCTGGACGCCGTGTTGATAACGCACCCCCATAGCGACCACCTGGGCGGGCTACCCGCCCTACTTCGCTCGGTACCCGTCCACCGAATCATCCACAGTGGGGATCATTACGATTCACGCCTCCATACCGAAGCCAGACACCTCATCGATAGTCTCCACATCGTGGAAAAACAGGTGCGTAATGGGGATACGCTCCAGATCGACCCGAGTGTTCACGTGAGCATCCTCTCGCCGACCGGCCATGCCCTCGACGAAGATGATCTGAACGGAGCGTCCGTGGTCGTCCGGATCGCGTATGGAGTAACCACGTTCCTGTTGATGGGAGACGCGGATGTAGAAGCGGAACAGGAAATGATCCGGCGGTACGGCCCTCTCCTCCGCAGCGACGTCGTCAAGGTGGGCCACCATGGCTCCCGCACGAGCAGCGATGCCGCTTTCGTCGCACACGTCTTCCCGGATACGACCAGACCGTCCGTTGCCGTCGTCAGTGTGGCCCGTAACAATGTCTATGGCCTGCCGGATTCGTCCGTACTGGAGCGGTGGCGCAGAAGAGGGTCACGGGTGTGGACGACCTCCTCAGAAGGGGCGCTCTGGCTGACCAGCGACGGATCCGGTGTGCAGCGCGTCTCCTGGCGCCAATAGCTTCCTCACACGCCGTGAAACAACCGCCGCCACCTCCGTTCTCGCTTCACCAGCATGAGATACTGCCACAGAAAGACGAGCGCGAAGAGCAGGAGAAAAAGGGCGATGGCAAAGTCCGCTCCTCCGAACACGAATCCCCCGGTCGAAACGAACATCCCTGCGACTTTGGCTATAGCGGATCCGACTAGCAGAAAGAACGGCACGAGCGATTGCTGGAAACGGTTGCGTCCCCAGTTATACCAGCCGAGCCCTGCAAGCGTTAACACACCGAACGCGATCTCATCCAGCTTGTCCGACGGCTCCGGCGAGATCTGCAGACCATGGACGATGCTCGTAGCCAGAATCGTCAGGCTCGTTACGGCAAAAAAATTGATACCTCGGTTGAGTGCGTCTTTTACAGTCATCGACCACAACTTACACCCTTCACAATCGTGAAGGACCCGTCAGGAGTAGAACTCTCTACCTAACGCGAGATGACAAGGGCTAGATCCTGAAACGGTTCAGCCTTCCAGGAAGAGGGATGCCGGCGCATGGTTCAGGACAGCGGATGTAGTCGATCCGAACGTAAGCTCTCGGATCTTCGAGACGAACCTCGCTCCCATAATGATGAGGTCTATTTGGTGTCCCTGCGTATACGAGATGATCTCGTCTTCCGGGTTCCCGGCTAGCGTGTTCAGTCCATCTATCCGGATAGCATGCGCCTCCAGGTACTCGGCCGCTTTCCGCAGCAGAAGTTCTGACGCTGCACGATCTCCATCGTGCACGTGCAGCAGATGGAGCACCGGTTCCATACCAAACGGCTCGAGCTGAGCAAAGCGCTGAAGCGCCAATGCGGCCTCCAGGCTGCCGTCATAGGTGACCAGTACGTTCCGGATAGGCCGGTAGGTCTTATCCACGATGAGCGTCGCCGTAATGGCTTTCTTCATGACGCGCTCTACCGTGTGGGTGTCCTCCGCCGGCCGGCTGTAGGAGAAGTGCGTGCCGCGGCCCACGAGCAGCAGATCGTAGTACAGCATCTCCTCGACGATGCGTTCGAACGGCGCGCCCTCTTCCGTCGACGTCTGGAACGGGATGCCCGAATCCTGCAACGTAGCCGCAAACGCGTCGGACAGCTCGCGCGCCTTCTTGCGGCTCTCTTCGATGCTGTGCTCCCGCGTTTTTTCCTGGTAATACACACTTCCGATTCCACCGGCCGTACCGCGATAACGTGTATCCACCACGGTAAGGCCCGTCACTTCCGCGCCATGCCGGGTTGCAATCTCTACGGCATACCGGATGGCTACCATGGTATCGGAATCAGGATCTAGGGCTACGAGGATGCGCTTGATCATGGAGGAAGGTGTGTTGATGTTCTCCACACGACCTTTCAATAGAATAGATATAGAAAGAAAAGAAGTCGTTGTTATTGGGTTTGTGGAAATGTGGGTACGTTCGTCGTTCACAATGGATGGCGGCGAATGTGGACGAACAAGGGAATTCTTCCCGATTCTTTCCACATGCGGCCGGGATGAAAAGACGGGATGGCGAGCACCAGGCACGTTGCCTTGCGTAGTTGTCCACCTACCCACATTCATCCACGGAGAAAAGCCGGGCAGCCGGCACGCTTATACACATTCGCCCGCCGTGTGGACTTCCGGGTACGCAATGTTGTCCGATTGTGAGCCACCACGGGAATACCCACAATGTGGATAGAATCGGAAAGTTGTGCAGATGCTCTGGTGTGGTTATCCACCACGTTTACACGTCGTGGATGTACGAAAGGAAAGGCGATATCCACGATGTGAACCAACTGTTATTTAAGGGCATGTATAAAAAAGGGGAAGCCTTTTGGTCTTCCCCCCTCTCATACGTGTGCGGCGAGTCAGACGGGCGGGATAAGGGAGAACATCACACCGTCGTGTGGTCCCTGCTCGTAGAGCAACCGGTTTCGCAGGATACCTTCCCGAACGGCTCCGGCTTTCTCTGCCACGCGCTGGCTAGCTATGTTCTGCGGATCCACGACGATCTCGATTCGGTGCAGGCCCAGGGTTTCGAAGCCGAACCGGGCCAACAGGCGAGTCACGGCCGTAGCATAGCCCCTCCCGGTCCGATCACTCCGAATCCAGTATCCCAGGTTTGCAAACCGGTGGATATGGTTGAAGGAGTTGAGAAAGCCGATCCCGACCGCGCCATCCGCATCGTAGGCCATGAAGTAGTACGCGCTTCCGTTCTCCCAGCTCAGTTCCTGCTGGGCGATATACCACAGCGCTTCCTCGAGCGATGCCGCCGGCTGCCCGGCACCGCCCATCCATCTCCGGAGCGCTTCCCCCGATACGGCTGCAGCGGCGTGCAGATCTGCCGCGTGCTCCTGCCGCATCGGGACGAGGGTCAGTATTCCGTCCGACAGCATAAGCCTGCCGGGTTCGGAAAGCTTGTCAGTCTGTGCCCCGTATGGTGATGTTGACTGCTGGTTCGGCGGCATAGATATCCTTTACGGCGTCTCAACAGGAAGGCTTTTCAGTGAGGGCTCCCGCTTGCCGCTTGCATCGTGTGACGATATCCGCAGGGACAACGGGGCCGAATGGAAAGTGTCACAGAAATCCACGCAGTTATGCCAGCGGGTCCGAAACACCCTCCCGGAGCTGTTGCCCCCGGGAGGGCCGAGCATCACTACACGATTGCAGGTGCACCGAGCGCACGAAAGGAGCATTTCGGATGACCAGCCACCTCAACGGTGCGTTACGTCCGGGTTGCACTGGCCTGTGCTCAGCCATGAACGGCCGCGAACTTCACTTCGGCTTTCCGAGCAGGCTGAACATCTCCTGTTTGTAGGCCTCGACGCCCGGCTGGTCGAACGGGTTCACGCCGAGCAGGTACCCGCTGATCGCCACGGCGTGCTCGAAGAAATAGATGCATTCGCCAAGGGTTTCCGGAGCGATCCGGTCGAGCCAGAGCGTCATGTTCGGGACGCCGCCGGCCTTGTGCGCTTTCGCCGTGCCCTCGTAGGCCTTTCGGTTCACCTCGGTAAGCGTGCGGCCCGTGAGGTAGTTGAGTTCGTCCAGGTTGGCGTCGAAGTCCGGCACCTGGATGCCGCCTTCATCGTCCTCCGCCATGAGGAACGTTTCCAGGAGGAAACGCTGGCCCTGCTGCATGTACTGGCCGAGAGAGTGGAGGTCGGTCGAATACTTCACGCAGGCGGGAAAAAGGCCTGTCTCCTCTTTGCCTTCGCTCTCGCCGAAGAGTTGCTGCCACCACTCGCCCATGCCGCTCAACCGCGGCTCGAACGTGGCGAACACCTCCACGCCATAACCCTGCCGCAGCAGCTGGGTGCGGATCGCTGCGTACTGGAGCGCCGGGTTATCCGAGTTTTCGTTGGAGTACCGCTCGATTCCCGCGACCGCGCCGTAGAAGAGGGAACGGATGTCCACGCCGGCGACGGCGATGGGAAGCAGGCCCACCGGTGTCAGGACGGAGAACCGGCCCCCTACGTCACGCGGGATCTCGTACTTCTTATAACCGAGTTCCCGGTGGAGCTGGTTCAGCGCGCCCGAGGAAGGATCCGTCGTCACGATGATGCGCCGGTCGGCATCGTCGAAACGCTGGCCCATCCACTCCCGGATGAAGCGGAACGCAAGCGCCGGCTCCAACGTCGTCCCGCTCTTGGAGATCACATTGACGTAAACCGACTTTCCTTCCAGGTACCGGAGCAGATCCCGCATGTACGCCCCGCTCATGTGATGTCCCGCGAAGAGCACTTCGGGTGACCCCTTTTTACCGTGCTGGTCGGAAGGAAAATACGGGGTCAGGGCTTCGATGACGGCCTTGGCGCCGAGGTAGGAGCCTCCGATACCGATACACAGGAATACGTCCGCCTCCGAGCGTATCTTGGCCGCCGTTTGCTGTACATCGTCCAGCAGGGCGTCGTTCGGTTTGAGCAGCAGGTCCCGCCAGCCCAGGTAATCGCTGCCTGCGCCACTTTTATGAAGTGTCTTTTTGCTGGCTTCGAGGATCTGGGGCCGGAGCGCGTCGAGCGGTTCTTTCAGAAAAGGCAGTGCGTAGTCGGTATTCAGACGGAGCATGGGTGGAGTAGTGCAGTGTTCAGGTGTTCGTGTGTTCAGGTGTTGAGTCCGGGGGTGAATATGCGTTAACGTTCGACGCTGGTGCGTACCCGAACACTCCGATTCCTGAACTCTCCACAAAAGATATGCACGAGTTCGTCTCTGTTGAAGAAGCCCGCGCGATGATTCTGGCATCCATGCCGGTGTTGGCTGTCGAAAGGGTGCCCCTATCGGAGTGTCTCGGAAGAACGCTGGCCGAGAAGGTTGTGAGCCGGGAGGCCATTCCACCGTTCGATAACTCGGCTATGGATGGCTACGCGGTGCGCATCGCGGATCTGGAGGACCTTCCGGCGCAGCTTCGGATTGCCGGGGTGATCCATGCCGGCTCCTATTCCGATGAACCCCTTCATCCGGGGAGTTGTGTCGGAATCATGACCGGCGCACCCATTCCGCCCGGAGCAGATACCGTTGTTCCGGTCGAGTGGACCAAGATAGAAACCGATGGCTATGTAACGATCACGAGGCGTCCGCAACCGGAACAGCACGTGCGGCGTGCCGGCACAGACGTCCGGATGGGGGCTACGCTCTTCGAACCCGGCGATATGGTCACGCCCCCCGCCGTAGGTATGCTGGCTGCGACCGGGTATGTGGAAGTGGCCGTCCGTGTACGTCCACGTGTAGCCATAGTCGCCACAGGCGATGAACTGGTAGGACCCGGCGAGCCGCTCGGACCCGGCCAGATCCGTAACTCGAACGGGCCTGCGCTGGCGGCCCAGGCCATTTCGGCAGGCGCCGTGGTCGGCTCGCCTCTCGTTGCGAGGGATGAGCCGGCGGACATCCGGGCGGTGCTCGAACGGGCGCTGGAGGCCGATGTTATCGTGCTCTCCGGAGGTGTCTCTGTGGGAGAGCACGACTTCGTCAAGCAAGTGCTGGACGAGATGGGGATGGAACTGTTGTTCTGGAAGGTGCGGCAGCGCCCCGGCAAACCGCTCGCATTCGGCATACTGGACGAAAAACCCGTCTTCGGCCTGCCCGGTAACCCGGTTTCTTCGGCCGTTTGCTTCGAGCAATACGTTCGCCCGGCGCTGGCCCGGATGATGGGGCGGACGAACGTCGTATCTGAACGCCACACCGCGCTGTTAAGCACACCGATCCAGAAAGCGGCAGGGTTGTACCACTTTGTGCGGGGGCACGCATTCGTGGATGAGCAGGCGGTATTGCGCGTGCGGGATACCGGACCGCAGGCTTCAAACGTTTATTCCTCGGTCGTGCAGGCCAATTGCCTCATCCACTTGCCGGAAGAAATAGAAAATCCCCGGACGGGTACCCCCGTGGGGATTGAATGGCTCAGGTGGTAGCCAGGTGGATCAGCTATTGGAACCGGGATGATGGTCCACCTTCCATACCTCGGCCACACGGTTCACAAAGTTCTTCTCGCTCGTTTCTACTTCACCATCCACGTGGGCGATATCCGAAAGGTCGTTCAGGATGGATGCCCGCGTGTCGTTGTCGAGCAGGTCCTTCAGAGAGACGACGACCTCCTGGAGGCGGCCGGTACCCGCTCCATTCAGATATGAGAGCGTAGCTTCACGCAGGACATGGTCGATGAGGGCGGGGTCTTTATGCGGCTGCCACTCACGCAGCTTCTGCGCGATGGACCGGGTCTCGGCAGGATTCAGTTCTCCGTCTGCACCATATGCCAATCCCAGATACAGGAGCGCGAGATCGTGCAGTACGGTAAGAGTCATCTGTCCTTCGTTTGGCATAGGTAACCCCACATCATTGGCTCGTCCGAGGATGAGCACCTGTGTTGTTGTAAGGGCGACGCAACCAGCTTAAACCAGACTAAAATTATCAGATTCCCAAGGTAGATAATGGTTCCTTCTGCGTCCGCAAGGGCCTGAACCGCTACAGGAAGGTGAAGGCCTTGCGGCTCTCTCGTTGCTGACGTATATCCGTTGTTCTCGTGAGGATGGCGCTCCAACGCCCCAAAAGTGTACACGACTATCGCTAAAAAGCAATATGCTCCTGTTTCATTGTGCACAATGTAACGACCTGAATCATATCCGAACCCATGGGATCGATGCCGCAGAGGGCGTTCGGCTGTGGATCTCGCTAGAGGAGGTTCGTGATCACTGTACGGAAGCGGTCCTCGTCGTCGATGAGAAGAAGCTACCTGCTCCTGCCCGTCTGACCGAAGGCCGGGCGTACGTCCGCAGCATTCCGGCTGACGCTATTGCGAACATTGATCCCTATTTGCCGCCGGAGCCGGTAACCGCTGCAGGCGGCTTCGTCGTGCGTCCCGGCAGGGAGGAGCCGGAAGTCCTCGCCATCTTCCGCCGCGGCGTATGGGACCTTCCGAAAGGCAAACTGGATGAGGGCGAAACCATCGAGGCGTGTGCGTTGCGCGAAGTCCGCGAAGAAGTGGGCATTGCGAACCTTCGCATGCTGCAGTCGGCCGGCACCACCGTTCACGGTTATGCCGAGAAGGGCGCCTACAAGGTGAAGACTACCTACTGGTATCTCATGCACACCACCGACACCGAATTCATTCCGCAACGGGAAGAGGACATCGAAGAAATCGCCTGGATGCCCTGGTCGAGTGCCATCGACACGATCGGCTATGAAACCTTACGGGAGCACATGCAGGAGATAACGGACCTCGTGCGGCGCGTCGTACCCGTCGGCCACGAGGCTGGTCGATCCTGAGATTTCGGAAGGGATCTATGTTCGTCGGTACCTCGTAGCTCTATCGGCTCCTGGATTCACGAATCAGCCGGTAGTCCACATGCCCGAGCAACGAACGGCTCTCCTTCTCGGCGCCACCGGCCTCGTCGGCGGTCACTGCCTGAACAGGCTCCTTGCGGACGATGCCTACGCGCGCGTCGTATCGCTGGGCCGCCGCCCCCTCGACCGCTCGCACCCGAAGCTGATCCATCACGTCATCGATTTCGACCGGTATGAGACGTACAACGGTTTCCTGAGTGTAGACGATGTGTTCTGTTGTCTCGGCACGACGATGAAGCAGGCCGGATCCCGGGAGGCGTTCCGGCGGGTGGATTTCGAATACCCGGTCCAGATTGCCAGAAGGGCCCGGGCGCAGGGCGCCCGGCAATACCTGCTCGTCTCGGCGCTCGGTGCCAGCGTGAGTTCGCCCTTTTTCTACAGCCGGGTGAAAGGCGAGGTGGAACAGGCCATCAGCGCGCTGTCCTTCTACGGCGTGTACATCTTCCGCCCATCCTTGCTGCGTGGTGCGCGTAGCGAAGTACGCCGGGGCGAGCGGGCCGCTGAAAAGGTTCTGGACCGGCTGGATTTCCTCCTGAAGGGGCCTTTCAGCAAGTACCGGCCAACCCCCGCCGACGCCGTAGCCGCCGCGATGATCGCGGTCGCAAAAGCCCGCCCGGGAGGCGTCCGGATCCTCGAGCCGCCCGAAATCGAACGCGCCGCATCAAAGGCCTGATAGTGTATCAATCGTGATAGGCTGAGCGGAGTATAGAGGTCGCATGTATACCGCTCCTCCTCGAATGTGTCATCCTGAGCGGAGGCCCGCCAGGGCCGTAGTTGAAGGATCCCATAAAACAGCACTGCAATCAGAATAGACAATTCCCCTCAACACGTGTCATGCTGAACTCGTTTCAGCATCTCCTTACGCTTGGTTCCATTCGTAGTGGAATTCCGTAACCTCTGGTTCACGCAGTAAACGAGTTCGGAATGATCGACTTTTCTGCGTAACGAGCCGTTCGGAGTGCCATCTTGCGACGGAGTTGTGAAGCGTTCGCGTGCATGCCGGCCGATCCGTTAATTCCGGCTGCTCGATTCCTGTAGCATTCGAAAGGCATCTTCTATGGTAACCGCAATCGTACTGCTTACTGTAAGTCGGGGGAAAGTCAATGAAGTCGCCGAGCGGCTCGTGGACATCGATGGAGTCAGCGAAGTACACTCCGTTGCCGGACGCTATGACCTCGTGGCGATCATCCGCGTCCGGAATAACGAGGAGTTGGCCGACGTCGTCACCAATCACATTCGCCAGATCAGCGGGATAGAGTCTTCCGAAACGCTCATCGGCTTCCGCGTCTACTCCCGGCACGACCTGGAACGCCTGTTCTCCGTAGGACTGGAATAGGGCCGCCCCCGATCAGAAATTCAACGTCGAGATCTGCTCCAGCTGCTTTCGACTCGCCGACTCGGGGATAGCCCGCATCAGCGCATTGCGCAATGCCCGTGCGATGGGGTTCTTCACGTGCGCGGCCTTTCCGAGCCACCAGGACGTGGTGACGATCTGCCGCGCTTTCCGCATGCGCAGGTTCTGATAGGCCTGAAACGCCTGCGGGCCCACGCCGTGCGTTGCAATGCACGAAGCGAGCGCCCAGGCATCCTCGATGGCCTGCGCTCCACCCTGGCCGAGGTTTGGCGTCGTGGCATGTGCTGCATCTCCGACCAGTACCACGCGCCCTTTCCACCAGCGATCCAGCGGTTTCAGGTCGTAGAGATCCGTCCGGATGATATCCTCCTCGCGGGTCGCCGATAGGATGGCCGGAATGGGATCAGGGAAGCGGACGGCCAGCCGCTCCATCTTCTTGAGCAGGGTCCCCGGCGCGTCGGTTCCACCCGCAGGAGCGTCTTCCACGGCAAACCAGTACACCTCATCCCTGCCGATAGGGGAGAACCCGATGCGGCCTTCCGTTCCCCATAGTTCCCCTCCGTGCCCGCGCATCTCGTGCGGGATCGTGAAGCGGCAGACACCCCGGTATGAGGTCTGGCCCGCATAGCGCAGGCGTGCGTGTGGTGCGACGGCGGATCTCACAACGGAATGCAGCCCGTCGGCGCCGATCACGGCGTCGGCCGCCACTTCGGTCCCGTTCTTGAACCGCAGGAGCACGTCATTTTCCCGTTCCTCGACCCCCGCGCACGCGCTTCCGAGCACGAGCGTTCCGGAAGGGAGGGCACGGACGAGGATGTCCTGGAGCCTTGCCCGATGGATGGAGACGGTCGTATGGCCGAACTGCTTCGCCAGAGCTTCGAGATCCAGGCGGCTGAGTACCGGACCGTTCAAGACTTTCACCTCACCGTAGGTCAGCCGCTCGCCCCGGGCCGTGACTTCATCTGCGATGCCCATCCGTTGCAACACCTGCATGGCATTGATGGGCACCCAGATTCCGGCGCCGGCGGCTTTCAATTCGGGGGCGGCCTCGTAAACGCAGGCTTCGATTCCATGCCGCCTCAAGGCTATGGCAGTACAGAGCCCGCCGATTCCGCCTCCGATGATGGCGATGTGCTGCACCATACGTGATCGAATTCGATAAAATTGTTTCTTCGCGCGGGCTCACGCGTCCATGCAGTCGAGTTTCCGGCATGCATCCGGTGGCCTTGCTGCATGATAGAACCATACAAGGGCTGTTCTGAATGAAAAAAACGAGACGAATGATCAATGCCGGTGGATGGAGCCCGCATTCGGCATGCCAGGATGTCAGAGGGGTCCTGTGCGGGCGCGGTATTTGCTTTGAAGCTGAGAGACCAGGAATCCAGTGTCCCACATGAATTCCCCTTTTCATAGCAAGGCATTACGTTCGATGCCCTGTAGACCCATGCGTTTCATGATGATACGCGCCACTATTTTCCTCATGCTGATCGTCAGCCTTGCCGGGTGCAACCGGGATGCTCAGTCCCAGCAATACGAGCATCCGCCGCAGCGAGTGGACACCCCGGCTGAAAGCGACGAGCTAAGCCAGATCATTCACCAGAGCCGCCAGACAGCGATCACACGCGCCGTTGAGGTGGTTACGCCGGCCGTCGTGAGCATCAACGTCATCGAGGTCCAGCGTGTCGCATACCGGGATCCCTTCTTCGACCCCTGGTTCGAGCAGTTTTTTGGCTTTGGCCGCCGCCGAAACGTTATCGAGCGTGAAGTCCAGGGCCTTGGCTCGGGATTCGTCATATCGCCGGACGGTTATATCGTCACCAACGATCACGTAGCCGGCCATGCCACCAAGATCACCGTATCCTTTCCGGACGGAAAAACGATGGATGCGGAGCTCGTCGGTACGGACCCGGCCTCGGACATCGCCCTGCTCAAGGTGGATCCCGAAGAGCCGCTGCCATACCTGACGTTCGTCGAAGGGGGAGAACCGATCGTGGGCGAATGGGTCATCGCGCTCGGCAATCCGTTCGGCCTCTTTGAAGCGGCGGAGCCGACGGTTACCGTGGGCGTCGTGAGCGCCACGGGCCGCAAGCTTCAGTCCTACCGGGAAGGCCGTATCTACAACGATATGATCCAGACGGATGCCGCTATCAACCAGGGCAACTCCGGCGGTCCGCTGGTGAATGCGATGGGCGAGGTCATCGGGGTCAACACGGCCATCTACAGTGAATCGGGCGGATCCATCGGGATCGGTTTCGCCGTTCCGGCTCACAAGGTCATACGTATCGTCGAGGAACTTCGCCGGAACGGGTCTGTCGACCGGTCCTACTACACCGGTCTCAGCGTGATGAACGTGAGCCCTCGCATTGCCAGTGCACTCCGCCTCGAGCAGGCCCAGGGCGCTTTCGTCCGCGATATCGACCAGGGCTCCCCGGCTGAGCGTGCCGGCATCCTGCCCTACGACGTCATCGTCGCCATCGAGGGGACCCCCATCAAAACCTCCAACGATTACGTGGCCCGCATCTACGATTTCCGGCCCGGCGATGCCGTAACCGTCGAGGTCATCCGAGATGGCCGCCGCCGGAACCTGAAATTGGAGATCGGCCGCTATCCGGGCTGAACGCATTCCGCTCGCAGCCATCTACCCCTTCATTCATAGCTCATCGAAAGGATCCGGTACATTTTGAACAGCAAGCACGGCGTAACGTCTCCGGCGCAAGCGGAGGACAGGAATGGAATCAGGACAGGCATAGGAACACCCGGGCGAACGGCATTCCGTCCGAGTAAGGGGCTATCCGGACGACCGGTAGCCCTGCTGCTACCCGCGCTCATGGCGCTCCTGCTTACCGGCTGCCTGCCCTCCTGCCAGCCCCGGCAATCAAACGCCCTGTTTCCCTCAGACTCGCTCTCCCGCCAGATCGCAGCGGAAACGCCGGTAGGTACCCTGCGGCTGGTCTGGCAGGCCGGTACGGCGGAAGTGCCGGGTATGGAACATCCGCGTACGGCGTTGTTCGGCCCGGATGGGCGACTCTATGTGAGCGACACCGCGCAGGATCGCATCTTCGTGTTCGGCCCGGACGGCAGCCTTTCGGAGGAACTGGCTCTGCCTGCGTTTCAGCACCCGTACCTCGCCGGATTCCGCGCCGATACCCTCCTCGTCTTTAACCCGGCTGCAGGGCGCATCGACTTCGTCTCGCAGGGTGCGGTTCGCCGCACCATCGACCTTCCTGTGAGGGCGCCCGAGGGTGCATTTCAGTATGTCGCCGTATCGGATTCCGCGGTCTACCTCAAAACCATAGCCGAAGGCGAAGAGGGATCCCTCGTCGTGTTGGATGAAGGAGGGAAGGTCCTTCGTACGGAGATACTAGAGGGACCGTACTGGCGCTACGCCGGTGGCCTCCGCGTTCAGGACGACACCCTCTACAGCCTTTCCGGCTATCGTCCGGTCGTAGACGTCCTGGCTCCGGGCGCGCCGCTCGATACGCTGGCGCTCGTCGGGTTCGACTCGCCTATGCTGGCGCGCAGCCGTCAGTTCGTGCTCGGGCAGGTGGATGAAGCTCCGCTTCTCACGGCCTCTGCAGTACCCGTCGGTGACTCCCTGTTCGTACTCAACGTCCGGCCCGGCTGGCTGCGTGTGGACGTGTACGACCGGCAGGGCCGGCTCCGCCGCATTCTTACCCAGGAGAACCCCGAGTTCGACCGCGCCTTTTACCCGATGGACCTCGCCGTCCGGCAGTCCGGCCCCGGCATCTACGATTTTGCCGTCATCAGCGCGGGCGGCGACCTCCCAAGGGTCTGGCTCCACCGCTGGAGATCACAGGATAATCCGTAATCCCCGGATTCTCGATCACGCCAGACACCGGTCACGCTGACGGGTGGCTACGGGGACTCTTTATAGGCGTCAAGAAAGCCCGCTAGCTTCTTCAAACAGGGCAATACGGTTTACTTCGAGGCTCACCCCCCATAAACGTCATACCCGGCCCCGACCGGGCATCCAGGCAGCACAATCTCCCTGTTCACGGCATCGGTATAGCAGGAGCAGAGTGGGCTTGCGTACACCCTTACTTCCCCCGCACGATCTCCACCAGCACATCCACCGCCCGGGGATCGCCCGACTCGCCCAGCCAGAAAATGGCGTTCTGCCGCACCTTCGGGTTCCGGTGGGTTCTGGCGATGTCGATGAGGCGCGGCACACCCTCGTCCTCCGGGAGTTGTGCGATCGCAAAGACCGCCTTCTTCTGGATCTCCACATCCGGATCGTTCTCGACGATCTCGCTCAGCCCTGCGACGGCCTTCTCCGAAGCCTTCTGTCCCAGCCAGAAGATGGCCTGTTCTCGCGTTTCATGGTCCTCGAGATTACGGGCCAGGTCGATCAGCAGGTCCTCTGCAGGGGGCGTATCGATCCGGCTGATCCCGAATACGGCCTGCTTCCGCACCTCGTCCGACGCATCCCGTCGGACCGTACGTTCCAGGGCTGGCAGAACTTTCGGATCGTCCGCTTCTGCCAGCCAGAATACCGCCTGTTTCCGTACGTCCTCCGGCTCTCCGCTCTCTACGATGCTGATGAGGAATGGGGCTATCAGCTCGCCCACGTCGTGGATGCCGACTGCCACAACGAGTGCCTCCTTCGATTCCGCTGACTCCGTCCGGGCATACTGCTTTTCCAGCACCGGAATGCTCTCTACCTGATCCGAGACGCCCAGCCAGGTCAGCGGACGTCCTTCGAGATCGACCCGCAGGGAAATGTTGCTGATCTTGACGTCCCGGATCGTTTGATCATTCGGGTCCAGGCGGAAGAGCAGGGCAACTTCCTTTAACACGTTCTCATTCACTACGGCTCGCCGCCCCACAGTACGCCGGTCCAGGATGGGCTCTACCTCGCGGCCGTAGACGAGCATCTGGAGCGTAGGGAGCGGACTGCGCCGGTCGGTGTGCCAGCCTGTATAGGAATCCGGTGCCATCCACCGCTGAATGCTGTACCCGATCCAGCACCCCTGCTGGCAGGATGCCTTCGCTGTTTGCACACCCCAGTTCCAGCGCTCCGCCAGTGGCGTAGCCGGATCGGGGTGCCGGACTACGGGCTGTGCGTGGAGGAGTGTGGGAAGCAACGCCGCAAGCAATACGGCCATGAGGATCGCCGATCTGCTTTTCATAGAGTTGCCCGGATGATGTATGTGAGGACAGGCGCTGGAAGCGATGGCTGGGTTTCGGACCGGCCATCCTCCAACGGGTATTCCTTGTTAGCAGCCACGAGGCGCGTCGATGTGAACGTGTCCCGACGACCGCGCCGGACCGAGTCACGCGCTCAATTTCCCCGCACGATCTCCATCAACAGGTCGGCGGCGCGGGGATCGCCTGTTTCGCCGAGCCAGAAGACAGCCTCGCTTCGCATATTGGCGTCGGGGTGTGTCCTTGCCAGATCGATCAGTTGCGGCACGCCGGCCTCTCCCAGTTGCGCGAGGGAGAAGATCGCCTTCTTTTGCACCTCGGTCGCCGCGTCGCTCCGGGCAATCGTCGCCAGGTCGTTCGCCACGCGGGCCTCGCCCGTCTGTCCGAGCCAGAACACGGCCTCCGCACGCATCTCGGCGCTCTCATGCGTTTTGGCAAGGTTGGCCAGGCGGGGAACGCCTACCTCCTCGTTGAGCTGTGATAGACCGAAAATGGCTTTCTTCTGAACGTCCCGGCTATGGTCGTTCTGCGCGAATTCCTCGAGGACGCTCGCTGCCTCGGGTCCGCCTTCCTGGCTGATCCAGAACAGCGCTTCGGCGCGCGTTTCCGTATCTGGATGGGTCCGGGCCAGGTTCGTCAACGACTCCACGCCGGCGCCGCGGTCCAGTTGGGAGAGCGCGAAGACCGCCCGCTTCCTGATTTCCCGGCTACCATCGTTCCGGGCGAAGTCCTCCAGCAAATCGGCTACTGATGCGTCGCCTTCCTGTCCGAGCCAGAAGATGGCTTCAGCACGAATGGCCGGGTTGCCGTGCGTTCGCGCGATGTCTGCCAGGCGAGGAATGCTCTGTTCGGGAGGAAGCTGTGCGATCGCGTGAAGGGCGCGTTTCTGCGTCTCGAACTCCGACGTGTCGACCGGCAGCCCGTTTACCGTTACCTGTATCGTCTTGATTGAATTGAGGACATCGCGCATTACGTCCTTTTCGAGTCCCTTGAATTCCTGCAGCCCCTTGAGTTCGGCCAGCCTCTCGAGCCCGGCGAGTCCTCTAACGGCTTCGTTGACCGAAGCCGTAATGGCCTCGGTATCGACGTCGACGTGTATGTCCGGCACTTCTATATCCGGCACCGCGATGTCAGGCTTCTGCTCCCACTTGAATGCGTTCTGCTGGGCTTCCTGCGCCGTGAACTTGGGCGTCTGGGCTTCACTTTCGCCCGGTTGCATCGCAGCCAGCGGGATGACAAGCAGCAGGGCGCATGCGGCCATGCCGAAGGCCCGCACACGGGTGAGCGCATGCCGCCGCTGGCCGGGGTCCAGGATAGCGACGATCCGGCTCCGCAGCTCCGTCGGACGTGCCATGGCCAGCGCTCCGGCTGAAGCCTCCCGGCCTGTCAGGACGTGCCGCGCCATGCTGAGCAGGTGATCGGCGTATGTCGCCGAGGCAACCCCCATCGCCAGCACGCCGTCATCGCATGCACGCTCCCGCTCTACCAGCAGACGCTTCGTTGCGGCCCAGGCCAGCGGGTTGAACCAGTGAAGGGCTCGCGCACAGAGGGCAAGGACGTGGACCAGGTGGTCGTATCGCTTCACGTGGAGCAACTCGTGCATCAACGTCACGTGCTTCTGGTCCTCCGACCAGTCATCCGTGTGCATCGGCAGTAGGATAACCGGCCGCCGCACGCCGTACGTCATCGGTACCACGATCTCTTCGTGTCGGAGAAGCCGTACCGGACGCCGGATGTCCAGTACCTCCGAGAGCACCTCCGTCAGCTCGAGCCACTCCGGATCCGTTACAGGCTCCGCGCGACGGCTCAAGAGCGATAGCTTGCTCAGCACCAGTGCCAGCCGGATCAGCAGCGCGATGGCGCCTCCGATCCAGAGCAGCAGGGCGATACCGGGCCAGGGCCATCCGGATACCCCCGCGGCCGCAACGGGCGTCAATGGTTCCAGAGGTGGAATGGGCTGGATCAGGTCCTCTGGCAGGGTGTATTCGAACGCGATTGCACCCTTCGGGTCTACGATAGTCGTGGATTCAAACGTAGGTGGAGTGGGTTCTGAAAGGGCGACCGGTTCGCTCCGTTCTGGCCGTAGCACCTCTATCCCCGAAAGACCGGGTATGGCAACCTGCCACGCGGGGAGGAGCGCGACGCAGAGGGGGAGGAGGAGCAGGCCTGCGAAAGCCAGGCTCCACACGGCGTGGCGCGTCGCGGCGGAAGCCCGCTGGAGCACGAACGCGAGCGCGAAAGCCGCCGCCAGCAGCAGCGTTCCTTTCAGAACGACCTCCAGCACGAACAGGTCGGAAGGGGTGAGGGCAAGCGCATTCATGGCTATCGGTCCTCTTTTTTGGCTTTCTCGATGAGCTTGGCGAGTTCGTCCAGATCCTCTTGTGTGAGGTCGGATTTCGACATGGAAAGCAGCGCCGCGACCACGCTCGGCACGGAGTCTCCGAAGAACGTCGACTTGAGCTGCTTGAGTTCGGAGTGACCGGCCTTGGCTGCCGGTACGGTGGGCAGATACACGTACCGCTGTCCGTCGCGCTCGTGCGTCAGATGCCCTTTTTCTTCCAGGATGCGCAGGAGCACCCGGACCGATGAGTTCGTCGGCGGATCGGGCAGATTCGCTCGGATTTCCTCGGCCGTCGCCTTGCCCAGCCGATAAACGGCGTTCATGATCTGGCTCTCGCGGCGGCTCAATTTTCCATGCAGCGGCTGGCTCATAGAACACATGCAGAGTAGTATGGCAGATCTTCGATAGGTGCGAAATAATTCGCACCTATCGAAGGGTACGACCCTCTCTGTATAAAGTCAAGCAGGATTGCGAATTTTTTAACACCTATCGACGCTACGGATGCACCGGCCTCAGGTTGCAGCAGTGCCAGAAAATCGAGGTAACGACGCGAGCCGGATGCGGCCGGGGAGGGTGGGGCGGAGTCCTTGACGCTCTTGCGCACATGCTAAGAAGTGTGGACAATCAGAGCAAGCGTGCGGTGAGGAGGCTATTTGCAGGTTGGCCAGGTAGTTACGGCCGGTCAGATGCTTGCAGGAGGCAAAGCTCTCTTCCCGGTATCCTCGCTTGGCCCGGCGGTTGAAGCGCTGGAAGACGCTGTTCCGGTTGCCGTAGCGCTCGGGGAGCTCACGCCAGGGAGACGCCGACCCCCACTTGGATGCGGGCGACGGCCCCTCGTACTCCAGCGCCGAGGCACTCGGCCGGCAGGGCCTCTTCCGCGACGGGCGCCATGTATGAGAAGCGGGCGGCGTATAGATTCCGTGAGGGGTATCAGAGTGGATAGACTCGCCGGGACCATTCGCAGAACGTGTGATTTACGGCCGTGGTCCGCTATTTCACATGGATGCCGGTACAGGTAATTGTGTTTGATGAGCTTGCGAAGAGAGAATGTGTGTGATCTGCCGGTGCCGTCCGCGTGATACTTGTCAGGCCGACATGCGAACATGCGAGGGTAGAACGGTGAGCAAAGTATTCGTCAACATTGGACGTAGCCTCGATGGCTACGTGGCGCCGGAAGGGATGAACATGGAGGATTGGGAGCACGAGAATAGTGTGCAGTGAATGGTTCGCTGCGCGACCCACCGCTGAACCGGAGCGTTAGACGCGAGGGAGATATTATGACGGTCAAGCGTATGGATAACGTCGGCATCGTGGTAGAAGACATCGACGCCGCCATTGAGTTCTTCACCGAACTTGGTCTTGAGCTTGAGGGGCGTGCCCCGATCGAAGGAGACTGGGCAGACGGCGTCACGGGATTGCGCGACATGCGCGTCGAGGTGGCCATGATGCGTACGCTGGACGGTCACAGCCGGATCGAATTGTCCCGATTCCTCGC
Organism: Rhodothermales bacterium; assembly: GCA_041690215.1. Lineage (GTDB taxonomy): Bacteria > Bacteroidota > Rhodothermia > Rhodothermales > DASSAV01 > DASSAV01. The sequence continues at coordinate 245,953 of JAWLHQ010000004.1, forward strand.
ACCGCCTGTGGTCGCTGATCACCGCAGCGCCCCGGTGAACGCCCTCGGTTACCTACGCGTCATGTTCACCGTGGAGGACATCGACGATACGCTCGCCCGGCTCGAAAAACGCGGCGCGGAGGTCGTCGGCGAAGTGGTCCAGTACGAAGACACGTATCGGCTTTGCTACATCCGGGGCCCCGAAAGAATACTCATCGGGCTTGCCCAGGAGCTCGGGCAGTAGACTTCCTGATGAGCACGTGCGACAGGTTGCAGGCCTCATAGGGGTGCGCACTCGCAGTGGCTTGTTGCCGCTTGAGGTCTAACAAATCGCCTAGACCGATCGCTCCGGCGTTCGGGGCGGCTTGGCGCAACCGTATACCAGCGACGATCTTGGCGATGAAATCGTCCTTTGGTGCCGCCGAAGCGTGTTCCTCCAGGCGTCTCAACCTGGAAAGACACACGTGGCCATTGGGAGCAGCCTGGCCGCATGGACCGGGTCCTTGTCTGCGCTACGTATGACCTCAGAGGCCGAAGTGCCGCATCTTGTAGATCAGGTTGAGCATCACGTACCGGCCCAGGGCCTTCGTCTGGTTATCCTCGATGTAGAGTCCGGTCACAGACCGGCCTACACTGGTGTTCTGATTGAGCAGGTCCGTGATCGTCAGGCGGACTTCGACGGCGTCGTTCTGCAAGAATTTATAGCCTACGCCCGCATTCCAGAGCACGAGGGTCGGATCCACGGTGGCCGACAGCCCCGAATAGGATGAGAAATCGACGTTCGAGGTGAGCACCAGACTCTTCCAGGGAAGCCAGTTCAGCCGGAGACCACCCCGGTGGCGCAGATAATTGCCGTCCTGAGCAGAGGCTGACGACTGCGTCACGGTCGTGTAGTTCACGCCGTACGACAGAGAGAAATCGAGGCGCTCACTGATGTTGCTTCCCAGGAAGATGCGCCCATCGAATTGCAACGCATCCGAGCGGTTGACCACTCCATTGATGAGGCTGGGTATGCTGGAGTACGTGAGTCCCGCGCTGAGATTCGTGTTGCTCTTGAGAAATCCGACGGGACGGCCGTAGGTGACGAACGAGCGGGCGCTCCAGTAGCCGTCCAGGTTGACGGGGTACGAGAACTGCGCGCCCGGCGCCAGGAGGACGCCTCGCGCTACCACCGTATCCGTCTCGGCAAGGATGGCGGCCGTACCGATGTAATCGCGGGTGGTCGTCACGTTGGCAAAGGCCATGAAAACCTTGCCGCTGGTCGGCTGCGTCTTCCGGAAGCGCACGTCAAAGCGGTGCGAGGTGCTCGTGGAAAGGTCCGGGTTGCCGCTCGAAATGAGGAGCGGGTTCGTATCGTCGATTACGTTCCGAAGCTGATTTACGCCCGGAATGTCCGTGGACGGCCGATAGGTGATGTTCAGGTTTGCCGTTTCCGAAAGCTCGATCCGCGCGTTGGCCGACGGCAGGAGCGACAGGAAGGAACGATCCACTTCGAAGGCGCGTGGCCCTTCCTGCACGTACGAAAGACGCTCGTTCTGGAGGTCCAGCCCTGCCGAAACGTTGAACCGCTCGCCCCGGTGCCGGTAGCTCAGCCCGCCCCGTTGCGTGAGGACGCGGCGGTCGGACATGCTCGTGTACGCCGAATCGAGAATGGTGTACATTCCGGTTACCGGGTCGAACCGGAAGGCTTCCCGGCCGGTATCTCCACTGGAGAACGAGGGTCGGTAGCTGAGCTGGAGCTGTCCCCGCTCGCCGACGGGCTCGGTGTAGGAGAGATTGGCCGAGTAGTTCCGTCCCCAGGAGTCGTTTTCGATCTCGCGCAGGTACGAGTCCTTTGAATCGGCGCTCGGGTCCGCAGGGTCGTAGAACAGGCTTTCGCTGTCCTGGTTGCTGGATCCATTGCGGCCGTTCAAGCCGATGCCCACATTGGCGGAAAGCGTCCGGCCCCGGGTCGGGAATCGGTGGCGGACGAGGATGTTGGTGTTGGACGAATAACCGAGGTTGTCCGAGGTGTATGCGTTCCTCGTCTGGCTCAGCGGCGTTCCGTCTTCAAACGTGCTCAGGCCCGTCAGAACGCGCTCTGACGTATTGCTCTGCAGGCTCAGCCGCGGTGTTACCGTCAGTTGCGTCGCATCGGAAAGCTCAGCCTCCAGCCGGACGTTGAGGCGATGGTTGGCGTTGTCGCTCTCCGAGGTGTTGGTTTCGGAGTAGAGCTGGTTCGTGCCGTTCGTCAGGAAATACTCCCGTTCGAGCAGGGCGTCGGTCGTATTGCCGGACGCATTGAAGAAGTAGCTCCCGTTGATGCGGACCCGCTCGCCCCAGCGATCGCTATAGTTGAGGCCGAGCGAACTCGTCGTGTTGATGCCGCCTTGCTCGCCGATCAAGTAGTTACTGGCATCGCCGCCACGTCCACCCGGCCCGCCTCCGCCGCGTGGACCGCCGCCTCCACGCGGACCCCCGCCGCGCGGACCGCCCCGTCCGCCACCGCCCGTGCTCATGACGCCGAGCAGATCCTCGGAGCTGAAATTCTGCTGGTTTACGTTGTTGGACAGTCCGATGAGCGAAATCCGCCGTGCTCCATCGAAGGCGTTCACTTGCCCGCCGGTGAGATACCGCGTCTCCGTTCCATAGCCGCCATAAAGACGACCGAACTGCCCGTTCCGCATGTCCGGCCGGGTTACGATGTTGATCGTCTTCTCCTCGTTCCCATCATCGAAACCGGTAAACCGGGCCTGGTCGCTCTGGCGGTCGAACACCTCGACCTCCTTGACGATCTCTGCCGGCAGGTTACGCAGGGCTGCCGTCGCATCGTCGCCAAAGAACTCCTCGCCATCGACCAGCACGCGCCGCACTTCCTCTCCCTGTGCCTGGATGGTTCCGTTCTGTATGACGATCCCCGGCATCTTCGTGACGAGGTCCTCCGCGCTGGCATCGGGGTTCACCTTGAAGGCGTCGGCATTGTAAACCGTCGTATCCCCACGCAGGATGACACGCTCCTGCAGGGCCTCGACGACGGCCTCATCCAGGGAGACCGTATCCAGATTGAGGATGATATCCTCCAGCCTGATCGGCTCGCCCCGGACCGTTACCTCTCGCTCGGCCGGAACGTATCCGATATAGGAGATGCGTAGCTGGTACGCGCCGGCAGGCAGGGAGAGCCGGAACGCACCTTCTGCGTCCGTAATGGTCCCGGTACTGGTACTGTCTGGAGCAAGATGGGTAGCAACGACGGTAGCGCCCGGTAACGGCGAGCGTTCAACCCCGTCCAGGATGGTGCCTGTAACCACAGACTGTGCCGCAGCAGGGAATGCACCGGTCATCAGCAGGAGAATGAATAGCGCCCCGCGTACGATACGAGTCGGTTTCGTCTTCATGACTGCACAGGGATAAAGCCGCATGATCACTTCACGCTTAAATATCGGACCGCAATCCGTCCTTGTTACAAGGCGAGGGGCGAACTGCACCCTGGGGGTAGTGAAATGCACTTGGGAAGTAAGTAGCGCGTCGCTACAGGGCAAAAATCGCTGCCCACTTGATTGCACCGCCTGGAAAATCTACCTTCCTTCGGCATGACTGAACGCTCAGTCATGCCGAAATATTGCCTCTTTCCCGCTGTCTGCCGGCGAGGAGTTCCTTCGATCACGTGCAGTCTACCTTACTCACTTCTTCACACCGACAGGCCGACAAACGGGAGGCGATCCTCCGGGCCGCCCTCGAACTCGCTGCTACGGACGGCCTCCATAACATGCCCACGTCGGCGATCGCTCGTCAGGCCGGAGTGGCGGCAGGCACCCTGTACCTGTATTTCGAGAGCAAAGAGGACCTGATCAATCAGCTGTACCTCGAAGTGGTCTCTGATCTCGCCCGGGCAACCATAGAAGGCATCGACCGCGAGGCTCCTGTACCCGATGAGTTCCGTCGTGCATGGTTCAACCGTGCCAGATGGCATCTCGACAACCTGGCAGCTTCTAACTTCATGCGGCAGTGTGAGGCCTCAGCCGTACTCACGGACGCGACGCTCGCTGCCAAAGCGGAGGTCGAGAAGGAGGCCAATGCCCAGTTCGTTGCGGCCCTGACCTCAGGCAAACTCCATCCCTGGCCGCGCCAGGTTCATTACGCTCTCCTGGAGGGGCCAATTCTCGTGCTTGCCCACCTCCGTGATAAGGGGGAGATCGAGATCACCGATGAAATCCTCGAAATGACGTTCCAGGGGGTTGCTCGCGCCATGCTGGTTTGAATCTGCCGGGCAAGCCCACATCACCAAACCTGCTACATCCATGTCCTCTCGCTTGCCCAAAATCGTCTGCGCGGCTGTGCTGCTCTGCCTCCTCGGTGGATTCTGGTTTGGATGGAGGCCGGCAGATCCACCCCGCATTCTCGTCTTCTCAAAAACGGCCGGATTCCGGCATGCCTCAATCGAAGCAGGCATTGCTGCCATCCAGAAGTTGGGCCGGGAGCACGGGTTTCTTGTCGACACCACCGAAAGCGCTACCAACTTCAATGAGCAGAATCTGAAACGCTATCGGGCGGTGGTTTTCCTCAACACCACGGGCGACGTCCTGGATCAGGCGCAGCAGAACGACTTCGAGCGCTTCATTCAGGCCGGAGGCGGCTACGTGGGGATCCACGCTGCCACGGACACGGAATACGACTGGCCCTGGTACGGAAAGCTCGCCGGAGCATACTTCGATAACCACCCGATGCCCGACAACGTGCAACGTGGTACGTTCCTCGTAGTGGATAAGAGCCACCCGGCATCTGAAGGGCTGCCCGACCGCTGGGAACGTGAGGATGAGTTCTATTCATTCAGGGATATCAGCCCCGCGATCCGGGTGCTGATCAAGATCGACGAGGGCACCTACCGGGGCGGAACGAACGGCGCCGACCATCCAATGGCCTGGTACCAGGAGTACGATGGCGGGCGAGCGTTCTATACCAACATGGGCCACACGGAGGAAACGTTCTCCGAACCGCTGTTCCTGCAGCACCTCCTCGGCGGCCTCCGGTACGCCATGGGAGATGGGGCGCTGGACTATTCGCGCGCCAGAACGCAGCGTGTACCGGAAGAGAATCGGTTCACGAAGATTGTCCTGGGCGAGCGGCTGAACGAACCGATGGAGCTTGCCGTGCTTCCCGACGAGCGCGTGCTCTTCATCGAACGCCGGGGCGATCTGAAGCGGTACGATCCGGCAACCGGGCGGATTGACGTCATCGCCTCGATCCCGGTCAGCACGAAGTACACGGCAGCGAACGGGGAGCAGTCAGAGGCGGAGGACGGGCTCCTCGGCATTGCGGCGGACCCGAACTTCGCGGAGAACAACTGGATCTACCTCTATTACTCGCCTGCCGGGGACGAACCGAAGAACGTGCTTGCACGCTACGTGCTGCGCGGCGATGAGCTCGACCTCGCTTCCGGGAAGGTGATGCTCGAAGTGCCGGTCCAGCGGGAGCAATGCTGCCACACCGGTGGCTCTATTGCCTTCGACGCGGACGGTAACCTCTACCTCTCCACCGGAGACAACACCAACCCGCACGGTACGGGCTATGCACCCATCGATGAGCGTGAGGGCCGGAGTGCATGGGACGCGCAGAAGTCGTCCTCCAACACGAACGATCTCCGGGGCAAGATCCTCCGCATCCGCCCGCAGGCGGACGGCAGCTATACCATCCCCGACGGCAATCTCTTCCCGCCCGGCACGCCGAAGACACGGCCGGAGATCTACACGATGGGCCACCGCAACCCTTTCCGTATCTCCGTAGATCGGCGAACGGGTTTCCTCTACTGGGGCGACGTAGGCCCGGACGCCTCCCGCGATTCGACCAACCGCGGCCCGGCCGGGCACGATGAATTCGGCCAGGCTCGCGCTGCCGGCAACTTCGGCTGGCCCTACTTCGTGGGCGACAATAAAGCATACTGGGACTACGACTTCGCGACGGGCACGCCGGGAGCGCAGTTCGACGCCGCTCGTCCGGTGAATACCTCACCCAACAATACCGGCCTCACCGAATTGCCGCCGGCGCAGAAGGCGTTCATCTGGTATCCCGCCGCCCCTTCTCCCGAATTTCCGCTCCTCGGCAGCGGCGGCCGTAGCGCCATGGCTGGTCCCGTTTTCTATAGCGCGGACTTCAAGGATGCCCCCCGCCCGTTCCCGGACTACTACGATGGCAAGTTGTTCATCTACGAGTGGATGCGTGGCTGGATCATGGCGGTGACCATGGATGAAGAGGGCAACTTCGTCTCCATGGAGCGCTTCATGCCGAGCCATAAGTTCAGCAACCCGATCGACATGGAGTTCGCGCCCAGCGGCGATCTCTACGTGCTGGAGTACGGCACCGGCTGGTTCCAGGGCAATGACGACGCGCGGCTCGTCCGCATCGAGTACAACGGTGGAAATCGCAAACCCGTCGTTCAGATCGCGGCGGATAGAACAGCCGGGGCAACCCCGCTTCAGGTTTCCCTGACCTCCGACGGCACGTCGGATGCGGACGGCGATGCGCTCACGTATGAATGGACCGTTACCACCTCTACCGGTGATGTCGTGCAGCGCACGAATGAGCCCAACACGAGTATTACACTCGACCAGCCGGGTGTGTATACGGCAACGCTCACAGTGACGGACGCCCAGGGCGGTAGGTCCTGGGTGCAGAAGCAGATCATTGCCGGAAACGAGCCCCCGGAGGTGCGGATCGAGCTTGCAGGAGGCAACCGCTCCTTCTTCCTGCCCGGCCAGCCCATCGACTACGTGGTGCGGGTAACTGACCGCGAAGATGGTTCACTGGAAAACGGAGCGATCCGTCCGGAGCAGGTCGCCGTGTCTGCGGATTACCTCCGGGAAGGGTACGATCAGGTCGAAATTGCTCAGGGCCATCGCTCTGCCGATGCTTCGGCGGCGTTTGCGACCGGACGGCGGTTGATTGAAGGGAGCACCTGTCTCTCCTGTCATCAACTCGAGCGTGCATCCATCGGCCCGTCCTACGCCATGGTGGCAGAGAAGTACGCGGGAGACACCGGAGCCGTTACTACCCTCGCGAGCAAGATTCGCGAAGGTGGTGCGGGTGTCTGGGGAGACATGATGATGCCGCCGCACCCGCAACTCAGCGAGGCGGAGGCCACGCAGATGGTCGAATACATCCTGAGCCTCGCTGGCACGCAGAGCACACCCACCATGCCGACCGAGGGGCGCTACACTCCCGAAATCCCCGCCGAGGCGGCGGGGCAGGGCGTCGTCGTGCTTCGTGCGGCTTATACGGACCGTGGTGCAGGCCCCATCCCGCCCACCACAACGGAGGAAGTGCTCGTGCTCCGCGCGCCCACTGTCGTCGTGGCTGCCGCCGATGCACAGGAAGGCGTCCAGCGTATGAAAGTGCCCCAGATGCCGGTCGAAATGGCCATCGTTCAGAAGTCGGGAGCATACGCCGGGTTCAAACAGCTCGACTTGACGGGTATCACGGAGGTAGTGTTCATGGTCTCGGCTCCCGTTCAATACCTGAATAGCACGGGCGGGAAAATCGAGGTTCGGCTGAACGCCCCGGACGGGCCGCTACTCGGTGAGACCCCCTTCCTGGAGCCTGTCGCCGAAGCAACGGGGGGCTCGATGCTCAGGGCCACGCTCAAACCTTCGGAAGGGGTTCATGATGTCTACTTCGTCGTACGCAACGACGATGCGCCTGCCGAACGGAGCCTGCTCATTATGCTCACGGCGCAGTTCTCCAGTGGAAGCAGCCCCGCGCCGCAGGTGAATGCGCCGAGCACGCAGCCGGCGTCTTCCGGAACGTCCGGCCTGAGCACGAACAGCAAGCTCAGCGACCTCATCGCGAACGAGCAGGCCCGAGCCGTACTGGAGAAGCACGTTCCCGGCATGACGACCGATCCGAGAATCGATCAGGCCATGGGTCTCTCGCTCCGGGAGATCGCCCCGTATGCGCCCGATGTATTCACGGAGCAGCTGCTGAACGCTATCGAGTCGGACCTGGCAAAGCTCTAGGGAACGACCTGATACGTCAACATGAGCGCGGCCATGAGATCCTTGTCCGTGATGTGCCGGTAGAGACGCAGCATACGGCACGCTACCGAAGCATCAGATCCGTCTCGAGTTGCCGCCGCAGAAACCTGTCCCAAACACCAATCCGAATCAATCAGGATAATTCGATGACCGAGATGAAAGGTGGAAGAACACAGAACCGCCGCGCCTTCCTGAAGAGCGCAGCCGGTTTCGGTGGACTGTTGCTCGCGGCCGGGGCAACGCATCTGACCCTGGCGTCTGCCGGACCACGCGTCCCCGCTGTACCCGGTATAGGCAGCATAGGGGTCCAGCTCTACACGCTGCGCGGCCTCCTCGAGCAGGACTTCGAAGGCACGATCGAAGCCGTAGCGAAGATCGGCTTCAAGGAGGTCGAGTTTGCCGGATACTACGAACGCTCACCGGAGCAGGTCAGGAAGCTGTTGGACCGGTTGGGTCTGACGGCCCCCAGCGCGCACGTCGGTCTGGACGTCCTGCGGGACGACCTCGAAGGGGCGTTGAGTGCCGCCCAGACCATCGGGCACCGATACGTCACGGTTCCAGCACTCCCCGGCGCTTTCGGCGGCACCATCACCGCGGACGACTGGCGGCGCTACGCCGAGGAGTTCAACCGGCTTGGCAGAGCCGCTCAGGAGAAGGGGTTGCGGTTCGCCTACCACAATCACGGGTTCGAGTTCATCCCGGCGGACGGGGAAACGACAGGCTACGATATCTTGCTGGCGGAGACGGACCCGGCACTGGTCTCGTTCGAACTCGATCTGATGTGGACGGTGTTCGCCGGTCAGGACCCCCTCGCGCTTTTCGAGCGGCACCCCGGCCGTTTCGTCATGTGGCACGTGAAGGACATGCGGGAAATCGAAGCGACGCGCGCGGCCATGAGCCAGGGACCGGCAGGCTTTCGGTCGCTGTTCGAACGCATTGCCGCCGTGGGTGAGGGAGAAATCGACTTCAAACCCATCTTTGCGCGCGCAGAGCAGTCCGGGCTCCTGCACTTCTTCGTCGAGAACGATGCACCAAAGGACGCCCTGCAGGACGTCCAGACCAGCTACAGCAACCTCAAAAAAATGCTCACCTGATCGAAACGCCCCTTCTGCCCTCGACAAAAAACCTCCCGGAGAGACAAACCCTCCGGGAGGTTTTAACGCTGACCGTCGACTGCCCCGGCCTATTCCGCCGTCGATATGGTGATCGGCACCATCGTTCGCTCCCAGTGCATCACGAGGGTCGCCGAGGTATCGGTCAGGTCCTCGAACCGGTACGTCAACCACTCTTGAAGCGGCGCTTCCTTCGGCGTGACACTGACCTGGAGCACTGGCGTCGCCTGGTCGTACATCGTGCCCCAGCGCACCGGCGTGGTAAAGATCACATCCCAGTCGCCGTCCTGCATGGGGCGCATGAAGATGTTGTACATGCCCGCCTCGAGGGGCTCACCTTCGATCCGCACATCCTTGCTGATCACAATGGTCGTCGGCTCGTTTGCCCCCGCGCGCCAGGGCTGGCCCCACGGCTGCAGGCCGCCGAAAATCGTCCGCCCCCGGACGGCGGGGCGCCCGTATTGCAGGTCGATTTCCGTGGTGCCGATGGTCTGGGAAATCCCGGCATTCGGACTGGGGCGCGGCTGGTCGTTGCCGCGTTCCTGCGCCGCGGCCGGAAGGGCGATAAGGCAGGCGATTGCCAGGGCGAATAGACCCGTAGCGGGGCGTCGTTGTGCATGCATGGTTCGGCCTGTTTGGGGTTAGTGTGAAACCAGTACAGGGGTCCGTAGACCTGAATGGCTGAAGGCGCATGGCCCGTACACCTTTTTCCGATCCGAATGCAGCGTACGAAGACTAGCATGCTCCAGGTCTGCAACAAGCTAGCACGCGCAAGACACGCAGCCCACGCTCCGTGTCAGAGTTCGCGAACCCAGATGTTGCGGAAGCTGATCGGCTCGCTCGGATCGCCGTGGTCCTGCAGCGTAATAGGGGCTTTGCCGTGTGCCTGGAAATACTTGGGCAGTCCGATATAAGCCGTGTGTCCCTGGATCTCGAAGTTGTTCTGCACCAGCACGCCGTTGTGGAATACGGTCACCCGTGCAGGCGTGAACAGGCTTCCATCCTCATTGAACCGGGGGGCGGTGTATATCACGTCGTACACGTTCCACTCACCCGGCGGACGCATGGCGTTCACGAGGGGAGGATTCTGCTTGTAGATGCTGCCGGCCTGCCCGTTGACGTACGTGGGATTGTTGTAGCTGTCCAGGATCTGGACCTCATACCAGTAGGCCGGTTGCAGGTGGCTCAGGTCCTGCAGCATGAGTCCGCTGTTGCCGCGCGCCTGGCTCTCTCCGGTGATGTTTTCCGGGATCCGCCATTCGATGTGCAGCTGGTAGTCTCCGAACTCCCGCCGGGTCGAAATATCGCCCGTGCCTTTCACGACGGTAAATACGCCATCCTCCACGCGCCACTTTGCATCGCTGCCGTCCCGGCTCCTCCACTCGGAGAGATCGGTGCCGTCAAACAGGACGATGGCGTCGGAGGGTGGTGGCACCATGCCCGGGTACGGGCCGGGGTCGACGACCTTCGGGACCGGCTCCCAGTATTCCGTCATCTGTGGGCTCATACGAGGAGGTTCGGGTCGCTGTGCCCGGGCGACGGTAACCACACACAAGGCTAAGAGGATCGAAAGAAATACGCGCGATGTCATGTTGGAAGGGCTTTTTGTTGCGCAACGAAATGGAACGCCAGGAACGCCCGGCCTTTCAGCCGCACGTGGCCCTGCGTGGGCTGCATCCGGGCTCCCTTTGGCAACCCAAGATAAAACGTGATGCGCATATCAGCCAGGGCACAATACAAGGGCTCCGTTATTCTCGATGTCCGCCGATCCCACCCGCTCACAGAATCCCCGATTCCGGAGCACATACCCGATCGGGACCGGTCATTCAGGTAGCACAGCCCGACCGGCTCCTACCAAGCCCCGAGCACCCACGCCCATACATCCCGACCCCTCATGCAGGGCCACACCGCCGGTGTGTCCTCCATAACAACATGGCACTATGCTGTTGTAGAGATGCAGCATGCTGCGTCTCCGCGCAACGACTTTGCAATCGTACACGACCCTGCAATTGCACAACGACGATGTCCCTAGACTATGAATCCTCCTTTGAAGGAGGACAGCCTTGCGAACGCGTCCAGCGGAGCAAGGCAGGAGGATGTTCGCACACGATCAGCAATAGCAATCCGGCTCATCTTTACCTCACCCCTCCCCATAAACGTCATTCCCGCGAAGGCGGACGCGAGCGAAGCGACCGACGCAGTAAATCCAGGCAGCGCAACCTTCAGGACTTACTATCATCCGAGCCAAGAGAAAATCCCCCTTCGAAGGGGGACAGCCTTGCGAACACGTTCAGCCGAGCAAGGCAGGGGGATGTTTACAGCGGTCAGCACTACCGCTACGCTCCAAATACGCCACGAGTCTCTCCGCACACGGCAAGGAATACCGGACAGCCTACACGAAAGCATGTCCTCCCCCCAACGCCATGCCTGGCCCCGCCCAGGCATCCAGGCAGCACAACCTGAAGGACTACCTACCCGCTGGCGTGCGCACTCCCGTAAAGGCCGAAACCTACTCCAGCTACAGCCATCCCCCAAAACAAAAACCGCCCGGAGGGGCCGTCTCTCCGGGAGGCTTCTGACCATGGACCACCCCCTCACTCCGTTCGCAAGCTCTTCACAGGATCCGCCGTCGCGGCCTTGTACGACTGATAGCTCACCGTCAGCCATGCGATGACGAGCGCCGCCACACCGGCAATGATGAACATGACTGGGCTGATGCCGATGCGGTACTCGAAGGAACTCAGGAATTTGTCGATGAGCCAGTATGCGACCGGCGACGCCAGGATGAAGCCGAGGAGGACGAGCTTCGTGAAATCCATCGAGAGCAGCATCACGAGGTTCGAAGCCGATGCGCCGAGCACCTTCCGGATGCCGATCTCCTTCGTCCGCCGCTCGGCCGTGAAGGACGCCAGCCCGAAGAGCCCCAGGCAGGAAATCAGGATGGCGATCACGGCGAACACGTTGGCCAGCTTGCCCATGACCAGCACGCCCCGGTACAGGTCCTCGTATCTCTTGTCGAGGAACACGTACTCGAAGGGATAGCCGGGGTTGAACTGCGTATAGACCTCCTTCAGCCCGGCCAGGGCCTCCCGGGTCTTGCCCGCCTCGGTACGTATCCACACCTGATCCGTAACTCCGGGTTCGAGACGGAGGATGGTGGGACTGATCGGTGCGTCGAACGTCGCCATGTGGAAATCCTTCACGACACCGATGACGGTTCCGGAACGTCCCCAGAAGTCCAGCCTCGCCCCGACCGGATCATCCATGCCCATTGCCTTCGCCGTCTGCTCGTTGATGATGTAGCCCGAGGAGTCGGCGCCGAATGCACGTGAGTGCGTCCGGCCGGCCAGAAGCTGCATCTTCATCGTCTCCACGAAGTCGTAGTGCACGTTGATGATGCTGAACAGCGTCTCGTCGTTCGGGTCCTTACCGTCCCAGGTAGGATCGGTCGTGTTGGAGCCGATGGCGAGGGGGTTGCCGCTCGAAGCGGAAACATTGACGATGCCGGGCCGCCCCATCAGCTCCTGCCGGAACGTCTCGTACCGGTCCCGAACGCCACCTTCCAGGTTGATCGAAACGACGTTGTCCCGGTCCAGTCCGAGATCCTTCTCCATGATGTACTGGATCTGGAAGTAAACGGCCGCCGTGCTGACGATGATGAGCGTCGACAGGGCGAACTGGAATACCACCAGACCCTTCCGGAGCCGCTCGGCGCTCGGCTTCTGCCGAAACGTCCCCCGCAAGATGGCGACCGGGTTGAAGGACGAGAGGTACAGCGCGGGATAGCTCCCGGCCAGCAGGCCCGTCACGAGTGCAATCGCGAAAACGCCCGCAAGGAAGCTCGGGCTCAAGTCCGTGACCTCGAAATGCTTGCCCGTAATCGTGTTGAAGACGGGAAGTAGCCCCACGACGAGCGCCATCGCGAGCACGAAGGCCACGGCGGCCAGCAGCATCGTCTCGGAGAGGAACTGGCCCATCAGCGACTGCTGCGTTGCGCCGAGGCTCTTCCGCACACCGATCTCCTTGCTCCGCTGCGTGGAGCGGGCCGTCGCCAGGTTCATGAAGTTGATGCTGGCGATGATGAGCAGGAAAACCCCGACCACCGCAAAGATCCGGATCAACTCGATCCGCCCGCCCGTGTTGACCCCGTTCGTAAAATCTCCATACAGGTACATCTCCTCGAACGGCTGCAGGAAGATCACCTCATTCAGGCCGTCCGGATTGTGCCGCTCGACGGTGTCGGCAATCTTGGCGTTCACCTCTGCCAGCGAGGCTCCTTCCTTCAACCGGACGTAGAGTGGGAAGCTATTGTTGCCCCACCCTTTCGTCCATTCGAACCGGGAAAAGAACTCCTCGATCGGCAGCATCACGTCGAACGTGATCGTCGAGTTGTCGGGCGCATCCTTCGCGATGCCGGTGATGGTGAAGTCTTTCCGGTGGTCAATGGTGATGCTCTTGCCGAGCGCCGCATTCTGCGCCTGCCAGTCCTCCCCGAACAGCTTCCGCGCGAGCGATTCGGAGATCACGACGGAGTTTTCCGTTTCGAGCACCGTTGCAGGATCACCCTGGAGCAGGGGGAACGTGAACACCTCGAAGAAATCCGCTCCGGCAAAGTTGCCGTTTTCTCGAAAGCTCTGGCCCTCGTAGGTGATGAGAAAGTCCTGGCCCCACCAGGTGTGGACGGCGTTCTCGATCTCCGGATAATCCGTTCGTAACGCCTCGGCCATCGGACCGGGCGTAGCCGCCCACGTATACACCTCGCCGTTCAGGGTAGCATTGCGCAGTACCCGGTAGATGCGTGCTCCATCCTCGTGAAAGCGGTTGAAGCTCGTCTCGTGCATCACCCAGAGCAGGATGAAGAAGCTGCATGCCAGCCCGATGGAAAGCCCGACCACGTTGATGAACGCGTAGCCCTTCTGGCGGAGGATGTTACGGTAAGCGGTTTTCAGGTAGTTCTTCAGCATGGCGAGCGTACCGAGAGGCTGCCGGGAGGAGGTGAGGAGTATTCGAATCAGCGGAACACGCCGGATGTCCCGCCATACACATATTCGACCGTCTACGAGGAAATAGCGCTAAGTTGCAGCGACCGGCCAAAACAAAACCTCCCGAAGAGGCAGCCCCTCCAGGAGGCAATCAAGCCAACCCCAATCTCCCCACCACACACATGTAGGTTACCAGAATAACCTCGACACGCCGCCTTCCATCACCTACCTTTCCCTCATCATTCTCCATTACCCATTACGCATTCTACATGCTTCTATTTCCCCCGCGTGCATTCGTGCCCGCCCGGGATCGTGAAGCCTGGATGGATAGGAAACACCTCGTAGCGTACCGGTTACAAGATCCCGTTGTTTTTTCGCTGGATCCGGCAGTTTCGTGCGTCATGGTGCGGCCGTGCAGGAGGCTCCATGATCTCCCTTCGATGCACCCCCGACGATCGGCCAGACAGGGGCGGTCGGGGCGCCTCCTCACCTCCCTCCGAAACGCAGTCCGCTTTCCGGATTCGGCATCACCCAGAATCGCATTGCCATATTGATGAAACATCCCGGTCAGGGCCGCATCCGCGTCGCCGCCGCACAGTATTTCATTCGCCCCATACAGACCTTCGAGGACTTCGAAAGCCAGGTGAGTGCCGTCGTCCAGACTGCCGCCAGCTATGGGTGTCGGTTGCTCGTCCTGCCAGAGTATTTCTCGACGCAGCTCGTCTGCCTGCATGACACGAAACGCCCGTTCTACGAGCAGTTGCGAACCGTGGCGCAGTACCTCCCGCAGTTCATCGAGCTCATGAGCCGGCTCGCACACGACTATACCATCTACATCGTCGCGGGCACCATCCCGGCTCCGCACGAGGACGCCGGCAACATCTGCAACGACGCGTACCTGTTTACCCCCTCCGGGAGATGGGAGGTACAGGGCAAGTTGCACATGACACGCTTCGAAAGCGAGGACTGGCTCGTTACCGAACGTCCTACTGCTAAGGTCTTCGATACGGAACTCGGAAAAATCGCCGTCGCCATCTGCTACGACGTAGAGTTTCCGGAACTCGTCCGTGAGATGGCACGGAGCGGTGCCCGCATCCTCTGCGTGCCCAGCGCAACGGACGACCGCCAGGGATTCCTGCGCGTCCGCTATTGCGCACAGGCCCGCGCCATCGAAAACCAGATGTACGTCATCCACGCGCCGCTCGTCGGTTCTATCCCGACCGTGCCGGACCTGTCGCTCAACTACGGCCAGGCCGCCATCCTCACGCCCAGCGACTTCGGCTTCGCCCGCGACGGCGTCCTCGCCGAAGGTGTGCTCAACCAGGAAGACCTCGTTATGGGGGACCTGGACATGAGTCTCATCGAGGACAGCCGCGCCTTCGGAACCGTGCGTCCGCTCTACGATAGCGACCGCAGGAAAGAGCATCGGTACCGGGTAGACCCCGTCATGCTTGAAGCAGATCCCATTGTGCTGTGAACGACCAGGAAGACCAGGGGCGGATCATTGTCCGCAATACCACGCCCGCTGACTTTGCGGATATCGAGCGTATTTCCCGGGCCGTCTATCCCTTCGACGAACCCTACACGCCGAAATACCTCAGAAAGCACCTGGAAGCCTTCCCCGAAGGCCAGTTCGTAGCCTGCGATACCGGAACGGGCCGTGTCGCCGGCATGGCCGCCAGCCTCATCATCCTGTGGGATGATTACGACAGCCTCGACAGCTACAGCGACTTCACGGATTCCGGCTACTTCACCAACCATGACCCGGCCGGGCGCACCCTCTATGGTGCCGAGGTCATGGTTGATCCCGAGATGCGGCGCCGGGGCATCGGATCACTTCTGTATGCCGCCCGGCGCCGCCTCGCGGAACGCTTCGCCCTGCTCCGCATCCGCGCCGGCGCACGCCTCCCCGGCTATGGCCGCTATGCGGACCGGATGGATGCGGAAACCTACGTCCGAAAGGTCATCACGCGGGAGTTGAAGGACCCCACGCTCACCTTCCAGCTCGACCAGGGCTTCCACGTCCTGGCCGTCGTTCCCAATTACTACACCCACGACCCCAACAGCCGCGACTACGCGGCCCTCATCGAGTGGGTCAACGAACCCCAGATCCTTCGCGAAGGAATCACCCGCCCACCCTCTCGCTTCCACCTCCCGGCTCGCCCATAGCCATCGCACCAGGCTCCGCCTCGTGCTATCGCACCGAGCCCGTGCCGCTGGGTCGCACAAAGCACTCCCTGCTCCCGACGATGACCGTGCCCTGACACTGAACCCCTCGCAAGCACCACTGCACACCGCCTCACAGGCGCATTCCGGCCATCCTCATACAGGCACAGCGCACCACGCCCACCCATCCGGCCATACAACCCTTCCCCACTGCCCCCGCACCCGTAGTGACGGACGACGAACACCACCGCCCCGACCTTGGTCGTCGCCCCTCCCCACGCGTAGGGACACGATGTATCGTGTCCCCCTCCTCCCGGACTGGCCGCCAACAACCTTCCGGTTTTGCCGACCGCTGAAAGTTGATCGCCGACCGCTCCAACACATATGTAGGTTATCAGAATAACCTCGACACAGCCCTCCTTCTTCCGTACCCTCCCTGGTTGATCCCTCCGAATCAAACCACGAGAGCCCCATGCCTCCCCCGCTCCCACCCGCGCCAAACCCGCATTCCGTGTGCCATGCGTGCCATGAGCAGAACCGACGGCCTCCTACTCAGACCTGACAGGTTTCCAAAACCTGTCAGGTCTCATCCCCCAACCCAATACACATACTTCCGTGTGCAATGTGTGCCATCCACTCGTCACTCGTACTTTGTCATTCGTACTTCGTACTTCCGTTGTGCCATCCAACCACTCCCCCCATCCCTCATGATTCATTCTTCATTACGCATTCCCCATTCCCTCCTCCGAACCGCATCGAATTTGTAAATTTCGTTACGCCCCCGTTACAATCCGCTCCGCGATCCCCCGATCCGAAACCCGTTCTGCGCAAACGGTGCCGCCCCGGAGAGACTGTGCCCAAAAACATGAACCCGATCTGTACATTTCGTTACAATCTCCCGTACTTTACACCGGGTTACATGCAGAATTACGATGAAAATCCGGATGGCCCAGGCGCAGAATACGTCATACAGGATGACTGCTCTGTCTCCGGTGAGAATTCGGACCTTATTTTGATCGCCGCACATTCGCGCGGCCTGTACGAACCGGACGTGCCGCATGCGCTGTGTAACGGAGGGTAGAGCGGTCAGCCTTCACCCTCCTTCCCGTACCAGGCCCATAGCCGATAGCTGACCGCCAACAGCCCAGAAAACAGACCACCGACGTATGATTCACCACCGCTTTAGCATGATCGGACTGCCCCCGCGGCCTGCCCGCCCCCGCGAAGA
The DNA here is from genome assembly GCA_041690215.1 of Rhodothermales bacterium. Lineage (GTDB taxonomy): Bacteria > Bacteroidota > Rhodothermia > Rhodothermales > DASSAV01 > DASSAV01. The sequence goes on from JAWLHQ010000004.1 coordinate 263,423, forward strand.
AGGCATCACGATCATGCTCGACAAGGGCCTCTCCTGTCGCCAGGTCGAAGACTTTCTCGAAATTTCCGGTGAGTACGTCGATATCGTCAAGCTGGGCTGGGGCACGGCGGTCATCACACCCGGTCTGGAACGGAAACTGGACATCTACCGGGCAGCCGGAGTACCCGTCTACTTCGGAGGGACCCTCTTCGAAGCGTTCTACCTGCGCGGGCAGCTGGATACCTATTGCCGCATCCTGGACCACTACCGCATCGAGCACGTCGAGGTATCCGACGGCTCCATCGAGATAAGCCACCAGGAAAAGCTCGCGTGTATCCGGGACTTCGCCGCCCACTTCACGGTTCTCAGCGAAGTGGGATCGAAGGACGGCGAGAAGATCATGCCCCCCTACAAGTGGGTCCAGATGATCCGGTCGGAACTTGAGGCCGGAAGCTGGAAAGTGATCTGCGAAGCCCGCGAAAGCGGCACGGTCGGGCTATTCCGCCCCAACGGTGAGGTTCGCTCCGGGCTCGTGGCCGAGATGGTAGATCTCATCGACCGCACCAAGCTCATCTTCGAAGCGCCCCAGAAAGCCCAGCAGGTCTGGTTCATCAAGCACTCCGGCCCGAACGTAAACCTTGGCAACATCGCCCCGGAAGAAGTACTCTCGCTCGAAACGCTCCGTCTCGGCCTCCGAGCCGATACCCTCTTCGACTTCGTCGGCCCGCGCGCCGCGATAACGGCTCCGTCCTCCAACGGCCACTCGGCAGGTGACGGAATGCCCTGATCCAGGCCGGAATACTCATCCTCTGCCCCTCGGATCGGATCAGGGCGAAGGCCAGTGGAGTGGAAACCATGTATACGAATGCAGGGTCTGAGCAGGAGTTCGTACGGCTTTCGAACTGCCTCACCTCTCCTTGCGACACACTCGTTCTCTCTTTTTTTAAGAAACTTTACCCCGGTCGGAGATTAAAAGCCACTCTCTGTACGGGGTCGCATGTAGGGTCGCCGTTGCGTTCTGGTAAGTTTCGTTCGTATCTTGCGCGACTCCGGCCGCCTGTGCGGCTTTTTCTATCTTAGTGTTTTGCATTGTTGGCTGCACAGGCAGCATCATTAGAACAGGATTTGTAGCGATGGCTCGCAAGGACCAGCTTACAGGTAAGAAGGCGATGTTCGGGAACCACGTGTCCCACGCCAACAACAAGGCCAGGCGCCGGTTCGCCGTGAACCTGCAGAAGAAGCGGTTCTACGTTCCGGAGGAAGACCGCTGGGTTACGCTCCGCGTCTCCACGCAGACGCTGAAGACGATCAACAAGAACGGCGTTCACGCCGTGCTGACCGAAGCGCGCCGCCAGGGCGTCAAGATCTGATCCCGGCGGGCACGCCCCGCACGTGATCGCCACCGCTTCAGACCGGGAGACCGACAATGGCAAAAGGAAAAGACGTACGAATTCAGGTTATCCTCGAATGCACGGAGGCACCGGGCACGTCGCGCTATTCCACGACGAAGAACCGCCGCAACACGACGCAACGCCTCGAGCTCAGGAAGTACAACCCCGTGCTTCGCAAGCATACGCTACATAAAGAGATTAAATAACCATGGCAAAGGTATCCAAGAACCAGCGTACCGACCGCCTCAAGGGCCGCCAGGACAACAAGATGGCCAAGATCGTGGTCGCCGAGAAGAAGGAAAACGGCCAGTTCCGCTTCCGCTCCAAGATGGTGCAGCTGGACAACGTTCAGAACGAACTGAAGGCCGCCCGGTCGCTCTAAACCGGTCGGAATCATTCATCCGGAGTAGTTGCGGCGCACAGGTGCAGCGGTGCTCGGGATGACCTCGGGGCGTGGCGCAGCCCGGTAGCGCATCTGCTTTGGGAGCAGAGGGTCGTCGGTTCAAATCCGGCCGCCCCGACCAGCTTGACGTTCTAACCTGCGCCCGTAGCTCAACCGGATAGAGCAACGGACTTCTAATCCGTAGGTTGCAGGTTCGAGTCCTGCCGGGCGTACACCGCGGTTCCGCAACGGTCGGCCCGGAAGGATCCGGGACCCCGCCGTCCGGTATAACGGCACGACATGGTGATGTGGCCGAGTGGCTAGGCAAAGGTCTGCAAAACCTTGTACGGCGGTTCGAATCCGCCCATCACCTCTGAAAAAGCCCCATTTGCGTCCGAAACGCAGGTGGGGCTTTTTGCTTTACTCCCCGCTTTCTCCATGGGGCCTGCGTTCACGCAGCACCCGCTCGATCACGTCTATCAGTTCGGTCGGATCATCGCCCTTGTCGAGGTAGGCGGTCGCGTTTACTTTGGCCAACTCGTTGGCCAGGCGCGGGCCGCCGTGGGACGTGAACAGGATGAAGGGAATACCTACCGTCTCATCGTGGCGGCGGAGAGCCTTCAGGACGGAGAGGCCGTCGAAGTCTGGCATCTTGTAGTCGCACACGATCACGTCCGGCTGCTGTTCGATGGCCAGGTCCACCCCCTCGCGTCCATCCGTGGTCGAGATCACGGCGAAGTCGCGCATGGAAAGAAAGGTATCCAGCGCTTCCACGACGTGCGGGTTGTCATCAATGACCAGAACGGTCTTGGTGCTGTCCATGGAGACTCCACAGGATTACCACATAGCGTTATAACGGTACAGGCAGCGGGACGTTAACAGAAGGATGTGCCTTTTCCCAGGGTATCACAAACGGCGAAGGCGGGATCTCTATGCTATGAAGTGACCTATAAGGGCAGCGATCCCCTCCCTGCGGGCCGACCACAACCGCACATCCCGAGGCTTATGAATAAGAATGCTTTTTCGACACGAACACTGCTCATTCTGTTAATCGGTAATGCCATCCTGCTGGCCGTCACATTGGTCCTGCCGGAGATGACGTGGGTGCTCATCGTGGCGTTTCTGGCCGTCACACTGGGCATGTGGGCGGTCATTCGGAGCACTGGGGCACGCGCCATCGAGCAGGCTGCCGCACCTGCCCCGCTGCCTGCCCGAGAACCGGCAGCGGTAACGCCCGCACCTCCCGCCGCTCCGCTCCCCCCGCGCAAGGAAAAGCCCGAGCAGCCACCGGAGGCCGCTGCCATCCAGATCCTCTCCATCCTCCAGCGGGAAGGCCGCCTCATCGACTTCCTGCAGGAGGACATCCGGCCGTACGACGACGCGCAGATCGGTGCCGCCGTGCGCAACGTACACGAAGGGTGCCGGAACGCACTCGCGGAGTACGTCACCCTGGAGCCCGTAATGAAACAGCCGGAAGGCAGTACCGTAACCGTCGAGCCGGGCTTCGATGTCCACGCCATCCGGCTCACCGGCCAGGTTGCAGGCGACCCGCCGTTCACCGGCGAGCTGCGCCACCGGGGATGGCGGGTGGAAAAGATCGATCTCCCCGAACTGATGCAGATGCAGGACCGCATCGTCGCCGCCGCCGAAGTGGAAGTACGGGGATAACAAAACGTGCTACGTATAAGCATATACATACGTGAGCACCTGAACACCCGAATACCTCACCACCCGAATACAGCGCACCGCCGTGGAAACGCCCCGCTACATCGTCGGCATCGACCTTGGTACGACACACTGTGTGCTCGCCTACACGAGCGCGCAGACGCCGGAGTTCGAGGCGCCTGAGATTCACATGCTTGAGATCCCGCAGGTGGTGAGTCCGGGCGAAGTGCAGGCCCTTCCGCTCCTGCCGTCGTTTCTCTTCCTGCCCGGACCGCATGACGTGCCGGAAGGCGCACTGGCACTTCCCTGGAAGCCCGACGCCGACATGGCCGTGGGTACGTACGCGCGGGAGCGTGGCGCCGAGTTGCCGAACCGGCTCGTTTCATCGGCCAAATCGTGGCTCTCCCACACCGGTGTAGACCGTACCGCGCCGATCTTGCCGTGGGATGCGCCTTCGGATGCCCGCCGCGTCTCGCCTGTCGAGGCCTCGATGCGGTACCTGGTGCATCTGCGGGATGCGTGGAACTACCGCATGGCACACGAGGACCCGGGAGCCCGGCTGGAGGCACAGGAGATCTACCTGACCGTGCCGGCCTCGTTCGATCCGGTCGCCCGTGAGCTTACCGTGCAGGCGGCCCGCGAGGCTGGTTTCAACAGTCTTACTCTCCTCGAAGAACCCCAGGCCGCCTTTTACGCATGGATCTTTGCCATGGGAGATGCCTGGCGCGATGCCGTGACCGTGGGGCAGTCTATCCTCGTCTGCGACGTCGGCGGCGGGACGACCGACCTCAGTTTGATCGAGGTCGTCGAGGAAGAGGGGAGCCTGGATCTCCGGCGTGCCGCCGTCGGCAACCACATCCTGCTCGGTGGCGACAACATGGATCTCACGCTCGCCTACACCGTCCGGGCAAAGCTGGCGCAGCGCGGCACGCAACTCGATACCTGGCAGTTTCGGGCGCTCTCGCACCAGTGCCGCAAAGCGAAGGAGCGGCTGCTGGGCAACCCCGACCTGGACGTAGAACCCATCACGATCCTCGGACGCGGAACGTCGCTCATCGGCGGTACGATCCGTACGGAACTCACCCGCCAGGAGATCGAAACCGTTCTCGTCAATGGGTTCTTCCCCGAAGTCGGCCTCGGTGATAGGCCGCAGCGGCAGACCCGTGTGGGCGTACGGGAGATGGGCCTGCCCTACGAATCCGATCCCGCCATAACCCGCCATCTGGCTGAATTCCTCGGGCGGCAGGCATCCGGTGAGGGCGGGGCGCCGTTCCCCTCCGCCGTCCTGTTCAATGGCGGTGTGATGAAGGCGGGCGTACTACGGGAGCGCATTCTGGAGGTACTCCGGACGTGGAGCGGCAACCCGGAGCTACGCGAGATGGCCTCTGCCGGGCTCGATCTCGCCGTGGCCCTCGGGGCCGCCTACTACGGCGCGGTCCGGCGCGGACACGGCATCCGCATCCGGGCGGGCGCTGCGCGGACCTACTACATCGGTGTCGAGAGTGCGATGCCGGCAGTGCCCGGCATTCCCACACCGGTCAACGCCCTGTGCGTGGTCCCCTTCGGCATGGAAGAAGGGACCAGCGCGAGCATGACGGGGCGGGAGTTCGGGCTGGTCGTCGGCGAGGACGCCACGTTCAGCCTGCTCGCCTCGAACACGCGCAAGCAGGATGCGGCAGGCGAGATCGTGGAGGACTGGGGCGGCGAAATCGAGGAGGTCGCGACGCTGGAGGCGCGTCTGCCCGCCACGGATAGTGAAAGCGGGGGCACAGTCGTTCCGGTCTACCTCGAAAGCCGCTTCACCGAAACCGGCACCCTGGAACTCTGGTGCGTTTCCGCCATAGGCGACCGCCGCTGGAAACTGGAATTCGACCTGAGAGGGCGCGGAGAGCCCGTAGAGGGATGAGGATGAACAGGAGAGAAACATTTTCGCACAGGGGCCGGGATGGCGCATGCAGGCCGCCAGTGGTGAAGTGCGGAGCGTCGTGACGACATGGTTGAAGCAGGAGGAAAGGCAAGCGGGTACCGCTACGCGATCGGTGTCGATCTGGGGACGACGAACTCTACCGTCGCCTACGTCAACCTGAGGAGCGGCAGGCGAATCGAGCACTTCGAGATCCCGCAGATCGTAGCGCCGGGCGAACTGGGCCGGGCATCGACGTTGCCATCGTTCCTGTACCTGCCCGGAGCACACGAACTGCCTGAAGGCAGTCTGGCACTCCCCTGGGATGCCACACGCGATTATGTCGTCGGCCTGTTTGCGCGAGAGCAGGGAAGCAAAGTCCCCGCACACCTCGTATCCTCCGCGAAATCCTGGCTGAGCCACGCCGGTGTGGACCGGACGGCGAACATTCTGCCCTGGCGGGCACCTCGCGGCGTGGAGCAGGTGTCTCCGGTAGACGCCTCCGCCCGTTATCTGCAACACCTGCGTGAGGCCTGGAACGAGCGGATGGCCGGCTCCGACGATGCGGCTCGCTTCGAGCGGCAACTTGTCGTGCTCACCGTACCGGCTTCCTTCGATGAGGTCGCTCGCGAACTGACCGTGCAGGCCGCGAAGGACGCCGGGATTCCGGATGTGGTGCTCCTGGAGGAGCCTCTGGCGGCGTTCTACGCGTGGATGGACGGGCACGGCCCCGAACGCGATGCCCTGCAGGATGGCCAGATCGTTCTCGTCTGTGACGTAGGCGGCGGCACGTCGGACTTTTCCATTATCGGCGTTCGGCGTGATGCGAAAGGTATCCGGTTCGACCGTCTGGCCATCGGCGAGCACCTCATGCTCGGCGGCGACAACATGGACCATGCGCTCGGCAGGCAGGTGGAGATGGATGTGGCGGGCGGGGCCGGCAAGCTCGACGTGCAGCGCTGGCATCAGCTCGTTCACCAGTGCCGCCGGGCGAAGGAGGAACTGCTCGGGTACGATGCACCGGACCGGGCGAGGGTTGCCGTCCCGGCCCGGGGGAGCGGCCTCGTCAGTGGGATGCTTACGGCCACCCTCTACCGGGATGACGTAGAGCGTCTCGTGCTCGAAGGGTTCTTCCCGGAGATTTCTCTCGACACGCCGCTCCAGGCCAATCGCCGGTCCGGCTTGACGGAACTGGGGCTTCCGTATGAGCCGGACCCGGCCATCACGCGCCACCTCGCCGCATTCTGGCGCCGCTTTGAGCCCATGCTCCGGCAGGATACGGGCCGGGATGATCCGCGTCCCGATTTCGTACTCTTCAACGGTGGCGTCTTCACGCCGGACCGCCTGCGGGAGCGCGTGCTGGATATCGTCGGAAGCTGGTTCGATGCGGATGCGTGGCGGCCGCAGGAACTGAAGGGGACGCAACTGGACCTAGCCGTAGCGCGTGGTGCGGCCTACTATGGGCTCGTGCGCCTCGGAGAGCGTGCCCGTGTGGGAAGTGGCAGCCCTCGAGCGTACTACGTCGGTATTGCAGCGGAGGATGGGGTGCCGGAAGGTGTGCAGCCGGCCATGTGCCTCGTCCCGCGTGGCGCGGAAGAGGGGTTCGAAGGCCGCCTCGACCAGGCGCCCGTCGAGGCGCTGACGAACAAGCCGGTGACCTTCCACCTCTTCACCTCCGATACCCGTACGGAAGACTTTTTTGGCGATGTCGTGCAGCTTCGTGAAGGGGATGCCCATGCGCTGCCGCCCATCCGCACGGTGCTCCGGTTCGGAAAGAAAGGGCTCGTTCGCAGGATTCCGGTGGAGTTGGGAGTCCGGTTGACGGAGATCGGTACGCTGGAGCTGTATTGCCAGTCGCTGGAAACCGAGCATCGCTGGGAACTGGCCTTCGATGTGCGGCAGGAACCAGAGGCCGAACCGGTGTTGCCGGAGACGGCCGCAAGCACTCCCGCGCTGGAGCAGATCGAAGCTGCTCAGGCCGCCATCCGGGAGGCATTCGAGCAGCCGTCCCCGCCGGACCGGGCACTGTGGGAGCGGCTGGAAAGCATCCTGGAGGAACCGCGGGATCGATGGACGATTCCCGTTCTCCGCAAGCTCGCAGATACCCTGCTCGGCACTCCACGCGACCGCTCGATCCAGCACGAGGCAGCCTGGTTCGACATGCTGGGTTACACGCTCCGGCCCGGCTACGGCGATGCAGTGGACGACTGGCGCATGCAGGAGGTGTGGAAACGATACCGGGCGGGCCTGCATTTCGCTCGCGTACCCGATAACCGCCTCGCTTGGTGGCGTTTCTGGGCCCGCGTAGGCGCCGGTCTTCCCGCCGAAAAACAGGCACAGGTGTACTATGATGTTCGCCCCTACATCCAGCTCAAAGTCAAGACGGGCAAGCAACACCCCCTCTACCCCACGCGCCTCGATGCCCGCGAGAAGCTGGAAGCATGGCGCACCCTCTCCACCTTCGAGCGGTTGCCGGTCGGAGTTCGAGGGGCACTCGGGCAGCTCGTGGTGGAGTCTCTGCAGCGCGACGCAAACACGACAGCCCTGTGGGCGCTAGCGCGCCTCGGTACCCGGCACCTCATCTACGGGCCCCTCGACAGCCTCGTCCCGGCGGAAGAGGTGGGCGGGTGGCTCAAGAACCTGCTTGGAACGAAGCTGCCGAAGCATCCCGCCTCGGACTACGTCCTTACCGTCCTGGCTCAGCGCACCGGCGACCGCGGCCGCGACGTGCCGGACAATATCCGCCAGCAGGTCATCGGGCGGCTGCGGCGCTCCGATGAAAGCGAAACGCTGCTCCCGGTCCTGGAGCACCCCGGCACGCCGCTGCCGCCGGAGATAAGCAAATGGCTCCACGGCGAGCCGATGCCGGCTGCCGGTGCCCTGCTCGCAGACCAGACCGGGATCGTATATGCGGAGCCGGAGCAGTGAGTTATGGCGGCGAGTGGGTCATCGCGACATACCGAGCTCGATAGTTACGCTCGTCCCGACCTGGACGGCAGGCCCCAGCATGAACAACACACGGTCACCCGCCCGGATCTGATCTTCCTGGTAAAGGCTGCGAGCCAGCACTACGGTAAGGACCTGAACTCCAGCGGATGCCAGGAAAGCAGGTAGAACGTCCCCTCTGCGCCGGTTCGCCAGATGCACACCGAGAGGGGCGCCTATCGCCCCGCCGACGAGTCCGCCAACAATCATCCCGCTGTTCGCAGGGAAGAACGTACCTTCCGCCGAACCCCAACAGCGTAACCAGCCGCAATCCCGGTCAGAACACCAGCGCCCCAACCGGCGGCCCCTCCTGCGATGAGCCAGGCCGGCGATGTATGCGTCTGGCTAGCAGATGTATCAGGCCAGGCCGGTGTGGGCTCAGCCAGCTCTATACGGGAGGATGAGTCACTATCCTGAATCAGAAGCATCCGCAGTGCTTCCGTTCGTTGCGCCCTTGCCTCCAGGCACGCGAGCAGACAGCATAGGGAGGCAAGTCCAAGTCCTACGAGGCGAGCAGTAAAAGGCATCGTGCGTACCCGTTTCTTATCAATATGCAGAAACGGGCGAAGGGAGCAACCTACCCATTCAGGTAGAAACACATCCGAAATTCCGACTCATGCCATTCCGGATCTATCTGTTCAAGCAGGTGGATGCTTGCATCATTCCTTGTACCTATCATGCCGTTGAGATAAGGCACGTGTACATGCGAGCAAGCGATCAGCTAGAAAACAAAAGCCCCGCCACCTTGCGGCAGCGGGGCTTTCGACTTCTCATGGAAGTAACTCTATGAGTTCATGACGACGAGGAACTCGTCGTTATCGCGGGTGCCTCGCATTTTGTCCTGCATGAACTGCATGGCCTGCAGCGGATCCATGTCGGCAAGGAGCTTGCGGAGGATCCAGATACGTGAGAGCTTCGCGTCGGGAATCAGAAGCTCCTCGCGGCGGGTGCCGGATTTGATCAGGTTCATCGCCGGGAAGATGCGCCGGTCGGCAAGCTGGCGGTCCAGTACGAGTTCCGAGTTACCGGTGCCCTTGAACTCTTCGAAAATCACCTCGTCCATGCGGCTTCCCGTCTCGATGAGTGTGGTGCCGATGATGGTGAGCGAGCCGCCTTCTTCGATGTTGCGCGCCGCGCCAAAGAACTTCTTGGGGCCGCGCAACGCCGTCGCTTCCATACCACCCGAGAGCGTCTTGCCCGTATTGGGTGCAACAGCGTTGTGCGCGCGAGCGAGACGGGTAATCGAGTCGAGCAGGATCACGACGTCCTGGCCCGCTTCCACGAGGCGCTTCGCCTTTTCGAGGACGATGTCTGCTACCTGGACGTGGCGCTCGGGCTCCTGGTCGAACGTGGAGGCGATGACCTCGGCCTTCACGTTCCGCTCCATGTCAGTCACCTCTTCCGGGCGCTCGTCTACGAGCAGCACGATGAGGTGGACTTCGGGGTGGTTCGTCGTGATGGCGTTGGCGATCTTCTGCAGGAGGATCGTCTTACCCGCCTTGGGAGGCGCCACGATGAGGGCACGCTGCCCCTTGCCGATAGGCGAGAAGAGATCCAGGATGCGTGTGCTGATCTCGTTCGGTGTCGTTTCGAGCTTGAGGTGCTCGGTCGGATACAGCGGCGTGAGGTAGTCGAACGTCGGGCGCTCCTGGAGTTCGGCCGGTGTGCGACCGTTGATCTCGTTTACCTGGATGAGCGCAAAGAACCGTTCGCCTTCCTTCGGCGGGCGCACTTCGCCTACGACGGTATCACCGAGCCGCAGGCTGAACCGCTTGATCTGCGATGGCGAGACGTAAATGTCGTCGGGGCTCGGCAAGTAGTTGTACTCGGGAGAGCGCATGAAGCCGTAGCCGTCCGGCAGGATCTCGAGCACGCCCACTTTCGTGATCATGCCCTCCAGTTCCGTCTTGCCGGCGTCGTAGCTCGCCATGTACTCGGGCTTATCCTCGTAAATGCGGCGACGATCTTCCTGCTGCTGTCCTTCGCGGCGGTCACGGCCCCGGCGGTCGCGGTTGCGGCGGTTACGGCCCCGGCGCTCGTTCCGGTCGCCGCGATCTCCACGCTCGTTGCGGTCGCCTCGCTGCTGATCGCGATCGCCTCGTGGCTGGTTGCGGTCACCCCGTTGCTGGTCGCGGTCGCCTCGCTGCTGGTTACGGTCGCCTCGCTGCTGGTCACGATCGCCTCGTTGCTGATCGCGGTCGCCACGGCGCTCGTCACGCCGTTCGGGGCGGTTATCCCGGCCCTCGGGACGACTCTCGGTGCGGGTCTGGTTACGGTCCTGGCGAGCCTCTACGACTTCTTCCTGCTGCTGCTCGCCGCGCCGCTCATCGCCATGGCGATTCTCCTGGCGCACGCGGCCCTCGCCGCGTGCTTCGGGGACGGCGAAGAGTTCCGGCTGTACCGGCTCGCTTTGTGGCTCGGCAGGAGCCTCCGGATGTCGGTTTTCCTGCTCCTCACGCTGGCGGTTTCTGCGGTTGTCTCTGGAACGCCGGCTATCGTTTCGGCCGTTCGGGCGGGATTCCTGTTGCGCAGGTGCTTCGGCTACGGCTACTTCGGGTGCGGGGGAAGCTGCCGGGCGCGGCGTTTCGCCATTCTGACGGTCGGGCGTGGGCCGGTTGCGGTCACGCTCCCGGCGGCCAGCACCATCGCCACCGCTGGCGGCTGCCTCGGCCTGGGCTTCGAGAATAAGGTAGATGATCTCCTGCTTACGCATGTTGGAATAGCCGGTGAGACCCATGTCCCGGGCAATTCCCTTTAGATCTTGAAGTGTCTTTTCTTGGAGTTCTGAAATTTTCATACAACGAGACGTGAACGGTTAAGGTGCGGCCGGCTCCGCTGGGTGAGAGATGCCACACTGGCTTGAACGGCATACCGCACAAGGGACGAAGCGCGCAGGAGGCGCAGACGTCCGCACGCCGGCATGGGCGATGCTCCTTACACTGGGTTGGTTGAATGACAATGCGGGGGAGCGGAGGGAGAATTCGGCAAACCGCCGGATGTGCGAGGGCTCACAGGGTAGGTCGGAAGTGGAGCCACTCGGGCAGTCAAGTGCGTAGACACAGCGCGCAGTTTTCCTGTGCCTAACACTAATTCAAACGCTCCATAGAAGCAACGGTTGCACTCTGCGAAATTTTGACAGACTGGCTACGTTTTTCAGTTATTCGGGATGATCGTCGATATGGACGGGCGCTTGCGCTACGACCTGGTGCGATCCCGTAACGAGAAGTACGTCATCTCGTGTCATCTCGTGCTGGAATCGCTCCCAACCTTCTCCAAAAAGCCCTGCTCCGATGACGTTCACGCCGTGCTTGCGCAGCAGGTCGCACAATGCACCGGCACGGTACGCCCGGTCGGAATCGATGGTAACACAGAACACGGTTGCGCGAGCAGATGCCAGAAGGTCAGCCATGCGGCCCACATCCTTGTCCTGCATCGCACCCAGGAGAACGAACAGACGTCCGCTACGCCCTTCCAGAACAGGCTCCAGCGCTTCCAGCGTCACGGTGAGTCCCTCGGCGTTATGCGCAACGTCCGCTACGATGGCCGGGTGTTCCCGGAGTATATCGAATCGCCCTCGCAGGCCGGACAACCGCCGGACGTGTTGTAATCCTTCGTATAGACAACCAGAATCGTGCCGAAGTTCCGTCAGGATCAGTTCGGCAGCCCGCAGTGCAAGGGCCGCATTCCATTGCTGGTGCCGCCCGGGCAAGCCGACGTGCAGGTCCTTGTAGCGGCGTTCGGGGGTCTGCACATCGAGGATGAGCCCGTGCAAATTTGTATCAACACTGGTGATTTCCACCTCCTCTTGAATGTGATGGTACGGCGCACGCTGATGCTCGGCCGTAGCACGGATGACCGCGATCGCATCGGGATGGCCTGCCGTCGTCAGCACGGGTACGCCCGGCTTGATGATGCCCGCTTTCTCACGTGCAATGTCCGCGTGGGTCGTGCCGAGCAAATCGGTATGCTCCAGCCCGATGTTCGTGATGAGCGCGGCTGCTGGGCGGATGACGTTTGTTGCATCCAGCCGTCCTCCAAGGCCCACTTCTATGACGGCGAGATCCACCTTTTGCTCGGCGAAGTACAGAAACGAAAGGGCTGTCGTCGCTTCGAAAAAGCTGGGTCGTACGACTTCGAACGTCTCGCGATACCGTTCGACCGCACGCTCAAGCCAGGCCTCCGGTGCAGGCGCGCCATCGATCCGCATACGTTCTGTGAGGGAAAACAGGTGCGGCGACGTATGCAGTCCCACGCGTTTCCCGCATGCCGTTGCGATGGCCGCCAGAAGCGAGGCTGTCGATCCCTTTCCGTTCGTCCCCGCTACGTGCACGCTTTCGAATTGCTCGTGCGGCTGTCCCATGGCTTCCATGAGCGCCCACATTCGCTCCAGACCGGGCCTGTAGGCGACCGCACCCTGATCGGTAAACCGGGGGAGATCAAAGAGGAAGTCGGTTGCTGCGCTCACGATCGTTGGCAAACTGAAAGAGAGGACGACCACGGGCAACCTGCCCGCACTCCGGTGGACCGGAAAATCGTGCCGGGTGAATCGATAACGAGTGGCGGTATGATGAAAAATGCGCGGTATGGCGCATCTTCAGCCCTCTGTAAAGACGTGCCGCCGCATCCTGGATACGTGCATACCACATCACATGTGTTCGGAGCGCACGAGCTCGATCCGACGCGCATGATCGCCGGCATGTGTCAGACGTAGCCGGATCGTGTTCTCCGGCAGGAGGGCTTCGACCTTTTCAGGCCATTCGATGATCGTTAACCCATTTCCGTAGAAGTAGTCCTCGAAACCGAGTTCATAGAACTCATCCGGGTGCTTCGTCCGGTAGGCGTCGAAGTGATAGATGTCGAGGGCGGGGCTGCGATACTCGTTCAGAATGGTGAAGGTCGGGCTGTTCACGTTGTCTTCCGGAATGCCCGCAGCCTTTGCAATACCTTTCACGAGATGTGTCTTACCCGCTCCGAGGTCACCATAGAGAGCCAGCACATCGCCTCGCTTCAAATGCTCGCCTAGTTTCTCGCCCAGGTATTGCGTCTCTTCAGGCGAGTGTGTCGTGCGGGGAAGCAGACCCTCCGCGTTTAGATTCTGGATGTGGGATTTGCGATTCACAAGGTTCTATATACGAACGGGTGGAGCCTCCGTACACGAGTGGGCCGTCGGCCTGCGAAGGTATGTACCCGTTGTAGGTGTGTAAGGGCAAACAATCCAAAATCTAAGTCCAAAATGGATTCATCCTTTTGGTCGTAGCGTTACCACAGGTAAAATCATTTCCTGCATGGAGGCTCCGCCATGCTGCATGGTGTCCTTGTACAGGTTCAGATAGTGGTGATAATTCGTGGGGTAGACGAAGTAGAAGTCCTCTTTTGCGATAATGTAATTCGAGTTGATGCTGGATGAAGGCAGGCCGTAGACCACCGGATCTTTTACATAGATCGCGTGCTTCTCGTCGCAACGCAGGTTGCGGCCGTATTTGTACCGCAGAGCTGTGGACGTTTCCCGATCCCCGATCACTTTCGTGGCTCGCAGGCTGCGGATGACGCCATGGTCGCTCGTAATGACGATGCTGCAGTCATGCCGGGCGAGCTCCTGGAATGCCTGGTATAGCCAGGAGTGCTCGAACCAAGTCCGCGTGAGCGCCCGGTAGGCCCGGTCATCGGGAGCGATCTCCTTCAGCACGTCCGAGTCCGACCGGCTATGCGCGAGGATATCCACGAAGTTGACGACGATCGCATTCAGGTCATTCTGGCGGTAGTCATTAATATTCTGTGCGAAGAGTCGTCCCTCCTGGGTACTGACCACCTTCTCGTACCGCATCTTTCCGCTCTTCCGCTGCCGCGCGAGGAGGTCTTTCAGGAAATCCTCCTCGTTCCGGTTTCGGCTGTATTCGTCCTCCTCGGCGTCCGACCAGAGTCGCGGCCACCGCTTCTGAATATCTCGCGGCAGGAGGCCGCTAAAGATGGCATTGCGTGAATACGGGGTGGCTGTCGGCAGAATGGAGTAGTGGAACCGTTTCTCCATGTGGAAAAGCGGATAGAGCAGCCGCTCGAACTCCAGCCACTGGTCGTATCGCATGCAGTCGATGAGAAAAAAGAACACCGACCGCCCCGGTTTCATCTCCGGGAGCGCAAACGTGGGAATGACCTCATGCGAGAGCACGGGTCGGTCTTCGTCCGGAGGCATGCCCGCACGCTTGATCCAATCCGGGTAGTTTTCCTCGATGTACTTTCCAAACGTGCGGTTGGCCTCGGCGTACTGGTCTTCCAGAATCTGCCGGGCGGCCTCATCTCCTTCCAGTTCGATGTCATACCGGACGAGCTTCAGGTACAGATCCACCCACTCCTCGTGTGAGAGCGGGTTCATGAGCTGCATCGTGATCTGGTTGAAGCTCTGGAGGTAGTCCTGGGATATGCGCTCGCTCCGTAGCCTGGGCCGATCCAGGATGCGCTTGCACGTCAGGAGGATCTGGCTCGGATTGACAGGTTTCGTCAGATAGTCGCTGATCTGGCCGCCCAACGCCTCCTCCATCAGATGCTCTTCCTCACTCTTCGTTACCATGACGATGGGGACTTCCGGGGAAACCTGCTTGATTTCTGCGAGCGTCTCCAGCCCACCCATGCCCGGCATCTGCTCGTCCAGCAGCACGAGGTCAAACCCGTCGGTCTTTATCTTCTCCACTGCGTCCGCTCCGTTGGATACGCTCGTCACATCGTAGCCCTTGTTCTCGAGGAACAGGATGTGAGGGCGCAGCAGATCTATCTCATCGTCCGCCCACAAGATGCGGGGTGCGTTCGGCATATTAGTTCGTCGATTTGATCGTCGGTCTAGTGCATGTGCGCGTTAGATACGCCTCTCTTGTACTGACAGGTAGTGCTTTAAGTTCGGTCTAAGCAAAGGTTTAGGTGGCCGGATCCGGCTGCCGATCAGGCAGGAGATTGCACCGATCATGTGAACATCGCTTCTCCGGTACTGCACAGCGCACACGGATCGCCGGAGGAGTTCTACATTTGAGTACATACCCGGAAGCGCAACAGCAAGGGCTACTCGCATGAGCAAACAGATCGATCTTGTGGCCTACCTGCATATTGGATGGGGCGCGCTGATTTTGCTCGTGGCCATCATTGCAGCCGTCGCCATTCTCGGCGGCGGGTGGATCACCGGCGATGAGAGCATTATAGTGATTACGACGAGTGTGGGCATCGCTGTTGCCGTCTTGCTGGTCATCCTTTCTCTCCCCTCCATTATAGGTGGTATTGGCCTGCTTAAGCGAAAGCCGTGGAGCCGCATCCTCATTATCGTGCTCAGTATCCTCCACCTGTTTAGCTTCCCGATAGGAACGGCGATCGGCATATTCTCGCTATACGTGCTTTTCCAGGACCAGGCAAGAGGCGAGTTCGAATACGGTCGCCTGCCCTAGCAGGAG
Source organism: Rhodothermales bacterium (assembly GCA_041690215.1). Lineage (GTDB taxonomy): Bacteria > Bacteroidota > Rhodothermia > Rhodothermales > DASSAV01 > DASSAV01. The sequence goes on from JAWLHQ010000004.1 coordinate 279,158, forward strand.
CAGGTGCCTCCGGTTGGAGAAGAAGAGTCAACACAGGAACGAAAGGGATAGAGGGCTCAGGCATGGTAATCACAGTTGGCGACTTCGTTGTCCAGCGCTTCTATGAATGGGGTGTACGGCGCATGTATGGCTACCCCGGGGACGGTATCAATGGCATCTTCGGCGCACTCGAGCGCAGCCGGGAGAAGATGCAGTTCATCCAGGCTCGCCATGAAGAGCTCGCTGCATTCATGGCCTGTGCGCACGCCAAGTTCACCGGTGAGGTAGGAGTTTGTATCGCCACCTCCGGTCCGGGAGCCATCCACCTGCTAAACGGGCTCTACGATGCGAAGAAGGACCATGTGCCGGTTGTCGCCATCGTCGGCCAGCAACCTACGTTTGCCCTGGGCGGCGACTTCCAGCAGGAGGTAGATCTCCTTTCGCTGTTCAAGGACGTAGCTTCAGACTACGTCCAGATGTGTAGCACGCCGGAACAGGCCCGGCAACTCGTCGATGAGGCGATGCGCATCGCAAAGGCCCGGCGCGCCGTCACGTGCGTCATCTTCCCGAACGATGTGCAGGAGATGGTCTGTAAGGAGCCTCCGCGCAAGCACGGCGCCACCTTCACGGGTGTTGGCTATTCAATGCCGCATATCATTCCGAAAGACGAAGATCTCCGGCGGGCTGCACAGGTCCTGAACGAGGGCACGAAAGTCGCCATGCTCGTAGGGGCAGGCGCGCTGCACGCCACGGATGAGGTGATCGAGGTTGCTGAACTGCTCGGGGCCGGAATTGCAAAAGCGCTGCTCGGCAAGACAGCCGTACCAGACGACCTGCCGTACGTGACCGGCTCCATTGGCCTGCTCGGGACTAAGCCGAGCTGGGATCTCATGATGGAGTGCGATGCCCTCCTCATGGTCGGCACCAGCTTTCCTTACTCCGAGTTCCTGCCGAAGGAGGGACAGGCGCGTGGTGTTCAGATCGACATTGAAGCCGCTCGCCTCAGCCTTCGCTATCCAGTGGAAGTACCCTTGCAGGGTGATAGTAAGGAGACGTTACGCGCACTCATTCCACTGCTAAACCGGAAAGAGGATCGTTCGTGGCAGGAGAAGATCCGGAATAGTGTGGAACTCTGGTGGCAGATCATGGAGGATCGGGCCATGACCGAGGCCAATCCGGTGAATCCGCAGCGCATCTTCTGGGAGCTATCTCCACGTCTGCCTGACAACTGTATTCTGACAGCGGATTCGGGTTCGGCAGCCGATTGGTACGCGCGCGATCTCAAAGTCCGGCGGGGCATGATGGGCTCCCTTTCCGGCGGGCTCGCCACGATGGGGCCGGGCGTGCCGTATGCGTTCGCAGCGAAGATGGCCTATCCGGATCGGCCCGTCATCGCTTTCGTAGGAGATGGCGCCATGCAGATGAACGGCATAAACTGCCTCATCACCGTGGCTGCGCATTACCAGTCGTGGAGTAACCCGTGCTTCATCATTCTGGTGTTGAATAACCAGGATCTGAACATGGTAACCTGGGAGCAGCGGGCACTATCGGGATTCCCGAAGTTCGAGGCGTCACAGGAGCTTCCGGCGTTCAACTACGCTCGGTTTGCCGAGAGCATCGGGCTGAAAGGGATTCGGATAGAGACGCCGGATCGGATCGCATCCGCCTGGGACGAGGCGTTGTCTGCCGGCCGGCCCGTCGTCGTCGATGCCATCACTGATCCAAACGTGCCGCCGCTGCCGCCTCACATCTCGTCCAGCCAGGCGACGAACTATGCGAAGGCTATCCTCAGAGGCGATTCGGACGCGTGGGAGACCGTGACTCAGTCTATAAAAGAAGTAGCGGTTACCTACAGAAAGCGCCTCAAAAATCTGATCAAATAGAGGCCGGCGCACGCTGTTTCCACGAGAAGCCGCAAGCGATGCCCGTGCCGACGTGATCGGCTGTCAAAGACGCGGCATTCCTTAGGGTGAAACTCGCCTACGGAGTAGGGCTATCACGGCTTTCAGCCAGTGATGCGTAGTACCGTGCGACGGCTCGCATCTGCTCCGGAGTCAGCCGGTCGGCAACGGGGTACATGAGATGAGCGTATGCTGAGCCTCCTCGCTGGCGCTGCTTGAAGAGATCGAGTTGTAGTTCGATGTGATCGGCATACTGTCCGGCGAGTACCGGGTAGAACGGGTTGCGGGTGCCGGTGCCCGGGCCGTGGCAGTCCGCGCAGGAGGGGATGCCCTCGCTCGGAATGCCTTCATGCGCAATGATTCTGCCACGCTCGTTTTCTATGGTGTCTGGCGCCTGCGGTACGTGAGCCGGTAGCAACGCCGGATGTGGAAAGTGCCTTTCGGGGTGGCGCGAGCACCCGCGTTGCTGCGAATGCTCGCGTGATGGCCGATAGCATGAGGAGCATGACGATCCGGAACAGCCGCATCATGCTTCCCCTTTCGATTTGAGGTCCACTCCTCGGATGAGTTTTGCCGTCAGCCACAACCCGCCTGTCAAGTAGGATACACCTCCGACGAGCAGCATGATCGCTCCTCCCAGATGCTGATCTTCCAGAGGCGTGAGCCCGGAGAAGGCGCCTGTATGTATATAGAGCGGGCGCGGCGTGAGCGCGAGCAGTGCCCCCAGCAGCGTCATGTGCATGGAGGTGAGCAAAAGCCCCATCATACCGGCAGCAGTGCGGTCACTCCGGTTCGAAGCATCGCCGCCCAAGGCGGACAGCCACACCAACAGACCGGCCAGAAGGAAGGAGCCCTGCTCGACAATGAGCCCCGCTGCGCTATGCCGCGCCATATGGTGCAGTGCCGGTGCATGCCAGGTCCACACGATGATGAATTCAATGAGCGATGCCGGTATGGGGGCAAACAACACAGGGGTCCTGCGCACCGGGTCGAAACGTCCCCCGGCGACTGCAAGCGTGAGGAGGGGGGCTGCTACGGCCACCACGCTCATGTGCATCGCCATGTGGGCAGAGAAAGCTCCTCGCGCGAGTTCCGGCAGAGGGCCCAGCCATACTACGGCGAGCGTAAGCAGGCCGGCTGCAAGGAGGGCCAGACGTGGCAGGGAAAGAAACAGAGAAGGTGCCGACAGGAGGGCGTGAGCGGCTATGTCGTCCCTCGAAGAGAGATTGCCCTTGCATTGATATGCGCGTTTCTCGAAACCGTTAGTATCCCTGGCCTCCATCGCGCTGCTCCTGAATCAATAGCACCGCTCAATGAACAGGACGACGAGCGTCTCGTAAACAGTCGCCACGGCGCTCAGGCCGGAGAGGAGCAATGTGGCGAACCCCAGAAACCGATAACGACTAGCCGGTGTGTCCTGGTCGTGTAGCCGGTCACCATCGCGGAAGCGGTGCATGCGGTATCCTTTCCATCCGATATACCCGATTCCGGCCAGCGCCACCACGGTATAGCCTGCAATCGCCAGCCGGACAGGCAACAGGGAACCGGTGAGCCCGGCCGCCTTCTCGCACCAGATCGCGGCGGTGATATAGCTCAGCAAGAAGTGTGCGGCCCAGATGATCGGGGCGGCAATCAGGAACAACAGACTTCCTTTCTTTTCAGAGAGCTCCATGGCTTCGGCCTCAAGCCACCAGCGGGAATCCGGCGATCACGGCAACGGTCACGGCAATCGTGATCGCCATGAAATGCCAGAACAGCGTGACGTTGGCAATGTCGATGTCGTACTGCGCGGTCATGCGTCCGGCGAGCCGGCGCGCGATGCAGTACACCTGCATGATCAGTCCGATTGCGGCGTGTAGCGCCGTCCAGATGACCAGTATCCAGACGATGGCAGGGTACACGTGGCTCGTCGGATCGAGACCGGAGAACCAGGGGCCGGCCAGGGTGGCGCCTCCTCCCGCCAGGCTGAGGATCGCGGCAGCGGTCATCCCTGCATAGAAGGCGCTTGCGCGATCGCGCTTGTTCCAGCGCCGGGCGAGCATGGTCAGCCCCCAGGAAGTCAGCAGCAGGACGGCGGCTGCAACGGGCCAGAAAATGCCTGGCCCGGGCGACGGATCGGGTGGAAAGTCCTCGTGGATGGTCCAGTAAAAGAAATAACCGAACACGAGAGAAACGTATGCGGTCATGTCGCCAAGCATCGTGATGAACATCGCCCACCAGCCTACCGAATTGGGTCCTGAGGCGTACAGGGGGAGTGTGAGCCCGAGCCCGACATCCTTCTCCTCTTTTTCGGGAATGATCGCCGTCCCGGTCCACAGCCAGGTAATGATGGTGCCTGCAGCCAGCACACCGCTGACGGCTGCGGGCCACCACCAGTGAAAGGTGGCGAAGATGAACACTCCGCCCGTGAATACGGCAGCGAGGAGCGCGAGATACGTCGGCCCCGGAACCCGGAGGCATTGAAGAGGCTTTGCGTCGATGGTGCTGGTGATCAGGGTTTCCCGCTGCTCCTCTTCCGCATCGGGGAGATAGAACCGGCCTTCATCTACATCTCGCTCGAGGTTCGGCTGGTCCCAGAGCGGATACCTGCTGTCGATCTCCGGGATGGATCGGATACCCCATGGTTTGCCGGGCATTTCCTGCAGCCATTCCAGGGTGCCGGCCTTCCATGGATTGCGCTCGGTGTATGGCTGTTTCTTTTTCGGCTGGATGACCGCCCACACGAACACAGCGAAGCCTGCTGCCAGGGTGAACGCGCCAATGGTCGAAACGAGGTTCAGCCCATCGATTCCCATGTCGGCCGGGTAGGTGAATACGCGTCTCGGCATACCCTTGAGGCCCGTCAGGTGCATCGGGAGAAAGGTGACGTGAAAACCGATGAGCAACAGCCAGAAGGAAAGGCGTCCGAGCTTATCAGAGAGCTTCTTGCCGCTGACGAGCGGGAAGAAGTAGTACACGCCGGCAAGGGTCGGAAAGACGGCTCCGCCGATCAGGACGTAGTGCAGGTGGGCCACCACGAAGTGGGAGTCGTGGGCCTGGAGATCGAACGGGACGAGGGCCACCATCACACCCGTGAGCCCGCCCAGCACGAAGGAGCCCAACCCTCCGAAGGCGAAGAGTATGGGTACGGACCGCGTGACGCGTCCCGCCAGGAGCGTGGCGATGAAGCAGAAGATCTGTATCCCTGTGGGAATCGCGACGGCTTCGGAAGCGGCTGAGAACAGCCCGAGCGAGATGCCCGGCAGGCCGGTGGTATACATGTGATGAACCCACAGCCCGAAGCTGATGAAGCCGGTACCGACGGCCGCCAGGACGATCCAGCTGTACCCCACCATCGGCCTGTGCGCAAACGTGGGCACGATCATCGCCACCAGGGCAACGGATGGGAGAAAAACGATGTAGACCTCGGGGTGGCCGAAGATCCAGAACAGGTGCTGCCACAGGATCGGGTCGCCGCCTCGCTCCGGATTGAAGAACGGCCAGTCGAGCATCCGCTCGAGTTCGAACAGGATGTCCCCGGCGATGAGAGGCGGAAAGGCGAAGAGGATCATGACCGCCACTACGAGGATGTACCACGCGTAGAGCGGGATGAGGTTGATCCGCATCCCTGGTGGACGCGTTTTCAGAATGCCTACGATGAGTTCCACTGCCGCAGCGATGGAGGCGATTTCGATAAAGCTCAGGCCGAGAAGCCAGATGTCGGCGCCGATATCGGTTTGGTAGCTCGTCGTGAGCGGCGGGTACATGAACCAGCCCCCGCGCGGGGCAGCGCCGAAGAAAATCGAGCCGCACACGAACACGCCGCCGATGATGAAGCTCCAGAAGCCGTATGCGGACAGGCGTGGGAAAGGGAGGTCTCGCGCGCCCAGCATCTGCGGCATGAGGAGGATCGAGAGGGCCTCGAAGATGGGCACGGCGAACAGGAACATCATCACCGAGCCATGGAGGGTAAAGACCTGGCTATAGAGTCCGCTGGTCAGGAAATCGTTGCCCGGTACGGCCAGTTGAACGCGCATCAAAAGCGCCAGCACGCCGGCGAAAAGGAAGAACGCAAATGAAGTGGCCGTGTACCACAGGCCGACCACCGAGTTGTTCACGGAGGACCAGTAACGCCACCCCTTCAGGGGCTTCCACGCCTTCATCAGCCGTTCCGCCTGGGCTCGGCGGACCTCCTCCGGAGGAGCCTCCGCCAGGGGTTCGGGATCATGAGCCGGTGTTCTCATTCCAGTCCGTCCAGATAAACGGCCAGCGCTTGTAGATCCTCCTGGGGCAGCATGCCAAACGCGGGCATGTGTACCTCCGGCTTGATCTCTTCGGTTTTTGCGATCCACTCCAGGAAATCGTCTGATTCGTTCGGCAGTGTGCCGGCAGCGAGGCTCAGGCGGCTGCCTACGTGGGTCAGGTCCGGTCCTACCTTCCCATCGGCCGGGGTGCCGCGGATCGTGTGGCATGCGCCGCAGCCGTTGGAGAGGAACAGATCCCGGCCACGTCTCGCGAGCGCCGACGTGGGGGCCTGCGCTGACTCCGCCTGGTGCGCGAGCCAGCGGGCAAAGTCCTCTTGCTCCTGGACCACGACGTAGAAGTTCATGAGTGCATGGGAGTCCCCGCAGAACTCGGCGCAGGATCCGCGGAAGATCCCCGTTCGAGTCGGTTCGAGCGTCAGGGTGTTTATCCGGCCTGGCACCATGTCGATCTTGCCGGCGATGGAGGGCACCCAGAACGAGTGGATGACGTCAGGGCTGTTCAGAAACAACTGCACCCCTTCTCCGACAGGCAGGCGAATCTCGTTCGCGAGCTCGACCCCCTCGCCCTCCGGCGTGAGATACCGGACACGCCACCAGAACCGCTCTCCGGTGACGGCAATTTTCAGGCTGCCCTCCGGTGCCGGAGCCAGCAGGTCCGGCATCAAGGAGAGCCCGTAAATGAGGTAGCCGGCCAGTACGACCGTCGGGAAGACGGCTCCGCCTCCGATGATCAGCGCCGAAGCCGTACGGGGGTTGTGGGGGCCGGGACGTAGGCGGAGAACGTAGATGGTCAGCCCGATGACGCCGAACCAGACGAAAGCGGCTCCTGTGACCAGCCACCAGAAGAGGCGGGCAACGTGTTCGGCGCCGCGCCCGGCCGGGTCGAGGGCCGACTGCGGCCCGGCACAACCGGCCAGCATGAGCAGGCATGCGAGCACAACCCACGAGCGGAGCGCAGGGTGTAGCGGACGGATGTGAGCCGCGCAGAAGCGTACCCTGGATCGACGCATGGGCAATGAGTTGCGATAGGGGCCATCCCCGCAGTTCTCCTGCAGGACTCAGGAGAGTTCAGGCGAGAACAGGTGCTCATCATGACCGTCTTCTCAGTCTATCGCATTGCCTGCCTCTCGTGCGGATAAGCCTTCCTGCGAAACGAACCGTAGACAAAGTAAGCCTGTCCTCATCGGTCACCGTGTGCCGGACAGGGAAAACCCTGTTACGAGTGCCGGAATGCTTTTGAACACACCAGGTATGAAGTAGCGTGCCGGTGATGTAGGTACGGACGTGTCCATGTAAGCATGAGTTGGAGTACCTTACAGTGCATGCCTGAATTGTCGAACACACGTGCACGCTCCCATGTCCAATCGCACCATTGGCCTTCCCGATACCCTGTACACCTACCTCCTCGAGAACTCTCTCCGTGAACCGGACGTGCTCCGGCGGTTGCGGGAGGAAACCGCCCGGCTTCCACATGCCGAAATGCAGATCTCCCCGGAGCAGGGACAGTTCATGGCGTTCCTCGTCCGCCTCATGGGAGCCCGGAAGGCGCTCGAAATCGGAGTGTTTACGGGCTATAGCTCTACGGCGGTCGCACTCGTACTGCCGCCGGATGGGACGCTGATCGCCTGTGATGTGAGTGACGAGTACACATCTGTTGCCCGCCGGTACTGGCAGGAGGCGGGAGTGGACGGCAAGATCGAACTTCGCCTCGGTCATGCAGCAGATACACTGGAGTATCTGCTTGCCGAAGGCCATGCGGGCACATTCGACTTTGCCTTCATCGATGCGGATAAGGAGCAGTATGACCTTTACTATGAGCGCGTCCTCCAACTTCTCCGCCCGGGTGGGCTCATGGCCCTCGATAACATGTTCCGCGGCGGTCGCGTCGCTGATCCCTCCGATACCCTCCCCGGCACGCAGGCGATTCGTGACCTGAACCGGAAGCTGCACCGGGACGAGCGCGTTCACCTGTCTGTGGTTCCTATAGCCGACGGCCTTACCCTCGCCCTCAAGCGGTAACACTGCGCTAAATTTTCATATCTCGAGCCAGGAAATTGCGTGGGGCATCATGCAACGCAGGCGTCCGTGGAACGTACTGCCACCTCATACCGGCATGTCGGCCGATCAGGTGTGCTTCTGAATCTTTCTGTATGCCTCAATTTTTTCCTGCCGCTCCCCGCACCGACCGCGCGGCTTTCGCTGCCATTGCGGCGTCAAGCGCGCTCTGGGGATTTTCATTTCTCTTCGGCAAGATTGCGTTGACGGAGCTTACGGCCGCGCAGGTCATTCTGGGCCGGTTTCTCGTTGCCTCTCTGATTTTGCTTCCGAGCGCGCTCCGGCTCCTGCGCAGGCTTCAGAAGGCGGATCTCGGCCAGTTCATCTTGTCCGGCCTCCTCATGATTCCGGTCATGATGTGGGTGCAGTTCGAAGGGCTTGCACGTACGAGCGCGACCAGCGCTGCGCTCATCATCGCGACGATCCCGGTCATGCTGGCACTTGCTGCCGTCGTGTTCGATCGGGAGCGCCTGAGTGTGAAAGGTTGGTGTGCAGTGGCGCTCTCTTCGGTGGGTGCTGTCCTGCTCGTCGGCACGCCCGGTGCCGGGAGCACCCTCTTCGGAGATGTGCTTGTCTTCGTCTCCGCGCTCGCCGCCGTCGCCTGGGTGCTCGTGAACCGGCGTCTCCTGCAGCGTTACGATTCCGTGCAGGTCACGGCGCTCGTCATTCTGTTCGGCACGCTGGCCATGCTTCCGATCACCTTCTGGCAGGATGGAATGCCCGGCCTTGCCTTGAGCCTTGCCACATGGGGCGCGCTCCTTGCACTGGGAGTCGGCTGTTCCGTCTTGACGTACATACTCTGGAACTGGGGACTCCAGCGTGTGCCGTCCTCACGCGCCGGTGTGTTCGTCAACCTGGAACCGTTCGTCGGTGCCGTGCTCGGTATCACCGTGCTGGGTGATTCCTTTGGATATGGTACCGTGGTCGGAGGCGCACTCATCCTCGGTGCTGCCATGCTGACGTCCTCTGCCGATACGCCCGATACCGATTCGGTAGAGGTGGTTCAGCCGATCAGCAGCCCGTGACGGCCGTACGCGCCAGAGCGTTGCCGGGTCCATCACCACTCCCGCCTTCGTACCGCCCATCGGCTCGGATCGGCGCCTGCATACACGCCGTTCGTAGAAGCCTTTTTCGTTATGGTTTCCTGTGAGGCCTGGAATAGCACGGCGGTCAGGGCAGCAGCCTGCTCCAGCGTCGGGTCTTCCGGGCCGAGGTTCGCCGGGCCGAAGCACGTCTGTACGAAATGCGTCGAGAAATTTCCTGAACGGAACGCCTCGTGCTCCATTACGAACTGGCAGAACGGGATCGTCGTCCGCACCCCGGCGATGTCGTACTCGGCCAAGGCTCGCTGCATCCGGCGGATGGCTTCCTCCCGTGTCCGGCCCCACGTGATCAACTTACTGATCATGGGGTCGTAATGGATCTGTACCTCACCCCCTTGCTCCACACCTGCATCCACCCGCACGCCTGGTCCGGATGGCGTGGCGTGCCGCAGCAGCGGTCCGGGATCAGGGAGGAAGTTGTTGGCAGGATCTTCGGCGTAGACGCGGCACTCGACCGCGTGTCCGTGGATGGCAAGATCCTCCTGCGCATATCCCAGCGGTTCTCCTTCGGCGATGCGGATCTGTTCCGCTACGAGGTCTAGTCCTGTGATCTGCTCCGTTACGGGATGCTCCACCTGGAGACGGGTGTTCATCTCCATGAAGTAGAAGTTCAGATCCTTGTCTACTAGGAATTCTACCGTTCCGGCGTTCACGTAGCCACACGCCTGCGCCGCGAGTACGGCCGCTTTTCCCATGCGTGCTCGCACGTCTGGGGTTAGGATAGAGGAGGGGGCCTCCTCGATGACCTTCTGATGCCGCCGCTGGACCGAGCATTCCCGCTCGAACAGGTGGACACAGTTTCCGTGGCTGTCCGCGAGCACCTGGAACTCGATGTGGCGCGGCTCCTGGATGTACTTCTCGATGAACACGCGTCCGTCCCCGAACGCCGACTGCGCCTCGCTCCGCGCCATCTCCATGGATCGGCGGAAGTCCTCCGGGCGCTCCACGATGCGCATGCCCTTGCCGCCGCCGCCCGCCGCTGCCTTGATGAGCACCGGGTAGCCGATCTCTGCTGCAATCCGTGCTCCCTCATCCATGTCCACCACGGCAGCCGTCGTACCCGGCGCCATGGGCACACCCGCCTCGGCCATGAGAGCTTTCGCGGCCGTCTTGTCGCCCATAGCCCGGATAGCAGAGGGGGGAGGCCCGATAAAGATCAATCCGGCTGCTGCGCAGGCTTCCGCAAAGGCGGCATTTTCTGAGAGAAATCCGTACCCCGGGTGAATGGCATCCGCCCCGGACTGCCGTGCCACTTCGATAATCCGGTCCTGTACCAGATAGGACTGGCTCGATGGCGCCGGTCCGATCACATAAGCCTCGTCGGCCATGCGGACGTGCAGTGCCGTTCGGTCCGCTTCGCTACATACCGCTACCGTCTTGATCCCGAGTTCCTTGCACGTCCGGATCACCCGCACCGCAATCTCCCCCCGGTTTGCGACGAGGACCTTTCTTATGCGTCGTTCTGCCATATTTTCACACGCATGCGTCGTGGCACAGAATTGTCAGTGATTAGTTGTTAGTTGTCAGTGAGATAGCGTCTTCAAAGCTGACCGCTCACGATTGAAAGCCTTCAGCCACAGACCACAAGCAACGGACGACGAACACTTCGGAATATGCCAGAAATAAAAGACTACTACAAAATCCTGGGGGTCGGCGAGAAGGCGACGGCAGACGAGATCAAGAAAGCCTATCGCAAGCTCGCCCGTGAGTATCACCCCGACCGAAACCCGGATAAACCGGGAGCGGAGGAGAAGTTCAAGGAGGTGCAAGAAGCCTACGACACCCTCTCCGACTCCGCAAAGCGCAAGCAATATGACGCCATGCGCAGGAATCCGTTCGCCGGAAACGGGGGATTCACCGGCCAGGGCGGCCGCTACTACCGCGCCCCCGACGGCTCGGGCATTCGCTTCGAGACGAGCGGAGACTTCGGAGATATCTTCGGGGGTGGGGGCGGCTTCAGCGACATTTTCTCCCAGTTCTTCGGCGGGGGAGCCGGGGCTGAATCGCCGTTTCAGAGTACGCGCCGGGGCGCTCCCGCCCGCGACATCGAAACGGTTCTGCGCCTGAGCTTCGATCAGGCCTTGCAGGGCGGGAAGACGGAAGTCAGCCTGCCCGATGGCGAAACGATCCGTATCAACGTTCCCAGGGGCGTCAATTCCGGCTTTAAGATCAAGATCAAAGGACGCGGTAAGGCCGGCGCCGGAGGTCGTAGGGGTGATCTCTACGTCACTTTCGAGGTGGAGCCCAGCCCGAACTTCCGCCGGGAGGGCAACGACCTGTACGTGAGTGTCCAGATCAATGCCTTCGAAGCCATGCTCGGTACCACCCGCAGCATCACCAATGCGTACGGCCGCACTATCAAGCTCACGATTCCCAAAGGCACCCAGCCCGGCGAGAAATTTCGTCTTAAAGGCCAGGGCGTCGAGACGGAGAAGGCAACCGGCGACCTCTACGTAGAAGTCGGCGTAACCATCCCCAGAAACCTCACCCCGCAACAGGAAGAGGCGATTCGGAAGGTAGCAAAGGGAGCGGGGTTGATCCAGTGAGGCGTCGGCCAGATGTTTCCGAAGGCGTAAATAGGCAGAACCTTGTGGATAGGCCCTGCTAAAGGCGATAGATGAACATAGACACGAAGGCTGTTCGACCCGAACGGCCACGCGATATCACGGCCATCCACCACGTCAACGAAGCCGCTTTCGGGCGCTCTGATGAAGCAAACCTGGTCGACCGCCTCCGGGAAGCCGCCAGACCCTTTCTTTCTCTTGTCGCCGAGGTAGACGGTCAGGTCGTTGGTCACATTCTCTTTACTCCGGTCACCATAGAGTCAGGTCCTGCGGGATGCAAAGCCCTCGGTCTGGCCCCGATGGCCGTTCTGCCTGAATATCAGAAGCAGGGCATCGGCTCTATGCTCGTGCGGGAAGGACTGGAAGCGTGCAAGCGGCTGGGCTACGGCGTTGCCGTCGTGCTCGGCCATCCCGAATATTATCCCCGCTTCGGCTTCACCCCGGCCAGCCGGTATGGCCTCTCGTGCGAGTACCCCGTGCCCGATGAGGTTTTCATGGCCGTGGAGTTGATCCCCGGCTCGCTTGATGGCTGCGAAGGCCTCGTGAAGTACCACCCCGTGTTCGCATCCCTCTGAGCCATAACCAGCATTATCGATTACTGAGAACAGCGAAGCCCCGGCTGCACATCATCGTTGCAGCCGGGGCTTCGCTTATCCATGAGTCCAGGAGCGACCTGAACCTTTTAAACCGTCGGCTGGGAGTCGCGCACGCCCAGTTCTGCCTCGACTTCTTCGTGGGACATTCCCAGGGCCTCGGCTACGCGGCGGCCGTAGTCGGGGTCTGCCTTGTAGAAGTGCGAGAGTTGGCGGAGTTGCACTTCCTTGCGGGCCTGCCCCAGCCCGGCGGCGATCCGTTTGGCAAGGCGCTGGCGATGCGCCTCGTCGAAGAGCCGGTACAGGTTGCCCGCCTGCGTGTAGTCGTCGTGGCCTTCACGGCTGTCGTAGCGGTCCACCGTCACGTCGCCGAGATGCCAGGCCGGCTCCTTGTAGGCCGGGTCGTCCTGCGGCGCACCCGCTATGGAGTTCGGGAAGTAGTTCGGATAACCCGACCCCTGCGGCATCGCCATCTGGCCGTCACGCTGGTAGGTGTGGACCGGGCAGCGCGGGCGGTTCACCGGGAGCTGGTGGTAGTTGTTGCCTACGCGGTAGCGGTGTGAGTCGGCGTAGCTCATCAAACGGGCCTGGAGCACCTTGTCCGGGCTCGGGCCGATACCCGGCACCAGCGCGCTCGGGCTGAAGCTGGACTGCTCAACCTCGGCGTGGTAGTTCTCGGGGTTCCGGTTCAGTTCCAGCACGCCTACCTCGATCAGCGGGTACTCGGCATGCGGCCACACCTTCGTGAGATCGAACGGATTCCAGCGGAAGGTTTCCGCCTGCTCCTGCGTCATCACCTGGATGTACATCGTCCAGCGGGGATAGTCGCCTTTTTCGATGGCGTTGAAGAGGTCGCGCTGGTGGCTTTCCCGGTCCACGCCGATCACCTGCGCCGCCTCTTCGTCCGTCATGGTCCGAATGCCCTGCTGCGTCTTGAAGTGGAATTTCACCCAGACGAGCTCATTCTTGTCGTTGATGAGCGAGTAGGTGTGGCTGCCATAGCCGTTCATATGGCGGTAGGATGCCGGGATGCCCCGATCCGAGAAGAGGATCGTGACCTGGTGCAGGCTTTCGGGGCAGAGCGACCAGAAATCCCACTGCATGTCCTGGTCGCGGAGATTCGTTTTCGGGTGCCGCTTCTGGGTGTGGATGAAGTTGGCGAACTTGTAGGGATCCCGAATGAAGAACACCGGTGTGTTGTTGCCGACGAGGTCCCAGTTTCCTTCTTCCGTATAGAACTTGATCGCGAAACCGCGCACGTCGCGCTCGGCATCGGCAGCGCCGCGTTCGCCCGCCACCGTAGAGAAGCGGAGGAACACCTCCGTCTGTTTACCGACTTCCGAGAGGAAGGCGGCCTTCGTGTACCGCGTTACGTCCTGCGTGACCGTAAACGTACCGTAGGCTCCACTACCCTTGGCGTGGACGACGCGCTCCGGGATGCGCTCCCGGTTGAAGTGTTGCATCTGCTCCAGCAGTTGCACGTCCTGCATGAGTAGCGGTCCACGAGGACCGGCGGTGATCGAGTTCTGGTTATCGCCGATCGGACGACCGTCGGCAGTGGTTAAACGCGTGTGCTTGCTGGCTTCCATAGCGGATGAATGCTGGTTGGGTGGGTGGTGGGGTGCAGCAGGGACCCGTCCGAATGAGCAGGGTGCCGCATTTCGTATCCGCAACTAGAATAGGACTTGCACGTTCATTCGTCAAATCAATTATTTTTGTGGACCGATAGCCGTACACTATCAATCAGAACCGCCGCATGACTCTCACGCAGTTGAGCTATGTAGTTGCCGTAGATACCTACCGTCATTTCGGCAGGGCTGCCGAACATGCGTGCGTCTCGCAGCCGACGTTGAGCATGCAGATTCAGAAGCTGGAAGAAGAACTGGGCGTACAGCTCTTCGACCGCACCAAGAAACCGGTCCTCCCGACCGATATCGGTGAGAAAGTCGCGGAGCAGGCGCGGGTGGTTCTGCGGGAAGCCGAGCGCATCCGGGATCTCCTCGCCGAAGCGGAGGCAACGCTCGCTGGTGACCTGACCCTCGGGATTATTCCGACCCTTTCTCCCTACGTGCTGCCGCTGGTGACCGGTACGTTCGCGAAGCGCTACCCCAGGATATCCGTGACGGTCCGGGAAATGCCCACACGGCAGATCCTGGAACTCCTTGCCACGGACCGGCTGGATGCCGGCCTCATTGCCACACAGGAGGACCGGCCCGGGTTGATACAGCGGCCGCTGTTTACGGAGCCGTTCGTAGCCTATGTCAGCGATCAGCACCGGCTGTCCGGCAACTCGCATGTCTCTGCGGACGAGCTTTCGGCCTCGGACCTCTGGCTGCTCAGCGAGGGGCACTGTTTTCGGGATCAGGTGCTTCAACTTTGCGGCACGCTGGAGCAAACCGGTCCTGCCAACCCGATCCGGTTCGAAAGCGGCAGCCTGGAAACGCTCCGCCTGCTCGTGGATGAGGCGGGCGGCATGACATTGCTTCCACATCTCGCCACACGAAGCTTGGGGGAGGCAGCGACTCAGCACCTGCGTCCGTTCAGCGATCCGGTGCCGCAGCGCACGGTTTACCTGATCTACGGCAGGGCATACCTGAAACGCGCGCTGATAGAAGCCTACGTCAATGTGCTTCTGGAGGCCGTCACACCCCTGTTGCCGTAAGTACGAAAAAGGGCGGGACCCATGTCCCGCCCTTTAACCGTCTTGCTAGTGATTCGCTTATTTCAGCCGTTTCGCGAGCCACATTCTGATCTGCCGCTGGTTGATTCCCCCGAGCACCACGGCAACCAGTGCGAAGCCTGCGATGAGCTGCTGCCACCACTCGTCCTGCGACTCTTCTGCCATAACTGCAGCGACCGCGTGCGGCTGTTGCCGGGTCGTGGGCTGGACCACCTTTTCCGGTTCGGGCTCAGGGAACGTCAGGGCCCGAGCCAGTGCCTCAGGTCCGATCAATTCCTTCACATGCTCCCTGTATGCCTCGGGAAAAATTGCGACGTGGTAGTGGGGAGGATAGCGCTCACGCGTGACGTCCAGCAGATTCTGTTTTTCCAGCTTCAATAGCGCACTTTCGATCCAGGCACGAGACTTCGCGCTCTTACTGATCCGTAGATCTACGGCCATCCCGGCCGGATGAACAGAAAGGCGGTGAGCGTTGTTGGGCTGCATGGAAACCGGTCGCGTCAGGCTCGTCACGACGAGTTTCTCACCCGTTCCTTTGTGGTACTGTTCGGCCAATCGCTCGATGAACAGCCGCACTTCTGGTTGTGCATAAGGGAATTGTACGCCAGGCAATACCGTGTAGTGGGCGTTCTCCTTCAAGGGGACCAGTTTGCCCTCCTGGAGAAGCGTTTGGACATCTTCGGGGGTACGTGCAAAGGTGAGATTCAGTTGCTCGGCAATTTTGTGCTGTCGGTGCATTGATGCAGGCGAACCACCAAGCGAGACGGGCACCCTCGCCCACGCACAAGGCGCCGAGAGCGCCAGTATCACTATCATCAACAGCCCGAATACACCTCGTCGCATGGTTTCTTCTGATTCTCTATGAACGGTACTACGGCTTCACAGAAGACGGCAGATCAGCGGCGCGCCTGCCGGATCGCAACGGATTCGTTACGACGGTTGCTTTCTTTACACTGGTTTCAGGTCCAGGTTCTCCACTCAAGTCATTTTTATTCCATGCTTTATGGAAAGTAGTACGTCGGCGGTCACTCGCGCTCGCCGAGTAGCTCTTCCTGTATGCCTTCGATCTCCCATTGCACGGACCGTTGGATACTGGCGCGGGGTTCGGGGCTCGGATCGGTGAGGACGGAGGCATCCTCATGGACCGATCAACACGGGGCCGGTTCATCAGACGAGGAGATACCTGCTGATCCGTAGGATTCATTTCCAGGACTCCGGGTTGCAAGATGACGTTCGCCTTGCCGCCCTGGTCTAATTCTTTACTTTCTATTATCGAAGGAGTACGTTCGCTTGCACCGCACGTACGGCAATACGCTGACGTCCTGCGCTCCATATACTCGGAGTTCGATACGCCCATGAGTCGCTGGTCTGGCATCTTCATTCTTATTCTGCTCCTTCAGCCATACACGTTTGTTGCCGCCCAGAAGGTCGAACACAACCCGTCGGAGCAGACCTGGACTCTGGAATCGGGGCCGGTGATGTACCGGCTTGCGATGGACTATGGGCAAGTCGTCTTCGAATACTTCGGCCCCAGGTCTCATTACACGGGACGGGGTAGCCACAGGCCCCAGCGCCGCTATGATATCATGGGTATGGTGGACGGTAGGGTGCTGGATCCTTCACGGCTTCGTCTCGCTGCCCATGAATCCCGGGTGGCCGCCCCGGACAGGGCCGAGCTGCACATGACGTTCACGCACATGGATGTGCCGCTGGAGGTAGAAGCGCTCTATACGGCCTGGGGTGAGACCGGCGTCATCACGCGGGCGCTTACGTTCGCCAATCGCGGCACAGAGCCGATTCGCGTAGAATCCGCTCCCTCGCTTTCGATGGACCTCCCCAGAGGCGAATACACCCTGCGCTATCTATGGGGCGGATGGGGGCAGGAACGGCAGTTGGCTACGGAACGGCTCGACGGTGCCGGAGCACGCCGCTTCGAACAGACACAGGGCCGCTCGACCAAGCATTATGTCCCCTGGCTGTCGCTCCGCAACGAGGATACCGGGGTAGAGTATCTCGCCGAACTCGCATGGTCGGGCAACTGGTGGATGGAAGTAGAGCGCCAGCTCGATGGAGGGAGGGGCAGGCTCGAGGAGTGGGAGGTGAGCGTAGCCATGGGAATCCGAAACGATTTCGGAGGCCCGGTCGTGCTCTCACCCGGAGAGACTTTCGCATTGCCGCCCGTTGCCATGACAGCCTCAAGCGGTGACCTGGACGACGCTGCGAATCAGATGCATCGTTACCAGCGGGCCTACATAGTGCCCGTCGCGCCTGCCAACCGGCCTCTGCTCGTGCAGTTCAACACGTGGTATCCGCTCGGGCCGAACGTAAACATCGAGAACACGAAACGCGCCGTAGATGCCGCTGCCGAAATCGGTGCCGAAGCCTACGTGCTCGACTCCGGCTGGTACAGCAGCGGGGACTGGAGCCGGACGCTGGGGGATTACGAGGTCGACCGTACGAAATTCCCGAACGGTCTGGAGGAACTGGCTCGCTACGTTCGCCAGAAGGGGATGATTTTTGGTCTCTGGGTCGAAATCGAGAATGTAGGGACGGAATCACGGCTCTTCCGTGAGCATCCCGAGTGGTGTCTGTCGTATGAGGGAGAGCCCATCATCACTGGAGACCGATGTCAGCTGGATTTCGCCATCCCCGAAGTTCGGCAGTGGGCCAGTGCGACAATCGACCGGCTTGTGCGCACGCTTGATCTCGGGTGGATCAAGATCGATTACAATATCGATATCGGCGACCGCTTTGATCCGGCTCAGCCGGGAAAGGTTGGCCGCCGGCTTTACGACCACATCCACAGTTACTATGCCTGGCTGGACAAGATACGGGCCGCCCACCCCGACCTGATCATAGAGAACTGTGCGAGCGGGGGGCTCCGCTTCGATACCGGCATCATGGCCCGCGCTCACACGACCTGGATCTCTGACGAGATCGTGCCGCACGCCTCGCTCCAACTCCGCTACGGTTGCACCGTCCAGTTTGCTCCGGAGGTATGCAACCACTGGATCGTCGGGCACAACCACAGCGGTGAGATAGACCTGACCAGTCCGCCAGGCTGGTGGGACTTTATGTTTGGCGTGGCCATGAACGGTCAGTTCGGCATCTCCAGCCGGATCTGGGAATGGTCCCCTGAGCAGCGGGATCGCGCTGCCGCAAACGTCGCACGCTATAAACGTATCCGCAATACCATCACCGGAGCGGACGTGTATCATCTGACGCCTGCACCCGATACAAACGACCCGACGGATTGGATGGCCATTCAGTACGTTGCGGATGGCAGAGACCGGAGCGTACTGATGGTGTACCGGCTTCCAGGCGGCGGGGCCGAGAGGACGTTCCGGCTCCGGGGCTTGCTGCCGGATGCCGTCTACGCAGTTTATAAGGATGGAGAGGTGGTCCGGCAGGCTACCGGCGGCGAACTGGCTTCGTCCGGATTTTCCGTCATGCTGGACGAGGAATGGCGCGCTGCCGTCTTTGAGATCGAGCAACAGCCGTTGTAAGGCCCCGGTATTCGTCTGTGCCCTGTGGCACGTTAGAGCATATCGAATGACAGGCTCGTTCCGGTCGTGATGGCATCCATGAAAAAGGGCCGGTAGAGGCAATCTACCGGCCCTCTTAGTATTTCCTGTTCGATAAGAGAAGGCAGGCTCCTTCATCGAATCTTGACGCACTCCGCGTTGCGGGATGATGGCTCGTTATTTAGACTTGGTCTAAATAACAAAAGCAAGACCATGTTCAAAGCTGCAGGATACGTCGTCCTTGTCTTTTGCATCTCTGTCGCCATACCGGTGCAGGCTCAAGAACGCACCGGTAATATTGAGGGGCGCGTCGTGACGTCCGATGGCCGGGGAGTGGAGTCGATCGCGGTAGCCGTGCTCGGCACGAGCCGGGGCACTGTTACCAACGCTCGGGGTGAGTTCGAGATACGGGGTGTACGGCCTGGAACGTACGTGCTCGCCGTGTCTTACGTGGGCCTCGAGACACAGAAGGTCGAAGTAGACGTGCGGGCAGGTGAAACGACACGGATACCTCCTATCACGCTGAACAATGACGTGGCGGAACTCCAGGAAGTGCTCGTCGTGGCGGAGCGGAACCAGTACAAGGTGGCCCGGCCTTCGCCGTCGCTCCGCATCCAGGCGCCGCTCATCGAGCAGCCACAAAACATCCAGGTGGTCACGCAGGAAGTACTCGCCGATCAACAGATCTTCGACATGCTGGAAGGGGTGACCCGCAACGTGAGCGGCGTGACCCGGGCCGAACACTGGGACAACTACGCCCGCATCTACATGCGGGGGACCAACATCTCGGCATTCCGGAACGGCATGAACGTTTCCATGCCCTGGGGGCCGCTGGCCGAGGACATGTCCATGGTCGAGCGGATCGAGTTCGTGAAGGGCCCCGCAGGATTCATGCTCGCCAGCGGCGAACCGGGTGGCTTTTATAACGTGGTCACCCGGAAACCGACCGGCATTACACGCAGGGCACTCGGCGTCGCCGTGGGCAGCTTCGATACCTACCGCGCCACGGCAGATTTCGACGGCATGTTGAGCAAAGATCGCAAGCTGCTTTACCGGCTCAACCTGATGGGACAGTTGGAGAATTCGTTCGTGCGGTACGACTTCAACGACCGCTTCTCCATCGCGCCTGTCCTGCGCTACGACCTGAGCGATCGCACGTCGGCTACGCTCGAGTACACCTACCAGTACTCCCGGATGCTCGCCCCCGGCGCAGGTTATCAGTTCTCAAATGAAGGCTACAAGGACGTACCTCGCACGTTCACGATTGCCGATCCTTCCATTGATCCCACATTCATCGGTGAGCATAGCGCGTTCTTCAACGTGACGCACAGGCTGAGCAGTACATGGAAGCTCACGTCGCAACTCGGCTACTTTCATTACAACATGCTGGGCTCCAGTCTATGGCCGGAATCCATCGATGAGGAAGGGAATATGGTTCGAGGGTTGAGCAGTTGGGATGCGTTCAGCGAGAATAAACTCGGACAGATTTACGTCAATGGAGACGTCCGGACCGGAGCTGTGGGCCATCGCATCCTGGCAGGGATCGATATGGGCAACAAGGATTACTTGGCCGACTTCGGTCAGTACTTCACGCTCGGTAGTGCGGAGCGTTTCAACATCTACCACCCCGAATATGGGCTTCCTGCAGATTCCATACCCAGGATTGACCGCTCCCGGAGTCTGCGTGACCGTGCCAACTATGAGGAGGCCCAGCGTTACGCCGCCTTTTACGTGCAGGACGAGTTGCAGCTGTGGCAGAATCGGGTGCGATTGACCCTGGCGGGACGCTACACGATATCCCGGGATGATTACCGCTACGGCGCGGAGGAGGACAATTCGTATGCGTCCGACCGTGTGTTCACGCCCCGCATCGGCTTGAGCGTATCCATCGATCCGCAGACATCCGTGTATGCGCTCTACGATCAGGCCTATGTACCTCAGATCGGGGCGGACTTCTCGGGGAACAAGTTCGACCCCATCACCGGAGGGAATATAGAAATGGGGTTGAAACGGGACTGGTTTGGCGGGGCGTGGAATTCCACGGTATCCGCGTACCACATTACCAAGAACAACGTGCTCACCGGCGATCCGGAGCACCCCGACTTCTCCATCCAGCTCGGCCAGATCGTGAGCCAGGGTGTAGAGGTGGATGTGCGCGGCGAGATCGTCCGTGGGCTTGAAGCCGTCTTGAACTACGCCTATAACGATTCCAGGATTACGGACGACACGAACCCCGAGACCATCGGTAACGCCACCCCCGGTTCGACGCGCCACGTCACGAACGGCTGGCTCTCGTATCGCCTGAGTCGCGGTTTGCTCGATGGGGTGGGGATTTCTCTCGGTTATCAGTGGCAGGTAGATCGCGCCGCCTGGTATGCGTTCGACGGGAATGAGCAGCCCTTGCCCGATTATTTCCGGCTGGACGGTGGCATCTCGTGGGCAAACGAGCGGCTCAGCGTCGCGCTGAATGTAAACAACCTGCTGAACGAATACCTCTTTTCCGGGGCGCCCTATCCCTGGGGCGGGTACTACTACTGGGTATCCGAAGCCCCCCGGAATTTCCGTCTAACCGTTGGATACGCCTTCTGAGTCGCCGTTCCGTTTCCAGATAACCGGGTGTAGATCATGGATGTAGACGGCCCGTATCTCTATGCTACAAAGCAGGGCTACGTGCTCCGGTGTGCCTGCTGCGGGAGACTGGAAGTCTGCTTTCGAAACCTGTTGCTCAGCGCCAACGAGGAGCAGTTCTGCTCGCTCCAGGCGATCGTCAGCCGCATGTGTCAGGCCTCTGGAGCGCACCCGCGCTCCCACCTGTGGAACGTCGCGTGCGTCTCCGGGGCGGGATCGAGCAAAGCGTTGCTGGACGCCGGGGATGTTCGTGAGATGGATGAGCTGCTGAAGGGGGCATCGGCCATTATCGAACTCGAAGCGATGCTGGATGCGACGCTCGGACCTGCGTGGAGGCACGCGCAATCAGAACGATGAAAGAACGTAGCATGACCGTAAGGCAAGCAATAGGGAAGATTCATCTCTGGCTGGGCCTGGCCTCGGGGTTGGTGGTGTTCATCGTTGGCGCGACGGGCTGCATGTACGCCTTCTCCGAAGAACTGCTCGACATCTTCGACCGCGACGTACGGTTCGTCGAGGTGGCAGACGCCTCCAGGGTGCCGCCGACGGAAGTCTTCGCGGCTATGCATGAGGTGCTGGGGCCGGAATACAACATGTACATGATTGGCTTCGCCGACCCGGCGCGAGCCTACGAGGTATGGTCCTGGAATAAGAACGACGACGAGGACTGGATCGGCGCCACCGTGAATCCGTACACGGGGGAGATCCTGGAGCACTACGAATACCACGACAGCTTCTGGTCCTACGTCGTTCACCTGCACACGTCGCTCCTCCTCCCGCACGAAATCGGACGTATCGTGGTAGGCACGGGCACACTGATCTTCATCGTTCTGCTCATCAGCGGGCTTTTTCTCTGGTTCCCGGCCAATAAGAAGGTATTCACTACGAAACAGGGGCGCCGGTCGCGTTTCGCCATCACGTGGCGGCTCAGCCCCAAGCGGCTCAACTACGATCTGCACAACGTGCTGGGCTTCTACATGTCCTGGATCCTCATCTTCATCGCTGTGACGGGCATCGTCTGGTCGTTTCCCTGGGTGCAGCAGGGCATCTACTGGATTGCCAGCGGCGGGGAATCCGTGCCCGACCCTGTCGTAGCGCAGAGCACGGTTCCGGTGGGCGGAGAGAACCCTTCTATGGTCGATGTGATCTACCAGCGTGTCCTGGCTGAGCATGCGGGTGCACACGGGGTTCTGATCTACGAACCCGCAACGCCGGAGGCTGCTGTGGAGGTTTATGTATATCCCGACGAAGGCACCTTCTACCGATATGCCGGTTACCAGTACGATCAGTACACGGGCGCACTCCTGCACAGCGACCGTCCGGAGGACGCCAACGGCGGTGATCAGTTCATCCGCATGAACTACGACATCCACGTGGGCGCCATCCTGGGGCTTCCCGGCAGGCTGTTGGCTTTCTTTGCCAGCCTCATCGCAACCAGTCTGCCGGTGACGGGATTTCTGATCTGGTATCCACGATGGCGGCGCAAAGGACGCCGAGGGTCAAACCACCGTCCCTCGGTTACCGCAGCAGTTCGTCCCGTTTCTCCCAGTGGGGACGGCATCACGGCCGCCCTCCCACCTCTGCCTGCTGCCAGGAAACCGGTGCTTCCTCACCCGATAACGCCGGAGGAGCATTGAGTGCGCACGTATCCGTTCAAGTAACCGAGACCGCCGTTTTCTACGCAGCCGCTCCAGTGTAGCCAGGGTTTCTGTCTGAACCTGTAAAACGTCGAAGGGCGGGAAGCCATGTGACTCCCACCCTTATCCATTCTCCTTCTCCGCTCTCTCGGCCTATACTTCCACAGTAGCACCTGCTCGCATGGCCTGCCGCTTGCGCTCGTTTACGTCAAGCCAGCGCTTGCGGAGACGGTAGCTCTTCGGTGTGATCTCGATCAGTTCGTCCTCACGGATGAACTCGATCGCTTCTTCCAGCGACATGCGGCGTGGCGGCACCACCTTTTCGAAGTTGTCCGCTGAGGACGCCCGCATGTTCGTCAGCTTCTTCTCCTTCGTGATGTTTACGTCGAGGTCTGCGTCGCGGCTGTTCTCACCGACAATCATCCCGGCGTACACATCGTCCGCGGGGGCCACGAACAACTCGCCGCGTTCCTGGAGGGCGATGATGGCATAGGAGGTGGCTTTGCCCGTTCGGTCCGCCACGAGCGCACCGGTCGTCCGGTGGACGATCTCGCCGGCCCACGGCCGGAAGGAGTCGAAGAGGTGTGTCAGAATCCCCGTTCCCTTCGTGTCCGTCATGAACTCCGTCCGGTAGCCGATCAGCCCCCGGCTCGGCAACTCGAATTCCAGACGGACACGCCCGGTGCCGTGGTTGACCATCTTGGTCATGATGCCCTTTCGCATCCCGAGCTTCTGTACCACTACACCCATATACTCCTCCTGCACGTCGATCAACGCACGCTCGTACGGTTCGTGCAGCTTGCCGTCGATCTGCTTCGTGATGACCTGCGGCATGCCGACGGCAAACTCATACCCCTCGCGGCGCATCTGCTCGATGAGGATCGCCATCTGGAGTTCACCGCGCCCATAGACGAGGAAACGGTCCGGAGAGTCGGTTTCCTCGATCCGCATCGAGAGGTTGTTCTCACCTTCCTTCATGAGGCGGTCGCGCAGGTTGCGGGAGGTCACATATTGCCCTTCGCGACCGCTGAATGGAGAATCGTTGATGCGGAACTCCATTGCGATGGTCGGCTCATCCACGTGCAGCGGCGGGAGCGGCTGTGGGTTCTCCGCGTCGGCGATGCTCTCGCCCAGCCCGATGCCGCCCGCCCCGGCGAGTGCGATAATATCACCCGGACCGACTTCGTCCGCCTGCACCTTTTGAAGCCCCTCGTACTGGAAGAGCGCCGTTACCTGCGCCGTCTTCGTCGTGCCGTCACGGTGGCACAGCGACACACGCTGTTTATTCCGAACCGTCCCATTGACCACGCGCCCGATAGCAAGCGGCCCGAGGAAGGCATCCGGCTGCACGTTCGTCACGAGGATCTGGAGCGGGCCATCCGGATCGCCCTGTGGTGCAGGGATGTGCTTCAGAATGGTGTCGAAGAGCGGGCGAAGGTCCACCAGCGGACCATCGGGGTCTGTCGTGCATTTCTTATCGCGGGCGACAGCATACAGTACCGGGAACTCGATCTGCTCCTCCGTCGCATCGAGGTCGATGAACAGATCGTAGATTTCGTTCAGCACTTCCTGCGGGCGGGCGTCCTGGCGGTCGATCTTGTTGATGCAGACGATGGCGGGAAGGCCGAGCTGGAGCGCCTTCTGGAGCACGAATCGGGTTTGCGGCAGCGGCCCCTCGGCAGCGTCCACGAGGAGCATGACGCCGTCAACCATCCGGAGCGTTCGCTCCACCTCGCCTCCGAAGTCGGCGTGCCCCGGCGTGTCGACGATGTTGATCTTGGTATCGTTGTAGAAGACGGCCGTGTTCTTGGCCATGATCGTGATGCCCTTCTCGCGCTCCAGGTCCATGGAATCCATCACGCGTTCCTGAACTTCCTGGTTGGAGCGGAACGTTCCGCTCTGCCAGAGCATCGCGTCCACCAGTGTGGTCTTGCCGTGGTCGACGTGGGCTACGATCGCAATATTTCTGAGGTTGGTCATACGGTTGGGTGGCTGTCAGCGGTCAGCTATCAGCAGTTAGCTTTGGGTCCTTTCTGTTCAGCTGACCGCTGATAGCCGACAGCTGATAGCCCCTAAAGTGGCGTGCCCTCTTTCGCCGGAACCCCCTGTAAGGTTCCGATATGCATGTGCTTTACGCGAAATTAGTGTCGGCACCGGCAGACGCGCACGACATCACGCCTACCTGATCTGCCACCCGGCCCGTTCAGCCCTGTGCTATGCCCTCACGCTCGCAGAAAAAGAAAAGCCCTGGCCAGGAAACCTACCGGCCAGGGCTTTTCAATGTTGATGCGGCGAACGCTTAACGGTTGCCTTCCGCACGTGGCGGCACGCTCATCAGGTAGAGATACAGGGCGCGGATCTCCGTATCGGTCATCTGTTTGGTCAGGCGTACCGGCATGAACTCGTTGAGAACCGTGCCATCCGGTCGTATCCCCTCACGAAGTGCCCGGAAAAAGTCCGCCTCGGACCAGTCGCCGATTCCGGTCTCCGTGTCCGGTGTGATGTTCGTCGGAATAGGCATCTCCGGCGGAGTGCCCGGAATCTTGCCGCCGGAGAACCCCTCCCCGTGGCATCCCATGCAGGACTGCGCAAGGTAGGCCCCATACTCGGCCGTCTCAGACGGTTCGACGGCTTTCGGACGCGGTGCATCGTGCTGGATCAACTCTGCCGGAACGAGGGGAAGCTCGCCACTTGCATACAGCACGCGGCCGAGAGGCCCGACTTCACTGCGCGGAAGCTCGTTATCCACGGCGGGGAGGCTTTTGATATACGCCACCATATAGCCCAGATCCTCGTCGCTGATGTCGGTGAACTCCTGCGATGGCATGAAGAGAAGCGGCTTCCCGTTCGGCCGGACGCCGTGCCGGATCGCCTTCACCCAGTCTGTATCCGTGTACTGGGATGCTACGCCACCCTGCCCGCTCGTTAGATTCGTAGCGTACAGGTTTCCTAAGGCTGCATCATTGATGAAAGGCTTTCCTTCCAGGTTATCGCCGTGGCAATCCATACAGCCACGCGTGACCGTAATGTGGCGGCCTCTGGCAATGCTGGCCGAGTCTGACGGGACCGCGATTGCTGCCGGCTCTACACTGTATGTCCTGTTTATCCGGCCATCCGTGATGACGAACACCACGGCAAATCCGACGAGTAGGAGGACAATGAGGCCGCCCAGGACCATTCCTGCCCATTTCAATACGCGACGCATAGCGACTCCTTTGTGTAGAATACCCCGTGGCAATGCCGTTCTATTTCCGGGGCTGAGGGATTGATCTGGATTCGAAGAGGGTAGGCAGGAGGGGACGGAAGCCCTTTCGAATCAACGGACTCGGACGCCTACGGAGTTTCCTGTGCCTTGTTACGATGCCAGGGTATCGGCGCCTGTGTTCACATATTTGGGAGCTTACTATAGGTACTAGAAGCGAGTAGGTCAATACCAAGATGGCCGTAGCAAACACCTGCCTTACCCTGCTTCCAGCGCGAAGGCTGCCTCCGCGAGCGCTATTTCCTGAATGGCGAGATCCAGGATGCCGTTTTCTACGGCCTCCTGCGAGAGGGTTTTGTTGGTCCGGAACACGCTAGAGGGTCCGCTAGCCCTGCTCTCTGAGCGCCAGCCGGATCATCTCGTCTGCCGACTGCAGGCCGGGATGATCCCGGAGCACCTTTCTCAGGTTCTTCTCTGCCGTGGCCCGGCTGAAGCCGAGGCTCTCGAGCGCGGCGAGTGCATCCGCCCTTGCTGCCGCGCGCGCTTCCGTGCCGCCTGTCAGCGGCGAGGTCCCTGTGGTCTCGATCAGGTCCAGACTGGTCATCCGGTCTCGCAACTCCACGATCATCCGCTCGGCTGTTTTTCGACCGATGCCCGGAATGCTCGTCAGCACGCGCACATCGCCGCCCACGATATGCT
The DNA here is from genome assembly GCA_041690215.1 of Rhodothermales bacterium. Taxonomy (GTDB): domain Bacteria; phylum Bacteroidota; class Rhodothermia; order Rhodothermales; family DASSAV01; genus DASSAV01. The sequence goes on from JAWLHQ010000004.1 coordinate 305,967, forward strand.
CTCGCAACTCTGCCGGGGCTACCGCTGAAAGCACCGCCAGTGCGAGCTTCGGGCCGATACCGGATACGCTGATCAGCGTCTCGAACAGGGCCCGCTCCGCCTTTCCGGAGAAGCCGTACAGGAGGTGGGCATCCTCCCGCACGTAGTAGTGGGTAAACAGTGTGACGCGCTCGCCGGTCGAGGGGAGCGTCTCATACGTCGAGGTCGGAATCAGAATGCGGTAGCCGAGCCCCTGCACGTCGATCACGACTTCAGTCGGCTTCTTCTCGACGAGCTTCCCCGATACGTAGGCGATCATCTCTTAATATGAAGTGTTCAAGTGTGGAAGTGTGTTCAGGTGTTCGGGGCAATTCACCATGGCACGTGAGCACTCGAACACCTGAACACACTAAAATAAGGCGAATGCGTGACGTTCCTCCGTCACACGGGCTTCGTTCTCGTGCTCGAAAAGAACCTGTGAACCTCTTGGCTTTGATTCGAGGTCATGTTACTTTAGCATCGTTCTTTCGCATACACGTCTGGTTCCGCCCCGCGCACCATCGGGGGCGGTTAAAAGGGAATCCAGTGAATCCATTTTGGATTGCGGATTTTAGATGTTGGATTGGGAAAGCGCAGCATTCTGTCGCTCCAATCCAAAATTCAAAAGTCCCAAATCTAAAATTGGCCCATGCTGGAGCTGTACCCGCAACTGTAGACCGCGTATATCCGGAGGCGTAGAAGCGCCCGGTCACTGCACCGTTTGCTCTTGTAAGGCAGGTGTGGGAAGGCCGGACGTGGAGTCCCGGACCTCGACCCTGAGTCGAACGCGGTGAGCCAGGAGACCTGCCAGTACGTGTCGTGCCGACTACCTCCGGGACTTGAGGTCTGTGGCGTCTACTCCCGGAGGGATAGGGTTGCGCAGCAGCCCGGATACATGGCCCGCTCGGAGAGCAGCAGCCCGGATCTCGCAGATTGAGGTCGGGGCTTTTTTATGGCTCTCCGCTGCTTTTTTCTGTTCGCAGCCGCCTCGTTCGGCTGCTTGTCGCTGGTCTTCGGGCAGGCGCTTCCCGATTCCACAGTCGCCCTGCCGGACGTGACAGTCACTGCCACCCGCGTTGAGACCGCTACCGCGCTCGCGCCGGTACGCGTGACGGTGCTGGATAATGAGGCGATCGAGGCTTCGGCTTCGTCCTCCGTGGCCGATCTGCTGGACGCGCGCACGCCGCTGTTCATCAAACGCTACGGAGATGGCGGCCTCGCGTCTGTTTCCTTCCGCGGTACGGGTGCCTCGCAAACACTCGTCCTGCTGGATGGTCACCGTATTGCAGACCCGCAACTCGGCCAGCTTGACCTTTCGCTTCTTCCAACGATCCTGCTGCAGTCCACTGAAGTTGTTCACGGTCCCGGCTCGGCGCTGTACGGCACGGATGCGATAGGTGGCGTTGTGAATTTGAGGACGCTTGCCCTCGGTTCCGCACCAGTGGTTCGGGCAATGGGGGGCTATGGGGCTTATGGCGAGCGCACAGGCAGTCTCCTGGCTTCGATCGGTCAGGGTAAAATCTCCGGCGTTGCGGCCTTCGAATACGAGGGGGCGGCAGGAGACTTCCCGTACACCATCGGCACGACTCGCGCAGTCCGCCGTGCCGGAGCGGACCGCCGGCGAGCGTCGCTCTACTCTGCGCTCGGCCTCAGAGCAGGGCTTCACGACCTCAAGATTGCGGGCTGGTATACGGATTCCGAACGGGGGCTTCCCGGGGCGGCCGGAACGCCGCCTCAGGGCGAACGGCAGTGGGACGAATCCCTCCGGCTGTGGGCCGACGACCGGGTCCGGCTTCCCTGGGGTACGCTTCACGTGGGCGGGCTCGTTCAGCGCAGCGCCTTGCGTTACCTGCATCCCGGGCTCGGCACCGATGACACGGGGCGCACCCTGACCGGCGCTCTGGAAGCGGATGCTGCCGTTGCCTGGGGGCGGCACTGGCTCCTGTCGGGCGGCGTGTCGGGTGGCTACGCCGCTGCCGACCATCCCGACCTCAGCGACGAGGCCAGGGAGATCCGGGCGGGTACGTTTCTTTCCGGAACCGGAAGCTACGGACGGCTCCTCCTCTACCCGGCGCTCCGCGCGGATGCCTACTTCGTTCATGACGCCGGTACCCACGTCGCGCTCAGCCCCCGCATGGGGCTCAATATCCAGCCGTTCGCAACCCGTGCGCTGTACCTGAAGGCCAGCGCCGCCCGGGCGTTTCGTATGCCCACCCTGAACGACCTCTACTGGACGCCGGGTGGCAACCCGGACCTCCGCCCCGAACGCGGGTGGAATGTCGATGGCGGGCTTCTGGTCCGGCACGCGCACGGCTACGCTGAACTGACCGCTTTTGCCGGGCGCACGCGGGATGAAATCGTATGGCTGCCTGCCTCAGCCGGATACTGGACGCCGGATAACGTTACCAGGGTGCTCCGCCGTGGTCTCGAAGCAGGCTACCATGTCAGCGGCCTGCCCCTTGCAGGCGCGCGCGTACATAGTGGCATCGTCTACACCTTCGTCCAGGCACTCGACCGCTCCGATCCGAATGCCGTTTCGTATGGCCGCCAGATCCGGTATATCCCTCGTGAGGCGCTCAAGGCCTATGCCGGTGCAAGCCTGGGGCCTGTCCGGCTGGATCTCAATGGCCGCTATATGGGGCGGCGCTATACGTCGGGCGGCGAGCAGTTCTATCTCGATCCCTACATCGTTCTCGACGGCCAGGTTCGCCTGGAGCACCGTTTCGGAAGCCTCCGGACGCAACTCGCGCTGGCGGTGGAAAACCTGCTCGATACCCGGTATGCCGTCATCGAAAACTACCCGATGCCGCCTCGCCATGCACGATTACGGCTGCTCATCGAGGTGCCTTACGCCAATCACTAACCGGATCACCCTACATCCATGAAATCGGTTCACGTTCTAGCGCACAAACTCTGCCTGCCCGTTCTGACACTGCTGCTCTTCCTCGCAACAGGCTGTGACCTGCTGGGGAATGAGGACGAGGAGATCGTTACATCCGGTGTCTATGTTACCAACCAGGGCGTCTTCGGAAGCGGCAGCGGCTCCATCACGATCTTTGACCCGGTGACGGGAGCCACGTCCACCCCCGAGACCTTCCGGGGCCATGGCGCCATCTATCAGAGCGCCGAGTTCTTTGGTGGGCGGCTCTACGCGACCGCCAACAACGGCGACCGCGTACACGTCTATGACATCGGGACCAACACCCTCATCGATTCCATCCGAGTGCGCCTCCCTCGGTATATGGCGCTCATCAACCCCGGCAAGATGTATGTGACGAGCCAGACCTTCTACTACGGTAGCCCTTCGTTCGTCACCATCGTCGATCCGCGGACGCTGGAAGCCATCGATACGGTAGAAGTGGGCGGCAATGCAGAGCAGATCGCCCTCGTAGGCGACCGCGCTTACGTGACCACGGGCGCCTTCGATATCACGAAGTCCGTGGTCGTTATCGATACGAAGACGGACCAGGTAGTTCAAACCGTTGACCTGGAGTGCGACGCACCGCGATATGTGCAGGCGGACAGCGACGGTGACGTGTTCGTCGTTTGCACCGGGACGACCTTGTACGACGAGAACTTCAACCCGGTGGGCCGGACGAATGGCGCCATCGTCGTGCTCGATGGGAAAACCGGGACCGTCACGGATCGCATCGATGTTGACGCACAACTGGGCACCGGTGGTGTCGGCCAGGATGCCTATTATGCCTCCGAAGTGAGCGAACTATACGTCATCAAGGAAGGAAATCGCGTACTCCGCATCGACACGAAAACCAACCGTCTCGTTGCAGAAATCGGACCCATATCCGGCGGTGACCTGGGAGCTGTGGCCTACGATGGTCTACGGGATCACCTCTACCTCAGCCACATTCCGAGCTATGCAGATCCCGGTACGGTCACGCTGCACGATCGCAATGGAGCGCAGGTAGGCCAGTTTACCGCCGGCGTTGCACCCGTCTACATCACCTTCCGCCGCGAAGGCCGGTAAAGGTCTATGCGAATCGACCGGTGCTACTGCTTCCAGCAAACCTTTGCCGAGTTGAAAGCGAACGCCGACGCGCACGGAGCCCGGAGTGTGGTTGATCTCCAGCAGCACGTCACCTTCGGGCTCCGGTGCAAGCTCTGTCACCCGTACGTGCGCCGCATGCTCCGTACCGGCCAGATCGTTTTCCACGAGATTGTCACTGAAAAGGATGAACCGGAGTAAAGGGGTGGGGCGTTTGAAGGCAACAGTCCGTGAAGCCGAAAGCCAGAGGCACCCACGCAGGTGACGGGCTTTCACCGCCTACCTCTCATCACCCGTACTTCCCTTGGCGCGCATCCTGTACGTCTTCCCCCACCCCGATGATGAGTCCTTCGGTCCCGGACCGGTCCTCGCTTTGCAGCGGCGTCAGGGGCATGAAGTCTGTCTGCTCACCCTGACGAGAGGAGAAGCGACCAAGCAGCGCGAGAAGTTTGGCTACTCCAGAGAGGAGATGGGCGAAATCCGCTACCGGGAGATGCAGGACGTCGCACGTGTGCTGGACCTGACGGATCTCACCGTGCTGGATTTTGAAGACGGCGGGCTCTCTGAGCTGGATCCGCTCGTTCTGGAGGCGGTGATCCGTCAACAGATTGAGCGGGTCAGGCCCGATGTGATCGTCACGTATGCCATTCACGGCATCAGTGGCCACCGGGATCACCTCGCCGGGCATGCTGCCGTCAAGCACGTCTACAGCGCCCTGCGTAGAGATGGCGCGTCGTATCTGAAGCGTCTTGCTTTCTTCACCCTTCCCGCCACGCCGCAACCCGGCCGTGCGCCACATCTGCAAGGCTCTCCCGAAGACGTTATCGACTGCATCGTTCCGGTAGACGAGGAAACCCTGGAGATCGGTCGTGCGGCGCTCCGCTGCTATGAAACCTACGAGGATGTCATCATCGAACATGACCCTCTCGCGCAGGTCGTCGATGGCGTTTGTTTCGAGTTCTTCCAGGAAGACTACACCCCGCCCGCCTCCGATCTCCTCGACGGCCTAGACGTATAATCGGATTTCTCTTTTCCATGTGTCCGGTTCGAGGGACACGGCGTGCCGTCTCCTGCTCGTGTCTGAACGTCGCTTCTCACTCTGCGTATATTTCCCTGAACTCAACCCTGGTAGTATGGTCTCTCCTACGGAACTGCTCGAGCATCATCCCTTCACCCCCGTTTTGCGTGCCGTGGGTGCCGTAGCGCAACGGGAAGGGATCGAGGTCTACGTGGTGGGCGGTTTCGTGCGGGACGTACTGCTGGAGCGCCTCACGACAGACATCGACTTTGTATCGGTTGGACAGGGCAGCGGCATCCGGCTCGCCGAAGCCGTCGCGCGAGACATGGGCGGGGTGACGGCGCACGTCTATCCCAACTTCGGAACGGCGGCCATTCGCTTGCAGAACGGACCCGGCGGCGAGCCGCTCGTCCTGGAGTTCGTCGGCGCACGCCGCGAGAGCTACCGGCGGGACTCCCGCAAACCCATCGTGGAAGAGGGGACGCTGCGGGACGACCAACTCCGGCGCGACTTCACCATCAACGCGATGGCCTTCAACCTTGCGCCGGACCGGTTCGGCGAACTCATCGATCCCTTCGATGGGCTGGGCGATCTCGAACGGCGGCTCATCCGCACCCCCCTGGAGCCGCACCGCACGTTCGATGACGACCCGCTGCGCATGATCCGGGCAGCTCGCTTCGCCGCTCAGCTCGGCTTCACGGTGGACGATGCCGCCTTCCAGGCGATGCGCGACCGCGCCGAACGTGTGCGGATTCTCAGCCAGGAGCGTATCACAGACGAACTGCAGAAGATCATCTGCTCCCCGGCGCCTTCTGTCGGGTTCAAGATCCTCGAATCGGCGGGCATTCTCGCGTATATCTTGCCCGAACTCGTCGCCCTGAAGGGCGTGGAGACAGTAGATGGGCAGCGCCACAAGGACAACTTCTACCACACATTGCAGGTCCTGGACAATGTCTCCGAACTGACAGCCGGGAGGCCGTGTGAGGAAACGCAGTGGCTCCGCTGGGCCGCGCTGTTTCACGATATCGCCAAGCCGCGTACGAAGCGGTTCGTGGAGGGCACGGGCTGGACGTTCCACGGCCACGAGGAGCGGGGCGCCCGCATGATCCCGAAGCTCTTCAATAAGCTCAAGCTCCCCGGCGATGAGCGCATGAAGTACGTCCAGCAACTCGTCCGCCTCCACCACCGCCCCGTCGCTCTCGTTGATGAGAACGTGACCGACTCCGCCGTCCGGCGTCTCCTCTTTGAAGCCGGAGACAACGTAGACGACCTCATGCTCCTCGTCCGCGCCGATATCACCTCCCAGAATCCCCGCCGCGTCCGCCGCTACCTCAAGGGATTCGACCGGGTAGAGGAGAAGATGGCCGAAGTGGAAGAAAAGGACCGCCTTCGCAACTTCCAGCCTCCGGTGGACGGCCTCGAAATCATGCAGGCTCTCGGCCTCAAACCCGGCCCCCTTGTGGGCAGGCTCAAGGAGGCCATCCGAGAAGCCATCCTCGAGGGCGAGATCCCAAACGACCACGACGCCGCCTTCGCCTACCTCATGCGCATCAAAGACGACATCCTGGCCGAAGAAAACGAACCCTCCGGCAGCCGGTAACCGGTCTCAAAATAACCGCAGCGCAGCCGACCCGATCCAAAAACGTGTCCTGAGCTTGTCGAAGGATCCGCAATCCAAAATCGGCAAGTGCGTACTCTCCTCGCCTTCCCGATTCCCCCCTCGCCATCCACATACGCGCCGGGGCCACCCGTCCCTTCTGCCTGAACCTCCTCCTCACACTCCTCGTCTACGTACCCCGCCTGCTTCACATGCTGCACGTCACCCGCTGCTAAACGCGCCCGTACCCGCGCACCCGTACCCACACCCGTCTCTGTGTAGCCGCAGGCTTATGATCTTCGATGAATAGATCCGGTAATGGGAGGGAGGTATAGGATCAACTCGGAGGTCGGGTAGAGACGCGAAATCGAAGATTACCGAAGGAAATCTCGCGTCTACTGCTTCACAGTCCACTACCGGACTAAAATCAAAAACCATCAGCCTGTGCGGTGCTCACCATAACAGGCCCGAGCAAAAAACATTCGGCCCTGAGTACGTTCTATTGCCCGCTATATCAGAAGTTGTTATAGTGTATATCAGAATCTGATATACCAGCCCGCACCTGTACCGTCCATGTTTTCCAAAAACCTCGTCGCTGCTTCCATTCAGCCGCTCCTGCTCTCCCTGCTCGCCGAGGGTGAGATGTACGGCTACGAGATCATCCAGCGCATCCATGAGCTCTCCGGCGGCAAGATGCGCTGGACCGCCAGCAAGCTCTACCCCATGCTCCACCACCTGGAAAACGAGCGCCTGGTCGAAGCCTTCTGGCAACCCTCCGAGTCCGGCCCCGACCGCAAGTACTACCGCCTCACCGCAAAAGGCCTTAAAGCCTTGGACGCTACGAAGCGCGACTGGCTCGAACTCAACGCCATGCTCGCTCGGCTCTGGGGCCCCGGCTACACCCTGAGTGATTTGTCCATGGTCCGCTGAACGCTCGCTTCGCTTAACAACGAACAACGGACCACTCACAACGAACATGTTCAACCTCGAAACCGCCCTCTCCACCTGGCGCCATTACTTCGCCCAGCGTCGGGGCTTCCAGAAAGAGGATCTGGACGAGCTGGAGCGCCACGTCCGCGACCACGTCCGCCACGCCGTAGAGCAGGGTATCCCCGAAGAAGAAGCCTTCTGGGAAGCCGTCCGTGAGGTAGGCGACTACGACGGCGCGGAGGAGGAGTACCGGAAAGTCTACTGGGGCAAGCTCAGGCGGCGTCATCAGATCAAAACTGAACTCGGGGTTATGTTTTCCATGTGGAAGAACTATCTCAAGATCGCCTGGCGCAACGCGCTCCGGGAGAAGGGCTACGCCGCCATCAACATCTTTGGCTTGGCTGTGGGGCTGGCCTTCTGCACGCTCATCTTCCTCTATGTTCGTGATGAACGAACGTACGACCGTTTCCATACGAAGGCCGATCGGATCTACCGTATCCAGGAAGCAACCATCAATTCCGATGGCAGCATCAGTAGCGGATCGCACACCCTTCAGATTCCTCTTGGCCCCGCGCTCAAGGCCGACATCCCCGAGATTGTGCAATACGTTCGCTTCGTCCCGGAGCGCCACTACGTCCGCGCGGCAGGTGCATCTGCCGATGCCATAGAAGAAGACGTGCTGTTTGCGGATCCGTCTGTCCTGCAGGTGTTCACATTCCCGCTGCGACACGGAAATCCTGCCACTGCGCTGGCCGGTCTCGACGGCGTGGTGCTCACCGAAAGCATGGCCCGGAAGTATTTCGGTGAGGATAATCCTACGGGAAAGATCCTTCAGATCCGTCTGGACCAGACCTTTGAGGACTTTGTCGTGACCGGCGTGGCGGAAGATGTCCCCGGCAATTCCACCATCCGGTTCGGGATCCTGCTTTCCTTCCAAAAGCTGTTGGCCGACAATGACTTTTACCGGCAATGGGCGGATAGCTGGAATTTTTTCACGCCCGAGACGTACGTCGAGCTTGCCGAGGGGGCTACCGCACGGAATACCGAAGCCAAGTTTCCAGCCTTCTTTGAGAAGTACCATCGGGATGAGACCACCGAGCAGTCCGAGGAGGGCATCGGGGATGAACGCAAGGTACCGACGTACCGGCTCCAGCCGATCCGGCAAATCCACCTGGAAAGCGACAGCAGTCCGATCTACTCATATATCCTCTCCGGCATTGCTCTGGCCGTCCTGCTCATCGCTTGCATCAACTTCATGACGCTTTCCGTCGGGCGCTCAGTGCGTCGTGCCAGAGAGGTCGGCGTGCGCAAGGCGATAGGAGCCGGGCGGTTACAGTTGATGGGGCAGTTCTGGGGAGAGGCGTTCGTGCTAAGTGGGATCAGCCTGCTGCTGAGTTTGCTGCTGGTCAAAGCTTTTCTGCCCGTCTTCAATCATCTCACGGGCAAGACGCTACGCCTCGATTTCACGGCCGACTGGACCATCGCGGCTATGCTCGTCGGATTGGTTCTTCTTACGGGTCTGGTGGCGGGGAGCTATCCCGCTCTCGTCCTGTCCGGCTTTCGACCTGTTGAAATACTGACCAACCGGTTCCGCCTCAGCGGATCAAACGCGTTTACGAAATCGCTGGTCGTGTTTCAGTTTGCCCTCTCCGTGTTTCTGGTCGTCAGTGCCCTCATCATGACGCGCCAGCTTGCCTATACGCGCTCGGTAGAGCTGGGCTTCGATGAGGAGCAGATCGTCGTCATCCCGCTGCAGGGCCTGGACGGGAGTCAGGTCGCCGCGCGGTTCCGCAATGCGTTGCAGAGCCAGCCGAGAGTCGTCGGGGTCACCGCCACCGGCAATACCTTGGGCAACACGGGCTCGATGGGCGTCGGATTCCAGTATGAGGGCAAGCACTACGCGATCAACGTGTTCAGCGTGGAGACCAACTACCTGGACTTTCTGGGGCTTGATCTCATAGCGGGCCGCAACTTCGACCCCGGATTGGCAACCGACACCACACACTCCTTCATCGTCAACGAAGCGCTGGTACGTGCCTTCAACTTGGACGATCCCGTCGGGAAGCCAATCCCCGGTCTGCCTGGTGTCAGTCCGGAAAACGCGCCCGTTATCATCGGTGTGGTTCGGGACTACCACTTCCAGTCGCTCTATAAAACCATAGGGCCGGTGATACTCACCCTCAACCCGGATTGGAAGTACCACTACCTGTTCGTTCGCATCCGCCCCGACGACATCCCCGGAACGCTCGACCTGCTCGAGAAGACCTGGCGCCAATCCGCCCCTGACCTGCCTTTTGCGTATCAGTTCCTCGACGACCAGATGCAGGCCCAGTATGCCGACGATCAGCGATGGAGCCAGATTGTCCGGTACGCCACGCTGTTCGCAGTCCTCATCGCCTGTCTGGGCCTGCTGGGTCTGGCAGCCCTCACCGTGGCCAGGCGCACCAAAGAGATCGGCATCCGAAAGGTACTCGGTGCATCGGCAGCCGGCATCGTCACCCTCCTCTCGAAGGACTTCCTCAAGCTCGTACTCATCGCCTTCGTGCTCGCCGCACCACTGGCCTACCTCGCCATGAGCCGGTGGCTGGAGGACTTCGCCTATCGCATCGAACTCGGCCCCGGCATCTTCCTCATCGCCGGCGGCCTCGCCCTCCTCCTCGCCCTGGCTACCGTCAGCTACCAGGCCGTCAAAGCCGCCCTCGCTGATCCGGTAACGAGCCTGCGGTACGAATGAAAAATTAGGAATGCGTAATGAGTAATCACGAGAAAACCGGAGGTGCGAGGCCGGCTTTCAGGTTCTGGCGCCCATTCCTCATTACGCATTACCCATTGTCCATTCGTGCCTCATCTGAACACATACCCCCCTGAAAACAAAAAGGCGCTCCCACCAATGGGAGCGCCTTCCATCAGAAAATCGTGTGCGTCACGCCGCTTCCTCTTCCTCCTGCTTTGCGGGCCGCACGTCCCACATCAGCATCGTCTCGATGTCCGTCGAGTCCTCCTCGCCGTCGGCATCCTGGAAGAGGTAATCGCCCAACTTATCCCGCTGGTGAGGCGGCACGCGGCGCCACTTCTGGCCCTCCCGGTCCGTGAACGTGTCCGGATAGGGGCTCTCGACGCGGTACGAAGGATGATAGGAACGGTACGTCTTCTGGGCTTCGTACAGCGCTGCCCGGCGGGCGCCTGCCTTCGTGACGCTCTGCCCTGTCACCTTGAACGGAGAGATCGTGATGGAGGCCTCCACCATCCCATCCTCGAGTTCCGTGTACTCGGGCCGCATCACCTTGAACTCATCCGGATGCGGGTATGCGCTGCGTTCGCTGAAATCGCTCATGATTGTGGAAACCTGTTCGCCTCGTATGAATCTGTATCGTGTACCCGGGAACGCCCCGGAGGGCAGAAAGATCGGCGGGAATGGCTCAATATATAGGTCGGGAAGCCAACATATAACCGCATTTCGGCGCACGCGTTACAGGTCTATGATTTTTTCATGCTCCCCTTGTTTTGCCTCGGAGCCAATGCGTAATTCTCCGTCTGCTTTGAAAAGAGCATGAGGGCGGCCGCCTTTCTGCCCGATTCATCCAACTAGCTTGCCCAGAACGATGACGCTATTTGCACCGTTCGATTCCGAGGAGGTAGACGTCCTCGATTTTCCCGTAGCCTACGAGGACGACGACGACTTCGACGAGGATGACGACTTTGACGAGTTCGACGACCTCGACGAGGATGAAGATTTCGATGATGAAGATCTGGATTTCGACGACGAGGATGAATACGACGAGTTCGATGAAGAAGAGGACGAACCCTTCTACATCGACGATGAAGACGAAGACGACGTGTAAGTCCTGGTAGTCGGCCCACAACTTCTGATAGAAAAGCTCCGGTCTCTCAGCCGGAGCTTTTTCATTTGTGCCGCATGGGGATGGCAATAGCCGGCATACACCGTACCGGGCTCAAAGGGCGTTCTCGTCCCCGGGCGTAGTCGCATACCCGGACGCCTGCTCCGGCTTCTGCCAGGCCTCGTACAACGCGGCGAGATGCTTCTGCGCAGCGCTGGTGAAGTTACTTTCGGGTCCCTGCATCTCGCGAAGGCGCTCGTAACTATCGAGCAGCAGGGGTTCAGCCTCGGCGTACCGGCCAAGGTCGGTCAGGCATGTGCCCAGGCTCATACGTGTGAGTACGAGATGCAGGTTGTCATCGGGTAGCACGCGCATACCCAGGGCAAGGGCCTCTTCGTACAGGTCGCGCGCCCGGACTGCATCTCCACGTGCCTGGAAAATACCGGCGAGCTTGGACGTCGTGATGAATACCGCAAAATGTTCGTCTCCGTGCGCTGCGCGAGCGACCGCGATGGCCTCGCGCTGGGCGCGCACCGCCTCGTCGTATTTCCCGCTGGCCTTCAGCAGAGCGGCATAGCTATCGAGCGTGATGGAGAGGGCAGGATGATGGGGGCCGAGTAACGTACGCCGCAGGTGCAGCACCTCCCGAAAGATCGGTTCTGCGGCCTCGTAGTCACCCTGGCCGCGGAGGATTGTAGCCAGGATATTCAGGTTATCGACGGTGTGAGGATGCCGGGGGCCGAGCACCGCTCGGTTGATGGACAGCGCCCGGCGAATCAGCGGTTCGGCTTCCTCGTACCGTCCCTGGTTGCGAAGCAGGACGGCCAGGTTGTTCAGGCCCACGGCAACGCTCGGGTGCTCCTCTCCGTAGAGCCTCAGCCGGAGCGCTAGGGACTCCTGGTAGAGCGACTCCGCTTCGGTGTAATCCCCTTGATCCTCCAGAAGGGAGGCCAGCGTGCTGAGGCTGACAGCCACCGAGGTATGCTCGTTGCCCAGCACGCGGCGGCTTACGTCGAGGGCTTCGCGGTGAAGCTGCTCGGCTTCATCCAGCCGCCCCTGGAGGTTGAGCACATAGGCGAGTTGCCTCGCGGCGTCTGCTACGTCGGTGTGTTCCGGTCCGAGCAGGGTGCGTCGCGTTTCGAGCGCCGCCTGGCTCAATCGCTCTGCTTCATCGTAGTCACCGCGTTCGTAGAGGAGGGCAGCCAGCTCGTGCTGGCTCTCGGCCACGTCGAGATGCTGCGGGCCGAACAGGCCCAGCCGGATCTCCAGGGCCTTTCGCAAGAGCGGCTCGGCATCGTCCTGGAGCCCCAGCTTTCGGTACACGCGCCCGATCACGTTCAGCATCTGGGCCTGCACCAGCGGCCGACCTTCCAGTTCTTCCTGTACGCGTGCGGCCCCCCGATGCAGGAGGTCCTGTACACGCAGCGTATCCATCCGCTCCTGCGCGAATGGATCACCGGATGCGAGCAGGTCTTCCAGGAATGCGGCTGTCTCTTCTGCTCGCTCGCGCTCTTGCTGGGCGATGTTCCGCTCGCGCGTCGTCTGGGCCTGCTGGAAAGCCGTGGTCACCGCAAACCCGGTCACGAGCACGACGAACGCTGCGGCCGCGCTCACTCCGAACCGGTGCCGTCGTATGAAGGTGCGGGCGCGGTACCCCGGGGAGTCGCCCCGAGCCGCTACGGGCAGACCCGCCAGGTGCCGCTTGATGTCTTCGAGGAACGCCTCGGCCGATGCATACCGCCGCTCGGGCTCCGGTCGAAGCGCCGCGAGCACGATCGTGTCGAGATCGCCCCGGAGCCGCCGCTGCAGGCGCTCCACACTCGTAGCCCGAGCCCTGCTGATCTCATCCGGCCCGATCTTCTCCGACGTGCCGTCCGAACGGCGGCGTTCGACCGTTCTCGTGACGGCGTTGGACGGGCGTTCGGATGCCTCGAACACCACGCGACTTTCGCTTTCGGACAGTCCGGTGCGTTGAAGTTCGTGCGGGCGATGTCCCGTCAGCAACTCGTACAGCAACACCCCCAGTGCGTAGACGTCGGTGGCCGTCGTGACGGGCTCGCCCTTCAGCTGCTCCGGCGCGGCGTACTCCGGCGTCATGATCCGGACACCCGTCCGCGTCACCGGGCTCGTAAACCCGTTCGGTTCATCGGTGAGCAGCTTCGCAATACCGAAATCAAGCAGTCTCACAAAACCCTGCGCATCAACGAGGATGTTCGACGGCTTCAGGTCCCGGTGGACGACCAGGTTGCGGTGGGCGTACTGGACGGCCTCGCAGACGGACTGAAAAAGCCGCAGGCGCTCCTCCACGCTGAGCTTCCGTTCATCGCAGTACCGGTCGATCGGCTGACCGTCCACATACTCCATGACCAGATATGGCCTCCCGTCTTCAGCGGTACCACCGTCCAGGAGTCGGGCGACATGGGGATGCTCGAGGCGGGCCAGGATCTCGCGCTCATACCGGAAACGGCGGATGATCTCGTCGGTGTCCATGCCGCGCTTGATGAGCTTGAGGGCAACCCGCTTGCGGAAGGGCGCGTCTCGTTCGGCCAGGTAGACCGTGCCCATGCCGCCGCGCCCGATCTCCTTCACGATGCGGTACGGGCCGATCATGGAGGGGTGGGTTGCGTCGTCCGTTTCACTTAGGATCTCGGCCAGGACGCCTCCGCCATCCAGAAGGGGAGCCGGGCTGGCATCTGCTTCGAGCAGGGATGCGATCTCTGCGTACAGGGTTTTATCTCCGCCACAGGCCTCCTCTAGAAAAGAGGTGCGCTCTTCCGGTGGAAGATCGAGCGCTGCATGGAAGAGTGACTGAACCTGATGCCAGCGCTGCGCATCCATGTGGACGTTCCGTCGATTCGTTTCGTAGGGATCTGGCATTAGCTCAAGGCGCGAACGAGCCAGGCCCGGGCCGCTCGCCAGTCCCGCTTCACGGTCGCCGGGCCGACACCGAGCGCCTCGGCCGTCTCCTCGACACTCAAGCCTGCAAAAAAGCGGCATTCAACGATGCGCGCCTGGCGAGGATCGAGTGCTTCCAGTTGTGCGAGGGCGTCATTGAGCGCGAGCACTTCCTCCACGCGTACCGGCGTGGCATGTACGTTCTCGTCGAAAAAGACCGTCATGGCGCCTCCCCCCCGCTTGTCAGCCATTTGCCTGCGGGCCACCTCGACGAGTGCATGGCGCATGGCGCGAGCAGCCACCCGAAAGAAGTGCATGCGGTCCCCCCAGGCCAGATTCCTTGCCGGGACGAGCCGCAGGTACGCCTCGTGCACCAGCGCGGTCGTGTTGAGCGTCGCCCCGGCGCGTCCACGCCGGATCATCCGCGCCAGTCGCCGCAATTCGTCATAGACCTCCTGATACACGGCATCGAATGCTTGGCTGTCACCCTGGCGAGCCGCTTCGAGTAGCGCAGTGACGGATGCCGGTTCGGGCGCAGACATACGAGCGGAGAAACGCAGACGGAAGATCTCGAAGAAATGATACGGGCGTGATCCGCTCACCGGCAATTTTGCTATAGGTACGCCAGAGCGGGACGAGCGGCCTCGGGTTCGCGCGAGGCTACGTCCGCCATATATCGACAATATACCGCTGAAAAACAAGGCCCGGCAGGCTCCGCATACCCGAGCAGAGGGCGCAGGCCGGGCCAGACTCGATCCTGTAATCGATTCGCGTGAAGGAAGAAAATACCATGTCAAACACGTCTGTCCTGACCCTGCTCGTCGTGCTACTGCTCGCCGTTTCGGGTTGTGCATCACCCAAATCCGTGCAGAACGCGCCGCTTCACGCCGGCCTTGCCCGAACGTTCCAATCCGACTACGACAGCACCCTCGATGCCGCTCGGGAAGCCATCATCGAAGCGGGGCTCCAGATCGAGAGCGCCAGCGAGGTGGATGACAACACCTACATGATCATCGCGAAGAAGGGCACCTCCATGGTCAGCTGGGGCGGCGTCGTCCGTGTCACCGTGATCGGCGTGAATCCCGAGGAGACGACGGTGCGGGTGGTTTCGGAAAGACGGCTGGCGACGAATGTGACCGCCAAAGGTGACTACTCCAACGCTATCCTGTCCAACATCGAACTGAAGCTCAGAGCCTGAAAAGCGCCGAGAGTAGCCTTTCACTGTAGTTCCTCATGAGATTTCGTCTGTGTTCCTGCGTTCGCCAGCTCGCCTTCGGTGCGCTCCTGGTCCTGTCTCTAGCGGATGTCCCTGCGCACGCGCAGCAGGCCAGATTTCACGGGCTGGGAAGTCTGATACCCCAGGATCCCCTTAGCGCTGCGGTTGCTGTATCATCGGATGGTGCGGTCGTAGTCGGATACAGCATGGACACGGATTTCCGCTACGAAGCCTTCCGGTGGACCGAAATCGATGGATTGCAGGGAATCGGGCTCAGCGGAAGCGTCCCCTGTGCTGTCTCTGCCGACGGCTCTGCCATGGCGGGGTACGTCGAACTCGAAGGAGATACACAGGTCTTTCTCTGGACGGCGGCCGACGGTCCCCAATTGCTGGGCATTCCTACCGGCGACGACCGGTTTGCCTGCGGCTTATCGGCAGATGGACAGGTGCTGGTGGGTGTCGATGCCAGCGACTGGGGCGCCCTCGCCTTTCGCCTGGCGGGAGGCAACCTGACCCACATCGGCGATCTCCCCGGTGACTCCGAGTTCAGTTCTGCTTATGACATCTCTGCCGATGGGCAGACCGTCGTCGGAATGAGCCGTAGCGCCAGTGGCCCCGAAGCGTTCCGCTGGACGGCGGTTGATGGTATGGTCGGGCTCGGGCACCTCGCTGATGCGTCCACCGCTAGCTGGGCCATCGATGTGTCCCCGGATGGCGCGGTCGTTGCCGGGTACAGCGAGGGGCCGGCTCGAGTAGAGGCCTATCGATGGATAGAGGGTCTGGGGATGCAGGGGCTTGGCGACCTCCCGGGCGGAGACTACTTCAGTAAGGCATACGGCGTCTCGGCAGACGGTTCCGTCCTCGTCGGTCAGAGCAGCAGCGCGAACGGATACGAGGCCTTCATCTGGACCGAGGAGGATGGCTTGCGCGCGCTCAGGGCTGTTCTTGAAGATGAATACGGTCTGGATCTCACCGGCTGGACGCTGATGTCGGCAGAGGCCGTGTCGGACGACGGCAGGGTGATCGTTGGCACCGGTACGAATCCGGAGGGCAAAACGGAAGCCTGGCGTGCTGTTTTGAATCAGGCACTGGCGGTGACGGCGCCGGCAAAGGACGAACACCTGCTGCCGGGCTCCTCCTACGAGATCCGCTGGACGTCCAGTGGGCTCGACCTCGTCGATGTCTACTTCAGCACCGACGACGGCATAACCAACACCGCCATCGTCACCGACTACCCCGCCGACTCCCTCCGCTACGAGTGGGTGGTCCCGGACACGCTCTGCCTCAAGTGCCGCATCACCGTCATGGCCAGCGACTACACCCTCGAGGCCATGAGCGAGCGGTTCAAGGTGCGTGGCTACGTGCTCGCCCGGGTCCGGCCCGACTCTACCTACGAGCTCTTCCACCCGGCCCTGCACGGTTGGAGTTTCTCTAACTCCGGCAACAACATCTGGCCGGAGTCGTGGTGGAGCCGATTCGACTACGCCTTCGGCAAAGACCCCCATACGAATGAGAGCTACCCGTTCCACTTCGTGCTCCCGCCCATGAACGCGCGGGCGGCCGACTTCCCCGACTGGCCGCTGTTCGTGCAGACGTTTGGGCCGGAGCAGTGCTACCTCGGCCTGTTCCCCCGTTTCGCTGCCACGTGGCGATGGGGCGCCGTCAAAGGGGACTGGGGCGGCTCCTGTTTTGGTATGGCCACCTCGAGCGCGCTTGCATTCGCAGCGCCATCACTTTTCGCCGCCACCTTCCCCGGAGCCGAAACGTTCACCAACCTCGTCGAGCTGACGCTCGATCCCGCCCGGAAGGGCGACCAGCACCGGATGGCAGTCAACCAGATGATGACCGCCCAGTACGGCCGCGAGACGGCCCGGCACGTGAATCAGGTCTGGAATGACACCCCCAATGAGACGCTGAGGAAGTTGAAAGACGTCCTGGCGAGCGACGGCCCGGACGCTTCCGTGCTGTACCTGCGGAATCACGTCGGCGGCGCTGCGCACGCTGTCCTGCCCTACCGGATCGACTTTCCGAAAGGGGAGCCGCACGTGGCCCACATCTACATCTACGACAACAATAACCCGTTCGACGCGTCGCTGCGCATCCGGGTGGACACGATGGCCAACGAAGGGAAGGGGAACTACACCCGCGGTGCCTACGGTGGACGGGACAAGAGCCAGGGCATGTTCCTCTACACGCCAGCGGTGAACTACGCCTTCCAGCCGACGCTGGCGAAAACGGCATCCGTGGCGGCAGGGAAGTCTGCCAGGGCGGCGTCAACAGATTACGTCGAGGTATACGTCACACCCGGAGCGGGGACGCGCATCGAGAACGCGGCCGGAGAGGCGATAGGCTTCTCGGATGGTCTGGATTTCGGCACCATTTCCGGCGGGCATCCGATCATCCCGCCAACCGACGCGTACCAGCCGCCGATCGGCTACTTCCTGCCTGCAGACGCCTACACCATCTGGCTCACAGACCTGCCGGATACGCTGGTCCAGGTAGATGTCTTCGGCGAGGAGAGGGCGTACCGGTATCACCGGAGCGGCGCTGCCCCGGCCCAGTCGGACGTGCTCACGCTCCACGAAGGCTTGAGCGTGCGCAACCCGAACGACGAGGCTACCTCGGTCAACCTGGAAGGCCTCGCCGTCACCAGTACAGAGGAACGGGTCTTTTCGGTCCTCAACGGGGCGCTCGCCCCCGGTGATTCATTCGCTATCCGGATCCTGGACGGGCAGCATCTCGAGATCCGGCATGGTGGCGGTGCCAAGACGTACGACCTCCTCCTGCAGTGGACCTCGGAAGAACAGAACGCCCGCTACGACTATGGCAGGATCCGTCTGGCCGAGGGGACAACCCACCGGATCGTGCCCGACTGGACCGCCACCGGCAGCGCCATCGACATCCTCGTAGATACCGATGGCGACGGGGTGGCGGAGGACACCCTGCGCGTGGGACTGATCGGGACGGCGGACCAGCCCCGGGACGATACCTCGCGCAGGTATGCGCTGGAGCAGAACCGGCCCAACCCGTTCAGCGCCACCACCCGCATCGAATTCGAACTGCCCGCGCCGGCTCGGGTGCGGCTGGCCGTGTACAATGCACTCGGTCAGGAGATAGCCGTGCTGCTGAACGAGCTGCGGGCTGCAGGATCGCATGAGGTCGAGTTTAACGCGGGCTCGCTGCCGAGTGGGGTCTATTTCTACCGCCTCGAATCCGATGCAGGGATCCTCACGCGGCGCATGATCCTGGTTCGGTAAAGCGGAGCGCCTCTCGATCAGGTTGCAGCCGGCACCGCGCAATCCCATGCCCCGGCCATCGGCCGGGGCATTTTGCTTCCCTCACTCAAAGCACGTCCGGGGCAGCGTGCGATATTGTCCGTTATTGTGGCAGGAAATGGACAAATTGATACGTTTTTGAGCCCGCCATGTGGATAACTGAGGTCCCTGTCCGGACGATTTTCGGAAGACGCGCCACAATAGCGGTTTTTGGTGGCCTGAATTCAGCCTGAAGTGCGCTTTTTGAGACAAAATGCGCGGCGCAGGTGCGGAAAAAAGCCGTGTGCATTCTGTGGATAAAAACTACTTGCAAGCATCCCTCCCCCATAGGTTAATTATCAGTAGCGGGACAAACTTCCCCCTCGACGGTTTACCATACCAGGTGGTAAACCGTTATTCATCCCCGGACGGCACCCTGTAACGGAGCCGTCGAACGGGATCTCGACAGCGATTTTCGCATCAGATATATCAGGCTGGCCCCTGCCCGCCGCCCATCAAGATCCACCCAGAGGCACGCCATGGCCGAGAGAAAAGACAAGACTTCATTGTTCGCAGATGATCCGACGGACGTGCAACTCCCTGACACGCGGCAGCTCTCCAGAGGACTGACCATCGACCGTGTCTTCTCGACGGAAGGGGTACACCCGTTCGACTCCGTCGTATGGGAGAAGCGCGATGCCGTCATCAAGAACCACACCGGCAAGGCGATCTTCGAACAGAAGGGGGTGGAATTCCCCGCCAGCTGGAGCCAGCTCGCTACCAACGTCGTAGCCAGCAAGTATTTCTACGGCGACCTGGCCCGCTCCGGTGAGCACCCCGCCCAGGGTGGCCGCGAGAACTCGCTCAAGCAACTCGTCCACCGCGTCACCCGCACGATCTCCGACTGGGGCGTGCAACAGGGCTACTTCGCCACGAAAGAGGACGGCGAGCGCTTCTACGACGAGCTTACCTGGCTCTGTGTCAACCAGTACGGTTCCTTCAACTCCCCCGTCTGGTTCAACGTCGGCCTCTACCACCAGTACGGCGTCCACGATACTGGCGGCAAAACGATCTACGCCTGGGACTTCAAGAAGAAGCAGGTCGTAAACGCAGATCCCTACGAGCGCCCGCAGGCATCGGCCTGCTTCATCATCTCCGTCGAGGACTCCATCGACGACATCTGGCAGCTCATGAGCGAGAGCGCCCGCCTCTTCAAGTACGGCTCCGGCGTCGGTGCGGACTGGTCCAAGCTCCGCTCCTCTCGCGAGAAGCTCTCCGGCGGCGGCACACCCTCCGGCCCCGTCTCCTTCATGCGCGTCCAGGATGCTACCGGCGGCACCATCAAGTCCGGCGGTAAGACCCGCCGCGCCGCCATCATGCAGACCCTTAAGGTCTGGCACCCGGACGTCATGGACTTCGTCGTCGCCAAACAGGAGGAGGAGAAGAAAGCCTGGGCTCTCATCGAGCAGGGCTACGACGGCTCCTTCAACGGCCCCGCCTACGGCTCGGTCGCCTTCCAGAACGTGAACCAGTCCGTCCGCGTGACCGACGAGTTCATGGAGGCCGCCGAAAAGAACGAGAAGTACGCCCTGCGTGCCGTCACCGATGGCAACGTCGTCGACGAAGTCAACGCCCACGATATTCTCTACAAGATCGCCGAAGGCACCTACATCTGCGGCGACCCCGGCGTTCAGTACGAGGATACCATCCAGCGCTGGCACACCTGCAAGAACTCCGGCCCGATCAACTCCAGCAATCCCTGCTCGGAGTACATGTTCCTCGACAATTCGGCCTGCAACCTCGCCAGCCTGAACCTGCGCAAGTTCCAGCGCGAGGACGGCAGCTTCGACGTCGAACGCTTCCGTGCCGCCAGCCGCATCTTCATCACCGCGATGGAGATTCTCGTCGATAACGCCGGCTACCCCTCCGAATCCATCGCCCGGAACTCGCACGAGTACCGCCCGCTCGGCCTCGGCTTTGCCAACCTCGGTGCCCTCCTCATGGCTATGGGCATTCCGTACGACTCCGACGAGGGCCGCGCCGTCGCCGGAGCCATCATGGCCATCGAGCACTGCGAAGCCTACGCCCGCTCCGCCGAGATCGCGGCCAACCCGAAGATCGGCCCCTTCGACGGCTACTCCGAGAACGAGGAGCCGATGCTGGAGGTCATGCGCATGCACCAGGCCGCCGTCGAAAACATCCACCCGAGTTGCCCGCAGTACCTCCTCGAAGCCGCCCGCGAGTCGGCTGCCCGCATGGTCGCCCTCGGTGAGCGCCACGGCTACCGCAACGCCCAGGCCACCGTGCTCGCCCCCACCGGCACCATCGCCTTCATGATGGACTGCGACACGACGGGCATCGAGCCCGATATCGCCCTCGTCAAGTACAAACTCCTCGCGGGCAAGGGCGACGGCATGCTCAAGATCGTCAACCAGACCGTCAAGGATGCCCTCAAGCAGCTCGGCTATACCGAAGACGAGCGGAAGGCCATCCTGGAGTACATCGACGCCAACGACACCATCGAAGGCGCGCCGCACCTCAAGGAGGAGCACCTGCCCGTGTTCGACTGCGCCTTCAAGCCCTTCAAAGGCCAGCGCGCCGTTCACTACAGCGGCCACCTCAAGATGATGGCCGCCGTCCAGCCCTTCATCTCCGGCGCCATCTCCAAAACGGTCAACATGCCCGAGGCATCCACCGTCGAGGAGATCATGGATGCCTACGCACAGGGCTGGAAGCTCGGCCTCAAGGCCGTCGCCATCTACCGCGAGAACTCGAAGCGCAGCCAGCCCCTCGCCACCACCAAAGGCGGCAACACCAAGGGCAAAACCGAAGCCGCAGCCGCCGAAGTATCCGGCGACGGCGCCGTGAAGGACAAGGAACCCGAACTCGTCAGGGTGATCGAAAAGGAGGTCGAAAAAATCGTCTACAAGCCGATCCGCAAGCGGCTCCCCGACGAACGCCCGTCCATCACCCACAAGTTCAGCATCGCCGGCCACGAGGGCTACCTCACCATCGGTCTCTACCCGGATACCCAGATGCCGGGCGAGATCTTCATCACGATGGCCAAGGAAGGCTCCACCGTCAGCGGCATGATGGACGCCTTCGCGACCTCCATCAGCATCGCCCTCCAGTACGGCGTCCCCGTGGAGGACCTCTGCAACAAGTTCTGCCACATGCGCTTCGAGCCCAGTGGCTTCACGAACAACAAGCAGATCCCCATCGCCAAGTCCCTCATGGACTACATCTTCCGCTACCTCGCCCTCAAGTTCCTGGGGACGTCGGCCGTCGCGGAAGAGGAGACCATCAGCCCGAGCGAGGCCGTGGCGCAGGTCGTGGACCGCAGCGGCCCGGCCTACGACCAGGTCCAGATGGAGATGAGCTTCGATAAGCCCGTCGATCCACCCAGCGCCCTCGTCGGCCAGACCGTAGAAGCCTTCCTCGCCACCGCCGACCGCACCGCACCCACCGTCGGCCAGAAGTCGGCCTTCACCAGCCAGGAAGACGCCCCCAGCTGCCCCAGCTGCGGCAGCATCACCGTCCGGGCCGGCTCCTGCTACAGCTGCCCCAACTGCGGCAGCACCACCGGCTGCGGTTGATAGATAGAGAAGGGATAACGAGAGCGCCCGACCCCCCACAAGGAGGCCGGGCATTCTTTTTATATCGGTCCGAATGGTAGGGGCGCAGCGCGCTGCGCCCCTACCATTCGGACCGGCGTCACCCCTGTATCAACAGCTACCCCTCATAATACCGATCCTCCCCCCACCGCCCCGGATTCTCCGCGATATACCGCCGGATCCGCTCCAGATCCCGCCCATTCCGGACGATGTGCTCCCAATAATTCCGCTGCCACACCGCCGCACCGGGCGTCCCCCGCACCTCATTGATCCGTTTCGTCACGGCAGATTTGAACGATCGAACGATTGCCCCGAGCGATCCGGCCTCGACGTTAGTTCGTACCGTCGTAGGGGCGCAGCGCGCTGCGCCCCTACAACCACCGCTCTTGGCAATCTGCACAGGCCCCATGCCATCCCCCACGATCCCGATGATTCCATGCACGTGGTTCGGCATCACCACGAACGCATCCAACGCCACGTACGGACGCACCACGCCCGTCCGCTCCCATTCCTCCCGAACGATCTCCCCGAACGCATGTAACCGCACCCCTCCCTCCACCACCTCCCCGAACAGGCACGCCCGCTCGTAGGTGCAAACCGTAATGAAATACACGCCCGGCTCCGTGTAACGCACGTCGCCCAGGCGAACGGACCGCCGCCGGTGTCGTTCGGGATCGTACATGCCGCGTCTTTTTCCTCACGACACGGCACTCCCACCTGCATAACCTGACGGCACGCAACACCCTCGAATCAGAAGATTCAGAAGGACCGTCAACACGACCGAAAGCACGATGCTGATTAAGCATCCCGAGGAGCGAACGCGAAGAGCCCTGGTTCGTACCGGCTGATGAGAGAAGGGACGGTCCACCGCATATTCTGTGGACCGGGCGGCGGATGCGCGGGCAGCGAATCGAACCTGTAACCTATTCCCCTCATCCGCTACTAAGTCGCATCTGACAGCACCCAACTGCCGCAAGGCCCACCCGTGCGGCGCTCACCAGACCGGAATACCAGCTATGCGCGTACTCATCATCGGCGGATCAGGCACCATCGGAAAGGCCATCGCGGACGCCTTCACCGGCAACCACGACGTCATCACCGCCAGCCGCACCAGCGGCGACCACCGCGTCGATATCTCCGACAAGGCATCCATCGAAGCCCTGTTCCGCGAAGTCGGCCCCGTCGATGCCGTCGTCTCCGCCGCCGGTTCGGCCGCATGGAAGCCTGTGACTGAGCTCACCGACGAGGACTTCCAGTTCAGCCTTTCCAACAAGCTCATGGGCCAGATCAACATAGCCCGCGTCGCCCTGTCCCACCTCACCGAGGGCGGCAGCATCACCCTGACCAGCGGCATTCTGAGCCGCAATCCGGCCCCCGGCAGCGCCGCCGTGAGCCTCGTGAATGCCGGACTGGAGGGATTTGTCCGCGCCGCCGCCCTGGACCTCCCCCGTGGCATCCGCATCAACGTAGTAAGCCCGCCCTGGGTCTCCGAGACACTGGAGCAGATGGGCAGCGACCCGTCCGCCGGCCTCCCCGCTCGTCAGGTCGCCGAAGCCTACCGCGAAAGCGTAGAAGGAACGGCAACCGGCCAGGTCATCGACGCCCGCTAAGAACGATTTCCGTAATGTCATAAGGCACACCCTCCCGGAACTCGAAACCCCGGGAGGGCAAGG
Organism: Rhodothermales bacterium; assembly: GCA_041690215.1. Lineage (GTDB taxonomy): Bacteria > Bacteroidota > Rhodothermia > Rhodothermales > DASSAV01 > DASSAV01. The sequence goes on from JAWLHQ010000004.1 coordinate 330,024, forward strand.
CCCACCAATCCACGCGGCCCCCTGGTCGCACACAAGGGATCAATGGAGACATTGCATGATCGCCCCGGACTGTTCTCTTGAACACAGCCCCGGCTCAGAGTCGAAAGCCTCGTCCGATCCGCCTCCAGAACCTCTCCACTCCAGTACGAGCATAGCGGTGCCGCGCCCTGCCTGAAAAATCCTCCTTGGACACGAGCCGCCTGAACAAAATCCTCCTTCGACACGAGCCGCCAGGCAACTGACCGAAGGTAAAGAGGACGGCCTTGCGAACGCGTCCAGCGGAGCAAGGCAGGAGGATGTCAGCCCCGCAAAGCAATACCCGATACCCCGAGCAAACCAAAGCCCCAACTCCCCCATGAGCCAGTCCTCACCCTGATCGCATAGGCACCAGGGAACCATATTGGGATCCTCAAATGCGGCAACCCGGCTCACCTTCACCTCATACCTTCCCCTCACCGTCATACCCGCGAAGGCGGACGCGAGCGGAGCGACCGACACAGTAAATCCAGGCAGCACAACCTTCAGGACTTACTATCATCCGAGCCAGGAGAAAATCCCCCTTCGAAGGGGGACAGCCTTGCGAACGCGTCCAGCCGAGCAAGGCAGGGGGATGTTTACAACGGTCAGCACTACCGCTACGCTCCAAATACGCCACGAGCCTCTCCGGCACCGCAAGCAATACCGGACAAGAACGAAGTGACTGACCGAAGGTAAATCCAGGCAGCACAACCTGAAAGGCTACCTATCCGCTGGCGTGAGCATGTCCGTAAAGACCAAAGTCAGATCCTACCAGGGCCACGCATCATTTCCTTGGCGCATACCCCCCTCACCATTCACACCTCGAATGCCCGATGGTCCGAACACCTGTAACCGTCGTGCAAATACCGGGTAGTAACTTGTTTCACAAAGAGTTATGAACCGTATATAAAGAGCGAGTCGGTGAGACATTAGCCCTCTTGCACGTGAAGAAGTCGATTGAACCCCCTGACCATGCAGAATGCCATGATTCTAGCCATCCACTATCTCGGTACGTCCCCTGGCGGCCGTAACCCGTACCGCGAGTGGGCAAAGCGGTACGCCGACACCTACTGTGCCTACCAGGAGCGGCACAACACACTCCTGATCGCCATGCGCGATCCCAGTGTGAGCATGGACGCATTCACCCGCATGAACGACGAGGTTCGTGCGAATGCACTCGAACTGAAGAGACTCAGAATCGAATTGCAGGCCCACGAAGTAGGCCGCCAGATTTCTGAGCCCCCGTATGCTCCTCCGGAAATCAGGGTGACGGCTACTCCCAATGCTCCACCGGATCAGAGCGCGATCCAGACTGGTGATGGCCAGGGCTGGATACAACCTTCAGATAACAAACCCGCAGCTTCGGAGGATGTGCCATCGACCGAGTGATACTGAAGTGGTGCCGCAGGAAATGATTCGGCGCTTTTCGTGTTTTTATGGGGGTATCACTTCTGCTCGGCAGTTCTCCCTGGCGATGATAAAGGCGCAGGTCCGAGCGCCCGTGCAGGCGTGTGCCCCGTCGTAGTGGGCCGTGATCCGTCCTCTCCCGTCCGGATCGACCAGGATCGATCCGGACGACCCGTTATCACAGCATAGGACTGATATTGTGTTAATAGCATGTGAACTGTAACTTAGAGCCGGCGTTCTGCTCCCGCTCAGCTCTCCGGGGTGCTTCCTGGGACGCCGTCACTTCCCCCCGGTCCACCATCGCGGAGGTTCACATGCTGAAGGAATTCAAGGAGTTCGCCCTCAAGGGCAACATGATCGACCTCGCCGTCGGTATCGTCATCGGTGCCGCGTTCGGCACCGTCGTCTCCTCCCTTGTAGCAGACATCATCACCCCCCTCATCGCCGCGCTCTTCCAGGCGCCCGATTTCTCGAACCTCTTCATCGTTCTACGCAACCCCACCGAGCAGACGTTCGTCTCCGCTGATGCGGCTAAGGAGGCCGGAGCCGTGGTCCTTACCTATGGCGTCTTCATCAATGCGATTGTTTCGTTCCTCATCGTTTCCGTCGCGCTCTTCTTCGTCGTCAAGGGGATGAATCGACTGATGCGCCAGAAAGCAGCGGAAGCCGCCGCACCGGCCCCTCCACCGGCGCCTACCGCTCAGGAACTCCTCCTGGCCGAGATCCGAGACATCCTCCGGGCGCAGACCGTTCAGTAATAGCACCTCGTTACCCGCTCCGGATACGAGGATACGTTCATGGGGGCACTGCGAACGCAGTGCACGAGCCGTAGGCGTCTACCCGCTCCTGACGCATGCGCGTCAAGGAAACCCCTTAGCTCCGTCAAACAGAGCGATACGGCCTGCTTCAAAGCTCACCCCCTCTTGAGTCCATTCCCGGCCCTGATCGCATGGGCAGGTCATGCCCACCCATCTGACCCTGCCTGAACAAACCCCTCCTTGGACACGAGCCGCCAAAGCAAAATCCCCCTTCGAAGGGGGACACCTCGCGACGCGTCCAGCGGAGCAAGGCAGGGGGATGTTTACGACGGTCGGAACTACCGCTACGCTCCAACTAGGCACGAGTCTGTCCGCACACGATCAGGAATATCGCATGGCCTGAGCGAATGCATACGTTCCCTCATCGTCATTCCCATAAATGGACGCGAGCGGAGCGACCGACGAAGTAAATCCAGGCAGCACAACCTGAAGGACTACCTACCTCACTGGCGTGAGCACTCCCGTAAAGGCCGAAATCAGACTAAGCCGGTGCTCTGCGCCATTTCCTGGACGCAATACCAACCCCGACCAGGCATCCAGCCAGCACAACCCGAAAGACTTCTACCACGGCACTGTCCGGCAAAGCCCAACCACTCCCTCGTGGGAGCGGTCGCGCAGCGACTGAGGGTGTCCCCAATTCACTAGCGTGCTTCCTCCCGATCGCTGCCCCTTTCCGGTTTTGCCGACCGCTCCAACACATATGTAGGTTATCAGAATAACCTCGACACAGCCCTCCTTCTTCCGTACCCTCCCTGGTTGATCCCTCCGAATCAAACCACGAGAGCCCCATGCCTCCCCTGCCCCACCCGCGCCAAACCCGCATTCCGTGTTCCATCTGTGCCATGAACAGTACCGACGGCCTCCTACTCAGACCTGACAGGTTTCCAAAACCTGTCAGGTCTCATCCCCCAACCGCATACACATACTTCCGTGTGCAATGTGTGCCATCCACTCGTCACTCGTACTTCGTCATTCGTACTTCGAATGTGCCATCCAGCCGCTCCCCCATTTCCCTCCACGACACGTTCAATTTTGTAAGATTCGTTACACCCCCGTTACAATCCATGCTGCTCCCGCTGATACACCCGGACGTAATCCACCTCCATGCGCTGCGGCCAGATCGTCGTATCCACGCCCTGCTGTCCGCCCCAGGTCCCACCCACGGCGATGTTCAAGAGGAGGTGAAACGGCCGGTCGAAAGGCCACGCCTCGTATCCGGCATCCGGATTCGTGAGGCGCTCATTCACAAACGTGTAGTAGTGTTCGCCATTCACATAGGCCCGGATCTCCTCAGGCGTCCACTCCATCGCATACACGTTGAAGTCGGACCGGGCACTCGGCACCGAGATCGTGCTCGTCTTCTGCGTACCGATGGAATGGTAATAGGCCCGCGTGTGTACCGAGGCATGGACCACGTCCGGATCGAACCCGACGTGTTCCATGATGTCGATCTCGCCGTTGTCCGGCCAGTACGCCTCCCCGTATTCACGCTGCGAGGCCAGCATCCAGATAGCCGGCCAGGTGCCACGTCCCGAAGGCAGCTTGGCCCGGACTTCCACTCGCCCGTACGTCCAGTCCCGCTTCCCCTTGGTCACCAGCCGCGCCGACGTATATTCATGCCCCTCCCACCCATCGCGCCGGGCCTCGATGATCAGGTGGCCGTCCTCTACGCGGGCATTCTCCGGGCGCCGCTCCGTGTAATACTGCAATTCCTGGTTGCCCCAGCCGTGTCCGCCCACGTCATAGCTCCACAGGGTCGAGTCGGGGAGTCCCGTGTAGTCGAACTCGTCCGACCAGAGCAGCTCCCAGCCATCATCCTGCTGCTGGTCCACGGTGTCGGCTTCATTCCGGCAACCCGCCGAAGCAACCACGGCCGCCGCCATGACGAAGAGCATGCGTAGAGAAAGAGGCATAGAGATATCCGAGGCGATAGGTAAGAGGTGTGCGCAGTCCATGACTGGAACGATAGAGACTCCGCCCCGATATAGCAATGATATGGCCCTTGGGCGGCGCAGCGGGAGCCACGCCGCAGCCGGATGCTGCCGGATGGCCGGATTTGCCGGGTACCGCGTCACGGCACTCCTGGATGTACTACCCGCAGGAGTGCGGGCACGGAAAAGGTCACGCGAGCGCCGGTTTCGCTCCGATAGCCCGCTCGTACATACCGGCAAGTTCGTCCGGGCGCATGACCGTGACGTCCAGGTCCCGAAGAAGTCCGTCACGGATACTGTAGATCCATCCGTGAACGGAAAGCGTTTGGCCCCGCTCCCAGGCATCCTGCACGATCGTCGTCTGGCAGACGTTCAGTACCTGTTCGATCACGTTCAATTCGCAGAGCCGGTCGAGCCGGTTCTCCGGGTCCTCGATCCGCGAAAGTTGATCGGTATGCTTCTTGACCACGTCCTGTACGTGGCGCAGCCAGTTGTCGATCAGCCCGAATCGTCCATTCACCATAGCCGCCTTCACGCCGCCGCATCCATAGTGCCCGGTAACGATGACATGCTTCACCTTCAGTACATCCACCGCATACTGGAGAACCGAGAGGCAGTTCAGGTCGGTATGGATGACCACGTTGGCTACATTGCGGTGGACGAACAACTCCCCCGGCATGAGCCCCACGATCTCGTTCGCCGGAACCCGGCTATCCGAGCAGCCGATCCACAGGTATTCCGGGTTTTGCTGGTGAGAGAGCTGTTGGAAAAAGTCCGGGTCCTCCGCAATGATGCGGGTGGCCCAGGCACGGTTCTTTTCAAAGAGGTCGTTCAGTATTCGCAATGGTCGGCGCGGGCGTTGTTCAATCCTGGGAGCATGGGCCGTCTGTTTGGGGCAGCCGAGTCCAAATATACGATTGAGTCACACCCGCCCGTCCCTGCTCGGCGATCATGGTCTCGGTGCACCCGCGCCGAAAGGTCGACCATCATATGCTGTCAGTGGCATCCGCACAGTCTTCACACATGATGGCGCGCACTCTTAACGTTAGCATAATGCCGGTTTCGTGCAAGCCTGTGTAAATTAAGTGTTACCAGACCCCGGTCTATCGTTCACGTAGGCTGCTCGATATCCGCCGAGTGGATACCATGACTAAACCCAGTATAGGCGCGTCTAAAATCCTCATCGTGGATGATGAGGACGATATTCTTGATCTCCTGCGGTACAACCTAGACCGCGAAGGGTACGACACGGTCCTCGCCCGAGATGGTATCGAGGCGCTCGATGTGGCCGAAGAAGAGCGTCCGGACCTCATGATCCTCGATGTGATGATGCCGCGGATGGACGGCATCGAGGTGTGCCGCCGCCTGCGCCGGAATGCCTTCCTCCGAAATACGCCGGTGCTCATGCTCACGGCACGCACCGAGGAAGAGGATCAGATCAAAGGCCTTGATGTCGGAGCCGACATCTACCTGAGCAAGCCTGTATCCATCCCCGTCCTGCTCAGCCAGCTACGCGCACTGCTCCGGGGAGTCCAGCGGTACGAGACACCCCCCGACTTGCTGCAGATCCATGACCTGGAGATCGACCGCGACCGGTACCTGGTCTATCAGAAGAACGAGGAGGAAACGCTCGAGCACCGGTTCCCGCGCAAGGAATTCGAGTTACTATACTTCCTCGCATCTCACCCGGGCAAAGTGTTCTCCCGGCAGGAGCTTCTGGACCAGGTCTGGGGACGCGACGTATTTGTCGTCGACCGCACGGTGGACGTCCACGTGCGCAAGATCCGGGAGAAACTCGGCAGCGATTACATCGAAACCGTAAAAGGAGTCGGCTATCGGTTCATGAAGTGAGGCATTCCGCCCACCGGATCATGCCTCACCCCGAATAGTGATACGGACATGAGAGATGCGCTCGAACAAACGGCCCCCCTTCTGCTCCGACCGGAGGTGGGCAAGGTGTCGCGTGTCTCCGTTCGCATCCCTCTCCTCAGAAGCGTGCCGCTCAGGATGAACAAGCTCTCCCTTAAGATCGCGCTTGCCGTAGTAGCATTCGCGCTGGCGACCGTTCTCCTAGGGTGGGGCTTTTCATTCCGGATATCGCTTATTGCGGCCCTCGTGTGGGTACTCGCCCTCGGGGTGTTCACCTACGCCGTAGTCTATCGCCTCCTCGTTCCTCGAATGGAACTCGCGCGGGGCGTTCTCCGGCAGATCCGGCAGCGCAAGTTTGAGGACCTCGAAGCCGCACACCTTCCGTCGGGCGACGAAATGAACGCGCTCATCTGGCAGGTATACCGCACGGGGTTATCTGTGGAGACGGAACTCAGCGAGATGAGGCGGATGGAGAACTACCGGCGTGAGTTCCTGGGCAACGTTTCTCACGAACTCAAGACGCCCATCTTCACCATTCAGGGCTTCACCGAGACGCTCCTCGACGGCGCCATGAAAGACGAGCGGGTAAACCGGGCCTTCCTCGAAAAAATTCTCCGCAATACGAACCGGCTGCGTATACTCGCCAGCGATCTCTCGGAAATCTCCCGGCTCGAAACGGGTGAGTTCAAACTAAACCCCGAGCCGTTTAACCTTCGTCAGGTCGCCCGTGAAGTCACGGAGTCGCTGGAGCTAACGGCTGCTGGCAAGAACATTACGCTCCGGCTTGACATAGCGGAAAACCTGCCTTCCATCGTTGGTGATCGCGAACGCATTCGCCAGGTGCTCGTCAACCTGGTCGAAAACGCCATCAAATACAACGATCCGGGCGGTTGGGTAGCCGTGTCGCTCACGCTGGACTCTCCCAGCGAGGTCAGGATCGCCGTCTCGGATAACGGCATCGGCATAGCCCCGCAGGATATCCCCCGCCTCACCGAGCGTTTCTACCGTGTGGACAAGAGCCGTTCGCGAGATCAGGGAGGGACGGGCCTCGGTCTCGCTATCGTCAAGCATATCCTGAGCGCCCACAACCGCTCGCTTCTCATTGAAAGCCGGCTGGGCCAGGGGTCCACCTTCGCTTTCACGATGCCGGTAGCCTGAGTACCGGAGCACGCCGCCTATTCTGATTCGGTATCGCTGCTCCCTCCAGCACTGCCGCTTGGGACACCCGTCGTCATCAGACCGTCCGGGGATCTGTTGCGCTTCCGCAATGTCTGCTCACTCCTCTCTAGAATGGCAGGCAATCTGGCATTGATGCCCCACACACTATTGTACCCCCGGCATCATGTTCGTAAGATAGCGGAACGCGTCTCTCGTCATCGGGTAAGTACTTGTTAGAACAACAAATCTCGCCTCAGGCTGCTGTTCCGGTTTCCAGCCACATGAAACTCTCTGAACGTATCAAGCAAGATCACTTCACTTCACCTGGCCAGGAATCGCTGCTTAGCATCATCGTAACTGGAAACTGGATCATGAGTCGGCTTTCCGCTGTAATGGTCCCACACGGCATCACTCCGGCGCAGTACAATGTCCTGAGAATCCTGCGGGGTAGCCATCCAAAGATGCTGACGTGCAGTGAGATCGGGCAACGCCTGCTCGACCGCACACCCGATGTAACTCGTTTGCTGAACCGTTTGGAGCAGAGTGGTTACGTGACCCGGGCGCGGGCCGGACATGACCGCCGCGTTGTGGAAGTTGCCCTTACACCGAAGGGTGTTGAATTGCTGGAGCGGATGCGTGATGACGTGGAAGGACAAGTTGCCTCGCTGACACAATCCCTCTCCTCGGAGGAGCACCGGCAACTCTGTGACCTGCTGGAGCTACTACGCGAGCAACAGGATGATTGACGACCCGATCCAGTCCGGCGCTCCCCGAAGTCAGTTTCACACTGGAGGAAGCTGCTCTCGAAACCATAACGTTGCGGCGCTCCCGACAACGTGAAACCTGCTGTTCCGGGATGCAAACCGAATACACCCTCGATCGCCCTCAGAAGCTATTCGCGGTCTGTACGGCCATCTTCATCGCGGCACTCGTGTTGGCCGAAGCGACCGCGAGCAAGTTCTTCACGGTTTTCGACCTTCCTTTTACCCTCACGATCCTGGGCCAGCAGTTCGATACGGTGGTCATGACGACGGGCGTGCTCGCGTTTCCGATCACCTTCATCGTAACCGACCTGCTGAACGAGTATTACGGCAAACCCGGCATCCGCTTCGTTACCTATATCGGCGTGGTCATGATCGGGTTCGAGTTCGTGCTGCTGAGCGTCGCCATGGGGCTCCCGACGGCCCCCATCTCTCCGGTAACGTCGGAAGCGTTCAACAGCGTATTCGGGGCCACCGGGCGTGTGATCTTTGGGAGCCTTACGGCTTATGCTGTCGGCCAGCTTATCGACATTGCTCTGTTCCACTGGCTCCGGCAAAAGACGAACGGGCGTTATCTGTGGCTGCGGGCCACCGGTTCCACATTCGGCTCCCAGTTCATTGATACGCTCATCGTCCTTGCGGTTGCTTTCGCAGGACAACTCACCTTTCAGACCATCATAGCGATCACGCTCTTCAATTATATCTATAAGTTCCTCATCGCGGTGTTCATCACACCTCTCATCTATATTGCGCATTGGGCCATGGACCGATACCTCGGCCGCCAGATTGCCGAGGCAATGATCCAGGAGGCCGGAGAAGGGCGTAGTTCCATCGCCGGAGTTCGTGTGTCGTAAGTGGCCTGGAGTCATTGCCGTGGGTACTGCCGTTCCCGGAGAAGGGTACCCTCACGGCATCCAGTACCTCGGGCAGAAAGAGTGTCAGGTACGTAGCGACACTGGATCCAGTAAGAGCCGCCCGATGACGGGTGGACGTTGTCTCCAGGTAAGCCAATGCTAATTCCATCCCGGCGAAATGTGCCGTCCTGGTGTGAGCGACGCGTGGTCTAGAGAAGGCAGGCGTGGTAGTGCCATGACCTACTCTCCCAAGAGGAGAATGGTGGCCGCAAGGCTGGCCAACCCGGCGCCCGCCACTGTCAGCCACCGCTTGTTTTTTACCGCCCAGAGCTGCGGGCTATAAGTTCTTGCGCGGTCGTCGAACCGCCCGTGCGCCCCGAAGTCGCCGGGTACCGGTTCCCACAGGTTGCTCGGTCGGTCGGGCATCTCTGGCTCATCGGTCTGCTGGCTCTCGAAGCCGTGCTTGGCCAGGTAATGATCTGCAATGGTGGGGGCGGCCATATTGCCCATGATGGCTTTCACACTCGGGAATCCGACCATCATCTCGCGCTGGTGGTGGTGCGCCGCATAGTAGATGGCGTCTGCGGCGACCTCGGGCTGGAAAATCGGTGGTACGGGCTGGGCTCTCCTTGGAAGCTTACTGAGCACCCAGTCGAACTGCGGCGTATTCAGCGCAGGCAGCTGCACCATCGTGATACGGACGTTGCTCTTAAGGTGCAGGAGTTCCGTGCGAACGGAGTCGAACATGCCCTGAATGGCGTGTTTGGCGCCGCAGTAGGCGGCCTGGAGCGGAATACCCCTGTACGCCAGAGCCGATCCAACCAGAACGATGGTGCCTGCATTTCGAGGGAGCATGCGTTTCAGCGCAGACATCGTGCCGTACACCTGCCCGTGGTAGACGACATCCGTCACGCGCCTGTATTCATCCGGCTCGACCTTGATGAACTCCGCGAAAACGGAGGTCATCGCGTTGTTGATCCACACGTCGATCGCTCCGAATGTGTTCTCCACCATTTCAGCGGCGGACTCGACCTGGTCGGCGGATGCTACGTCGGTAGGGATGGCGAGCGCTTTCCCGCCAAGTTCTTCTACCTCTCGCTTCGTGGCATCGAGGCGCTCTGTCCCACGCGCGAGCAAGCCGATGTGTGCGCTGTGCCTTGCGAACAGGCGGGCCGTAGCCCGGCCCACTCCGGCACTGGCGCCCGTGATAACGACAACCTCCGGCCTGTTCTGTCCATTGTTCATGATTCATGCTCCGGCTAACGCAAAGCTGCTTCGCGGTCCTCATACCGGAGAGGGTCCGAACGGTTTGTTCAGGCATGTGAAGATCTTCTTCCAGCCGTTGCTGCCTTGGCCTCGTTTCTGGGAGGACCGGATAGGCGCGAACAGTGTCGGTGGGGAAAAGTGGGGAGTTTATCCACAAAGGTGGATTTCGTGTGGATGGCTTTTTGGCATCGGGATTGCCATACGCTGCTTCTCAGCGACACGCGCCTGCACAACAACCTCCACTGTATTGCATGGAGATTGGGGCCGTTTGTCGGGATTTATGCGTAAATAGTTGAAATTGCACAACAAGTGAGCGCGGCTTGTCGGGTTGCGTCCTGCGAAAAACGCGCGCGCAGGCCCTGCGAGCGAGATATACACGTCGTGCTCACGATGTGCATAAGCTGGTAGATGTTTATGAAATCTATATATACACCTGTTTTAGACATGTGAATAGCGCTCCTGAAATTGGACTTTCCTGTTACGATTTTTTTTGACTTCGTGGATTAAAGCAGTACCTTCCTTGACGATATTGTGGGGAAAAGTGGGGAAGTCTGGTAGAGTCAGTGTGTCTGTAGCAGCCTTGCGAGATGGCGGGTTTTAAAGGACAAGCCGAGTATTCCGTCGATGCCAAGGGGCGGGTCGCCATCCCGGCCAAGATGAGGAATGCCCTGAACCCGGCTGCCAAAAACACCTTTACCATCACGCGGGGGTTTGAACAGTGCATCTTTCTCTACCCGCTGGACCACTGGGAGAAGATGGAGGAGGACATTCGCGGCCTCAACACCTACCGGCCCGAGACGCGCGACTTCATCCGAATCACAATGATGTGGGCGGACGAGTGTGTGCTTGACGGACAGGGGCGGATTGCCATTCCGAAACCCTTGCAGGAGTTCGCAGGGGTGACGGACAAGGCGATGATCCTGGGGGCTTTCGATCATATTGAGATATGGGATCCGGCGACCTTCCAGCGCCATCTCTCGCAGCAGTCTGAGGATTACGTGCAGTTAGCAGAGAAAGTGCTGGGGTCATGAGAGATCAGGACGATGCGCGTTCCGATTCGGGGGACCCGTTGCGGTATGCTACCGAATACCACGCGCCTGTTCTTTATAAGGCTGTAATCGAAGGTCTTGTTACGAATCCGTCCGGCGTGTATGTGGATGGGACGCTCGGCGGCGGTGGCCACACGGCTGCGTTGCTGAACGTCCTGGACGAGAATGCGCTCGTTGTCGGCATCGATCAGGATGAAGAGGCACTGGCAGAAGTTCGGCGGCGTCTCGCCCACGATCTGGAGCAGGGGCGTCTACGCTTGTTGCACGGCAATTTCGGGGATGTGGAACGGCTGCTGCGGAACATCGAAATCACCGAGATTGACGGTATGCTGCTCGATCTCGGGGTCTCGTCGCATCAGATCGATGTAGCAACGCGTGGGTTCAGTTACAGCGCCGAAGGCAGGCTGGACATGCGGATGGACCGGCGGAGCGGACTGACGGCAGATGAGATTGTAAACCGGTGGAGCCAGTCCGAACTCAGGAGGGTGCTCCACGAATATGGCGAAGAACCTCGTGCGGGGCGCATTTCGAAAGCAATCGTCGCTGAAAGGCCGGTGGAGACCACGCGTCAGCTTGCGGAGATCGTGCGCAGTCAGGTGCGGCAGCAAGACGAGCTAAAGACGCTTTCTCGGGTGTTTCAGGGCCTTCGAATTGCGGTGAATGGAGAGCTGGAGCGGCTGGAAGAGGCACTCATCGCCGGACTGCGCCTCATAAAACCAGGAGGCCGGATGGCGGTGATCAGCTACCATTCACTGGAGGATCGGCGTGTGAAACGGTTCTTTCGGTATGGCAATCTGGAGGGTGAGCCGGTGCATGATTTCTATGGCAACCTGCTTACCCCCTGGCGGGAACTGACGAGGAAGCCGATCGAAGCGGATGAGGCAGAGATCCGGCTGAATCCGAGGTCGCGAAGTGCGCGGCTCAGGATAGCGGAGCGGCTTAAAACTAATATGGAATAGAGAACGTGAGCAGAATGTGCGAGGGACATGGGTGAGATAGCGTGACGGATTACATGTTGAGGTAACGTGAAATGCCGATGGTAGAAGTGAAACCGGTGCGGAAGCCGGGAGAAGAGCGGGTGACGGTCCGCCGGGAGGTGGTGGACCGGCCGGGTAAACGCGTTCTTCGACTGGATGGTCGGGGGCCTGCTGCGCCTCCTGGACCGCCGCTGGTTCCGCGCGCGCCGGGCAAAGCAGGCAGGCTACCCTCCTGGAGCGAACTGGCGAGTCCGGGCGGAGCCGGTCGCGCGGCGAAGGCGCGCGCCAATGCGTTCGTAGAGTCGATCTCCACGAGGCAGTTTGTGCTGATCATCTTCGCGCTGGCGGCGGCTTTCACGTTGTACATCAATCACGTAAACGCGACGCAGGACGTAGCATCGGAATTGCAACAGCTCCGGCGGGAAAATCAGCGGCTGCATTTGAAATACAACCGGCTTAAAGGTGAGTTCGATACGGCTACCGGTCCGGCAATGATCTATCAGCGCGCGAAGGCGCTGGGGCTTGAGGAAGGGTATTCGTACGGGCCGACGATCGTTGTGGAGTGAGAGGCCGAGGGTTTGTTCGTGAGATGTAAAGATAGACGGCTGGAATAACGTTGAGAGAGGAAAAGGGCTTAGGCTCACGTGGACATAAAGGGTCAAATACTGTCGCGCGTGTACGTGGTACTCGTGCTTCTCTGCATCTTACCCGTTCTCGTGGTGATGCGGGTCGTACACGTCGCATTTGGGCAGGGTGAGGAACTGCGGGATATCGGCGAGCGGCAGGCGAACTCCTACCAGGAGATCCCGGCCATGCGCGGGACCATACTGGATAGGGAGGGACGAATCCTGGCCGTGAACACGGCTCGGTATGACCTGGCGCTCGATCCGAAAATGCCCGGGTTCGAGGATGTGCAGGACGAGTTCTTTGACAAACTGTCGAAGCTTACCAGGAGGCCGGCCTCCTACTTCCGCCGCCGGGTGCGTGAGCGGAGCAGCCCGAACTACGTGCTGCTGGAGCGCGACCTTGATGAGGCGCAGAAAGAGGAGATCGACGAATGGGACATTCCCGGGGTTATTCTCAGTCCGGAATTCGGGCGGAGGTACAACTACGGGAAGACCGGGGCACATGTGCTCGGCCACGTCAACACGGATGGTCGTGGGATTGCAGGCGTAGAGATGCAATACGACGAGTATCTGCGGGGGACACCGGGCCGGCGTGCTATTAAGCGGGACCGGCTGGGGCGCATCAAGGCATTCGTCGGAGGTAGCGTCGTCGAACCCGTCAACGGAGAGTCCATCGTATTGACCATCGACCTCATCCGGCAGACCATCCTGGAGCAGGAACTGGCGCGAGGAGTGGCCGAGACTCAGGCGAACTGGGGTACGGCCATCGCGATGGATCCGTACACGGGTGCCATTCTCGCCATGGCGAACGTGCCGACATACGATCCGAACGAGCCCGGTGCCTACCGCGTCGAGGCGCTGCGTAATCATGCAGTTACCGACCAGATTGAGCCTGGATCGACATTCAAGATCGTCACGGCCATAGCTGCCCTGGATCGCGGGAAGGTCTCCATGGATGAGCGGATCGATACCGGCCCGGGTTACATGGAGGTGAGGGGACGGATGCTCCGGGACTCGCACCCGCTCGGCGTAGCAACTTTCCGGGAGATCCTGGCGCAGTCGAGTAACATCGGCATGCACAAAGTCGCAGAACGGCTGGAGCCGGGGGTGCTGTACAAGTACGCGCGCGATCTCGGATTTGGTCAGATGTCCTGGGTGGATCTGCCGGGTGAAGTCGGTGGACGCCTCAAGAAACCATCGGAGTGGAGCGCGACGACACGCTCGGCATTGAGCCGAGGCTACGAAATCTCGGCTACACCGCTTCAGATCCTCACCGCATACTGTGCGCTGGCTAATGGAGGCCTGCTTGTGCATCCCTACATCGTGTCCGAGCGGCGGGACGTGACCGGCCGTACGATATGGACAGCCCCGACGGACTCTGTGCGGCGAGTCTTCAAGGCGGAAACGGCCAGAAAGCTACTTCCTGCTCTCGAAGAGGCGGTCCAGGATGGTACGGCGAAGCGTGCCCAGATCGAGGGCTTGCCCATTGCAGGGAAGACGGGAACGGCCATGAAGGTGGTCGGGGGGCGCTACACCGGAGCGCATCGAGCCTCGTTCGTCGGATTCTTTCCGGCAGACAATCCCCAGGTTGCCATGATCGTAGTGCTGGACGAGCCGAAGACGGCCACGTTTGGCGGCACGGCTTCCGCGCCGATCTTCCAGCGCATAGCCAGCCGCTGGATCGGGACGTTCCCGAAGCTCGCCGAGCGGCTTGCGCCGACAGCCCCCCTTCCGGCTCGCGCGCCAGATGTGGTGCCGAGCGTGGTCGGGCGTCCTGGCGCTATTGCTGCAAGCCAGCTCCTGGCGGTCGGCATTGCGGCGGAGCAGCCGGAGCGCCCCTCAGGGATCGTGGAGAAACAGATCCCGGGAGCCGGGATGCAGGTGGATGCCGCAACGACTGTGAAACTCTGGGCGGCCAGGGATACGGAAACGCAGAAAATGCCGGACCTCAGCGGTCTCAGTGCGAGGCAGGCTGCATTCTGGCTCGCCAGCCGGGGGATCCCATATAAGATAGAAGGGCAAGGCCGTGTAGTCAGTCAGTCGCCGGAGGCGGGAGAGAGGCCGTCGGGTCTCGCCATGATCCAGTGCCGCTGAACGGAATCGGAGGATACAGTAAGGTGCAAATCGAGAGAGTCGTTGAAACAAAGCTGGCCGGAAGCAGCAATAAGGGGCGCGCGGGAAGGCGGTCGGGCCAACCCGGACAGAGTACGTGCCAATGATGTATTGCTGACGAACTGCCATGATGCTTCTTCAGACTCTCCTGGAGCGAATCGAGCGGGAGGGACTCGTCCTTGCCACGCAGGGGAGCTTCGACGACAAGTTTATCGATCACCTGGCTAACGATAGCCGGGCGGTCGGGCCGGGCAGCCTCTTCGTCGCAATACGAGGCGAGCAGGCAGACGGCCACCTGTTCATTGACAAGGCTGTTAAAAACGGAGCCATCGCCGTGGTGTGCGAGGCTTTGCCGGAGAGGTCTGATCTGGACCTCTCCGGCACTGCCCTCGTGCAGGTAGCCGATTCACGTGCCGCTCTGGCGGAACTGGCAGCAGCGTTCTATGGAGATCCGTCACGGACATTGAAGATGGTGGGCGTAACGGGGACGAACGGGAAAACGACGACCGCCTTCCTCGTACATCATCTCCTCAGCGGGCTTATGGGTAAGACGGGACTCATAGGCACGATAGCAACGATTATAGATGGCCGGCGTGTAGAGTCCAGCATGACGACGCCGGATACAGTGGATCTGAACCGGTTGCTCCGGAAGATGTCGGATGCTGGCTGTGCCGCATGTGCCATGGAGGTTTCTTCCCATGCGCTGGACCAGCAGCGTGTCCGCTCGGTCGACTATGACGTCGCGATCTTTACGAACCTGACGCAGGATCATCTCGACTATCATAAGACGCTCGATCACTATCTCGCCTCGAAGAAGAGGCTGTTCGATGGCTTGGATACAGAGGCTTTCGCGCTCTACAACATCGATGACCCGGCAGGGGCGCGCATGGTTCAGGACACACGGGCAAAGGTCATCTCATACGGGCGGTCTACAGATGCAGATATCCGTATCGAGGTGATCGATAACCCGCTCGATGGATTGCTACTACGTATCGACGGAGCAGAACGCAAATTCAAGCTCGTCGGGTTGTTCAATGCCTACAATCTCGCAGCTGCCTATGGATCTGGGCGAGCACTCGGATATGGCCGTGACGAGGTGCTGGACATACTCGCTGAGGCCGGGCCGGTGCGTGGACGTTTCGAGCAGGTGCAGTTCGAAGGCGGGACGACCGCCGTCATCGACTATGCGCACACTCCGGATGCACTGGAAAATGTGTTGACGACCATTCGAGAGACGAAGCCTCCCTCGGCTACACTATGGTGCCTGTTCGGGTGTGGAGGCGACCGCGATGCAGCGAAGCGGCCCATCATGGGGCGGATCGCCGAAACCTACGCGGATCGCGTGATCGTCACGAGCGACAATCCGCGCACGGAAGCGCCGAGCGCCATCATGGAGGATATTCGTCACGGGATGCGCAGCCCGGAACAGGCGATCTGGATTGAGGATCGACGGGAAGCAATCCGGTGGGCCGCCAGGCACGTGCAGCCTGGTGACGTGTTGCTCGTGGCAGGTAAGGGACACGAGACATACCAGATTGTCGGAACGGAAAAGCGGCATTTTGATGATCGGGAAGAGGTAGAGAAAAGTTTTTCAAGTGTGTTCAGGTGAGCGCGCCGTTCGCGCGTGGATGCACTTGGGAAGATGGCGTACGGTCCCGGTGCATCCTCCCCTGACACGACGACACCAGCATTTTCAAATACATTTAGAAGCGTTCGCCGTCACCTGCTTTCACATGCTCTACTACCTCTTTACGTATCTGGAACAGACGATCCAGCCGCCAGGCTTTCAGGTATTTCAGTACATCACGGTCCGGGCAGCGCTCTCGGCAATTACGGCGCTCTTTATCGCCCTGTTCATAGGGCGGAGCATCATTAACTGGCTGAGCCGGAGGCAGATGGGTGAACAGGTTCGGGAGGGCACGGATGCAGGAGCTGTCAGCCACACCCACAAGGCGGGCACTCCGACGATGGGCGGTGTCATCATCCTGCTTTCCATCTTTGGCTCGACACTGCTATGGGGAGCGATTGCAGAGCCTTACATCTGGCTCGTTATGCTCGCCACGGCATGGATGGGAGCGACCGGTTTCGCGGATGATTATATCAAGACCATCAAAAAGAACAAGGCGGGGCTTTCGCCCAGGGCAAAGATCATTTCACAGGTCACGTTGGGCATCATCGTCGGGGTTTGTCTGTACTTCCTGCCGGAGTTCGAGGCGTTTCGCGCCTACACTTCGCTACCGTTCGTTCCGGATGGACGTATCGACTACTTCTTCTTTCGGGACTGGGTGCCGGGCGACATCGATCTGGGCTGGCTGGTCTATATCCCGGTCGTCATCTTCATCCTGACGGCGGTTTCAAATGCCGTCAACATCACGGACGGTCTGGATGGGCTCTGCACAGGAGTGACGGCCTTCGTGGCTGCCGGGCTTCTCGTACTGGCCTATATCTCGGGTAACGTAGTCTGGGCCGATTTTCTCAATGAGATGTATCTACCCGGCGCGGGTGAACTGACCGTCTTTGCTGCGGCCCTGTGCGCGGCCTGTTTCGGATTCCTCTGGTTCAACGGGTATCCGGCGACTATCTTCATGGGCGATACGGGATCGCTGGCACTGGGGGCGGCTGTTGCTGTGATGACGCTGGAAATCCGGAAAGAGCTTCTGTTGCCGCTACTCGGAGCCGTGTACTTCCTCGAGACGCTCTCGGTCATCATCCAGACGAGCTACTTCAAGTACACGAAGCGAAAAACCGGTACGGGTGTACGTGTCTTCCGCATGGCGCCGCTTCACCACCATTTCGAGGCAAAGGGCACACACGAAGTCAAGATCGTGACCCGGTTTTACATCATCACCTTCATGACGGTCGTGGCGGCGCTCCTCACACTGAGGATCCGGTAGCACAGGGGAAAGAATCGGGCGCAGAAATCCGGCATGCCACGAAGGCTCCTGCAAACCACGCCGTGATTCCACGAGACATCTGATATAAACGGCATCCGCTTACATATACATGAGTCCGGAAGAGGTAAAGGGAAAGCGTGTCACCATTATTGGCGCGGCGCGGAGCGGGCTGGCAGCAGCACGGCTGCTCTCCAGGACAGGAGCAACGGTGTTTCTCACGGATCGCGGCGAGCTCTCCGACGAGGCGAAACAGAACCTGCATGAAGCAGGCGTGGCATTTGAGGAGGGAGGGCATACGGACCGGGCCCTCGAAGCGGATTTCTTCGTGATCAGTCCGGGCGTACCGTCGTCGAACGAACTCGTTCAGCAGGCGCTCCATGCCGGTCTGGCGGTGTACTCAGAGATCGAGGCCGCGTCATGGTTCTGCCGGGCGCCGGTCGTGGCGATCACTGGCTCGAATGGGAAAACGACTACGACGAGCCTGGCCGGCTATATCTTCACGCGTGCGGGCCGGAATACCAGCGTGGCCGGCAACATCGGCTTTCCCTTCTCGGACTTCGCACTCGAGCGGGTCCCGGAGGATGTCGTCGTGCTGGAGGTGTCGAGCTTTCAACTGGATCACATCGCGGCGTTTCGCCCGCGGGTAAGCGTTCTACTCAACATTACTCCGGATCACCTGGATCGCTACGATAACGACTTCGGCAAGTACGCCCGGAGCAAATTCCGCATCCTTGAAAATCAGAAGGATGACGATGTGCTGGTGTACAACCACGACGACGTGCTCGTGCGGGAGTATGTGGAACGGATTACAGGGCAACGGAAGCTCTGGGCCCTGGGGTTCAGCCGGGAGCAGTTCCTGAGTCAGGGGGCTTTCGTACGCGATGGGGCGATCGTACTCCGCCTTGCCGGAAACGAGGAGATGCTGATGGCGCCGGAGGAACTGGCGTTGCGCGGCGAGCACAACCTCTACAACTCGATGGCGGCGGCCCTGGCAGCTAAAGCAATGGGGGTTGGGAGCAACGTCATCCGCGAGGGTCTGGCAACCTTCGCCGGAGTACCGCATCGCCTGGAATTCGTACGCGAACTGGATGGCGTAAAGTATGTGAACGACTCGAAGGCCACGAATGTGGACGCCGTGCGCTATGCGCTCGGGAGCTTCGAAGAGCCCATCGTGCTCATCGCCGGTGGAAAGGATAAAGGAAACGACTACACGCCTCTGAAGCCGCTCGTCGAGCGCAAGATTCGGGCAATCGTAGCCATCGGCGAGAGCGCAGAGAAAGTAGTGCGGGAACTCGGCCCCTGCACGCCGCAGAGCGTAAGGGCGGATTCCATGGAGGCGGCAGTCCGGAAATCGAAGGATCTGGCTCACGTCGGGGATGTCGTGCTGCTCAGTCCTGCCTGTGCCTCATTCGACATGTTCAAGAACTACGAGGACCGGGGAGATACCTTCAAGCGGATTGTCTTGGGCTTATAGGTGTCAATTTTAAACTGGGCGAAGGATTTGTGTTTTGCATAAACAATTGGAAATGAGTTGCTTCGTCCGATTTGTTTTGTCTAAAGTTGCAACCTGAAAGGACCACAGATAACTGATTACAGATAACCATGCCGAGAACGTCAGCGGTGGGTGAAAAGATCAAGGTGATGGCGCCCGCGGACCGGTACATCGTGTGGTCCGTACTCGTGCTGGCGGCCTTCGGAGTCGTAGCCGTGTACAGCGCGATCACCTTCCTGGCGGAAACGAAGTCCGGCGGTGATACGGAACGCTTTCTTCTGCGGCATCTGCTCCGGGCCGGGTTGGCGTTCGGGGTCATGGCCGTGTTCAGCCTGATCCGGTACCACACGCTGGCACGATTCAGCAAGGTTATGCTCATCGTTTCCATCGGACTCTTGCTGCTGGTCCAGATCGTCGGGGTCGCGTCGGGTGGAGCAGTCCGGTGGCTGCGTGTGGGAACGCTCGGGTTCCAGCCGTCTGATTTTGCGAAGGTCTCGCTCATCCTGTATACGGCTGTGCTGCTCACACGAAAGCAGGCCTACATCAAAGACTTTTCGCGTGCCTTCGTACCCTTGTTCGTCTGGATCCTGGCGACGGTCATCCTGATCGGAATGGAGAACCTTTCGACGGGAGCGCTCCTCCTCCTGACGGCCGTGATCATGTGTTTCGTGGGCCGGGTCAGTCTGTTGCATCTCGGTGGACTCGGAATGGTCGGCGTCATGCTGGCGTACCTCATGCTTCTGGGGTCACCGGGGCGTGCGGCGCGCGTAGAGTCGTACCTGGGCGTGAAGATCTTCCCGAACACCGAAGCGGAACATGTCTTCGATGACCAGGCCGAAGGCTATCAGGCGCAGCAAGCGCGGATCGCTTTTGCAATGGGAGGATTGACTGGCACGGGCCCCGGCAAGAGCATACAACGCGACTTTCTGCCGGCGCCCTACAACGACTTCATCTTCGCCATCGTTGCTGAAGAATACGGGGTGCTCGGCGCCATGGGATTGCTTTCGATTTTCGTGATCCTGCTCTTCAGGGGTTTCATGCGCATCGCACGGCATGCCCCGGATCCGCTTGGACTCTTTCTTGGAGTCGGGTTCACGACGTCGCTGGTGCTCTACGGGTTCGTTCACGCGGGTGTCGCGTGCGGGTTGTTGCCCGTTACCGGTCTCCCGATGCCGTTCGTTTCCTATGGCGGCACGTCGCTTCTGGCGACGGGTGCGATGGTGGGCATTCTCCTCAACATCTCCCGGCATGTGAATCAACAGGCGGAGCTTCAAGCAACCCCCGGTGAGTCTTAATAAGTAGGCAGAGGCGATGGATCAACCTCCTCGGATATTGATGGCGGGCGGCGGGACAGGCGGACACGTATATCCCGCCATCGCGATTGCGGATGCGATCCGGCGGCTCGAGCCTCGGGCTGCAATCGAGTTCGCGGGCACCCGGGACAGAATGGAGTGGGAAGCCGTACCCAGAGCGGGCTACGCGATTCATCCCATCACGGTCAGCGGGTTTCAGCGAAGCTTGACCACGCGCAATCTCAGCTTCCCGTTCAAGCTGGTAAAGGGGCTAATGCAGAGCTGGAATCTCGTCCGTGGGTTTGATCCGCAGGTAGTCGTCGGCACCGGGGGGTATGTATCGGGTCCGGTCTTGCTGGCGGCGAGCTTGCAGGGTCGTCCTATCGTGATCCAGGAGCAGAATGCCTTCGCGGGAGCAACGAACCGCATCTTGGCGAAACGTGCGGCACGGATCCACATTGCCTTCCCGGAAGTCGAGCATGACCTCCCCGGAGAGAAATGTGTACTTTCCGGCAACCCTACCCGTGAGGAGTTGCAGCATGTCGATCGGGCGGAAGCGCGTGCGTATTACGAGGTGCCGGAAGGGGCCGAAATGGTTCTCGTCTTTGGCGGATCGCTGGGGAGCGAGGCCCTCAACAAGGCTGTGCAGAACCACCTGGACGAGTTGCTTCGGAATGAGAACGTATACCTGGTGTGGCAGACAGGCTCGCGGTACTACGATGCCGTCCGGACTGCCGTCCGGGATCACCCACGCCTCCGCTTGCTGAAGTACATCGACCGGATGGATTTCGCGTACGCGGCGGCGGATCTCGCACTGTGCCGGTCGGGCGCTATTACGTGCAGCGAGCTCATGGTGACGGGCACGCCCTCCATCCTGGTGCCTTCGCCTAATGTGACGGCGGATCACCAGACCAGGAACGCGAAGAGCATGGAAAACGCAGGCGCCGCCATACTGCTGCCGGAAATGTATCTGAATGAAGAGATCGTGCCGCAAGTGAGGGCGCTCATGAGCGATCCGGAAAAACGCCGGCAGATGGCGGAAGCGGCCCGGAGGCGAGCCAGACCGAATGCAGCGGAAGAGATCGCCCTGGATGTGTTGCGGCTGGCGGGATGGAATAAATGAGAGAGAAAGCGGAAGAAAAGGAGATACAGGTAGGAAAGATCATACTCTGGTGACGAGCCGAAATGGGCTGCGGTCACGTAACCGAATAGTCCAGACGGATACCGGACGGAGGTTCTCAGAATAGATGTTAGAACGACGCAGACAGCCGTTTCTGGGGCGTATACGGAACATCCACATGGTGGGCATCGGCGGAATCGGGATGAGCTCGATCGCCGAAGTGTTGCTCAACAGTGGCTTCCGGGTTTCCGGATCGGATATCAAGAAGACGGATGTGACGGATCGGCTCGAATCGCTCGGAGCAGTGATCTATGAGGGCCATGCCGCTGAACAGGTGAATGGGGCGGATGTCGTCGTGTACTCGTCTGCCGTCAAACCGCACCAGAATGCGGAAACCATGGAGGCGGACCGGCTGCGGATTCCTCTCATTCCGCGTGCCGTCATGCTCGGCGAACTCATGCGCGTGAAGTACGGCATCGGCATCGCGGGCACGCACGGAAAAACCACGACCACGTCCATGACGGGGCTCGTGGTCACCGAAGGCGGTTTCGACCCCACGATCATCGTCGGTGGCAAGGTAACGGTGTTCGGCTCAAATGCGGTCGTTGGAGAGGGCGATATCATCGTCATCGAAGCCGACGAGTACGACCGGACCTTCCTCCGGCTCACGCCGTCGCTGGCGGTCATCACCAACATCGAGGCCGACCACCTGGATACGTACCAGGATCTGGAGGACATCAAGCGGGCGTTCCTGCAATACGCCAACGCCGTGCCCTTCTTCGGTGCGGCCATCATGTGCCTGGACGATCTGCACGTACAGGAAATCGTGAGCAGGGTAGACCGGCGGGTGGTGACCTACGGAACATCACGGCAGGCGGAGATCCGCGCGGAGAACATCGAACAGGTCGGGCTGAAGACACGGTTCACCGTATTCGCCGGGCGCACGCTCCTCGGAACGGTCGAACTTCAGATGCCGGGCTTGCACAATGTGCGCAATGCGCTGGCGTCTATCGCCGTCGGCCTCGAACTGGAAATCGAGTTCAACAAGATTCAGTCGGCACTGGCCCGGTTCTCCGGCGTGCAACGCCGCTTCCAGCGTATGGGCGAGGTCAACGACATCCTGGTGCTGGATGACTATGCGCACCACCCCACCGAAGTCGCTGCCACGCTTGCAGCGGCCACTTCAGGCTTCCCGGATCGGCGTATCGTGGCGGTCTTTCAGCCGCACCTGTACTCCAGAACGCGGGATTTCAAAGTGGAATTCGCGCGGGCGTTCTTCAATGCGGATGTCCTGGTGATAACGGATATTTATGGTTCACGCGAGGATCCCATCGAAGGGGTGGACGGGCAACTCATTGCCGATCTGGCGCTGCGCTACGGTCACCGCGATGTGCATTACGTGCAGAATAAAGAGGATCTGCCTGAGTACGTCGCGACGCTGGTGAGGCCGGGCGACACCGTGATAACCATGGGGGCCGGCGACATCTGGCGCTACGGCCAGCGGCTTCTCGAAAAGCTTCATGAATGAGTGTGGCGTATGCGTAAGGAAGTGGTCCGCAAGGTCCTGCTCATTTTTGTCGTCGTCGCGGTGATCGCCGTTGCCGCCGGAGGGATGGTGCTGGGCTGGCAGTGGAAGTCCAGCGTGACGGTGAGCCGGATCGAAGTCATAGGAACCCAGCATGCCGATTCGGCCGCAGTGCTTCATCTGACGCGTGTGGATACAGGCATGGCGCTCTTCGACATCGATCCCGTGCTCATTGCCGATCGCGTACAGCGGCATCCCTGGGTGCAGCAGGCCCATGTGGAACGCGTGCCGACAGGTCTGCTTCGCATCCGGGTGAAGGAGCGCACTCCGGTAGCGCTGGTGCTCTCCGAACGGGGTACACCCGAGATCTACCTCGACAGCACGGGTATCAAGATGCCGATCGTGGAGGGGGCCGTCTTCGATGTGCCGCTCGTGCGCGGCCTGCGGGAAGAGAATATTGAAATGCCAGTAATCCAGCATCCATCGGTGCTTGCGCTTCTCAAGACCTTGGGGCAACTCGACCCGGAGACCAACGCCATCATCTCCGATTTCGAGGTGGAGCGTTCGGGCGACATATGGATGCATACGACGTCCATCGATGCCCGTGGCTCGATCCCCGTACGGCTGGGAAGAGGCGGCTATGCGGAGAAGCTGAAACGGCTACATGCCTTCTGGCATCAGGCCGTTCTTCCGCAACCGCAGAAGGCGTTTTCCTGGATCGATCTCCGTTTTGACAGCCAGATAGTGACACAAGAGGCGGATGGCTCTAGCCTGTCGACCGTCGATAACCGGCTTTCGCAAGCCGGGAACTGACGTGCTTCCGGCAGGAGCGCTCCGCCGCGATCGGGACAAGAACTGATAGTTGATAGCTGAAAACCGACAGCTAACGAACATGAACGAACGTATAGTTGCAGGGGTGGACATCGGCACCACGAAAGTGTGTGCTGTAGTCGCAGCTGCAGACGGCTCGGACCGAATAAATGTCCTCGGGGTCGGGGTTGCCGAGTCCGAAGGACTCAACCGGGGCGTCGTTGTGAACATCGAGAAGACCGTAGCTGCTGTGAAGCAGGCGGTGCATGAGGCTGAACGCGCCGCAGGAGTCAGTGTGCGCAAAGTCATCGTGGGCATTGCCGGGGACCACGTTCAGAGCTTTCAGAGCCGGGGCGTTATCACCATCTCGAACCGGGATGGGGAGATCACGCAACGGGATGTAGACCGGCTCATCGAGGATACGATGCACGTGGCGATGCCGGCGGATCGGGAGATTCTCCATGTCATCCCACAGGAGTTTATCGTAGATGGGCAGGACGGCGTCGCCGATCCGGTCGGTATGAGCGGCGTGCGCCTCGAGGCGAACGTCCATATCATCACGGGCCTCGTTTCCGCGGCAAAGAACATCTACCGGTGCATCGACCGCGCAGGATATGAGGTGGCGGACATCGTTCTAGAACCGCTGGCTTCCTCCTATGCCGTGCTGCATCCGGACGAAAAAGAGGTCGGCGTCGCGCTCATTGATATCGGTGGCGGTACGACGGACATCGCCGTGTTCGAGGACCATACCATTCGTCACACGGCAGTTATCGCGGTAGCCGGAAGCAAAGTGACAGATGATATCCGGCGCGGCCTCGGAGTCATGCGGGACCAGGCTGAAAAGCTCAAATGCAAGTTTGGCTCGGCGCTGGTGGACATCGTGGATGGCGATGAGGAAATTGCGATTCCGGGTCTCGGTGGCCGGCCTGAAAAGACGATAAGCCGGAGCACGCTCGCGCAGGTGATCCAGCCTCGCATGGAAGAGATTCTGGAGATTGCAGCCATAGAGATCAAGCGAAGTGGGTATGCCCGTCATCTGGCGGCCGGTATCGTCCTGACGGGTGGCGGGTCGCTCATTCCCGGCACTGCGGAACTCGCGGCGGAAGTATTGGGGATGGAAACCCGGATCGGGATGCCCATGGGGCTCACCGGCGGCATGGTGGAAGAAGTCACCGACCCCAAGTTCGCAACAGCAGTCGGTCTGGTCTTCTATGGCCTCCGGCCGGAAGTGCTCGGGGCGGCTCCCTTCGGCGATATGGGCGAACGGCAGCATAAGGGGGTAGCTTCGTCACAGCAACAGGCCCCCGGAGAAAACGCATTCGCTAAAATCGCCGGGCGGATGAAAGCCTGGTTCGACGAATTGTAAGGCATCAGTAGGCCCTACGAACGATGAATCGAAGAGCCTTCGCCGGTATGAAGCTCTTCGACGAAGGACGTCGGGCTCCTACACACAGACACAACAGACAGAAGCGCCGGGCCTGCTCAGCCCGGCAATTGAAGAGTTCTATAGACGTTTGCACCACAGGGGAGGGAAACAATGGATTTCGGCTCAATCAGTTCACGGTTCTCGTTCGATGACGACGCGAACGACGAGGCGAAGATTTGCGTCGTAGGCTGTGGCGGTGGCGGTGGTAACGCCATCAACAGCATGGTAGCGCGCGGTATTCACGGTGTAGAATTTATCGCCATCAACACGGATGCCCAGGCCCTCGCGGCCAACAAGGCGCCTCACAAGATCCAGGCTGGCCGTAATCTCACGAAAGGGCTCGGTGCCGGCGCACGGCCTGCTATCGGTGCAGAAGCCGTCGAGGAGAGCAGGGAGGAAATCGAGCAGGCGCTCAAGGGCTTCGATATGGTGTTCATCACCGCCGGGATGGGAGGCGGCACTGGAACGGGCGGCGCTCCGGTCGTAGCCTCCATCGCGAAGAAGCTCGGTATCCTGACCGTCGCCGTCGTCACCCGTCCCTTCGATGCAGAAGGTCGCAAGCGCCTCAAGATGGCGACCGAGGGTATCGAACTGCTGAGGGAGCATGTCGATACGCTCATCGTCGTTCCGAACGAACGCCTGCTCGATATCGCGGAGGCCAATACGAGTCTCATCGAGGCCTTCTCGATGGTCGATGACGTGCTCTACAACGCGACGCGCGGTATCAGTGATCTCATCACGGTCCACGGTCTCATCAACCTCGACTTCGCCGACGTCAAAACGACGATGCAGAACGGCGGTACGGCCCTCATGGGCTCTGCTACGGCTTCCGGTGAGGGCCGCTCGGAGCGCGCCGCTATCGAGGCCATATCGAGCCCCCTCCTGGACGGCCTCTCTATCGCAGGCGCCACGAATGTGCTCGTCAACATCACGGCGGGACGCTCACTCGGTATCCGGGAGGCCACGACGGCAACCAGCATCATTCAGCGTGAGGCCGGTGATGACGTGGAAGTGATCTTCGGTACCGTAATTGACGACTCGATGGGCGAAGACCTCCGTGTAACGGTAATCGCAACGGGCTTCGATAAGCCGAAGCCCGCAGGCGCGCGGGAGGAGCGTCGTCCGGCTGTGATCGAGTCAAGCGCCCCCAACATTCGCTACAAAGGCGAAGACAGCATCAAAAAGTTGGATCCGCCCGCCTACGAGCGGCGGGGCCAGTCCATCACGCTCACGGTCTCGCACGATAAAGAACAGGATCCGGTTCAGGCTCCCGGGAATGGCATGGCCAAGATCCGTCGCCTTCACCTGGATGACCTGAAAGAACGCCCCGAGCGTATCCGCAAGGATAACGCAGACGTTCCGGCCTTCCTGCGCAAGATGATGGACTAAGGCTTCGAAGTACGACGGGCATACTTCGCCCACCCGAAGGGTTGCTCGTACTT
Organism: Rhodothermales bacterium; assembly: GCA_041690215.1. GTDB lineage: Bacteria > Bacteroidota > Rhodothermia > Rhodothermales > DASSAV01 > DASSAV01. Next base: position 356,871 of record JAWLHQ010000004.1, read on the forward strand.
CGTAACACAGAGAAACCTCCCACCATCGGCCCCTGAGCAAGGTTGATGGCCCCGTACGTTCCCGGTGCGGGGATTGTGGTCGAGGCGGCATGCAATCTTGCATTCGATTATGTTGCCTCGAATAAACAGAGCCGCGCCCCTCCTGTGAGGGCGCGGCTCTGCATATTCAGATCAGGCCGGGCTTCATAATGCTGCAGAGCGTCCTGGGTGCGCCAGGTTCTCTGCAGGTCCGGTCCCTGCTGCGCGGATCTGCTGTATCGGCTAATAACTACCGAACCGGAACAGAATGCCGCCCATGATCGCGGCAGGGTCCGGGCCATCGGCGACGGTGTATCGGACCTGCGCGAAGGGTACGATGTTGGAAGAAAACCCGCCGAGTTCTATACCGGCCAGGACATTGAACCCGAACTCCGATCTCGTATCTCCAAAGTCCTCGAAGAACTCCACGCTCACGCCGGCGCCGACGTACGGCGTAAAGGCAAATGTATGGCCCTCGCCCACCATGTATAGCAGGTTACCTTCGACCCACGTGTAATCTGTATCGTCGAGTCCGATTTCCACACCGGGTTGAAACACGAGAGGGAAGCCGTTTCCGCCAATACGGGCCTGGCCGCCTATGAACGTGTTCTCAAATTCTACGTCGTATCCGAAATGCCCACCAAGGGCGAAGCTCGTCTGGGCCTCTGCACGTTCTATCGATACGGCCAGTAATATGCCCGAAAGAAGTACGAACAGGGAGTACCTTCTCATAACGCTATGGTTATTTTGCCTTTCAGTAAAAAGGGCCGGCGATATCGCCGGCCCACTGAACCAACCGGGTCCTATGAATGGTAGATCATATCCAGGTGTGCTGCAACATAGCATGCACATGTAGGACGGTGGAGAGCCTCGTGTGAGGTGCTCACTCATACCGGCCAAATCGAATCAGAAGGCCCCCCATGATGTTGAGCGGGTCTGTGCCGGGTAAAATAGTGTATCGAGCCTGGACGTAAGGAACTAACCCCGGACCGAATGGGCCAAACTCCAGGCCGCCCAGAACGCTGGGGCCGACGTCGAAATCATCATCGTCGTCATCAGCATCCGTTTCTCTCCAGAAGAACGTAGCACCGGCGCCGACGTACGGAGTGAAGATCTCCGTGTGGTCTTCGCCAATGTAGTAGATTAGGGCTCCCTCGGCGCGTGTGTATTCGTCATGCTCATTCAGGCCAAAGTCTACGCTGGGCTGTAATACCAGCGGAAGTCCAACGTCCAGACGGGCCAGAGCACCTGCGAAGGTGACGTCCTGATCCAGATCGACTCCGAAGTGGCCTCCGATACTGAAAACGACTTGTGCCTTCGCCGGATTAGAAAGATGGACTAGAGCGATGGCAAGAAAGGCTAGGAGGAGAGTTTTTTTCATGATGCGCCTGGCTAACTTACACCCTGTACACGGTTCGGGAACACCACCACACCTGACGAGCGGCCTTAGATTTGTATGTGACGGCGTTGGTTGAGGTTGCGATGCAGCACGTTACGGCGTGATATCCTCGTGACGCGCGAGTAAAACTGTCGTTATCCCGGGCTCCATACGCCATGATCACCTTGCTCGTAAGCAGATTCTGCGCACTGCAATGCATGAACAGGCACTGCCGGAATGAGCGCAGGTCCGGAACCGAGGATGCACCTCCGGAAGTACGCATTTCCAACATCCACGCCAGCTATTTCGACTCGAATCAAGTTGTCTAACGTGAAATCCAGCCTGCGAACGCTGTTCATTTTCTTTACAGGTCTGCTGCCGACCATAGCTGCTTTCGGGCAGACTCCTGCGTTGCGGGGTGTCGTATGGCAGCAGCCGGACGATCTCAGGGAAGCCATTTCGGATCTCTATGAGATGCGCCGGGTGGGTGTGCAGGCCGTTCGTACGGACGTCATTGCAGATGAGCGATTGCTCACCGTGGCGGATGGGCTGGGTATGCAGATCTTCCAGGAGATCCCCGTTGAAAATCTCACAGTCCTCGAGCTGCAGGACACGGTGGCGTTCGCCATGCGCACGCTGGATCAGGCCCTCGCGCGTGCCCGGCAGCATCCGTCGGCGCGCCATTTTGGACTGGCGCGAATGAGCGATACGAGTGATCCTGCCGCCTGTGCGTATCTGGAGCAGCTCACGCAACGCGTCCGCCAGCAGGGACCTGAAAGAGCCCGCACCTATTATGTGACGCCTTTCATAAAGGCAGACGCATGCACCGGGGCTGTGGATCTCGTGCTGTTGAATACGCTGGATGCGGAGGATCCGTCGGCGCTTCTGGCGGGGTTCGTGGAGCAGGATTCCGTCCGGGTCGGCCGCACGGGTATCGGGGCGCTTGGCACCTGGGTGGATGATGGGGCCGGACCGGGAGTCCGGATTCCCCACTCGCCGCAGTCACAGGCGCGTTATCTGGAAAACAACCTGAACCGGCTGTTTGACAGGCGTGCACCCGTACAGCCATACGCCGTGTTCGTGCACAGGTGGAGTGATCCCGCCGGCTCGGATGCGACCGGTGTCGGGCTGACTCCGGTTGCGTACGGATTACACGGCGAATCGACCAGTCGCCCGGCACTGGATGTGGTGCGCGGTATCTACACGGGAAGCCAACTGGTTTTTGCCTTCGATCAGGGGGGTGAGCCTTCCGGCAGCTGGCCCTGGATAACCCTCCTGGGCTGGAGCGGTATCGCCGTACTCGGCGTCTTCTACGCGGCATCGCCCCGGCTCCGGTTTATGATCCCGCGCTACTTTGTCGCACACGGGTTTTATCGGGATGCCGTTCGGGAGGGCCGTGATGTGCTGCTTGGGCCCAGCGTGGCGCTCCTGGCTACCGAAGCCCTCGCCACAGGGGTGCTGTGGAGCGCCGTGATAAATGCTTACGCGGGGGAATATGCGTTCCAGATGCTGCTGCGCTGGACCGCTGATCCGGTTCGGGGGCTGCTGATGTCGGCACAGAGCTATCCATGGGTGGCCGTACTCATATTCGCCGCCGTGTTTGTCGCCTGTGCGCTCCTCTGGAGCATAATTCTTGTCCTCCTATCCCGGCGGCGTTATGCACTCTCGTCGTCTCAAACGATGATGCTCGTCGTATGGTCGGGCTGGCCGCTTCTCCTCCTATTACCGGCGGCAATGGTTGTACCTGCGCTGGATGCGGACATGGCGAAGACCGTATCGCTCACGCTCCTTGCCATCTGGGGAGTTGTTCTGTTGTGTGCCGTAGTACGCACCGTATACGATTTTCATGATGTGACGAAAGTCCCGGTCTACTTCACGCTGGCGGCCTGGCTCCTGAATCCGTACGTCTTGCTCGTTCTAGCTCTGGCTGTATCCGTGCTGTTCAATGTACCGGAAGCGGCGTTCCTGTATCATCTCCTCACGCGTACCTGAGGGACGTGTTCATATGAGCCGGTTGCTCAGGCTCTCGCCGGAACGGACAGGTCGGTGTCGATGACGTGCTCGGAAGGGACGAGCCGGTTCCACACGCGTGCGGAGAAATCGTAAAAGGGTTGCTTGTGATGGAGCCACCCGAAGTGCAGGATGAACGGGGTTACGTCCAGGTAATCCCCTTTGCCGGGCAGTGACGCGAAGAAGGCGATGAGAAGGTCCCGCAAACGCTGGTTTGGAACGCCGCGAAGTGAGTAGACGAACCGGTCACAGAAGTAGCGGCATGTCACCTGTTCGAATTCCGGGTCGTACGTCGTAAGTCCTTCGATGAAGTCGAGTTGGGGGCTGTCGTATCCCTGAAGCCAGGGAAAGATGGGCAGACGCAAGCTGCTCATCGCCATGGCAAGGCTCCACTCGCACGTTTCTTCACTCCTGCCCTCTTTCAACCGGCTGCGGAAGTGCGTTTCGGAACGGGCCGATAGATAGTACGCAGCACGTTCACAGACGGTACGTGTCGTTTCTCGATCCTGCGCGTAAATCACGCCGGCCTGCACGCGAGGCAGGTGGGTCAGGCCGAACCGGCGTATGGTTCTCCGCCTGCGGTCCAGTATCACCTCCGCAATGATGCCTATCCCTTTCGGTCCTCCGAAGTAGGCGTCGGCGCGATCCAGCCCTGTGGCCGTGAATGGCCGCGTGGATAGCGCAAGCCACAGCGGATCAGGATTTTTGCACCAGATCATGTCCGAATCGACGTACAGCGAGCGGTCGAACGGCATGAAACGGTGGAGGTTGTGTTTGAATCCTACGATGGAGCGATACTCCTCCGGCAGGAGCTCGATATGCTGGAATAGCTTATCCAGACCGTGGCGCTCGAGCGTCGTACGGTGTTCGTCCGGGCAGTAAAGCGCTATGGGTCGTACCGGATCATGCCGCCGGATGGTCGTTACGGAAGCAACCGCGTGGCGGAGATACTTCTCGGGGCCATACGTATGGAGGACGTATCCCTCTGTCGGTGCAGTCATGCTGTGTCGTGCTAAAACGATGGGGATGAACGTCTTAAGCGCGGTGATGTTCTTTTCCGTAACATTTCCCTCCGGCTGGCAATGGATGACAGAGATGCTGAAACATGAAAAGGCGAGCTAGCGGCTCGCCTTTTCATGTTTCAATGAGAAGTGAAGTCCGATTACGATTCAGCTTTCACTTGGTCCAGCTTTTTATTCAGGCTCGCCATGAGCGCGTCGAACCCCCGCTTGCGTATCACCGTCTGAAACGAGCGGGCGTACCCTTGGACCGTGCTTACGTTATCGAGAATGATGTCCTCTACGTGCCAGGCGCCGTCGTGGTAGTTCAATGCGTACTCCACCTTGGCAGGCACTTCCTTGTAGGCGACCGTCGTCAGCGCACGGGCCGTGTTGCCGTTCACCTTCACGTCGCCGTAGGTCACTTTCGCCCGGTAAATGTCCAGATTCGAAAGCGATTGATGACGGACGATCTCGCTGAACGTATTTACGAACTCGGTTCGCTGCTCTGCAGTCAGGCCGTCCCAGTGTGGGCCCAGCGCGGCCTTGCCCATGGCCTGAAAGTCAATGTTGTCATTGATGACCTTCTTCAGTTGCTCGCGCTGTTGGGCCGTAACGGTTTCCTTGCCGCCCAGTACGCTTTTTACCTGGCGGTCGCGCTGTTCGAGCAGGGCGCGAATCTCCGCGGCACGATCCTGCGCCTGGGTAGGGGCCGCGTAAACGCCGGCGAAGACGAGGACGGCGAAGAGGAGAGAGAGCGTTCTGTTTACCATGGTAGACAGTAAAGTCTATAGGGCGGGTGAATATCGATAAGTTGCGTCAGGAAGTTCTCAAAACGGTAAGTACGGGAGTGTCGAGCCTCATGAGATCAGCAGATCGGTCATGTTCGGGTCATCCGGTATGTCTACCGTCTGTTATCCCGAGCCGGTCGAGGGTTCCCATACACCGGCAGGGCGGTGCTGCTTACGCGGGATTTCTTCAACAATCGGCTGCGCTCACAATGACAAACATGGCCGGAATCAACAATCTGGAGTCTTGCTGCTTTACTCACCACATGAGCGTTGAGGTTCCACTAGGGTCAGATAAACCAACCAGTTATGCTTTACTCAACAAGTGTGCCGGTTTCGGCTCGACTCCCTAATATCCCGAGGGCACCCAGAAAGCGGAGGACCGCAACGTTGTACTCCTGTACCGCCTGATAGTACCCCGTTCGCAGTTCAATATTTGACCGAACGGCTCGGACGAGGTTCTCGGTATCCCCGAGGTCGAGGTCGAAATTGACGGCTTCCGTTTGGAGCCATTCGCTGCTGAGCGTAAGAGCGGCCTGGCGAGACTCGAGAGCGGCCTGTGCAATGATGACATTCCGATACGCTTCCTCCACCTCGAAGAGGATGAGCTGCCGGGCGGCATCGAGCTGAAAAGCAACCTCATTCCGTTCGGCCTCGGCTTGTTCGACGTTCGCGCGCGTCTGCGCGAAGTTCAGGTTCTGCCGGAAGCCTACCCCGGCCCGCACGCTGCGGCTCAGGTACGGATCGTCGATGTAGGGGTTGGGCTGGCGAGGGCGTCCCGATACATACGCGTACCGGCTGGAGGCGGCGAGGAACAGCTTGGGGTAATAGTCCGATCGGGCCACTGTGACCAGATTGTCGAGCGCAGCCAGGCCGGAACGCGCGCGCTTCAGCTCAGGACGGTTGGCGAGTGCGATGTCGAAATAGGTATCCAGTGAGTCGAGCTCAAAGGCGAGCGGTTCCAGCACCGTGTTTTCAGGAATGGCGACTGCTCCGGGAGGAAGAAAGAGCTGGCGCGCGAGAGCGATTTGCGCCGTCTGTCGCCGCTCCATTACCTCGACGACACGCCGGTTGTATTCCTGCTCCGTCAGGAGCACCTCATAGCGATCGGCGTCATCTACGTCTTCGGCACCCTCGGCCAGGAGCCGCTCGATCTCACGTTTCGCTCGCTGGACGACTTCGCCTGCCTCCTCCGCTACATTCGACAGGGCCTCGGCAAGCAGGAGCCCGTAATACAACTCTCCGGTTCGTAGCGCGACTTCCAGCCGTTTTTCCTCCACCGCCGCACTTTCTACCTCGATTCCTAACCGGGCCGCGCGGATGCTGCCACTCAGCTGTCCCCAGGTCCAGATCGGCTGGAGTGCTTCGACCTCGATCATATTGAATGGCCGGAGATCACTCCAGTCGTTACGGACATCCGGGTCGAGATACAGTGCTTCTTTCGGACCGGTAAAGTCGTCGGGAATGTCGATGCTTGGAGCTACGCTATGGGCAGTGGTGGCGGTGAACTCTGTCAGAAACCGGTTTGCTCGTGCGAACGCATATCTGGCTTCTGCAAACTCCTGATTCGACCGCACGGCGCCCACTTCCGGGCTGACCGCCAGGGCGGCCTGTATAGCTTCTTCGACCGTGAGCCGTAGCGTATCCCCGGGAGCAACCTGTTGGGCTTTAGCCGGACGTGCACTGAACACGATGAGGAGCAAGGCTGCAATGGGGGGAATGAGAACAGATAGGGGATGCTTCACGGGAAAATGAGGCAGCATGGTGCGATTTCAAACGTAACGACAAACGGCTCCTTCCCTCATCTGTGAAAGAAGGGCGGGGTCTCCAGCAAGTACCGGACCGGTGCCACGGGGCAAAACGAATACCGGGATCCTGGTCGATAGCACCGGCTTACGCCAACCAGAGTCTTGGGTTCTAGTGCATTCCTCTCAGCCGCTCCGGAAGGTCATCCGGTAACACGAGGGGCTGCTTCGGTACCTTCGGCCACGCGAACGATTCGACCAACTCCGATGCTGTTACAGGAGTCGGCCGGTCTAGAAGTCCGAGGCTGTATCCCAGAAAACCTGCTAGCTGCTCCGCTTTCACGCCGTACTGGCGCAGGGCGCGAAGCGTCAGGCCGGCATCGCGCTTGGAGAGCTTCTCGCCCCGGCTATTGACGACGAGCGGCACATGGGCGTAAGCCGGAGGCGCGCCGCCGAGTGCTTCCGTAAGCTGAATCTGCCGCCCGGTAGAATCCAGCAAATCGGCGCCTCGTACGACTTCATTGATCCCCATCAGCAGATCATCCACCACGACGGCAAGCTGGTACGCATAAAAGCCGTCCCGGCGCTTCAATACGAAGTCGCCGGTAGTCAAATCTGTTCGTTCCTCTACGCTCCCATATACCCGATCTTCGAACATGACCGGGCGGCTCTCGACCAGGAACCGGATGGCAGCGTCGGGCTCAGGGCTCATCCGGAGCTGGTAAAACCAGTCCGGGGCGACATCGGAAGGACGTAGTGCGGCCGGATAGGGCGGCAGGCCATCCGACCCATGGGGAGCGGAGGAAAGCTCCAGCAGGTCTTTGCGCGATACCCTGCAAGGAAAGATTCGCCCCTGGTGAAACAGGTGTTCCAGCGCATCCTCGTAGTGGCGAGAGCGCTCGGACTGGCAGTATGGTCCGTATGGCCCTCCTGCATCGGGTCCTTCATCCCAGTCGAGCCCCAGCCAGGCTAGATCTTCCTGCGCCGCTTCTGCCATGCCGGGAACCACCCGGGGCCCATCCAGATCCTCCAGGCGCCACACGAATGTGCCGCCACCTGCGCGAGCGGAAAGCCAGGCCGCGAGCGCAGTCCGCGCATTGCCCACGTGGATCAGGCCCGTCGGGGAAGGCGCATAGCGGCCTCGAGGTACCGGTGAAGATGGAGGAAGGACGAATCTCACGGGAACGCCAGATTCCGGTGGTTGGATGGCAAGGTACGCGTGCCTAATTTACCCGGCACACGCGAATGTTTTTGTACTGGCACTATGCCCTTCACCCAGGGTCCCCAACCACTTACGGATCTGCTCAGTTCGGTTATCAAAGACCTGGGCATCCAGCGCAAGCTGGATGAGGTACGTACGGTCGAGACATGGGCTGCGCTCGCTGGTCCTCAGATCAACGGTGTCACCGAGTCTGCCTGGGTCCGTGGAGACAAGCTCTACGTGAAGATCACCTCCGCCGTCTGGCGGCATGAGCTTCACCTTCGCCGCCGTGAATGGCTGGAACAGCTGAATGAGCAACTCGGCGCTGAATTGGTGCAGGAGATCATCTTCCGGTAACTGTTTCGATCTTGCACAGCCTGCCGGGGCAGGGAGGTGGTCGAACCGCTCCACGTGCTCACCGGTTTCAATGGATCAGGGCCGCGTCTGCGGTTTTGCTGTGCTCCCGCAGAAAGGTGGTCCTGCTTGCTGCTTTGACTTAGCGGTCGCGACACGCCTCATATTCGCTGCGTAGGAGTCCGTAGTAGTTCAGATCCTCGTAGCGACCCCAGTGTAGAACGTGTTGCCGCAGGCAGCCTTCGTGTTTCATCCCGATTTTATCCAGCACCCGGCGCGAGCCGTCGTTTCGGCCGAGGCTCGTGGCATAAATCCGGCTTAGCCCGAGCACGTCGAATCCATACGCCAGAACCGCTCGCGCAGCCTCCGTGGCATACCCGTTCCCCCAGTACGGCACGCCGATCCAGTAGGAGAGCTCCGCAACGGACGTATCCCGGTCCCGAACGAGCCCCGCGATGCCGATGAGCGGTTCCGCCGCAGCCAGCCGGATGGCAAACACCCGAGCCTCCGGATCGATACTACCGATCCAGGCTTCCGCCACTCCGTCCTCGAAGGGATGGGGAATGTGCAGGGCATTCCGGGCAATTTCCACGGCTCCGGCAAGGGCCCGGACGCGAGGGGCATCGGCGATGACCAGCGGGGTTAACAGAAGTCGTTCGGATCGGATCATGTGCTGAGAGATGGAGCGGAGCCTATGGATCACACCGGGTGAGCAACTCGGGCCTGTGTTGTGCCACGTTTTGGCCGGTCGCTAGTATGCATAGACAGGTTGCCTTTTTCTATTCAATGCCCGGAGTATGATGAAAACGGATATGTATGGGATGAACCACGTGGCGAAATCTTCCTTGGAAGCCTATCGAATCCCCGGATGGAGGGTACGTAGTCCGCTACAGTCCGGCGCACAGGCGCACACCTTCATCGTGTCGCGCCCGGAAACACCGGCGGCTTTTCACGTAGCGAAAATTTTCCGCGACAGGGGGCCTGAAGGCTACGTCATTTCCCTTGAGGAACAGCGTTGGCGCTTTCTCCGGGAGGTCACGACGTTGCAGTTGCTGAATCAGGCACGGTGCCCGGGAGTGGTGTCGGTCATTGAGTTCGGATTGCGCACGGAAACGACCGCGAACCCCTGGTACATCATGCCGCTGTACCGGGCTGGAGCCATGCGAACGTACGATGCCGACGCGGACCGGTTCATCTACCGGGAGGATTACGCCGGCAATCTGGATCGTGTGCTGGAGATTGCCGAAGCCCTGGCAGAGACACTCTCCGTGATGCATGAGCACCCGTCCGTATGTGCTCACCGCGACCTCAACATGAGCAACATCCTCTTCGCCGAGGAGGGCGGCGAACCTGTTCTTGCCGATTTCGGCATTGCACATCTGGATGGATTCCTGGATCGGCCTTCGACTGAAGGTCCGATCTTCTCGGGGGCATGGCACTGGCGGCCTCCTGAACTGAATGCGAGCGAAGCGTATCCATACACGGCAGGCGATATCTACATGCTGGGCGGCCTCGTGTATGAGGCGCTTTCGGGAGGCGAGGTGTGCCCGCCTGAGCCGCTGGAGCCAGGCTCTGTAGCAGAGAAACTGGCCGTACACACGACCGATGAACGGGTGCGCCCCCTGGCGGAACTGCTGTGCCGGATGTTGGCCGCTGATCCGGAGCGTCGCCCGGTTGCGCGAGAGGTCTGGGGCGCTTGCCGCAAACTACGTGCGCAGGCTCCGGTTCGGAAACACGAGCAGGTATCGGATGCGCTCCGGCATCTGAAACAGGAACGGCCAGGTACGGTCGGCTCCCCGAATGATGCGCCTGCTGCGCGGATCCAACAGGGGATTGGCACCTCTGCTGCCGCATAGCTGCGAGGCGGCGCACGAAAAAAGAGGGGCAACCCGATGCAGGTCGCCCCTCGATTCCGGTAGTCGGAGCTGAAGGTCGGTGGATTATTCCACGTACTTCTTGAACGCCACAGAGGTATTGTGCCCGCCGAAGCCGAAGGCATTGCTGATAGCGACGTTCACCGTGCGCTGCTGCGGCTCGTTGAACGTGTAGTTCAGATCGCACTGCGGGTCCGGCGTGGAGAAGTTGATCGTGGGAGGAATCCGGTCATGGATGATGGCCAGGATAGCGGCAATGGCCTCTACCGCTCCGGCCGCCCCGAGGAGGTGGCCCGTCATGCTCTTCGTCGAAGAGAGATTCATCCGGTACGCGTGTTCGCCGAAGACCTCCTTGACCGCATTGGTCTCTGCCGCATCGCCGAGCGGAGTGGAGGTCCCGTGCATGTTCAGGTAGTCCACGTCCTCCGGACGAATCCCGGCGTCGGCCAGCACGCGCTCCATCGCGAGGCGGGCGCCGAGCCCTTCCGGGTGCGGAGCCGTCATATGGTGGGCGTCGGCTGACATGCCGATGCCAATCATCTCGGCGTAGATCTTGGCTCCACGCGCTTTCGCGTGTTCCAGTTCTTCCAGCAGCAGCGCGCCGGCCCCCTCACCCATGACAAAGCCGTCCCGGGTAGCGTCAAACGGACGACTGGCCGTGGCCGGATCGTCGTTTCGGGTGGAAAGGGCCTTCATGGCATTGAAGCCGCCGATGCCCAGCTCGGAGATCGTACCTTCGCTGCCGCCCGAAAGCACCGCGTCCGCATGGCCGCGCTGGATTAGCATGAAAGCATCCCCGAGGTTGTTGTTGCCCGTGGCGCAGGCTGAAACGACGCAGTAGTTCGGTCCCATGAACCCGTACTCCATCGAGATGAGGCCCGGCGCCATGTCGGGGATGAGCATCGGGATGAAGAACGGGGACATCCGGTTCGGACCGTTCTGAATGTAATTCGCTGTCTGCTCGTGGAAGACGTGCATGCCACCGATGCCGCTACCGAAAATGACTCCGATGCGTGCCTTTTCCTCGGTAGACATCTTGGAAGGATCGAGCCCGGCGTCTTCGACGGTCTGTTTGGCGACCGAGAGCGCGTACTGGCAGAACGGATCGAGCCGTCTGGCCAGCTTCCGGTCCATGTATTGCAGAGGATCATACCCCTTCAGCTCGCACGCGAACTTCGTGTCGAAGGGGGCCGGGTCAAAGTACGTGATCGGAGCGGCGCCGCTCTCGCCACGCATCATGGCTTCCCAGAACGCCTCGACGGAGTTCCCGATTGGCGTGAGTGCGCCCATCCCGGTGATGACGACCCGGCGCGGTTTATCTGGCATAGCGCTATCCTGAAAGCGTTACGACTTGGGCCGCGTCTCGCGGCAAAATAGAGAACCCGGCGAACCGCACTCACGCGTGAGCGAGGCTGCCGGGCGTGTATCGAGTTCGACGGCGCTTAGGCGTTCGTCTTTTGCGTCAGGTAGTCGATGGCATCGCCTACCGTCGAGATCTTCTCGGCGTCCTCGTCGGGAATCGTGATGTCGAACTCCTTCTCGAACTCCATGATGAGTTCCACCGTATCCAGGGAGTCCGCGCCTAGGTCGTTGGTGAACGACGCCTCACGCGTGATGTCGGACTCGTCCACGCCCAGCTTCTCCACAATGATTGACTTCACCTGCGATTCGATATCCGCTGCCATAGCGAAAGCCTCCGTTATATGATGGTATCCGATGGACCGATGGGCCGGATGAGGCGCTACCGGTACACCGCTCGTTGCTAGATAAGCATTCGAAATTAAGGCGGGCACAGAGGAGAAGCAATTTTTGATGCGCTCCTTGATGTAGACTTCGCAGAATCCAGGCCCGCAGCTTGGATTTTTTGTGGGCGATAGGGGTACGATTAGCTCCTGCCGTCAGTTCTCCGTCGGCGGTGCCGGCACGGAGGGAATGCTGGCGGAAGGAGTGGAGGTGGAAATTCCTCCCGCACGCATCGCGCTCGAAAACGACCTGAGTGCTGCTCGCAGGGTTCCGGCGTTGAACCGCACCTGCGGTAGAAAATCAAAGGCCTGTATGCATGAAGAACCCGAAAACGCTTTGTGGCTAAATGCATAGGACCCTATCTTTAAGGTTCGTATCGTAGGATACCTCGCGAGCGCAGGTTTCATCCTTGCACACCCTTATAATCAATCGTATTGCATGGCCTACCTTTTTACCTCCGAATCCGTTTCGGAAGGGCACCCGGATAAAGTAGCGGATCAGATCTCGGATGCGATCCTCGACGCGCTCCTCGCGCAAGATCCGTATAGCCGTGTGGCGGTAGAGACCCTCGTCACGACAGGTCTCGTGGTTCTCTCCGGTGAGGTGACGACGAACGCCTACGTCGATGTGCAGCAAATCGCTCGCGAGGTGATCCGTGACATCGGATATACGGACCCGCGGCTTCGCTTCGACGCAGAATCTTGCGGCGTGATCAGCAGCATCCACGAACAGAGCCCGGACATTGCACAGGGCGTGACGGAAGGGACCGGGCTGCACCAGGAACAGGGAGCGGGCGATCAGGGCATGATGTTCGGCTATGCCACGAACGAGACGCCCGAGTTCATGCCGATGTCGCTTCAGTTTTCGCATGCCCTCGTTCGGGAACTGGCCCGCATCCGGAAGGAGACGAACCTCATGCCGTACCTCCGTCCGGATTCCAAGAGCCAGGTCACGATCGAATACGACGAGGATCGCAAGACCCCCCGGCGTGTGCACACCATCGTTATTTCGACCCAGCACGACGAAGATGTGACGCTGGACCGGATCAAGGAGGACGTCAAGAAATACGTCATTCCTGCGGTCATCCCGAAGGAACTCATGGATGAGCAACTCATCCTGCACGTGAACCCGACGGGACGCTTCGTCATCGGCGGTCCGCACGGGGATACGGGCCTCACGGGACGCAAGATCATCGTCGATACCTACGGGGGCCACGGCGCCCACGGTGGCGGTGCATTCAGTGGTAAGGACCCCTCGAAAGTGGACCGTTCGGCCGCGTACGCCGCCCGCCACGTCGCGAAAAACCTCGTTGCTGCTGGTTTTGCCGAACAGGTGCTCGTGCAGGTGGCCTATGCCATCGGGGTCGCGAAGCCGGTCTCTATCAACGTGAATACGTATGGAACGGGCACGCTGCCGGATGCACTGATCGCCCGGATCGTAGAGGAAACGTTCGACCTCCGTCCCGCTGCCATCATTCAGCGTCTGGACCTTCGTAAGCCGAAGTATCGCGCAACGGCCGCCTACGGCCACTTTGGCCGCCCCGAATTCACGTGGGAGCAGCTCGACTACGTCGATGCGCTCAAGAAGAAGGCCGAAGCCCTGGCGCAGCTGGCGTAACATGCTGCCGCCAACCGGCTCTGCCGGGCAGATAAGTATGCAAAGGGATCGCCTCATTCGAGGCGGTCCCTTTTTTGCTGACCCGTACCACGAATCTGTTCTGGCAGTCGTGAATGCCCCTTTTCATGCTTTTCGGGCTGATAGCGTCCAGAATTGCAGCCTTGTGTAGCACTGTGGGGACGAAATTGCCGTTACAGGTGTGTATGACAACTCCACACAACTCGTCAGAAGTACGTCCGCGCAGCAGCCTGATGTCGTTCCGTTTCCTGGCTCTCATACTCATCGCAAGCTGGTGTGTCGGTCCGATCCGGGCGCAGGAGCAGCCGGTCCGGCAGGCGGATCCGGCGCGTCTGCTCACGCCGGCAGCCCGAGCCCGTGTGGTCCGTTCGGATACGACCCTGGGGTTTCGCACCCGCGCCGTAGAAGGAGGGCGCATGGATATGGATGCCGGTGTGCTCCGTGCGGCGTACCGGGTTCAGGCGCGGGTGGATGCATCCGGATCACCCGAGGCGGCGGCGCGCGACTATCTCCGCCAGGCCGCCCGCCAGTTCGGCTGGCCCGACGATGCCCGCGATCTCGTCGTGCACGCCGTGCGTGCCGGGGCGTACAGCAGCCACGTCGTTTTTCAACAGGTGCTCGAGGGCGTCCCCGTATACAACCGCTACGTGGCAGTCAACCTCGATGCGGACCGGCAACCGACGATGGTGTTGAGCGGCTATGCGACTCACCTGGCGTCCGTACGCGATTTCTCTACCGTGCCGGGCATCCCTTCGGCCACCGCCCGGCAGGAAGCCGCGCAGGCAGTGTCACCCGGACCGGTCACCACCACCGATCCGGAACTCGTCGTCTACCCGTCGCAACGTCCGCGCCTGGCATGGCGGGTCATCGCCTGGCCGCAGAACGAAGCAGCTGAATGGGAGGTACTCCTGGATGCTCATACCGGGGAACTCATCCACTTGATCAACCAGGTTACGCATGCGAAGCAGGCCTGGGAATGGGAGGGCGAGAGAATAGTAGGGAAGGCCGAGCATGAAGGAAAAGACATCTCAGAACCGTATCCGGCTCCTGTCTCGGTTCCGGCTTACAATCCGATAGAGCAGAACATCTCCCCGTCTCGGGGACGCGCGGCGAATCGCACCGAGCATGCGCTCCCTATCGACCCTCCCCCTGTTCTCTCCTCCTCTGCCGCCTCTTCACTCTCATTCACCGATGGCTCGGGTCTGGTATTCGATCCGGATCCGGTCACGTCGGCCGGGGTGGAGTACGGGGGAGCGTACCAGGATCGGGACGATGCCGATGCTCCGGAGCTTACGGCGCAGCTAAAGCCGGTCGTGCTGAAGGACCTCACGCTGCGGAATGGGCGGTATTACCTGGAAGGTCCATACGTAACCATCACGGGGAGTGCGGCGGTAGGTGGAAACGCCTACGAGCCGCCGTCGGAAACCGACCCGAACGCATTCCGGTACACGCGCTCTGACGACCGTTTCGAAGCGGTCATGGCCTACTACCATATCGACCAGAGCCAGCGGTACGTGCAGTCGCTGGACGTCGGCAGACCCATTCATGCCACACCGATCCGGGTAAATCCGCACGGTGAGGGGGGCGAGGATGCCGCATACTTCTATCCGTGGCAGGATGCCATTTCCTTCGGAACTGGCGGGATCGACGATGCCGAGGACGCGCAGGTGATCTGGCATGAGTACGCGCACGCGCTTCTGGAAGCGAGCGCACCGGGCCACATTACGGGCGGCGGAGATGGGCTTGCCCTGCACGAGGGCTGGGCTGACTACTGGGCGGCCTCGTACGTCCGGGACAAAGTGGAACGAGGTGAGCTTCCGGCAACGGACTGGCGCAGGCTGTTCCGGTGGGATGGCAACAACCCGCCCTGGTGTGGTCGCACCCTCGATCACGACGGGTATTACCCGGATGACATCCGGATCATGGTCCCGCCGGGATGCTCCATCGCGCTGGAATACCAGCGCGCCGTATTGTGGGCGACGACCCTGATGGAAATCTACACGGCGCTGGGGCGTACGGTGACGGACCGGTTGAACCTGGCTTCTCACGGCTACCTGGGAGCGCCGCCGGTCACCTTCCCGGATGCCGCCGAAGCCATCCTGCAGGCGGACGTGGATCTATACGGCGGTGCCCATGTCGAGGTGCTGACGACTATTCTGAAATCGAGGGGATTCCTCGGCGCAACGAGTGCGCCGCCCCGGATCGAGCATGTCCCCGTACAGAAAGTAGATAGGATCGGGCCGGTTGAGATCCGGGTCACGGTGGCTGCGGATTCTCCGCCTGTGGAGGATGTATTCGTCTACTACCGCACGAACGGGGGAGCTTTCCGGCGTATCCGCCTGACGGCTACGGAGCAGGGCTATCGGGGAACGTTGGACCTGCCCGCGTATCCTGCAAAGGTGGATTATTACGTGAGGGCGGTCGCCGCATCGGGACGGCGTGTCTTGCTTCCGGGCAGGGCTCCGGTGGAGGTCTATTCGTTCGAGACCGTGCCGGATGAACCGCGGCTGTACCCGAATTTTCCGGAGCCGTTCTCTCACACCACGAAGGTCGTATTCCACCTGCTGGAAACCGGGCACGTCAAATTGGAGCTGTACGATCTGATCGGGCGGCGTGTCATGGTGCTGGAGGATGGCGAGCGAGAGGCCGGAATACACACGATCATACTGGATGGCAGTAGCCTCGCGAGCGGAACATACTTCCTTCGCATGCGGGCCGGAAACGCGCAGTGGGTAGAGCCTGTCACCGTAACATGGTAGAAATCCACGTTACAATCTTTATCTATTCTGGAAAGTTATATTTACCGGATACACCCTATTTTAGAGAAGTATTCGTGTGTTAGGCATGTCCATAGGATACCGGCACGCGAATACCACGACAGGTGAACATTTCACGGCGGCATTCGTCCTTTTCGGATGAGGCAGGCGCCGCAATCGTTTTTTGTAACTACATAACGAACAAGAGGATGGACTACAAGGAGGGCGCCTATAAAGTGCGCGACCTGAGCCTGGCTCCCCAGGGTCGGATGAGAATTGAGTGGGCGGAGAGCCGGATGCCTGTGCTCATGAGCCTGCGCGAGAAATATTCCAGGACGCAGCCGTTCAAAGGATACCGCCTGACGGGTTGTCTCCACGTCACGAAGGAGACGGCTGTGCTGGTCGAGACGTTTGCCGCATGCGGTGCGGACGTGTACTGGAGCGGATGCAACCCGCTCAGCACCAACGACGAAGTGGCCGCTGCGCTGGCCGCCAACGGCACTAAGATCTTCGCCTGGCACGGTATGAACACCGAAGAGTTCTACTGGTGCATCGAGGAAACGATCAAGAATCCGCCGCACCTTACGCTCGACGACGGAGCCGACCTCATCTTTACGGTGCATTCGAAGCATCCGGAGATGGCCGAGCACATCATCGGCGGCAGTGAAGAAACCACGACGGGTGTGCACCGCCTCCGTGCGATGGCGGCCGACGGCAAGCTCCTGTATCCCGTCTACGCCGTGAACGACGCTGAGACGAAGTGGGACTTCGACAACGTGTACGGCACGGGCCAGAGCACGCTCGATGGCATCCTCCGCGCTAGCTCCGTGCTCCTCGCCGGGAAGAACTTCGTCGTTGCCGGCTATGGCCACTGCGGGCGCGGCGTGGCGATGCGCGCGAAAGGCATGGGCGCCAACGTTATCGTGACGGAAGTGAAGCCGACGGCAGCGCTCAAGGCCACCCTCGAAGGCTGCCGGGTCATGACGATGGACGAGGCCGCTGAGATCGGCGACATCTTCGTGACGGCGACCGGTATGCGAGACGTGATCCGGGGCCATCACTTCGTCAAGATGAAGGATGGGGCCATCGTCTGCAACACGGGCCATTATGACGTCGAGATCAACCTCAAAGAACTGGCTGAGGTCTCGCGGGATACCCGCCTCATCCGCCAGAACAACCGCGAATACACGCTGGATAACGGTAAGCGCATTTTCGTACTGGCCGACGGCCGCCTCGTGAACCTCGCTGCCGCCGAGGGGCACCCGTCCGAAGTAATGGACATGAGCTTCGCCAACCAGTTCATGGCGCACCTGAACCTCGTCCAGAAACACGAGGCCGGTGAGAAGCTGGAGAACACGGTCATCGACCTTCCGGAAGAGCTCGACCAGGAAATCGCGCTCATCAAGCTGAACACGATGGGCATCTCCATCGACAGCCTGACGGAGGAGCAGATCGCCTACGCGACGGATTACTCTGCCGGTACCTGATGAGCGCCTTTGTATGAATGCATGGGAAGGCTGCGCTGGATGCTGTCTGGCGCAGCCTTTTTGCATCGAGTCATTGTAACCAGAGTGTATGCATGATGCGCGGTATACGCTGTGTTCGAACCCTGCTCGCTCTTCTGGTGGCGCTGGCTCCGTGTGCCAGTGATCCGTCGGTTGCACAGGAACGGACGGATTTTGGCCGTTTCGTGGACTGGGTTGGTGGTGATGCGAAAGCGCTCGTACAGAGCGTGGACGCACGAGATGCTGCCTACGTAGCGGGAGGGGCCGCCGTCCTCATCCCTCTCTCCAGGTTCGACGAGCGGATCAATCCGGAAATTCAGGAGAGCTACAGGGGAAACCTCGCCCGTTTTCTCGACTTCACGAACGAGCTGGGCAGTCCCAAAGTAGTCGCGCCGTTGGTGGCCGTTTTCGGCGCAAGTCTTCTGACGGACGATACGAAGCTGCAGGACGCTGCCTTTACGTCCATGCAATCCTTGCTGTACGCCGGGCTCGTCACGTACGGGCTTAAATATACCGTTGGTCGGATGCGGCCCTACGAAGGGAATGGCTCGAATCGTTTCCTGCCCCTATCGGGGCACAATTCGTTCCCATCCGGCCACACGACGGTCGCGTTTGCCATCGTAACACCCTGGGTTGTCTACTATCCCCATCCGGTCACGTACGGGCTCTTTGCTCTGAGTGCGGGTACGGCCGTTGCACGGCTGGCGCATAACGCGCACTGGGCGACGGACGTCGCGGCAGGCGCGGCCATCGGGACGGTTACCGGCTACTGGCTCACTAAACGGCATCAGGGCCTGCAGCGAGGAGCTTCGCTTACCCCGACAGCAGGCCCTGATGCACTCGGCTTTACACTGAACGTGACGTTCTGAAGGAGATCACTCGCCGGTGTCCCAGGTCAGAATGTCCTCTTCCGACTTTTCCGCGGTCTTCCAGACCTCGGCATCCGGCAGAGGATCGCGCTTTTCGGTAATGTTGTAGCCCATGCCTTGCCACTGCTCAGCCAGGTACGCATTCCATTGCGAGTAGTGCGCCCACTTTTCCGGCAATTCGTCGTCGGCGTAGATAGCCTCGGTCGGACAGGTGGGTACGCAGGCGTTGCAGTCGATGCACTCGTCTGGATGGATGGCGAGGAAGTTGGGACCTTCGTAGAAGCAGTCCACAGGGCAAACTTCCACGCAGTCGGTGTATTTGCAATTAATACAAGGCTCAGCTACGACGTAGGGCATGGTCGCAATTGGGTCGGCTATAAAGATGAATTGGCAAAAGTCGAATGAATCTACCAGCATGAAGGGGCGAACGCAAGACGCATGCCATGACACTCGGAATTGATTCTGCTGAAATGCATGCACACACATCGTGCATAAGCGCTTCCTAACTACTACCTTAGGGAGGGCACACCGAATTGTTGCGTACAACCGTGCCGCAATCAGGTATTCACAAAAACGAGTTGCTATGCCGAGAGACCTTCGCACCATCGCGCTCATTGCCCACGACGGCAAGAAAGCGGATATGGTGGCGTTTGCCATAGATAACCGGGAGCTTCTGAGCCGCTTCGAACTGATAGCAACCGGGACGACAGGAAAGCTCATCGAAGACAAGACGGGCCTTCCTGTCACGCGCTATCTCTCCGGGCCAATGGGGGGAGATGCCCAGATCGCCGCACGCGTCGTCATCGGAGAAATCCATGCGGTGTTCTTCTTCGTAGACCCGCTCGACAAGCACCCGCATGACCCCGATATCCAGACGCTCATGCGTGCCTGCAACGTACATAACGTGCCGCTGGCCACGAACACGGCGACGGCGCAGTACATTCTGAGCGCGCGGCACCTGGAAGACGTGGAGCGGCGGCACCCGAATATGATTCAGCGTCTTTGAAATCATGAATTGCCGCGAGCTGCTGACGAATACAGCGGCATCCGTCGTTTCGAGGTGGATGCCGCCGGAATGGGCGGCCAGGCCCGCCTTGTGACCGGGTGTAACGGCCGAAGTCGGCCGGGAAGCGTGTCGAAAATGTCAGGTTCGTCACAACCGCGTTACAATTGCCCATTCGTTTCCCTACGCCCGTCTCATACGTCCGGCAGTTCGAACCGGTACACACTGGTGTAGGTCACGACGCGCAGCGTCCCGTTCTCTACCTCCAGGTAGTCGTGTGCGCTGTCCAGCGGCTCCCGGGAAACGATCCGCCCCGTTCCCCGATCGATGAGATAGAGATAGTCCGGCTCTGCCGTGAACCCGTATCCGGCGATCACGTACGGTTCGTGCAGGATGAAGATATCGTTCGAGACGAGGTACGGCGTGCGCCATTCCACCTGCCGGGTTTCCGGATCTACCTTTATGAGGGACGAGCAAGCACCATCCGCATCCCGCGCGTACGTCTGGCAGGCCTCATTGAAGTAGAGCGAGCCGTCCTCGTATCGTATGTCCTGGATCTCCAACTGGTCCGGCCGGGAGAAGAACGGATTCAGATCCAGATCCCATACGCGTCTACCCGACGTATCGAACAGAATGGCCCGGTAGGTCTGGTTTTCCCCCATTGCTCCGAGTGGGCTCTGGTACAGCGCCAGCCATCCCTCCTTTTCTCGGTCCGCAAGGACCAGGTCCAGCGAATCCAGCTGCCGGGGCACGAAAGCGGGTGTCTCCGGCGGTACCCATCGCCGGTATCGGTACTCGATCCCGTTCGGCTTGTTTGGACCACCCGGAGATTGCGCCTGGTCTCTGGGCACGCGGCTGATCTCCCGCAGGGTCACATCCTGAGGCGCGGATGGAACGGGGCCGGTGTCCCTGCTCGAGGATGCACATCCGGTGAGGATGAGAAGGGTGGCCAACAGAGAGAAAAGACGCATACGTTCCGATGCAAAGGCCTTTTGTCCGGGTGAAGCAATGGAAAGAGGCAACCAGCCAGATGGCATCCTGATACGCTACACTCGGAGCCCGGTGCGACCCGTTGCGAGTGTGTAGCGGAATCGTTGCCTTGAGAAAACAACCGTCACGGGATCGAAAGATCATCCAGGTACCACCGCATCTCAACAACCCCTCTCCTGGATCGCCCGTTTACGCGACTGTAGTTGGCCACCGGCTCTGCCTGTTACCTCTGGCTTGATTGGAGCAGCCGGAGATGAAGTCCGCAGGCACAGCTCTGGCCAGATATTCCAAGGAGGAAGCCGGTATGGAAAAGCGATTCTTCACCTGGATGCACCAATTCGGGGTCATGGTGTTGGTGATGTCCTTCGGTGCATGTGCGGCCACAGGACAGGGTTTGAACGGAGAAGCCGGCACAGGATCTGCCCGCCAGCTCCAGGATGATCAAATCCTGCACACGTTTCTGACGATCAACCAGGGCGAGGTCATTACGAGCCGCAAGGTCGCGGATATCAGTGGCCGGGTTATGTCTGATAGCATGGCTCTGGTCCATGACATCACCTTGACCGAGGACCCGAGCATCGATACGCGTGCCTTTGCTCGGCTAATGGTTGCTTACCATAGTTCGGTCGCCGAGGAAATCCGGAGTATCGCTGCCGATCTGGGGCTGGACCTTCAGCCGAACCAGGTCAGCATGGCCCTGGAGAACACAGCCGAGGGCATTGCCGAGCGCATGGAAGTGTTCAGTGGCGAGCAGGAGGAGGTGGAGTATATCCGGGCCCAAATTGCTCTTCACGAGAACGCACTGAATATGCTGGATCATACACTCATACCTCAAACCGACGATCCGCAGCTTCGGCAGAGACTCCAGGTGTGGCGGCAGGACATAGCAGACCACCTGCTGCTCGCACAGCAGATCTACGACAACAGGTTGATGCAAGCGGTGATGGACTAGGCAACCCGGTGGTTGCTAGCCTGACCGCAATCATCACGAAGCGAGAACATAGTCATAGACGGTCTGCGTCTGGTAGCGCACATACCGATGCGGTTCATTCCAACACGCATACACGGCATTCTGGACTACACGGTGGGCGCCTTCCTCGTAGCGATGCCCTGGATCTTCGGGTTTGCACGCGGAGGAGCGGAGACCTGGGTGCCCGTCGTTCTCGGTGCCGGAGCCATTCTCTATAGCTTGGTAACCAGCTATGAACTCGGATTGGTGCACTGGCTCCCTATGCCGATCCACCTCAACCTCGATCTGCTGTCGGGCGTAGTGCTTGCCGCAAGCCCCTGGACGTTTGCATTCTCCGAGTATATCTGGGCGCCGCATCTCATACTGGGACTGTTTGAAGTGGCCGCCGCCCTGATGACGAAGACCACTCCATCTTCCGTGAGCGGACCATCCGGGCAGAATGAGGAGCCTGCATCGGGGCACGCCGGGAGACCTCTGGACATTCTGAAGGAAGAGAAGCGTTATGAAGCTTAAACGCCTGGATGAACAGGTTATCGTTATCACCGGTGCCTCCAGTGGAATAGGACTCACCACGGCCAGAATGGCCGCAAAGAAGGGGGCACGTGTTGTCCTCGCCGCTCGGGATGAAGAAAGCCTGCAGCGCGCTGTCAGTGACATCCGGGATGAAGGCGGTGAAGCCGTATACGTCGTGGCTGATGTGTCCGAGATGGATGAGGTACGGGATGTCGCTGCTGCTGCCCTGCGGGAGTATGGAGGATTCGACACCTGGGTGAACGATGCAGGTGTCTCCATTTATGGCACCATTGACAACATCCCCTTAGAAGATGCGCGGAGATTATTCGAGGTGAACTTCTGGGGCGTCGTTTACGGTAGCCTCATAGCAGTTGAGCATCTTCGGGAGCGCGGCGGTGTGCTGATCAATATCGGTAGTGTCGCATCGGTTCGGGCGTTACCTGTTCAGGGGTATTACAGCGCGAGCAAACAGGCTGTCAAGGGATTCACCGATGCGCTTCGTATGGAGCTACAGAAGGAGGGCGCGCCTATCGCAGTATCCCTGATCAAGCCGTCAGGGATTGCGACGCCGTTTGGAGAGCACGCGAAGAATTACATGGAGGGCGCCGAGCCGAATCTGCCGCCTCCAGTCTATGCGCCTGAGGTCGTGGCACGCACGATTCTCCATTGTGCACAGAAGCCTGCCCGTGAGATCACGGTGGGTGCAGGCGGTCGGGTGCTGACCGCTATCGGGAATCTCATGCCGCGCACAATGGATCGTGTCATGGAATCAGTAATCTGGGAGCAGCAGAAGTGGCGCCGGGAAGACGGTGACGGGCACGAGTCTGCTCTGTATGAACCGATATCTGGCAGCGGACGTCAGTATGGCGAAGTGCCGAGGCATATCTGGAGGACAAGCATGTACACCCGGGCAATTTTGCATCCGGGTATGACGCTACTGGGAATCGCTGCCGTTGGCCTGGGCATTGCGCTTGGGAGCTACCTTCGCAGCTAGCGAACCGGTGCGATTCTGCTCGATGGCATCGTATGCAATCAGGCAAGCTCAGGGTTGCGGATCTCGGGGAGGATGTTGCCGATCCACATCCAGGCTGGCGAGTAGCATAGCGATCCAGCGTGTTTGGTCGAACTGCCTGCATATGGCGACGATCATGATCGTGAGCGGGACGGCGATGAAGGCGCCTGCAATGCCCCATATCCACCCCCAGAAGGCAATGGAAACCAGAACCACGAGAGATGACAGGTGGAGGTACTTGCCTTCCGCGAGCGGCTCGACGAAATTGCCCATCACGAACTGGATGGTTCCGAGCCCCAGCAGCACGAGCAGAGCCTTGCCGGAAAGGCCGAATTGAAACAACGCAAAGAGCATGGGCAGCACGAGTGAGATGAACGTGCCCACGGTGGGGATGATTTCCAGAATCAGGGTGATCAGGCCCCAGATAAATGCGAAGTCGAGCCCGGCCAGCAAAGAGAAGAAGAAGACCAGCAGGCTCGTGACCACAGCGGTAGCGCCGCGCACGATCATGAATCGCTGAACGTCGGACGAGATTTTCTGTGCTATCTCCAGCCAGTGGCTACCCCGCTCCTCTCCCAGATTTTTATCAAGCTTGATGCGGTAATCAGGGGCTTCGAGGATGCCGAAAAGCAGATAGGCAAGAATCAGAAAGAAAGCGGTAACGAGCGGTACTACCTGGATGAACAGTGAGGTCAGACTGTGCTGTGGTTGAGGAACAGTTTCTTCCGAGGTGTCGATAAAGGCGGATAGCCCCAGCCTGCGTGCTATGTTTTGAATATCTAGGAGAAGCTGGTTGAATTGAGCTTCGTAGTACGGTGCTCTCTGGGTGACCGTGTCTGCCGCATACCAGAGCGATAGGATGAGCAGGGCAACGATCGCTACGAAACAGAGGAGTGTGAGCGTGATGGCAGCCCACCTTCGCACACGTCGCTCCAGCTGTTTTTCCAGAGGCCAGAAGAGTGCGATCAGAAAAGTGGCGATGGCAAGGGGAAGGGTAACCGGTGCGGATACCTTGAGGCCCCAGATTGCGAGTAGTACGGCAATGAGGGCTAGGAGCCTGTTGCGATTCTTCTGCTCGTGCGCTGGCGACTTTGCTTCGGTTCGTGCTGGGTAATCGGCTTCCATACAGGGCTCGGTACATCGGCTGCTCGATACAAGCCGTGCCTGCCTCGGACCGTTCCCTTGCCTGTTCGGTTTCGCTACCCGATACCGCCCATCTTTACGGCTTAATTACTGGATGCCGGGCGTAGCCGGGTAAGAGCAAAAGTATATCAGAGCGGAACAGAAGCCGGTTCCGCTCTTAATGCCTCACCTGCTCTCCCCTCGCTGATTCCTCTGTACGCGGTAGTCTAGTCAGTGGGTACCTCGCTGGCGCTTCGGACGATGTGTCCGACGAGCCCATAATCGACCGCCTCCTCGGCACTGAGCCAGAAATTGCGGTTGGTATCACGCTGGATCTTTTCGAATGGTTGGCCTGTCGCCTCGGCAAAAATCCGATTGAGTCGCTCGCGCATCTTGAGGATCTGCTGCGCCTCGATATCGACATCGATGGCCTGTCCGTTCATGCCGCCTGACGGCTGGTGGAGCAGGAATCGTGTGTTGGGCAGTGCATAGCGATCCTCACGCGGGACGGACACGTAGATCAGCGCCCCCGCGCTTGCCGTCCACCCTGTAGCGATGATCCGAACACGCGGCTTGATGAACTTGATGACATCATGGATCGTGTCGCCCGACTCGACGTGACCGCCTTGTGAATTGATAAAGACCGTGATGGGCCGGTCTGATTCAAAGGCCATCGCTGTAAGCTGGGCCGTTACGCGTTCTGCGAGCGTCTGGTTGATCTCACCGCTGATAATGATCGTCCGTGCCTCGTGGAGACGCGGGCCGAGATAGTCGAGCTGCGGAAATGTGGTCGGCTCCTCCATACTTCCTCTATGCATGTTGTTACCGGGAGGGAGAAGCTACGCAGTCCGGTAGGACTCAATCTTGTATATTCTTGCGCTCCTCGCGATACTGGCCGGGAGACTTGCCTTCTACTTCCCGAAAGACGCGGCTGAAGTGGCTCTGATCGTAAAAACCCGCGCGCAGGGCTACTTCTGCGAGGGGGAGGTCCTCTTCGAGCAGTTCCTTTGCTCTCCGAATGCGTGCGGCACGCACATAGGCCCAGGGAGTCGTTCCTTCTGCTTCCCGAAAGATCCGTACGAGGTGGAACTTGCTGATGCCTGCTTCCCTCGCCATGCGGTCCAGGTCGATATCTTCGTCAGCGTGTGCTTCTACGAACCCTTTGGTTAGTTCGACCGCTTCATGAATCTGAGAACCTGTTTTCGGGCCGCGTGCACCGATCTCGCACCGTGCATGGATAGGTCCGTTTCCGCCAGGTTCGTAGGTGATCCCGAGCGACTTGAGGAAGGATGCAAGTTCGCTTTCAAACCGGGCTTCCCGGGCACCCGACGGCATTCGGGTGGCATGTAGGCGGGGCGTGGGCGGGGCAAACGTATACATGGCACACGGCGTTGAAGGTTGAACTCTTGCTTCAACTTATCAACGGTTCGCGGTTTGATCGGTGCCCGAGTCCGACACGTCGTCCGGAGGCAGTGGAAGCGCGGCAATGCGGATACGGCGATTGGCGGCTCGGCCCTGGGCCGTCGTATTCGATGCTATGGGCTGCGATGAACCGTATCCGACAACCTGGAAGCGATTCTCACCCAGCTCTTGCTCGTCAACGAAGAAGCGTGCGATGGCAGCAGCCCGGGCCGCTGACAGCTCCCAGTTACTCGGATATTTCTCCTTCAGGCTGCCTCCCACAGGAACGCTATCTGAATGTCCTTCTATCCGGATGGGCCTGTCTTTGTATTTCTTGCTCAGGGATTGTGCAATTCCTGCAAGCGTATCAGCGGCCTGTTCCGTCAGATTGGCGCTGCCGGGTTCGAATAGTTGGTCGACTTGCAGCACGGCGACCGTAACGCCGCCTTCGAGCGATGTGATCACCTCGAATTCGAGCCGGTTGATTCGATCTTCGAGCGAGCGAATCCGGCGGTAGTAGTGTCCGGAATCAATGTCGTCGTAAAACTGAAGGGAATCCCGTAAAACGGCTAATTCCTCCAGGAGTTGATGATTCACTGCCTGGAGGGAGTCAACCTGCTGTTCTCGGGCTGAAATGGCTTCCTCTAGGGGCCGCTGAGAAACACAACCTGCCAGCAAACCGGCGGTGCAGAGCAGCAGAACGAACTGACGCATAAGAGGGAGTAGGGGATAAGAAGTGGTGGGACCGGGCTCGTCAGACTGGATAAAGAGATATATGTGCCAAATTACGTATTTACCTGCCTTCTGTGAACGAGTGTCGGGGACGATTGGTCCGTTGGCATGAGAATGATTTCGTTGATGTTGACGTGAGGTGGCCGGGTAGCACAGTACAGGACCGCATCAGCGACGTCGTCTGCTGTGAGCGGAGTCATGTTCTGATAGACGGCACTCGCACGTTCCTGATCCCCGTGAAAACGCACGATGCTGAATTCAGTCTCGACCATGCCCGGATCCACGCTCGATACGCGTACACCCGTACCGAGCAGATCCTGCTTCAGTCCCTGGTTGATGGCGTTGACGGCGTGCTTGGTGGCACAGTAAACCGCCCCGCCCGGGTACACCCAGTGACCGGCAACGGAGCCGATCTGAATGACATGCCCGGTTCCTCGGGCGACCATTCCCGGCAGCACTGCTCGCGTCACATACAGGAGCCCCTTGACGTTGGTATCGATCATCTCGTTCCAGTCCGTGAGATGACCATTTTGCACAGGTTCTAGTCCTCGGGAAAGCCCAGCGTTGTTGACCAGTACGTCGATGGCCTGCCAGTTCTCAGGGAGATTTCCCAGTGCGGCGGTCACCTGAGCCGAATCCCGAACATCAAGCCAGAATGTGTGGATGTCGGTCTGGTATTTGCCGCGTAGCCGGTTCGCGAGTTCGGCCAGACGTTCTTCTCTCCGGGCACACAAAAGCAGGCGGGCTCCTGCTCGGGCGAATGCCTCTGCACAGGCTGCGCCAATCCCGGATGACGCTCCGGTAATGAACACGATCTTCCCACTGAGATCAAACATATCAGTCGTAGGTTGCTGAAAACTTTGCTTGCCGGACAAAGTTAGTGCGTGAAGGGGTGTTCTGCCTGTCTGGTGGTTTGGCCGGTAGCCATAGTACCGGATTGCCCGGGTGACCCAAGCTAAGGCATCTCGCATGGGGCCTCAACGTAAACATATTCTAGCTTACGTGATGCGTATCGTCCCGCATGACTTCATGTGCGGCATTGTACTGGCCCTGTGTTGCGTCGGCATTATGAATGCCGCCTTTGCGCAGGTGGCTGATCCTGTTGTAGGAGCCACCGTCCCGTGTATCGATGGCAAGGCAGCCGGATTCGACTGTGATAATGTCGAACTGCTCT
The DNA here is from genome assembly GCA_041690215.1 of Rhodothermales bacterium. Taxonomy (GTDB): domain Bacteria; phylum Bacteroidota; class Rhodothermia; order Rhodothermales; family DASSAV01; genus DASSAV01. The sequence goes on from JAWLHQ010000004.1 coordinate 384,662, forward strand.
CTTTCCTTCCTATATCGCACATTTCCGGTATCGAAGAGGAGCAGACCAGCACTGTCAAATTCCGGGCGCAATACCGGAAGTGTCACTCCGAGGATTGCGCGAGCGGCAAGAATGCGGTTGTGCGTCTGAACGACGTCTGGGGCTGGACGGACCCTGAGACGGGCAAGGAGTACGCCATCGTAGGCCGCGTAGACGGCACCGCCTTCGTCGACGTGAGC
>JAWLHQ010000005.1:0-316168 GCA_041690215.1 Rhodothermales bacterium
GCAGCGTGTCGAGGTTATTCTTATAACCTACATATGTGGGGTGGGGCGGTCAGAAGAGCAGGCTGATGGGTTAGAGAACACCCTCAGTCGCTGCGCGACCGCTCCCTCGAGGGAGCGGTTGGGCTTTGCCGGATGGTGCCGTGGTAGAAGTCTTTCGGGTTCTGCTGGCTGGATGCCCGGTCGGGGCCGGGCATGACGATGGGGGGAGGACATGCTTTCGTGTAGGCTGTCCGGTATTCCTTGCTGTGCCGGAGAGGCTCGTGGCGTATTTGGAGCGTAGCGGTAGTCTTGACCGTTGTAAACAGCCCCCTGCCTTGCTCCGCTGGACGCGTCGCAAGGCTGTCCCCCTTCGAAGGGGGATTTTCTCTTGGCTCGGATGATAGTAAGTCCTGAAGGTTGTGCTGGCTGGATTTACTTCGTCGGTCGCTTCGCTCGCGTCCGCCTTCGTGGGAATGACGTTGATGAGAAGGGGTGAGGTTGAAAGGGAGCCGTACCGCCCTGTTTGAAGGAGCTAACGGGCTTCCTTGACGCGCATGCGGTCGGGGCCGGACATGACGTTGGGGAGGGCTTCGGGTTGCTCAGGGCATCGGGTACTCCTTTGCGTGGTTGACATCCTCCTGCCTTGCTCCGCAGGACGCGTTCGCAAGGCCGTCCTCCTTCGAAGGAGGATTTTTTAGGTGGGGCGTGGCGGTGCCACGCTCCCTACGGTAGTTGAATGACAGGAAGGCGTCTTTGCGAGGGGCTGGAGGCGGTCCTGCGAGAGCGGGAAAGCAATCTGGTTGGGGATGGCTGGTCCATTTGCTTTATTGGGCTCAGGTAGCCTGATGAGGTCGTTTACCTGCGGTCAGTCGCTTTGCTCGTACCACTGCGTTCGCAATGATATGATTGGGAAACGCTCTGACATCGCAAGGGATTGCTTCGCTGCGCTCGCAATGACATGGATGGGGGCGAGAATGCTTCGGAGCGCTCACATTCTCCGGCTGCTTTGCGGTTGCCGGGCCTGGCTGCTACCGAGTTACAGACCGTAGCGTTTGCGTTTGCGCCAGAGGGTGGTGGGGTCGATGCCCAGGATACGAGCCGCTTCGTCGTAATCATTGGCGAACTGGAGGACGCGCATGATGTGGCGCTTTTCGACCTCCTCCAGGGACAGCTCTGCCGTGGGCTGCTCGAGTGCGGCCCGCACCTCTTCGGGGAGGTGGGAGACCTGAATCTTGCCACCACGTGCGAGGAGGACGGCACGTTCGACCACGTTCTCCAGTTCGCGCACGTTGCCGCTCCAGCGGTAGGTGCGGAGCGCCCGGAGCGCCTCGGGTGTTACCTCTACGTCCTGACCATCTCCTTTGGAGAACTTCCGGATGAAGTGCTGGGTCAGGAGCGGAATGTCCTCCGGACGCTCGCGAAGCGGGGGTAGCCGCAGGCGTACGCCGTTCAGACGGTAGAACAAGTCTTCGCGGAACGTCCCTTCTTTCAGTGCCTCATCGAGGTTCTTGTTCGTCGCAGCGATGACGCGCACGTCAACCTTGCGCGGTTTGCTCTCACCGACGCGTTCGAACTCTTTGTTCTGGAGGACGCGGAGGAGCTTGACCTGAAGCGTAGTGGGGATCTCGCCGATCTCATCCAGGAAGATAGTGCCTCCATCGGCCATTTCGAACCGCCCCTGGCGGTCCCGCATGGCCCCGGTAAACGCGCCCTTGACGTGACCGAAGAGTTCGCTTTCCAGCAGATTCTCCGGCAACGCCGCACAGTTCACCTTGACATAGGGCTTGTTCTTACGCGGACTGCTATCGTGAATGAGTTGCGCGACGAGTTCCTTACCGGTTCCGCTCTCCCCTTCGATCAGGACGGCGATCTGGCTATCTGCTACGTTGCGAGCCAGGTCGAGAATCTCGACCATATGGGGGTCCCGCGTGATGATGGGGCCGAAGGCGGGGCGCCCCTGAAGCTGAGCGCGGAGCGAGCGGACTTCCGAAGTCAGGCGGTGGTGTTCCAGTGCCGTCTGCGCGAAGAGTTGTAGTTCCTTGCAGTCGAACGGCTTCTGGAGGTAGTAATAGGCACCCTGTTTGACGGCTTCGATGGCGGTATCGATCGAGCCGTGCGCCGTCATCATGACGACGGTGGTTTCCGGAACCAGCCGCTTGATCTCAGCGAGCACCTCCATGCCGTCTATCGGCTGCATCTTGAGGTCTACGAAGGCGAGATCGAACGTGTTTTCCTGGAGGGCCAGGACGGCATCCTGAGGCTTCGCAAACTCGTGAACATTATATCCGGCAGATTTGAAGCAGAGGCCGATCATCTTCAAGATGTGCGGCTCGTCATCTACGATCAGGATTTCGGGTTGCTTACTCTCCATTCGAAGGACTTACGTGTACGGGAATCTCAGGTGCAACATTGGCTCACCAGTGAACCATACTTTTGTTTCGCCGGGGCCCCCACACCGGACACATTCAAGAAGCGAGCAAAAGATAGTGGGGAGCGTCGCCTCAGCGACGCTCCCCATCATTCCGGTCTGTCCGAGTTCCTCTGTCAGGCCATCTCATCTACCTGCACCGGGCGAGCCGCCCGAGGAGGCGCCACGGCGGGGGTGGCCGACTGACGGGCTTCGAGCACCTTCAGAAGGGCTGGAAGGAAGACAAGCGCCGTAAGCAGCGTCATGCCGATTCCTATGACGGCGAGCTGTCCGATGGACCGCATTCCAGGGTAGAAGGACAACACCAGGCCGCCGAAGCCCACCATGGTTGTGAGGGCACTCATGGTAATATGCTCTCCTGTCGAACGAAGTACCTTGAGGATAGATCCCCGCCCTTCTTCCTGGTAGCGATGGGTGATGTGGATACCGGCGTCATCCCCGATACCAAGTACAGCAGGCAGCACTACCAGGTTATAGAAGTTCAGCTTGACGCCGAAGATCTGCATGACACCGAACATGCCAACAAAACCGACCAGGAGCGGCGCGAGGGCGATGAGTGACCACTTGAGAGACCGAAGGGTCAAGAACTTGAAGATGATGATCAAGAGGATGGTCATGCCCACCATGAACGGCGCTTCCTTCTGCATGAGGCGGAGCATGTCCGCCGCGACGAGCGAAGTCGAGCCCGCGTAATACACCGTCCCCTCTTCTGTCTCGATCTTGCCCACATCCTCGGAGAAGGCCATAGAATTCTTACCGTCCGACAGGCCCAGGGAGGGATAGACAATCACGAGCCGCCCGATCTGACCATCTTTCGACGTGAATGCCGCCTTCAGGAACTCCGGTACCTGATCCAGTGTGATGGGCTCGGTCGTCGAGGCGGCGAGGCGGATGCGATCCAGGTTCTCGTCCCCGGCGGCCTGAACGAGCGGATCATCGAGCAAGGCCCGGATTTCGGCGATGCGCGCGAGTTTGGCCTGTTGCGCTTCCGGTGTCATGGGGAAGCGGCTCTGCATGCTTTCCACGGTGGCGATGGTCGGCGAGAGTGTGTCCGCGGCCATCTTGGCCCGAATGGCCGCTTCCACAGCGGGCACCTCAGCGGGATCATCTACGACGATGTAGGCCGGGTTGCGGCGGCCGCTGTCGTTATAAACCCTCCGCACCTTGCGTTGCAGCACCTGGTACTCCTCGTAGGCCGGGTCCAGTTTTCCGAAGTCGTATTCGAAATCGACGCCGGGCAGGCTGACCACAGATACGAGGATGAACACCACGCTCACCCCGATGATTCCTTTCGAGAGCCGCAGGAACGATTTCGGTTCGCTATTGCGCTGGGCGGCATCCGAGGGCGTACCGTGAACGGCCGTGAAGTCGAGCAGACCAAGGCGCTCGAAGAGCACGAGGACAGCCGGCATGAGGATGATCATGGCGAACAGGGCGAAAAGGATGCCCGTGCCCGAAATGAATCCGAACTCGCTGAAGCCACGGAAGTCGGCCAGCATGAGCACATAAAAGGCTGCGGCCGTGGTGAATGCCGTGGTAGCGATAGCCTGTCCCGTGTAGACGAAGGTGTGCTCGACGGCTTCCGCCACCGACATCCCCATTCCACGTTCTTCCGAGTACCGCCCGTAGAAGTGGATGCCGTAGTCGATGCCCATTCCAAAGAGGATGAGCGCGAGTGCGGACGTCATCAGGTTCAGAGAACCGTAGACGACGTATACCAGACCAAAGGTCCATGAGAGGCTGGCTAGCAGCGGCAGTGCAATGACGATGGCGGTAATCGGCGAGCGAAGCACCTCATGTACGAGTATCCTGGCGGAGAAACGCCGCCCGGCCCTCGCGCGGTAACTCTTATAGGCAAAGTAGACGACGACCACGAGGATGACGACCGCGATGCCGACACCGAACGATCCGGCCACGTCCTCCATAATGGCATCCACTTCGATGAGCTGGCGGAGCAGGCGACCTGCGAGCGTGATCTCCATTTCCGCGTTGTACGAGTCCGGCTGCATCTCGTCCACAAGCTTCTGGAGATCGGCGTAGGCAGAGCGGATGAAGCCGATGTCCGTCTGCGCACCGCTGGGATAGAACCGCAGGACCATGGTGGTGGAGTCATCCGAAATCGGGTACTCCTGACCGATGAGGCGGTCATACGCGATCATCAGCGCGATTTCGGCGGAATCGGGCCCCACCTCTTCCTCTTCATCCTCCAGATCGAAGAAGAAGGGGTTTGCCTCCAGTTTGGCCTCTTCGATTTTGGATTGGAGGTGGTTTTCGAGCGAGTCGAGTTCTTCTGCGGTGGCAAAGTAGAGCGCGTTCTGCTGGAGGAAAGAGACATCCTTCCGGTAGTCGACATGCGTGAAGTACGGCTCATCACGGCCCTCTCCCTTGAGGGCGAGCACCTTCGGGATGAGCGCTTCCGCGAAGCGTTTGTTGTCCTCGAACGAGGGGCTCTCGATGACGACGGACGCCTCACTTTCTCCTCCTACCGTATCACGCAGTTTTTCAAGGGCCTTGACGCTCTGGTAATCCGGCGGCAAGAGCTTCGAGATGTCACTGTCGATGGTGAGCCGGATGGCATAGGAACCGCCGAGCACTGCCAGCGCGGCGAGGACAACGACTACCAAACCGGGATACCGCTCGACCCACCGAATGACAGGCCTCAACTTCTGAAAAACCTTATCCATGAAACCGTGAAAGTAAGTAGCCTTATAGATGCGACCCTCTGCAGCCGCCCAAGCGGGGAGAATACAGTAAGCTTAGCAAACCGTGTACCTCTCCAACGCATTCTTCATTTCTCCTTTTGCTCCGGGTTCGTCCATCGGTGTGTGATAGACCCCGTAGGGGCGAGCGTATGATACACGTTCGAGGAAGCGATATGTATTCGCGAAAACGATTCAGGGCCGAGTATGTTTACATGAGAGGTACGCTCCATCGCGTTACCATGCTATGACGCACGCCGGGCCAGCGATTTTCAACGGCCGCCGGCGTGTGTTTCGGCGTGAAGGGGCCTTGCCGCCCGGCTATTGGCAGCAGTGGACGGTATGGAGCCGTTACCCGCGATATGCCTGGACCGGACGTTTCTCGATGAGCCGCCCCCATGCCCATTGCGCCACCACTTCTCGAAGCTAATGACGGGTAGCACCGACAGGGCGACGAGCGCCGCCCGGAGCCACGCGCCTGCTTCGAGCGGAACGGAGCCGAACAAAGTATTCATAAAGGAGACGTATACGAAGGCGAACTGCATGAGAAGGAGCGCTGCAATGCCCACATACACCAACGGATTCGTCCACAGACCGATCCTGAGGATTGACGTCTTGAGTGAACGGCACTGTAGTAAATAAAAGATCTGAAAGAGGATAACGGTTGTGACGGCGAGGGTCTGGGCCCGTGCCTGTGCGAGTTGCCAGGGCGTGCCGTTGTCCAGTTCGAGATCGTACTCGTATAGAAACAGGGCGAGTGCGCCGAGCGTCATGAGCCCGGCGACGACGATGGTCCGATACAGCACAAACCGGCTCAGGATGGGAGCGCGGGCATCGCGGGGGGGCCGCCGCATCACGCCGGGCTCCATCGTTTCGAAGGCGAGTGGGAGGGCCAGCGTGACGGTAGCCACCAGGTTGATCCATAAGATCTGAACCGGCTCCATCGGCAGAAGGGGGTGGCCATTGACCATAGGAGCGAACAGCACGGCGATAAGGATGATGAGCGCCTCACCAATGTTCGTCGGGAGCACAAAGGCGAGGGATTTGATGAGGTTATCGTAGACACGCCTCCCCTCCTCCACGGCTGCCTCGATGCTGGCGAAGTTGTCGTCCGTCAGCACCATGGCGGCGGCCTCCTTTGCCACGGCGGTCCCCGAGATGCCCATTGCCACACCGATATCCGCCTGCTTGAGCGCAGGGGCATCGTTCACGCCATCGCCCGTCATAGCAACGATGTGGTTCTGGGCCTGCAGGCTCCGGACGAGCCGTAGCTTATGCTCGGGGGCTACGCGCGCAAAAACATTGCTGTTCAGGACCGCCTCTTGCAATGCTTCGTCCGACATGGCCTCGATCTCGTCGCCCGTGTACACACGCTCTCCGCTCTGCATGAGACCGAGTTGTCGTCCGATGGCTTCTGCGGTAGCGCTGTGATCGCCCGTGATCATCTTCACATCGATGCCAGCGCGATGGCAGCTACGGATGGCATCGATGACTTCGGGACGAGGCGGATCGATCATGGCTTCCAGACCAAGGAGCGTGAAGCCGCTCTGAATATGCTCCTCTGTCAATTCCTCTGGTGAGCCCTCTATCCGTTTCGATGCAACCGCCAGCACGCGCATGCCTTCGGCAGCGAGCTGGTTTACCTGGTCCAGCACGAACGTGAAGTAGATGGCATTCTGGGCCTGCATTTCACAGCGGCGGATCACAATTTCGGGCGCCCCCTTCAGGTAAATGACGGAGTGGTAGTTTTCGGCGCAGTGCAGTGTCGCCATGAACTGGCGCTCCGACTCGAACGGAATGGCATCCAGCCGATCCCACTTCCTGCGCATCTCCGGCACGTTGATTCCGACCTTTTCCGCCGCCACGACGAGGGCGCCTTCGGTGGGATCGCCGCTGATCTGCCAGAGCCCTTTTTCCTTGAACAGATGGGCATCATTACAGAGCGCGCCCGCCTTGAGGAGTTCTTCCACCTCGCCGGGAACGCTCGGGCACGGTTCATCCCGCCACGTCAGGTGGCCTTCCGGCGCGTAGCCAACCCCATCGAGATCGAACCGGCCGGAGCCCGGCGTCCACAGTGCCTGCACAGTCATTTCGTTCTTGGTGAGCGTGCCGGTCTTGTCCGTACAGATGACGGTCGTTGAGCCGAGCGTCTCAACGGCGGGGAGCTTGCGTATGACTGCGCGGCGACCCGCCATACGCTGCACGCCGATAGCGAGGGCGATGGTGATGATGGCAGGAAGTCCTTCGGGAATCGCGGCTACGGCCAGGGTGATGGCTGCAAGCACGGCATCGATGAGCTGATATCCGCGCCACAACCCGATGCCCAGTAGCAGGAGCGCGACGATGCCGATAGCGATGGTGAGCATCCCGGCGACGCTTCCCATCTGTTTCGTCAGCGGCGTCTCCAGTTCCGTCGTCTCACTCAGCAGCGAAGAGATGCGGCCGAGTTCCGTCCGGCTCCCCGTTTCCACGACGACGGCGGAGCCCGTGCCTCCGGCGACGAGCGTACCGCTGTAGACGAGACTCTTCCGGTCGCCCAGTGTTGCTTCCGGTGGCACCGGGGCAGGATCCTTGCCTACGGGCACCGACTCGCCCGTGAGGGCGGCTTCTTCCACCCGCAGGCCTCGCGCGGTGAGCAGGCGCAGGTCTGCCGGTACCTTATCGCCGGCCTGTAGGAGCACGACGTCACCCGGAACGAGGTGATCCGCCGAAAGGGTGATCTGCCGGCCATCGCGCAGCACGGTCGCCGCGTTGGGAACGAGTTCTACGAGCGCTTCGATGGCCTTACCGGCCCGAAATTCCTGAACGAACCCGATGATGGCATTCAGCACGACGACACCCAGGACGACGAAACCATCTATCATCTTACCCATGAGCAGGGCAAGCAGGCCGGTGCCTATCAGGACGAAGAGAAGCGGGTTGTTGAACTGCCGCCAGAGGAGCCGGGGAATCGTAATGCCTCGCGCACGAGGCAGGACGTTCGGCCCGAACCGTTCCAGTCGTTGCCCGGCCTCCTCACTGCTCAAGCCTTCGGAAGATGTTCCGAGCGTGCGAAGAACCTCCTCCGCACGTTCGCTGTGCCAGGACGTGCGGGGTGCATCTATCACATTCGCGTCCATGCGCCAGGTCTGCGGGTGAGGTTGGCGGCCCGGCGAGGAGTTCTGCTCATGGCAGGCGGCGGGCATCTCGGGCCGCTACTTCCATGAAATGCGCTACAGGCCGAAACGTTCGATGCACCCGCAAAATGTACGAGGCCGGAGGGTGTTTGCAGGGCTATTGGCTTGTACCACACCCTACCACCCAGAGGGTACCCGGCTTACGCGACAGCTCCCTCAAGAGAGCGGTTGGATGCTCTCGCAACCACGTCTTAGCACCTGCAAAACAGTTCCTGAAGCTTTCGCGTTGAGGATGTCGGCTTGAATCTGCGCATCCCTTCCGGCACGAGGACTTCCAGGGAGATGTTTCGTGCGGTGCGCCACAGATGGGCTAACGCAGCCTCTTCACTCCATGCCCGCCATCGGCAGGCTCAGACAGAGGTACGGGCAGCTTGCGGCTGGTGGACCGTGTGCGATTCGCCGTCATTTTCGTCGCGCAGGCGGCTATGCCGCCAGCCATACAGAAAGTAGAGGACCAGTCCGACGACGAGCCAGATGCCGAAGCGAATCCAGGTCACGAGCGGCAGACCGGACATGAGCAGCAGGCACGTGGCGATGGCACCCAGCGAGACGACCGGAAGGAAGGGCACCTTGAACGCACGGGGGATTTCGGGGTGCTTTACCCGGAGGAGCCAGACTCCTCCCGAAACGAGAATGAAGGCGAAGAGCGTCCCGATGTTGGTCAATTCTGCGGCGGCAGAGATATCGATAAAGCCTGCCGGTAGGGCGACGGCGAGCCCGGTGAGCACTGTAGACAGGGTCGGCGTGCGGTAGCGTGGGTGCACGCGGCTGAAGGCGCGGGGGAGCAGGCCGTCCCGGCTCATGACAAAGAAGATACGCGTCTGGCCATACTGGAAGACGAGCAGCACGCTGGCCATCGAGACGATGGCTCCGGCAGAGATGAGAGCCGCCACACGATCCTGTCCGACGGCGCGGAGCGCAGCGGCTACGGGTTCAGCCGTGGCCAGCAGCGACAGGGGAGCCATCCCGGTCAGAACAGCCGTCACCACGACGTAGAGCAGCGTGCAGATGACGAGACTCGCGATGATGCCGATGGGCAGGTTCTTCTGGGGGTTCCGCGTTTCCTCCGCCATCGTGCTTACGGCATCGAAACCGATGTAGGCGAAGAACATGAGCGCCGCGCCTGTGAGAATGCCGTTCCATCCGTTCGGCGCGAAAGGCGTCCAGTTCGCCGGTTCGATATGCCACACGCCCACGACGACGAATAGCAGCACCATGGCAAGTTTGACGGCCACCATAGCCGCGTTCGCACGCGCGCTCTCCCGGATCCCCACCACGAGCAGCAAGGTGATCACCAGCACGATCAGGATGGCCGGAAAGTTGAAGATGAGAGGAAAGCCCAGGTTCGGCGCCGTAGCGAACGCGTCCTGTGCCAGGGCCACGACTTCCGGACTGAAGCGGGAGGGATCAGCGACGGCGCTACTGGCCGTCATGGGGTCGATCCAGAGCCAGCCCGGAAACTCCAACCCCATGCCGGCGAGCAGTCCTTTCAGGTAGCCCGACCAGCCGATGGCGACGGCAATGTTGCCCACCCCGTATTCAAGGATGAGGTCCCACCCGATGATCCACGCTACCAGCTCGCCAAACGCGGTGTAGGCATAGGTGTAGGCACTACCCGAGATGGGTATCATCGATGCGAGCTCGGCATAGCACAGCGCCGCAAAACCACAGGTGATGCTCGTAAGCACCATGCTGACGATGAGCGCGGGCCCCGCCCCCACGTGTGATGCTCCCCCCGCAGCCGCCGTGCCGGTGAGCACGAAGATGCCGGTGCCGATCAGTGCTCCGAGGCCAAAGAGCGTAAGGTGCACAGGGCCAAGTACGCGTTTGAGTCCGGTATCTTCGTCGTGAGCCTGTACGGCTTTCCGACGGAACAACTGATTCGGCATGATCGGCGAGTTAGGATTCTGGCGCAGAAGTGCGAGCTTACACTAAGCTTTGCGGCTGAACACAAGCCTTGCCCGGCGCGAGCGAAATAAAAGTACGCTCACATATGCTTTAATCCCAAAGGTGTACGAAAAATAGCCGGATCAGATGGGGGAATTAGGGCCACACTCGGAGGAACTCAGGGATCTAGATCAACCAGGTTACCGGGGGACTCGGTGAGGAAGTACGAAGTACGAGTGACGAGTGGATGGCACAGATGGCACACGAATGCATGTGTATGCGGTTGGGGGTGAGCCCTGACAGGTTTTGGAAACCTGTCAGGGCTGGCGCCGTGTCTATCGCCTCGCCCTGATGGCACATTCGACGTCCCCCGACACGTCGGGGTAGACCCTGGGATGAGGTACGAAGGACGAGTGGGGTTGGCACCGCCATGCCCGTACGGGTTCGCACAGACCAAGGAAGTGGCGCAGAGCCTGGTTTAATCTGATTTCGGCCTTTACGGAAGTGAACACGCCAGCGGGTAGTTAGCCCTGTAGGTTGTGCTGCCTGGATTTACTTCGTCGGTCGCTCCGCTCGCGTCCATTTTCATGGGAATGACTCAGGGGGAGGTTTGAGCGTTGGAGTACGCCGTATCGCCCTGTTTGAAGGAGCTAACGGGCTTCCTTGATGCCTTTGCGGTCAGGGACGGGCAGGATGTAGATGGGGGTGTAGGGCTGGAGTTGGATTCTGTTGCGCTGGTTGAGGGTGCTGAACGGGTTTCCTGGAGGGAATGTGTTTTCGCGGGGATGACGCATGCAGGGTACGTACCCGACCTGATCGGCAGCGTGGCGGTAGTGGGTCTTGCCAATGAGACTCAAAACGGAACCCCAGGCTATGGGAACGAAGTACGTTCTGCGGGTACGAGAAAAGGCGTGCCAGCAGGCTGCCGGTCGGGGTCGTTCTGACTACCGTTATGCGCCAAGTGGTTGTGGTGACGCCGTTACCTCCGCCTCCCTCCTTGCGGCTGGTATCTCACGAACGGGTGCGGCTGCTCGTCCCACGACGTGTCCGGACCAGGTATCGGGCAAGGTCGGACACACGCGCACCGAAATATCTTGTGTACCACTTTAACTTCCGCCGTATGCGTCGATAGGTTACTAACGCACTCCTCTGCGCCCCGGACTACGGCTATCATTTTGCGTAAGTCGAATAAATTTTTATGAGGAGGCGCCTTGACATCAGAATAAATGTAACCGGCTCGTTATCTTGATTGTAACGGAAACGACACGTCCTCTTGCATTCTAAGCTCCAGGTCGTTATCGTTTGCACGTTGGCTAATCATACCTTCCGGGGCCCTACTTCACAATTTACTTTAGAAACATCGGAAGGCGCACCGTAATCTCCACTTCACACCACGGTACGGAGGATCTTGTGCATCGACTGATTTTACTGGCTGTAGCCGTACTCTGCTTCAGTGTGACTGCTCACGCGCAGGACCGCTCGCGCGATTCGTGGCTTTCACGCGCAAAGAGCCGCCAGCAGAAAGCGAACCAGGAACCGGAAGCTCGATTCTACCGGCTCGCACGGCCCGGATTCATGCCACTAGAAAGTGGTCTGGCAGCCAGTGGCTTTCAAGTGCCTCGTACGCTCCGGATTCCGGGCGTCAATACAGAAGATTACGCCAGCGCCAGTCCCGTCATCCTGACGGAAGATGAGATCCTTCTTCGCATCGGCCGTATCTACAGCTATCAGTCGGAAATCCTGAAGGCCGAGTCGGAGGGCGACACCGAGCGCAAGCGCGGGATTCTGGATCTGGCCATGACCGAGCTCTCCACGCTCGCCCAGCAGCCGGGCCTTGTGGAGCAGGCCCGATTCCGCGACCTCTACCGCACCATCGTCACTGCTTATGAGGCCGAGAACGGCCCCATTGACAGCGAGAACACCCAGTACGGCGACATCTTCCAGATCCGTGCCGATATCTTCGCGGAGATGGGCGAAGTAGAGTCGACGGACGAACTCGCAGAGGAATCGCGTGAGGCGGCCCGGAATCTCGGGCCGGCGGAGACGGTCGTACCGATGCCGGTGAACCGCCTCGTCGAGTCCAGCATCGCCTACCTGCTGAAGACGCCGGAGAAGCACCTGTTCAACTGGATCAGCCGCGCGCACACCTATTTCCCGATGATCGAGCAGATCTTCCGGGAGGAAGGCGTACCGGACGAGATGAAGTACCTCGCGATGATCGAGAGCGGGCTCATCCCGACGGCGCAGAGCTGGGCATCCGCGGGTGGTCTCTGGCAATTCATCGTGTCGACGGGCCGCGCGTACGGGCTCGAGGTCAACCAGTGGGTGGACGAGCGCCGCGATCCCGAGAAAGCGACCCGCGCTGCTGCGCGCCACCTGAAAGACCTCTACGCACAGTTCGGCAACGACTGGCACCTGGCGATGGCCGGCTACAATGCCAGCCCCCGGACGATTCGGCGCGCCATCGACCGCGCGGAGTCCCGCCTGGGCCGCAAGGCCACCTTCTGGGATATCTACAACGATATCCCGCGGGAAACGCGTGGTTACGTCCCGATGTACATCGCTGCCGCGCTCATGGCGTCCAACCCGGAAGCGTTCGATCTCCCGCCCGTGAAGCCGGGCCCGAAGTACGAGTATGAGAAGGTCCGCGTACCGGGACAGATGCCGCTGGAGGATATCGCACGGTATGCCGGAACCGACGTGTCGACGCTCCGCGCGCTCAACCCCGAGCTACGCCGGAACATGACGCCTCCGGCGCGGAACGGGTACGAGATGCGCCTGCCCATCGGCAGCTACCAGATCTTCGCAGCAAACTTCGAGGATGCCCGAAAGCTAAATCGCGGTCCCGTGGAGGTCGTCCGGTACGGTCCCCATAACATTCGCCCGATCCTGGCCGACAACCGCCAGCCGAACCTGCGTTACACCGGGAATCGTTCGGCCCCGTTCGTTGCAGCGAGCTACGAAGCCCCGGCACCTGAGGCTTCCAGCAGCCGGTCCACCTCGAGTTCCAGCGAGCGCGTCGTCTACAAGGTTCGCAGAGGGGATACCCTCGGCAAGATCGCGAGCCGGTACGGCGTGACCGTTAGCCAGCTCAGGAACTGGAACAACCTCCGCAGTACCGTCATTCGTCCCGGCCAGCGATTGAACATCTACGGCGGCAGCAGCGGGTCGAGCAGCAGCAGCGAACCGCGCGAGACCCGCGTGGTCTACAAAGTCCGCCGGGGAGACAACCTGACGGCAATCGCTAAGAAGTACGGCGTGACGGTGGCGGACCTGCGCAAGTGGAACAACATCAGCGGTAGCCGCATCAACGCCGGCCAGAACCTTACGATCTATACGAACGGTAGCGGCAGCAGCAACACCGGCTCACGGCAGATCACGCACATCGTCCGCCGGGGAGACAACCTGACGACGATCGCTCGCCGCTACGGCGTCAGCGTCAACAACATCAAAGAATGGAACAACCTGCGGTCGAACAAAATCCTCGTCGGCCAGCGGTTGAAGATCCACACCTCATCGTAAGAGATCACATGGAAAGGGGCGCTGCCGGATTTGGCAGCGCCCCTTTTTTTACCTTTCCGCCTCCCAACCATCCTGAACCACCCGACGGCCTATCACACGGTAGCCACCGGCGAAAGGCAACTCGCGCTGAGTAGAAGACAGCGTAGAGTAAAGAGGCTACCCGGTGACCGGTGACATCGACGCTCGCGAAACATCCCTGCCTGGCGAAGCCACATCACCGCTTTGCATTCGCCTGATCTGCATTCTGGCTGAAGCTACCATGAGGGACATCTATGAGCACCATACTCGATATGCCGGCGCCGACCGGTGCTTCGACGCTGAGCCGATGGACGACATTCGTATTGAGCGTACTCAGCAACGTCTTCTGCGGGCTGATCGCCACCCTTCTGGCCACGTACCTCCCTGCCGTCGTGGAAGACCTGGCCGGCGCATCGGATACCGAGCGCGCCGCCCGGATCGGAGCCTACGTGAGTTCGCTATTGCTGGTTGGCTGGACGATCGGCGGGGTAGGATTCGGCTGGGCGGGTGACCGTTTCGGGAGAGCCCGTGTTTTCACGGTATCCGTGGCTCTTTTCGGTGTGACGACATTGATGTCTGCCTGGATACACAACTGGCCTATGCTGGTGATGAGCCGGTTTCTATCCGGCGCAGGCATCGGCGGGACGATGGTGGTGAGCGCAATTCTCGTGGCGGAAATCTGGCCGGAACGCACCCGCGCCATCGCACTCGGGATGCTTGGTGTTGCCTTTCCCATCGGCATCGTTTCAGCGGGCGCACTCAACTACGTACTGCCGGACTGGCGTTCCGCTTTCCTGATCGGGCTGCTTCCGACGGGCATTGCCCTGCTGGCCCTGTTCACCGTTCGGGACCCGGAGACCTGGAGCATCTCACGTGCGACCCGAATGGAGAACAGCGGTTCGTTCCGCCTCCTCATGGCTCCGGAAAACCGCAAAAATTTTGCTGTAGGAGCGTCCGTTTTCGGGGTGATGTCCATCGGACTCTGGGCGGCCTTTTCATGGCTGCCGACCTGGGCGCAAAGCATTTTGCCTGAGGGGATAAACGGCCAGAAGGAGCGGGGCCTACTCATGATGCTGCTCGGTACGGGTGGGATGGCGGGGACGGCGTTGTCTGGTTTCATTTCAAACTGGATCGGACGCAGGAAAACGCTCTTGCTAGCCTTCGCCGGATGCTTCGCCGGGTCATACCTTTTGTTCAAGACCAACACGGTATTTTCCTCTCTGGTCTTTACGGAGACGATGCTGCTGGCGCTCTTCTTCGGCATCAGCCAGGGCGTGCTCATGGTGTACATCCCCGAATTATTTCCCACCCTGGTCCGCTCTACGGCCACAGGCGTTTGCTTCAACGTCGGGCGCATCGTGACGGCGGTAGCCGTGTTCTTCGTCGGTATCCTCGTGCCCGTACTCGGCGGCTACGGCAGCGCCATTTTCACGTTTTCGTTCATGTACCTGATCGGCTTTGCCGTGGCGCTTTTCGGACCGGAAACGAAGGGCACAGTGCTCTGAGCGGGGTGCCCCCAGATTCGCTCCAGTTCTCGTACGATGGGATGGCCGGACAGCACCGCCGCCCAGATTCGAACGGCGTCAAGGAACGCCGCGCAGGGTAAAAAGAAATACCCCGGGGGAATTCATAACGTCACCCACTTGTTACCCATACACTCACGACGTAGTATAACGATCACGTAACGTGGCCGGTCACTCGTGACATGTCAACCGTGACAGGATGAGCGGAGTACAGAGGCCACCGGTATTCCGCTCCGTGCGCATGTGCCATCCTGCACGGAGGCCCGTTAAGGTCGTAGTCGAAGAACGCCACAAAAGAGCACCTCCTTACCAGATAGGGGGATCCCTCGACAGGCTCGAGATGGCAGGTGGTGGACGTAGCAGATGACCCAAGCACGGCCAACCTGCTCGTCGCGTGCGACCTGACACGCCACGCGTTCGGACCGACTGCGCAGATCGCTCCGCCTGCCGGGGCATCCGTACGAACTAGCATCCTGGAAACATGCCGCACATTCCCCTTTCACCCGATCTACCTGGTATCCGCGGCCTCGTCGCCTACCGGCCTGATACGGGCCGCTCGCTCTACGAACTGGCCGAAGCCTTGCTCGGCGAAAACTCCAGCCTGAGCCGTGCGGAGAGCGAGTTGATCGCCGCGTACGTTTCATCGCGCAACGAGTGCCTCTTCTGCACGTCCAGCCACGCCGCCGCTTCCCGCCATCTCTACGGCGATGAGGCCGCTACTGTCGACGCCGTACTGCATGACATAAAGACGGCACCCATCAGCGACAAGCTGAAAGCGCTTTTGAACATTGCGGGCAAAGTGCAACTGGGAGGGCGCAACGTGACCGATGAAGATGTAGCCGAAGCACGCCGGCACGGCGCTACCGACCGTCAGATTCACGACGCCGTCCTCATCGCCGCGGCATTCTGCATGTTCAACCGGTACGTAGACGGCCTGGCCACCTGGGCCCCGACGGATCCGGAGGTGTATGCGGAAATGGGTCGGCGGATGGCGGAAAACGGCTATACCGCCCGTTTCACCCAGATCATCGATGCGAGGGAAGCCAGCCATGCCTCACATACCACTACCTGAGGGCCTGCCCGGCATAACGGGGCTACTCGAATACCGGCTGGACACGGCGAAGCCGATCCGCGAGATGACCCAGGTGCTGCTCCGCGGCCCCTCGACGCTCACCCAGGGAGAGCGCGAGTTGATCGCCACCTACGTCTCCCACCGGAACGAGTGCCGTTTCTGTGCGACGGCACACACGGCGGCAGCCGATCTCCTGCTCGGAGAGGGCGAAACGTCCCGTGCCGTGAAGGAGAACCTCGACGAGGCACCCGTCTCCGAGAAGATGCGCGCCCTGCTGACGATTGCGGGAAAGGTCCAGCAAAGCGGTTTGAGCGTTACCGAAGACGACATCGCTGCGGCACGCCGTCAGGGTGCAACGGATCTGGAGATCCACGACACGGTCCTCATCGCCGCCCTCTTCTGCCTCTACAACCGGTACGTAGACGGTATGGCGGCATGGACTCCCGACGAACCGGCCTTCTACGAACGCCTCGCCGACCGCATCGTCAACCGGGGCTATACGCGCCCACCTGAAGGCTTTGCCAACCACACCTACACCTCTACCGTATCCTGACATGGCTCACGTCCCTGTTCCCGAAGGCATGCCCGGCATTCGCGGCCTCATGGCCTATCGACCCGAAACAGCGCTGCCGCTCAATCAACTCGCCGAGGTTCTGCTCCAAGGGCCCTCTACCCTTACCAAGGGCGAACGTGAGTTGATCGCCACCTACGTCTCCAGCCTCAACCGCTGCACGTACTGCGCATCAACCCACGGCGCCATTGCCAAGCACCACCTGAACGATGCCGACGTGGTCCGGCAGGTACGCGAAGATCCGGAGACGGCACCCATCAGTCCCAAGCTGAAAGCGTTGCTTCGGATCGCCGCCAAAGTACAACAGGGAGGCCGACGGGTAACCGATGAAGACGTCGCCGCGGCCCATGCCGAAGGCGCAACGGACCTCGAGGTACACGATACGGTGCTCATCGCGGCAGCGTTCTGCATGTTCAACCGGTACGTGGATGGTCTGGCTACCTGGGCCCCCGACGACGAATCCATCTACGACCAGATCGGCGCTCAGCGAGCCACCCAGGGCTACCTGGCGCCAGCGAAGCCGCTCGCCTGATTCGCCTCTCCCCTGCACCGGCGGAATCACTTTTCCCAATCTATCCTCCAGCACCGTCGTGCAATCCATCATCCGCCGCGCATCATCGTTCGCGGCCTTCCTCGTGCTGTGCACTTTCGCCCCCAACGCCTTGGCACAGACTGCAACCGTACAAGGCAGGGTCCTCGACGAGAACCGTGATCCGCTTCCCGGCGCCACGGTGCAGGTTCGTGGCACCCCCCTCGCCGATGTGGCGGACGAGTCCGGTGTCTACGAGATCACCGACCTGCCGGCAGGGACCCACGTTCTGGTTGCCACCTACGTAGGTTTCAGCACCGGGCAGCGCACCATCAGCCTCGCTGCCGGAGAAAACGGTACGGCCGACTTCGTGCTCACCGTAGACCCGCTGGGGCTGAGCGAAGTCGTCGTTTCCGGTACGTTCAACGCCGCGACCAAGCTGGAGTCCAGCACGGCCATCACTACGCTCTCGCCCGTACAGATCGAGCAACGCCTCCCAAGGGGGACTTCGGACCTCCTCCGCGCCGTTCCCGGTGTGCAGGTGAACACCACCTACGGCGAGATCGGCAACGACGTGACGGTGCGCGGGCTGCCGATGACGGCGAACAGCTCCTACCGGTACGTCAGCCTGCAAGAAGACGGCCTCCCTGTTTTCGAGGCGCCCGGCCTCCTTTTCGCCTTCCCCGACGCTATGCTGCGGGTGGATGAGACGACGGCCCGAATGGAGGCGGTACGTGGTGGAAGCGCCGCGGTGTTCGCCAGCAGCACGCCGGGCGGCATCGTCAACTTCATCAGCAAGACCGGAGGAAGCCAGCTGGAGGGGTCTTTCAAGAGCCTGGCGGGCGACCAGGGTATGTTCCGGCAGGACGTCCAGCTCAGCGGGCCGCTGGCCCCCGGCTGGCGCTTCAGCGCGGGCGGCTATGTCCGGTACGACCAGGGTGTGCGCAACACGGGTTATCCCGCCAATCAAGGCGGCCAGTTCAAGGCCAATGTGACCCGCGACTTCCGCAGGGGCTACGTCCGTCTCTACGGCAGGTACCTGAACGAGCATAACATCTGGTACATGGGGATCCCGATTCGCAATTTCCGTGATCCCCAGGCCATCCCGGGCGGGCCCCGACTCGGCACGGGCACTACGTACTCGAACGACCGTCTCCGGCTCACGATACCCGATGCCTTCAACCCCGGCCAGACGGTCGAGAAGGATATGCGGGACGGGTACGTCACACGCTACCGGATGGCCGGTGTAGAGGCCGCGCGCGACCTCGGGCGCGGGTGGAACGCGACCCTGCGGGGGCGCTATCTCCGTTCGCTGAACGAGAACAACCTGA
The DNA here is from genome assembly GCA_041690215.1 of Rhodothermales bacterium. Lineage (GTDB taxonomy): Bacteria > Bacteroidota > Rhodothermia > Rhodothermales > DASSAV01 > DASSAV01. The sequence goes on from JAWLHQ010000005.1 coordinate 18,736, forward strand.
TGATCGACGTGGCGGACGCCTTCCCGATTACCGGGTTCGGAGCCCCCAATCTCCCGGCGAGTGTGCCGCGCTACATCCGGTACGTGAATACTGGAGAGATCGTAACCGACCAGAACGAGGTCGCCAACCTCAACGGCAACGGCCTGATGAGCGTGTTCGGCATGGCGTTCGTCCACCAGCCGGTCAGCAACTACATCACGAACCTCCAGATTACCAAGCAGGCCGGGGCGCACAGCCTGAACACCGGCGTGTACATCAGCGGGTACGAGACGAAGCTGCAGCTCGTTCAGGCGGGCGTGTTCGTCGAGGTAAAGAACCAGCCCCGGCTGGTGCAGGTGATGATTCCGGGCGAGGGCGGGCAGCCGATGGGTCTGACCCCGGCGGACGGCTTCGCCGGGCACAACACGGGGTTCTTCAACCTCAACAACAGGACCCGCGTCGCTGCCGCCTACGCAGGCGACACGTGGCAGGTAAACGAACGGCTTACTCTCGACTTCGGCGGGCGGCTCGACGTCAGCTACAACGAGGGTGCCAGCGAACGTCCGGTCGTTCCGGGGCGCGTGGTGGACGGCGAGGTGGTGGGGCAGGAAGTACCCGCCGGATACGCACCGTTCGTCCCCACTCCGCAGCAATCCGCCGCAGGGATGTTCGGGAGCGGCCAGCATCGGCGGTGGGACTACACCTTCTCGACGTGGGGCGCATCCATCGGCGCCAATTACAAGCTCACGAACTCGCTGGCCGCGTATGCTCGCGGCAGCCGGGGCGCGCGTATTCCGACCGTCCAGCAGTGGACATTCCAGACCTCGAACGGTAGCCAGGTCACGGGCGAGACAAACAAGGGAGAGGTGGAAACGATCCTTCAGGCCGAGGCCGGCCTGAAGCTGGCGCGACCGCAGTGGTCCGTGCTCCTGACTGGCTTCTACGGCGCCAGCAAGGGCCTCATCACCAACCTGCATCGGGGGCGGGCCGACGGCAGCTTCGCCTTTGTACCCATTCCGGGCGACACCCGCACGATTGGAGCCGAAGTAGAGGCGGTGTACAGTCCGGTGCGCAACCTGCAATTGCAGATGGTGACGACGGTACAGGACCCCCGCTTCACCCGCTTCCGCTACGAGTTCTTCATTCCGGGGGACAACCCGCATAGCGGACAGCAGGTCCGCGACTACGCCGGCAACCTGCTGAACGACGCCGTCCGCCTCCTGGCCGACTTCACGGCGTCGTACGCGGTCGGAGGGCTGGATGCGTTCGCGAACTTCCGGTATACGGGTGAGCGAATGGCGAACCGCCCGAATACGATCACGATTCCGGGTTACGGCGAGCTTCAAGGGGGCCTCGGCTATACGTACCGGAACGTCAGGTTCGGCGTGCAGGGCACCAACCTGTTGAACAAAGAGGCGGTTACGCTGATGGCTTCTCGCACGGGCGAAGACGTGATCAGCGTGGGCGCGGACGGCACGGCCGAGTCCGTCGTCACGACCGGCCCGAACGCCGGCACGACCACGCAGAGCACGTATACGACAGGCCAGAGTATCCTACCCCGGAATATCCTGTTCAGCGTCACGTACAGGTTCTGATTGCGGGTATCAGTATTTGATCGGGCCACACTGAAATGGAGGGGCGCTGCCGGTTCGGCAGCGCCCTTTTTCATGGGCTTCGGTGCCGGACGAAAACTACCCGAACGTGTGCGTGCAGAGTGCGCTCTGACCGGGTGATTATCCGGCTTATGCGGGAGTACCTGGGTAATGATGAATGATCAAGCACCCGAACACTCACCTATGCTCATTACTGCTCCCTAATGAGCATAGGTGAGTCTTATTCAGGCATCACTGCTACATCATAGCAGTGCACGAGCTCCTCGCGGATCGCCGGGGCAGATCACTCGAAACGCACGCCTACTGGCGTATGTCCCTGACCTTTACGCGGAACGTCCCGTCGGTAAACCGGAGCGTGTCGGGCCGGCGGCGGGGCGGCTCGCCCGGCTCATCCACGCGGTCGTCCTCGTTGACGACTACCGTGGCGCGGAAGCGGCCCGTCAGGATGCCTGTCATCGAGTCGTAGCTCGTGATGGTGAGATGGTTGACCGATGTGTCTTCCGTGGCACTGTATCCGGCAAGGCGAACATCCCAATCACTCTCGTGAAATGAAGCGCCTGAAGTTCGAATGCCGCCCTCATATGGCTCATACACCGCCGGAACCAGGGAGTACTCGCCCGGTCCTTCAAACGGAAGCGACAGAGACAACGTCTCCCGATGGAAGTCGTTGTACACCGAGTCCGTGAAGATGGAAAGCCAGACGTATTCGCCCTGTTGGGAGAGGCCGGCAGCGCCCGGTCCGTTCCACGTCTCCTCCTGGTTGAGTGTAACTCGGAAGTACGTCTTCACGCCCTCCGATTCGTCGTCGTTGCCAGCCAGGGCGCAGGCGCCAAGAAGCAGCGCGCCAGCAAGTAGGACAGATATTCGACTGTACAAAACATCAAACATTTTAACTGAGTATGTGAGGGACGAAATTGGGCCAGCCGCGCCACTCATTTAGCGCGGCTGGCCCGGGGTATGCGTTTACTTCACGACAGTGATCCGTCTCGTGATCTGCTGACTACCAACTTGCAGACGCACGATATAGACACCGCTCGGGAGCGTCGTAGCGTCGAATCCGACGCTGTGTGTACCCGAACTGTGGGAACCTGCCGCCAGTCGTCTCACTGCTCGACCCATGAGGTCGTAAACCGTCAGTTCGACATGGGCAGGCTCCGGCAAGTCAAATCTGATCTGAGTAGACGTCCGGACCGGGTTCGGAGCGACGGCGTGAAGAGCAACCTCCGTCGGATGCGTCATCCCCTCGGACTGTGACGCCGCAAGGGATTGTTTCGGTGAACCAGACGCGGTGGCCGCGAGCATCGATGCGGGACTGGGACTTCCACACTGATGACCGGGCTGACAATCAACACTAACCGCGACGCCAGCAGTGTCCGTCTGCGAGCCTGAAGTGACTACCAGCCGCACGTAGTGCGTCCCCTCAGGGAAGATGTGGGTGAAGGTCTCCTGCGTGCTTACGGTTGATCCATAGTTGAACGGTCCGTAGTAGCTTATTTGCCACGAGTAGCTGTACGTGCCGGTGCCCCCACAGGGATTTCCATCGAAGTGGCGAACACCGCCATCCCAGTCCCCAGACATGTAGACTGCGGCCTCCAAACGATCCGACACACGAAAGGACTCAACCGTGCTGGCCGTGGCCTGAAGTGCAGCGGCGTTATTGCGACTGCTCGTGCCGGTTGGTACGCCATTGTACGTCACACTCGGGTTCGAGAAGTGTAGAATGGTACTGTAGCCTGGATATACATTGTATGACATCACCGTGCGGCGGCGATTTCCACTTGCAGTGAAGTAGTGTCCATAAGCGTAGGAGAAAAGATCTCCCTCGGCATCACACGCAGGATACCAAGGACTGCCCGGAACACAGGCAGCTTCGGGATTGTGCTGCGCACCTTGCAGATGCCCTACCTCGTGCACAAACGCATAATGGCCTCCAGTTGCATAAGGTGCTGCCACGATGGCATACGCGTCCCCGGCTTCGGGCCGAATTTCGGCGACGACACCCCCAATGGCATTACCATCTTCATCACGATATACATCTTCTGTTATCAATACGACTATGTCTGCGTTGTACTGATTGCGGAGGGATTGAATAGTAGCGTCTGCTACCAAATACTCCATATCTTCCTCGATGTCTGCTCCTTCATCAAAACTAACCTGCTGTTTATGGGCGAGGTTTACATCCACGCTGTTTGGAAACGTGTAGTGACCATCGATATTGCTATTATCGTATGCAGCTTCCGCTTCCTGAATCACTTGATTAATGATGCCGTCGATGTCCCGTCCGCCCGCAGCATCTTGAGTATATACTACCAGCACATCCGCTGATGCCTGGAGACAGGGAGCCATCACAAAATTCCCTATCTCTGTCGCAATTTTTCCTATATCGATGCCTTCCAAAGCAGCGGGTGCGGTACATTCCCGCTGCTCTGAAGCTGGTGTCGCCACGGAGGAGTGAGCCATCGATTTTGAGTTTACGTCAGAAGGCGAGCCCTGAAACGAAGCGCTTCCGCTGTAGCGGGGATCCACCTTTCCATCCTTGCGCGGATCTGCACCGGAGGGGTATTTGCTCTCATCATCCTCTACCAGCGCATGCAATCCACTGCTGAGCGGCCGGATGTGGTAAAAATCACCCTCGATGCTGATGGTGCCGGTGATCTGGCGATCCTCGCCGTGAATGAGTATCGCCTCTCCGAGCTCCGTTTGATCGCCGGGACGGGAGTAAACCGTGCCCAACCAGGCGAAAGCAACACCCTCGATCGCTTTGATTGTGTCGCGTTGGATATATAGGGTAGTTGTCCCATTTAGTCGATCTTTCGCGTCCTCCTCCGTGGCAGGCGTGCGCACGAAGACGGGACGAACGTCCGGTTCCACTGCTTGCCCATTCCAGCTTAGAACCAGGGAACGGTGCTGCGAGAGGTTATCCACGATCCCCACGAGACGGATAGATTGGGTCGGTGCATCTTTCTTGAGGGTTTCTAGACGTAATTGCCCTTCCGCATTTAACGCTTGAAGTCTAGGTGCGGAGGATACATTAAAGAGACTACTCGGCTCTTGGAAACGGTCCTGCGCATAGATGGCAGCCGGAGCCAGAAGCAGAAGGAGTAAGAAACAGCGAGCTGAATTGATTAACAGGGTTCACATGGGATTGGATGGAGTCTTCTGGTGTGAAAGGCAGTGACATTTCAACAGCCTTGGACACTGAAGTAGGTTATCCCTAACGTCGAGCTGTCAATACTGTAGTACATAAGAGAATACTAGATTTGCTACGCAGTCGGTTTTTTTTGTGAACCCCGACCCTGACGCTCTACTTTATACAGCTGCCCAAATTATTGTTTTTTCAGAACAATATGGCTTACAGGTCCTACTGTCTTGATCCAGTCGGCGCTGTAACGCGCCTGTTCTTGATACAGTGAAGTGATGCTCTATCCTATAAGATGCAGACGAGAAACATTAACCGATCTGCTCATTCGTGGTGTGCTCATCGCAGTCATCAGTTGGACGTGTGCGGCGACTTCGGCGCACGCACAGACGCCGGAGCCCAGCCACAGGCAGTGGCTCGTGTTAGGCATGGGGCAGGTCACCAGCGAAAGGAGCCCCGGTATTACAGATCCTGAAGCCTTCAATCTGCATCTGAGCTTCAACCTGGCTGGTGAGCGCCTCGCCTACCAACTGGGCGTGGATTACGTCTCCCACTTCACCCTGGGAGGGACGCCACAATACACCTCGCTTGCGCTTCACCCAGGTATCGGCACCAGAATGGGAGAGAAATATTTCTTCTTTGCCTCCTTCTCGGGTCCTGCCTTCATTTATCATACGAGAAACACCTTCACGCCGGACTTCGACCGGGAGACCGTACGGAGAATAGCGCCCGGCCTTGCTCTCGATGCTCAGTTTTTCCTCATTCCGCTCGCAGACGTGCTCCCGGAGTTCGGCGCAGGTATGGGACTGTTTTCCAGCCTCAACACCGTGCAGCATTACTACGGCTTTCGCTTCTCTTTGACGTTCAACACGGTGGAATGAGGTGCGACCAGGCTGCGGTTTAGTCGGCCCGGAGTTCACGAAGAGGCGTTCCGGGGAGCTGTAGTGGCGAGCAATCACTGGCGAAAACCTGGCGGAATACCGCGATGCCGATGCCTTCATCATCTGGCGCGTGAGGCAGTCGATCATGAAGCATTACTACGTTTTCAATCTGATCGGCTTCCTGCACATGCCGGGTACAGGATGAGGGTATACGTTCCTGACACCTCCGTATCGCCGAACAGTAGTGCCAGGATTAACGACGCGAGGGTATTCAAAGGCGGATTGGCTGAATGGTAGGAATGCCAATCTTCAGCACGAGCCACGCGGCTAGATAGGCGAAGCTGAACATGGCGAAGATGGGAATGTAGCTTCCGGTCGTCTCCAGGATAATGCCCACGACCGTGGCGATGAGTGCGCCGCCGATGGCCCCCGCCATACCTGCCAGCCCCACCACCGAGCCGACCGCTCGCTGCGGAAACACGTCGCTCATGACGGTGAAGATGTTCGCCGAGCATGCCTGATGCGCCGCCGTACCCAGGCTGATGAGGGCCACCGCAAGCCACATGCTATCAGTCTGCGAAGCGAAAAAGATCGGGACGGCGAACAGGCCACAGATCAGGATCGTGGTTTTCCGGGCGAAGTCGATGCTCTTGCCCTGCTTGACGAACCACGACGAGAGCCACCCGCCTGCAATGCTTCCGACGTCGGATACCAGATAGATGATGATCAGCGGCGGACCGAATTCGAGCAGGGAGACGTCGTAGTTCTCGTGCAGGAACTTGGGTAGCCAGAACAGGAAGAACCACCAGACAGGGTCCGTCAGGAACTTGAGCAGACATATCGTGAGCGTCTCCCGGTGAGGCAGGAGTTTTGCGTACGGAATGCGCTCGGATGATTCCACGCCGTCGGCCTGGATGTAGGCCAGTTCGGATGCAGAGAGGCGCGGATGGACCTCGGGGCGGCGGTAGTCCGCCAGCCAGAAGTAGAGCCAGATGAAGCCCACGGCGCCGGTAAGTATGAAGGCCCACTGCCAGCCCATCGTTACAGCGATGATGGGGACGACGAGCGGGGCGAGAATCGCGCCGACGTTCGTTCCCGAGTTGAAGATGCCCGTGGCAAAGGCACGTTCCTTCTTCGGAAACCATTCGGCCACCGTCTTGATGGCAGAGGGGAAATTGGCGGCCTCTGCGAGGCCGAGGGCAAAGCGGGCGGCGGCAAAGCCGAAGACGGAACTCGCGAGGGCGTGAGCCATGCCTGCAAGACTCCAGAAGGTTAACGCCCCGGCGTAGCCGCGCCGTGTTCCGATGTAGTCCATCAAGCGGCCCATCGTGACTAGGCCGAGCGCGTAGGCAATCTGGAACGCCGTGACGATGGTCGAGTAATCGGTCTCGCTCCAGCCAAACGTTGCTTGCAGTTCGGGGGCCAGGATGCCGATGACCTGCCGGTCCAGGTAGTTCAGCGTCGTCGCAAAGAAGAGCAGCGCGACGATACGCCAGCGGTACCGGCCCACCTTTTCGACAAGCTCCTCACCAACTGCTTCCGTTAGTTGTTGTGTCTTTTCCATATGCCGGACCAGAAGGTGAGGTTTGTGTGATGGTCTCGTATTCAGACACCGGAGAAGGCGCTGAAGCCTCCATCGACGGGTATCACAGTGCCGGTCACGAAGGAGGCGGCGTCGCTGCAGAGCCAGAGCACCGGTCCCTGTAGTTCCGCCGGATCGCCGAAGCGGCCCATGGGCGTCCGGTTGAGGATGGTCCGCGCGCGCTCCGTGTACGTGCCGTCGGGGTTGATAAGCACGTTCCGGTTCTGATCGGCGACGAAGAAGCCGGGAGCGACGGCGTTCACGCGCAAGCCCTCTCCGTTTCGCCGGGCCAGATCGACGGCCAGCCACCGGGTGAAGTTGTCGATGGCGGCCTTGGCAGCCGAGTAGCCAGCGACCCCGCTCATGGCCTGCATAGCGGCCATGGAGGAGATATTGACGATGCTGCCCTTCTGCTGCCGCGCCATTGCCTCGCCGAAAATGAGTGTGGGATTTACGGTCCCGTACAGGTTGAGCCGGACGACCTCGTCGAAGGCGTCAAGCGGCATCTGGAAGACAGGCGACGTATCCGTTCGCGCCCGGGCGACGTTGCCACCGGCGGCGTTGACGAGGATGTCCACGCGGCCCCAGGTCTCCAGCAGTTCGTCACGGGCTTGCGCGAGCTGACCGGAATCGAGCACGTCGGCGGTGAGCGCCATGGCCTCTGCTCCGGCCTGGCGCAGCGCTTCAGCCTTCTTCTCCGCAGCCTCCCGGTTGCGGCCCAGGAGGGCTACCGATGCGCCTGCATCGGCAAGGCCCTCGGCGATGCTGGCGCCGAGAGTGCCGTACCCGCCGGTCACAACGGCCACGCGCCCGGTAAGATCAAACAGGTCATTGGCCATAGCGTACCCGCGTGAACTTCATGGTGTGGACCGCCGGAATGCTCTTACTCGAAGGAAGACGGTCCTGCGGACCAGCTTTTTCGGTGGTTGATGGGGTGCTAAATTCCGGGTACATACCGTTTCTCAATGCCCATATAATAGTCCAGCGTATGTGCGGGCGGTTCGTAGGTCTCCGGAATCGGCCGCCCGGAGAACGTCTGGAAATACAGTACGCTGGCGTCCCGCCACCACCGGGCTTCCTTTTCCTGAATGGCGAGAAAGGCCTGTACCTGCTCGTAGCGTTCCTCGTCGATCAATCCCCTGAGCGACGCCCAGGTCTGCTGCATCGCGCGGACTGAATCGACGCCGCTGTAATACCGGTGTACGAGTTCCTCCCAGAGGGTCCGGCCTGACGACATCCGGTAATCCCAACCGACCCGGTGAAACCACAACAGGTATTCTTCCGGGACGTTTTCCAGGCGTCCGAAGGTTTCGGCCACGGGCGGGAAGTACTGGCTCACGGCATCACTTCCGGTGGCCGTCCGGTCGAATCCGATGCCGTCGGAATCAGCGCGGTGGTAATAAACCGACGTCCAGTCGGCCCGCGGTCCGCCGCTGACCCAGGGGCCGGGACCGTAATGATGGCTGCGGCCCATCAGGTGATGCAGGCCCAGCGGAGTCATGTAGTTCACCGCGGCCTCCCTGGAGCCGAGCATCATCGCTTTCACGGGTTCGATGAACCGTTCGTCGTTGGTGAATGTCATGCGGATCCAGCTATCGGCAATCGCTTCCGAGGTCAGCCGATGGTCCCAGGCGAGCCGGCCGAAGGCGTACCAGTTGGCCTGGTCGAAGTGGGAGCCCGTCCAGTTGCGGTCGGTCCCGATGTTGGAAACGCCGGCAATGCCGGTGTGCTCATATCCGTGCAGGGTACCGTCGATGACTTCGGCCACGAGCGATCCCCGGCCTTCCGCGTAGGTATCGGCGTCGAGCGTTTCCTTGTAGAGCGGCGCCTGATAGACGAGGTGCGTGGCGAAGCCCAGGTACTCTTTCGTGATCTGGAACTCCATCATCAGAGGCGTCTCCGGCATCGCGCCGAAGAGCGGGTGGAACGGCTCGCGGGGCTGGAAGTCGATAGGGCCGTTCTTGACCTGGATGAGTACGTTCGACCGGAAGGTGCCATCGAGCGGCTTGAATTCGTTGTACGCCTGTTTGGCACGGTCTTCCGGCTCCTCGTTCGAATACACGAAGGCCCGCCACATGACGATGCCGCCGTGCGGGGCCAGCGCATCGGCCAGCAGATTGGCCCCATCGGCGTGCGTGCGGCCATAATCCTGGGGACCGGGTTGCCCCTCTGAATTGGCTTTGACGAGGAAGCCGCCGAAGTCGGGGATGTAGCTGTAGATCTCATCCACCTTCTGTTTCCACCAGGCGGCGACGCCGGGGTCTAATGGATCGGCGGTATCGAGGCCGCCGATCTCGATAGGCGCGCTGAACCGGGCCGTCAGGTACACACGGAGACCGTATGGACGGAAGACATCCGCCAGGGCGGCGGCTTTGGCCAGGTATTCCGGCGTCAGGCTCGTCGCATTGGCGTTGACGTTCGTCAGCACGGTTCCGTTGATGCCGATCGAGGCATTGGCCCGTGCATAGTCCGTGTATCGAGGATCGAGGTAGTCCGGCAGCTTGTGCCAGTCCCAAAGCGAGAAGCCCGCATAGCCGCGTTCCACCGTCCGGTTCAAGTTGTCCCAGTGGTTGAGCACCCGGCGCTGGATGCGCGGCGCCTGGGCGATGGCGAGCGTATCGATCGGCTGATGCGTCTGGAGGAGCCGCAGAAAATGGAAGGTGCCGTAGAGCACACCGATGTCCGTGTTTGCCGCAATCACCGTAGCACGCTTCCCACCGCGCTGCACGGTTCGTATGAGGTATCCCTCGTCGCCCACGCTTTTCAGATCGCTCGCCAGGCCGAGCGAGGCGATGAAGGCAGAGGTTGCCGGTGTTCCGGCAACGAGTACGCGCTCCCGTGTGGCCGCTTGAACGAACGGGATATCCGTACCCAGGAGGCCGCGCAGACCACGCCGAAGTTCATCCCGGACCGCGTTCGCCGTAGGGGACTCCCCCGCTACAAGCATCTCGGAGATCGATGCCGCATAGTGTGCACGCAAGGCGCGGTCCGAGATGGGATGGTACCGCAGCCACAACTCATACCCATCCTCGGCTCGTGCCGTGGGGAACAGCAGGAGCATGAACAGGACGGTAACGCTAAGCCGGGCGAGAATCGGGGTCATGATTCGTACCGTTCACATGGGGAGGACCGGGGCACGTTCGTCTGCCGGATCGGCCCAGCGGTCGTTGGGAATGAGCGGCGTCCAACCCGGCCGGAGCGGATCCTGATCGTACGGATAGGAGCCGAGCCGGAGGTATAGCTCGTGATACATGGCGAGTTTATCGCGGTCCAGACGAACCCCCAGCCCCGGTCCCGTCGGCACGGCGATGGTTCCATTCTCGTACTGCATCTTACCGCCCTCGATGATGTCGTCGACGAGGTGGTGGTAGTGGGCGTCGGCGGCAAAAGTCAGGTTCGAGAGCACCGCGCCGAGGTGAAGCATAGTGGCCAGCTGGATGCCGAGTTCACCGGAGGAGTGAACGGCCACGCCGAGCTGAAAGGCATCGCAGATGCCTGCGGCCTTGATGCAGGGTCGGATGCCGCCCCAGAACGTCGTATCGAGCAAGACGACGTCGGCAGCAGTGCTGAGCGCGTTGGCGGCCAGCTGCTCGAAGTTGACGACCACGCTGTTCGTCGCCAGCGGCATCCGCACTTTCTCTCGGATGCGGCGCATGCCCTGCAGGCCGAAGACTGGATCTTCGAGGTAGTCGTTTCGGATGTCCTCGATCTGATGCGCGAACCAGATCGCCTGCTCGACGGACCATACGCCGTTCGGGTCGAACCGGAACGCATCTCCCGGAAGCGCGTCGGCCAGTGCGCGGTAACATTCGAGTTCGAATGCGGGCGCAAACACGCCCCCTTTGAGCTTATGGGTTGTGAACCCGTAGCGCCGTTTCAGCGAGAGCGCTTCGCTGACGAGCTGGTCGACCGTTCGGATTTCGTACGCGCCATCCCCTGAACCCGGGTAGCGGAAGAAGAGGTACGACGCAAAGGGCACGCGGTCCCGCAGCCGTCCTCCGAGGATCTCGGAGACGGGCACGCCCCATTTCTGGCCCAGGATATCCAGGCACGCGAACTCGAGCGCGGCCACGATCTGCGTGCGGTTGTTGTAGAGGGAAGCCGTGGGGTTGGCCAGGAGAAAACGCATCTCCTCGATGCGGGCTGGATCGCGCCCGATCAGATACGGCTTCAAGGCGAGAAAGGCGGCGGTTGCGCTCTCCCCGCCGCCTCCCATCTCACCAAGACCGATGTATCCCTCATCGGTCTCCACCTCGACGACAGTACGTACGAAACGTCCCCAGTGGCAGCCGTTCGCATGGCGCAGCGGCGCTTCGAGCGGGACCGTAACGGGTGTGGCCCGGATATCAGTTATACGCATGGAGGGAACTTCAAAATGAATACGGACCTGTGGACGGACTCGGGGTTCAGTCCGCGGACTGCATCATGGTGAGGCCGTTGATGTCATTCGTCTGTACCAGCCTACCAGGGGGTGGTCGTGAGGCCAAGTGCCCATTACTCACTGCGGTTGCCGGCTCAGTGCATAGGCCCGGGTGGTAATAAAATATTTGGTTAGCAAATTCGCTCGCTCCCAATCAGGTAAATGGCCTTTCTCGAGATAATCCAGGTACTGCTCCGCAACTCTGGTAAAGTGCTCTTCATGCCCTTCTCTGTAAACCTCGGGAATGATGATCTCCCAGCCCTCACCAGCGGGCCGGGCGGCCAGCCCCTGATACCGGCTGCTCAGGCGATCCAGGGCCTGGTCAAGCCTCTCCTGGACGTGCTGTCGCTCGGATTCTTTTGCTGGTTCGACGTAGAGGGTCGGACGGTAGTCCTGCTTCTCATCCTGCCGGATAATCAGGTTCGCCCGGGTACCCCGCATGATTGAATAGTGCGTATCTCCGCCTTCCGGGTTCTCGTAGTCCCAGAGAGTGGAAACCCGGGCATGCACGCCGCGAATGGTAAACGTAAACTCCCCATTGGCAGCTACACGCAGGGTAGAGTCGCTTTCCATATAGGGCAGCAGGTAATCAGGATAGGCTGCTTCATTCGTAACCTGCGTAAACTGGTCGGGAGTAAGCCTCGTATCCCAGCTGCGGGCTGCGATCACTTCTACACCGTCATCCGGATTCTGGTAATCGATGGGTTCATCCGGGAAAGCCTGCCACAGGATCAGATCGACCAGATGCGTGGAAACATCAACGATCCCCTCCCCTTGCTGGTTGACATCGAAGAACCAGGCGGGCCTGACCAGAGGCTTCCCCGCCACTGTCTTATAGAAATGGTGTACGCTCTCTTTGGATATCGCCGGCTCGTTCGGACTCCCCTGAACGAGTTCTCCGAATAGATCCGGCATCCTGGACAGTTCTCGTTGGAGCACGGTAGCGACCACATGACGTTCGGTCATGATGTCGTAAACAAGCAATCCTTGTTCGTCCGCCGTCTCCAACGTCTCCTTAAGCGTGCGGAAACTGTCGGGGTGGATGACCAAGGGCTTGTCGGCCAGCACATGGATGCCTTCCTGAACCGCCCGCCGGATGTATTCGATCTTCCGCCCATTATCTCCGGCGACCACCATCACGTTACCTGGCCGCTCTTCCAGCATGCGCTCGAGATAATCCTCGCCCCGGTATACTCTCAGCGCCCAGTGAGTCGGGTTTTCACTGCGTGTGTTGAACTGTTCGACCAGAGCCAGGTGGCTTTCCAGTTCTTCACCGTCCGGAGCGTAGACGTAGACTGTAGAACCCACTTGATCGTAATCGTACTTGTGGATCAGTCCCGCGTGAAAATGGCCCGGATCCAGCGTCATGAATATGACATCCCTTTCGGTAGTGGAGGGCACTTCCGGCGATTCGTCGGCACACGACGTACATGCGGCAAGAATGAGCATACCACTCAGGACGCGAAGCAAGGATGTTTTCATCCGTCGATACCAGAGGTTCCAGAGAGAAGGGAAGCGCGTCGGAATGCTATTGCAGCCCCTGGATCATCTCCATGGTATAGGGATATCGCTGGGGCCTAGATAACATGGCATTCGCTTCATCATCGTTCTTGAACCGCTCGTTTACGGGATTCCAGTACAGCTTACGCGGGAGCTTCATCGCGATATGCGAAATGAGGCACGCGCTGCAGGACCGGTGAGCCACCTCGACGGGGGCAACCGTCGTTTCCCTGCTTTTGATACACTTCACCCAGTTCGTATGCTGCTCTTCACTCTCGTACAGATGAATCTCATCTTCCCCGATCTCGGAAGTCAGAATGCGTGGGTCACTGGCCTGAAGCGGGGGTTCGCGGTCTCTGGAGCCGGGGTCGCTACTGGTTACGGGAGCCCCGCTTCGGGTCACGAAGATCCACCCGTCCTCGCCTTCGAAGCGGACACCGTTGGGGTAACTGCCTGAAATCAACATGGTTACGCCGTTGGCATACCTGGCCTCGACGTTGAAGTCACCATGGACGTCCCAGAGTCCTTCCGTTGGAAACTCGGCTTGGGCCTGTATCTCAATCGGGCCGGTATATTCCGTTCCCATTCCCCAGTGGGCCGTATCGATATGGTGCGCTCCCCAACCGGTAATCATCCCGGCAGAAAACTGTTGGCACCGGAGCCAACCCGGACGGGAATAGCCCTCTGCGGGGGGAATCCGTTCGAGCGGATGCACTCTATCCACCGTATACGGCACGAACGGTGTAGTCCCCAGCCACATGTCGTAGTCCAGATACTCCGGCACCGGCATGGGCGTCGGATCACCACCGGGCGGATCGCCCGGGAGCCCCACACGAACCGTATGCAAGGTCCCGATGCGGCCGTTTCGCACGAGTTCACAGGCCCGCTTGAAGTGAGGCCAGGGGTGAATGGAACGTTGCTGGCTACCCACCTGAAATACCGTGCCCAGGCGATGCATGACGTCGCTCAGTACCCGTCCCTCCTCGACTGTCAGCGAAAGGGGTTTCTGCATGTAGACGTCTTTACCTGCCAGTGCCGCTTCCAGAGCAGGTAGAAAATGCTGGTGATCGGGCGTGCTGATCACGACGGCGTCGATGTCCGGCTGCGCGAGAAGCTCGCGGTAGTCCTGGTACATGCGCACGTCAACATAATTCACAGATCCTTTCTTGCTCGCGTACCACTGTTCGACGAACTGCTTGCCTTCTTCCATCCGCTTCCGGTCCACATCACATACGGCCACGAGCCGCACGTCATCGAGCTTCATCGTCTCTGGAAGGTCATGGCCTCTCGCGATGCGCCCACAGCCGATCTGTGCGATGGTAATGGTATTGCTCGGCGCCCTTTTCCCGAGAACGGTGGACGGCACGATGGAGGGGGCCATAAACAATCCGGCCGTACCCAGGAGCGATGTTTTCAGGTAATCTCGTCTCGACATGCCGTGGCTTTTACCTACAGACTTGTTTTTATCCATTACCCCATTCGTTTAAGTAATCGAATACCGGTTCTCAAGGAGCGATGCCGTTGACGACCCACTGAATCCCCCCCAGTATGTGCTTCATGAATGCAGGATCTTCGTAATGCTCCGGCCGGTGGCCCAGCGAGGTATACCACTGACGACCACCGTCGAACTCCTGATACCAGGCGATCGGGTAGCTGTCGCCGAAGAGGTAACCGGGGAACTCGCTTTTCTGCCTGTCCGATACGGTGGTCAGATCAGCGGCGAGCAGCACTCGGATGCCCGGGTTGAGTTCGTCCAGGAAATAGCATTCATCATCCTCGATCTCCCAGGTGTCCGGCAGGAATGCGGTGGAAGGATGTGACCGGTCTATTACCCTGACCGAAAAGTCCTGCCGCGGTGCGTGTCGCTCGAAATTTCCACCCAGGAGACTGGAAAACCAGGACCACTTTCGCTCTGAGCCGCTCGCGGAATGGATGCCCACAATGCCGCCCCCATTGCGAACGTACGTCTGAAGGGCCTGGCGCTGTGCGGCTGTATCGAAGATGTCGTTGTTCGTATTGGAGAAGATCAGCGCATCGTATTGCGCTAGGTTTTCATCGGTGAAATGTGCGGGATCGTCTGATACCTCGACGTTGAAGCCGTATGCCTTCCCCAGTTTTCGAATCGCATCCACGCTGTAGGGGATGTTGTCGTGCACGTACCCTCTGCCATTCTTCGTATAGACCAGCACGTTCGCCCCCTGCAGGGCACCGGCAGAATAAACGTCCACACGGGGTGGATGGGCGTAATTCGTCCAGTATTGCTCAGCTTGTTTCCGGTCAAGTTTGCCATCATATACGAGCATGCGATACCGCAACGTATAGGAACTACCCGGCCTGAGCGTCCAGTCGCGATCCTGGGCAGGATTGAAGTTGACGTAGACATTTTCCATGCCCTCGTTCATGCCGACAGGCCATATGCGCAGTTGCTCCGGGAAATTGAAATTCGACGGGTGGGTCATGAACAAAACGCCCGAGCCCCCCTCCTCAGCCACAGAAACGCCGTTGACATCGAGCCACCGCGCGCGGGTGCCGTTGGCATTGCTCTTGTCATACCCCTCTGAAGTCAACAGAACGGCAGTTTCGTCGTTCCACTTTTCGGTGGCCCTCATGCTAAACCCCTGGTAGCGGTAGGCTTTGATGGTGAGCGGTTCATCCGTAGCCGGATTCAGGGAAGAGATGAAGTCGATGAGCCAGACATTCTGTTCGGGATCTGCATTCCATACCCTGACCTCCCACTGTTCGTGGAGAGCCACCTTTTCGCCGGACGGGGCGGTAAAGTCCACATGATTGTGAAGCGCCTTAAATCCCCCGAATACGGGCCCTGACGTACGCTCCACTACCTGTTCGGCACGGACAGTCCCCTGTCCGCGGGCCAGGTTCCAGAAATCGACTTCTCGCCCCTCAAACTCAGTACGCGTCCACGGATTCCAGATGCCGTAGTGGTGGTAGTGGTCCGGAGGCTGGATGCGCGTGAGCACCTCGCCGGCAGGCGACCAGAGAGGGTGTATGAATCCACCGCGGCTGTAGATTTCGTCGACGCCCTCCGGTACCCCTTGAACGGCATACTGGTATGCGAGCACCGGCCTGTCGCCTACCCGAACCTGTATACGTTCCCCATCATTCTCGGCGACGACTTGTTGCGCCGAGCCCGGCGAGGGGGCGCCTGCTTCGCGCGTTCTCAATTCGAATGTTCTCGTGGCCCCGGGTCGGGTTATCCCGGCAAGCAGCCATGTGAGTTGGGCCGGATCACCCGAGTCCAACTGCGAAGCGATGGGGATCTCTACACCCGATGTAATCTCATAGAGCTGCAGGTCGTCGGCTTGCAGGGAAAGCGGAACGCCGTGCAGCCGTGCCGTAACCGGTACATTCAGCCGTTCGTAAGGGCCCGCATGAACAGAAAACGTGGCGAGTACGTTCGACTGGGTCTGTGCCACGGTGTCGTACGCCGAGCAGAGGACAATGACCAGCCATACCGAAAGAAGAGCACGTGCCGAAAGTCGCAATATCATGATCCTCGGATCTATCCAACAACCAGTCACCGGCCGGACCGCCAACGGTATCGCCCGATGCAGAAACCTGGTTCGGGCGACGCGGCCTTCGGATGATCAGTAGCCGGGGTTCTGTTCGTATCCACCCACCGTCCGCGTAATCTGATTGGCCGGGATCGGTCGAAGGACGTGATGCTCCTGAATATTAGGCGCTGCTTCAGGATTGTATGCCCGAACGCGTTCCAGCAATTTGCCGGTTCGCTTCAAATCGAACCATCGTTTCTGTTCGCCGTACAGCTCGCGTGCGCGCTCATCGAGTATGAAATCGATAGTCAGGTCGGCGGTAGTGATTTCCATCTGGCTCTCCATACCTGGGTGGGCCGCTCTACGCCTGACCGCATTGATGTACCCGACCGCTTCGTTCGCCCGGCCATCCATCAGTAAGGCCTCGGCTGCTATCAGGTAGGTTTCCGCCAGCCGGTAGACCATGTAATCGCGCGAGCCGGCTTCTTCGTTCACCGAAGGCCGCTTGAAGTCGTCGAACTTGTTCAGCGACGGAAACATGTTGATCGGCCTATTATACCAGGTGAACACGAGCCCGGGAATGCGCGCCTCGGCGGCCGCCACCTCCGCTTCTGTCAGATTCTGCTCGGTGATCCAGATGGCGGTATCTCCCACGGCAGCGTCCGGAGGAAGATTGGGATTGTTCGCATCATTGTAATACCACACCGTCTGGAAGCTCTTGTCGTATCGGGCATCCACATCCAGAGGCCGGAAGTTTTCCAAGGCCCACTGGGTAGGTCTGAAGCGAATCCAGGGGCGGCCGTAGCCGGGTTCGCCCGAGCGTACGACGGCAGGATTGTAGAATTCGTACCAGGGTCTGTAGAACAGGTGGCTTCTATTTCCCGGTCCATTATAGAGCGGATCGCTCGTATACTGTACGGACCAGATCACTTCCGCATGCCGTTCGTTATCGTGGTCAAAGACCGCTGCAAAGTCATCGAGCAGGGTAAAGTCGTAGTTCTCGATAACGCCTTTCGCAAGCTCGGCTGCCCTGGCAAAGTCATCCGACTCTGCGAAATCGCGATATCCCCGAGTTAGCAACACGAGGGCGAGCATGTTCTCGGCGGCGGGCTTGGTCGCCCGGCCGTAGTCGCTTTGCGTAGGCGGTAGGTTCGCAATGGCGAATTCCAGGTCCTCCACAATCGCCCGGTACACGTCGCTCTCGGGGTCGCGGCGTGCTTCCGTTTCGACACCCACCGTTTCTTCAAGCGTCAGGTGGAGCGGTCCGAAGAATTGAACTAGGATGAAATAGTAGTGCGCACGCAAGAATCGGGCTTCTGCCACCCGGATGTTCTTGAGGTTATCGGGCAGATCCACATCAGCGGCACGGTTAACTATCGTATTGCAGGTATTTATCCCCTGATAGAACTGGCTCCAGACATGCCAGAAAGGGGAGGCTTCTGAGTTTAGGGCAGCGGTATACTGGTTCATGTAATGGAAATTTCCGTGCCCCCCATTCGTGAACTCGTCCGTTCCGAATACTGTAAGCGTGCTTCCTTGCTCGTCGCCGTAGAAACTTCGCAGGTGAACATAGGCGGCCCGCACCGCATCTTCAAATCCTTCCGGTGTGCTGTAGTGGTCGTCCGCTGTGATCCCGGAGACAATGTTCTCGTCCAATACGCTGTCGCACGCAGCCAGGGTGAGTGACATAATGACGAGCGCTGAAAAGAGGCAGGCATACCGCATCATGGTCATTTCCCCCTGGGTTTAAAAGTTGACGCTTACGCCGATCGTGTAGAGCGTAGAGGCCGGGACGTTGTCATCCCGGACGTTCCCTCCATATATCTCTGGATCGATGCCATTTCCCAGGTATGAGAAAACGAGCGGCGTGTTGGCATTGACATAGATCCTAGCGTACCGGACGCCGTATTCGCCCAGTAACGACGAGGGCAGTGTAAAACCTAGCTGGACGTTGCGAACTTTCAGGAAGTCCCCCGGCATATAGCCTCTGGTACTGCCGTAAATGGGGCGTTCTTGATCGGCATTTGGCTTGGGGTCGCTATTGGTGGGGTTGTCCGGGGTCCAGTAGTCGACGTTCAGGTTGTTGAAGCGCCCCTGCATGGTGCTGTTCTCCACCCTGAAGTTGTTGTAGACCGTATGCCCAAAACTGCCGAAGAGGAATACGGACAAATCCACGCTCTTGTACCTGAAGCGGTTGGTCATTCCACCCGTCATGAGCGGCAGATCCGAGCCCAGAATGACCCTGTCCTGCTCATTGATAATTCCATCGCCATTGACGTCCCGGACCCGTATCTCTCCGGGCTCCTGGCCAAATGCCGCCGCCTCCTCAGCCTGATCCAGTTGCCAGATGCCAAGTTTCTCGTAATCGTACCAAACCGTCAGCGGCTCGCCGATGAACCACTCATTGCCGATGTCGTCCTCTCCCGTGCCGTACAGGTCCAGAATCTTTTCCCGGTTGCCGAAGAGATTGATGTCTGTCGTCCAGCTAAAGCTGTGACTGGAGACGTTGGTGGTGGACAGGAACAGCTCATATCCTCTGTTTTCGGTTTCACCGATGTTTTCGAACACGGTAGTGAAACCGGAGGTGACGGGTAACTGTCGCTGCAGCAGCAAGTCGGTCGTGTGCGTTCGGTAGACCTCGAAGCTGCCCACAACCCGGTCATTCCATAGCCCGAAATCCAGACCAAGGTTTACCTGAGCCGATGTTTCCCAGCGCAGGTCGGGATTGGCCAGCAGTGAGGGCCGGAAGCCATAAGCAGGGCTGTCGCCAAAGGCATAATCCGTTCTGCTGAGTCCACCGGCAGTCTGGTACGGAGCGATAGCGGTATTGCCCGTCCTGCCATAGCTGACTCTCAGTTTTAGATCAGAAAAGAGGCTCTGGCTCGTCATGAACGGCTCCTCGATCAATCGCCAGCCGAGAGCGATCGACGGGAAGAATCCCCATTTTCTACCCTGTGCGAGTCTCGAAGACCCATCGAACCGACCTGTGAGCGTCAGCAGGTATCTATCCATCAACTGGTAGTTGGCACGCCCCATGAAGGACATCATCCCCCATTCCTGGAGATTGCTGCCCAGAGCCTCGATGGTGCCGCCGGTCCCGATATTGTGGAACCACTGGCTTTCGTACGGCAGATCGGAGCTCTGTATGTTGGATTCCTCGCGATTGGACTCCTGGATGCTGAACACGCCGGTCAGGTCCAGTGCGTGATTTCGGCCGAAGGTCTCCGTGTACGTGAGGATATTCTCAAAGGTGTAGGTGAACTGCTGGAGGTGTTCTTTCTGCGCCAGTGGGGTTCCTTCCTGCCGGGCTGAAGAAAGGCGACCCTGGAACAAGCCTCTCCGCCAGTTCTGAAAGTCCGGCCCAAAGTTCATCCGGTACTGCAAATTGTCCAGAATATCGAGTTCGGCGAAGAGGTTACCGAAGACCCGAAGGCTCTTGCGCTCGTCCACGTAAGCGCCGTCTTGCAGGTCTGCCAGCGGGTTGAAAATGAGCGGATCCGCACCGGGCCGCAGGATTAAGTTTCCGTTTTCATCGAACGGGACGCTCAGCGGATTCGCAGCCAGAGCCGCTCCATACGGATTCGATGCCCAGTTTTGCACGACGTTCGTTATCTGCGAAGAGGTGCCGAACCTGAACCGGCCGGAAACCGTGTGGTCCAGATTCAAACGGAGCGCATAGCGCCTGAAATCCTGGGTATTGATGATTCCCTGCTCGTCGAAAAAATTAGCTGAGACGAAAAATTGCGTCCTCGCGTCGCCGCCTTGAATACCGAGCTGGTGGTTTTGCTGGTATCCACGCTCCAGCAGTAGGTCCTGGTAGTCTGTAGAGATGCCTGCCGCAAGGGCGTCCAATTCGGCCTTCGAGAACTCACGACCGGCTACTTCCTTCATTCTGGCAAACTCCTCTCCGGTCATCATGTCGGGCTTACCCAGGACTTCCGATATGCCGACGTGGGCGTCGTAGGAGACCGTCGTCTTGTGATTTCCTCCCCGGTTCGTCGTGATGATGACGACTCCGTTAGCTCCTCTGGATCCGTAGATTGCTGTAGCGGAAGCATCCTTCAATACTTCCATCGATTCGATATCCCGAGGGTTGATATCGTTGAGGCCGCCCTCCAGCGGGATACCGTCTACGACGAATAAAGGCTCGTTGGATGCGGTAAGCGAGCGGCGTCCGCGCACCCGGATGGTGACACCCTGACCGGGCCGGTTTCCGGAGTTCAACGCCACTACACCGGACGCCCTCCCTTGCAGCGCCTCACCGGCATCCGTAACAGGAAGCTCCTGGATTTCCTGTGCGGTTACCGAAGAGATGGCACCCGTGATGTCCTGTTGTTCCTGCGCGCCATATCCCACTACGATCACCTCGGCACTCTGGATAGCCTGAGGCACTAGGGCAACATCGATGGTCGTGCGCCCCCCGATCGGTTCCTCCAGGGTCTGATAGCCAATGAAGGTGAATACGAGGGTGTCGTTGGGCGAAGGAACTGCCAGGGAATAGCCTCCATCCGCATCGCTCGTAGTGCCTATGGTTGTACCCTTCACCAGAATGCTGGCCCCAGGAAGCGCTTCCGAGTTGTCGGAAGAAGTTACTCTCCCGCTCACCTGATGATCTTGAGCATAAGTAAGGTGCGTGCAACTTAGTACGATCACGCCACTGAGGAGGAATGAAAGTCGCTGTCTCGTCATAGCTCGGCAGGCTCCTGTATAAGGATGGATATCAGCGATCGTAGTGGGCAGGCGCGTAAGGCGTGCTTCATACAGGTAAGGCAGCCTCGAACAGAGCCGGGGACTGCCAGCGTGCAGCACCTTCAGGCGGTGGGTAGCATCCAGACCGCGTTACCGGACAAACGCGGATGCTACAAGTCGGCGGGATCTTGAACACGCATGCCCGTACGTCCTGAGAGGCATGCACCAAGATCAAGGCATAATGTGATAAAATGATATTATCACCTTTGTCGAATATAACAAGAGCAAAGGCATTGTCAATAGTGGACGGATTTTTGCCCTGGCTCGACTTCGGTAATGCCCCGTTCAGCGAGAGGCTCGGAACGTGACCTCCAGGATTGAGAGCGTACTCGCTGTATGTGCCGTCAATGAACTGACAGGCGGAAGCCTCAGAATTCAGCAGGAGCCTGCCTGTGCTGCCTGTTCACAGGCCGGACAGATGCCGCTATCAACAGAATGCGGGCGAGGAGATGTGCGCAGGGGATATCGCTTTGCCGAAGAGAGAGCCGGAAGATCGTTTTCACGATTGCCGGGCCGGTCAGAAGAGCGGTGTGTGTTCAGGATTCCAGCGATGCAGGACCTCGCGTACTCCTTCGAGGTGAGCCTGCATACGTTCCTGGGCGAGCGTAGCATCTCTTCGGCGCAAGGCATCGAGAATGCCCATGTGTTCCTCATGATCTTTCGCACGCGAGCCGTAAATATCAAGGATGATCCGCTGCTCGCGTTTGAACAGGTTCGTCAGCACCTCCTGCAATTGCATGAGGACCGTGTTATCCGAGGCAACGGCGATCTCATGATGAAAGGCCATGTTGGTAGCACTGAGCACAGCATCGTTGGCCAGGTTTTGTCCGGCTTCCGTCAATAGCTCCTCCATCCGATTCAGGTGCGCATCGGTTGCATTGGACGCGGCCAGTGCTGCAGACTTGACCTCGATGGGAATGCGCGCCGTAATCAAATCGATGAGTAGCTTTTTTGATATAGCTCCTCCGTAGATAGGATTGCCGACCAGGATCATATCCTGGCTTTTTCCTACGTAGACACCTGACCCATGCTTGATCTCGACGACGCCGATCATTTCCAGCTTCTTGAGCGCTTCGCGCACAGTCGGGTGGCCGACACCAAACCTGCGGGCCATCTCCATAATGGTAGGTAGCCGGTCGCCAGGTCGGTAGGACCCTGAGCGGATGCTTTTCATAATCCGCGCCGCGAGATCATCCGCCAGATTTGATTTCTCGATGAGGCCGAAGTCGGATTTCATTGACGTACTCGCCTGGACTCACATTCGTAAGATGATATTATGAATGTACTACGAAATGGGATGTGGTGTGTGATCATGCGGTAATGACGTGGTCCTCAGGGTACTCTTCCTCGGCTTACGTATCTATTCGCAGCATAGATCCTCGTGAGTTCGGGAATGCATGGGAGCTGTTCGAAAGCCACGAACCTACCTCGACTTCATTTTTCTTCCGCGGCCCCCACAAAGTCACGTGCACCACAATAGAACTCGGAAGGTACCGGAGCGCCTACGAGGCGGCGCAGACGAAGACCGTTTTCAGGACCACCTCCACAGGATCGGACAGTTCTCCCACTACGGCAGAGGCCAGCGGAGAAAGGAGTGCGACACAAGCGACCGTCTGGCGGCGGGTGGTGCTGGCAAACTGAAGGCGTGGTCGTACCTGAAGCAGGCGGTCTCGCTCAAACCGCTTCTATCCCGAAGTGAAACGGGTGTACAGCGCCTCTACCTGCCGGCGCAGGTGTTCCAGGTCGCCGTCGTTCTCGATGATGTAGTCGGCGCGGCGGCGGAGTTCTTCGGGGGGAAGTTGGTGCCGCATGCGGTCGCGCACCTTTTCGGGGGGTACGTCGTCGCGTTCTACGGTTCGGCGGACACGGACGTCGGCCGGCGCATCCACGACGACCACCGCGTCCAGGTACTTATCGCCGCCGGACTCGAAGATGAGGGCGGCTTCTTTGACGAGTAGCTTCACGCCATCCCGCCGGGCCTGCTCCTTGGCCTGCTCGAACGCTTCAAAGACGCGCGGGTGGACGATGCCGTTGATGCGGGCCACTTTTTCGGGGTCCCCGAACACCTTCGAAGCCAGATAGGACCGGTTCAGCTTTTCTCCCTCGTAGCTCTCCGGTCCGAACGCCGCGATGATCTCCGCACGCACTCCGGGGTCCTCCTCCATGAGCCGGCGGGCTTCCGGGTCCGCATAGAAGACGCGTGCACCCAGTTCTTCCAGTATCCGGCAAACGGTAGTCTTGCCACTTCCGATGCCTCCGGTTACGCCTATGGACTTCACGTGTGCAGTGTGTTCAGGTGTTCGGGTGTTCAAGCTAGTAAGGTAAAGCGTTCATGCGGGATGTACATGCCGGTGCATGCCTTCACCTTCTTCAGGTAAACAGCATCCTTTAACACAGAAATACCCGCTCCTCTTGACATTAGTATATCGGCTTGCTATATAGCCGGTATATAGCACACCAATATAGCTAGATCCTACGTTATGATATCAAAGGCACTCGTCGCGGCGTCGCTGAAACCGATCATGCTCTCGCTGCTTGCGCGGGGGGAGGCATACGGATATGAAATCATCCAGCGAATCGAGGAGCTATCTGACGGCAAGTTACAGTGGACGGCAGGCACCTTGTACCCGGTGTTGCACCGGCTGGAGACCGAACATCTGGTGGAGGCGGTGTGGCGGGAGTCGGAGTCCGGCCCCCGGCGCAAGTATTACCGCCTGACGCCTAAAGGTCAGAAGGCGCTGGATGCGGAGAAGCGACAGTGGCTGGACGTGCATGCTGTGCTGCTGAAGCTCTGGGCGCCCGAGGTAGCTCTTTCTTGATGGTTGGCCGTGGTCAGTAGCCGGTTGTCCGGTTGTTGGTCGCAAGAGGATACAGAGCCGCGGACCACCGGCAAAAGCAAACGAAGTGAGCACATATGTTCGACCTCGAAAAGGCCATCACGGCGTGGCGCCGCGCCTACGAGCAGAACCGGGTCTTCTCGGCGGAGGACGTGGAGGAACTCGAACGACATCTCCGCGACCACATGGCAGACCTCGTGCGACGCGGACGGACAGAGGAGGAAGCCTTCGCGGAAGCGTTGCAGCGGGTGGGCGACTACGGCTCGACGGAAGCGGAATACCGGAAGCTGTTCTGGGAGAAGCGGCAGCACCGGCACACCACCTTACACGAAATCGGATGGAGACTCAGCATGCTCAGGAACCACCTCACCATCGCCCTGCGCAATCTGAAACGGCGGCCCGGCTACACGCTCATCAACGTGTTCGGGTTGGCTGTGGGCATGGCGTGCTGCCTGCTCATCGGGCTGTACATAGAAGACGAACTTAGCTATGACCGCTTCCACGAGAATGCCGACCGGCTGCTCATCATGGCGTTCGATAATGGTTGGGGGGAGGGAACGGCTACGCCTTACCCGCTCGCAACCATGCTGGAGCGGGACTTCCCTGAGGTTCAGCATGCCATCAGGACGGATTGGGCTATGGCTTTCCCCGTGACCCGCGAGGATACGAGGTTGGAACGCGAACGCCGGGTGCTGGCGGCAGATTCGTCCTTCTTTCTGGTGTTTACGTATCCATTCATAATAGGCGATCCCGGGACGGCCCTTTCGACCCCAGATGCCGCAGTCATCAGCGAATCGACGGCGGAAACGTACTTCGCAGGCGAGAATCCGATAGGAAAAACACTCGTCTTAAAACGCTGGGGAGAAACGACGGCATTTACTGTGCGAGGCGTGATAGAGGATGCACCAGGCAACTCGACACTCAACTTCGACATGGTCATCCCGCTGAGCACCACAGACCCGGAAAACGACCTCTCGGCCGAATGGAGCGCTTCCATGTATCAGACGTACATACTGCTCAGGGAGAACGTCGATCTGGATGCGCTAAATGCCAAAATAGCGGCGGCTATCGAGCCACACTACGAACACGGGGAACCACCCCTCGCGAAGGCTATTCCGCTCACCTCCTACTATCTCTCCGGACTGCATCAGACAGGCGACTTCAAGGGGCAGTGGCGATACATCTACATCTTTGGCTCCATCGCCGTTTTCGTCCTGCTCATTGCCGTGGTCAACTACGTCAACCTCGTGACGGCGCAGGCCACGCAGCGCGCCAAGGAAGTCGGCGTGCGGAAAACGCTAGGGGCCGGAAGAATGGAATTGGCGCGGCAATTCCAGATGGAAACGGCACTGCTGAGCCTCACTGCGCTCGTCATCGCGCTCCTACTCACGGCGATTGCGCTACCCGGATTCAACGCACTCTTCGAGAAGGAGTTGTCATTCGACTTCCAGGAGCACGGGGTAGCACTGGCCGGCCTGTCAGGATGCGTGTTGCTCGTGAGCGCGCTGGCCGGAAGCTATCCTGCGTTCGTGCTGACCCGTTTTCACCCGGCACAGGTCCTCCGGGGCGCGGGTGCTATCGCCACACCGGGAAGCGCAGGCATCGTGCGAAAGGGTCTGGTCGTCCTCCAGTTTACCGTTACCGTGGCGCTCATCATCGGCACGACCGTCGTACACAGCCAGCTCCGTTATATCCAGAACAAAAATCTCGGCTTTGACGGCGAACAGGTCGTGGCAGTGAATCTTCCCTGGGGTGCATCGGGGCAGGTTTATGGTTCCATCAAGCAAGCCGCACAGGCTCATTCCGGTATCGTATCCGCCACCATTGCAATGGGCACCCCCGGTCAGTTCAATATTCGCCTCGGGCGTGAAACGGAGCACATCTCCCCGGAAGCTCAGACCGAGAAAAAGGATTTCACGTTTGCACCGGCTAAAGTCGATTACGACTACCTGAGAACACTTGGTATCAAGCTTATAGCGGGCCGGGATTTCTCACCGGACTTCCCGAGTGATGAGACACGAGCTTTCATTCTGAACAGAACCGCTGTAGAGCAACTTGGCTGGACGCCGGATGAGGCGATTGGTAAATCCTTCAGGACTAACGGTGGGAACACGCCATTCGGAGAGATCATCGGCGTGGTGGAGGATTTCCACATAGCCTCTTTGAAGGAAACGATGGAACCCGTCCTGCTTCAGATATACGACGACCAGTCCTGGTCCACCGGCCATCTGCTCCTGGCCAGGCTCTCGCCGGACGACATCCAGGGCGGCATGGCCCATCTGGAGCAGGTCATGGCCCGCTTCGTACCGGATGAACCGTTCACCTATGAGTTCCTGGACGACAAATTCGACGCGATGTACCGGTCCGAAGTGCAATTGAGCTACATCTTCACTGCCTTTGCAGCCCTGGCTATCTTCATCGCGTGCCTGGGGCTATTTGGACTGGCCGCGTACACGGCAGAGCAGCGGACGAAAGAGATCGGCATCCGCAAGGCGCTCGGCGCTAGCGCGAGCAACATCGTAGCCCTGCTCTCGAAGGACTTCTTGAAGCTCGTCGCGATCGGGTTCGTGCTGGCAGCGCCGCTGGCCTATTTCGCGATGAGCCGGTGGCTCGAGGATTTCGCCTATCGCATCGAGATCGGGCCGGGCATCTTCATCCTGGCAGGAGCCCTTGCGATCACTATCGCCCTCGCGACTGTGAGTTACCAGTCTATCAAAGCAGCGCTTGCCGACCCGGTGAAGACCCTGCGGTACGAATGAGTAATGGAGAATGCGTAATGAAGAATAAACGAAGGTCTGTCCGCCCCGGTAAGCATTCTCCATTACCCATTATTCATCACCCTGGAGGCCAGGTCATCGTGCGGCCGCCCAGGAGGTGCAGGTGGAGGTGCCAGACCGTCTGTCCTGCCTCCTCGCCGCAGTTGAACACGGTGCGGTACCCGCCCCGGAGCCCTTCTTTTTCAGCAAGCTCTTTCGCCACAACAAACAAGTGCCCGACGAGCGGCGCGTCCTCTTCCGTGAGGTCGTTCAGTGTGGGGATGACCTTGCGTGGGACGATGAGAATGTGAGTGGGGGCCTGCGGGTTGATATCCCGGAAGGCGAAGCAGCGGTCGTCTTCATATACAAAATCTGCCGGGATCTCTCGGTCGGCGATCTTCTGGAAAAGTGTTTTCTCGGGCATGCCGTAGAGGTATGGGTTGGTGCGACACGTCTGTACGAATATAGGACATGTTGAGTTGTCAGCATTCAGCGTCCGCCTTCGGCTTTGCCGTTTATCGCTGTAGTTCGGGTTGAAACATTCCTTATGGGCTACAACACTCATTTCAGGAGAGCCCCCCTACTGCGCGCAGAATGAGGAAATGCGGGGACGCGCTGCTGGAAGCTCGATTCTGACAGCCATTCCGGAACGTCGAGCGCTCCGGGAGGTATCCTTTGGTCGCCTCTACTGTGTTTCTGACAACCAACATGCCTACTGTTTACGTGACGCGTACGGTGCGCTTCAATGCAGCGCACCGCCTTCACAATCCGAACAAGTCGGACGAATGGAATCGACAGACGTTCGGGAAGTGCAACAATCCGAACTGGCACGGCCACAACTTCACACTCGACGTGACCGTGGCCGGTGAGCCGAACCCGGATACGGGCTTCGTCATCGATCTCGCCGAGTTGAAGCGAATCATCGAGGAGAAGATCGTCTCGAAGGTCGACCATGCGAACCTGAACCTGGACGTCGACTTCCTGCAGGGCATCATGCCCTCGACCGAGAATTTCGCCATCGCCGTCTGGAAGGAACTGGAGCATGCGCTTCCGGCGGGCCGCCTTCATACCGTCCGCATTCGCGAGACGGAGAACAACGTAGTGGAGTACCGGGGTGAGTAAGCCCGCGCGCTCCAACTTTCCATAGTCTTCATGAACAAAACCACGACAGAAACCACCCGGCAGAACGGACACGACGGAGAAGCGGGCATCGATTACAGCGTGCCGGTACTGTACCAGCGCGGGGATGTGTACAATCCCGAAACGACGACCGCCTTATCCGAGCGGATGCGAGATGTCATTCGCCTGCTCGGCGAAGACCCGGAGCGCGAGGGCCTGGTAAAGACACCCGAGCGGGTCGCGAAAGCCTACCAGTACCTGCTCCACGGGTACTGTATGGATTACAAAGCCATCCTGGAATCGGCCCTCTTTCACGAAAGCTACAGTGAGATCGTCCTCGTGAAGGACATCGAGTTGTACTCGCTCTGCGAGCACCACATGCTGCCCTTCTTCGGGAAGGCGCACGTGGCCTACATTCCGGACGGCAAGATCGTCGGTCTCAGCAAGATCCCGCGCGTGGTGGACGTGTTTGCGCGGCGGCTCCAGGTGCAGGAACGGCTCACGATCCAGATTCGCGACGCCATTCAGGAAGTACTCCAGCCGCTGGGCGTGGCCGTCGTCATCGAGGCGCAACACCTCTGCATGATGATGCGCGGAGCGGAAAAGCAGAACTCCGTCACCACGACGAGCGCCATGAGCGGCCAGTTCATGGACCCGAGTACCCGCAGCGAGTTCATGCGGCTCGTCCAGAGCAGCAAGCCGTGAATCCATGATAGATTTCGGATTGGACGAGTGAGCGGCCCGTGATCCGAACGGGTAGACACGGACGATCACGTTGTCCGGTCCCTGGAACCACGCACCCTTCTCCCATATTGTACTTCCATCCGGAAGCGGTTAGCTTGCGTTTTTTCTGTGCATGCAGGCCGCGTATGCCATTCGTACTCTCCATCAACCCGTAGTCCGCCATGTCCGTCGTCGTTCCATTCGAGACGATGCCTCAACTGTTCGAGCGCCTCGCATCCCACTACGAGGGGAAAAACCGGACAGCGGTGCAATACAAGGACCGGGCTACGAAGGAGTGGGTCGGCATTTCGTGGGAAGAAATGCGGCGGCTGATGCACGCCATGGCAGGCTATCTGCACAAGAGCGGGGTCAGGCCCGGCGACCGCGTCGCGATACTCTCGGAGAACCGGCCGGAGTGGGCCATCACGGACATGGCCACCCAGATCCTGGGGGCGGTCAATGTCTCACTCTACACCTCCCTTCCTTCCTCGCAGGTCGGTTACATCATCAAAGACTCCGGATCGAAAGTCTTTGTCGTCTCGACGTCGATCCAGCTGAAGAAAGCGGAACAGATCTTCGACGACTGCCCCGAACTGGAGCAGATCGTCACGATGAGCGAGTTGCGGAAGGAGCGGCCGGATTACGTTCATGGCTGGCACGATGCCCTGGCCGAGGGCGAGGCATACTGGAAGGAGCACGAACAGGAGCTTCGGAAACTCGGAGAGCAGGTGAAGCCGGACGACCTGAGCGCACTGATCTATACATCCGGCACGACGGGCAACCCGAAGGGCGTGATGCTGACGCACCGCAACTTTCAATCGAATGCGGTATCCGCCCTCGGACGGTTTCCAATCAAGGAGACGGACCACCACCTCTCGTTCCTGCCCCTCTGCCACTCCTTCGAACGCACAGCAGGATACATCGTATGCATGTCCGCCGGCGCTCTCATCACCTACGCGGAGAGTATCGACACGGTAAGCCGGAACCTTGTAGAGGTGAAGCCCACCATCATGATCTCGGTGCCGGCGTTGTTCGAGAAGGTGTACAACACCATCGCCAAGTCGGTGGAAGAAGGATCGCCGGTAAAGAAGCGCATCTTTAACTGGGCCGTCGCTACAGGCAAGAAGGTAGCCGCCGTCCGCCGAGGCGGCAAATCCCCCAACCCTCTTCTGGCGGCACAGTATCGCCTTGCCTACAAACTCGTGTTCTCAAAGCTGCATGAGCGTCTGGGCGGTAATATCCGATTCGCCGTATCCGGCGGCGCCGCCCTCCCCCGTGAGATCGGCGAGTTCTTCGAGGCGGCAGGCATCAAAATCATCGAGGGCTACGGACTGACCGAAACCTCCCCGGTACTGGCCTTCAATCCGTTCGATAAGCCGCGTTACGGAACGGTCGGCCACGTGATCCCGGGCGTTACCATTGCCATCCAGAGCCTGGATGACGGAAAGATCCTGGGCCAGATCAAGGGCGACGACTACCCCTCCTCGCTGACGACGGGCGAAGGGGAGATCCTGGCGCGCGGTCCGAACATCATGAAGGGGTACTGGAAGAATGAAGAGGCTACCCGGGAGGCCATCGATGCGGAAGGATGGTACCACACCGGAGATGTGGGCCGGTTCGATGACGGCTACCTCACCATAACGGATCGGATCAAGCACATGATGGTCTCGGCCGGCGGAAAGAACATTTACCCCGGCCCCATCGAAGAACAATTCAAAACCGTACCCTGGATCGATCAGATTGTCGTGATCGGTGAAGGGCGCGACTTCCTGACGGCGCTGGTGGTGCCGAACATGGAAGCCCTGAAAACGTACGCGGATACGCACAGCATCGCGTACAAGAACGAAACGGACCTCCTGAAGAACGAACAGATCCAGGAACTGTACCACAAGGAGTTCCGGGCTTACTCGAAAAACGCATCAGCACCGGAGAAAATCCGGGACTTCCGGTTGCTCGCAGAGCCGTTCACGGTGGAAAACGAGTTGCTGACGCCATCACTGAAAGCTAAGCGCAAGGCGATCGAGCAGCGGTACGCAGGCCTGATCGAGGACATGTACGCACAGTATGCGGAACGGTAGGCGAGAATCGTTATGTGCAAAAAGTCCGAAGATTGAGCAGGCCGGGTGAAAACGGTGGACCAATACGCGGGTAAAGGATTATATTTCGGACCTTTCTGTTCGGCCAGGCGTGTATAGCAGGGCAAACAGATCGGGGCGTGGCGCAGCCCGGTAGCGCGCTTCGTTCGGGACGAAGAGGTCGTGGGTTCAAATCCCGCCGCCCCGACATGAGAAA
Organism: Rhodothermales bacterium; assembly: GCA_041690215.1. Lineage (GTDB taxonomy): Bacteria > Bacteroidota > Rhodothermia > Rhodothermales > DASSAV01 > DASSAV01. The sequence continues at coordinate 49,838 of JAWLHQ010000005.1, forward strand.
GTCGGCCTAAACGCTGCTGTTTAGGCCGACTTTCTGCTTTTTCAGGCTGCCGATCGAGAACGCGTCCAAACGTCTGTCCACGACGCTCCAGTGAGAGCAGGCTGCTCCACGAGGAGAAGCGCCCCAAGCCCCATTGGCCGACCTACTCATCGACTCGTCAGCTTACGCTTGGTTCGAAAACTCTCCTGCTAGGACCAATTCTGAGCATCCCTGCCCGGCAAATTCAATGCGTGGCCCCTTCAGTCGGCTACCAGGGGCACCTGCTCAAGGGTTCGCAGGTACGCGATAAGATCGAGCACTTCAGCATCCGTCAGCGTGCCCAGCAACCCTTCCGGCATCAGGGAAAGATCCGACACCTCCCGTGATTGGATTTCCGACTTGCTCAGGACAACCGGGTCTTGCCCCGTCACTCGAAGCGTCAATTGCCGATCATTCTCGGCCGCGATGTTACCGATATAGGTGCGCCCGTCCCGCATGGTGAGCGTCACCATCTTGTAGTCGTCCTGGATCACCTCGCTAGGGTTCAAGATGTTGCTCAAGATGTAGTCTAGATCGGCTCGGTTCGAACCCGTGAGATCAGGCCCCACGGTACCTCCCTCCCCATACATCTTATGACACGACCCGCAGGTGTGTTGGAACACCTTGCGCCCATTTGCTGCGTTTGCCCGGGCGATGGCGCGCGGGGTCAGGAGAGCCCGGTACTTCGCATACTCAGCCGCCTTATTGGAAACGGGTTCGTCGATTGGCCCCCACACCTCCACGAAACCGCTGCCCACCACACGCCGCATCTGCTGGGCGACCTCGGCCGGAACGTCGCGCCGCGAGATGGTGCCTGTCTTGAGCGCTTCGGTCAGGAGCCATCCATAGACAGGTCGGGATGCCAGCGCCCGGATCACATGGCGCTTCTCAGCCGTGCTCAACCCATCGTAGCGATCCAACAGCATCAGACCGAGCGGCTCATGGTCGAATGCCGCCACCGCCTGTATCGCTTCGGTGCGAAGCTGCGGATTGTCGAGCAGCGGCGGCAGTTCCGATATGAGCTCTTTGCGTTGTTGCTCGGCAAGGCTCATCAGGGCACGTCTGCGCAGATCAATTGGCGTGGATGTATCCTTCAAGGATGCCAGGAGCTGCTGCGCCGCATCGGCGTTTCCGAAGCGTTGCGCAACCTCGAGCGCGAGGGGCGCCGCCGCCTCGTCGGCCAACAATTGGGAGTAGATCCGTGCCCATCCGGCAGGTTCTTCGAGGCTCTGGCGGCCTTGAAGGCCGTCTCGCATGCCCCGCAGCAAGTGAGAACGGGCGTGGATGTGCTTGCCGAGCGCTGCCATGAGCGGCTCCAGTGCATCGGCATCGACTGCCCTGCGTGCGATGAACTCGGTGACCATCGGAATGGCGCTGGCACCAGCCAGGTCAAGGGCACGCTCCGGATCGGACGCAACCAGAGGTTCTAAGCCGACCCAGATAAGCTTCGGAATGTTATGATCGTCTGCGTCCTCACCGCGTGCCAGGAGGCCTTCCACTATGGACCACCGCGCCTCATGCTCTACCCGTTGTAAGGCAGCGGCGAGGTACTTCCGCACCACGGGTGAGCGATCGGACCTCGCCATCCGGGCAAACTCCACCAACGCTGTTGCCCCCGGCTGATAGTCCTCGGTCAGCAGCTGCACCGCCCAGGCCCTTACATACTCGTCGGTATCCTTCAACGCCTCGAGAAGCCGTTCCGTGCTCAGCAGCCCCGTCACGTGGAGCGCCCACATCCCGCGGAGCCGAAGGTCAGGATCCTCGTGCGAATCGAAGAGAGCGCGGAGCTGGTCCTCCGCAGCGCCGTCAATGGGGCGCTGCGTGGAGCGGTACTGGAGAATGACCCGTGCACGACGAGCATGCCAGTCACTCTTGCTTAGCTGCAACGCAGCCAGCTGCACGTCGCTCATGCTGCCAAGATCCGCGTATCGACCCTCCCATTCTTCTGCCTGCGATTTCTCTGGCGCGATACGGAAGATTCGGCCCGTATCTTTATCCAACACGTCCTTTCCGCATATGTCTGCATCGTGCCAGTCCAGCACGTAGAGCGCTCCATCAGGGCCTACCTCTACGCTGAAACCAATCCATTGTGCGTTGTTGGCTGCCAGGAAGTCATCACCGTGGCGAGCCACGAACCCTGAACCGGAACGCTCCAGCACATCGGAAAGAATGGCATGCTCGTGGATGTTCGCCATGAACAGGCGGCCTCGGTGCTCCTCCGGGAAAGCGTCGGACTGATAAATACGTGCCCCGCCGTGAGCCGATTGGTGCCGGTGATCGACGATGGTGCCGATGTCGCTGTAGACGTACGGATTGAAATGCTGTCCACCCTGCCGCTGATAGATCCCGCCGGGTATGACGTGGAAGACGTGCGGGATCACGCATGCAGTGATGAACAGCTGTCCCTTGGCATCGTAGTCGATGCCCCAGGGGTTGCTGAAGCCGTGAGCAACGACCTCAAACCGGTCCTTCGTAGGATGATAGCGCCAAACGCCACCGTTGATCTCGATCCCCTCACCCTCGAGGATGTCTTCAGGGAAGGGGTCACCGTGCGCATAGAGGCGTTCCTCCCCCGTGGGCTTTCGAATTTTGGACGGCGTGGCGAAACCTTCTAATCCGTAAAGCCAGCCATCCGGGCCCCAGTGCAGGCTGTTGATCGTCTCGTGGCGGTCCCGTATACCCCACCCCGTCAGCAGAATCTCGATGTCTTCCCGGTCGGCCACATCGTCATGATTCTTATCCGGCACGAAGAGCAAATGTGGCGGTGCGCCGAGAAAGAGGCCATCGAAACCCACCGCGATTGCTGCCGGGAACGGTATGCCCTCCAGGAATACCTTGCGGCTATCGGCAACGCCGTCACGGTCGGTGTCTTCCAGGATCAGGATACGGCTGTCGCCGGAGTTCGAGAAGCCGGTACCCCGCGATTCGTAGTCGCGGTTTTCGGCCACCCACAACCGCCCCCGGTCATCCCACGCGAAAGCCATCGGCTGCGTGATCATTGGCTCGCCGGCCCAGGCATTTGCCTTGAACCCATCTATCATCGTCATCGCCTCGGCCGCCTCGTCGGGGGTCTGGAAAGCGGCCTGCCGGCCTTCCTCCTGTGCGATCTCCCAGAGCGACGCGGTAGAATACTGGCCCTCATTACCGCTATAGGTCTCCCACATCGCGTGCAGCTCGATGTCACTTAGCGTACCCGTATAGAAGACGAGCTGGTGCCGAATCACCTCGGTCTCACCACGCGCGATCGTCCAATCGCCCAGCCGGGCACGAACCGGCCCGACGCCGAACTGTCCGTCAACGCGCCAGGGCTGCGGAAATCCTCCGTTCTCAGGATGATCGAAGATCGCCACATGCGCCATGTCGTCACGACCGTCTACCTGCATCCCCACGTCCAGCCACATCGCCCGCTCTCCCTCGGCAGCCTCGTTCCGTTGCCGGGCCGCGTTGACCACTCCGCCTTCGATCCCTTCACGCCACGGCATGCGCAGAAAGAGACCGCCGTAGTCGTATTCGCCTATTGTGACGTCGGTCCTGGCTTCCCCCTGCCACTCCAGTTCGAGAAGGTATCGCCCGTTCTCCTCTCGCATCGACCAGGTCTGCGTCTCGGTCAAGACCGCTGTACCGTTCTCGTCGAGCAAGTCGTACACGGTCCGCCACCTGACCACCGGCCCCTCCGTCTCGAGCACATCTGCGGAGACACACCGCCAGTAGTCACCGCCTGGATGATGAAAATAATCGCGCCCGTTAACCCGGGTGAACCCCCAGTAGAGCCCGGTCTGATGGGGGTGGTGGCCGGGACTATACTCAGTGAAAACGCCTCGACCATCCGGCGCCACAATCGGGTGCATGAACGGCCGGAAATCTGGCCGGGCGTGCTGTGTCAGAAGGGGTGTTTCCTCGCCAGCGCGAAAAACGAGGATGGTTCCGGTGCTGTCGTCCTGCCGAGCGGAAAGCAAGGTCGGTTCAGCCGGGGCCACCTGATCCTGGGCGTGGAGGGGACCACACCCGGTATAGACAGCGAGGAGGACCAAAGGGGCCACAACGACCCCGATCGAAAGACTAGATTTGTTCCATCCCAACGCCTTCACGATCTTCGCTGCCTGGATCTTACGCGATACCCAACGTAGTCTCCACATGCAATGCCTCCTTGCTTTTGAGAGTGGTTTGCGACGGGCTCAGATTCGTCGATCAACTAGTCTTTCTGCTCCCGGCAAGGCGGTGCCGATACACATCCACGATGACCGCCACCACGATTACGACGCCGGTCACAATGCGTTTGGTCGGTTCGGTCGCACCAATCTGGGCCAGACCGGTCTGGAGCACTGCAATGATGAGTACCCCGAAAAAGCTGTGTACGACAGAGCCGCGGCCGCCCCTAAGGCTTGTCCCTCCTATCACGACAGCCGCAATGGCGGATCGTTCAAGCCCGATTCCCGCGTTCGAATCAGCGGATTCCAGGTAGGCCATGTGAAAGAGGCCACCCAGACCGGCTAGAGGACCCGCGATGGTGAAAACCGCTACTTTGATGGAGCGCGAACCTATCCCGGCGAGGCATATCGCTTCCTCGTTCGCCTCCACCGCAATCATGCACCGCCCGAAGACCGTCCGACTGAGCACCACCTGACCTGCCACCACAAGCAGCGTGAGAAAAGGTACTCACTCACCAGCAAAAAGAACAGCACGAGCAGGCTGAGCACCGCTAACATGCCAGCACAAACGCTTTGCCCTACCTCTTGAAGCCATTTCTACCGGCGGTTACTCGCCACTACGACATCCCTGAGCGCCATACCATGGCCGGAACGCATACCCAGCTTATGTCCCAACCTGATCGAATCCATCAGCGCCAGGTATTCCTCGTTGTACTCCCGAACGAGGTACGTCGCGCGGTCCGGAGGTTGTTCATTGCCCCGGATACCGAACACGCGTCGGCAATCAGCCGGAAATGGTGATGCCGCTATCCTCCTGACCGCCGGGGCATGCCTCAGCAGTCGATTACCGAAACCGGAATGTGCGCGGCGAGACCGCCCTCGGACGTCTCTTTGTATTTCTCATTCATCTCGAGCGCCGTGTCCCACATGGACTTGATCACGGTATCGAGCGGCACCTTGGCCTGAGAAGGATCGCTTGCGAGGGCGATGTTCGATGCGGTGATGGCCTTGATGGCGCCCATCGAGTTCCGCTCGATACAGGGGATCTGCACGAGCCCGCCGACGGGATCGCACGTCAGTCCCAAATGGTGTTCCATCGCGATCTCCGCCGCCATAAGGACCTGCGCAACGCTGCCGCCCATAACCTCCGTCAGCGCGGCACTCGCCATGGCGGACGATACCCCGATTTCCGCCTGGCATCCTCCCATAGCCGCGGAAAGAGTCGCGCCCTGCTTGAAGAGGATCCCGATCTGCCCGGCCGTGAGCAGAAAGGGGATGGCATCGGCATCGGTTCCGCCGTCGAAACACAGATGATACAAAAGCACGGCGGGCACCACACCGGCAGCGCCGTTCGTGGGAGCTGTAACGATACGTCCGAAGGCCGCGTTTTCCTCATTCGTGGCGATTGCAAAGCAACTCACCCACGTGTTCACATCCTGAAAGGTGTGCTTGCGCGAACGAATGGCCTTGATCCATTCATCGATGTTGCTATACGTTGCGCCCTGGAGCAATCCCTCGCTCAAACGGCGTGCACGACGCTCTACGTCGAGCCCACCCGGAAGTTTGCCTTCCGTATGGCAGCCATGGTACACCGTTTCCTTCATCGTTTGCCATATTGCACGGAGCTGTGCATCGATCTCATCGTCGTTGCGCCGTGTTCGCTCATTCTCACGGACGATCTCGCTGATGGTCCGCCCGGCACGCTCGCAGTGTTCTCGAAGTTCGGCACCCGAAGCAATGGGATACGGGACTTCCTCCGTGGATCCGGCCCCGGCTTCCCCCTCCTTTACGACGAACCCGCCTCCGACGGAATAAAACGTTTCCGCCCGCTGCGTTCCATCCTTCATCTCGACCACGACATCCATGGCATTGGCGTGGAACGGACGCTGTTCGGACGGGCGCGAAATGATATCCGTCGCCGGATCGAATCCAATCTCAGGACCTTCCGGCAGCTGTAACCTGTGCGTCTCTCGCACCCGAGACACCATCTCCGGGATACGACCTACGTCGATGGTAGCGGGGTCGGTGCCCATCAATCCGAGCATGACCGCTTTGTGCGTTCCGTGCCCAAGGCCGGTTTTTGCCAGGGAGCCGTACAGAATGACTTTTATACCAGCGACGTCCCCTATATCGCCGCCCGCTCGCAATTCATCCACACAGCGCCGGCAAGCCCTCCAGGGGCCCATCGTATGCGAACTCGATGGGCCTACACCGATCTTAAAAATGTCGAAAACCGATACGTGCTCCATCTGACGTGTTCGCAGGGAAGAAACCGCCGCCCTCTACAATCCACACTCGGATCGTAGCCTCGTTCTAAGCTCCTCAGGATTGAAACGCGTCGTCCGATAAAGAGATGCACCTCGACACGGGATAGAAGCCACCCCCGCTCGCCTACGGCCGAGTGCGCCCGGCCAGCACATCATACCAGTCCATAAAAGGATCGTACATGAGCACGCCGTCCCGAAGCACTGTGCCGCAAGGTGGGATTTCTCGACTTCACTCGAGATGCCACGCGCAGAGCGTGGTGCACCACCTTACCGGAGAACAAGCATCACCTCGGGATTTCGCACTTCCCGCTCGCAGGTTGACAATCATCGTGCTGCTTCGTTTCATGCACGCGAACGTGTACCCCGTTCGATTCAAGGCCGTTCGGTTTCGCCCTCCCCGGGGGGTCGACGCATGGTCTCCCCGCCTTCTTTCACATATCGCCCGTACGTATGTCCTCACGGCTCTGCGCCTGCGACCAGAGAGAGCTCCTCAACATTCTTTCGCGTCCCTATCAGGAAGACATTGACATGGCCCGCCGGCTGAACGGCGACCTCATCGTCCTCGGTGCCGGAGGAAAAATGGGGCCGACGCTCGTCATGCGGATCATGCGCGCGCTCAAAGAAGCGGGCAGCAACCACCGGGTCTATGCGGCCTCGCGGTACTCGGATGCGGAGAGCCGCCGCGAGATCGAGGAGACAGGAGCAAAAGCCATCAGCATCGACTTGCTCGACGACAGGGCGCTCTTCGACCTGCCGGATTGCCCGAACGTCGTGTACCTGGCCGGCATGAAGTTCGGCGCGTCCTCCCGCCCGTCGCTCACATGGGCTTTGAACGCCTACCTGCCCGGACGCGTCGCCTCCCGGTACAAGGATGCCCGCATCGTGGCGCTCTCTACCGGAAACGTCTACCCTATGGTACCGATCGAAACGGACGGCTGCACGGAGGACGTGGAGCCCCGGCCCGTAGGCGAATACGCACAATCCTGCCTTGGCCGTGAGCGCGTTTTCCAGCACTTCTCACTGCAGAACGGCACACCCACGTGCCTCATACGCCTCAACTACGCCGTGGAAGCCCGCTACGGTGTGTTCCTCGACATCGCGACGAAGGTGTACAGGGGCGAACCGGTGCAGGTTACGATGGGGTATGTAAACGCAATCTGGCAGGGCGATGCCAACTCGGTGTGCTTCCGGGCTCTCGAGATCTGCGAGTCACCGGCGAACATACTCAACCTGACGGGCCCCGAGTTGCTATCCGTGCGCTGGCTTGCCGAACAGTTCGGGCAGCGTTTCGGCGTAGAACCGGTACTCGAAGGTCATGAGCAGCCGACCGCCTTCCTGAGCAATGCCGCGAAATGCCACAACCTGTTCGGGCCGCCTCGCGTGACGCCGGAGGAGATCATCGACCTGGTCGCGTCCTGGGTTGAAGGCGGGGGCGTCACTCACGGAAAACCCACGAAGTTCGAAGTAGCCGACGGCCAGTTCTGATCACTGGCCGTTCGTATCGGCCGGCGTCGACCGGTACCGTCCTCACCCCAAGCTGCCACCTCGACGTGATCTTGCGCAAACGACTCATGGAGGGCCTGGTCATTCCGGCCCACCCACTTGCACTGGATGAAAACCGCTCTCTAGACGAACGCCACCAGCGGGCGCTCACCCGGTATTACCTCGCGGCGGGCGCCGGCGGCCTCGCTGTAGGCGTACACACGACCCAGTTCGAGATTCACGACGACGAGATCGGCCTGTACCGGCCCGTACTGGAACTGGCCGCGGAAGAAGCCCGGAATGCCGGTACCGATCCGGTGATGATTGCGGGTGTCCTCGGGACGACAGAGCATGCCATATCCGAGGCGAAAACCGCACGCGACCTGGGCTACCATTGCGTCCTGCTGAGCCTGGGCGCCTTCGCGACGGCCGGCATCGACGCCATGATAGACCATGCAAAAGCCGTGGCGGATGTGCTGCCTGTCGTCGGCTTCTATCTCCAGCCCTCCGTGGGCGGGCGCATCCTACCTTATGGCTTCTGGCGCCGGTTCGCCGAGATCGAGAACGTCGTCGCCATCAAGATCGCCCCATTCAACCGGTATCAGACACTCGACGTGGTTCGCGCCGTCGCAGAGGCAGGTCGTGGCCGCGATATTGCACTTTACACGGGAAACGACGATTCTATCGTAACCGACCTCCTCACGACGTTTCCATACGACGGGCTACGCATCGTTGGAGGCCTGCTCGGGCACTGGGCCGTGTGGACGCGCCGGGCCGTCGAACTGCTGGAAGAAGTCAAAGCCGCCCGCCAACGCAACGAGATCCCGGCCCGGCTGCTGACACGTGCCGCCGAGGTTACCGATGCAAATGCAGCCATCTTCGATCCCCAGCATGCATTCAAAGGCTGCATTCCGGGTATCCACGAAGTGCTGCGCCGCCAGGGGTTGCTCAAAGGAGTCTGGACGCTCAATCCTGCCGAGCAGCTCTCCCCTGAACAGCCGAAAGAGATCGACCGCATTTACCGCGATTATCCGCATCTGACGGATGACGATTTCGTCCGCGAACACCTTGACGCATGGCTGAAATAGCACCACACCCCACTGCTGAAAAAGGCACAGGAACCGGCAGGCAGCTTCGTACCCTCCTCCGGGCCATCGGCCCCGCCTTCATCCTGGCTACGGTGGTCGTCGGGCCGGGCACACTCACATTGAACACGATCGCAGGCAGCAGCTATGGATACACCCTGTTGTGGGTACCCGTTGCCGCTACCTTCTTCATGATCATCTACACGTGGATGGCGGCTCGCATCAGTCTCGTGACAGGGAAGACGCTCTTTCAGGTCACGCGAGAGAAATTCGGGAGCAGGGTGGCAGCCATCGGAGGCATCTTCGGCTATCTCGCGGTTCTGGCCTTCCAGGCCGGAAACGCGGCTGCGGTCGGGTTCTCCGCGAACGCCCTACTCGGAATGGATGCGCGCATCTGGGCCACCCTGCTTTGCGCGCTGGCCCTCGGCCTCATCTACATGCCGAGTCTCTACGGCAAGCTCGAACTGCTGGTCAAAGTCGTCGTCGGGCTGATGCTGCTCACCTTCGTAGGCACACTGATGACCATCGGTGTGCAACCCGAGGCTGCCGTCCGCGGCCTCATCCCCTCGCTTCCGGATCAGGACTCGATCTTCCTGACGATCGGCATGACGGCTACGACGTTCTCGATCGCGGCAGCCGTCTATCAGGGCTACCTCATGTTAGAGAAGAACTGGGGAGTGGACGACATGGCAAAGGAAGGTCTCGATACCATAGTGGGCATCGGCTTCCTCGGTTTCATTTCGGCGGTCATCCTCCTTACCAGCGCCGGAGCCATCTTCGTTGCCGGCGGAGAGCCCGTTCTTTCCGCCGAGGGCATGGCAGCGCAGCTCGAACCGCTCGTCGGTCCCGCTGCCGTCTACCTGTTCATGGCCGGCTTCTTCTTCGCGAGCTTCTCATCCCTCATCGTCAACCCCCTGATCGGGGCAACGCTGCTTACGGACGGGCTCGACAAGGACTCGACCATGGATGGGCGACCGGTAAAAGTGTGGACGACGGTTTCGATGGCCGCCGGCTTGCTGGTCGTGCTCATCTTCAAGGCCCCTCCGGTCGAACTCATCCGCTTCGCACAGGGCCTGGCCGTCATCGCATTCCCGCTCCTGGGCTTCCTCGTGATGGCGGTCGCCGGAGACCGCAAAATCATGGGAACCCACGTCAACAAGCCCTGGATGCAAGGGGCAGCGATCATCGGCTACATCGCGATTCTGGCCATCGTCGTCAACTACATACGGCAGATTGCGTCCGCATTTTGACGGGCTGCGCCGGGCAGCTCGGTGGCTGGCCCGATCAAGGGAGCCCCTTGTTCCCGTCAGGTTCCGTTCGGAAGCACCTCGTCCAGATAGTGCCGTGAAAGCTCGAAGATGCCGCCGCTGTGCTTGTAGAAGTCGTCGTTTAGCCGGAAAACCCCGTCATCGACGCGCATCCACGAAGCGCCCGCAAACGGATGGTAGCTCACCATCCGATCCCAGTTCCTGTAGTTCTGGTGGCCGTTCGTTTCGAGCAGGCCGAAGTCCAGACCGGGAAAGGGGGTGAGCCGGGCGGCAAACGACTTATTCCAGTCTACAAGGATCGGATTGACCGTCAGGTCTGCACAGAAGCAGGGGATGTTTCGGCGGTGTGCTTCCGCTGCAATCTTGAGCGTCATGCTCACCGTCTTGGCCACCGGCTTGAGCGCGATCGCGCCATATCCCATATCGAGCAGCCGACGCGCATCCGCATCCGTGTGCGCCCCCTCGTCAGCGGCAAGCCGGACCCCGACCTGCGAAACATCCGCCTCGTAGCCCTCGGGAAACGGCTCTTCGACTACCAGGATATGATCCAGCGCGCCGATGGCGTCGGCGTGATCGATCAACGCATGCAGGCGGTCTATGCTGTCGTACCGCCCGTTCAGATCAAGGTAGTACGGAATACGACCCGAAGCCGTATGCGCGGTCTCGCGCCCGCCAAACAGGCGATGGATCTGTTCCATCCGCAACTTGTCCTGCGCGAGCATGTCGTCCTGTGAGCCGGGGTGCCCCAGCTTCACTTTGATGACGAAATAACCGGCATCAGCGAGGGAGCGGAGTTCGTCATCCGTCGAACCGAAGCCGACAGCCGGAATGCTCGCCAGGAGGCTGTGCCGGTGTGACAGCGCGGGCCTGTACGGATCGGGGATCAGGTCGTCGAACGACTCGATGCCGGTTTCTTTCGCATACAGGAGCCACGCGGCGTTGTCGAGCGAAACGAGCGCATTGAGAACGAACGTCGCCCGCAGATCCGGCCGCTGTGTAATCGTTTTCGCGTAAGCGCATGCGCTCGGGTAGATCTCCTCGAGCAGGTCTATCGGCGTCTCGAAGGGGACCGTTCGGGCAAGCTGCGAAGCAAACTCCAGCACAGCATACATGAGCGCATTGCCTCCGGCCTCCGAATGCCCCGCAAACACCGCTGGATCGGACCATAACACGCTCTGCGTTCCGAGCCCGACCGATCTCGCTCCACTCGCTCCTTCAAGCAGGGTGATAACCTGCCATAGTTCGGAAAGGTACCCCCCTTTGAACCCGAATGGGCGGCTTAGCGGCTCCCGCTCAAAGGTTGAATTGACGAGGCGAACTTCTATCACAACAGATCGATACGGTTTGAACTTCACCGGGCAGACGCTTATCCGGACTGCACGACGCATCTCAGTCGCAACCGGCTTTCATGGCCAGCGAAAGTAACCGTCTGTATCGGAATGTACAAGCTATGTCCCGCCCACGCAGGGCAGACGTTCTAATGGAGAATGCCGGCAGGACTCCGAAGGGCTATCGGACGTTCGCCTGACCTGGATCCGCTGAACCTGAAAGCCTCGTCCGGGTAAAGAACGGTATATCCGAAGCCTGGTACCACCTGATCCCATGCGCGTGAACACGTCAGGTGCCATCATGCTAGACGCGTTCAATCTGGACGTTGCACGAGGTTGAGCCATGGCGGAACCTGATACGGCACCGGAACGCCACGCCGGAGCGTTGCTCGCGCAGATCGACCGGATCCTGTCGAAAGCACGCGAACGTGAGGGAAATGCGAAATCCCAGATTCATGCGGTGGATCCCCGGTTCCGGAAGAGCGCTCGCAATCTCTTGCACTACCTGGCCCTGAGAAGCGAAGACATTCGTCCGTTGCAGGAGCAACTGGCCCGGATGGGACTCTCCTCCCTTGGTAGAAGCGAAGCCCATGTGATGGCGAGTCTCATGGCAGTACGCGGCGTGCTCGGGCAACTCGTGGGAGAGCATTTCGAGCCGGATACGCCTCCGGTCACATTTGACGATGGAATCGACTTGCTCGCTCGTCATACGGAGGCTCTCTTTGGCCCCGCTCCGCCGGACCGGCACGTCCGCATTATGGTCACGCTTCCGAGCGAAGCAGCAGATGACCGAGTGATGGTCCGCAACATGCTGACCGAAGGGATGGACTGCGTGCGCATCAATTGTGCCCACGATGACCCGGACGCGTGGAGACGTATGGCAGACAACGTGCGCTGGGCGAGCGAGCAGACCGGCAGAACGTGCCGGATTCTGATGGACGTAAACGGCCCGAAAATGCGCACCGGCCCTATCGAACCCGGCCCCAAGGTCGTCCACTGGCGGCCTCATCGTGACGCACGTGGCCACGTGGTCGCACCGGCACGCATCTGGCTGTCCACCCCCGGCGCACGGCCACTCAGGCAGACGGATATCGACGCCGTGCTGCCCATCGACGGGGCATCGCTAGATCACATCGAGGTCGGAGACCATCTGCGGTTTCGAGATACACGCGGCAAGAAGCGCGCTCTCGACATTCTGGAGCACCTTTCCACCGGGTACCTTGCGGTAAGCTACGAGTCCGCATACGTGGAATCCGGCACGAAACTGAAACGGCGCCGGACCCAGAGCGGCCAGACGGATCGTGCAGTCACGGTCGGCGACTTGCCTGCTGCTGACTCCTTTCTCCTGCTCCGGCGCGGCGAACCCCTCATTCTGAGAAGAGACATGCGCCCCGGAAAACCTGCAGAACGCGCAAGGGACGGATCGGTACAGGTCCCTGCCAGCATATCCTGTACCCTGCCGCAGGTATTCGCCGACGTTCAGCCCGGAGACCTCGTCAAACTGGACGACGGCAAGATCGAAGGCATCGTCCAGGCCGTGTCCGACGATGAGATCCACATCGAGATCACCTATGCGAAGGAGGAAGGGAGCAAGCTGCGGGCCGACAAGAGCATCAACTTCCCCCAGACCTCCCTGCACATCAGCGGCCTCACGCCGAAGGATCTGGAAGACCTGGATGTCATCGTGCAGTGCGCCGATATGGTAGGGCTTTCCTTCGTGAACAGCACAGACGATGTACTGGCGTTATGTGACGCCCTGGCCGAACGGAGCGCCGGCCACATAGGGATCGTGCTGAAGATCGAGACGCAGCGCGGATTCGAACAGCTGCCCGACATCCTGCTTACAGCGCTACGCCGGTATCCGCTGGGCGTCATGATCGCCCGGGGAGATCTCGCTGTAGAGTGCGGCTGGGAGAGACTGGCCGAAGTGCAGGAAGAGATCCTCTGGCTCTGCGAAGCGGCTCACGTCCCGGTGATCTGGGCGACACAGGTACTGGAAACCCTGGCGAAAAAAGGCCAGCCGTCACGAGCGGAAATCACTGACGCGGCCATGTCCGAACGCGCGGAGTGCGTCATGCTGAACAAAGGTCCCCACCTGCTCAGAGCAATCCAGACCCTCGATGATATTTTGAAACGGATGCAGGCCCACCAGATGAAGAAGACCCCGATGCTTCGCAACCTCTTCGTCGCGCGCACACGCTGAACGCGGGAGGATACCAGCCCCCATTGCGTGCCATCGGGGGGCCATCCGGCCGAACTTAGCGGCCGACGGCTACAGACTGGTCCCGAGGGAGTGCATGCTGGCCATGACGTAACGAGGCTGTCGCACTGCCATCCGTACGGGTGCCGGACGAATCACCCACAATAGCTGAAATCTGTTCGAGGATGAGAAGGGATTCCTCCACCTGCCTGGTAAGGCCGTCCAGCCGTGTACCGAGATGGAGGGTGAGCCGCTCAGCCGTCCGATCCGGTAACGGAGCGCATTCACGCAGTAACTGGTTGCAGCGCCCCTTCGCCCGCTCCAGGTCAGCTGCTGCAGAACGCAGCGCTGTACGAAGTGGGTGGAGAGAGGAACCGGTCGTTGCGCCTGTTGAAACGGCAGCGCGCGTGCGAATCCGTGAGGGAGGTGTCGGGGTGAGTAGCATCTTGCTATGGGTGTCGTATTGAAAAGCGGGTCCGCCTAGATCGTGGCGGAACTGCTTTTGGTATCGGCGTTCCGTTTGTGTTGGAATGATAGGAAGCAGATCATGCCCTGGTTGTAGTGGGTAACCCGAAGCATGTGCCGGTACTTCCCCTACGTAGCAGGGAGTTCCTGAATGTGCCGAATCAAATTGAGACAAATTCGTACCGTTATTACCGGCGCTCCTTGGCATTCTATACGTACGAGATCCTACCTTTCCCCGCCGAAACCACAACCTCTGCTGAAAATTGACAAATCTGGAATCTCCGGCAGGCATGGCTATCGTGGATGCGTGATTACGCAAGCACACCCCGTCTTCCCCGGACCTTTCAATCGTGCTTCCGATGAATGAACGTTTAGATCTGGATACGATCAAAGATGAACACACCCTGGAAGCCATCCGCGCCCGCCTGGATAAAGACCTGACCCACAGCTATCTCGGAGATGCCGTCCTCGGTGCGATAGATGGCTGTGTGACGACACTCGCCGTCGTAGCCGGTGCCGTGGGTGGCGGGTTTTCGAATGTCGTCGTGATCGTCCTCGGCGTGGCGAACCTGCTGGCCGACGGATTCAGCATGGCGGTGAGCAACTACCAGAACATCAAGAGCCAGCGGGAGCTGGTCGAGAAAGCCCGCCGCGAAGAGGAATACGAAATCAAGCACATTCCCGAAGGCGAGCGCGAAGAAATCCGCGAGATCTACCGGAGAAAAGGGTTCGAGGGAGAAGTCCTCGAGAGCATCGTCAACGTGATCACCAGCGACCGCAAACTCTGGGTGGATACGATGCTGACGGAGGAACTCGGGCTGGCACTGGAAGGCCCGCATCCCATGCGCGCTGCTCTGACGACGTTCGGCGCGTTCGCCCTGTTCGGCCTGGTGCCGCTGCTCCCGTTCCTGTTCGCCGGCCCGGACGTAAGTTATTCCATCGTGCCGAGCGCGATCGCTGCCGCAGCCGCGTTCTTCGGAATCGGCATGTTGAAAGGTTTCGTACTGGGCATCTCCAGAATCAAGTCGGGCCTGGAAACGCTCTTCACGGGAGGAGCAGCCGGCATCCTGGCCTATGCGATCGGGGTGGTACTTCGGAATGTCTTCGGCGTTTGAACGATAGTCGCATGAGCCGCCTCACAGTCGTTCGATCACTTGCCTGAGGCGATTCCGAACCTCGCCTGCAATCGACGCGAGCCGCTCATTTTCGACCGCCTGCATGGATGCGACGGGATCAACGGCGGCGACTTCCGTCTTGCCGTCCCCGGCCTCTTGTAGAATGACGTTACACGGCAGCATCGTGCCGATTTTATCCTCTGCCAACAACGCCTGATGCGCGAAGTCCGGGTTGCAGGCACCCAGAATCTTGTAGGGCCGGAAATCGACATCCAGCTTTTTCCTGAGCGTTTGTTGCACGTCGATTTCCGTCAGGACCCCGAAGCCCTCTTTCTGCAATTCTTCGCGGATGCGGCGCTCGGCCTCGTCGGGTGGCATATCGACTGTTCGAGCGAAATAGTACGCGGCCATCGTATTCCTCTTCGTTTGCATCGGACGCACGGAGCAACGGTCAGAGCCATGTATGCGATAGGACCGCCCCTACCTGCGATCCGCTTTCAACCTGGCCTTGCGCTCCTCATACTCTTCGGTAGAGATCTCTCCGCTCGCGTAGCGCCGCTGCAAAATGTCGAGCGGGCTCTCGTGCACCTGTGGCGGTAACGCGGAAGGCCGCCGCTGGGTGAGGACCCACACAGCGAAGAGGATCATGAGAATCCAGAAGATCCACCAGCCCCAGTGCATGCCCCACATGTGATCATGTCCCCACATAGTACCCGCTCGATGTGGCTGCCGGGATGGTCGACATACCGAAGCACTCGCATGCGGATGGGACTGGGCCGGACACAGATCCGGCCCACATCCATCATGACACCTCGATCCGGCGAGATTTGCTTTCTTCGGTTTTAGGTACCGTGATCGTCAACACACCATCCTTGAACTCCGCCTGAATGGCATCCTCATTCACGGCGGATGGTAGCGTCACGCTTCGAAAGAAGCTGCCGGACGAGCGTTCCACGCGGAGAAAGTTTTCCTTCTCCTCCTTTTTCTCCTCCTTCCGCTCCCCACTCACCGTAAGCTGATGGTCCGCAACATTCACGGTGATCTCGTCCTTTTTGAGGCCGGGCAGATCCATTTTCACGAGGAAAGCCTCGTCCGTCTCGGAGAGGTCCATGCGCGGATTCCACATGACAGAAGTCTTTCCTTCCTGCCCGTCTTCGAATAGGGACGGAAAAAACCGCGAGAAGGCATCGTTCATCTCACGCCGCAGCGAATCTACTACCGGCAGCGTCCGATTTCTCATCAACGTTGGCATAGAGGTACCCTCCCTCTGGTTGAAGTGTGTAAACCGGCAACGCAGTCCCCGGAAGTTGGCAGCGCACATGAAATACGCCCCCTCTTCCAGGCACATCATCAACCTAACGCGATAGAGAAGATCCGGTAACCGGGAAACTGTAACCTTCTGGACAGGCATTACCCTGAACCAGCCGTCAGAGAATCACCTACACGGGGTCGAACATCAACCAGACGGACCTCCTTACAGATATCCGCAACGGCCTGCTCGGCCGGGCTACTCCCCGGATTCCTCACCTACGACCTCTGCGCCGGCGCGAACCTGACCGCAAACCAACAGGCAGATCCCTGACAGACTGGGATCTGCAATCCGGTAATAACTGTAGAGGCCCTCTTGCCGACGGCTCACCATCTGCTCCTCCGTCATGAGGCGGAGGTGCTTGCTGACATTTGCCTGGCTCTGACCAGTAGCGGCCACGAGATCCTGCACGTTCATCTCACCGTGCGTATGTAACAGGTTCAGCAGTTCGAGACGGGCCGGTTCGCCGAGCAGGCGGAAACGCCGTGCGGCCTGTTCCAGGAGTTCACGTGGGACGAGTTCGGTCTGCATAATCTTCTTTACATATAACCGACCAGTTATACAAACTCACCCTGAACAGGATCCGGACCTGGCCAGCCACAGAATTGGAACACACCACGGTTGAGGGCCTGACCTCATGGGCTATTCCAGACAGGCATGCGCCGAAAACCGAAATGCCCTCCAGCCATCAGCGACATCCCCCTCCATCTGTCATCCCGAACCTGTTTACTGCGTGAACCAGAGGTTATGGGCTCTCTATTCATCCGCCATCCTGAGTTCGTTTCAGGATCTCTACTCATCTGTCATCCCGAACTCGTTTCGGGATCTCATTCCATCTGGCAGGTAGCTCTGCCCACGAGACACAGAAACGATCCTTCGACAGGCAGCATCACATGTACTGAGATGAGAGGTCTATCTTGATTCAGGTGCTACTCAGGCGGGATTGTTTCGACAGCCGACTCCGCCTTGTGTCTTCGACTTTCCTTCGGACAGTCGCCTTCGATACCGCTCTGCTGCACTCAGACTGACACGTAATAAGGAGCGGTACACATCCGACCTCATGTGCCCTTCTTCGCATGAGCCCTGCGCTCCAGTGAGTGGCTGGACCCACGCAAGGTGAAGATTTGACAAACCCTGGAAACTATATAACCAATGAGCGATATACTGGCTAGCGAAAGTTGTAATTACAAGTAAATACAAGTTGTTTTAACCTGCGAGATCCAATGATAGATGGAATCAGTCCGTTGCCCTGGTACATTGCCGGCCCGCTGCTCGGGCTGATCGTACCGGCACTCCTGCTCTTCGGAGGAAAGATCTTCGGCATCTCGGCCAACCTCCGGCACCTCTGCGCGGCTGCGTTACCGGAGCCATCCAGGCTCAAACCCGCCTTCCTCCGGTACGACTGGCGTAAGATGGGGCTCTGGAATCTCGTCTTTGCCCTGGGCATCATGCTCGGCGGCACACTGACGGCAGTGCTGTTTGGCGTACCGGATGCCGGTCAATCGATCTCGGAAGCAACCCGGGTTGACCTGAGAATGCTAGGCATCACCGACTTCAGTGGCCTTGCGCCCCAATCACTCATCTCCTGGGAAGCGCTGGGTACGCTTGGCGGCTTCCTCAGCATCGTCGTGGGCGGCTTCCTGGTCGGATTCGGCTCCCGCTATGCCGGCGGATGCACGAGCGGCCACGCCATCAGCGGTCTGGCCGATCTTCAGCTCCCCTCCCTTGTCGCGGTAGTGGGCTTCTTCATCGGCGGGCTCTTCGCCACCTACGTGCTTCTTCCCCTGGTCCTCTAATTCACACAAGACCTGCTATGTCGACACTGCATCACTCCACTACGTCTCGAGCATTCGACGTGACAGCACCGGATTACGAGTGCCTGGATACCGAGCAAGTGCCTGAACCTCTCCGTGAGAAAGCGCTGCGAGAGAGCAATGCACTGCCCAGTCTGGCCGTCTACCTGATCCTGGGCCTGTATGTAGGCTTTGTGCTTACACAGAGCCAGGCCGTTTCCTGGTATCGCATCCAGGAAATGTTCCGCTTCCAGAGCTTCCACATGTACGGCATCATTGGAAGTGCGGTCGCCGTGGCCGCCGCTTCGCTGGCACTCATCAAAAAGCTCGGACTCAAAACCGTGCACGGCGAACCCATCCTCCTGGAACCGAAACAGTGGGGCACCGGACGCGTGCCGGGCGTCCGCTACGTAGCAGGCGGCGTGCTGTTCGGGATAGGTTGGGCACTCCTGGGCGCCTGCCCCGGTCCAATCTTCGCGCTCGCCGGCACCGGAATCACGGTCATGTTCGTCGCGCTCGCCAGCGCCATGGCGGGAACGTGGGCCTACTCGGTCCTCCGGCCAAGGCTGCCACACTGAGCCGCCTGCCACTCCGTCCTGCATTCATCTTTTTTCGAGGTATTCCCATGCTATTCAGACAGATATTCGACCCCAAACTCGCCCAGTATGCCTACCTGATCGGGTGTCAGCAGTCGGGTGAGGCGTTGTTGATCGACCCGGAGCGAGATATCGACCGTTATGTGCAACTCGCCGAGTCTGAAGGACTACAGATCGTAGCCGTAGCGGAAACGCACATCCATGCGGACTTCCTCTCCGGCGCCCGCGAGTTTGCCGAACGCTTCGGCACTCGGCTCTATCTCTCCGATGAAGGCGATGCCGACTGGAAATATGAGTGGGTGAAAAGCCGCAGAAAAGACGGACAGCCCTACGACCATGTCCTGCTTCACGACGGCGACACTTTCCGGATCGGCAACATCGAGGTACAGGCCGTACACACTCCCGGCCACACGCCCGAGCACATGAGCTTCCTGGTCACGGACCGTGGCTCCGGTGCGACCACGCCGATAGGCATCGCGACGGGCGACTTCGTCTTCGTCAGCGACCTGGGACGGCCGGATCTGCTGGAACAGGCCGCGGGCCTGCACGGCGTCCAGGAGCCTTCGGCACGGCGCCTGTACCATTCACTGCCCCGGTTCACAGTGCTGGAGGATCATCTCCAGGTGTGGCCGGCTCACGGGGCAGGTTCGACGTGCGGTAAAGCGCTCGGAGCCGTCCCGACCACGACCGTAGGGTACGAGAAGCGCTACAATGCTTCCCTTGCGGCCGCAGCAAACGGTGAGGATGCCTTCGTGGATGCAATCCTCTCCGGCCAGCCGGAGCCGCAGACCTACTTCGCGCGGATGAAGCGAGATAACAAACTCGGCGCACCGGTGCTGGGGCGTCTTCCTCAGCCGGTCAGGCTGACAGTGGCGGAGCTGGGGCAGTATGCTGAGCGGAACGACGTGCTCATCCTCGACACACGGCCCGACAGGTCGGCCTTCATGGCCCGGCACATCCCGGGCTCCCTCTGCACCCCGCTGAACCGGGCCTTCAATACCTACGTGGGCTCGCTCGTGGTAGATGAAACGAAACCCATCGTACTCATCATCGACGAGGAGCGTGTGGACGAGGCCGTACGCGACCTGATTCGCATCGGGTACGACCACATCGAAGCCTATGCCACCCCCGACACCCTGGAGCGCTATTTCGCGCAGGGTGGACGTCGCGAGCGCATCGACGAGATCACATTCGCCGATGCAGAACGGCTACGCAACAACGACGGCATGGCCGTGATCGACGTCCGGTTCCACTCCGAATACGAAGCCGGCCACATCCCCGGCGCCGTGAATGCCTCCTATACGCGACTGCCGCAGTATGTGAATGAGCGCATTCCAAACGGGAAAACCCTGCTCGTACACTGTGCCTCTGGCGCACGCTCGGCACCGGCTGCTTCCTATCTGGCGTCGAAAGGATACACCGTGAAGTACGTCAACGGCAACTTCTCCGAATACCACGAGATCGGCCAGGTCGAAACCGACGCCTCGGAAGAAGCCGTCGCGGTAACGTGAAGCACAGGATCAGGTCCAGCCGAAAGCTGGACCTGATCCTTACAAAGCCATAGATCAGCCATGTTGTTCGCCTGGTTAGGAGCCGCACTCATCGGTATCAGTCTCGGACTACTGGGCTCCGGCGGCTCCATTCTCACCGTCCCGGTACTCGTCTACCTCGCAGGGGAGCCGGACAAAGTAGCTATTGCGGAGAGCCTCGCCATCGTCGGCGGAATCGCGCTCGCCGGATCCATCCCCTATGCCGCTCGCCGATCGGTCGACTGGCGTAGTGTGCTCTACTTCGGAATCCCGGGTATGGCGGGCACCTACGCAGGCGCCGCGTTATCGCGGTTCCTGCCCGGACCGGTACAGCTGGCGCTCTTCGCGCTCGTCATGCTCTCCGCCGCCGTCATGATGTTCCGTCAAGAGCAGGATCGATCCGACGAACACGCCCGGCATGCGGCCTGGAAGATCATTCTGGAAGGCACGGGGGTTGGTATCATCACCGGACTGGTAGGCGTAGGGGGGGGGTTCCTCATCGTACCGGCCCTGGTTCTGCTCGGCGGGCTGCCGATGCGGCTGGCCGTCGGAACGAGCCTGCTGATCATCGCGGCGAAAAGCTTCGCCGGGTTCGCCAAGTACGTGGACGTACTCTCCGATGCCGGACTGCAGGTGAACTGGATGCTGATTCTCCTCTTCACCGCCATCGGCGTGGCGGGATCCTTCGCGGGCAACCTGGCCGGCGCAAAGGTACCCCAGCACACGCTCCGCCGCGTATTCGCCGCCTTCCTGCTCGTGATGGGCGGATTCATCCTCTGGCAGGAGATCCCGAAAGTCCTGTAGCCCGACGGCAACCCCATCGCATCTTGCTCAGCCGGGGAATCAACCAGACCGGCTGGCCGCACACGAGAGCGGACCTCACAGGATCCTGCCTCCAGATAATAACCAGGCCTAGCCCTGATCCGAAACGTGGATAGCCACCTGGTCCGAACCTCATCCTCAGTTGCGGATACACCGGCCTAGCGATTTGTTCGCCCCGGCATCTCGATGTATACCGGCACTTGCCCAAAGTACAATCACAAGAGGAATGATGGACGATCGAAAGAGCCCGTTCCGTCATCTTAAACCCCTCGACCGTCGCTCAGGATAGGCTCCATACAGGAGCCTTATTCAGAGAAAGTGTGCTCCGGAGAGATACTTTGCGGAGCCGGGATATCCTTTGGGTCGCTGAGCTTCACCGAGATGTCAGCAAAACATCCCCCTCCTGTTTCGTGAGTGCACTTAGTGAAAGATAAACAGCGGCACCTTGCACGACGTTAGTAACTCGTGCGTGGTCGATCCAAAGGCGACACGCCGAACCGCCGACACCGAATGTGCTCCTGCGACGATCAGGCCGGCCTCAAAGCGACTGGCATGCTCTATCAGCAGATCGGCAGGCCGTTCCCCATCGATATCAGAGTAGCGAATGTGTTGGAACCCATGCGCTTTCAGATACCGGCTCGCCCGTTGAAGGAGCTGGGTGGACGCGTCCCGCTGCCTCGCCAATTCACCCGTACGGACGTGGACGACTTCGATGGTTAGATCCTGCCCGAACGGCTGAAGGTGTGCAAACCGCTGCATCGCCCGAACGGAAGGATTACTTCCATCATATGCAACCAGAACGTGCCGTACGGGTCTGAACTGCTCGCAAACGACGAGGCTGGGCGCAGTGCTGCGCTTGACGATACGGGCCAGCGTGTTCGTCTCGCGTTCCGGATCGTTATAGAAGAAGTGCGGCTTTCTACCAATGACCAGCAGATCGCTATACTTGAGTTCCTCCAAGACCTGTGCGACCGGGGCACCCTCCTTCACCAGTTCCTCGTGGGCGACTTGTACTTCTTCGAGCGTCTCATCAAACGTGCTTACAAGGGCTTTCGCAGTCTCGCGTGCCTCATCCAGCATATGCTTTCTGGAAACCTCCATGTAATACATGCTTCCCACAGCACCACCCGGGCCAATCTCTGCTGCGATTCGCTTGGTATCGATGACAGCAAGCCCGCTGACCTCGGCGTCCCAACGCTGGGCGATGTCGGCAGCATATTGCGTGGCAACCGGCGTGTCCTGATCAGGATCGAGCGCTACCAGTATTCTCTTGATCATGGTATCCTCCAATGTCGTACGCGTGTCTCCCGGCGAAACAGAACCCCTTTTACACGTAAACGCACAAACGGAGCAAACTTTTCGATACGTAAGCGAACCTTCACAACTTCAGTATCCCCACGTTTACTAGAATTTCCAACTAGATGGGGAGCCGAACCATCAGGGTTCCCCTCATTATGTCTGTAGGCTACTGCCCTCAGCTCCTTGCTGCCACGCGTACAAGCGCGGTGCCCCGGGCTTCCGTGGCTCGACTGGCACCGCTGGCGAAATTCTGACCACTACCCGGCCTTCTCCTACACCCTTTATCAGAGCATTCCGGGCACCTTACGGCTGACGGTAGTCGATCTTCGGTCATGGGCTCTTTGGCACCCGCGTGTAGAATCACAATACCCGAAAGCACGCTAACTGGACAAATCAAAGACGACGTGATGGAAACCGAAACGCTGCAAGCCGTTACCGAACGTCCGTGGCACACGCTGGACATCCGGGAGACGGAACGGCTGCTGAACACGAGCAGCACCGGGCTTACACCCGCAGAGGCTGCCCGTCGGCTCATCCATTACGGCCCTAATGAGATCAAGCGAGAGAAGGAGATACCGTGGTGGGAAACCCTGCTTCATCAGTTCACCGATCCGCTGATCTACATCCTGCTCATCGCAGCAGTCGTAACCGCGGGATTGCAGCACTTTACCGATACCAGTGTCATTCTGGCAGTAGTGCTCATCAACGCGGGCATTGGATTCACGCAGGAACGCCGGGCACAGCAGGCGATGCGTTCGCTTGCAGACCTCAGCGCTCCGAAATCTGAGGTCCTCCGCACATCTGGCTTACAGGAAATCGCTAGCCGCGACCTCGTTCCTGGCGACATCGTCGTGCTGACATCGGGTACCCGCGTTCCGGCAGACCTCCGGCTCTTCCACGTCCAGGATCTGCACATAGACGAATCCGCGCTAACTGGCGAGTCGCTGGCGGTACGCAAATCGGTCGAGCCGTTGGAAGGGGACACACGCGTTCCAGGCGACCAGTTCAACATGGTTTTCTCCGGCAGCACCGTAACGCGAGGACGCGGCTGGGGCTACGTCGTTCGTACGGGTACACAGACCGAACTGGGCCGCATCGCCACCGCCATCCGAAAGGTAGGGGATACCGCTACCCCACTCCAGGAGAAAATGGTTGTGTTTGGAAAGCAGGTCGCCAGCACCGTAATCCTGCTTTCCCTGATTGTCGTCAGCATTGGGCTGCTAAGGGGTATGACGCCGAATGAAGTCCTGCTTGTAGCAATTGCATTGACGGTGTCAGCCATTCCTGAAGGATTGCCGGTCATCCTCACAATCACGTTCGCGGTCGGTGTAAAGCGAATGGCCCGGAGAAACGCCCTCATACGATCGCTCCCTGCCGTCGAAACGCTGGGCAGCGCTACCGTGATCGGTTCAGACAAGACCGGAACACTGACCCAGAACGAAATGACGGTAGAGCATATCTGGGCAGGCGGCGTCCGGTACACCGTCACGGGCGTGGGATACAACCCTGATGGTGAGATTCTGCAGGATGGCGAGAGCATAGGCACTACGATCGACCGCCCCCTCTATTCGACGTTGCTGGTCGGGATACTGGCAAACGAGGCCGATCCATCTTTCTTGAACGGATCCAAACCGGTCGGCGACCCGACTGAACTCGCGCTGTACGCATCGGCTGCAAAAGCAGGACTGCCAGTGCTACAGTTGAAGGACGAGTACACGGAAATCGATACCGTGCCCTTCGAGTCCGAGCAGCGGTTCATGGCAACGCTCAACGATGGAATGGACGGACGATACGTGTTTCTGAAAGGAGCGCCGGAAGTGGTTCTCGAACGCTGTAATCGCCAGCTCTCCGCGGACGGCGACACCGAGATCGACCGGAATGCTGTTCGCCGAGCAGCGTCCGAACTGGCAGGCGAGGGCCTGCGAGTGCTCGCCATGGCTCTTCGGCCCTACGAATCGGATCGCATTCAGAGAGATGATCTGAATGAGGGCTTCACCTTCGCGGGACTGCAGGGAATGCGAGACCCCATACGACCGGAGGCAGTAGAAGCCGTTCATGACGCCCATTCAGCCGGCGTCCGTGTCCTCATGCTTACCGGCGATCACGTGGATACCGCCTCGGCTGTCGGGCGGCAACTCGGATTGAATAGTGCAGGCGCCCTGGAAGGAGAACGCCTGAATGAACTTTCCGATGACGAGCTTGACGAAACCCTGAAGCAGACGAACATCTACGCCCGCGTAGCGCCTGAACACAAGCTGCGCATCGTGAACCGCCTGAAAGCACAGAATCACATCGTCGCCGCAACGGGAGACGGAGTAAACGACGCACCGGCCCTCAGAGCTGCCCACTTGGGCATCGCCATGGGTCGGTCCGGAACAGATGTGGCGCGCGAAGCCTCGGATTTGGTCCTGGCCGACGACAATTTTGCCACCATCACGGCAGCTATAGAAGAAGGCCGGGTGGTTTTCGCAAACATTCGGAAGGTAACGTTCTTCTTGCTCTCTACGACGGCCGGTGACATTCTGGCCATCGTCACTGCCATGGTCCTGGGCTGGCCGGTGCCGTTCACCCCGGCGCAGATTCTCTGGGTCAACCTCGTCACCAATGGGCTTCAGGATATGGCGCTGGCCTTCGAACCCCCTGAGCCCGGCCTTCTGAGGCGCCCACCACGGCCCCACCGAGAAGGCGTGGTGACGTTGCGCTTGTTCGAGCGCTTTTTCGGGGTTGGCATCATCCTGGCCGCAGGCACACTCGGCATGTTCTGGTGGACCTGGACCAGTACGGGAGACGTCGATCTGGCTCGAACAGTGGCGATGACACAGATCGTCGTGTTCAATTTCTACCACGTGTTCAATAGCCGTTCCCTGGATGCTTCGATCACGAAGATCCCCCTCTTCTCTAACAAGTTCCTGTTCATCAGCATCGTCGCGGCAGCACTTGCACAGCTCGCTGTCCTCCACGTTCCGTTTCTCCAGTCCGTGTTCGCTACACAGCCGCTGAGCGCCGATCTCTGGGCTGTGATGCTACTAATCGGAATCACCGTTATCCTCAGCGGCGAACTGGACAAGTGGCGCAACCGGAAACGGGACACTCCGATCGGGTAGCTTCCACGCGAGTGTGGCGGGATCCTTCGCGGGCAACCTGGCCTGCGCAAGGATGCCCCAGCACACGCTCCGCCGCATATTCGCCGCCTTCCTGCTCGTGATGGGCGGATTCATCCTTTGGCAGGAGATCCCGAAAGTCCTGTAGCCCGACGGCAACCCGGTCGTACGCTGTTCAACCAGAATCAACGACCGGGTCGCCCGGCAAGCCTGCTCTCGGGTGAAATCACATACCTGTCTGGAAAACACCCCTATACCTCAGAAATAGCAATACGCCTCACGAATAGCCCCAAACCTCCCCAATCGTCATGCCCGGCCCAGACCAGGCATCCAGATAGCACAACCTGCAGAGCTACCTATCTGCTGACGTGAGCACTTCTGAAAAGACCGAAATCAATAAGACGCTGCGCCATTTTCTCGGCAGGAATGCGGGTGAAATCAGGCACAGCCCCCCTGCTCCGAAACATGGGGTGCCGGTGGCCGTGGATAGGAGATAACCAGATCCTTTGGGGGGCGACCATGTCTGGATTCGAAGAAGACGTGATCGAGATGAGCCGGAAGAAGCCGGTCGTTGTGGACTTTTGGGCACCGTGGTGTAGTCCGTGCCGCGTGCTGAGTCCGGTCATCGAACGGCTCGCCCGTGAAAGCGGCGGAGCCTGGCGGCTCGTCAAAATCAATGTCGATGTGTTCCCACAGCTGGCCTCCCGCTACGGAATACGCGGCATCCCGGCCGTCAAACTGTTTCGAGACGGCCAGGTAGCAGCCGAATTCGTCGGCGCCCTTCCCGAACCGGCCATTCGAGCATGGCTGGCCGAACACCTTCCGGCCAGTCACTGAGAACCGACACCGGACGAAGCGCAACCGGTCCTACGTACGATCTCCACCCTGCGGCACGACCTGCCGCAGAGGCAAACGGTGTGTCGGCGTATCCGGAACGCCGTAGCCGATCCGAAAGATCATCTGCGGGTACACGTCGTCGCCCACGAGTTCGCGAACGCGAGCCCGCACGTGGCCGATTCCCATCGGCTGGTTGAAAAATGCGGCGCTCAGGCCGTGCCCGGCAGCCGCCAGCAATACCCGGCTGAGCGCCTGGCCTGCCGATAGCCAGGACGCCATTTGATCGCCCGGCGTACTAAGCACCGCAAAGACAGACTCCCCTGCTTCGATATCCTCGTCCCACATCAACAGTTGATGCCGCTCGAGTCCGCGCCGCACGCGCATCGCGTGCGGCGGAGCCGTTCCGGCCAGATGCCCCGGAACGTTCACCGGAGCAAGAGGTCGGCGTGGCTGCCGGGGGGTAGTCCACCGGTCGAGCTCTCGCTTGAACGGACCGTCGCTCTGGCGGATCTCATAGGCTTCGCGGACGAGGTCGGTCAACTCCTGCTGTTGATCCGGATTCCTGAAGAGGTGTAGACGCGCATCTTCTTGCTCAGCTGCCGCCTGAAGCATCTCCAACGTACGCGCGGATACGGTTCTGTTCTGGAATCTGGAACGTATCGTGCGCCGTTCCCTGATGGCCTTGAATAAGCGTTCTTCTTCCGCCGTAGGATCTTTCCGCCCTCCCAGGCGCACGAATGCGAGCAGGTCTGACATGTCCAGATCCGGGAAAGTCCGCACGACAGGCTCATAGCCGAAATGGCGCATGGCGATGCGTAAGTGGAACAGGGCAGCCCCACAACTGACGATCAGGCTCCGGCCGGACGGGTCGGCAACAGGCAGAGACCGGGCGCGATCCACGTATAGCGCGACCTCCGAGCGCGTGACCTTGAACAACCAGGGTTGCGTGTTGTAGATGGACGGAGCGAGAACGGCATAGTTCAGCATGAACTTGAGCTGCTCGGATCCGTCTGCAGACCATGGAAAATCCTCATCGCGAATCTTCCAGGGCTCGTTGTGTATCTCGTACCTCATGGCTTCCTCCTCTGTTCGGAATCACGCCTCTGCACCCCGTGCGCGTTCCAGTAACGATTCCTCGCAGCACTCAACCTGGAGACCGGGCTGGCTGCTGCCAGAACTACCGCCTCGGCGGTATAACCCATCACAAACCGACGCAGGCCGTTTTCCAGATAGCATACGCGTCCGGCGCCCTCAGAGTTTACCGGGATAACCCACGCGTGCCGCCGGGAATAGTAGATAAACCGGGTAGGGCATTCCCCTCTGCCCTACGGTGCCGCGTGCGCAACACACCGCTGTGCATACGACAGGTGCGGCCACACGGCAGGGAGCCGGCATAGCCGCACCTGTTGCACTGCCCGGCATCACAATGCCAGAACCTTACGTATGGTGCAGTTGAGATGCGGACTCGGATTCCCTGGAGGTAGAGCATCCGAGCGTCGCGTAGATGGGGCACCAGCGAATGACCGAGGTGCCGGCCAGAACGAGGCCGATGATTCCCCACCAGCTCTGGGCTACGAGTCCGAGAACGAGAATGACGACTCCGACGATCAGACGGATCGTCCGGTCCGTTTTACCGATGTTGCATTTCATGGCGAACCTCCTTTTGAAACCGACGGTACATGCATGGCCTGTAATACGTAGGGCTGTCTACATAGTCGGTCTAAGGAAGCGGTGCGGTGGACAGGGCTGTCTGGTCCGCTCTGTAGCGGATTCCTGCATCGGCGTGCCAGGAAGTTCCGTACGCACGGCAACCCTCTTTGCAACGCGCAGGAATGAGTGCCGGGCGTGGTCCGAATAGCATCGGACCATGCGGTTCGGGCGCCCTTCTCGATCAACGCCGGCGTCTCCACAGACACCGGCTGCCTGAAGAAACCAATCTGGAGGTTGCTATGGCTATCAGAAAGCTGGATTCTACCCAATGGAATTCGTACTTCCGGGACTTCTCGAAAGAACTCATCGATGAGGGCCGTACAGACCTGGCGAGGATCCGCATCTACTCCCGCGATGTCGGAGCGCAAACACAGGCAGACTGGATGCCGCTCCAGGGGATCACCTACGATCCCAAAGATAACCTGCTGGAAATCACCGTAGACGGACTCGACCACCTGATCTTCAAGCCGCAGGAAATCTTCGTAGATGAGACAAATGACGGCGCCCTGACCAGCATGGAAATCGTACATAACGGGACCAAAGAGGTCATCGAGTTACGCGAGCAGCGGTAGCAACGAGGCGGCTTGCCGGCGTCGGCCCGGTCCTTACCGCCAGCGGGGTCACGCCAGGCCGGCTGCCGCCCCGGCTACCTCGTTCGTGAGATTTCCCGAGTGTCACCCTCGCTCTTGAACGCGAGAACGGGGCACAGAGAGCTGTGCATCCCTGCTATCTTCCTTTCCGTGACCGGTTATCTGGTCATTTCATGCTACGCGCCGGTTTCTCGAACGAGAGATTTTCCGAATGGCCGGGCAATGAATACGGGGCAGGGCGCATGGCGTACGACATGCTCGGCGACACTCCCCATCAAGATGGACTTCTTACCCGTCCGGCCGTGGCTGGACATGACGATCATTCCGGAGGCGTTCCGAAGCGCAAACTCCGTGATCTCACGCGGTGGATACCCGACCAGCACCTCGTAGGACACGTCGACTGCTGGTTCGCCGGGTTCGCCCGTGATCCTTTCGAGCACGGCATGGGCCTCCTGAATCAGTTTTTTCAGCACCGTCCCATGCTCCGCCACTTCCTCTGCATATTCTTGCAGATGGGTCCCGGGGTCGATCACGTGGACCACATCCAACCCTGTATCATAGGCGGCGGCTAGATCGAGCGCGTAGCGCAGCGCGTGTTCGGCTTGCGGGGAGAAATCGAGCGGAACCATCAGGCGGCGTCCCGTAATCGGGCCCGGCGCTTCGCCTTCCTGCTGACGAACAATGAGTACCGGGCACGCTGCATGACGAATCACCTCTTCGGCGACACTTCCGAGTACCAGGCGCCGAAAACCGGTCCGGCCGTGGCTGCCCATCACGATCAGGTCCAGATCGTGCTCCTTCGCGTATTCGAGTAGAACCGAACCGGGCGCGGGGTGCTGCAGGTGTACGCGCTTGATCGGAACATCATCAGCGTCGTGCCCCCAGATGAGCGCATCCATCTGCAGGTTGGATTCATCACGGACGTAATCCGGGACGGATTGTTCAGCCAGGCTGGCTTCGAGGGCTTCGGTTACCGCATGCAGCCCGGTAATAGGCGCCACATGGAGCATGTGGATCGTCGCATGATACCGCCGCGCAAGGTGAAGAGCCTGCGGAAAGGCTGCGTTGGCGCAAGCCGAAAAGTCTGTCGGGAAGAGTATGTCTCGGATCTGTAGCATGAACGTTCTCCCTCTGGGATGTACATCCGTGTATTCCCGTCCACCGTGCCCCGGTTCCTGCAACCGCTCTGACTGACCCTCACGTTGCGAACCGTCAGGCAACACCGGCAGTGAAGATAGGGCAGAGTATCATGCGCACCACGTCCGGTAACATCCCCGTTTAGTAACTCTACCGACTTCGCCTCCTCTTCACCATACCTGGCACCTGCTTCCCGGCACCCGGCATAGATAGGATAAGCTCGTTCGTTTGGCCTGAATGAACCCGAAGAGACCGCCGGAGGTATGTCTACTTTGGCGTCAATCGATCGGGTACAGCGCAGAAGCCGGATCATCAGCCATTCCTTCTTCAACCACGCAAAGAACGGACACTGGCCGAATGGTCATCTGAACGGAGAGCAGAGCCCGTGTAGTCCGTTTCCGTCAGGACAATGGCACACAACCACACGCATTACGGCGAGGAAATCGGCGGGCGCCTGCTTCTCATTGCCCTCCTTCTCAACATTGGCATCGCCGGCGCGCAAGTCGTGGGAGGCCTGCTCGCCGGAAGTCTTGCGCTCCTCGCCGACGCCGCCCATAACCTGAGCGATGCGGCCGCACTGGGTATCAGCTATGTCGCCCGGAAAATTGCCCTGCGAGCCCCCGACCAGCGACGAACGTTCGGCTACGCCCGAGTCGAAACCGTGGCTGCTCTCTTCAATCTGACTGCGCTGATCATCATTGGGATTTACCTACTGATCGAAGCCATCACCCGGCTATTCAACCCGGTAGAGGTACAGGGGACGACAATGCTGATCGTGGGTGGAATCGCATTCGCGGAGGATCTGCTCTCCACCATCATCCTCGCCAGAGGGGCGAAGGAGAGCTTGAACATCCGAAGCTCGATGCTACACCTCGCCGCGGATACGCTCAGCACTGTCGCCGTGATTCTCGGCGCTGTGGCGGTCATCATCTGGAATCTGACCTGGATCGACCCGGCGCTTACGATTCTGATTTCCGTTTTCATCCTCGGCTATGCGGTACGAGAACTCCGAAGCGCCACCAGTATCTTGATAGAGAGCGCCCCGAAGGGCTTCGACCTTCACGGAGCCGTGCATGCCATCGAGCACGTGCCTGGCGTGCTTGATGCGCACCACATCCACCTCTGGTATCTCGACGAACACCGCATCGCTCTGGAAGCACACATCGTCATGGACCGCGCTGACCTCAGTGAGATCGAGCGCGTAAAGCATGAAGTCAAACAGGTACTCCGTGACCGGTTCGGGATCGAGCATACGACGCTGGAAGTGGAGATCGAGGCCGACATCGAGCACGAGCGATCCATCATCCCGAAGCGCGAAGCCAGACCGTCCGGACACCACGGCCCGAGCACAGAACACGACCACTGATGTGTGAATGCGGACATGATCCGGGCTGACAGCACGCGATCGGAACAGCCCTCACGAGAGCAAGGTAGCACGACTAGCCGCCCGGCGCCGGTCCCGCCGGGCCGTTTTCCCCCTAGCGCCACCCGGCGCGTAACGACCCCATGGAGGTTCTGTGATGTCACCGGAGGAAACGGGAGCGGTTTTCCCTGAACGAAATCCGGATTGCGAAGCGCTCCTGAACGTTCTCTTCGATGGCATGATTGCCTACTTCCAGGGCACCAACATCCCTGCCCCTGTACGAGGCGCCTTTGGACGCGAGCCGGATGGGGGCTGTTCGGTTTCTGTCGTATTTCCAGCCATTGCCCATCTGACCTATACGCTGATGGTCCGTATGAAAGACGGCAAAGCCATCGCACGCGTGGAGACGGATACCTTCGGCGCCGAGGTGAACATACTGGATAGCGTCGACGAACCCTCGACCAAGGACCTCATCAATGGAGCGAGAGAACTCTACCGCGCCATCGACATGGATATCCGGCGCATCCTGTTCACGAACGGCTGAGCCGCATCCGGAACGACGAACCTACCCACCTTCCAGCTACTCCACCCGCATCCGGCCTGTACCCAACCGGATATCCAGGCAGCATAACCTGACGGCCTCACCACGAAAGTCCACGTCCCTACCCTTCAACCGGCATGTACGGCCGTGACGGCCCTACCTGCTCCACATGTACTTCGGGTGTACCGCCAGGACAAGGCACCGGACCTGACAGGTTTTGAAAACCTGTCAGGTCTAACCCCCAACCCCACACTGCCCCTACTTGCCGGGGTACTTCAAACACCCGGGCATCCCTGCGTAGCCCCGAAGTCTCACGGCTGATTCAAAGTGCACCAAACAAGTATTGAATCACAGCATCCCGGATGCTTACACTGAACGATCTTTTTCTCATCTCTCCTTTAGCAAATCATCCAAAGATGAATCGCATCCGGTCAGTAACACTCACCCTACTGGCAATCGCCTGTCTTGCCCATTCATCCGTGGCACAGGACGTCAAATCGGGCCACCGGCTCTATGCCCGACTCTGCGCCTCCTGTCACGGCGCCAACCTCCAGGGCGGCTCCGGCCCTAGCCTTGTCGATGCAGAGTGGACGAACGGCAGTGAGCGCCCCCAGATCGTCAACGCCATTGCCCAGGGTGTCCCGGACAAAGGGATGCCCGCCTTCGGTGCAACGCTGAACTCGACACAGATCAACCAGATCGTCGACTTCATCCAAGCGTCCGGGCAACCCGGGGATCTCGCCGCGGCTGCCCCCATCGATACGCTGGAGACGCTGGACTATAGCGTGAACATGGAAATCTTCGCGGACGGTCTGGAGATCCCGTGGGCCATCGACTTCCTGGACGTCCGCACGGCGCTGATCACGGAACGCCCCGGCCGGCTGCGTGTGGTGCGAGACGGTGTGCTCGCCCCGGATCCGGTCGCGGATACCCCCGAGGTGCTGCATGAAGGGCAGGGCGGATTGCTCGACGTGACCGTCGATCCGAACTACGCCCAGAATGGCTGGATCTATCTCTCCTATAGCCATGCACTCTCACAGGGAGGCGAGCGCGTACCGGCCATGACCCGCGTCGTGCGCGGCCGTATCCGTGACAACCGATGGGTGGACCAGGAGGTGCTCTTCGAGGCGCCGCACGAGACCTACCTGCCCACGCGCCAGCATTTCGGGAGCCGTATCGTGTTCGACCCGGCCGGAAATCTCTACTTCTCCATCGGCGACCGTGGGCAGGGCGAGATGGCGCAGGACCTCAGCAAACCCAACGGCAAGATCCACCGCATCCGCCCCGACGGCTCGATTCCTTCGGACAACCCCTTCGCAGGCCGCTCCGATGCGCTCCCGTCGATCTTCTCATACGGCCACCGCAATCCCCAGGGAGTCGCCGTGCACCCTACAACCGGCGAGGTCTGGAACCTGGAGCACGGCCCCCGTGGAGGCGACGAACTCAACCGCGTGCAGGCCGGGCGTAACTACGGCTGGCCGGTCATTACCTACGGCATCAACTACAACGGCACCATCATCACCGAGGAACGGCGTCGCGAAGGCATGGAGCAGCCCATTTTCTACTGGCGCCCCTCTCTCGCCGTGAGTGGTCTGGCTTTTTACGATGCCGACCTCTTCCCGTACTGGAAAGGGAAACTGCTCGTCTCCTCCCTTGCCGCAAACGAGCTTCGCCTGCTCGAACTCGATGGCAACCGCGTCATGCATGAGGAAGTGATCCTCAAGGGCGCCGGACGTATACGCGAATCAGTCGTTGGTCCGGACGGCGCGATCTACGTCGTGCTCAACGAGCCGGACCGCGTTGTACGGCTCTCGCCCTGGCAGGATCTCAGCATGCGCTAACACTACATCGAAGTAAAGAAGTCCGAAAACAGAAAGGCCGCCACGCTTTCATCGGCGTGGCGGCCTTTTTCATGTCAGCGGTCCACCGAGGTGCGATGCTGCCATCGCACGCACTGGAATCACTTGGCTGGTATGCTCCTGATCGTGGGTGCTGGTTGAGGCGTTGAACTCGGTGCGCGCCCGCGTACGACCGGCCATCCGTCTTCCCAGTGAATGCGGTCCAGCATGGCCGGCCGGTGCGGTGCTCCACTGGGCAGCCTCGGATCGGCATCAGGAATCGCATGGTAAAGGATCCAGTCCGCTCCGGCATCGTCCGTAACGATCGTGTTGTGCCCCGGTCCGGCCCACTCGTCTGTCCTGGCAAGGATAAGTGTACCGCCCCCTTCGCGCAGATCCTTCCCTTCGGCATCTACGTACGGCCCGGTCAGGTTCTCGGAACGGCCTACGTAAACGCGGTAAGTACTCTCGGCGCCGGCGCAACACGTCCCTGCGGAAACGAACAGGTAGTAATGGTCCCCGCGCTTGTGCACGTAGGCAGCCTCGAAGCGTTCATCGGCGATAAGGACGGGCTCTCCGACAGCCTGTACGCCCTCCTCATCGAGCAGTACGGCATAAATGCCGTGGAAACTGCCCCAGATCAGCGTAGTGCCCTCCTCCCCGTGCCAGGCGAACGGGTCGATAGAGTTTTCGACGCCGATCTCGTCCGAACAAAAAACGGCTCTCCCGAGATCGGACCAGGGCCCCAACGGGTTCTCTGCCGTGGCCAGCCCGATACACGCGTTGGAATCGCCCCAGGCGGAATACGAATAGTACAGGTAATAGCGCCCGTCGCGGTACGACACGTCGGGCGCCCACAGGCCACCGGCGGATTTCCAGGTTGGTTTCTTGTCGAAAACCGTCCCCTCGAAATGCCACGTCACCAGATCCTTCGAAGAGAAGATGGGCATGACACGCAATCCGGCTCCATCGCCCCAGTCGTCGTTCGTCGCGTACAGGTAGAACGTACCGTCTTTCCCGCGGATGATCGTCGGATCGGCAGCGACGGGCGTAATGATCGGGTTCGTATAGGTAGCCGGTGCTGCCTGCCGCTCAGAACCGGCAAAGATCGTACAGGAGGATAACACACAGAGCAGTACTACCGAGACCGGCTTCAACGTACGCGCTGCGAATGGCATGGACATGATAGTATGGCGTTTGTCTTACGTATGTGATGATCGTTGAAGATGTCCTCGAGCCGAACGGGCGGGGCAGCCTCAGCCGCCTCCCCAGATCCACGCGACCAGTGCCACGAGCGGCGGTGTTAAGATAGCCGTGGCTATGCCCATCAGCCCGATGGCCAGCGCACTGCTCGCCCCTTCTACTTCACCCTCCTCGACAGCACGTGCCGTACCGATGCCATGCGCCGCAGCGCCTATGGCAAAGCCGAACGCAGTCCGGCTGCGTAGCTTCAGCAGCCGCAGGGTTATCGGACCAAACACGGCACCCAGCACACCGGTCGCTATGACGATGGCCGCAGAAAGTGAAGGAATGCCCCCGATTTTTTCCGAGATGCCAATGGCAATGGGCGTCGTAACGGATCGTGGAGCCAGCGAAAAGACGACGTCCAGCGGTGCTCCGAGCAGGGCCGCCGTCACACTGGCCGAACCAATGCCGACCGCTGCTCCCACCACAACCGAAACGAGAAAGGATTTCTTCTGCCGGGCTATTCGCTCCAGTTGCCGGAACAGCGGAACGCCGAGTGCCACCACGGCAGGCTCCAGGAAGAATTGTATCAGCCGCCCACCCCGGTCATACGTGGCGTAGTCGATATCCAGCACGACCAGGGCGACGATGATGACGACGATGGAAACCAGTACCGGGTTGAGGATGACGTACCCCAACCGTGCGTACAACTTCCGGGCAACAACGAAAACCAGGAGGGTCAGACCGGCGGCAATGGCCGTAGCAACAAACTCAGCCATGCTCCTCCATCCGTTGCTGTAGCAAGGCGACCGTCACGAGCACAGCGAGCGTACTGATCACGCTGGCCAGCAAAATGGCAGGCCACTCGTCTCCCAACAGATCGAAATAGGCCATGAGCCCCACACCGGGCGGGATGAAAAAGAAAGCCATGTTTCTCACGAGAAACCCCGCCGAGGGCTCGGTCGCCTGGAGCGAGATATAGCCCCGATGCAGACTGAACGTCAGAAGAACCATGCCTACGATGCTCCCTGGTATCGGAAGGCGCGCCAGGTTCACGACCCCATTCCCGATAAGCAGGAAGGCATAGATGATCGCGAAGCTTTTGAGGTACGCAAAACCCGTTTTCATGAAATCCGCCAGTCACCTTACGATGTGCCGAACGCGTCATGATACGACGACCGGCACACCGATACGAGCGGAGCACATCGATCGGTACCCGCGCCTTTTCCGTGCTGCTACACCCGGGGCGCGAAACACCTACCGTACCAGCAAAGCCAGTGGCATGCGCGTGCCCGCCTCGATCTGGAGAAGCCGGTTGTATTTCGCCAGCCGCTCGGATTGGGTAATGGAGCCAATCTTGATCTGATCGCCCTGCCACCCTACGGCCAGATCGGCCAGCCAGTTATCTTCCGTTTCCCCGCTCCGCGCGCTGACAATGACCTGCCATCCGGCCTCCCTGGCCAGCCTGTAGGCCTCAGCCGCCTCCGTGAGCGTGCCCACCTGATTCACTTTCAGGAGCAACGCATCTGCTGCCCCGGCTTCAACGGCCCGGCGAATCCGGCCGGGATTGGTACACAGCAGATCATCTCCCACTACAAGAGCCCGCCCTCCAACCACTGCACGGAGCTCGGGCCAGTGGGTCCAGTCCTCTTCCGCCAGCCCGTCTTCGATACTGAGAATGGGGTAGCGGTCCAGCCAGTCCACGAGTTGGCGTACCATAGCGCTGCCATCCAGTGACACCTCTCCCAGGTGATACCGTCCATCCCGGAAGAAATGGCTGGATGCTACGTCGATGGCAAGGGCCACATCGTTGCCCGGAACATACCCTGCTGCTTCGATCGACGCGACGGTGGCGTCCAGCATGGCCTGGATGCTCTCGAAGGGTGGCGCAAGCCCGCCCTCGTCTGCCGTTAAAAGCCGCATGCCGTATTGCTCACCCACGAACGCCGCTGCCGCCTGATACACGGCGTAGGTCATGGCGAGGGCCTCATCCATCGTGCTCGCCGCGATGGGTACGACCAGCACATCCTGCAGCGGCACCTGACCGCCCGCGTGTTTTCCCCCGCTGAACAGGTTGATGGCCGGGCGCGGGATCCTGCCCGAAATATCGGCTTCGCCCAGCATGCAAGCCATCTGCCGGTATAGCGGTTCACTCCGCTCGAGGGCCTGCGCCCGGCAGAATGCCAGCGATACCGCCAGTAGTGCGTTTGCCCCGAGGCGCGACTTATCCTCCGTCCCGTCGGCGTCCAGGAGCGCCCGATCCAGTTCCTCCTGGTCTCCGAATGCGCGCCCCGCCAGGAGCGTATTCAACGTCTCGTTGACGTTACGTACTGCCATCCGGCAGCCGAACCCGCCGTACCGGCCGGGGTCGCCATCCCGGAGTTCGCGAGCCTCAGCGGCGCCGGTGGAGGCACCGGATGGAACCGATGCCGTCCCCACGGCCCCGCTTTCCAACTCGCACGTGGCCTGGACCGTCGGCCTGCCCCGGCTATCCAGGATCTCCAGGCCACTCAGCCTCCGGATGATGGACATAGGACTAGAGCCGCTCGATGAAACGGTCGATGAGATCGTCGATGCGAGCCGGCGGCTCCGCCATGAGTGCCGTCACGGCCCTGGACTGCCGCTGCCGGGCCGCTTCGTCCAGATACTCGAGCCTGGAACGCCCGGCGACACGCGCCAGGAGGCATCCCAGCGTGTGCCGCACGGCGTGGCATTCCAGATCCGATGTCCAGGCGAGGTCTCCGAGCGTTTCCCGGTAGACACGCCAGTAGGTCACTGCCGCCTCCGCAAATGCTGCCCGCTGCGCCACGAGGTGGTGGCTCTTGCTGAGCAGATGCGCGAGCGAAAATCCGATGTCCAGGGCAGGGTCGCCGAAGTGAATCGTCTCGTGATCCAGCAACACGAACCGGCCGTTGTACACCAGCACGTTCTTGGGGCTGAAGTCTCCGTGCACCAGGGTGATGCACCGGCTCCGGGTCTGTGCGATGAGTTCGCGCAGAAAGGCCGCGGCAGCCGGTACCTGGGTTGCGGTGTACGCATAAAAGGGTTCGAGCCGCAAGGACTCCAGAAACGAGCGATCACCGAACACCCGGGATAACTCATCCCGGCGTTCGTACCCGTTGCGGTGAATCGTTCCGAGCAGGCGCCCGAACTGCTCTATGTGGTCCGCCTCGAGCCGGCCGGCCAGCAAGAGTATCTTCCAGTTCTCATGCGGCTTCGGCACTGCCCGCATCGCAAGTAGATGATGGTCGCGATCCTCGAAAACGAGTTCCGGAACGGACCCACCCGGAATCAGCTCTCCGAGCCACTGCATACCGAGCGCTTCGCGATGCACGCGCTCAGGACCACTGTACCAGTCCACAGCTACCCGGAGCTTGCCGAGTGCCTGCTTCACGACCCAATCATCACCTGCATCACGTTCCACCAGCACGGTCCTGTTCGAGACCCCTCCCGATAACCGCGTACACCGGGGACGTTCATCCCTTCCGATGTGCCCCTGAGCTCTGAGATAGCCCAGGAGCGCATCGGGTTGTTCTATATCCATCGTACTACAATGCCGGACGTTATCTACTACCAGCGCCGGTTCGTTCTGCATCCTCTCACGAACGGCTTCAGACCCCTCAGCTTGCGGCAGCGTTTATCTTGAGCTCTTTGAACGCACGCGCCTGCTTCTCGATGGCAGGCTCCGTGGCCAGCCGTTCCACGCTGGAAGCTCCAAAGAAACCGGCAATGCCCTTCGTGTGGTCGAAGATGTACTGCACGTCTTCCGGCTCGGCAATCGGCCCGCCATGGCAGAGCACGAGCACATCCGGATTCACCGCCTTCGCGGCATCGTGCATCTCCTGAATCCGGCGCGCCGACTCTTCCAGCGAAGGCGCCGTTTCCGGGCTCACTCCGATGGAGCCCTTCACCGTGGTGTTCATGTGCGTCACGATGATATCGGCTCCGGCCTCCGTCATCTTCACGGCCTGATCCACGTCGAAAACGTACGGGCAGGTCAGCATTTCCATGTCGTGCGCCAGCTTGATCATGTCGATCTCGAGCTGGTAGCTCATACCGGTTTCTTCCAGGATCTGCCGGAAGTTTCCATCGATGACGCCTACGGTCGGGAAGTTCTGCACGCCATCGAAGCCCATCTCTTTCAGCTGCTTCAGAAAGACCTTCTGGATACGGAACGGGTCCGTTCCGCAAACACCCGCCAGCACGGGGGTATGCTTCACGACGGGGAGCACTTCACCGGCCATCTCCATTACGATGGCGTTCGCGTCGCCGTACGGCATCAAACCTGCCGCACTCCCGCGTCCTGCCATCCGGTACCGACCCGAGTTATACACGATGATCAGGTCGACACCGCCACGCTCGGCAAACTTTGCGGAGATTCCCGTACCGGCTCCCGCGCCGATGATGGGCTTACCCTGCTTGACCTGATCCCGAAGACGCTTGAGGGAATCCTGATAGCTAAAGAAAGGCATAAGACACCTCGTTTTGCAGTTTTAGTGTGATTGTGTTCGGTCGAAAGTTAATCGCTAAATCCTGTCGCGCTCGCCTCTTTACCCCTTTTGCTTTAACCTTCAAGCCTTTTGAATACGATGTTCTTCGATCAGAGCGAGTAAGCGATCGACAGCGGCCTCGGCAAACGCCGGGTCGTTGATGTGCAGATCGAGTTCCACGATTTCGACAGGTGGGCGGACGTGGTCACGTAACGCCTGAAACAGCGCCGCATCCGCTTCCGGATCATGAAATGGCTGGCCCTCTGCATCCATCGAACTGACACCTCTCAACGGAATCAGCAGCGTGGTGGGGCCGGTGGACTTGTTGAGTTGCTCTGCAATCCGCCGCCCGATCTCCGCACACTCCTCCGGCGTCGTGCGCATCAACGTCACGTTCGGATTGTGCCGGTAGAGATGCCGGTCACGAAACCGCTCCGGCACCGTATCCAGCGCGCGGAAATTGACCATGTCCAGTGCGCCGCAGGAGACAACCTGTGGAACACCCGTCCGCGCGGCGGCCCCCAGGCGGTCTGGTCCTGCCGACAACATGCCTCCAACCACTTCGTCGCACCACTCCGTCGTCGTCATGTCGGCTACGGCGCTGAAGAACCCGGCGTCGATGAGTCCCTCCATTGCCTGCCCGCCGGTGCCTGTGGCATGAAAGACAAGCAATTCATAGCCCGCCGCCTCCAGGCGCTCCCGCATCTGGTTCACGCACGGCGTCGTCACACCGAACATGGAGGCCGCAATCAGGGGCCGGTCCTCGGCTTCTGGGACCTCTTGTTCGACCATTCCGCAGATGGAACCTACCGCGTTGGCCAGGATCCGGCGCGACAACGGATTCAGCCCGGCGATATCGACGACGGAATACATCATCGTGATGTCCTTCACGCCCACGTACGGGCGCGTATCCGCCGAAGCCACCGTGGACACCATCAGCTTCGGTACGCCCACGGGCAGTTCCCGCATGGCGGACGTGGCCATGTTCGTACCTCCACCGCCCCCCAGGCTCAACACCCCGTCGAACCGTCCTTCGGCATACAGGCGGGGGACGAGCGTGCGCACGCCCTGAATCATCGCGTCGATGGCTTCCCCCCGGTCTCCACGTTCACGCAGGCGCTTGAGCGATGTCCCGGCGGCTACGGCGACCTCGTCCGCCCCGATGTCCGGAGTGAATAGCGGATCGCCTAGCACGCCCGTATCCACCATGAGCACGCGATGCCCGCGCGCGTGGATCAGATCCCGAACGTAAGCGAACTCGGTACCTTTCGTATCGAGTGTCCCGATGAGGAGAATGGTCTTGCTCATACGCTTGATCTGATTATCCCACCCGATCGGCACCGGCGGGATTGATTAGAGAGGCGCCTTCAAGGATCGCCACGGCTCTTCCGTGGATACGTCTACCATATCAGGCTCGGTATCGCCCGGCTCGGCTGCCGGTGATAGTACGGCAAGAAACACGAGCTTTTCGGTACCCGTGTTGTAGGTAGCGTGTACCACATCCTTGGGGATGAAAGCCAGTTCACCCGGCCCGAGCACGCGACACTCGTCCTCGATCCATTGCTCGGCCTGGCCGGAAATTACGTAGATAAACTCTTCCATCTTGGGATGACGATGGAAGGCGTGACCATTGCCCGGCTCTACCTCTACCCGGACACATACCAGATTCTTACTCCCCGTAATATCCGGGCGCGAAAGCCAGAAATGAAGGCCGCGAGGCAATTGCTCCTGCACGGCAAGATCGTTCGTGACGAACCGCAATTCTTTTGACATAGCTCGTATAGGATTAGCATCGATGAGCATACAGACAGCCGCCGACAGATGTGACTGACTTGGCGTGGCGGCGCAAGCTCTCCCTGCGGCACCGGCCTACGGCAAATCGCCGGACTCTGTCCTTGGATATGCCGTCTGATGGACCACCGCAACGTCTCCGGGCCTGGCGACATCCTCTCCATGTGAGTCACATGGTGAGCACATCAAAGCAAACCGGAACAGATGAATCATCCGCCTTGAAACTACCCGCGCCAGGCTTCCCCCGGATCAGGATGGACTTGTGTATCCACCGGTCCGCTTTACGGTACCGTTGCCACGGCGCGATGGCACCCTGATCTGCTGCGTGTCATCCCAGCTGAAGGCTGATCCGGTCCCGCACAACGAATGACAGGCAGAGAAACTGTCGTAGTCACATGATTCCGGATCGAGACGTAGAGGGGCCATTACTGGCCTCCCCTCTACGTCTCTGATCGAGTCCAATGTGTAGACAGCGTACCCGGACCGGTGTTATTCCGAGGCTTTCGACGTCGCAGGCTCCACTATGAACTTGCCGTACATAACGCGCCAATGGCCGGGGATCGTACAGACGAACATATACTCTCCCGGCTTGTCTGGCACCGTGAACGTCAGTTCATACGTGCCAGTCGGCTCGATGACGGGCGTGGCGGCAAGTACGTCCGGCGTGTCCGGCACGTAGTTCTGCTGGCGACCTTCGGCCGTCAGGGCCATCTCGTCTGCCATCTGGCCCACCCGCTCGAACGATCCGGGCAGGATGAAGACCAGGTTATGCTCCATATTGTCGGTGTTGTTGAAGACCACCTTCACCTTCTGTCCCGCCTGGGCACGCAGCTCGGCCTTGTCGAACTGAAGCACGTCGGGCTTCACACCGATCTCCAGAATGACATCCG
This sequence comes from Rhodothermales bacterium, assembly GCA_041690215.1. Lineage (GTDB taxonomy): Bacteria > Bacteroidota > Rhodothermia > Rhodothermales > DASSAV01 > DASSAV01. The sequence continues at coordinate 92,035 of JAWLHQ010000005.1, forward strand.
CGTCATCCTGGGCCGCCTCACCAGCAGCCACGTTGCCCGTGCCTGCTGCGCCGGAGCGGTGCTCCCGGATGAGGCTGACCACACCTGCCAGCGTCGTGCTGGGATCCGGTCCAATTTCCTTCAGGACCACGTCGTCGAACCAGACCTCACCGGTGGAGCTTCCCCACCCGCCGAACAACAGGTCGAGCGACCCATCGACATTCTCGGGCATCGAGAAGGTCTTTTCTACATAGGTCCAATCACTGGCATTTTCGACGGCAGATGTACGCGCGCTTTCCGCCGGGGGCCCATTGACGTTGAACTGTGCACCCCGGCCGGTACCACGCTGGAAGTTCTTCGTCCGGATCCAGCCGCCTGCCACGTACCGGGTGCCTTTCTTGAGCGGAACGCTATTGCTGAACCAGCTGGCATCTGCTCCTGTCGTCGATGTGATCTTCAGGGCATTGCCGCCGTTACGGCCTTCTCCCTTTGCCAGCGTGAACTCGGCATTGCCGGCATACGTGCGTGAGGACCAGCCAACCGGCTTGTCGCCTTCCACCTGTTCGAAGGAAGCATTCGTGAGCAGGTTTTCCGATTCCTGCGGACGGGCACTGGCGAGCGCACCAGCCGCATCCGCCGCACTCAGGAAGCCTTCGTGGTGAACGGATGCCGCCAGGGTGGCCGCCTCGCGGATCCACTGGTCTTGCATGTTCTCCTGCTGCTGGAGGAGCGCAAAAATGCCGCGTCCGGCTTCGTTCGAAGCAGGCGCCTCGGCGAGCGCTACCAGTGCGGCCAGGCGAACCTGCGCATGGGCATCCTGCAGGAGGCCTGCATCGAGAATGGCCTGAGCCACCTGCTCCTTCGGCAACACCTGAACGGCATTCTGCCGCACACCAGCCGAGGGGTGCTTGAGGGCGCTCTTTGCAGCGGCGAGAGCCTCCGCGTTCTGGCCATCCAGCTGGCCCAGACCGTGGAGCGTCCAGAGCGCGTGGATGGCGCCCACATTCAGACCGATCTCGTCTACGCTACGGTCCTCTACGAGCTTGATGAGCGCAGGCACTACGTCCGTCTTCCCCCGCTCGACGAGCAGCCGCTGGGCGTGCTTGCGCCAGAGCATGTTGTCGTCCCGAAGCGTCTCAACGAGTTTCTCCGGAGAAGCTCCGGCCAGCGTCTTCACATCGGGCTCGGGTGCGCCTTCATATACAATCCGGTAGATCCGGCCGTGCTTCCTGTCGCGCAGCGGGTTCGCATAGGCGTTCCCTGGCGTCGGCTTCTGCCGGTCGCTTTCCGCATTGTGCTGGATCACGTAGTTGTACCAGTCCGCGATCCACACGTTGCCATCAGGGCCGACTTCCGCGACAACCGGCGAGAACCACTGGTCGTCGCTGGCAATCAGGTTACGCGGATGCGATGCCTGGTAGCTCGATCCCTTTTCTTCCAGCTTGAACTCTCCGACCAGGTGGCCTGTCGGCTCGGCTACGAAACCGATCCGGTTCCAGTATTCCTTCGGATACGCCCGGGCAGTATAGATCCCGTGGCCGGAACCGGCTGTATATGCACCTACCCAGTCCACCTGCCGGAACTCATTGTCGAGCGGAATCATTCGGGCCGTCGCAGAAATGCTCTCCGTGACGGGGTCCGGCATGTCCGGCAACAGGTCGTAGAGCCGTTTGGGGAAAGGCTGATACGTGCTCGGGTTTCCGTTGGCCGTCGAGATGAACGGCCCGCCCTGCTCGTTGAAGCCCAGGCCCCAGGTGTTGTTGTTGGTCCGGCGGAGAAACTCCAGTTTGGAGCCGTCCTGCTTGAACCGGTATACGCCCATTCGGAATTCGTGCTGCTCTCCGCCGACCGTTCCCTTAAAGCCGGAGTAGCCCAACACACCCCAGATCCAGTTATCCAGGCCGTAATGGATGTTGCTCGGACCGGCGTGTGTGTCGTACTGGCTCCAGCCCTCGAACAGAACCTCCCGCACGTCCGCCACGTCATCTCCGTCCGTGTCCTTCAGGAAGAGGGTCTGCGGAGCCTGCTGGACGATCACGCCGCCATCATGGAAAGTGATGGCTGTCGGAATATTCAGGCCGTTGGCGAACTCTGTGAACTTGTCCGCACGGTAGTCGCCGTCCGTGTCCTCCGCAATGATGATACGGTCCCGGTTACCGGCTCCATCCACCCAGAAATCGGCCGGATAGGGATATGCCGTGGACTCGACGATCCATAGCCTGCCCCGCTCGTCCCAGTTCATTGCGATCGGATTCACGATATCCGGCTCGGACGCGAAGAGCTCGACCCGGAATCCGGCAGGCACGATCATCCGCTCTATAGACTTCTCCGGAGAGAGGGGGTCCTGCATCTGGTAATAGAGCGGGTAATTCGATTTCCGGTCCATGGGGCCCTCGGTCGCCTCATACTGCAACCGGACACTATGCGGCGGTGGGAAAGGAACGTCGAGTACCGTGTACGTACGCGGATCTTCAATTTTACGCGACGCCAGCACCTGCTGCACGTCCTGTCCTGCCGCCCAGCGGATGCCCCGCTCCAGCAGTTCATGGAAACCGGGGTTACGCCACGTGCGCTCGTCGTGGCCCCAGGCCGTATAGAACACGCGCCCTTCTCCATGCGTGCGAACCCATGTATACGGCTCGTCGTCGCGATAGCTCAGGACCGTCCGGTTCTCCGTATTGTGCCGGTGGTGGACATACGTCTCATCCCAGCTCTCAAACCCCTGAAAGCCCTTCATCACCTCGTGATTCGGCTCAGCAATGCGGGTTCTGAACACGCCCGTGCCATGGCTATGGAACTGCGCCCCGAGCAGATTGACGAAGGCCTCCGAAGTCCGGAAGTTGCCCGCCGCCGAGTGAACCGGTACGAACCCGCCCCCTTCAGCCACGTACGTCAGAAGCGCCTCTTCCGCCGCCTTGGGCATATCTCCTTCATAGTTGGCGTAGAGCATCAAGGCATCGTAGCGCCGCAGATTCTCGAGGTTGATGTCATTCAGATCCTCGGTGTAGTACAGCTTGATGCCCCGGTTGAGCATCGGCGTGGCGATGTCACGCAGGCGCTCCAGTGGCTTGTGATGGCCATTGTCACCCAGAAAGAGTACATGAAGCTCCTCCTGCTTCGCCTGAACTGTCGCTGCCTGACCCGGCTTGCCCGTGCGGTTTACGTTCGCGTCCTTATTCGTATAGGCAGGCGTACATGCGGCGAACAGCACCGCTGCCGCCAGAATACTGAGCACGCCTATCCATCCTGCGTGCGACCTCATCCCATTACCAAACTTCATGAATCTCATGCCTGAATGAATGATAGCAAGAAGACAATGGCCTGAACTGAAGCGATCTGCTCTTGGCCTGTTTCTATTCGCCGTAGCCGTTAGCCTGGCAACCAGGAGCACCGTTTATCCGGTGTCCCACTCACGATACCCGCCCTCGATGGCCCGGCACGTGGACAAGCGCACGGCATGACAGATCGCCACCGTGGTATCGCGAGGGTGTTTTCCTGCCTTATATATAAAGCGTGCCTGGGCCCGCGCATAATGAATAGTGAATGCGAATCCCGCTAAATGTCGTGCACCGGATTACAGGCTTTGTCCGCTGACCCACCGCGCGCTGTTTTGCAAGATTTTCTGATAGGCAGGGTGCGTGTGAGCCGCCTCGTCATGTCCCAGCGTATTTACCACGATCCGCCCGCCCGGGTGAAGCACTTCCCACACGATCGGGTAGACCTCACCGGTCTCGACCTCCTCAGCCGTCGCCAGCACCTTGATCGGCGTACCCTCGGGGTCCTGCTCGAAGCGGTACAACTCGTCGGCAAGCGTAAACGTCGACGGCACGCCTTCCATGACAGGATGCGTGGTATCTACCACCGTCACGGTGAACTCTCCGTAGTGCCGGTGGCTGCGCGTACCACCACCGACGAGGGTCTTGTTGTATTCCGGCCAATCTGCCCAGTTGTACCATGCTCCGGCGTGGCCGATCATCAGCCCCTTACCGGACTCGGCCACGTTGAAGATGGCGGCGCGTAGCGCGGAATCGGGCAGCGGCTGGTTGTTCGTCAGATACAGAATATCCGCCTCCGCGAGCGCCGGCAAGACTTGCTCCGGCACGTCGGTGTAGCTCGCGCGAACTCCTGCGGACTCAAGCGTAGCAACCGTGGCCTCATTGAACCACCGGTCGAAATCGTGGCTCGACCCTCCCCCGACGATCAGTACGTGCGCCGGGTCGGCTTGCGCTCCATTGGCCGCCTCCGGAGCTGCGTCGGGCTGCGCACAGCCGGCAAAAATGAGCAACGCGCAGAGTATACCAAACGAGAGGCTCAATGGAGTCTTTCTTTTCATCATCGTAGAGATAATTGATAGCGTTGTTGTCCGGATAGACGAAAGCCGTCCATCATGTAATCTGCCCGCCGCCGTACTACGGCGGCGGGCGGATCGCTCATGTCGTTACTGAATGCGCCGCATCCTGGCTTACCCCGATACGCTCGGCTCGATACCCACCGGCCTGCTTATCGCGCCAGTACAGCACGCTGAAGATTACAGTAATGATGACCGCGAGCGGCGCAACATACCGGAAGGACATCCGGCCGCCGTAGTTCTCAGCCGGACTCAGCAAGGCTTGGGCCTGCTCTACGGCAGGAACATCCACCCCGCTGCTGGTAATGGCACGTAGCGCGTTGGCTGTAGCATTGCCTGGCAACTCGCCGTTCGCCTCGTATGCATCCAGAGCGGTCTGCGAGAGCTGAATCGTTTGTTCGACGTCGGCTTGCCGCGCTGCGGGCAGATCGGCGAGGAGAGGCGGCATGTCCTCTACCGCGCTCGAAAGGACGGCAACCGTCTCCTGTACCGGGAGCATATCCGGAACGTACTGGTCGGCGATGTCTCCCATTATTGGAATCGTGACCGCGCCCGTAATCGCCATGCCGATGCCGCCCATCAGACCGAGCCCCAGCGCACCGGTTCTCGGAATGCGCTCGTTCACGAAGCCCAGCATGGTCGGCCAGAAGAAGGCGACGCCGATCGCAAAAACGGTAGCCACGACGTAGATCAACCCGAGCGTCTCCACGATGCTGAGCAGATACAAACCGATGCCAGAGATGACCGCGCTCGCCAGAAGAAGACCAGTCGGCGAGAACTTCTCGACGAGCGGCCCTGCAAAGAAGCGCAGCAGAGCCATCAGACCACTGACCCATACGAGAACCAGAATGCCTGGAACGCCGCCGGATTGCAGCACAGATGGGATCCAGCGCATCGGACCCAACTCCAGCGAGGCCGTGATCATCATAGAGAAGAACATGACGAGGAACAGCGGACTCGTAAATGTCGCCCGGAACATGTCTTTGAAGGAAACGCCAGCCTGTACGCCCTCAGTTTCCGGGAACGGCTCACCCATAATCAGGGAGCCGTAGATCAGGATGGGGATGAAGATCATCGCCATCTGAAGCTCCCAGCCGCCGATGCCGGTCAGGCTCAATCCATAGCTGGCCAGGCCCGTGATAACCATGCCCCCGGGAAACCACCCGTGGAACTGATTCAGTTTTGTCGTCTTGTTTTCCGGGAAAAGGGCAGTTACGAGCGGATTGCCGAAGACCTCCACGAGCCCGTTCCCAAGGCCGAGAATCAGCGCACCTAGAAAGAGTACCCAGAACGCAGATGACTGCCCGGCGAAGAATGTCGCCGAGATCATCGTAGCCGTACCTAGCAGGTGGCATAGAAAGGCCATCCGCATCATCCTGCGCATGCCGAAGTCGGCAAAAGCTCCCAGCAGGATCTGCGAAATGGCCATACCCCAGAGCGTCGTTCCACCGATGATGCCGACTTCGTAGTTCGTCAGAATGAAATCAGCCTTGAGCGGCCCGAGGATATTGCCGACGATGGCCATTGCCGCGGCAGTCGGTACCAGCGCGAAGCACGTACCAAAAAAAAGCCTGTTCCGGTTGATCTGGACGGACCCGGTTTCTGTTGATGCAGCCATGCTACACTCCGTTAACGATACATGATGGTGTTCAAGGGTGCGACAGCAGGCGTGTTTGCACAAACGTGGCCTCCCGCCGCCGGTCATAACTGAGACGCAGAATACCCGAAAAACGGGCATCCCCCGTGTTCGAACGGCCTGAGCCTCCCGTTTCCGTGCAGAGCGCGCTCTGCACGGAAACGGGGTAGAAGATGCCGATTGGCCGTGGCATAGTCAAAAGCGACTCGGATTTTTATTCGGCACTCCCTCTCAGACTGGCTACAGTGTTGCCGCCCTCCTGTTCGACCGGCGGAGAAAAGCTCCGCTAGTCACGGCCAGAACACCGGCCAGGCACGTCGTTACTGAGCCTGAATCTTCTGAGACTGCGTGTAGATCATTTCCTCTACACCTGCTGTCTTCGCGCCAACGCGGGCAAAGAAGTACGCCCGGTCCTGCAGGGAGGCAGGCAGTTCGAGGGTCAACGTGATCGGTGCATTGAGGTCCGCGATCTCTGAAGCGTTCAGGTCGACCCTGCCTGCGTTGTAGTTCGGGTCCACGAACTGGCCCGTACCCACGAAGAGGGTAACCCGCTCCAGATCTCTGTCATCTACGATCTGCTCTACACGGAACGTGGCCGTCAGGGAAGCACCGTTACGCGTGAAGCTTGCATCCTTGATGATGAAATAGGGCACCACGGGGACGTCGAGCGTCTGCGACCCGTTGAGCTGGACCCGGATGGTATCCGGGTTGTTCACCCACGGCCCGTTGTTCTGCTTGCGGACCAGCTTGTACTCTCCGTCAAACAACGTCGCCCGGTATGTGCCGTCCTGGTGCACGTGCACCGGAATATGCTCTTTCTCCTGATAACCGTCCTGCCACAGCTCGAGTTGGACGCCGTTCTGCCGTACGCTTACCGGTTGCCCTTCATAAACGACACGTCCCTGAAGGATGGATTCCGGCTCGTCGTAGTTATCCATTTCGCACGCCGAAAGGAGTGCGGCAAGGGCTAACGTCAGGTATGATAATCTTTTCATAGTTGCGGATGTAGGTACGAAATAGAGTCCCGGGATCGGTGATCTTCCTGTTCTGGACCGGCCTCACCGATCCCGGAGCCTCCATCAATGCTCGCGTGAATCAGGCGGCAGATATCCTGCCGTGCCTTCTATCAGTGGAACGGGTTCCTGACGATTTTCGGGTTAGCGCTGATTACGCCGTCCGAAATCGACGAGTAGTAGTTACCCATCCGGAAGTTGCGCAGGCCCGAGAAACGCGGCGCCACTTGCTCGATGTAGACGTACTTCCCGTCCCGCGGGTCGCCCGGGCGCACGACCCGGTACGGCCACAGCGCATAGATCTTGGTGTTACGCGAGCTCGGGTCGCCATTCCACACCTCGTGCGCGATTCTCCAGCGCTTCAGGTCGAAGAGTCGGTGCGCTTCGAAGGCAAACTCGACCTGCCGCTCATGCTGGATGTCTTCGATCGTAAGCGACGTCAGGCTGTTCGGGCCGAATCCGGCGCGCTCCCGCACCTCGTTGATGTAGGAAAGCGCCTCTCCCGTGCGGCCCAGCTCGAGCGCAGCCTCAGCCGCATTCAGCAGCACTTCCGCGTACCGGTACCGGACCCACCACATGTCCGTACCCTGACCGCGCTGACCGGCACCCGGCCGCGAGTCAACGTACTTGCGCAGGTAGAAACCGGTATTCGTGACGTGGAACTCGGACGGGTGTGGACCATCCAGACCGACGATCAGGTTGCCCTGCTCATCCTTGGCGCCCAGCGTGTTGGAGGTGACTATATCATAATCCCCCTTCTCCTCGTTCCAGACGAGAAGACCTGCCTGAATGTTAACCTCCTTCCCTTTGAATTCCGCGCCGGGATAAATCACCGTGCCCCAGAGGCGAGGATCCTTGTTCGCGAAGATGTCCTCCGGATTGTCGTAGTACACGTAGTCGGACCCATCCTCAGTACGCGTCTTCAGCTTACCCGGCGATCCGTCCAGGTACTCGAACGCCTCCACGAGGTTGAGCGAGGGCGAAAGCTCTGAACCGTTTTCGTTGTCCTCACGCAGCGAGCGAGGAATCATGTTGTAGGTCCAGTTGTGGTATTTGCCCTCGAGCGTCCAGTCCTTCACCCAGATGACTTCGGGGTTGTTCTGCTTGCTGGTGAGCGCCTCGTAGAAGTTCGCCCCCTTGTCCGGGTTGTTGTTGTACAGGCTGTACAGACCGCTGTCGATGATCTCCTTCGCAGCAGCGAGAGCCTGCTCGTAGTAGCCCGTAGCCCGGTCCGCCGGAATACCTACCTCACCGCCGGGGAGCGTGATGGGCTGTGCCATCAGGTTATTGTACTTCGCAATCGAACCGGCGTACAGCATCGCACGCGACTTCATCGCCAGCGCGACCCACTTGTTTGCCCGGCTCGGATTGGTGTCCGTCGGAAGCTGGTCCTTGATGGCTTCGAGTTCGGAGGAGATGAAGTCATAGACCTCGGCCTCCGTATTCCGCGGGAACTGCAGGTAAGAGGGGTCTCCGCTGAAGTCGTATTCGTAGGTCTGCGTGATGAGCGGCACACCTCCCATGCGCTTGACCATCTCGAAGTACATATAGGCGCGGAGGAATCGGCCTTCTGCCGTGTAAGCCTGCTTCTGCTCCTCGGTCAGCTTCGGTGCAGCCTGCACCTTCTCGATGAACTGGTTGATCTGACGAACCAGGTTGTAATCCCAGATACGCCACCAGTCGTACGGATAGTTGACCAGGTTATTCGGATCGTTGCCGCCACCGCTCCACATGGCTTCGTCCACCTGAGCGAAACCATGGTGGTTGTTGTTCAGCGCCTTCCACTCGGGCAGGCGGTCATAAAAGTTTGCCAGAACACCGTCGATCAACTTGGGATCACTCCAGACCTGGTCTTCCAGCAGGAGATCGTTCGGCTTTCTGTCTAGAAAGTCACCGCCCAGAAAGTCGCATCCCGCGATGTACATCGACAGCGATAATGCGACGATGGGCAGAACGAATTTCGACGTGATTCTCATCGTAATTGAGTTCGAATAATTGGATTTGGCGTTTTCGGCCACGATCTGCAGGACCACCCACCATTTCTGGTGCCTCCCTGCCGAGGGAAGAACCTCTCCGAAAGCGAGGGTCAGGCTTTAGAGAGGTTCTTCCCTCGTTCAGGTGAGGAAAAGAGACCTGCAGTCAGGTGCTGACCGGCTTAGAAGCCCAGCGTCACACCCAGGCTGACCATTCGGGTCTGCGGATACTGAAGTCCGTTATCGGAAGCGACTTCCGGATCGATGCCGTACTTCTTCATGTTGTCCAGCGAGAACAGGTTCGCTGCGCTCGCATAGACGCGCATCCGATCGATGCTGAAGCGGTCGATCAGCGTCTTCGGCAACGTGTAGCCCAGCTCCACGTTTTCGAGGCGCAGGTAGTGCACGTTCTCCGTCCAGAAATCGTTGTGCCGCATGTTGCTGTGGCCGGCCAACCCTTTTCTCAGAGCCGGGTAGGTACCCGGGACCCACTCGCTGTTGGGATCGAAAATGTCCTTCCGGTGCCAGCGATCCTCGAACATGTAGGCCGGGGAGTTGGCATTATTCTGGAAAGGAATTCGCATCTCCCAGTTACGGGTGTAGCTGGCAAACGCAGCGCCGGCGAAGTTGAGCGCCAGATCGAAGCCCTTGTACGCCGTGTACGTATTGAATCCGAAGTTCAGGTACGGCAGCGCACCCTGACGATAGCCGATCGGCCGCTCGTCGAGGCTCGTAATGATGCCATCCCCGTTCACGTCCTTATAGATGAAGTCACCGGGAAGCAACGTGGTGTTGTTCCGCCCGTCGATGTCGACCGGGTAGTTGTCGATCTCCTCCTGGGACTTGAACTGACCGATCACCTGGTAACCCCAGTTCAGGAACGCCCACCGATCCTCGATGGAGGTACGGTACTCGTCCCACGAGTTGCCGAAGCGAGGCTTGTAGGTGTACAGGTCACGCTGGCGTGCAAAGGTAAAGTTGCCGCCCACGGAGAGCTGGATACCATCCCCGATGACGTTCGCATAGGTCAGCGAACCCTCGACACCCGTATGCACGTCGGCATTCAGGTTCTCGTTCGGCAGGTAGATCGCCACCTCCTCCGGAATCAGCACGTCCCACTTGCGCGCCGGCAGACCGGTACGCTTGCGGTAGAAGCCTTCGATCGTACCGGACAGGGTATTATTCCAGAGTCCGAAATCGAGACCGACGTTGGTCATCGTGCTCCGGGTCCAGGAGATGTTCGTGACCGGCAACCCGCGCGGCTCGATACCCGTGACCAGGGTTCCGTCGAACACGTAGCTACCCCTCCGGAAGTTATAACCTTCGAGGTAGTCGAACGGACCGATGCCGACCCGGTCGTCACCCAGCTGACCGACGGAAGCACGCAGCTTGAGGTTCGTCAGCACATCGCTGAGGCTGCTGTGCTTGTAGAAGGATTCTTCAGAAATCCTCCAGCCGGCGGACACCGACGGGAAGAGACCCCAGCGCTTGCCGGGCGCGAACTGCCACGAGGCGTCGTAACGGCCTGCCACTTCGAGCAGGTAGCGATCGTCGTAGCCGTAGTTGGCGCGCACCGCAAAGCCCATACGTGCCTCTTCCCAGCGCGAGTCGGAAAGTTCAGCCAGCTCGTTGAAGTTGACGAGGTCGATGTAGTTGGTGGACGGCTGCGAGCGGAACCAGAAGCTCGGCGTGGAGCGCTCGTTCGCTTCGAACGCGGCGTCAAGCCCTACCTCGTGCGCACCGAACCTGTTATCGTAGTTCAGCTGCAGCTGGAGGATGTTTTCCTCAACTTTCTGGAGCCGGCGATCTCGGTATGGGTTCTGGTTTCCACCCGTTACGACGTACGTATCGGTAGCCTCGTCGTACGTGTACAATTCGTACGTGTACTCGAACGTCTCTTCCACGTTGTCGGCCAGGTAGTACCCGAAGATGGCCTTACCCGTAAGTCCCTTGACCGGGAAGTTGTATCCCGCGTTGACGTTCAGCTGCGCCACACGCCACGTATTCTCGTGCCAGCCGGACACGTCGTAGTTCAGCGTCGCATAGTTGCTGGCGCCGTTACTCGTCGCAGCCGGATAGTTCGGGTTGTCGTTGGCGTAAGGACGCTCCGTCGGCAGGTTGCGGTAGAGGCCGAAGATCGGCTGCCAGTAGTCGTCGACTCCGGGGTTACCCGGGTTGGCCCGGCGCTCGATACGTCCGTTGACCTGCGCACCGACCGTCAGGCGACCTCCGATCTTCGTGTCCACGTTGGCCTGGATGTTGGTCCGGTCGAACCCGTAGCCCTCGAATACACCTTCGTCGTTGACGCGACCCAGCGACACGTAGTAGTTGGCCTTGTCGCTTCCGCCCGTCGTGCTGACCTGGAGATACTGCTTCGGCACGTTGCTCCGAACGGCGAAGTCGTACCAGTCGAATCCACGGTACCCCTTCTCCGTACCGGCTTTCCACTTGGCCAACTCCTCTTCAGTCCAGTTCGTCTGCCCCGACTGGTTCATGTCGGCCTCAGCCAGCGCACGCACGAACGTCGCCGCATCGGCTGCACGCGGGAATCGATTCCAGCTCTGGAAGCCGAGGTACGACTTGACTTCGACCGTATTCTCCTGGTTCTGCCGACCCTTTTTCGTCGTCACTAGAATGACACCATTGGCGGCACGCACACCATAAATGGACGCAGCCGAAGCGTCCTTGAGAATCGAGATGCTCTCGATATCGTTGAAGTCGATGTTATTGAACTGACCCTCGTCCTTCGGAATACCGTCGATCACGTACAAGGGGGTACCCATGTTACGGACCTGAAGCATCGCACTGGCGCCGGGCCGCCCTTCAGGCTGCCGCACGAGCACACCGGGGACCTTACCCGCAAGGGCGCCCGAGGTCGTCGTCGCACTCGAACGCGCCAGGTCGTCTGCCGTCACCGTCGCAACCGAACCCGTTAGCGCTTCCCTGCGCTGCGTACCGTACCCGACCACCACGACCTCATCACCCTGAAGTGCTTCCGACTGCATGACCACGTCGATGACCGAGCGTCCGGCAACGGCGATCGTCTGTGTCACATATCCGATATAGGAAAACTGCAGGGAATCCGACCCGGCCGGGACGTTCAGCGTGTAGTCGCCGTCGATCCCCGTAATGGTACCCTGCGCCGTGCCCTTGACAAGAATGCTGACGCCGGGAAGCGGATCTCCCGTGTCGGCATCCGTAACAGTCCCCCGCACGGTCGAGCCAGACTGCGCATAGGCCGTCGACGCGAGCATCAGGAGACAGGTGAGTGCGGCTAATCGTCTCAACATCTGCATAACTGGTGATAGTATTTGTGAAAGCGTGTGCGCCCGGCTCCGCACGAGGATTCGCCGCGGAGCATCTATCGTATAGGGGCTTTTCGACTGCCACGCCCGAAGACGCGCAGCAATTCGCAGGGGGTCATTTCTAAGATCTCTACATGGTGCCTCTCATAATCCCGATTCAAACATCCTCGTTAACGTATTTGTATACACATGTATCATTGACACATGTGTTGACATTCTTCCCCACACGCGATGACGCAGCGACCAAACGCCACGTACACCCGTTACCTGAACCACACTTGGATTTACAGCGCTGACGAAACGACCCGGAAATGGCACAATCCTGCCGGAGCGCGGGCTCCTCAGGTGCGCGGCGTAAATGGACGGCATGCATACCCAACCACGCACGGCATCCGCCATCGCGGATGCATCCCACTCGGCACCTTGCAACCTTTCGACCGGAACGGGCCGACTCCCATCGGCCTTGCGCTATGAAACAGACATGACGAACCTCCGAGCAGCACTACACGATAGACCGAACTGCTCTCTCCTCTTTACCAGCACCCATATCGACGCGCTGCGATATAGATTCGTATGCGTCGGCTAAGTGAATGGACATCGCACGCTCAGCCCCGCCCCCATCCTGCCGGACGATCGCATCATGGATCGCCGCATGCTGGCTCCTCGATCGCTGCAGGAAAGCACGAAGCGCCTCCGGCGAAGGCTGCCCGCTGAAAACGGCAGAAATAACCTGCGGGAGCGCCTTCCGCATGGAAGCAACGATGTGAAACAGGATCACATTGCGAGCAGCGCGTGCAATGGCTATGTGAAACTCGACGTCTAGCTTTACATATTCCCCCGTATCACCCTCCAGACCCTGCATCTTCGCCACGAGATCGCCGAGAATGTCAAGATCTGCTTTCGTCCGGCGGACGGCTGCCTGACGGGCCATCTGGATCTCGAGCCACTGGCGCACCTCCATGAAATCATAGATGAGCTGCTCGTCCAGCTTCACCGCCCGCTGAAAGAACACACCCAGCAGGTATCCATTCAGAGGGTTTACGACAGCCCCCTTTCCGTTCACGATCTGGATGATGCGCTGCCCGGCCAGTGAGCGAAGTGCCTCGCGCACCACCGGACGGCTCACGCCGAACTCATCAGCCAGCTTCTGCTCAGAAGGAAGCCGCGTGCCGGACTCCAACCCTTTCGAGATGATATACCCCAGCAACCGATCAGCCACTTGGTCTGAAAGCGCTTCACGATTTACCGGATCAACATCCAGCATGAGAGGGAACCCTAGGATGGATACCGTCGCCGCTACAACATTGGTAACATATTAATAACCTGTCTTCCTGTCAACCTGTATTACAGCTTGGGTATTCATTTTTGCCCAGACCCGCCTCGGATGTACGCGTTCCGCTCCTTAACCTGGCGAAAAAGCGCCTGATCTCCGATGCAGGCAATCGGGACGCATGGGAAATCAGCAACGACCGCCACCGCTGCTCTGCATATGGACGCATCATGCGCCAAAACGACCTGCCTGGTTCAAGGCTAGCATCTATATTCAAACCGCCCTGAACCTGAATACGACCGAGGTGTCCTTCTCGAGCAATAGCCCTGCCGAACCATATCAGCAGTAATGCAGGACGATCGATCCGTACTGGACCGCCTCTTCGACGCAACCTATGAAGAGTTGCGCCGGCTCGCCGCTACCGTACGCCGGCATGATCCGAGCGAAACGCTCAACCCGACGGCACTGGTAAACGAGGCCTACGTAAAGCTCGCGCACTCACTGCCGCCAGTACCGGATTCACACTTGCATTTCAAGCGGATTGCAGCGCGCGCCATGCGCCAGGTGCTGGTCGAAGCCGCACGAAGGCGCAGCGCCCTCAAACGCGGCGCAGCCTACGCGTTCGTCACCTTCGACGAAATGCTCGACGGAACCGGATCCGGCCACTCCGAGGATGTACTCGCGCTGGATGCCGCCCTGGAAACCCTTGCCCGCGTCCACCCACGCCAGGCCTTGATGGTCGAATACCGCTTCTTCGGTGGATTCGACCTCGCCGAAATCGCCGCATTGCTCGGCGTGTCCGAATCGACAATCCTGCGGGATTGGCGCGCGGCACGCGCGTGGCTTTCTGCTGAAGTACGCCGCGCGCGGTAGCCGTCCGCGGACCTCTTACCATCAACGTGTCGAAACGCACATGGACGCTGCCCGTTGGGCCCGCATGCAAGCCCTCTTCTATGATGCCATCGATCTACCCGCCTCCGAAAGACTGACCTTTCTGGAAGCTGCGTGCGGCGATGATCCCTCACTCGTATCGGACGTGCTAACCCTCCTGGAAGAAGATGCCCGAGAGGCTTCGCTGCTGGACCAGGATCTCGCCCGCACGGCACATACGATACTCTCCGGTGCGGTTCTGCTACCTCAACGCATCGGCCCTTACCGCATCCGGAAGCTGCTTGGAGAGGGAGGAATGGGGGTCGTCTACCTCGCAGAACGCGAAGACCTTCAAAGCCTGGCTGCTATCAAGTTCTTACGCGACGCATCGCTCTCGCAGGACCGGCGCGCCCGCTTCGCTCGTGAAGAACAAACGCTCGCCCAGCTCAACAACCCGTCCATTGCCAGACTATACGACGCTAACGTACTACCTGATGGGACACCCTATTTCATCATGGAGTACGTAGAGGGCGTTCCGCTTACGACCTTCTGTACCACAAACAAACACTCGATTCCCGAACGCCTGCGGCTGTTTCGTGCCGTATGTGAGGCCGTGCAGTATGCACACCGCCAGGCAGTCATTCACCGAGACCTCAAACCATCCAATATTCTGGTAACCGGTGAGGGACAGATCAAACTACTCGACTTCGGCATCGCGAAGAAGCTCGATGAACTGGACGAACCTGCCCATCAAACCTATACGGGACTTCGGTTCATGACACCGGCCTACGCGGCCCCCGAACAGATCCAGGGCGAGCCTGTGGGTGTCTATACCGACGTATATACCCTTGGCGTCATCCTCTATGAGCTACTGACCGATCGACTCCCGTTCGATGTATCCGGTCGCACCCCCGGCCAGATCGAAACCCTCATTCTTGAACAGGAACCCGAGAAACCCTCTGTACTCGCTGGTCAGGCGGCTGACGTGTCGCTTCGCTCCTCGTTCGATAAACGCGCCTGGAAAGACTTGGACGTGCTGTGCCTGACGGCAATGCACAAGGACCCGCAGCGACGCTACCCCACGGTGGAAGCCCTGATACGGGACCTCGAGAACTTCTTGCACGAAAAACCCTTGGAGGCGCGTCCCGACACGCTGGCCTACCGGACGGGAAAGTTCCTCCGTAGAAACCGGAACAGTGTTACGGGTGCAGTCCTGGTAACGACGCTGATCGCTGCCCTCATTCTGTTCTACACCGTTCAACTGACCACGGCGCGCGATGCCGCCATCGCGGAAGCGGCCCGGACGCAGCGAATCCAGCAATTCATGCTGGGTCTGTTTGAGGGAGACAGTGATACAGGTCCATCCGATACACTCCGCGTGCGAACCCTCATCGATCGCGGTATCCGCGAAGCGCGTGTGCTCGACGGAGAACCTGCCATTCAGGCTGAACTCTATCAGACCCTCAGCGGCATTTACCAGAAACTGGGACAACTGGACCGGGCGGATTCACTCCTGCGAATGGCGTTCGATCAGCGCCGCGCCCTCTACGGCTTGGATCACCCCGACGTAGCGGCGAGCCAGGTAGCCATGGGCCTGCTGCGCCTCGATCAGTCGGCGCTGGATGAAGCCGAGCGGCTGACCCGGGAAGGGTTGGAAACGATCCGTCGTCACCTCCCACCCGAACACCCCTCTGTGTCCAGGGCGCTGACGGCACTCGGGCAGGTACTGCAAGGGCGAGGGGACTATCCGGGGGCCATCGAGGTGCTCGAAGAAGCCATCCGGCTCCAGACCGCGCGCGGCGCGCGTAGCCCGCAACTCTCCGAAACACTGAACGAGCTCGCCAATACCCACTTCTATGCCGGCAACCTGGCAGCCTCTGACTCCCTGAACCGGCTGGTACTGGCAATCGACCGAGAGCTCTACGGCAAAAGACACCCCCACGTTGCAAACGCTCTCGTCAACCTGGGCGCAGCACAGTTCCAGCGCGGCGCTTATCGCGAAGCCGAACAGCTCTACAGGCAGGCGCTAGAAATCAAGCTCCCCTACTTCGGTCCGGACCATTTCGAGACCGCCGCCACGCTCATCTTGCTCGGCCAGACCCTCGCGTTTCAGAAACGCTACGAGGAAGCACTGGAGGTGCTCCGGCCGGCGCTTGCCGTCCGGGAACGGGTCTATGGACCGGAACACCCCCGCGTTGCTTCTGTGCTCAATGAACTAGGAACGGTAGCGCTCGGCCAGGGCGACCTGTCCACCGCGCGCTCGTACTATAGCCGCATGGTCTCCATCTACCGGAACGCCTATGATGACCGGCACTACCTCATCGCGCTCGCCCTGGCCAATTTGGGCGGCGTATACCTGACAGAAGAAGACTACGAACAGGCCGAACCGCTGTACCGGGAGGCGATTGGACGGTTCACGGAAACACTGGGCGAAAACCACGTGCAAACCGCCATCGCACAGATCAAACTTGGCCGGATACTCCTTCGACAGGGCCATCACGATGAAGCCGAACACCACCTCCTCGCCGGCTATGAATCCCTGTCCGCACAGACGGTGCCATCCGTAAGCTGGTTACGAACGGCGCGCGAAGACCTGATCGCCATCTACGAGGCAACAGACCGGCCCACGCTAGCGGCCCGGTTCCGCGCGGAACTGGAGACCACAGCCGCGCAACTATCACCGTAAGGCCTGAATGGCCGCGGTTTCCAGACTGGTCTGTGCCCCGCCGGCTCCCTGCGTAAGCCGGACATTGAACCGTCCATCTGTGACGTGAATGACCTCGCCCGCTTCATTTTGCGCCGTGAAGCTAAAAGTCCCTCGAACACGTTCCCCCGTAATCTCGGTCACCTCAACGGCTCCACCTCCTTTCAGTGCCGTCGAAAAGATATGGTTCTCACCGTTCCCCGTGACGGTCACAACGGCGTTGCTCGCAGTCTGGCCACTCTGCAGCGTATAGGTGCCTGCACCGGTGAAGGGGTACAGCGTGAACGCGAGTCCCGTAGCACCCGGGCTACGCGCCGCGCCTGAGCCCACAGTCAGGTAGTTGGATTGAACTGCTGCCGTAGCAGTTATTGACTTGAACTCCACGCCATCGATGCGAGCTACGACGTCACCCGAAGCGAGCAAATCGTCCTCTGATTCTCCTGCGGAATCGCAACCCGTGGCTATGAGCAGGACAGCGATGATAAGCGTATACCGAAGCATAGACTATATCCGTTTAGCAGGAAGAACACGTCACTTGCCTCCGAAGCGGTAGTGAATACCGGCTCCGAGGGTGAACGACGAGAAGTTGTAATACTCGAAGTTGGCGAAGGCCAAACCAGCCTCGGCGTTCACGAAAATCGGGGGAAAGTTCTCGTCTCCGAAAAGGGTCCTGAGGCTGGCTTCAACACCTGCGCCGCCCCCGAAGCCGAGCACGTTCTCGCTCCCGCGGCCCAGCGCGCCCAGGTTATAGCCGTACCGGTACATACTGGCGGCCCCGTACCCGTACAGGTCATACGCGGGATTCCGGCTGAAACGATACCAGAGGCGCCCGCCGAAATTGGAAACGGTGCCGAGCATACCCAGCACGGCTTCCGCAGTCAGGGACTCACTCACTTGCATGGTGCCGCTCAGACCGTACGCAGGCCACGACGACGTGAAACCGACACCGAATCGCCCACCCTGGACACCGACGGTAGCCTCTTCAGCAGCACCTTCCGGTGCGGCAGACTGGCCCACAGCGAGCGATGGAGTGAACAGGAACAACAAGCTGCCAAGCACCAGCGAAGTAACCGGAGGAGTTGTCGGCTCTTTCAGGAGGTAGTGCCGCACACCTAACACGATCAGCCATACGACGGCAAGCTGCATTGCCAGGATGGCCCAGTTGATGCGTGCGGTTAGCCCGAGGCTGTCGCCCAGGTCTCCCACCGCACGTGACCACTCCGGACCGGTGAGTATGATGGCGTATTCCGTTCCGTTCAGGCTCGTGAAGGGCGGGAAAAGCACCATCACGATGCTGAGAACGGTGGCTACGTAGACCGTAAAGCGCGCTGCTTTTGAGTAGGATGAACTAGGAACGGGTGTGTGTGACATGACGGTACTGGATTAGGGCATATGGTTTCTATCCGGTGGGGTATCTCTTCGGAGAGGCCTATACAAAGCGCCTCCGAAACCCACCTGCATGCCCTTGCGCAAAAGCAGGCCGAAAACCGTCATGAAGATGAAACAAACCTGAAGCCGCATAGACCAACAGCCGCGCCGGGTGCATGCAGAAATGCCACAAGAACCTATTTCCCGGCTCACGCGATACCGTTCATCCCTCTCTCTCACATTCAACCTCTCGGCCACGGACTGAGGCAGAATGAGCCTGAGAGAATTGCCTATCTTGCGTATTTTTGAGCGCCGTTCCCGCGATCGTCTGTATTTGACTGGAATGCAGCGTAATGCAAGTCATAGCTTGCAGGCTCCCTCACCGCACACTCCCACACCACACGTTTCATCATGAAGATCTACCGGACCGCTTCAAGCCTTCTCGCAGAGAAGGACGGTGCCTTCTTCCCGCTCGCCGATGTCTCCTGGGACGATCTATTCACTAGAGACGACCCACCGGCCCGGCTGCTCGCCGGCGCGACACCGGACCCGACCCTGAACCGGCCTGCAGCGCAACACCTCCTCCCCCCCATCGGAAGCCAGGAGGTGTGGGCGGCGGGCGTAACCTACCTCCGCAGCAAAAAAGCCCGGATGGATGAGTCGAAGGAAGCGGGCGGCGGCGACTTCTATGACCGAGTCTACGAGGCGGACCGGCCCGAACTCTTCTTCAAAGCCACCCGGCACCGGGTCTCCGGTCCCGGTAGCCCGGTACGCGTCCGAAAAGACTCCCGGTGGAGTGTGCCGGAGCCGGAGTTGGCGCTGGCCGTCAACCGCGCGGGCCGGATCATCGGCTACACCATCGGCAACGATATGAGCGCGCGAGATATCGAAGGAGAGAACCCGCTCTACCTCCCCCAGGCAAAGACGTACGACGGATGTTGTGCGCTCGGCCCCGCGCTTCTGATTGCAGAGGAGCCGCTACCTCCCTCTACCGAAATCCGTATGGGGATCCTGCGCGGCGAGCGTGTCGTATTTGAGGGCAGCACATCTCTGGCGTCCATGAAACGTACGCCTGAAGAGTTGGTAGCCTATCTCTATCGCGAATGCGGCTTCCCGCAGGGCTGCTACCTCCTCACGGGTACCGGCATCGTGCCGGACGACAGCTTCTCGCTCCAGTCCGGAGACGTGGTGCGCATCACCATAGAACCCATCGGGACGCTGGAAAACGTCGTCGCCTGAAGTTCTGGATTGTTCGCCGCCCGCTGCCCGTTGTCGTACATTCTCACAGCCACAGCGTACATTTGGCATTCAAGTACCTGGATTAACTTCGTCAGTCGCTTCGCTGCACGCGTGTTCGCCCTCGCCTACCCGTGAAACCATGCTCGTGGGCTCCGACGGAAACCCCCGATGATCGCGGGAATCCTTCCGGGCAGACGCCAACGACGAACCACGAACAACGAACGACCAACCACGGACCCCCCAAACACTTCTGCAATGCAAGTCTCGACGAAAGATCTGAATAAGTTCAGCCGCCGCCTTACACAACCGCTCACGCAGGGTACCTCGCAGGCCATGCTCTATGCCACCGGCATGACCGAAGAGGACATGAATAAGCCCCAGGTGGGCATCGCGTCCAACTGGTGGGAAGGCAACCCCTGCAACATGCACCTGAACCGGCTCGCCGAAGAGGTCAAACGCGGTACCCAGGAAGCCGGGCTCGTCGGGCTCATGTTCAACACCATCGGCGTGTCCGACGGAATCAGCATGGGTACCGACGGCATGAGCTACTCGCTCCAGTCACGGGACCTCATTGCGGACTCCATCGAAACCGTCGTCGCGGCGCAGTTCTACGACGCGCTCGTCACGCTTCCGGGATGTGACAAGAACATGCCCGGCTGCCTCATCGCGATGGGTCGGCTCAACCGCCCGTCCCTCATGGTCTATGGCGGCACCATCAAGCCCGGCTGCACCCGGTTCAACGGCGAAGAACAGCCACGTGACATCGTCTCGGCAGCACAGTCGTACGGCGAGTTCCTGGCCGGCACCATCACCGACGCCCAGCGGCGCGAAATCATCCGCAACAGCTGCCCCGGCGCGGGCGCCTGTGGCGGCATGTACACGGCCAACACGATGGCTTCTGCCATCGAGGCCATGGGCATGGCCCTCCCCTACTCCTCCTCCACCCCCGCCGAAAGCACGGAAAAGCTCGAGGAGTGCCGCGAAGCAGGCCGCGCAATGCTGCGCCTGCTGGAGATGGACCTCAAGCCGCGTGACATCATGACGCGGGAGGCGTTCGAGAATGCCATGGTCATCGTTATGGCTCTGGGCGGCTCGACCAACGCCGTGCTCCACCTCATCGCCATCGCGCGCGCCGTTGATGTTCCGCTTACCCTGGATGACTTCCAGCGCGTGAGCAACCGCGTTCCCCTCCTGGCCGACTTCAAGCCCAGTGGGCGCTATGTCATGGCCGACCTGCACAACGTGGGCGGCACCCCGGGCGTCATGAAATACCTCCTGGAGAAGGGACTGCTCAATGGCGACTGCATGACCGTCACCGGCCGGACCATCGCGGAAAACCTGGAAGATCTCCCGGGGCTCGCACCAGACCAGAAGATTGTCGCCCCCATCGAAAAGCCGCTCAAGCCGAAGGGCCACCTCACCATCCTGTACGGCAACCTTGCTCCCGAAGGCGCCGTCGCCAAGATCACGGGCAAAGAAGGAACCCGCTTCACCGGTCCCGCCCGCGTGTTCGAACGCGAAGAGGATATGCTCCGCGGCCTCGCGGAAGGTGAAATCAAGAAGGGTGACGTCGTCGTGATCCGCTACGAAGGACCGAAAGGTGGCCCCGGCATGCCCGAAATGCTTACACCCACCTCGGCCATCATGGGCGCGGGCCTCGGAAAGGACGTGGCGCTCATCACGGACGGACGCTTCAGTGGCGGCTCCCACGGCTTCATCATCGGCCACATTACCCCGGAAGCCCAGGAAGGCGGCCCCATCGCCCTCATCGAGAACGGCGATATGATCACCATCGATGCCGAGAACAACACCCTGACGGTAGACCTCTCGGACGACGAACTGGCACGCCGCCGCGCTGCCTGGACGATGCCGCCCTACAAAGCCACCCGCGGCACGCTGTTCAAATACATCAAGCTCGTCAAGCCCGCATCTCTCGGATGCGTCACGGACGAGGACTGATGCCGGACGCTATACCGCGTCCGTGCTGGTGATGCGAGATCCCTGAAAAGGTCACACTGAGTACAATGAGGTATTTCTCAAGCAGGTTAGGATAAATTCCCCGGCATTCGTCATGCCCGGCGTCGACCGCCCAGGCGTCGAGAAAGCAGGTTAGCTCCTTCAAACAGAGCGATACGGCCTACGTCAAAGCGCAAACCTCCCTAACAACGTCATTCCCACGAAGGCGGACGCGAGCGAAGCGACCGACGAAGTAAATCCAGGCAGCACAAGCACGAAGGCCGGTTGAATTTCAACCACCTGCTCAAATCACCTCAAAACCCTTGCATAGGTCAAGCTGAAACGATCCCGGATCGAGTCCGGGATCGTTTCAGCTTTATAGGGTCGCCAGTGGGAAACAACGGCTGCTTACTGCCCGTTGAGCGCTTTCACCAGGTCCGGCCCTACGCCATGAATACGCATCTGAACGAGCTGATCCATGGTAGGGCGTCGATTGATGGCCGACTGAATCTCACGGATGTACTCCGGGGAAACCCCGTGGATGCGAGCCTGAATCAAGCCATCCGGGGACACCTCGGAATAGCCTAGCTCGTGTAGCTGTCGCACGAAGTCCGCGCTCACACCGTGAATGCGCATCTCGACCAGCTTGTTCAGGGGAACACCGCTATAACCTGCTTCAGCGAGCGTGCGGATGTAATCGGCGGATATGCCGTGGATGCGCATTTCAACGTACCGCTCGATGGGCGCCTCTTCATATCCGAGCGCTCTGATTTCGCGGATGTACGCGGGACTCACGCCGTGGATGCGAGTCTCTACGAGCCGATCGACAGGTAGGTTGGTAAAACCGGCCGCCTGCATCTCCCGGACGTACTCCGGCGAGACGCCGTGAATGCGCATCTCCACGAGCTTGTCTGCTGAAGAAACGGTATACCCGAGTTCCTGCAGGGCGCGAACGAACTCGGGCGTGGCACCGTGGATCCGCATGGCGAACAACTCGTCCAGCTCCAGATTCGCATAACCGAGTTGCCGCAATTCCTCGATGAACGAGGTGCTGACGTCGTGAACGGCAAGTTGAAACAGTCTTTCGGCTGACAGATCACCGTACCCGAGACCTGCCATGCTACGCACGTACTCCGCATCGGCGGTGAACTGGAAGGTGCCCGCGCCGGTATCGTTGGTAAAGGTCCCCTCAAAGACGATCCGTCCCGCCTCACGCGGCAACACGAACTGCACAGGTGTCTTGCCCTGATGGCCCGGCGAGAGAGACATGCCCTCGATTTCGTTGAGAGGTACCGTGGAACCCATCGTTCCACGCCCCTCCTCAGGTGCCTTGATACTCAGCCAGAGGTGCGAAGAACGCTGCCCATTCCATTCGTGAGTGCCCAGCTCACCCATCCAGGCACCCTCAACCGTCTGTGCCTGTACATTCACGGTAGCCGTTACGATCAGCAGCACGGCGGGTGCCATACGAAGCAGATTCACGTTCATAGCGAAATCCTCTGAAAAGGCTATTGAAGCGAAATCCTCTGAAAAGGCTATTGAAAGGTTTCTTATGTAGAGCTCATTCCAAAGACGGACTAAAGCCCCAGCCCCATCCTCCCCGCAAAGGCGCATACGCATCAAGAAATCCCGTTAGCTCCTTCAAACAGAGCAATACAGCTTACTTCAACACCCAACCTTCCCCCCATCTACGTCATGCCCCGCCCCGACCGGGCATCCAGGCAGCACAACCTGACCGGTTCCTACGAAGCCTGTCACGAGCACCGATGCCCCACATCCCAACCCGCCCATGTAAGAACATACCGCCAGTGCTCCACTCCTCCCGTACGGGCAGGTCATGCCGCACATCCGGTCCTGCTTCACCAAAATCCTCCTTGGACACGAGCCGCCAGGCGACTGACCGAAGGTAAAGAGGACAGCCTTGCGAACGCGTCCAGCGGAGCAAGGCAGGAGGATGTCAGCCACGCAAAGCAATACTCGATGCCCTGAGCAAACCAAAACCCTCCCAACCACGTCATTCCCGCGAAGGTGGACGCGAGCGGAGCGACCGACGAAGTAAATCCAGGCAGCACAACCTCCAGGTTACCTGCCTCACTGGCGTGAGCGTGTCCGTAAAAGCCGAAATCAGATCAAGCCAGAGCTCTGCGCCATTTTCTTGACGCCTGGGCATCCTTTCATCAGGATAGCAGGATGCCACCGCTTCCTCGATCAGTGCTCCTCCTGCATGGCGCGGACAAACTCCGCGTCGATGCCGCGCTTGCGCAGTTCGATGAGTTGGTCGAGCGTAACATGCTCAAGGCCTGCCGCTCTCATCTCCTGGACATAACCAGGATCAACGCCGAACGTACGCGCACGTACGAGTTCGTCTGGTGAAAGTCCCTCGTAACCAGCCTCGTGTAGACCCATGATGAACTCGGGATCGACACCGAACTTGCTGAGTGAAACGAGGTCTTCCGTGGAAAGGCGTCCGTAGCCCAGGTCGTTCAGAACGGCTATCGTGCCTGGCTCCACGCCGAACTTCCGTAGCTCGACGTAGTCCTCGGCCGATAAACCGCTGTAGCCGGCTGCGTTGATGTCCCGCACGTACTCGGCATCGACACCGAACTTCCGAAGTTCGACGAGCGCCCCGAGCGGCTGGTTGGTAAATCCGGCCGACGCCATGGAGCGAACGTAGTTGGCGTCAACACCGAATTTGGCCGTCTCGATCAGATCATCCACACTGAGGTTGTCGTAACCCAGGGCCCGCAGAGCCCGGATGTAGTCGGCATCGACGCCGAACTGGCGCAAGCGAATGAGTTGTTCGATGGTGAGCGAGTCGGTCACCTGCACGGGACGGCCAGGTTGCGTCTCTTCCACCATCTCCGGATCAGGCTCGGTCTCGCGGATGGCTGCGGTCTCTACCGCATGGGCCACCTGCTCGGGTGGTGCCACGACAGTGTCTGCTTCTTGGTCCGAAGTCGCCTCTTCGATCAGCAACAAACGAGGTGTGGGCGTGAGCGCGACCTCCTGTACGCTGGGCGCCGGATGCATGGCCGTGAGCGGCAGCGTAAGCGCCGCCACGAATGCAACCGCCAGCGTGGTTTCCCCGCGACGGAACCGGCGGCGAGAGGCATCGGAATCCAGAATGGCGAGAAGACGCCCTTCCAGCTGAGACCGGCGCGCCATCGCCATGGCTGCCGGAGTAGACCAGGCGGCCGAGCGGAACGAGCGTGCAGCCTCCAGGAGCACCTCGGCGTAAGCGGATGCCTTCGTACCGGCTGCAAGGACGATGTCATCACAGGCGTGCTCGCGCTCGACCCGGATCTGCCGTGCTGCGACCCAGACCAGCGGATTGAACCAGTACACGGCGCAGGTCACCTGCGCGAGAAATTGAACGAGACAATCCCGGCGCTTCACGTGCGCTAGTTCGTGCAGCAACACCGCTTCCCGGTGCTGTGGAGTCCACTCCTTCGCCCCTACTGGCAGCAGCACCGTCGAGCGGAAGAGCCCGACACTCATAGGCATGATGGACCAGCGGTTCCACCGTAGATGCACAGGCCTGGCTATGCCAAGGCGCCGCGCAACGTCACGCGCGAGGTACCGCAGGGATGGCTCCTCCACCTCGGCGGAGCAACGAACCAGGCCGTACGCACGGGCGTGTGCTATACCCAACCGGACCAATCCCACCAGCACTCCGGCCAGCCATCCCGCGACCACCCACCAGGCCCAATCGAAGTTCGGATCTTGCACGGCGCTGCGGACCGTACCGATGATAACTGCCGGTACGGTACTGCTCCTCGAAGGGGCCTCGCCTTCCCCTTCCACAGAAGCCGGGTATCCTTGCCCGTACGCAGGAACCGGAGCAATGGCGTCGGGGGCAGCCGGCTCAGGGGGCGTCAGGACGTGCCGAGACGAACTCACGACATCAGAACCTGAAACCTGTACCGGATCCGGCGAAACAATGCGTTCCAGTGCTACAGGCAGGGCATCGATGTGCCACCGGGGCAACACCACCGCGAGCAACGGAATCGCAAGAAGGCTGAGGAGTCCGGCGCTCCAGACGGTATACCGGACCGCCGCCGCACGACGGCGAAGCATATGGGCGAGAGCAGCGACCCCCGCTAGTACGAGCACGCCCTTGAGGAATGCGCTGAACAAAGCGGTCAGCCAGAAGCTCGTATCCGGCTGCGTAAAGGCCGTATGGAGTAGTGCGGGCTCCATCACTTACCCTCCTGTTTTGCCTGTTCGATCATACGGGATAGCCGGTCCAACTCTTCCCCGGAAAGCTCGTCTCTTTTCTGGTCGAGCAGCGCCGCGATGGCGTGTTCCGCAGAGCCGGAGAAGAACGCCTGCACCAGATAGCTCAGGGCGGATTGCCGGGCCTCCTCCGGGGAGTGGGTAGGACGGTACACGTACCGGGGGCCGTCCTCTATGTGCTCCAGATAGCCCTTCTCTTCCAGGATGCGGAGCATAGCCCGTACGCCTGAGTAACTCGGAGCGTCGGCAATGCCCTCCTGAACCTCGCTAGCCGTCGCCTGGCCGCGCTCGTAGATGAACGCCATGATCTGACGCTCCCGGCGGCCCAGCTCCATGGGCGATTTCTTCCGCTTTGCCATGCGATTACGGTCGATCAGAAAAGGAGTTACACACGATGAAGCCTGGTGCTAATTTTCTAGCACACCGGAACGTAACACGGATGGATGAAGGTGTCAAGAGTCACTGCTAGTTTTTTAGCACACCTGTCTCTGCAACACGTAACGTAACACCTCGCTGACATGGGCGCGACCGGAAAGGCCACCGGTAGATTCCTGAATGTCCGTGAGCATTAGCCGGAATGGATGCGAATGAGACGCGGTAGTGCGTCAGGCCTCATGAGATGAGCAACGCAAGCATATACTGCACACCTGAAATGCCCTCCAACCGTTAGCGAAATCCCCTCTACCTGTCATCCCGAACCATGTCACCCTGAGCTTGCCGAAGGGTCGTTTCGGGATCTCCTTCCACGAGGCAGACAATCCTATTCAGTAGGAGATGCTGGACCGGGTTCAGCATGACATAGTGTGGGTGCTGCAGTCACACTCAATGACAGGGTTCGGCGGAAAACACTACCGGAACCGCCGGCTTGCTGTTTTCATCCCCTCCCTTGATTCAACCAGTCAGGCTCGGTATCCTGACGCACGTTCATATGCGCGGAGTGCGGGGGAAAGAATGGAAGGGATGTACGCCGCCGTTCTCTCAGCTAGTACCGCCCGAACCCACCCGCATGTCCACAGCCACGCTCATCCTCCTCGCCGCCACCGGCGTTGCGTTCCTCCTCTTTCTCATCATCGTCCTCCGCGTCCAGGCGTTCGTCGCCCTGCTCATCGCGAGCATCGCCGTAGCCATTGCCGGAGGAGTGCCCATCCAGGATATCGCGCAGACGATCCAGGACGGCATGGGAAGCACGCTGGGCTACATCGCCATCGTCGTAGGCATCGGCGCGATGTTCGGGGAGATGCTCCACGTCTCGGGGGGAGCGGAGCAGATCGCCAAAACGTTGCTCCAGAAGGCCGGCGAGAAACGGGCCACGTGGGCGCTCGTCATCACCGGCCTCATCGTCTCCACACCCGTATTCTTCGATGTCGCCCTCATCCTCTTCATCCCGCTCGTCTACAGCCTGACCCATCGGACCGGCCGGTCGCTGCTCTACTACGGCATCCCGCTCACGGCAGGCATGGCCGTAGCCCACGCGTTCATCCCGCCCACGCCCGGACCAGTCGCCGTGGCAGCCCTCCTGGGAGCGGATCTCGGCTGGGTCATCTTCTTCGGCATCCTGGCCGGGACGCCGGCCGCTATCATCGGTGGCCTCGTTTGGGGAAGGTTCATCGCTGGCAAGATTACCATCGGCGTTCCGGCGCACCTCGCCGCGCAGACGGAATCCCCCGCGGAACGCGGCGAGATACGGATGCCTGGCTTCGGCATGGTGATGTCGCTCGTCGCCATCCCCATCGTGCTCATCCTGCTCAACACGGCAGGTGGAATCATGCTGGAGGAAGGAAACACCGTGCGGAACTGGCTCGAATTCATCGGACACCCGTTCGTGGCCCTCATCATCAGTACACTCCTCTCCTTCTACTACTTCGGCAAGAAACAAGGCTTCACGGCAGACGAGATCCAGAGCTTTGCGTCACGCTCACTCGAGCCCATCGGTATGGTGATCCTCGTGACGGGTGCCGGTGGTGTATTCGGCAAAGTCCTCATTGCGACAGGCATCGGGAACGCGCTCGCAGAAGTGATGGCAGCCTCCAACCTGCCCTTTATCCTGCTCGCCTTTCTCATCGCCATGCTCGTACGGATCTCGCAGGGCTCCGCAACGGTCAGCATGATCACGGCAGCCGGACTCATGGCGCCCATCTTCGAGGCCGGCACCTACTCCCAGCCAGTTCTTGCCCTCACCACCATTGCCATCGCCGCCGGAGCCACTACGTTCTCGCACGTGAACGACTCGGGCTTCTGGCTCGTCAGCCGCTTCTTCGGCATGACCACCGAAGATACCCTCCGTTCATGGACGGTCATGATGGTCATCCTCGGCTTTACCGGCCTCATCTGCTGCCTCCTGTTCAGCTTGTTCGTGTAGGGCGATCGGCAATCGGCCCTCGGCTCGGATCACCGTCATTCGGGGAGGCATGGAAGCGATCATCTTCACAGGGATTCAGGGCACGGGCAAATCAACCTTCTTCAAGGAGCGATTTGCCGATACGCACGTCCGGATCAACCTGGACATGCTGCGGACCCGCTATCGCGAAACGGTCCTGCTCCATACCCTGATTCAGATCAAGCAGCGGTTCGTGGTGGACAACACCAACCCGACAGCCGAGGAACGCGCCAGGTACATCGTGCCGGCCCGCGAAGCCGGCTTCCGTATCATCGGATACTACTTCCAGTCGCGCCTGAAGGACGCGCTCCTCCGCAACGCCCTGCGCGAAGCAAAACAGCGAATCCCCGACGCCGGGGTACGCGGCACCGCCGGACGACTCCAGATCCCCACCTGGTCCGAAGGCTACGACGAACTCTACTACGTCCGCATCGCCGGAAAAGGCCGCTTCACCGTCAACCCCTGGGCCGATCCAAAGCCGGGAACACCCCCGTGAATACGAACACCCCCGCCCAACCCCTCTCCCTATGTACCGCCCCACCTAAAAAATCCTCCTTGGAAGGAGGACAGCCTTGCGAACGCGTCCAGCGGAGCAAGGCAGGAGGATGTCAGCCGCGCTCAGCAATACCCAATGCCCCGAGCAAACCAAAGCCCTCCCAATCACGTCATGCCCAATTCGATTGGACGCGAGCGGAGCGACCGACGAAGTAAATCCAGTCAACACAACCTCCAGGGCTAACTACCTCATTGGCGTAAGCACTCTCGTGAAGGCCAAAAAATCAGATTAAACCAGAGCTCTGCGCCATTTCCTTGATGTAATACCGGCCCCGACCGGGCATCCAGGCAACAGAACCTCCAGGACTAACGATCCCAAGCGCGAACACTGACACCCGACCACAACCTCAGCAATGAGACAGGATCGGACGAGCAATCCCCCACCCCACCGTGTCATTGCGAGGAGCGCAGCGGTCCCCGCGAAGACGGGGGAGCAACCTCGTAAGGCCCAACCAGTCCTTCGAAGTAGTACCCCCCTGCCTGCAATCGATACAAGCAGCCTGCCCTTCATCGGCAAAGGCTGTCATGCTCTCCCGGACTGCTTCCGCTCAAACGTTGAAAACCGATACCCATCCCGCCGCTCCTCCGCCGTCAGCTCGTAGACGGAGCTGATGAGGTGCTCGTACGGCGGGAAAAACGTATCCCCCTCATAGTCCCCCTCCACCAGCGTCAGTTCCAGCCGGTCGGCGATGGGCAGGAAGTGTGCGTAGACGCTCGCACCACCCCCGATGAATACGATATCCTCCCCCGCGCACGCCTCCAACGCCTCATCCTCGGAGCGGTACGTCTCAACACCCGGATACGCGTCGAACTGACCCGTCGTCGTAAGGACCAGGTTCCGCCGGTCCTTCAACGGCCCGCCGAACTGATGCACGAGCGATTCGAACGTGCGGCGGCCCATCAGGAGCGGGTGCCCCATCGTCAGGCGCTTGAACCGCTTCAGATCTTCGGGGATACGCCACGGCAAATCCAGCCCCTTCCCGATGACACGGTTCTTCTCGGCTACGGCGGCGATGATGACGATCTCTGGCTTCTTCTCCATGATGGAAACGTTCGATACTCGGCTCCTTGCAATCCTCGGCGGACGAAACTACGCGACGCGGGCCTCGAATGCCACGGACAGGCTCGTCCGGCCCGCCGAAAATGGCAGAGGGACCGCGCCAGACCCGGCGCGGTCCCTCTGCTATTCGTCTGTTAACCCACAGCACGGGTCCGGCCGAAACCGGCAGCCCCTGCGCGGAGGGTACGCATCACTTAGCTTTGCAGAGCCTGCCATACTCCGCACAGCCCGCAAACACGTTGCGTACCGATATGGACGCAGAGCACACCCGATTGATCCCGGATATCTCCCCGCGTCGATAGCCGCTCAGACCGCGTGGGGCTCAGGCAGGATGCCGTGCTTGAACAAATCGAACCACACGGCCAGATCTCCCGACTCGTAAATCTCTAGTAACCCGATGATCTCCCGGGCAAATTCCACACTGCCCACCCCGCTGGCCGTGATGATCCCGCCGTCCGATACGGCCAGTTCGTTTACGTACGCCCCCTCGCCGGCATAGCCGGGCACGTGCGCCTTGAGGTAGTCGAGCGCATTGCTCGTATGGCGGCGGGTGTTCAGGAGACCGGCACGGGCCACCGCGAGCGTCCCCGAACAGATCGCTGCGAGCGGAACGGCGGACGCGTGCAGGGCCCGGAGCAGCCTGAAAAACCGCTCGTCCTCGAACGACTCCCACATCTCGCCGCCCGGCACGATGAAGATGGCGGTTTCGGCCGGGCGGATCTCGGAAAGGGCCACGTCGGGCGTGACGTTCAACCCGCCCGCCGATACGACCGGCTCGCGCGAAAACCCAACGGTTACCACCCTGTACCGCTGCCCGCCGTTGATCTCACACATCGCAAGCGCGGCTTCCCAGTCGGCAAAACCGTCGAACAACAGGACGTATGCGTTCCTTTTCATGACCTGGCAGGATAGGCTGGCAACCGTCGGCCGCGCGTCTATGAAATCCGTACACCCCGCCCCCTCGTGCCCCTGACGCACGGAGACCCCGGCCGCCCCACTGACATAGATATGCTAACCTTAGAGTACGTATCCGAATCCCGAATTTGCGCCGGACGCGCTCTGGCCTGCCACCTGAAGCGCCTACACCGCCACCGGCGCCTTGATCGCCGGGTGATGCTGATAATCGACGATCTCGAAATCCTCGTACCGGTACTCGAAAATGGAGGACGGTCGGCGATGGATGACGAGCCTCGGCAGGGGATAGGGTTCGCGGCGTAGCTGCTCCTCCACCTGCTCCATGTGGTTGCTGTAGATGTGGCAGTCGCCTCCGGAGAAGATGAGTTCGCCCACCTCCAGATCGCACTGCTGCGCCAGCATGTGCGTGAGCAGGGCGTAGGACGCGATGTTGAACGGCAGGCCGAGGAAGCTGTCCACCGAACGCTGGTTCCACATCAGCGAAAGCCGCCCCTCTGCCACGTAGCACTGGAACCCGTAATGGCACGGAGGCAACGCCATCCCTTCGACCTCTGCCGGATTCCATGCGTTCACCAGGAGCCGCCGCGAATCCGGGTTGCGCCGGATCTGGTCCACCAGAGCCGCGATCTGGTCCACCACGATCCCGTCCTTTCCCTCCCACCGCCGCCACTGCTTCCCGTAAACCGGCCCGAGGTCGCCGTTCTCGTCCGCCCACTCGTCCCAGATTGTCACCTTATGCTCGTGGAGATACCGTATGTTGGTATCGCCGCTCAGAAACCACAGCAGTTCGTGAATGATGCTGCGAAGGTGAAGCTTCTTCGTCGTGACGAGCGGAAACCCCTCCTGCAGGTCGAACCGCATCTGGTAGCCGAACACGCTCAGCGTGCCGGTCCCGGTCCGGTCTTCCTTGCGGACTCCGTGGTCCAGAATGTGCTGTAAATAATCCAGATACTGCCTCATACGTCGAACTCCGGCGGACGGTATTACCTTATCGTGCGAATCGGGGGGCATCCTCTTTCAGGAACGCCTTCGCCTGCGTGCCGTTTCTGATGCGCATCCCCACAGGAAAATCTACGAACGATCACTCGCGAACCCCATATGGATCCAAACCTTCACCAACGCCAGGGTATCAACCACCTCCGCCGCGTGCTGGACTACGCGCCGCTCGTCGCTGAGGAGGACAACACCGCCACCGTCCACCTCACCCGCGAGGACTGGCTCGTCGTGGCCGATACGCTCTTCCACATGAACACCCCGAAGGAGCTCCTCCCCGAGGAAATCCAGAACTACCGCCTCATCGATAACAACAGTTCCATCGAACTCACCACTCCCGACTACACCATCCGCGTAGACGTGATTTAAGGCTGCCGGCTGGCGGAAGCTAATGGTGTGTCAATCGTGATAGAATGAGCGAGACATGAGGTCATAGCATACGCTCCGTACTCATGTGTCATCCTGAGCGCAGCGTAGCGGAGCCGAAGGATCCCACAAAACAGCACTGCGATCAGAATAGACAATTACCTTCAACACGTGTCATGCTGAACTCGTTTACTATGTGAACCGGAGGTTACGGGATCTCATTCCATCTGGCAGATAGCCTTTTCCACGAGATGCTGAAACGAGTTCAGCATGACAGTAGTGGGCATACCAGATGTCCCGAACACACCTGAGTTACTCATCCCATGATCCTTGACGCTCCACCAACCCTCCCCCTGCCTCGGCCGCCGGCCCACACCTTCTTAGCCTCCAAACCTTCAACCCTCATTCCAGAGCCTGCCCCGGCTTGTCAGGGTACTTCGTCACTTCCCTGAGGGCCAGTCCGTGCCGTAGATCGCGCGGGCTGACGTGGCACACGGGAATATCGAAGTACCGCATGGCCACGTCGAGAATGAGCACCCCCGCCAGCATCACGTCCGCCCGGCCCATCATCACAGCCGGGTTGAGCCCCAGGGTCTCGTCGTAAGTAAGCTGGGCCAGCCGTTCCCGCCATCCGTGGACCAGCTCCGCATCGAGCATCACGCTGCTCCCCAGCCCGTCCCAGGAAGGCAGGCCGAGATTGACCAGCGCCAGCGCCGAAATGGTCCCCGCCACTCCGATGAGGGGCAACGAGGGGTTCCACGGCACCTCGGCCCGATCCAGCATCCGGGTCACCAGCGCCTCGGCTTCCCCTACCTCCTCCTTCGCTGGCGGCTGCCCGGAAAACAGCCGCTCTGTGAGCCGCACCGCGCCCGCATCGAAGCTGTGCCGGTACTGCACCGTCGCCCCGCTTCGCCCCGCCTCTCCGATCGTGATCTCCGTGGACCCGCCCCCGATATCCAGCGTAGCGCACGGCCCCTCCAGATCCTCGAACGCCGACACCGCCCCGGCGAACGTCCACACCGCCTCCTCCTCACCCGTCAGAATCTCGTACGACAGCCCGGTCTCGCGCCGAACGAACGCCTGCAACGCCTCCCGATTCTCCGCATCGCGCGACGCGCTCGTCCCCGTCACCACGAACTCCGTCGCGCCCAGATCCTCCCCGATCTCCCGGTATTCCAGTAGCACCGCCCGCAGCCGCCCCATCGCCGCATCACTGATCCGCCCCGTCTGATCCACTCCCTCTCCAAGCCGGACGAACCGCGTCTCCTCCCGTAATGGTTCCACCACACCGCCCCGGACGTCCGCCACCAGCAGCAGCGCCGTATTCGTCCCCACATCGATCGTGGCAATCCGCATATCGTGATTACTCAAAACTACTTTACCGCAACGAAATCCCACCCCCACGCCACACCAAACCTCCCTTCCCCAACCCGCCTCGTAGGGACACACCGCCGGTGTATCCTCCATACCCACATGGCACTATGCTCTTCCCACACGACACCATGCTATTGTAGAGACGCAGCCTGCAATCGCACAACGATGTCCCCAGCCTAAAAAATCCCCCTTCGAAGGGGGACAGCCTTGCGACGCGTCCAGCGGAGCAAGGCAGGGGGATGTCAGCGCCCCATGAGGATCACCTGTACGCCCCGAACCAGGCACGAGCGTGTTCGCACCGGTCGGCAACACCGGTATGCTCGGATCAACGCTGCAGTAGGTCCGCACCCACTCAGGAAAGTCAGACAATCTGAGGGAAACCATTTCCTCCATCCTACCCGACCCCGATCCGGAATCTAAAATCGCTTCACCTTTCTCCGCCCGCAACCAGCACACACGCCCACCACTGCCCCTCCGTATCCTCCCGCACCAGCTCGAAGCCGTGCGCAGCCGCTCCTTCCAGCATGGGTTCGCGCTGCTCGCGCAGCAGACCCGCCAGTACGAGCCGCCCGCCCGGACGGAGCTTCTTCGCAAAGTCCGGCACCATCTCCAGGAGCACGTTGAGCTGGATGTTCGCCAGGATGAGGTCGAATCCCTCCTCCGGAACGACCTCCATCCCGCCCTCGCGGAACGTGATCCGGCCCGCCACCCCGTTCAGGTAGAAATTCTCCACCGCGTTCTCCTGCGCCCACTCGTCGATGTCGAACGCAAGGGCCGACCCGGCCCCTAGCTTGATGGCGGCAATGGCAAGAATCCCCGTCCCCGTCCCCGCATCGAGAACCCGGTCCCCCTCACGCACGGTCTCCGGCAGAAACCGGAGCGCCAGCCGCGTACTCTCGTGATACCCCGTCCCGAAGCTCATCTTCGGGTCGATCTCCAGCAGGATCTTGTCCGCGGCCTCCGGCGGCACGTCCGCCCACGTCGGCTTGATGAGAAACGGCCCGACCATGATCGGCTGGATCGCCTCCTCCCACTTCCGGTTCCAGTTCTCCGGCTCGACGACCCGCTCCTCCATCTGCCCTCCCGGCGCATGCACGGCCATCCACTGCTCCACCTGCTCCCGCTTCACATCGTTCCACTTCGATGCCGGCACGTACGCCTTCAGGCAATCCTCCTCCTGCAAAAACGTATCGAAATCCAGATCGGACAACTCCGCCACCGCATACTCTTGCAGGACGTCATCCAGATACAACGTAAGCTCTATCGTAGGCGTCATACGCTTCTCATCCCGGTCTAAGGTTCACCCGCCAGAATACACCAGCGCACAACCCGGCACGGACAATCTTTCGCGAAACACGCACCCGACGAGCAACTACCCTCACAACGCAGGGGTGTGTCAAGGCTAAATCGATGACGCCTTGCCCCCGTTCACCCCATGATGCATTGCTCCTGTTCATCCCGGTGACGCATTGCCCCCACGTTGTCATCCCGAACTCGTTTACTTCGTGAACCGGAGGTTACGGGATCTCATCAGGTATGCTGAGACGATGAGCAGACACCGATGGAGCACCTTCCAACCAGCCTTGACGCCCCAGTAGGGGTTTGATTCATCAAACCCGACGTTGTGGATGAATCAACCCCCGATCCCCCCACACACCTCACACGCTACCACACAGGCAACGATGCGCCTACTCCAGCCGCCGCACCAAAATCCCCCAGCCCTCCGGATGCTGCGGCCCACGACCACCAAAGTCACCGTACGCGTGGGAAAGGTCGCTCTGGAATCGCACCGTATACGATCCGGCAGGCAGTTCGATCACTCCGTTGAACGTGCGGTTCCGGTCATCGCCACCGGCCGGCGTCGTATTATCCCACGTCATCTCCCACACGAGCTCTCCGTTGTCGTTCCGTTCGATCCAGCCATAATCGAAACGGCCTCGCGGCGTGATCTCACCCGTAGCCTGGATGTGAACCCTGGACGCCTCCGGCAACTTGAAGGTCGTCACGATATTCGCCTCGTTGCCCACGCCCGTCCGCTTCACCAGCAGCTCGCCCGGCGCCGCCGCGATATGCGGATCCGTCAATGGAGGCGGCTTCGGTGGCGCGGGCGGCGGAGGTCCTCCCCAATCTTGCGAATCCGGTCCTTCGCTCGTCTCTCGGAGGATGCGGACCGCACCGTCGGGCGCCGATGAAGCCAGAGGAAAGAGCGCCACCCCCCACCGCTCGGGATGCGTCGGCGCATCGCTGTTCCAGCCGTCGTACGCGTGGGAATCGTCCGTCTGGTAGAAAAGACGGTACGTACCGGGTTCCAGAATCAGAAAACCGGATGCCTCCCGGTTCTTGTCGTGCCCGCCCGCATGCCGCGCCTTGTCGCCGTCCATCTCCCAGATCACCCGCCCGCCTTCCGTCTCGAGCCACCCGTAATCGAACCGCTCGCCGTGCACGATCTCTCCGAGTGCGTAAACCGTCACCGGAAGGGGCCTATCGACTGCGAACTCGATCGAACGCTTCACGTCGTCCGGAACACGCAGAATGCTCAGGATAGGCTCACGCGACGACCACGGATCGAACGGCACGACCGCCTGCGCGGCACCCGGAGCGGATGCCGCCAGCGTCATGCCCCAGCCACGCGGATTGAATGGCGGGTTGGCTCTCCAACCCCCGTAGGCATGGCTATCATCAGCCTCAAACACGGCCCGGTACAACCCCGGCCGGAGCGACACTTCTCCGATGAATTGGCGGTTCTTCGCCGATCCGCCTGCCGGCTCCGTGTTGTCCAGTGTCATCTCCCACCGCCGCTCCCCGCTCAGTGCATCCTCGATCCAGCCATAATCCCGGGGCTGGTGGTCGATCTCCCCTACGGCCTGCACCCGCACCGCCGTCGGCCGCCGCACTTCGAACAGATACGTCACCTCCCGGCCATTACGCACGGGCTCGGAACGCCAGATGACCTGCTGCCCTCCACCCGGCGCCGCGTCTTCATGCCCCACACGCGTCAGGCTGCTCAGCTTGCCGTCGGCGGATCGCAGGGCGAGCATCCACTTGCGCGCGTCGTGCTGCCACGACTGCTGCCCGCTCAGGCGCTCCAGAAACGACGTGCCTCGCCGCCCGCCCCGGTCATTCCCGTAGCTCGTGAAATACACGTCGTACGTCCCGGCTTCGAGCAGCACCGTATCCTGAACGTGTGCCAGCGACCTGCGCTCCACGCGCGCCAGCTCCGGGCGCATCTGCC
The DNA here is from genome assembly GCA_041690215.1 of Rhodothermales bacterium. Classification (GTDB taxonomy): domain Bacteria; phylum Bacteroidota; class Rhodothermia; order Rhodothermales; family DASSAV01; genus DASSAV01. The sequence goes on from JAWLHQ010000005.1 coordinate 128,804, forward strand.
AGGCAACCTGCCCGTCATCACGGCGCAGAATCCAGCCATAGGCCGCCAGCGAGGCATCCGCCGGATCAGACACATCCCCCTCGAACGACCCGACCGCTTCAATGGCCAGCCGCGCCGGCCGGTCCAGCACGAACGTCTCTCCCCTCAACTGGTGCGCCCGCAGATCGCTGAACACGATCAACCCGTCCGGCCTGCCCGGACCCGCGGCCATCCGGTACAGCACCAGCAGCACGATTACCCCCAGTGCAACCAGCTGCAATTGAACGATCCAGGGACGCTTCATATTCGAAACCAGGGCCTTGGTACGCCCTCTCCTACGTCCATCCCGCCCCGAAGTTACCGCAACCAGCAGAAATCCTCCGGCCAGCCTCACGACCGGACATTACCCCGGCGACACGCAACCCGACCGCTACCATCCTCAACAAACGCGCACAAAGATAACAAGGCAATCCCCGGCCGTATCATTGCAAGGAAAGCGAAGCAATCCCCCACCATGTCCTTGCGAACGCAGTGGCACGAGCAAAACAACTGACCGCAGGCAAACAATCTCGTCAGGCTAGCTGAGCCCGACAAAGCAAACGAACCAGCCATCCCCAACCCGATTGCTTCCCCGCGTTCGCAAGGACCGCCTCCGACTCCCCACAAAGGCACCTCCTGTCATCCAACTGCCATAGAGACTTGCCACCGCCACGCCCCGCCAGAACCCACATCCACCCATCCGGTCCTGCTTCACCAAAATCCTCCTTGGACACGAGCCGCTAAAACCAAATCCTCCTTTGAAGGAGGACAGCCTTGCGAACGCGTCCAGCGGAGCAAGGCAGGAGGATGTTCGCACCCGGTCAGCAATACCCGATGCCCCGAGCAATCCAAAACCCTCCCCACCAACGTCATTCCCGCGAAGGCGGACGCGAGCGAAGCGACCGATGCAGTAAATCCAGGCAGCACAACCTTCAGGACTTACTATCATCCGAGCCAAGAGAAAATCCCCCTTCGAAGGGGGACAGCCTTGCGAACGCGTCTAGCGGAGCAAGGCAGGGGGATGTTTACAACGGTCAGGACTACCGCTACGCTCCAAATACGCCACGAGTCTCTCCGGCACCGCAAGAAATACCGGACAAGAACGAGGTGACTGACCGAAGTAAATCCAGGCAGCACAACCTGAAAGACTACCTACCCGCTGGCGTGAGCTCTCCCGTAAAGTCCGAAATCAGATCAAACCAAAACCCTCCCACCAACGTCATACCCGCCCCCAGGCAGCGCAACCCGAAAAAACCTTCACAGAGACACCGTCCGGCACACGCCCGACCGCTCCCTCGAGGGAGCGGTCGCTTACGCGACTGAGGGCGTCAACAATCCCGCAGGAGGTACTACCGCGCCCCTCTACCCCGCAACCCGCACCGCCTCGATCTTCCGCTCCCGCTCCTGAAGCAACAGATCGATCTCAGTCGCATCCTCCGCCGAAAGCGTCCAATCTGCCGCCGGTGCCGTCTCTTCGATCTGCGACGGACGCCGGGCGCCCACGATAGCCGACGTAACCTCTGGTCTGCGCAGCACCCAGGCAATGGCCAGCTGTGCCAGCGTACGCCCGTTCCGTTCGGCGATCGGACGAAGCGCCTCTACCAGCTCCAGATTCGCGCTCAGTTCCGGCTCCTGAAACCGCGGGTTGCGGCGGCGAAAGTCGTCCTCCGGCAGGTTCTCCACCCGCTCCCGCGAGAACGCCCCGGTCAAAAGCCCCGTCTGCATCGGACTGTACGCCACCACCCCGATCCCATGCTGGGCGCAATACGGCAGCAATTCCCGTTCGACGTCCCGCGCCAGCATGCTGTATGGAGGCTGAAGCGAACCGACCGGATAGATCGCCTGCGCGCGCTTCAGCTGCTCGAGATTGAAGTTCGAGACACCGCCGTAACGGACCTTCCCCTCGTGGATGAGTTCGGCGATGGTACTCCATCCCTCTTCGATGTCCTCGTCAGGCTGAGGCCAGTGAATCTGGTACAGGTCGATCACGTCGATCCCGAGCCGCCGCAGGCTGTTCTCACACTCCCGGCGGATACTGTCAGCCTTCAACCGGCCATACGGCATTGGATTCCCTTCAGTCCAGACGCGCCCGCACTTCGTGGCGACGATCACGCCCTCGCGCCGCCCCTTCAACGCCCGTCCCAGCACCTCTTCCGCGTGCCCGAACCCGTACACCGCCGCCGTGTCGATCCAGTTGATACCCAGATCGAGTGCACGATGGATCGCCGCGATCGAGTCGGCATCCTCCTGATGCCCCCACGAAAAAGCCCACCCGGTCCCCCCCTGCGCCCACGTCCCCAGCCCGATCGTGGTAAGATGTAGATCCGTGAATCCAAGTCGTCGTACCTGCACGTGTCCCTCCTCGATGATGTGTCAGATAGCGTGTCGATGCTACGCGCACCCGCCCACACCGGACATGGAACACGCCCGGACGGATGCAAACGCAATCCCCGAAACTAAATCCCCAGCCCCTCCCCGGCAACCCTCCACCACACGTCTCATCTTCCCCTCACCCGTTCCCAACCGTCACTCGCACCTCGCCCTTCCACACTCTCCTCACGCTTCCAACCCCAGCCCCCATAGCCGACCACTGCCGCCAGCCCCACCTCTGCTGACCGCCGACCGCCCCATCACATATGTAGGTTATCAAAATAACCTCGACACGCCGCCTCCCATCACCTACCTTCCCCTACACCATTCCACATTCTTCATTACGCATTACGCATTATTCATTCGAGGTGGGGCGGACATGGCAGCGAAGAGAAAGAAGATCCAGTCCAACATCCTCAGTGGCCTTGCAGAAGGCCTCTCCGTAACAGAGGTCTGCGCCTGTAACCAGATCGCCCGGAGCACCTACTACGAATGGAAGGAGACCGACCCGGAGTTCGCCCAAGGCATCGAGCACACCTACGACGCACGGGCCAGCGCCATCGACTCGGTACTCTGGCACGCCGCCTGCCGCGCCATCGGTGATCCCAGATACATCCGAGCCGCAGCAGCCTACCTCCGTATCCACGAACAGCGCCAGAAGCGCCTCGACGAACAGAAACGCTGGGAGGCCGAACACGCCAGGTGGCAAGCCGAACATGCCCGCTGGGAAGCCGAGCACGCCAGGTGGCAAGCCGAACACGCCAGATGGGAGGCCGAGCAGAAAGAAGCCGAACAGAAGCAGCAAGAAGCCCGAGAGCACACCCGAGCGTCCGAAGCACACCCCACTGAAACCAGCCCTTCCAGAGCAAAGCGAACGAAAGCCGCCCACAGCCCCCTCCGGTCCAGGCCAAAGCGCATCCGCCTCACGCGCCGCCGCCACACACCCCCACTGCCCCCGAAGTGGGTCCGCCGCCACCTGCCCGAGCTCACCTCCGCCTTCCTCGCCGCCAACTCCGCACCCGATCACCTCACCGCCACACCGATCGCAGGCGACGGCACCACCCTGCCCGAACCGGTCCCCATACCCCAACCCGCCTCGTAGGGGCATACCGGTGGCATGCCCTCCCCAAACACCCCACCACGCCCTTGCGAGCGTGGCGACAGAGCGCGCTCAACCAACCTGTCATAGCATCGTAGGCCAAGGCCTCCTCGCAATGACAGACTCTATGCTTTTAGATAGACAGAACAAAATCCCCCTTCGAAGGGGGACAGCCTTGCGAACGCGTCCAGCGGAGCAAGGCAGGGGGATGTTCGCACACGATCAGCAATAGCAAACCGTCTGGACGAAAGAACCTGCAACATCATGCCCGCCCGGAATCCAGGTACCGGTGGCGCCACCGTGCCACCGGCGCTCCTGTTTCAACACCCTCCCGCACCAGACCACCTAGAGGCGTGTGGCCGCACGCCCCTGCACAACCCCACCACGAGCACCAATGTCCCCGAACCTCCGAACACACCCGTCCCGCCGTAGGGGCGCAGCGCGCTGCGCCCACTCCGCCCCACACCCCGTTCAATTTTGTAAGATTAGTTACAACCCCCGTCACAACCTGCCTCTACACACCCGATCCGCAACCCGGAATCCAGACTACCTCAATGATTATTCGCCTTGGGATAACCCACCTGCACGTCGCGGCCTCCGAACTCCTTGAGGATCTGCTGAGCGGCTACGATTTCGGCCTGGCGTTTGGTGATGACGGTGACCAGGATCGCGTCCTCGGCCTCGTCAAGGCGGGCAGCCCAGGCCGGCGGCTTGCGACGCTTCGTGAAACCATAGATGGCTCCGATGAGCGCCCCGGACATGGCACCGAAGTTAGGCCCCAGAAGCTGCACCCACGCTATGACGCCGGGATTCTGAAAACCCGGCAGGGCAATGATGATGATCGAAATGACGGCTCCGTACACCAGACCCACCAGCGCGCCGGCCCCGGCAAAACGAAAGGTATCCCGCCGCTGGGCGCGGCCCTTTCCCTTATAGTGCCGCGCCGCACCCGCCGGGCGGACGGCCACCTCCACCCGGTCCCGCGGCATGCCGACCGCGTTGAGCCGCTCCATCACACGGTCTACCGTTTCGGGCGAGTCGTAGAGCGCTGTGACCGGAATGCGGCGCGTCCGCCGGGTGCGTGGCTTGGTGATGTTCATGGCTGCTGTGCCGTCGTGTCCGAGGTGGCGGCCGTGGTCTCGGGGCCGGCGGCTTCCGCCTGCCGGAGTTCGTCCGCCGTCCAGGGGGTCGTCCGCTGCGCTTCAGACCGGAGTTGCTGGACGAGCGCGGCCTCTACGGCCGGTGCGTCGTTCGTCTCCCACTGCCGGATGAACGTCGCCACGGCAGCGATCTCGGCGTCCGAGAGAATATTGCCCCAACCTGGCATCGCGCCGTTGAAACTCTGTCCGGCGACCGTCACCGGTCCCTGCATGCCATGGAGCAGGATGCGGACGACCGTTTCCGGCGCGCCGGTCACCCACTCCGAGCCGACGATGGGCGGAAAGACCCCGGGCTGCCCCTGACCGTTGGCCTGGTGACACACCTGGCATCGGGCAGTATAGATGCGCTGTCCCGCTTCGACCGGGTTCGCGATGGCCTCTTCGGCCTGCTGACCGGCCTGCCCCTCCACGAACTCCGTCGTCCGGTGATAGGCGACGTGCACATCAGAGCCGAATGAACCGCCGTGATATCCCAGGTACCACCCACCCCAGAACAGAGCCAGCGCACCGATGGCCCAGAGCCACCAGGGGACCGGCTCACGGCCCTCCTGAGGATCGGCAGGCTCCCGGAGGATGAGCCGGTGGATCCGCTCTATGTCAGGCTCCAGCTCGCCCTCCTGGGGCAACGCGGTCTCGTGCTCGATGATCTCGTCGCTGGGCACGGCACGGTGGCCGTGCGTAACGTCCATGAGACCGGAAGGTCCTTCGCGGCGCAGACCGCCCTCATGCGGCTGCTCCGGGTCGCCCTCGTCTGGTCTGTCGGGTTGGTCCGGATCCGTGCTCATGGCATCGTGTGTGCGCTTCGGCCGCTACGCGTGGTATCGACCGGCACTTCAAAGTTACGTTGCAACGAAAGCAGGTACGCCACCAGGGCAAGCGCATCCGGTTTGGGCACCACGACCTTCCCCCGCGGCGCCCGATCGGGTGGGACGGCGAGGGTCTGCTCGCCGGGCCTCACCTCGTCCGGCGCCTTCTCTTCGAACAGGAACGGGTGAGCGGGCATGATGGACCAGGGAACGACTGCGCGCGGGTCGTAGAGGTGGAGCAAGTGCCAGTTGGGATCCGGGAGGCGCTGGCCGACGTTGATGAGATCCGGACCGGTACGCATGGTTCCGAGGGCGTGCGGCAGGTCCAGGGCGTAGTCGGCCGGAACGGAGGCGCGATCGCCCCAGCCACGCTCGACGTCCGTCGTAAAGCTGGGATCTCGTATCTGCTGGCTGTGGCAGTAATAGCAGCCGTTCTCGAGGTAAACTTCCCGCCCACGAGCGATGGTTTGCTGTTCCTCCTGGCTATGGGCATAGAGCAGTTCGGGCGGAACCTGGACGGTCATCAGCACCACACGGGGCAACACCACCAGCACGATCGTGGCGAACCCCACGGTGGCAAGAGAGCCGAGGAGCAGCAGCCAGGTCCTGGTCATGGGCGCACCTCCCGTTCCGGTTCAGGATAAATGACCGGCGTGACGGCGTGAAAGACGGGCATCCTCCGCTCTGGCGACACGCCACGCATCATGAGCCAGACGTGCCAGGCAAAGATCACGTGCCCTGCCGATAGAATGAGACCCGCCAGGGAACGGATGACCAGACCGGGCAGGGCGACCTCGACCGAGGTCTGGAACGATACCTGGGGATCGACCAGCGCGAGCCCCTGGAGAACGCCGTACACGGTCAACGCAATGACGTAGACTCCTATACCGATCAGCACGGACCAGAAATGCCAGCGGATCAGCCGGGCGCTCGGCCACTCATGCCCTACGAGCCGGGGCAGGATGTAGTAGATCGCCCCGAACAGTACGAAAGTCACGAACCAATACACCCCGACGTGGGAGTGGGCGATGGTCCAGTGTGTGAAATGGGTCACACGGTTCACTTCACGAAGGGACGTGAACATCCCCTGGAGGGAGACGGCGGTATAGGCGATGGCCCCCAGCACGACGAACCGGAGCGTCGGGCTGTACCGAAGGGCACGGAAGCGACCCACGACGGTCATGTGCTGGTTCACGGCCACGGCCAGCACGGGAATGAGCATGAGCACACTGGCGACGATGGAGGTGGTAATCATCCACGTCGGGAGCGGGCCGCCAATCAGGTGGTGCATCCCGTTTAGCGCATAGAAGAACGCGAGCGTCCAGAAGCCCAGCAGAGAAAGCTGGTAGGAATAGATGGGCCGCCCCAGCACCTTGGGGATGAAGTAATAGGCCGCGCCGAGGCAGACGGCAGTCAGCCAGAGTCCCAGCGCATTGTGTGCATAGAACCAGTTGGCCGCCGCTGACTCCACCCCCCGCCAGGGCCAGTTCCCGACCAGAAAGATGATGGGAAACCAGAGGTAGGCCGCCATGATGTACCAGACGGAGACGTACAGATGGTCGATGTCCCGCGCGGCGAGGGTCCGCAGCAGCGAAAGGCCCACCATGCCGCCTCCAACCACCAGCCAGGGGTCGGCGAGCCAGCGGTGCATCTCCAGCCATTCCAGCCCGTCGGTCACGCCGAACAACATCCCGAGCACGCCGATCACCAGGCCGATATTCCAGATCCAGATACCCGCCGTAGCGAGCCGCCCCCAGTGGAGTTCCGTATGCACGAGGCGGGGGATCATCCACAGGGAAACACCCAGCATGGCAATCGAGGCCCAGCCGTAGATCATCGCGTTCAGATGAGCCGGACGCACACGCCCGAAGGTGAGCCAGGCCGGGCTCGCCAGCAACTCGGGAATATGCATCTTCAGGCTGGCCAGGTCGCCGAAGATCGTACCGATAAGGAACCAGATGATAGCCGTCGTGAAGCAGAGCATGACGGGCTTCCGGCTGGAATGGTCGGCCCGGATCCGGTTCTCGACATCCTCGCGGGCTGCGAGGCGGGCGGCAGGTGCGGTCTCAGCGATGTTCATTCGGCACCTCCCCATTCTCCGGCAGGTGCCTTCAAGAGCGGACCATACTGGGCTCGCCGCTCGTGCTTCTGCAGTTCGGATTCCCAGGGCCGGTCCAGCCGCAGATCCCGCTCATCCAGAATGATGGCCGCCCGCTGATCCAACCGGTCGAACTGCCCACGCCACCAGGCCCATCCGAAGGCGGCCAGTGCGAAGCCACCCATCACCAGACCTGCTCCGATTACCGCCAGTGAGGAAGGAAACATGAGACCTCCGGCTTTATCGTTGTGCGCATACCAGCCCCTCCTTTACCCCCGGAACACACGACGCCGGTCTGCCGCTACCTACCACCACAGATCAGACTGAGAGAAAATAACCGCTACGAAGGACAACACCCGCATGGAATTGCCGCTGTTGCAAAGAAGTAACCGGGGACGGGAAAGCAGCGCCTGTCCCAAACGAAAAAAGCCCCGCGGTGTCGGCTGTAATGCATTGTTATACGGCTGTCAGCAGTTGCTCATGCAAGTAGTCACTCAGCCGGTGGCTCAGGCTAATCGTAAAGGTCAGTATTCGTCTGGTATCCCTCTCAATCACCCACTCGGCCTGGCAGTGAGAAAGCCGTTGACATCCAGCCAGTGTATGAAGGCATCGAACCAGCGATTGCTGGTTCGATTCGGATTTCCAAGGCCGAACCCGTGACCGCCATTCTGATAAAGGTGAAACTCGACTGGTCGGCCCGCTTCGAACCAGGATTTTACCACACCGAACTGTCCCCGAAAGAGGAAATCATCGGCGGCGATGACATTGAACATCGGCGGAGCGTCCTCCGGCACCTCGACCGGGCCCATGCCGCCATAGATCGGGCCGATGAAGGCGAGATCCATGGACTCGGAGTTGAGCGTAGCATGCATCGTGAGGCCCGCACCGGCCGAGAAGCCAATCATGCCCAGCCGGCTGACATCGACACCCCATTCGTCGGCTCGCTCTACGATCATGGCATAGGCGGCCTCGGCATCCTCGAGCTGGTTGGAGAGGTCCCAGCGCGGCGGCCTCGGCGGTGCTTCCTCTTGCGTATCGCCGGAAGAATCGGCTGCAGCGGCGAAGGTTCGATTCATGGAGTCACTGAACTCATCGAGTGACTCGGGGGTCGGATGGAGCCTGTATTTGAGCACGAAGGCAGCGATTCCCCGCTCCGCGAGAGCCTCGGCGACTTCCCATCCCTCGTTACCCATCGACAGCCACCTGAAACCACCACCGGGCGCCACAATGACGGCCGCACCGTTCGCCTTGCCCGGTTCGGGCAGGAAGGGAGTGAGTGTCGCAGTGGAGATGTTCCGCGCCATCGGGTCGCCCCACTGGCGAAACCAGGTCTCGGGCGCGGTCTGGCCTTCCACACCACCAGTACCGAGCGGAATGGCGTTCGGCTCGGCAGGGGCTTCGAGCGGGTAGATCGTCCCGTCTTGTGCCCTGGCCGATGCAAAGGCGAGCGCGGATACAGCGAAGACGAGCAAAGAGGCCAGCGTAGTCGTTCGGGTCAGGCTCATGGCTGTGTCAGTGATAGGATGGAGGTGGTATGTATTCGTTAGATTGAGGCCACACAGCACGCAGCGGCAAATGGGCGTCAGCGCATACAATTACAGGCGCTTGCACACCAACAAGCATGCGGAGAGGAGAACGCTTGCACATAACACACGTAGCAGGCACGGAGTGAAGGTCTGCATTGCAGAACTGCAATGCAATAGCCCCGCACATGGCGGATAGGTTCTCACGTAGGTGGGACTAAGCGCGGCGGTCAGTCCGCACCCGAAGGGCGCCTCCACAACGCCTGTAGCGGCGTACCCTCGCGCGTGGTACCAAACAGAAAAAGCCAACTGGCACATCGCCGGTGGGCTTTCGTAGTAACGGGGCGGGTCGGCAGATCACCGGACTTCGCCGGCGTCCCAGGACTCCAGCCTGAGAATGAGTTCTTCGATCTCCTCGCCTCCTGTCTGTGATGCCTCCTTCTCCACGCCATACATCGTGAATCCGCATTTCTCCAACACCCGGATCGAAGCGACGTTGTGCTTCACGACGCGGGCGTACAGCGGGCGAGTCTTTACAAGCGGCAGAAATGACTGCAGGGCCCGTGTGGCAATCCCTTGTCCCCAATATTCCTTGCCGATCCAGTAGCCGACGAGTGGCTCGTCACCGATCACGAAGTGGGCGATGTACCCTGCTATCTGCCCACCGAAGAGAATGGTTTTGTTCTTGGTAGACTCATCCCTCAGAATCTTTCTCCAGTGAGCCATGAAGGCCTCCCGGTCTCTGGAAGGGAAGGCGGCCATTCGGCAGGCATCCGGATCGAGCTGCTGCTCGAAAAGGATCGGGAGATCGCCCTCGGCTACGTCCCGCAGGAGGACGTCGCTCGTGGATGGTCGTCCCTGGCTATTCGTCATCTGCTCCTCCGATGCTGGCATGGCTATCTCAGTCCAACTACTCCGGATCAGTCAGTGCGGCGACTACAAAATAACCCGGCACAGCTCTCCAGCCGCATCCAACGAAAAAAGCCCACCGGCGATGTGCCGGTGGGCTTTCGTAGTAGCGGGGGCCGGATTTGAACCGGCGACCTTCGGGTTATGAGCCCGACGAGCTACCAGACTGCTCTACCCCGCGGTGGTTTGTGATGCTTACACCCTGGCGAAATCGAGAGGTTCCCACCTACAAGATTTTTTTCGGGGGTTCAGAGTCCGGCCTGGCGAAAAAAAATTTACGTCGGGTCGAAGGGGTGCGACACAAGACCGTCCTACCTCCGTAGGCAACCTATGCTACGCCATGCCACTGCTGCATGCGCTGACTCGTGGAGTCCTCTATCACCCAGACTTCTACGCTCGCTCATGATGCTGACCGTGATCAATGGCCGCCGCCCTGCCCTCTTCCACCAACCTCCTGAAACGCCGCGCCGACCCGGGCGCGGCACAGACCTGGTCGAGGCTCTGCTTGCCTATGAACTCTATGCCTCCTGGTGGGCGGATCGCATCCCCTTCCGCTGGGCGCAGCGCCTAGCTGCACGGTACTTCGCCTGGAAAGTGGCCCGCAAATTCGAACGCTACCGATCCAAGATCGAACCGGCGTGGGAGGCCGGATGGTAAACTGATGCGGGGTCCGTAGCTCCGTTGCTGAAAACGATGCAGGCCAGCCTATTAGCGCTACGAGATACGTGGCTTGTACCCGAACGCATCCCAACCTCCGGAACAAAAAAGCTCCGGCAAGCCGCAACCTGCCGGAGCTTTTACAGCCGTTCGTTCGTCCATTTACCGGTTCATGGACATCTGCCGCTCACGGCCTACCGGCTCGGAGATCTCTTCGACGACCTCACCCGTCAGCTTGTCATGATGCTGGCGAGCCACGTCGGCCAGCGCTACGATGCCCACGATGCTGCGCTGATCACCGTCCGTAACAATGAGGCGGCGGATCTGGTTCTCCCGCATCATACGAGCGGCATCACGCAGGTCGCTTTCCATGTCGACCGTGATGGTGGATGCTGTCATGCAATCCTCTACGGTCATATCCATGGGGTTACGCCCACGTCCAAGCGAGCGGATCACGATATCGCGATCCGTAATGATGCCGATCGGCACCTGCGAGTTCTGGCTTTCAACGACCGGAATCGCACCGCAATCGCAATCCGCCATCATGCGCGCCACCTGTTCCAGGCTCATATCCGGCGTAGCACACATCGGATTGCGCGTCATAATCTCACTTACCTTCATCACGTCACCTCCTCTCTAATTCGTTTATACTGGCGTAATGCCGTACCTATTTATCGACATCAGACCAGCCATGCTGGTTGGGCTTATATAACCAACGGCTTACCGGAAAACACCGTCCTTATGGGACAACTCGCAGGAACGTAACCCCTGTCCCGGTTTCGTAACGGAGCAGGATGAGAACGTAGGGAGATAAGACGGATGGACGAGGCGTGGTGCTGAGCGCGTGTTTGATGGGAAGCAGCAGGTTTACGTCATGCCTCCATTGGACCCATATACCGGTGGTCCATAGAGAGATAGGTTTCGAACACGAGCCGACAGATGGGCCGTTCACATGCACAATTTGGCCTTCAACGCGCTACTCTGCCCAGCCACCGCCGAACTTGGCGGCTGTACTGGCGATAGGCATCTCCAAACCGGGCTTCAAGATAGGCCTCTTCCTTGCGGATAACGAACCGCCCGACTAGCCCAACGGCGACCGGAGCCAGCAGGATTGCCCAGAGAACACTCGACCAGAACGCTAGGCCGAGATAAACCAGCAACATACCCAGGTACATCGGGTTGCGCGTCCATCGGTACGGTCCTGTAATCACTAGCGTCGTCGTAGGTCGGAACGGCAACGGGCTGGTTTTCTTGCGGAAGAACGAGCCGAGCGCCCAGTACAGCAGTCCGAATCCTGGAATGAGCAGGATGAACGAGAGGCCCAGTGAAACCGGCCTGGGTAGCGCCGGCAAGGGGAAGAGCCGTTTCAGCAGCACACCTACCAGGAATCCGCCTACGTAGAGGAGCGGCGGCGGAAAATGCACGCCGGAGGTCGCCTTTGTATCCGTGGTTCGTAGATCCTGCATACCTGCTCCCTCAGCTTCGCATTTCGCTCTGCCGACAACCCGATTTACCCTATCAGCAGCTCTACTCACAAAGGACGCTGGGCAAACCGACCCGGCCTAACTCCTCCAATCGATCGTCTCCGTGGTCCACGTTTATGCGCAACCGTGTATGCGAATTCGATACGATGAACGGTTCAACTACCTGTTGTTGGCGGGAGTTGAGATTGAACTAAGAGCCTTCTCTGGGATCCTAGCTTCGGTTAACGAAGGCCTGCACGAGTTGCTCCCACTCCTCTTCTAGCGTCCCCTGTGCGACCGGTTTTCCGGCCCGCCGGTACCAGTAGGCGGCATTGCTCAGGTCGCCTTCTTTTCGGTGCAGGTAGGCGTGCACCCAGGCCCCTTCCCAGGTCTCAATATCCTGCACGATCTCGTGCGCCCGTTCCCAGTCCCCCCTCCTTTCATGCCAGAGCGCCCGGAGCAGATCATCCAATCCCGACGGGGGTGTCTCCTCGGCCAACGATGCCTTGAACGTTTGTATATCCATGCGGTGAAATCCTATTTGCCAGCCAGTGGGCTACCAGCTACTGGTTCTTCAGTCCTCGCCCCCTCACCCCGACACACCCCGTTTATACGGACACAGCGGTCAGTCGTAAGCAGTTTACGAGCTTTCCAACTTTTTAACGTTCCCACTTCAACTTTCCAGCGTGCCGTCGATCCATATTTCGAATCCCCTGCCGTGACCTTCTCCTCTCTTCCAGCGGCATAAACCGGTGGTACCCCCTGCTTATCCTCCGGTAAAACGCAGATAAGAAATTACCACCGTAACCACCAACGCGACACGGCCATGCAGCACGCCGCCTCCCCCCGCCAGCCGGCATCCCATTCCGATCTCCCGCCATCACGCCCCGTCCCGGTCTACCCGATCAGCAACGCCACACTTGGTTGGTCCAGCGTCGCTGCGCTCGGGTTTGCGGGACTCGTCTACCTTATCGCCCGCCTCACCCAGAACAGCACCGGCAAGACGTTCGATATCTGCGTGGGCGATCTTACAGAAGGTTCCTCAGAACGGATGGTGGAGGTTCTGGCGGAATAGTGGGACCGGAGAAGGCTCGCGAAAGCATTGTGGACCGAGGGCGATAGCTGTGAGTGTTCCGCCCTCTCGCATGTACTATGCTTAACCTGCAACCTGCCCACATCGCCATCACGATCCGGCACGGGTAGCAGTAAACCGGTACCTTCCGACGCCGACGACATCGATCGTGCCATCCATCGAATCTCCGGCCAGGGTCGCCGTCGTGGCGGTATCGATACGCTGCCCGTCAATGTTGACCGTTGCGGAGAAGGACAGGACCTGATCGACGAGTCCGACCTGCTGTAACTGTGCGGGCCCACTGGTCAGTTCGCTCGTGATTTCTCCAGCGAGCACGTTGCCCGAACCATTAAGGTGTAGTTCCCCACCTACGTCCCCTTCCGGCGTATCGTGAACGATATACCTCCATGTACCCGAAACGGCTTGTGCGGCGTTACGCGATGACGCACAACCACCAATCAGGAGAAGAACGACGAGTGCCAGCAATGAGGCATTCAGAATAGGTAAGCGCATAGACTTGAATGTGCTTGTGGCGTACATTATCCGTTCGTCGCGAAAGTACGGGTGCCGCTTCGAAGTAGCAATATGTTCCCGAGAAGTGTCCGGAGTCTGCTCCGTCTTCTGCCCTACACTACAGCCTCAACTGCGCAGTTCTCCTATGAAGCAGTATCGTTCCATCGGCCTGCTGATCATTCGCGTCGGAATTGGCATCTCGTACATTGTCCTCCACGGATGGTCCAAACTCACGGGCGGACCGGAATACTGGGAAGCGATCGGGCGGAACATGAGCCACCTCGGCATCACGTTCGTTCCGGTATTCTGGGGGTTCATGTGCGCCTTCTCTGAAACGTTCGGTGCGCTGCTGCTCGCACTCGGCCTGTTCTTCCGCCCCGCTGCTACCCTGCTCGCCATCACGATGTGCGTAGCCGTCGTCTCACACCTGGCCAACGACGAAGGATGGCAGGTGGCTGCCCATGCGCTCCACATGGCTATGGTCTTTTGCGGCTTCATCTTCGCCGGTCCCGGCCGATTTAGCCTGGATGCCTACCTGAACCGGAGAAAATCGGTTACCACGGCATACCCGCTCATGCCGTTGAAGAGGGGTCTGGCCACCACACGACGCTGAGCTGGTTTCCGTCCGGATCCCGGAAAGTGAAATCCTGCACGCCATCCCGCTCGTTTAACTCGTCTACATCTACTCCTCGCTCTTGAAAGAGGCGATGTACCGCGCGGATATCCGGTGCGTAGAAATTGAAAGGCACGTTCACCGCAGGCTGGAATGCCTCTCCTTCGGGTACCTCGGGCAACCCCGGGTAGCGGTGCTGAAGTAACGTGAGCGGCGTCGGACCCGCCGTGAGTACGGCTATCCCCTCGTTCTGCCAGGCGACCGGCCAGCCCAGGTGGGTGCTGTACCAGTCGATGGCACGGGCGAGATTCCGTACTGGAAGAAATACCGTGTCGATACGTGTCAGCGGGATATCGGACATGCTGGCCGTGTATAGAAGTATCGGGATCATGTGGCGCGCAAACATACGACGGCGCGTGCGCAGGAGCAATGATCCCACGCACGCGCCCCGGGCAGCTTCGTGAGAAGCCGCCATCTTGCCTCCCGAATGACCGGCAACGCTCCTACAGCTTACCCAACATGCTGCCCACGTTCTGTTTCACACTCTCTGTGGAGCTTCCTGTGCCACCTATGACCCCGTCTAGCTGACCCGCTACAGGTCCGGGCAGGCGTTGCTTGAGAAAGCCGAGCACCGTTTCGACGGCCGTCGTTGCCTGTGATTCGGAAATTCCCGCCTTCTGCGTAACGAGCTTGATTACCTCTTCCATGATGTTATCCTCCGCTTCGTTTCTCATTACGGCACCCCTACGCCACCCAACGTAATCAACGAGACGTCAGGCTTCCACCGGCCCGTGCAATCGGTACCATCGTGTTACAGGCAGGCATGCGCACGCGCGATTCTACTGCCGTACCAACCAGATCATGCGTTCGTACGAGAGGGCATAGTGCAAACAGGTCGCGGCAGCCAGGATCCAACCTGCCCGCGCAGCCTCGGCGTCGAACAGTGCCCATATCGCGCATCCGAACAGGCCAAACTCAAGAAGCAGGCGGACCGCACCTGGAACGGGCACGGGCGCATGCCCGGATGGACTTTCGCCGGGAACACGAAAGGTGGCCCATACGACGGCTGCGAGAATGGGTAGTCCGATGCCCAGTACGAGTCGCATGATGCCGTGCGAGCGTTCCCATCCCCAGTATCCCAAGGCACCGAGGGCAGCCACTTCCAGCAAGAAGCGAAGAGCCAGATTGAGAGGATTCGTCATCATCGCACGATGTAATGCAGCCGGACGGGTATGTACGAGCCTGTGAATCCAGGAATGTACACACTCGATGGCCACCCACGTGCTGGTTAGGCGGGAATCCTCGCCAAGCTCGGAGTGATGTGCGATAGAGATAGGGGTGGGCCGGGACAGCAGAGGTGTCCCGGCTGAGAGAATCAGGTTTGCTGCCCGACTCCTGTAGTCGCGGGCTCATCGAGAGTAGGGTTTGCCCTTGAATTACTGGTTTTCGCCTTCCGCGTCTGCGTAGTAGGCGCGTGCGCGCTGTCCGGCTATGGCCCCGAAAAGAAAGGCTCGGGCCTGTTTGGGCGTGAACGAGAAACGTTCGCCCAACACGGTCATACGGTATCGCGTACCATCCCATTCTTCACGCGTGAGGAGCCCTCGTTGTTTTGCCTCGACGATGAGTTCATCGAGTGAGAGCCAGTCGAAACTGCGCGACGGTAAAGACGGGTAGTCAGACGACTTCATCGGCTTACCGGGGGTACGGATTACTGCCAGCGGTGACTTCGGTAACGTCGTGCCGCGTTTCGCCGGATTCGTACGCGCCAAAGGATGAATGCGTCGGATCCGCTCTGACCAGATACGCAAGGAGTTCGAGAAAACAGGGGAGCGAACTTCGACAGGAATACCGATCGGCATAGCAGTTCCTGGGTGGGTGAATGATTCATGCGGTGGGGAGCATGCTTTCACTCCCGACCACCGCCAAAATCGCGTGCCGCGGCACCCGGATGCTACTACATGTTCGGGTAGTTCTGCGATCCCCCCGGAACGCCTTTAACCCCGTCCTTCATTGCGGAAGCACGGGGGCCGCTGTCCCCTCTCCGATCACGGTCGTCCACTCCCGCACATACCAGCGTTTGACGAGGCCATTCCGGACATACGAGTCCGCCCGGGCGAATGCCTCTGCAGCTGCAGGGGTTGAGCCCTGGAAGAGGAGCACAGCTTGATCCGCCGGATCGGCCAACGCGCCCGCCAGCACAAGTTCGCCTCACTCATGCGCTTGCTGCGCGAGTTCCAGATGCTCGCGCCGGTATTGCTCTCGGCGAGTCACGTAGTCCTCAACGAGGTCGTAAAACAGGAGGTAATGCTTCATAGGGTTTCCTTTACTCGAGAGGTTCGCGAGGTGGCCCTGGAGCCACCCACATGCGTAATACCACTACCTTGGTTACCAGAGCTTTACGACCGGTTCCGAGACGACCGGACCGTTCCGTATCGCTATCCAGTATACATACCTCATATCCGCCGAGCCGCCTTCTTTGCCTGAACTGCTGATGGAAACACCTGTCTGGATCCTGTTACTCATCCTGGCACTGCTCGCCGGCGTGTTACCTACCTGGCTTGCCATGCGTCGAAGGCGGCCTACCTATTTCCATCGCCGTTTTGGATACGATCACGACCTCTCGCTCGAAGACGAAAACACCCCGCCCCACGTAACGGAGGGTGTGGATGCACAGAATGGACGCAGCAACACGTTCACCATCCAGCCCCTCACGTCGACAAATAAAGTGTATGCCACTTCCCTCTGGCAATCCATCCAGGCGCTATTTGTGGATGAGCCGAAAGTCGCCATTGAGGAAGCGGAAGACCTGCTCATGGAAGTCATGCGCCAGCGCGGGTTCCCGAGCGGCGACTTTGAACAACTACTGGCAGACCTGACTGCCGATTACCCCTGGCTTCTGGAAAACTACCGTGCCTTGCGCACGATCAAGAGGCGGCAGGATCATGGTGAGGCTACGACAGAGGACCTCCGGCAAGCCCTGCTTCTCTACCGATCCATCCTCGACGACCTGCTCGAAGACCGTTTCGCCAGACAGATTCAAGTGAAAAAGCTGTAGTCCGGGACCAAACACCTTCCCTTACCTGACCTCTCCCACCGTCTCTAATGTATCCGGTCTGGGATCCAGGTACGCGCCAATTTCCGCGATGAGCGGCGTGGAACGGGCGCGCTCAACGACGACTCGCATACGGGATGCCGTCACGCGTGGAAAGCGGTCGAGTTTTTTATGCCCGATCGTCGTTCCCCGGCTGACTGTCTGCCACACACCTCCCTGCCATGCCTCCACCCGGTACGCCTCGATCCGCTGCCCGAGCGTAATGGGTTCCTGGATGCGTACGACGTTGAAGGTGACAGGCTCGCCAAAGTTTATCTCCACGGACGCCGTCTCGATGCCGTCATCCGTCGCCCAGTAGGTATTCAGGTCGCCATCCAGCACCATGTCTGCACCAAAGACCTCCGAATTGCCGCGTACGACACTGGCGGAAGCCGTGGCACCCTGTGCCAGATCATTCGAAAAGATGGCGTCCAGTGCGGCCCGGAACTCCTTCAAGCGGGCTACATCCGCCGGATCGAAACGTCCCTCGGTGTTCGGCGGAACGTTCAGCAGCAGCACACAGTTGCGTCCAACAGACTTGTAGTAGATGTCCAGCAGTTGATCGACGGATTTCGGCTGCTCGTTCGGATGCCAGAACCAGCCCGGACGGATCGATACATCGCACTCGCCGGGTACCCAGTCCGACGCACCGGCCTCTCCAGTATTCAGGTAGCCCGAAATGCCGGGCATTCCGACACCGACCTTCGTTCGGTCCATCGTGGACCAGTTGGTCTCTCCGGCGAATCCGTGTTCGTTCCCGATCCAGCGCACGTCCGGCCCCTCATCTGAGAAGATGACGGCTCCGGGCTGGAGTTGACGCACGAGCGACCAGTACGCGTCGAAGTCGTAATCCATATCCTTCGCATCCGGCCCTTTGGCTCCGTCGAACCAGACTTCTGCAAGTGGACCGTATTGCGTTAGCAGTTCACGGAGTTGGCCCAGGTAGTAGGCATTGTACGCATCCTCGTCGCCGTAAGACGGCGCGTTGCGATCCCACGGAGACAGATAAAGCCCGAGCTTCAATCCCTCTGCCGCTACGGCATCAGCCAGTTCGCGAACCACGTCACCCTGCCCATTCTTCCAGGGGCTATTCGCCACGGAATGCGACGTATACCGGCTGGGCCAGAGATTGAACCCGTCGTGATGCTTCGCCGTCAGGATGATGGTCTTGAATCCCGTTTCCCGCGCTACCTGAGCCCACTGGCGGGCATCCAGTCCCACCGGATTGAAGATTGCCGGGGACTCAGTCCCATCGCCCCACTCCCGATCCGTGAAGGTATTGACTCCGAAATGGACGAACATGCGCAGTTCATCGTACTGCCAGTCGAGTTGGCGCGCCGTGGGGATCGGCAGCAATGGCCGTGGCGGGGCAACGGTGTCCCTGCTCTGTGCGAATGTACGCAGGGGCAGAGCAACAAGGAGAAGAAGGAGTACGTAGCGCACGATATAGAGCGGTCGAACCATAGCATCAGTAAGGAGAGGGCGAGAAATGTCAACGCTCAAATGATGAGCGATCCATGGTGTCATCGTGTTTCTCACCCTCTCCCGTCACGCGGACGTCGTTTACCGGGGCGAGTAAACCTCGTGTGTGTTGATCTCGTCCGCGCCGCGCATCTTCGATCCGGCAACGACGTAGATCCTGCCGTCGTGAACGATGGCCTGGGTGCCGTGGCGGCCCTGGTTCATCGGCTGCCAGGCCTGCCACCTACCGGTTGCGGGATCGAACACTTCTACTTCGGCGTGTGCCGGCTCCTGGCTGCCGCTCTCGCCGCCAAGTACCACGAGCTTGCCGTCGTACACGATGGTCGTGCTACCTGCCCGCGGTGTGGGGATATTGGCCGAGGGCGGCAGCGTGGACCACGTGCCGGATGCAATATCGTACACGTCTACTTCCGGGGTAGTCTGCGTGAAGCCTTTACCCGGTTCCGCCGAACTCAGCCGCCCGCCAGCCGCGTAGATTTTTCCGTCTATCACGCCCGCCTGGAAGTGGTCACGCGGACGCGGGGCATCCGCAAGCCGCTTCCACTCGCCCGTGCGCGGATTGAAGGCATCCAGCCAGGCCACGTGACCATCGGTATGGCCGTTCTGGATGCCGGCAACTACATAGATCAGACCGTCGTGGACCACCACACCTGCTGCACCGCGCCTCCGGTCCGCCGGGATCTCCGGCCCCTTTGTCCACACGTCCGTGGCGGGGTCGTAGATGTACACGTTAGGGATCGGCTGCTCGCGGGGCCAGCCGCCGGTCAGCGCGCCGAGCACGTAGATCTTGCCATCGAATTCAACCGCCTGAAAGTGATGCATTTCCAGCGGCGCGGCCGCGCCCTTCGTCCACGTCCCGGTAGCCGGATCGAAAATCTCAACCGGCCGTTCGCCGCGCCCTCCGATCGCGTAGAACCGGTTTCCGGCCTTCACGTAGGCGCTCTCGTGGCGATGGAGCGGATCCTCCGCCGTGTCGATCATCTGCCACCTGCCCTGCCCCGAGGCACTTTCCGGCGCGGCCATGAACACGAGTGCGAGCGTAAACAACGACAACCTGTGCAAAAGAAGTGATCGTGTCTTCACTGCGCTTTCCTGATGAGGTGAATGGATTCGTAGGTAATGGGCCGGACGTCATGAACGCCGCATGTCTAATGTACGTCGTTCCGGAAAAGTCCGCGCTATCCGGAAGCAAGTATCTGGCCGTCTATTTGCCCGGCGGCCGGCACGCATCGGGTCTGAGGCACCTGTGAGGAGATCATTCAGCGGCTGGTCACGGCCATGCCGAGGCACGACCAGCTTCACAGAGCCGGATCGCCAGCATCATAATTCTGAGCATGCGACTGATCTGATATGCCGACTTCTTCATGCTGGTAGAGCGGCAGGCGCACGATAAACACACTGCCTTCACCCGGCGTGCTTCGTGCCGTAATCGTGCCGTTGTGCCGCTCCGCGATCCGGCGGCAGATGGCCAGCCCGATGCCGGTTCCCTGATACTCTTCCCGCGAGTGTAAGCGCTGAAAGGGCGCGAAGATACGGTCGACGTACTGCTGCGGAAACCCGATACCGTTATCCTTGAATTCGAGCACGCATATCGGGCCCCCCTCCTCATCCGTTTCCGTGTGCCCGTACACCTCCACGACCGGGGGTACATCGGGCCGGTGAAACTTAAGTGCATTCGCTATCAGGTTCTGGAAGAGTTGCCGCATCTGAAGGGGGTCGGCATCGATCTCTGGTAGTGAATCGAGTTCCACGCGTCCCTGTGTCTCCTCGATCAGAATTTGCAGGTCGTTCAGCACCTCGTTCGCTATTTGATTCAGGTTCACCCGCTCGAATCCACGCGCCCGTGTGGAGACACGGGAATAGGCGAGCAAATCCTGAATGAGCGTTGCCATTCGACGGGCGGCGTTTTGCATCCGCAGCAGATAATGGCGGCCCTCCTCTCCCAGTACGTCGCCAAACTCGGCCAGGACGAGATCAGCAAACGAGGACACCTTCCGAAGCGGCTCCTGAAGGTCATGCGAAGCTACATAGGCGAACTCCTGAAGCTCCCGATTCCTCGCTTCCAGTTCGGCCGTCCGGGCCTCGACCCGTTGCTCCAGTTTCTGGTTCAGTTCCTGCAGTTCCTCCTGCGCTCGGACCAGGTCCGTCACTTCGTGGCCTTCCACGAAAATTCCGGAGATCGTTCCATCCGCCTCGAAGATCGGCTGGTAGATGAAATCCACGTACACCTCTTCAGGAGGCGCATCCGGCCGGCGTCGTAACCGAATACGCTCCCTCCTGCCGACATAGGGCTCACCCGTCTGGTACACCTGGTCGAGTAGCTCGAAGAATCCCTGTCCGACCACTTCGGGAAACGCGTCGGCTACGCGCATGCCGACTACATCTCGCTGACCGACGAGTTGCCGGTACGTGTTGTTCGCGATCTGGACGACGTGCTCGGGTCCACGCAGGACAGCGATAAACCCGGGAGCCTCCTCGAAGAGCTTCAGGAGGTGCTTCCGTTGCGATTCGAGAATCACGTTTGCTTCCTGCACCGCCTGTGCGCGGTGGAGCACGCCCCCTTCGAGTTGCTCCCTCGATATGCCTGTATCGAGCGCCGCTTCCGCCGTTCGTAACTCCTGCTTCAAATGATGCAACTCGGTTACATCTACCGTGTGTTGCAGAATATACTTGACATCGCCCCGATCATTTAGAATCGGCGTGTGCGTCGCGCTCCAGTAACGCTCTTCGACAACGATACCGGTTGGCGTATGGCGCGGAACGGTATAGGGAATAATAGCAAGGGTATCCGGCTCTCCCGTATGAAGCACGCGCTCCAGCGATTCCCGGAGCTGGCGCGCCCTTGTTATTGGGATCATCCGGCTCATTCGGAAACACGTCGAAGAGATTACGGCCGATGAGGTCGTCCCGGCGGCTTGCCGTTATCCGTAAATAGGCATCATTGGCAGCGACTATCGTGAGGTCGGGCGCCAGCAAGACATAAGGGTTCGGCGACCTGTAGAAAAGCGCTCTGTAATCGATAGAACCGGGCATACTCGCTGCAGGGTAGGATCGACACCCTGAAAATACACAGCGCGTGAGGCGCCGCCATCATTCTCAGGAAGATATGCCGGTACGGCAGCCTGATGCGCGTACAGGCGTTACCGGCATGTACCAAATAGGACAAGATTGCGCCGGGAGCGCCGACGGCGCATCTTCCAGAGATGCTACGACCTATCACGGATCGTAGCACTCACGTTCCAGCCGCATATCCGCGACTACAGGGTCCGCGACTGTTCCGGCGCATACCGCAATTCGTATCCAACCCGCTCGTTGCGCACTACGACGTATCCTCGGTGCGGAAGCGCCTTTACCTCGGCTCGCCTGTTCAACTCTACGGCCGCCTCAGCCGCAAGTGCTTTATCCTTCGTGTGCAGTATGTACGGGCCAATCTCAATCATTGCACCACAGAACCGTGTTCCGGCTATGCCGTTTCCTCGACCAGACCAAGCAACTGCCGGACCGCCCCGACGTGATAGGCCACGTGTGCCGCGCTCGCGATCACACCGGTGAGGGACATCTCATCCAGCGGCCTCGGAACCTGCAATGCCTCTATCCAAGCGTTCACCTCATCACGCAAGGCATTTCGCAACTGCTGCCACTCCGCTTCGGTGACCGACTGGATATTCCAGCTCCCTGCCCAGTCCGCATCGGCATAGGGGTTCTCTCCTTCCGCCCAGCGGTTGAGGAGCCCGAGGCTGAAGCGCAGGTGATTGACGTGTCCGGCAATGGAAGAACGACCGGGAATGGGCTGAGCCGAAGCCTGCTCCGCGCTGAGTTCATCGAGCAGACCAAGCAAGGCGGTATCATACCGGTTCAGTATCCACGCGCCATTCGGATTCGGGCGGATGAACAACTCCTCCTGAAGCGTACGCACGCTTTTGAGCACGAGACCTGGATCTAGATCGGGCATGAGTACTGTCTGGTTGAGGTGAATCAATGCGCGTCGAGACATCCGGAATGGATTGCCCGGCTACTCCCCTGCATCGCTCGCGTAGCGGCATGAGGAAGGGTCCGACTTAACGAAGTAGGTCTTGTAGTTCAGCGCTTGCGGGTCCGTACAGCCCTTCAGATTCAACAACTCCACCTTGCGAAAATCGATGGGCTGGCCCTCGCTCTGGAGTGCGATGTAGCCCTCCGACAACAGCTTTCCGTCCTGCTTGATGGCCGGATCGTAGCCTTCGACCACCCCGCCTCCGATCTGCGGCTTCGTATACTGAAGCACCGTGTCCCCCTCGATGATGTGGATTATGAGGGAATCGCCCAGCACGATGGCTTCGGCGCGAACCCACTGGTCGCCGTGGTAGGTATCGGACGTGGAGTCGATGCAATGTCGGGGGTCGATCCGCCCTTCGAACACGACGTCCGTGCCCGGCGAGCACATGTTGCCCGTCGGACGCGGCCTGCCGTCGCCCAGACCACCGAGGAACTGCATTTCGACGGAGATCGGCCAGTTCTGGTCCCGGGGCATGGTACGTGGATCCTGCGAGTGGAACATGACCCCACTGTTCCGCAGCGTGTAGTCCGGCGCTCCCGGATAGAGTTCGCCGGTGAACCGGTACTCCACTATGAGGTGGTAGTATGAGAAGGGCTCCTTGTAGTACAGGTGCCCGAACTGGTCGTTGAAGTCGCCCTCGTACTGATCGTACCGGACCTCAATGATGCCGTCTTCCACCCGGAAGGTCTCCCCGTAGTTCACGCCGGGGTCGTGCTTGTGGATCTTTACGATCCAGTCGTCAATGTCACGCCCGTTGAAGAGCGAGATCCACTCCTCAGCACTCGGATCCGTCTGCGCCGCCTCGCTCCCCATGCAACCTGCAAGAAGTAGCGGGAGGAAGAGAACCAGGACGAAACAGTGTGATGCGCAAGCGCGGGCAGCATGCAACATGGGAGTGGGCGGTTGTCTGTGGTCCGTTGTTTGTTGAAGGCGTTGCCGGTGGCCAGCGCCCCTCCTCAATGTAGGTCATTCCGGGTCAAAGACACACGGGGCTCCAGCATGTAAACAATCATTCCAGTGGAATGTCCAGCCTCATGGGATGAGTAAATCGGTCGTGTTCGGGGCATCGGGTATGCTCACCACGTGCCATCCCGAGCCTGTTTACTTCGTGAACCGGAGGCTACGGGTTCTCAATGTGAATGTAACCGGGCGCAAGGAGATGCTGAACGACCCTTCGACAGGCTCAGGGCATGGTTCGGCATGACCTATTCTGTTCCGCAGAGATGCTGAAATCGCAGCTTCATGCCAGTAAACAAGTTCAGCATGACCTATTCTGAGGAGAGGATATGTCCTGAGCGTGGTGCTGTCTGGTGGGATTTCTTCGACCGTCGACTCCGCCTCGTGTCTTCGGCTACGGCCCTAACGGGCCTGCTCAGCCCATCACGATGATATACCGGTAGTGAGTCGTACTTCATCCTTGTAAGGGCCCGAACCGTTCTGCCAGAAAGCGAAACGCGCCGTTACCGTTGAAATCGT
The DNA here is from genome assembly GCA_041690215.1 of Rhodothermales bacterium. Classification (GTDB taxonomy): domain Bacteria; phylum Bacteroidota; class Rhodothermia; order Rhodothermales; family DASSAV01; genus DASSAV01. The sequence continues at coordinate 153,190 of JAWLHQ010000005.1, forward strand.
GGGGGCCGTCCCAGACTTCGTAGCCGATACGATCCGGTACGCCGAATACCCGGTAGATCTCCTGTGCTTTCGCGAAGGCCGCCCGGCTGGCTTCTACCGGGAAGATGCGGTCCCGCTCGCCGGATTCGATGAAGAGCAGGCGGGGGGCAACGAGGCCTGCGAGATCATACATCTCGATGTGTTCGAGGATGCCGGGGACGTAGTTGCACATGCAGTGCGAGAGGCTCAGGATGCTGTCGCGGAAGGTGTTGAAGTAGCCGCTCACGACACCCGCCTGGATCCGCTCGTCCAGCGCGGCAGCGAACAGCGACGTCGTTCCACCGCCCGAGAATCCTAGCGTGCCGATGCGCGATGTATCGACCTCCGGGCGTGTGCCCAGGTAATCGATGGTGCGCATCACATCCCACACCCGCCATCCGATCATGGTCTGGCCCATGAGAAGCGCCGCGCCCGCAGCGGGCCGGCACGAATACGCGCGGGGGCCCTGGCTGCGGGCCGCCTCATCTCGCCGCTCCCCAAAGGCGAGTTGTTCCAGCGCAAACGTCACGTAACCCTGCTCTACTGCCTGCACGGCGAACGGCTTCGGATCCCCCTGCCCTGGCGGCATCTGCGATCCATCCTCGGCGATGCCTACGATTCCGGAAACACCCGGCCCGTGCCCCGGCAGGCAGACCAGCGCGGGCGCGGGGTACGAGCGGCCTTTCGGAAGCAGCAGGTACCCGACGGCCGAGAGGTTTTTCCGTGTCTGAAAGATGACTTTCTCACGGGTATAGCTGCCGAAGCCTTTTCGATCCAGGATCTCAGGTTCGAGATCGACGCGTTCCTCCGGAAAGCCGCCGACGAGTTCGACAAGCTTCGCCCGCACCTGGCGCTGCCACACCTGCGCCGAGGCCGCATCCGTAGCGGAGAACGTCAGGGCCGGAGGGCGTTGCTCGTACTCGGAGAGTGTGAATGCCTGGCTGTCCAGTTGCCACTCGGGCGGCGATGCGGGGACCGGCCCGCTCATCGAGGAACGGCGGGAGGTAACCTGCTCGCACGCCTCAGCGAATGCGGACAGGGCGGGAAGACCGGTGGCGGCGATTGCTCCGGCCAGCGCGCCCTGCTTCAGGAACGCGCGTCGTCCGATTTCTTTGCTCATGGATCATGCCTCCTGGTATGCGAGTGGGTGCATCTAGGTGGACGAACGGACAAAGTCTGATCGATCGCGGTCACGGGATGGGCTCGGTTGTCAGGACTCATGTGCGTGGCAGAACCTCACCCCGGGTTTTCCTCGGCTGCGTGCTCGCGGGTCTGGCGAGTGATTTCGGACTGGATCCTACTTATGTGGGCAAACATGACGATGGGCGACACCAACAGGGCGTATGCGAGACCGGCGACCAGGAAGGCGTTGAACCCGTCCTCTCCGCGTTGATAGTAGAGTCCCAGTTGAATCAGGCCCATGATGATGGTCACGTCCAGTGCGATCCACTCCACCAGGCTCCGGGTGTGCTGCAGGACCGGCCGTTGCCGTTCGGCGGGAAGCGCCAGAAAACGTGCCTTATCCGGCAGGTTCAGCCAGCCCGGCCGATCCTCCATCCGGGCTGCCAGGATGCGAATCCCAACCACGAGCACGACCGCGATGCCGGGGAGCAAGAACCACTCCCACGCCGACTGATACGACCGCAGTTCAGCGTCATTGAACCATACAAACAGACTGGCCGCCAGGTAGTAAAGCGTCAGAGCGGCAGACAGAACCCTCATTCTCCTGTACTAGCGGGCTCGGCAGGAAGAATGGCCGACTGGATATCACTGAAGGTTGGGAAGAGTTGCTTCAGTTCCTCGATGGATGGCTGGCGTCCGTACTGGCACAACTCGAACGCCTCCGCGTACTGGAAGGCCCTGCCCCGCGCCGGACCGTAGAGTTCGACCATCCGATCGCGGTACCGGTCGGCTATTCCCGCGTTGCGCTGTTTCATTTGCTCCAGAATGTAGGCCGCCCGGCCTTCGTCGTCCTGTGGCACGCCCTGTAACGTGCGCCCCTGCCACGAGTCCGCATCGGCAAACTGCGACGGCATCGACGAGATGCAGTCCCACTTCTTCTCCGCCACCTCATCGATACCCACTACGATCGTCGGCTCGAACGGATATGGCTTCTCGAAACCGTCGGAGTAGTACATGAATACGGGGTTGCGCTCGGTGGGTGGGGTATCGGGTGTGAAGAACGGGGCAGCTACGACGACGGCGGCATCCTGGACGAGCACGCCGGTATAGCGGTGGTCGGGGTGGTAGTCGTACGGCCGGTGGAAGAGCACAATGTCGGCCTGCCACTCGCGGATGAGCCGGGCGACGGTCTTCCGGTTCTCCAGCGTCGGCATCAGTTCGCCGTCGTGGATGTCCAGCACTTCGGTGACGATGCCCAGCTGACGCGCGCACTCCTGCACTTCGGCGGTGCGACGGAGCGCGAGGGGGCCGCCAGCCTGTTCGAAGTGGCCGATGTCGCCGTTGGTCATGGCGACGAACTTGACCTTGTGCCCCTGCGCCGCCCAAAGCGCCGCTACGCCGGCGGCTTTGAGTTCCGCGTCATCCGGGTGGGCCCCGAAGGCGATGATGCGAAGGGGCCTGTCCGTAACGCCCTGCGCTGATACGCCGGCCGCACCACAAAACAGAAGAGCGAGGAAGAGGATGGGACGGAGTCGATTCATGAGAGCCTCGTTGATCGAGTGAAACACTGAATACCGAAAGCACGGACGATGCAGGGGCGGTGAGGCAGGAAGGCTGAAAAGGGCTGTCGGATTATCAACCTCCCTACCTCACCCCACATCAATCCGCTGCGAAGCAGTAGAAGAGGCCGTTGCCGCCGGTGCCCTGCAAGTCGGACTGGCTGCAGCCTCTGGAGCCGTGTGCCGAATTCCAGGACGTCGGGTTATCGCCGCCACCCTGCCGGTCGTGGTGGCCCACCTGGGCGCTGCCCTCGCCGTTGGACGTCCAGTTGCTGCAGGTCTTGTCATCCTCGCCCGAAAATGCCGTACCATCCGGCTGCGAGCCCGTCAGGATGTCGTGCATGTTCGGGTCGTCGCCCCGGCCGTTGACCATTTCGCCGTTCTCGGTAAGCGACGTTTCTTTGCCGAGCTTATTGTTTTCGCTGTGGAGGTCCTCCACGTTCTGGGCTACGAGCACGCCTTTGGCATTGTACCAGGGCCCGGTGCCGATCCGGTCCCGTGCATTGACGGCGGCATTGGAGCCGGAGGCCATCGTGCTGAGGTAGGCTCGCCAGGTGCGGTCGCCCGCGCCGGCTGCTTCGGCAAGTAGCTGGCAGTGGCGGTCGGCTCCTTCCAGACCGCCGAGGTTGGCACCGTCGCCAGGTCCGGCACTCGTGATGAAAAAGCTCATGGTGTTTTCCGCACCCGCTGATGCGCCATCGTCCAGCGGAAGCTCTTCCCGTGCTTCTCCACATCCGGTCGCCACCATCACGAAAAGAACGCCCGATAGAACCAGGACTCCAGATGCGAAGGCTGAGAGTCGTCTGTCCATCGTCGTCTTCTCCTCTGTCTGTTTGTTCGGGTGATTGAGGCAGATAAAATCCAATGAGCGGTACGGCGCCTTCTCTCCGCAGGTCAGTCAATCGGCCAGAAGAGTCGCTCGGTCTCTATGGCCTGGAGGCATTCGTTCAGGCTCAGCGACGGGTATACCTCCTGCCATTTTCCGGTATGTCGCAAATAGGCCAGCGCAAACCGTTGCTGGCCTATGTATTCCAGGCGCGTCGTGCGGACCTCAAAGTACTCCTTTTCGGCATTTTCTCGCGGGTTGCGATACCGTGCGATGATATAAAAGTACCGGCCCCGCCATTTCGTATAGATAGCTGCCACATAGGCGAACCCGAGCTCCTTACCCATTTCGGCCTGCCTGGGAAGATTTCGCCTGAACCGTTCCTCGATGAGATTCTCCACGCGGTGCGCCAGGGTATGCTTGACGAGTTCAGGTACGACGCCTCGTTTCACAGATGCCATGCACAATCTGGTTTGTGGTGGGTGGGGTACGGGATGAATCATGAGGCGGGCTAGCGGCCAAACGCCACTGCCTACCCACAACGGCAGAACGGGGTATCGGCGTGCGCAGGCTCGGGTGTGGGTGAACCATGGAGCGCGGTGCCGGACTAGATACACAATGCGCACAAAAAATGACAAGCCAGCCGCGTATTCCATTCCGGAGAAATGGAGAGAAAGGGGCTGTGGCATTGGAGGATACGAAGGCGTGACCCGGTTGGTACTTCGGATTCGATTCCATGCGAGCGGAAAGCAGCATGGAGTCGTCCTCCGTTCCCACCTCCCTGGCTCATACCGATCCCTGCATCATCCGTGGCTCTTACAGCATCGTTACGACCTGCCCGGCAACTCCGCCAGACGGTGCGGTACATCAGGTGTACGCCCTCTAACCCATTCATGCAGGTGCCCCATGCGAGTTACACTCAAGATGTTCCTTGCAATCCCCCTCTCCGCCGTGATCCTGACAGGATGCCAGAGGCAGGCGGCGGAGAACGCACAGCCTGGAGCGACGGATACGAGTACCGCCACGCAACAGGTACGGGTAGAAACGCGGCAGGCGGATCCTTACGGAACGTACCTGACGGACGCTGAAGGGATGAGCCTGTATCTGTTCATGGCGGATTCCTCCATGACGAGCACTTGCTACGACGCCTGCGCAGAGGCATGGCCTCCCCTGATGGCCCCGGTGGGAGATCCTGAAGCCGGAGAGGGCGTGAATGCAGCTCTGCTGAGTACGTTCGAACGCACGGACGGAAGCACACAGGTTGCCTATAACGACTGGCCCCTCTACTATTTCGCCCAGGACACTGCACCGGGACAGACTAAGGGACAGGACGTCAACGGCTTCGGAGGCGACTGGTACCTCGTCTCGCCGGAAGGGGAACCGATTCGGACGGAATGAAGCACGAAGGTTACCGGGGCAGGCTGCTCCCGGCCTGGTTTATGAAGGAGTTGTAACGAAACTTACAAAATCGACGCTTCATGGTACCCAAGGGCATACAGCCCGCGGTGATCGGCCACAACGTGTCCAACCCCAGCCATCGTTCGCCACTCGATTTTCGTTGCTGTCCCTCACCTCCTCCCCGTCTCTACCATGGCACGTACTTCTTCCGGGGTGAAGACGCCGCGTCCGATCATACGGTCGTAGAAGTCGGCGTCGGCGCGGAGGTCGGTGATGTCCATTTCGGCGAAGCGGATGCGGCAGCCGGGGGCGACATCTTCGAGCAGCACGCCGAGAGCAGTCTCTAGCTCCCGCTGGCCGGGGCGGAGCACCGTCTCCACGAAAGTGCGGAGCTGGCCTTCGACTTCGCCGGTCGCGCCGAGCTGGCCGGGGGTGATGATGCCGAGGATACGGGGCGGGACGCCGTGTGCGGCCACCACCACGTCCCGAAAATACTTCTGTGCCTCCACGATCATCACGTCCTCCACATCAAGACCGAGCTTCTCGAAGCGGACCTTCACCTCCTCGCGTTCGTCTTCCAGCAGGAGCACGCGTCCGGCGTTGTTCGGGCCGGTTGCGCGGCTCTGGAGAAACGACTTGACGGCCTCCCGTGCCCCATCTGATAGCCGCCCGCCCTCCACGACAATAGCGGTGTGCGCCATGAGCGCATTGCTGAAGAGGTACGTATTGAACTCCAGAACCGTCCGGTCCAGTCCCATCGCGCCGAGCGCGGCGTACCAGTCGGGCATACCGTAGTAGTCGTCCTGTGGGTCGTACTGATAGAGGTGGAGGATCTCCGTCTGCTGGCCCGAGGGGTCGGGGTCGCCGAAGGCGCGAAAAGGAACGGACTCCGCGCCGCGTACCTGGAAGTAGCCCTGGAAACGGGCGTGGCGGCGCATGGTACGGCCCGGCACGTGGTACAACTCCGCGACCCGCCCGCTCCGGTCTCGCACGACCTCCAGGTAGGCATTGCCGAGGCTGTAGTAATCGACCAGGAAGCGCTGCAGAATGACGTGCAGCGGCTGCATGGCCGAAGGGTTCGGGCGCGTCAGGAGCCGCACCGCCGGATGGTCGTCCGCCGCATGCCGCCGTCCAGCCCCTTCCCCCGCGCTTCCAGTCGCCGCATCGTACAGCACTTCGCCATCCTGCACGAGCCGCCACCCGAGCCCGCCGGTGAGCAGCGCCTTGAGGTGAACGCAGCGGCGGTGCCAGACGTTGGCGTCCAGGAAATAGAGCAAATCTTCAGGCTCCACACGTGGCTCGGCCCACCGCAGGGTACGCGGGTCCGCCCGAACCTGGCGACTTTCCTTCGCGACGGGGACCGCCCCACTCGCCTGGCCAAACGGGAACGCATCCGCGTCCACCAATTCCCCCGTATCGGTTCCTATGGATACACGTATCTCGTTGTTCGTCGTCGATTGCATTGCGGTATACCGTGTTTGAGGGGCTACTGTTGAATAGCAGCCCGGGATTGTAACGCAGTGGTAACGAAACTGACAGATTTGAAGCAGTCAGCGATCGGCTGTCAGCCGACAGCGGGTGGTGCTCGGGGGAGTTGCGGACGGATTCTGCGTACCGTGCGGGCCGGTCCGCCTGCATGGGAATCCCGAAACGTGTTCGGAATAATCTGTGGGGAGAGGCGGTCCTGATCTGGAGGCAGAAATGCCGCCTCGGGTGGTTTCTGGGCGGGCATTGTAACGAAACGTACAGATTCGACGGTTTCTGGAAGGCTTTCGGGCCCCTCAGCGGACTACCAGGGATTGAGCAGCATGGCCTGAACTTCTCCTCTGGGGCTGAACAGCATGAGTTCGGACAGCGCCCAGACGAGGGCATCGAGACGGTTGGGGCTGTACGAGCCGGGCACCCAGTTCACCATCTCGTCTTCCAGGTCCGGAAAGGCACCGACGTGGCGCACCTTTTCCCGCTCATAGAGCGTCACGATAGGCTCGGCGCGGGCCGTCTTGCTCTTGTTCGTATTGACCAGCTTGACGCGTACGTGCTGCCCGGCGGCGAGCAACACCTGTTTGACGAGCGCTCCGCCCTGGTTGGCTTCGGCGATGACACAGCCCGCGCCATACTTCCTGCTCATGCGCGCCACCTCGCTCGCCCATTTGTTCGGACTCGCGTGCAGCGTGGCGTCCTCCAGCACGTACGCAACGGAATCCCTGGCATCATCGATACCGGCCACCACGATCCCGCAGGCATCGCCGAGGCCATTCGCGGAAGTGGACGGGTCCACCCCGATCAGCACGCGGCTCAGTTTCGGCGCCTCAGACACCCGGAGCCGATCGATCATATCGCGCGTCCAGAGCGCACCCGGCGTTTCGTCCAGCATTTCGGCGTACAGCTCCTGCCGTCCCACGGTGGTGCCCTCGTACTTGCGCAGGATGTCCTCCAGGAACGCTTGCGGGAGGTTGGCCGCGTTGTCGTAGGTACTGCCCCGAGTCACCACCACATCCGTGCGGTCTGGCGCCAGCAACTCCCGCAGGAGACGTATCGGACGCGGAGTGGTCGTCACGAGACAGCGTGGCTTGCGCTCCATACGCAGGCCAAACATCAGGTTGTCCCAGGTCTCGCGGGGGTACTTGAACTTGGCGAGTTCGTCTACCCAGGCGAAGCCGTGCTGCGGCCCGCGCAGCTGTTCCGGGTCCGAGCCTGCGTAGGCCGTGGCCACAATGCCGTTCGGCCAGGTGAGCCGACGTTTGCTCGGTTCATACTTCGGTCGTTCGTGGGGCAGGCTCCGTTGCAGGATGCCATCCGGTCCCTCGATCATGACGTCGCGCACGTCCGCCGCCGTCTCGCCCACGAGCGCGAACCGGGCAGCGGCTTCCTGTTGCACGAGGCGGCGGATCGTCTCCGCACCGGTACGGGTTTTGCCAAACCCGCGCCCGGCGAGGATAAGCCAGACGCGCCAGTCGCCATCGGGAAACCACTGCTCGTCCCGCCCTTTCGCCTCCCAGTCGAAATCACCCGGTGGAAGCACCGAGACCGGCTCGCCCGGAGCCACGCCCCGATGCTCCCGATTTTCTCTCGAATACCGGTTCAACGGGTCGTCCGGACTCCGCCGCCGGCGTATGCGTTCTTCGTCCATCCCTCCTCCTCTTCACGGAGCGGCCGAGGAAGCATCCGGGGCGCTTCGCCACACCTCGGATGCACTTCCCCTGCCTTCCCCATCACACATCCATCTCACATATCCAACCTACACAATTGCACGCCGCCGCGAAAGGTTATTTTTATAACCTGGGCGGTCGGGATTCAGCGGTCGGCTATCAGCGGTCAGCTGGAAGGGGGTACTGGAAATGAGGCTTGCAGCGAGGGGGTATTCGAGGGCATACTAACTCCTCTTTGCGTGCGGCACCGGTCTGCGCGATCGGGAACTGGGGAAAGAGGTAGTGGAATGCCCGGCCTCATGGGATGAGTAGATCGGTCGTGTTCGGGTCATCGGGTATGCTCACCACGTGCCATCCCGAGCCTGTTTACTTCGTGAAACGGAGGCTACGGGTTCTCAATGTGAATGTAACCGGGCGCAAGGAGATGCTGAACGACCCTTCGACAGGCTCAGGGCATGGTTCTGCATGACCTATTCTGTTCGGCAGAGATGCTGAAATCGCAGCTTCACGCCAGTAAACAAGTTCAGCATGACCTATTCTGAGGGGAGGAAATGTCCTGAGCGTGGTGCTGTCTGGTGGGATTTCTTCGACCGTCGGCTCCGCCTCGTGTCTTCGGTTACGGCCCTGGCGGGCCTCCGCTCAGGATGACACGTGCGAGGAGGAGCGGTGTACATGCGGCCCTTATAGTCCGCTCGGCCTATCACGATGGGCATACTACTACACGCTTCTCATGCAGCAGCGTATCACAGTAAAACGCACGCGTTCCGGATTCCCTAAGAGGGCCACTCCGAATCCGTGCTTGCCCCTCCGACTGCCGAATGCCGACCGTAATAAGCCCCAACCCCATGTAATAATCTCGTTTAACATCTCTTCACGCCGGGCACTCCTATAGACACTCCGAACGTAGGTGCATACTGTATAGCACCCGCTCACGCTCATTTGGAGGGTTGGACATGGAAGAGAAAGAGATATACGAACGGGGGGAGGTAGTCATTTTCGACTACGCTGACGATGAGCCTCGCACCATCTGGGGTCTGCAGTTTGAGATCGGCGATGCCATTGCAGTGATCCTTCGTCACAAGGTGACGCAAAAGGACCTCCTCCGTGAGATGGGCACCGGGGGGCCATGGGCCTGGGGTGGATTTCGCACCGAGTGGATCGAATCCCTGGCCGAACGTATCGAATGGGTGTACGATAACCGCACCCTGTACAGCCGTAGCGAAAGCGCACCGCCAGTCCAAGAAGAGGCCCCACTCTACGCCAATGGTGCCTCACAGCGGGACATCTCGGCCTGAGATGCAGGCGGGACGTCTGAAACTACGTAAGTAACACCCCCTGCCCCCGGGCCCGCACACGTGCAGGTCCGGGTTTTTTCTTGCGGTGAGCGACGCAGACCATGAGGTTATGAAAACAAGAATCCGGGCGGCCTGAATATTCAAGGCCGTACAGATCGAGCCCTTCCGGTGAGGCAATGTGTGTACCATTCGGATACCCCTGCGCGTTCGGAATGCCGTCTGGAACGTGGCAGGTGATGCCGGCAGCGTTCCGGAGGGTCTGGTTTTATATGAGGGTACGATGCATCGTAGCCTGAAGGCCGTTCTGACGGATTCAGGCAGAACCGTGTGGGTGGGCATCGCACGGTCTGCCGGTGCAGGGCCGTCGGGGTGAGCAGAAGGGTCTTTGCGAGGAGCCAAAGGCAGTCCCCTGCGAAAGCGTGGAAGCAAACCTGCCAGGTCCAGCCATTCCTTTCGAGGTTGTTTACTGCGTTCAGTCGCTTCGCTCGTGTCGCTGTGCTTGCAATGCACCGTGGAACAGCATTTCTTTACTACGTTCGCAGTGACTCCGTGGGGATTCCTGCACTACGTTCGCAAGAAACGGTGGAGGTCTGCTTCGTAGCCTTTGCAGTGACATGGGGGCAGACCGAAGTACGGGCGGCTGTGTAGTCTGTTAATCTCGTACTTTTACAGGTACGTAACGTGGTACTTGCATATACCGGCGCACACACGCCCGAATGGTTGGCGTTCCAGGACGTGGTTATGTACCTTAACGAACACGAACGCGAGGTATGCCTGCCGCCGCGGGACGTACCCGGCAGGCGTGGATTGGGAGGGCATTGTAGATGAGAACCGGCAATCGGATGAGCGACGTGCGGCGGAACTCGGAAGGAACGATCTCCCTGCCGGGAGATTACCTCAAGCAACCCTGGCGACCCGGCAAACTTCGGGGCACCATCTGGAGCTACATACTCGCCCTGTTTTTCACAGGCTGTAGTTTCGCGCTCAAGTTCGTCCTGACCGAAACGACCGGGGAGCATTTTCCCTTCGTGTTCTTCCCCTTCGCGGTACTGCTCTCCGCGTGGTTCGGCGGCATCGGCCCCGGGCTCCTCTCGACGGTGCTCTCGGCAGTCGCGACGTCGTACTTCTTCATCCTGCCCGTCCGTACGATGGCCCTGGGATCGACCGGCTTCTTCCAGCTCATGCTGTATGTGCTGGAGTCCCTGCTGTTCTGCTGGTTCGTCCACCTCGTCTACCACGATCGGCTCGTTCTATCCGAAGCGAAGTCCGCGCTGGAACGAGAACTGACGGAGCGCCGGCGGACGGACGAGGCACTACGCGAAAGTGAGTCCCGCTTTCGCACGATGGCAGACCAGGCACCGGCCATCATCTGGATCACGGGTCTCGACAAGGGCTGCACGTACGTCAACCGGCCGTTTCTCCACTTTACCGGCCAGAGTACAGCCGAGGCCCTGGGATACGGGTGGATGACCCTGATTCACCCAGACGACTACGCGCGCGTCAAAAACATCTACGAAGTGGCCTTTGACGCACGGGACGATTTCGAAATGGAGTACCGCTACCGGCGAGCCGATGACGAGTATCGCTGGTTGCTGTCCCGTGGAACCCCCCGCTACCTGCCCGGGGGCGCGTTCGCCGGTTACATAGGCTCCGCGATCGACGTGACGGAGCGACGGGAAGTGGAGCAGGAGATCCGGAAGCGAGCGCGCCAGAATTACATCGTCGCACGGCTCGGGCATGCGGCGCTGGCAGGCCAGACACTGGAATCCCTGATGGCCAGTGCCACCAGAGCGGTCACGGAAGGACTCGACGTGGCGTACGGCCTGGTGCTGGAGCTACAGCCCGGCGGCGACACCCTCCTCGTCCGGTCCGGATTCGGATTGAAGGACGGCCTTGTTGGCCAGGCCACCGTCCCGGCCGATCATGGCTCGCTGGCCTGGTATACACTTGCCAGCAGCGTCCCGGTGATCGTGGAAGATCTGCTCTCGGAGACACGCTTCAACAGCCCCCTCTTTTTGTTCGAGCATGGCGCCGTGAGTGGGCTTAGCACCGCCATTCCGGGCGGAGAACAACCGTTGGGTGTGCTCTGCGTGTTTTCGGTCAACCGCCGCCGGTTCACACGTGAGGATGGTGCCTTCCTTCAGGCCATCGCACACGTCCTCGCAACGGCCGCCGAGCGTGAGCGATCCCGGCGGCAACTGATTGCCAGTGAGCTACGCTACCGGTCGCTGTTCAACGGCGCCAGCGACATGATCCTCGTCTATCACATCAACGCCGACGACATGCCGGGCACGTACGTTGAAGTGAACGACGTGGCCTGCCGCAAACTCGGGTATACGCGTGAGGAACTCCTGAGGATGAAGCCGGACCAGATCGCCGACTCTGCGATGATCAACTTCCCCAGCGTGCTGACGCAACTCCGCGAGGCGGGTACGCTGATGGTGGAATCCCGGCACATCACGAAAACCGGAGAACGTATTCCGATGGAGGTCAGCGCGCACCTGTTCGAAATGGATGGGCGGCCTACGGTACTTTCCATCTGCCGCGACATCACGGAACGGAAACGCGCCGAATCGGAACGCGCCGAACTGCTCCGGAAGGAACGCCAGGCCCGCGAGGCAGCAGAGACCGCCGAACGCCGCGCTACGTTCCTGGCCCGCGCCAGCGAGGTGCTTGCGTCCAGCCTCGACTACGAAGCCACCATCCGCTCCGTGGCCGACCTCATCGTGCCGGAGCTTGCGGACTGGTGCACCGTTACGCTCACTGGCCCGGAGGGTGAACTGCACGAACTGGCCGTCTCGCGCTGGGATCCGAAAACGCTCTCCCGCACACGAGAAAAAACATTCACCTACAAGCCGGACAGGGAAGCAGCGCACGGCGTGGCCCGGGTCATCCGGACGGGACGGACCGAGTACTACCGGGACGTTGCCGACGATCTGCTGCAACGTACCTCCCTCAAGGAAGCGCAGGTCGACGTACTCAAGCAGATGGGGCTGCGTTCGCTCATCATCGTACCGCTGATTGCGCGGGGTGCCACACTGGGCGCAATGTCGCTCGCCTGGTCGGGAACGAATCGCCGCTTCGCCTGGGCAGACGTCTGCTTCGCGGAGGATCTGGCTCGCCGTGCCGCTCTCGCCGTGGACAACGCCCGGCTCTACCGGGAAGCGCAGGAGGCCGAACGGCGCGCGGAAGAGATGGCCCGCCTCAAGAGCGCCTTCCTGGCCAACATGAGCCACGAGATCCGCACCCCCCTCCAGGGAGTTCTCGGGTTTGCCTCCCTCCTCGCCCGCCAGGCCACCGGCAAGCAGCACGAGTACGCCGAGCGCATCATGTCCAGCGGCCGCCGCCTCATGGACACCCTCAACGCCGTCCTGACGCTGGCCAAGCTCGAAGCCCGGCAGACGGACCTTACCCCGGAATTGCTGGACATAGACCGGGAAGTGCGGGATATCCTGCATACGTTCCAGCGCCGCGCCGAGGAGCGCAAGCTGAACCTCCAGTACATCGCAGAACCTGGTATCGAGGGCCTGATGGTACAGCTGGACTCGGGCGGCCTGAGCAGCATCCTGCACAACATCATCGGCAACGCCATCAAGTTTACCGAGCAGGGCGGTGTCACGGTACGCCTGGGCCGGGACAAACATCCGGAAACCGGGGAGGATTGTATCCGGATACGGGTAAAGGACACCGGAATCGGCATCAGCCCGGAGTTCCTGCCCCACCTCTTCGATACGTTTCAGCAGGAATCCACCGGTTTCAGCCGCTCCCACGAGGGTAGTGGCCTCGGCCTCTCGATCACGAAACGCCTCGTGGAGATGATGGGCGGAACGATCGAGGTAGAGAGTGAGAAGGGCAAAGGCAGCGTGTTCACCATAACCCTGCCCACCTGCGAGGGCCGGGGGCTCCCGGCGGAGTCGCACGAAGCGACAGGCCACCAGCTGGATGAAACCCGGAAGGCACGCGTTCTCGTGATTGAAGACAACCCCGAATCGCGCGACCTTGTCTCGCTTCTCCTCGGTGATGCCTGCGACGTTACTACCGTCGAAACTGGCGAGGAGGCCATCGCAATTGCGGAGCAGATGGATGAGGATAACGCGATCCCGTTCGATCTCGTCCTCCTGGACGTGAACCTGGGACCGGGGCTAAACGGGAATGACGTCGTCCAGGCCTTGCGCCGGTTGCCGCTGTTCGAGAACACGCCTATCGTGGCGCTGACGGCCTACGCCCTTCCGGGCGACCGCGAGCGGTTCCTGGAAGCCGGCTTCACGGATTACATCGGTAAACCGTTCACTACCGACGAGTTGCTCGAACGCACCTCGCTGCTCCTGGCGAGGTAACTCCGACCCCGTCTACCCTACCGGAGCATGTGGGTGAGTCGGGAATGCTGCATGACCTCGTTGCCCGAAGATTACCCATCCGGTTTGCATCCCGCCTTATTTTTGCCGTAGCATGCGCGCGGCTCTCCATCGGCCGCTCGCTCCTCGCCAGAGCCATCCGCCTCGGCCCTGAAAAGGCACGCACGGCTCTTACTGAGGAGATCGGTTTCGTCCAGATGGTGGCTCTGAATCATGTTCCGCCAGTCTAGCACCGGCACGTTCTAACGTACGAAATGCAGTATGACTAATACGGCCCAACCGGCAATCGTCCTGATCGCTGAAGACGATGCAGATGACATGGCGATTACCATGCGGGCCCTCCGCGAAGGATACCCCGGCATCTCCATCACGACCGTCCAGGATGGAGAAGAGCTCATGGATTACCTGCATGGCCGAGGCGCATACACGAATCCTACCGAGGCGCCGCGCCCAAGCCTTATTCTGCTCGATCTCAACATGCCTCGCAAGAGCGGTCGCGAAGCGCTCGCCGAGATCAAGGCCGACGACAATTTTCGCAGCATTCCCATCGTGGTCTTAACGACGTCGAGCGCACCTATCGATGTGGAGACGAGCTACAGCACGGGCGCCAACGCGTACCTCACGAAGCCCCTCTCCTACTCTGAGATGCTCGCTTCCATGCGCGCCCTCACCGATTTCTGGTTCAACCACGCCATTCTCCCCAGCCAGATGCAGGGCGCGGATTGAGGGCTGACGCGTTCTCCTGATACCCGCTTACGCCCCCTCACCGGCTCACTTCGGGCAGGGCGGGTTTGGGAGCATCCGTCGCGTGGTCCGGGAGGTTTATCGCCAGCGAGAGCATCAGCAGGACGGCCAGGGTCAGCCCAATCCAGAACCACCAGCGCCGGTACACGGGAAAGCCGTGCAGCACCATCCGACCAGCGAGGTGTGTCGTGCATACGCGGGGTCTCCGGGCTTACGGGACTCTATTGTAAGCACCGCACCGGTAGCACTTGAATAACGGTGCCTCTTCGATCTCCTCCGGTCCCATACTCCCGGCGAGTACGGCGCCACAGTTCCCGCACAGGAAGTTGTCCTGCCCCGTTCCTACCATGAGCGGTTCCTGGCGCCCATCTTTCGAGACCAGCACGTTTCGCTCCCCTTTGGGCGGCTCCGGCACTACGCACATGATGATATCAACTTCCAGCCGATCATCCGGCCCCCGCGGTCCTGGTTCGTACGCCATCTCGCTGCACTCCTCTGGTTACCCTCCGGGTTTACCCGGTGCTCTAACGCCAGGCCTCCCTCCGGGTTGACTCGCCAACGAATCTGTTACGATGCGTGACGAATGGGAAAGGAGAATGGCTTGTGCAAGCCGAAAGCTCTGCAAGAACCTGTCTCATGAGCACCGGGTAGTCCTTTTCTCTGTCCAAACAAACTACCCGTTCGGGTAGTGGCGGGCGGGGATGCGGAAAACGTATGTTTCAGAAACGGTTTCGTGTGCCTCCGTCCTGGACTCGGGTTCGTATCGGTGCACGGGAAGTACGTACAAGCGTACTCGTGGCTATCCACCCGAACAGGGCATTCGGTGGAAAAGGGAACGGCACGCGTGGGAAAGCCTGTTTCAGAAAACCTTACAGGGAGGGGGTAACGGCGACTGCAGCGATCTTTTGCTGCTTGCGCTTGAGGAACAGAAAGAGATCGAGTGCTTCCCGGACTTCCTGTGCGGAGCGGTGGACTTCCTCCAGCGGCATGCCCGGCGTACAGACGGCAAGCCGCATGCGTTCCATGCGCCGCTCGTACTCGCTCCAGACGAACTGGCACGCTTCCTCGAGCTTTGCAACCTCGTCAACTCCGGTCATGGATGGCCTCGATGGTGGAATGAGGGCTCCTACTGCCGGGGGAAACGTACGGGCAGAGACTCCCCGAGTTGCCGAACGGGGCGGCCTGGCGTCGTTTTTTCATGTAATCTCAGGCAATCGGCCCCTGCACCCACCTGCCCGCGGGACAACGCCAGCCCGGGAAAACGATCGCTCCGGCACGCCGGTGAACAGACGTCAAATCTAACGATCCTGTTCTGCCACCGCAACACCGATGCCGCTATCGCCCATTCCGTAGTACAATAGCCATCGATCCCTGAAGGGCACCAGCCCCTCGATGAACACCACGTTCGGCACCTGCCCGCCTCGCTCCAGCTCCGCCGAGGGCTGCAGGAATGACGTGTCCGAGCGGGCGGTGACGCGCGTCGGGTCGTTCGGGTCGAGCAAGGCCCAGCCGCTTTCGTATACGAGCGATGAGTCCGCCCCGTTGTAGAGAAGCAGGATCCCGTTCTCCGTCATGAGAGGTGGCGGACCGGGTTCGACGAGCCGCTCGTCGAACATGCCGGGCCGGGGTTGTAGCACCGGTTCTTCCACCACGGTCCAGTGTAGCAGATCCTCCGAGTGCGCCGCCCAGATGTTCGTATCGCCGAAGTACATCCAGTATCGCCCATCGACCGGCTCAGCGAGGATGGCACCCGACTTCGTCCAGCCGCGCTCGGGAAACACCAGCCCGTGCTTCGTCCAGGTCCGCAGATCCGGCGATGAAGCCAGCGCCAGCCGTGCCGTCTGGCCGTCGTAGGCGGTGTACGTCAGGTAGAACGTGCTATCGATCCGCACGACACGGGGATCCTCGACGCCACCGGGCAACTCCCACGGCTCTGTGGGGACGAAAACAGGCTCCGACTCTCGTTCGAACCGGTAACCATCGGTACTCATGGCGAGGCCGATCCGCGACGTCCCGAGTTTGGGGCCGACATCGGTGGAGTCTTCCGCCCGGTAGAGGAGATAGACCCGCTCACCGTCCGTCCATGCAGCCGGGTTGTACACATCCTTGGATTCCCACGTGCTTCCCTGCGGCAGCAGGATCGGGTTGCCGTCATGCTTCTCGAACGTGCCGAAAGGCAGTCGCGGGCTGTCCGAACAACCTGCCCATAGCGTCATGACGAGTAAGGGCAGTGCTGCGTGCGCAACCCGGCGTGTGAGCCGCTGCAGATGGAATCGGTACATATCCCGAGCCTCGTTACGGTTTTGTCCTGTTGCGGTAGCGGAATGTAAAGGTTGCTTGCGAAGAAATGGAGAGCCCTGCCGTTTTTCCGCGGTCGCCGGCGCTTTCGAAAAAAATATCGTTTGCAGACGGCATTGTAGCGGATAGCGCTGTCATCCGTCACAATCTGCTCCATAAATACAGCGCAAGCAATTTCGCCACCGAGCATTTTCCGGCTATGCCGAAAACAGCATCATCGCGGTGCCCACTACCTCGCGGAAGGAACGTTCTCACGCAGCGAGAACAAGCGCGCGGCCGGGCAGACAGTCGTCCACTGCATTGCCAATTTGCTGCAGAGCGGCTTCACCGGAGCGGCTCGCAGGATACTGTCGTGAATAGCGGGAGCGAGCACCATACGGAAGACATGCGCGTCCTGAGCGGGAATGCGCTCGATACGGAGAACCTCATCCGTATCGTCCTCCGTTGCAGTTTGATCGACAGCTATCGGCGCGAGGACGACATGCTGGTCATCAAGCTGGCAGGTACCGTCCTCAAACTTACGGAACATGACGCACGGGTATTCATGTGGGGCCTCGTCCGCGGGCGCGAGCGCACGCTGGCGCAACAACGGCGTTGAGCGTTACCCACCGAATTCCCGTACGGCACCAGATGATTCCGACTATCAGAATCCGCAGTTTCCACAGCAGCCTTACGTGACGTGATCCCCCAGAAGTTCGAACTGAGCGATTTGAGCGTTCAAGAGATTGTTCTCTTCGCCTTCCGCTACCGGCTCATCGACGACTGCCACCCCGAAGGCAACGCATTCCGCCTCCTGCTCGGCAACCAGAGTCTCCTACTTACCCAGGACGAACTCGCCGCCTTCCTTCGCGGCCTGTTGCTGCAGTACCTGCGCACACTGGACGACACGCCGCCACAGACTCCTGTATGGTATGGCCGCAACTGAGGGATCCGGCCCGGGAGAATAAACGAGACGCCCGGCCTCCCACCACAGCGGCCGGGCGTCTCGCCACCCATACAAGCGCTTGTGCGCCTGACGCCGGCCGCTGCCTCCCGGTACTCATCGAGAACTACGTGCAGCCCCCGGCCGGATCGAGTCGCTACCCCCAGGACTCGCCGGTCCGGGCAATTGCTCCGGCGTCAAGGCAGGTATCGGTTGTCCATACGGGCACTTAAGCACTCCTCCACTATTTATTTCACGTACCCGAAGGCAGGCGCGCCTCAACGTCCCTTCTGCCCGAGCCATTCGCGCAGCATTCGGCTCATTTCCCTCCCGCGCCTGCGCTCATCCTGACGATACGAGTCCTCCCGGCGGCGCTCGAGGTATTCCAGTTCCTGCTCGATTTTCTCGAAGTTATGTAGTCGAGCGGCATCGAGCCGACCTTGCTCGACAGCTGCTCGAACGGCGCAGCCGGGCTCGTGCTCGTGAGAGCAGACACGATAGCGACACGCCCTCGCCAACGCGTCAATGTCGGCTAAACTGTCGTCCGGGTTTTCGGCGGGCACCCACAGCTGGAGTTCTCGAAGACCCGGTGTATCGATGATGATTCCGCCTCCGGGCAAAACGAAAAGCTCCCGGTGGGTCGTCGTATGCCGGCCTTTGCCGTCCTTCTCTCGCCCGGCACCCGTCCGCGCCTCGTCTCGCCCGAGCGGGCTGTTCAGCAGCGTAGATTTCCCCGCGCCGGACGAGCCCGGGAAAGCAGCCGTGATACCCGACAATCATATACGAACAAGCGGATCGGTCGTCCAGGAACGTTACGCGCCCGCTCCAACCGAGAAGCGTGACGCCTGAATGTAAGGATTACCGGCGAAACACCTTACGTGCAGGTGCTCGCAGGTACACTATTTTATATCATGCAGAGACGCTCGGACCCGAGGTCAGTGGAGGAAGGGCTCCCCGATCGCAGAACGACCGAGGGTATTCGAAATCCGTAAGCCAGGCGTAACCGAACGTCGATAGTATTACCCGCACCGGTCTGCCATGAACGCCATCGCTTCCGAACTTCGCGCCGTCATCGATGATGCTGCCGGATTGTTGAACGCCATCGATGATGAAACTGCCCGCCTTCGCCCTGCCCCCGGCAAATGGTCCAGGAAAGAAATCATCGGGCACCTCATCGATTCCGCCGCCAACAACCACCAGCGGTTCGTACGGGCGCAGGAAGGCGGCGAACTCGTCTTCCCGAAGTATGAGCAGGACCACTGGGTGGGTGTGCAGCGTTACAACGAGGCCTCGTGGCCCGACCTCATCGCGCTGTGGCGTCTCTATAACCACCACCTCGCCCGGGTCATTGAAGCCATCCCGGACGAGAAGCTCACGGTACGCTGCACCATCGTACCGAACGAGCCCGTCACACTCGGTTTTCTGGTCGAGGATTACCTGGCCCACTTGAAGCACCATCTGCGGCAAGCCGGTATCTGAAATCCCTGCTGATGTTCGAACGCTGCCCTGATATGCGTCTGTACCGATTCGCCTTGCTCGGCTTCCTGCTTTGTGCGACACTCGGCTGTAGGTCGACGAAGATCGCCCCGCCCGTCGTGGAACGGCCGGAGTTCGCCCGGTATTACGAGGAAGCCGGTGTGGAAGGCACTTTTGTGCTGTACGACCTGCAGCACAACATTTACCTCATTCACAACCCCACGCGCGTCGATACCCGCCAGATCCCGGCTTCGACGTACAAGATCCTCAACTCCCTGATCGCCCTGGAAACCGGTGCGGTAGCGGATGAAAACGAGGTCATCCCCTGGGACGGCGTCGAACGCGCCATCGAGCCGTGGAACCGGGACCACACCATGCGTTCGGCCATTCAGGTCTCCGCCGTCCCGTTCTACCAGGAGGTGGCCCGGCGCATCGGCCAGAAGCGCATGAACGAGTGGGTGAAGCGCGTCGGCTACGGCAACGAGGACACCGGCGGCGGGCTCGACCAGTTCTGGCTCAGTGGCAACCTCCGTATCAGCCCGCGCGAGCAAGTGGACTTCCTCGCCCGCCTGCACCGGGGCGACCTCCCCTTCTCGCAGCGCAGCATAGATATCGTGAAAGACATCCTGGTCCAAGAGCGGACGGATACCTACGTCCTGCGCGGCAAGACCGGCTGGTCGGATTCGTTCCAGCCAGAGGTAGGCTGGTACGTCGGCTACGTCGTGCGCGAGGGCAACACGTACTTCTTCGCCAACAACATCGACATCCGGAAAAACGAAGACGCTGCCCACCGCGCGGGGATCGCTCGCCGCATCCTGGCGGATCTGGGGCTCATCGATGTAACACCTCCGAATAAGTAGGCAGGCAATGCCGGTGCTAGGGTCCGGCTACGCGCTGTAGTTCAATACTACGGTGCTCGCCATCTTTCGCCCACACATACAGCCGATTGCCCTGGACATCATAGACCTGCTCGCCGATGAGTTGAGCACCCAGTTCAGGTAGCCGGTCGCAGCCCGCCCTCGTACATGCAAGGCTGATCTCCAGAACACCGCTGTAGCCCACCCGGTATGTCCCCTGGCAGTCATTGCAGCCGGAAGACCGGGTTGTGATGGTCCCATCTTCTGCAAAGTCGAAAATATACCGCTCGCCGGCAGGGATGGCCTGCGTCGACCGCTGCACGCGTACAGCTTTAACCTGCCATGAACCGGCCAGATCGGAATCGTCATCGCCGAGCACTTTGCATGCAGGAAGCAAAGCGGAACATAGTAGAAGCGAAATCAGCCCCAGGCAGCGCATAAAGATAGAGCCGGTCAGTCAGTGTTCTCATCCAACACCATACGCATCCCGCTCCAGAGCGGCAAGGCGATAACGCATCCCTTATCGATTTAGCCATCCACAGGCAGGCTCACAGATACGCGGCGATGCCGAGGCGGGCTGACGTCTCGTAGAAGTAGTCGTGAGATGTAGCGGCGGGCGAGTTGGACTCGTGCTCCCGAATGCTCATGCCCGCGTGGTTACCGAACTCGCCGAAAATGCTGATGTGCCTCGTGGGAAACCACTCCGCCCCCAGGCCTCCTGCGAGGCCGAATGTCCAGCTGTCGTCGCGCATTCTGCTAGATCCCTCCGCCTCTACTCGCTGCGTACCGTACCCGATGCGGGGACCTGCGCCGATGTAGAACTTGACCTCCCGCCGGGGCCGAGGGTACAGGAAATACTGGACCTGACCGCTCACGCCGCCATAAACCTGTTGCCCGTCGTTCGCCGTTCGCGCGTTGGCTCCTACACCAAGCCGGACCGCGTGCTGTTCGGCGAGGTGATACTTGAGCGCGAGCATCCCATCGAGGTAGTCGAGCCGAAGGACATCCTCCACCTGAAAAAGCAGCGCCCAGGAGCCTTTCTCGATGGCGTGCGGGCGCTCACCGGACTGTGCAAGCGCAGAACCGGAAAAACTGAAAAAGACCGTGAGGATCGTCGCGGCCCGGACGTGATGCAGAGACATGCGGACTGATTATCATATGGATGAACGAGGCATAACTACACAGGCCCTCTGCACCTGAACCGTCCCGGTTCTCCTAAAGCATACAACACGCCGCAAGCTCTTTCAAGGACAACCCTTCTACCTTGCGCGCACGGATACCACTCCGCTCGAAACACCTCCGGGGCTTCCTCCAACCTCAACTTCCGGCAGACATTCTCAGATCGTCACACCCAGAGCGGCTGCGTGCTTTGACCTTCGAGCCGGAGGAGGACCATATTGAAGCGCGGTCTCCGAAACCACCGGCGGCCCAGGATCTGTTCACAGCGATCAAGCGAGGATTATGCGAGACATCTTTCGAGGATTATGCGAGACATCTTTCGAGCGCTGATAGCCGCCTGGGGCGCTAAAAAGTTCGGCGGCGGCTGCATCACGACCATCATCCTCTTTATCGTCCTGTTCTGGCTGCTCGGGTATTTGTTTTGATCGCTCACCGGCGCCCCCCGTCCGGTGTCCTTCCAGGATAATCCCGACGAACTGCCGGAGCCCGTAAACGAGCGGCAGCCCACCGTGGGCACTTGAATCTCACGCCACCGGCACGGCGATGCTCAGTTCCGGGGTTGCGGCGGCATTCACGCCCTGGCTATCACCGGTCACGGTACGGCGGTGATAGCTGATCTGGCCGAGGTGGTAGGCGAAATGCACGGCGATCTGGATCAGGTAGGCCCCGGTCCGGATACGGTAACCATTCGCTATGATTTCCGGGAAGTCAGACTGGAGCCGTTCTTCCGTCAGGCGCGGCAACACGGTCCGTACGGCCTGCTCCGCGGCGTCGATCTCCCGCAGGATGTCCGCCCGCGGCACGTGGCGTGCGGCGAACTCCCACTCTCGGTCCCGCACATACCCGTTAGCGCCCAGTACCGCGCCGATGTAATGCCGGAGGTTACCCGCCAGGTGCAGCGCCAGGGTGCCGCCGGAATTGGGCAGTCCCTCCGGCAATTCCCAGAGGCTTTCGTCGTCGGGATACCGCGCCAGCTCCCGCCGGAGGCCATCCAGATCGCGGAGCAGCATGCTTTCGATGATCGTGGCAAGGGAGGTCATGAGAGGGGGAACTATGTGGTGGAAAGAGGAAAGATCGACACCCGAAATCTCACAAATCACGCAGCACTCGTAGTAGCTCTGCCGGAGCGAACACACTCAGTGTCACGTTGCCGAAATCCTTCGTATTGCGTGTGACGATTGTGTCTGTCCCTGCATGTCGCGCTGCCTCGTGCTGCACGGCATTCTCAAAATCCCCGAACTCGAGTTGAAGCGCATCCTCCAGGACCGCTCGACCAACCGGAGCCACTTCGAAGAGTTGCAGAAGCAGTTCGACACTCCGCTTCGCCATTGCATCGCCTGGATGACGGGCCACGAGGTAATGGATCGTCGTGACTGAAGTCGCGCAGAGCAAACCGGACACCTGTTACGCTTCCACCGTATTCAACAGCCGCGCGGATTCCTGCACAAGCCCCTCTCGCCGTAAGAGCACGTCCAGTAAAACATTGATATCGAACAAGACTCTCACGAAGGCTTGCCCTCACCGGTGATACCGGAGTGTTTCACTTCGAGATAGCGGTGATAATCTTCTTCATCCAGTCCGCTGCCTTCGAGCACGCCAACGAGCGAGCGCGTTACGGGCCCTAGTTCACGCTCCCAATCGCCACCACGTTCATCCAGTGCCGCCCCTTGCCGGGTAACGGCCCGGAAGTAATCAGCCACCAATTGTGAAAGGGAGATACCACGCTCATGCGCGTATTGCTTTGCCCGCGCTATCAGGTGGCTATCCAACCGGAGCGTCAGTTTGGCAGGGTCCTTGGTCGACATTACTATTTCCTGTTCGTACGTACATGATCTCAAGATGTATACGTCACAGGCAGGGAATGTTGCCATCTGACGATTAACATCTCTTCCCTGGCTCACCCCACCTTCGCCATGTCCGCCTCGACTGGCTCAGCATCCGCAACGCGCTCCTTCGGGAGAAACAGGATGGCAGCGGCTCCGGCCAGGGCCAGGGCGATGAGGGTATAGAAGCCCATCGTGTAGTCGCCGCCGGTGTCGCGCAGGTAGCCGACTAACATGGGCGCGGTGGCTTCCGCCACGCCGTCGGCGGTGAGGATGATGCCCATCACGCGCCCGAGTACGCGCACGCCGAACAGGTCGGCGGCCATGAGCGGGATGATCATGTAGTCGCCGCCGAGGCCGATGCCGAAGACCACCGCGAACAGGTAGATCATGCCGGGCCGGTCGGCGGCGAACAGGAGCGGAATGGCGGAGGCCACGATGAGGTAGATCAGCAGCATCACGTGTTTGCGCGGGAAGCGGTCGGCCAGCCACCCCATCAATAAGCGCCCGATGATGCTGGACGCGAGAATCAGGGAGACGACGTTCTTGATGTGCTCCTGCGTGAACGCGACATCCAGGCTCAGGAAGAGCTTCAGGTTCTGGTTCGTGCCGCCCACCGCCGCAATGGAGCACATGCTACCGATGGCGAGCAGGTAGAAGTACCTGTTGGAAAGCACGCTCCTCACCGGCACCATCGGAGCCGTCTTGCTTCCGCCCTGAAACGAGGGCGGCGCGTCCTTGACGAAGAACGCGAGCGGCAACGACAGTCCGATGATGATGAAGCCGATCACCCGCAACGCCGGCTGCCATCCCATCCCTTCGATCAGCGGGAGCGCCAGCCAGGGCACCACTGCCCCACCGATCCCGATGCCGATGTAAGCGAAGCCCATCGCCCGGCCCCGGGACGTGTCGAACCACCGGGAGATGAGCACCTGGTTGGGCAGCGGCCCACCGCACACGTAGCCGAGTGCGCTGAACAGGTAGGCCAGGTAGAACATCCAGAGGCTCGTCATATAGCTCAGCATCACCAGCGCCATCCCCGCCATGAGAATGCCGGACATCATCATGCGGCGCGGGCCGAACCGGTCGATGATCCACCCGGCCAGGAACCCGAAGAGCGGCCCGACCAGGAGCTTGCTGATGGCATTTCCGGAGGTCACCCGTGCCCGGCTCCACCCGAAGTCGGTGACCATGAAATCGTAGAAGAACGGCAGCCCGTACAGGCTCAATCCTACGATGGAGAACAGCGCGAAGAACGAGGTGGCTGCTACCAGGCTCTGATCGCGGGAGAGCGAACCGGAAGCGCTTTGCAACGGAGTCGGCATGGTCCGGAAGCGTGCTGGTGAGGAGGGAACGCGCCGGGGCACTGCGTGGGCGGTGTGAAAGAGGATACGGAAGCCGATCCGCACCTGCAATGCACGTTGATAGGTAGACCGGACACGCTGCCGGGTATCCTCCTACACGTCTGATCATGAAACCCCGTCGGCTCCGAACTGCCCCATGCGGCATTTTTCCCCCGCAACCGATCCAACTATGCATACGGCACCTATCCTCGCCCGCTTCGAGGATCTCAGCACGGTGGATGGGCATGGGCATCCACACGTCCGGCTCAGCCGCGACGGTCCGCGCATCATCATGCGCACGAACGAACGGCACGTGCGCATGCGGCAGTTGATCGCACGGATCGTCGCTGTTGCCGCCGTGCTTGCGGGACTGGCATTCGTACCGGTCTCGCTCTGGGGTATTGCGCTGGCCATGGCCGGATTCGGGGCTTTCGCCCTCATCCCGCGTTTCGTCCGGGTTTCCACCCTGCTGCGGATCGATCTCGAAACCGGCGAGATCGTGGCCCTGCAGCGCGCCGCATCCCCCGGCGCTCCGATCTCCATCGAATACGTACGATCTATCGAGGGCGTGTACAAGATCCAGGGGTGGGATGGCGACAGTACGATCTATGCCGTGCTGGCAGACGGGTCCCGCACGCCTCTCCTCGTCTTTTCCGGCACGAATGAAGCGCTCGCCGTGTATGCCTGCCGGATACTGGGCTACCTGCTCGACCGCCCTGCCACCTATACCGGCCCATTCGGCGGCGTAACGGTGTGCTACCGTCCTGAATGAGCTAACATAGCGCGTGCATCCCGAGCCTTCTGAAACTATGGTTCGCACGGCCGGTTTTAGCCATCCGAACACATCGATGAATCGCCGGTACGTCTGGTAGAGACGCAGCATGCTGCGTCCACTCGAGCACAGCAGCATGCTGTATCGTAGGGGCACGATCCAGCATATCCCTACCAGTCTTTATTTAAGCGGAAACCGACCTACGTGCGAAAGCAGCTCGGCAACATGATCCGTTACCTGTGGGCGGGGCCCAATACCCTGCTGGGGCTCATCGTTGCCCCGGTCGCCCTCATTGGCGGACGGGTCCGGGTAGAGCGCGGCGTGGTGGAACTGGACGGCCCGGCCGTGGCCTGGCTACTCCGGCGCCTCATCCCGCTCAAGGGCGGGGCACTGGCACTGACGGTGGGACACGTCGTCCTGGCCCGCGACGAACGTGCGATGGCGCGGTGCCGTACCCATGAGCGTGTGCACGTCCGCCAGTACGAGCGCTGGGGCCCCCTCTTCATTCCTGCCTATGTACTCGCTAGCATCGTCGCCTTCCTGCAAGGCCGACATTACTACCTGGATAACGTCTTCGAACGGGAGGCCCGGCTAGAGGAAGAACGGATTTATGGCCGCACACCCCTGAACGTCGCGATGGCCAGACAGGCATCCCCCCGATGAGTGCGGATTCCGTATCGAGTAATGAATGGGAAGTAAGAGGTTTTGATGTCAGGATTCATGGCTATCCCCACGTCAGGATGACGCTATGCGTCCGGAAGCCTAGAAACTGAGTGTCCCTTCGCCGTAGACGTCCTGGATCGTATATTCACGGTCGTCCAGACTCGTAATCCGAAAAGCCGAAGCTGACCACCGGTAGCCATACACGCCCCCATGTCCATTCGAAGCAAACGCGATCTTGAAGGGCTCCGCATGGCGGGGCGTATCGTCCGGCTGGCGCTGGATGCCATGCAGGCGCACGTCCGCCCGGGCGTGACGACAAATGCACTCAACGCCATCGGCGCGGAGGTACTGGCTCGCCACGGCGCGCGTTCCGCGCCCATGCTCGTCTATAACTGCCCCGCCGAGATCCTCATCAGTGTCAACGACGAGATCGTGCACGGCCTGCCGTCGGACCGGGTCATTCAGGAAGGTGACCTCGTCAAACTGGACGTGACGGTAGAGAAGAACGGCTATATGGCCGATGCCGCTGTCACGGTGGTAGTCGGTCCGGCCTCCGAGGAGAAGCATGCGCTGGCGGCCTGTGCCCGGCGTGCCTTCGAGGCCGCCCTGAAGGCGGCACGCCACGGCAATCGGGTGTACGAGATCGGGCGCGTCGTCGAGCGAGAGGTCCGGCGAAGCGGGTTCCACGTCGTTTCCGGCCTGGCCGGGCACGGTATCGGCCGCAGCATCCATGAGGAGCCGTCCGTTCCGAACGAGTTCGACCGCCGCGCACGCCAGCGCCTTACCGAGGGGCTCGTCATCACCATCGAGCCGATGATCTCCGCCGGTACTTCCGAGATCGTGCAGGATGACGACGGCTGGACGATCCGCACAGCCGACGGCTCCCTCGCCGCCCACTACGAACACACGCTCGTGATCACCAGAAGCGAGCCGATGCTCCTGACGGCATAGCCTGGCTGCGGGATCACACCGGTACCCTATCTCTTCGGAACGAGAATTGCGCTGACGGCAGGCAGCACGATCTCAACCTGTTCCGACGCTCAGACCGGAGTCCGTTCCATGCCATACAGCATCCTTCGCCCTGCCCGGTGGTCAGTCCTGTTTACAGGATTGGTCCTGACCTCCAGCCTGCTCGCCTCCGCGCTGGCGCAGGGCCGGGACTCGGTTATCCTTCCTGCCGGCACGCGGGTGCTGAAGGATCTCGCCTATGTCGAAGATGGCCACGAACGCCAGAAGCTCGACCTGTACCTCCCACCGGGCGATAGCGCCGTACCGCTCATCCTCTTCATCCACGGAGGCGCCTTCCGGGAGGGCGACAAGGCCGATCCTCCCGCGTTGCGCTACCTGGAGCAGGGCTATGCCGTCGCCAGCCTGAACTACCGGCTGAGCCAGCATGCCGTCTTTCCCGCGCAGATTCAGGACGTAAAGGCCGCCGTCCGATGGCTCCGTGCTCATGCTTCGGCCTACAACCTGAATCCGGATGCATTCGGTGTGTGGGGCATCTCCGCAGGGGGCCATCTCGCTGCGATGCTCGGCACGGCAGGTGACGTGCCAGAGTGGGAGACGGTGGGCGGGCACCGCAATGTTTCCAGCCGCGTGCAGGCCGTGGTGGACTGGTTCGGTCCGACGGACTTCCTCCAGATGGACGCGCACCGCACGCCCAACGGTCAGCAACACAACCCGCCGGACTCCCCCGAATCCCAACTCATCGGCGGTCCTATCCAGGAGCACCCGGAGCTGGTCGCACGAGCAAATCCGGTCACGTACGTTTCAGCGGACGATCCGCCCTTCCTCATCGTCCACGGCCTGGACGATCCGCTCGTCCCGCACCACCAGAGCACCCTTCTCATGGACGCGCTCCTGGCTGCCGGCAACAAGGCCGCCTTCCTCTCCCTCATGGGTGCCGGCCACGGCGGCCCGGCCTTCGAGACATCCGAGATCACCAACACCATGAACAACTTCTTCGCCCTGCATCTGAAAGGTGAGGACAGACGCACACGTCCTTCAGGGCAAATAGAATAGCCACGATTCAACGGCCTCAGAAGCTCGCAAGCAGTGTCTCCACACTGTTTCTGGCTCGTGCATCCAGCCCCGCCTCCAGATAGAATCTCCGGGCCGTCTCCTTTAGCTCTTCTTCACCCGTCAGCAGATACGACCTGCGAAGGTAATCGATAGCCAGAAGCGGATTGTTCTCCAGCAGGTGCGCTACCTGTGCATAGTAGCTCGCCCGCTCCTGTAGGCTGTGCAGAAATCGCAGGAGGTTGGTTTCAAATGCAGGGCCGTATACCACATATTCCGTCCTGATCAGGTCCGACGGCACCACTGCATTAGACGTCTTGATTACGAGCGTCTCTTTACCATAGGCCTGCATCAGGCCCAGCTCATAGAATATGTTCGCCAGCGTACCGGGACGCATCTCGTCATGCACGATAGCAATCCCAATAGGTACGGTCGTGATGATCTCCCAGATCTTGATGAGAAAATCGCGACCTGTAACGACACTGTTGGCGTCGACGACCTCAAATCCATGATTCTGGAGTATGCCGGTCAAATCAGCCCGAATCTGACGCACGGTTTCGGGCACCGGCTCTCCAAGCTGCGTCATGAGAAAGCAGGTACAGGGGCGGTATCTCAGAGGCGTACTATGTGCATCCCCGTCCGTAGGGCGGTAGTAGATCATCCGCTATAACTACCGATGCCGCCGGGCTTCCTCGCAATCGGAACGTTCTTGTACGGCCCCTCGCTCTTCTTGTGCGCAAGAATCTTCCCTTCTGACCGGTCGATCTTCACGTACTTTCCGGTCCGTGGATTCCTGACCTGAACGACATCCGGCTTTTTTTTCGTTTCAGCCATACTGGTGTTGATTCCCCGAAAGGTGATTGGCCTGGATAACAATTTCAATCAATTACCACTTATCATCAAGCAGGCCGTTTCGTTCTGCTACGATAAACACACTCTCGGGTTGCCATCTCAACGATAGATGACGCACCGGCGGGCGGCAGGTCTTGATTGAGTGGGCCGCGTGGTGTACATACTAGAACGCATACACCAGCCGCTCAGCCATATGACAAGTCGCGCTGTCCTCACCTGGGTCTTCCTTGCTGTGTCTGCCTGGCCTGCCCTGGCACAACGGGCGCCTGTAGAAAGCTTTATCGCCATCTACGATATGGAGAGCGGCGAAACGCGTGTCGTCACCTCCGCAAAGACCCTGTACGAAGCACCGAACTGGTCGCCAGACGGCGAGCACCTGATCTTCAATTCGGGGGGTAAGCTTTATCGGATTCCGGTAGCGGGTGGCGAACCCGTCCTGATCCCGACCGGCAACCTGAACCGCGTCATCAACGATCACGGACCTTCGCCTGATGGCACCCGGATCGCCTTCACCAACATCGGCTATGCCGACGGCAGCGTCGTGGACGGCCATATTTACGTTATCCCCGCCGAAGGCGGCGAACCGCGCCGCATCACGAACGCGGTCCCGAGCTACTGGCACGGCTGGTCGCCAGACGGAAAAGAACTCGCCTACTGCGCCCAGCGCGACGGCAACTTCGACATCTATGTCATCTCCGCCGACGGTGGCGAGGAACGGCGCATCACCACGGCCCCCGGCTATGACGACGGCCCGGACTACTCGCCGGACGGCAAGTACATCTATTTCAACTCGGACCGGTCCGGCACCTGGGACGTCTGGCGCATCCCAACCGGAAGCAGCGAGTTGGATGGCGTCCAGGCCGAGCGGATCACGTCGGATGAATACGAAGACTGGTTCCCCCACCCATCCCCGGATGGCAAGCACATCGTCTTCCTCTCCTACGAGCCCGGCACGGAGGGCCACCCGCCGAACCGGAACGTTCAGCTTCGCGCCCTGCCGGGAGATGGAAGCGGCACGCCGCGCACGTTACTGAACTTTTTCGGCGGACAGGGCACCATCAACGTGTCCTCCTGGTCTCCGGACAGCAAAGCCTTCGCCTTCGTGTACTACCGACTACTCGAAGAGTAGTATCGGAAGGAGCGACGGGCCAGTACGACCGCAGGTTGCATTTGTAGCCGCTTCGCTCAGTCAGGCATAGAAGCCGTTCCTCGATCATATCTCGCGCATCAAGGATTCAACGTCCACCAGGGCGCTCCAGTACTGCGCGACAGTGCCTGTTATCACCTCATAGGATGCCCCCGTTACCCATCAGATCTTCCTCCTACGCTCAGACGGAGAGCCAGAATCGCACGTGGACGTCCTCTCAGCAATTGGAGGCTATCCTCAACGTTATTGCGGACGCCTTCGTACTGTGTGACGGAGACTGGCGTTGTATCAGTGTGAATACCGCAGCGGAAGCTGTCGCAGGCAAGGACCGAAGTGAATTGATCGGGGCAAATTTCTGGGAGACCTTTCCGCCCGGCTCTCACTCGCCCCATGCGGAGGATATGCAGCGTGCCATGGAGCGGCACGAATCCTGCCATTTCGAAACCCTGGATGATCATACCGGCCGGTGGTACGACGTCCACTGCTATCCCAATGCAGACGGACTCGCGCTGCTGTATCACGACGTAACGGAGAAGCATCGAGCCGAGGAACTCCGCCGGGAAGCAGAACAACGCTCCTCACGCGTAGCCGACGCGATTCCCGCCCTGCTCGCCCACATCGACGAGAACCTCATCTACCGCTACGTGAACGAGCGGTTGGCGGAAACACTGGGCAGGCCTCGATCACAAATCATCGGGCAGCCGATGCGGGAGGTCCTCGGCGACCAGGCCTACGAAGCCCTCCTTCCTTATGTGGAAGCGGCGCTTGCCGGAGAAACCGTTTCGTACGATATGCCCCTCCCCCTCCAGGGTGTGGGCATCCGGTACCTCCGCGCCACGTACGTGCCGCACCAGAACCTGACGGGCGAAAAACAGGGATTCTATGCGCTCATCCAGGATGTTACGGAAGCTGCTGAAGCCCAGCGAAAGCTGAACGAGAGCGAACGCAGGCTCCGCTTTACCCTGGAGAGCGCCAACGTGGGTACGTGGGACTGGGACCTCAACTCGGACGTGGTCGAGTGGTCGGATAATCTGGAAGCCATCCACGGCCGCCCGCCCGGCAGCTTCGCAGGCTCGTTCGAGAGCGTGCTGGAGGACATCGTTCCGGAAGACAGGGAACATGTCCTGCAAGCCATCGCGAAGGCCCTGAACGAAAGGGCCGACTACCTCGTTCAGTACCGGGTCACCCGGCATGATGGAACCATCATCTGGGTGGAAGGAAAAGGCCGCGCACAGTACGACGATGACGGCCGCCCTGTCCGCATGGTGGGCATCTGCGCGGACATCACGGAACGCAAGCAATCCGAAGAGGCGTTGCAACGAAGCGAACGGGAACTCCGTCTCCTGAACGCAACGCTCGAGTCGCGCGTCGAGGACCGCACCCGTGTGCTGGAAGAAACGGTTCGCGAACTGGAAAGCCGCAACCAGGAACTCCAGCACTTTGCCTTCGCCGCATCGCACGATCTCCAGGAACCGCTCCGTAAGATCTCGACCTTCTGCGATATCCTCCGGATTGAATATGCCGACAGGCTCGACGCAACGGGCAGGCACTACATCAACCGCATGGAATCTGCCGCACGCCAGATGTCCACCTTGCTGCGCGGCCTGCTTTCGTTCTCGCTGATCACGACCCGAGAGCAGCCCTTTCTCACGGTCGATCTGGATGAGATCCTTCGGGATGTGCTACTCGATCTCGAAGGACACATCAAAGACACAGGTGCCCGCATCGAGGCCGGCGAGCTGGGTCGAATCGAAGGAGACCCGATGCAACTCCGGCTACTGCTTCAGAACCTGATCGACAACGCAATCAAGTTCCACCGCAGGGGCGTACCGCCCCTCATTCGGATTGAAACGGCCTTATCCCCGGTGCCTGATTCGGGACCAGGTAAAGCCGAATGTATTCTTACGGTGCAGGATAACGGCATAGGCTTCGACATGCAGCACGCCGAACGCATCTTCGCACCATTCCAGCGGCTCCACACCCGCCAGGCGTACGAGGGCACCGGAATCGGTCTCGCCCTGTGCACCCGCATTGCGGAACGGCACCGGGGCTCGATCAAGGCAACAAGCATCCCCGGACAGGGCAGCACGTTTACCGTGGCGTTCCCCGTACAGGGCTGAGCGCCGCTCACCGCAGGCCAGTGTCACCGCCCAAAAGGGCCTGGCAGGGCAGCTAGGTCTTCCACCTTACCACGTAATCGCGCCGCTCCCTCACTGCAACGCCTGGGATTGCAGGGTCCTGTACTCGGCAGCCTGTTCTGCCTGGTCCACACCGCCAACCAGGAACGGCTCCGCCTCGGCAAGCCGCCCCTGCTCCACGAGAACGCGCCCGAGCGCACGCCGAACCACGGCCATCTGCCGGCCGTTCGTACCCGCCGTGGCCTCGTATATGCGAAGTGCCTCACGCAGCAGGGGTTCGGCCCGCCACGCCGCGCCCCGATCGAGGAGCAGTTCACCGTAACTGGCCAGCGCAGAGGCGGTACGCGGGTGGTCAGGGGGTACCGTTTCGCGGTATAGGGCGACCGAGGCGTTCAGATGAAACTCTGCGTCCTCCAGACGCCCTTGCGCGTGGTACAACCGGCCTACGTGCCGGTGCAGTGTCGCCAGATCGGGATGTCTTTCTCCGTATGCATTGCGGTAGATGGAAAGGCTCTCCCGGTACAGGGCCTCAGCCTCGTCATACTGCTTCAGATCCACGTGCAGGATTGCAAGCGAGGTCAGAATCGAACCGAGACGAGGGTGCCCCGCGCCGAGCCTACGGCGCAGGATGGCCGCCGCTTCCCGGTACAACGGGAACGCACGCTTTGAATCGCCTGACCGGGCATAGACCTGGGCGAGGTTTCCCATCGCCCAGGCTACATCAGGATGATCGGCTCCATGAACGGCCCGGAAGATTGTGACGGCTTCATAGAGTAGAGACTCTGCTTCTACGCCGGCGTCCTGCTCCATCAGAAGCCTGGCAAGGTTGACGAGAGCCACACCGACCCGGGGATGCACGTCCCCATACAAGGTGCGACGTACCGCCAGCGACTCGCGGTAGAAAACCACGGCTGAAGCGCGATCGCCCTTCATCTTGAGCAACAAGGCAAGGTCGTTCAGGGTAATCGCGATATCAGGGTGCAGATCCCCGAAGCGCCTGCGCTGTCCTTCCAGCACCCTGTGTAGCACGGATTCCGCTTCCTCGTACCAGCCGGTATTAGAGAGACTCGCACCCAACATGCGCAGCGTACGGATGGTCAGCGGGTGTTCCTCGCCGAGCAGGCTTTCGCGCAGGGCAAGTGCAGCCCGGAAACAGGTATCCGCAGCAGCGTAATTGCCCTTCTCGAAATACAGCCCTCCAAGGTCATGGAAGCTCTCGGCCAGATCGGGGTGTGGCGTTGGATAGAGGCTCTGCCGCAGAACATGGGCTTCTTGCAAGAGCATCTCCGCCTCGGCGAATTGTCCCTGGTCGATTCGAAGCAGGCCCAGATGGCTCAGGCTTCGAGCCAGCTCACCGGGCTCGTTGAGGTACCGCCATTGCGCAACGGCTCGTTCGAGCAAGGGCTGAGCCTCCCTGTACCGCCCCAGACGCCGGTATACCTGGCCGATGACATCCAGCATACGCGCCTGGACCACCGGCTGACCGGCCAGTTCCTCTACCCTCCCTACCCCGCGCTCCAGAAGTTCCAACGCCGTGACCGTATCGCCCCGCGCCTCACTCGGGTCATTTGCTTCGAACAATCCCATGAGAAACCCGGACACCTCCTCCGCTCCAAGCCGCGCCTGTTCAGCCTTTCGTGCCTCGTGCCGCGCCTGGTCACGTTCGCGGGCAGCGATCTGCGCCTGCCAGATCGTTGCGGTCATGCCGGCAGCCACCGAAACGGCCAGCAGGAACGCAGCCGTCACACCCAGCCGGTGTCGCTGGACGTACTTCGTGGCCCGGTAGAAAAACGTATCGGGCCGTGCCTCTACGGGGAGTCCGGCCAGATGGCGCTTGATATCTTCCAGGAACCGCTCGGCTGAAGCGTAGCGCCGTTCCGGCTCTTTTCGCAGCGCCATCAGCGCTATCATGTCCAGGTCGCCTGACAAGCGGCGGCGCAGCCGCTCCGGACTGGTCCGGCGTGCACGGCTCACAACCTCCGTCGCCGTTGTCCTGGTGGCCATGAGGCTGGGCCGTTCGGGGTCGCGTTCACAGATGGCCTGCTGGATCTCGTAGGCAGATGCCCCGTCCACGTCGTATGGGAGGCGTCCGGTCAAGAGTTCGTACAACAAGAGCCCGAGCGCATAGACGTCCGTCGCGGTTGTGATGCGCTCCCCTCGAACCTGTTCGGGAGTGGCATACTCGGGCGTCATCCACCGTGCGCCCGTCCGCGTGAGTGGAGCCGATGCAGACTCGTCAGAAAGCAGCTTGGCAATGCCGAAGTCTAGCAGCTTGACCGTTCCATCCGCCGTCACGAGAATATTGGCAGGCTTGAGGTCCCGGTGTACGACGAGGTTCTTATGCGCGAAGTGGACGGCCCTGCAAACCGATTGAAACAGCGCGAGGCGTTCCTCGACACCCAGTCTGTGGCGATCGCAGTAGGCGTCGATAGGTACACCCTCCACATACTCCATGACGAAGAAGGGGTTGCCGTCCTCGGTGACACCGCCATCGAGCAGACCGGCGATGTTCGGGTGGTGAAGCTGGGCCAGGATCTGGCGCTCCACGAAAAAGCGGCGGACCATCTCGGCGTTGCCGGGGTCGCTGTGAACGACCTTCAGCGCAACCTGTCTGTCGAACTGCGCATCATCCCCCGTTCGGCCAGGTAGACCGTCCCCATTCCACCCCGGCCAATCTCGCGGAGCACCCGGTAGGGACCGATGCGAGCGCCGAGTAACGCATCCGATCCGGTTATCGCAATGCTGTCACCAGCCAGGAGCCGGTCCTCGAGGAGGAGGCTCCGGCCTCGCTCATGCGCAGTCAGCATGGCTTTCACCTCGTCACACAGGGCCGGATCACCGGCACAGATCTCACGGAGAAAGACGGCCCTCGCTTCGGCATCGCATTCGAGTGCGCC
Organism: Rhodothermales bacterium; assembly: GCA_041690215.1. Lineage (GTDB taxonomy): Bacteria > Bacteroidota > Rhodothermia > Rhodothermales > DASSAV01 > DASSAV01. The sequence continues at coordinate 188,042 of JAWLHQ010000005.1, forward strand.
AAAGAAGACCCTCTCGATCCGTTCCCAGCGTTCAGCGCTCATGCCGGTTCGAAATCTCTGGTTCGTGAGGAACCGTTACGGTTATGATTCCTCGCGATATATACGGGTGAAAAAGGTCACCCAACGTGCTCCTTTCACGGCCTACCGGGTACGACTAGAGGTCCTGCGCAATCTCCTTGCGCAGCCAGGCGCGGGCGGCAATCCAGTCCCGTTGCGCCGTTTTCAGGGAGATGCCAAGCACCTGGGCGGTCTCTTCCAGCGTCATGCCACTGAAGAAACGGCACTGAATCACCTGCGCGGCACGTGGTTGCAAGGCAGCGAGCCGGTCGAGTGCTGCGTCAAGGGCCAGCACCTCGTCGGCTTCCTCAACGGTCAGAAACGGTTCCACATCTTCCAGCGGAACGGGCTGCTGTCCGCCGCCGCGCTTGAGACGCTTCCGAGTCCGCGCATAGTCGACTAGGATGCGGCGCATCGTCGTGGCGGCAACGGCAAAAAACTGCGGACGGTCCTCTGCCCTTAGCTGGCGCTGTTCTATAAACCGGAGGTAGGCTTCGTTGACCAGTGCCGTCGTAGAAAGGGTGTGGCCGGACCGTTCGTAGCGAAGTTGCTTGCGAGCCAGTACGCGCAGTTCGTCGTACAGCAGCGGCATCAGGTGCTCCAGGGCTGCTTCATCGCCGTCGCGTAACCGCCGGAGCCATTGGGTAACCTCGCCCGGTGCGTACATGAGTCCAGTCCCCTACAGGTCAGGGGTCGTCTATAGATAACGCGGTTCCCGTCCAGCGAGTGGGAAGATGCAACCCGCTTGGTCACCGATGTCCAGATCGGTGTGCCGATGTCGCGATGATAGAGAACGGAAGATGCGTTATCGAGCGATCATTTCAAAACACGCACGACCATGAAACTCCAGAGACGATACATAGGCCTGCTGGCTATCGTGCTACTGAACGGACTGCTTCTGGCCTCCTGCGACTCGAATGTCCAACCGGATCAAGGCAACGATACGGATGATCCCGGTACACCGGGCAACACAAACGACCCGGATCGGTTTGCCGAATACCTGGTCCTGACAGACGCCAGCAAGTTATCCGGCGCACTGCCCACTGCACCTGATCTGGGGCTCAAGATCAGTGTAAAGGATACCCTCTTTCTGGTCAAGGATTTCCCGTACGGCGCTCGAGTAGTGGTGCGGCACGACGGGCAGCACGATATTTCCGGCTTCTACGTCGGGGTCTCGAACAGCTCGTTCTACTACGACGTACCAGTGGATGAGAGGGAAGCTCAGGATTCAACAGACGTCATCTACATCAACCTCGCTGCGCCGGACGGAGATGACGTGGATTACCCCCTGGCAATCCCCATCAAAATCATACCGCACGGGCCCGATGGCAGTCCGCTGGACGAATTCGAAAAAGTAGCGATCGTTGAAGATCCGGCGACGAGCAATTGCCCGATAACCATTCCGAGTGACCCACAACCCGTACACTGGGTATGGGAATTTACGGTAGGCCTGGATTTCTCCGGCCAGATATTCCAGGTCGATGCACCTGGTTTGAAACAGATAAACAGGTATCAGACGGGCGGGTGTTGTAATGCCGATGGCACGAGTTCAACAGTAGCTAACGATCCAACCTGTTTCAGCGAGTTCTCGGATGGAACACCAAACCCCCGCTGGAGAACCATTGACGTAGAGCACTACTTCACCTGGGGGTTCGATCTTCTCTGGTTGTTTGATGACAGAACGTTCCATCAATGGAACCACAGCCATCAAACCAACTACAGGCCATCAAAGTCGGATTTCTGCAAGAATGTAGCGGCGTATGACTTCGAGGTAGGTAGCTTCGACAAAACGGGGATCCACGATTATGCGCCCGGCGCCAATTACTTGAATATCGAATATGACGAGACCGATCCGCCAGTGTTTGGCAAGATCATCGGAAGCGGCGACATACTCTATACCTGCCGTTCGTTGATTCTTACCATCGGCAGAGAAGAAAAGTGGTCGCTGGTTTACAGGAAATATCTCCACGATTTCAATCCGGTAGAATTCGGCAGATGGGAGTAATGCCGGGCTATCCTGCCGCGTACCGGATATACGAAGCAAACTGCCGGGTTACGCACTCTCACTGTACTTGTACTGGATGAATGGGTGCGGCCATCTCGGAGACTATGGACCTCTGGAGAGGCACCCCGGCTCTGCGAAGCATTGCTCCGGTTTTGTATCCTGCGGCCTGCCGGCCTTTACCGGCAGGCCTTTCGTTGTCACCTCCTCTGGAACGAACGTCCCCGCCTGTTCGCCGCGCTGACGTAGGGGAAAGGAAACTCACCGACATCCGTCATCGCCGCTACAGGGCTCTGCATCGCGCTCGTTCCGCTCGGCATACAGGTCCTCCGCGAGGGGAGCCCTTGTCGAACCCTCACGACCTGTTCGGCAGGCGTCCCCTCTAGCCGGCCTCTTTGCCCTCTTCCACATCCTCGGCGAACCGGGCGAACCATTGCGGCAAGTACAGGGCAGGCCGTCCCATGCCCCACAGCTCGACCACTTCGCCATCCGCTGCGAGTACACCACCGCATAGAGCGTGTAATTACAGGTGCTTAACCTGTGAAATCACTGCACACCACCAGGCTCCTCGTCACCTAGGACACCACCGTGTCACCCTACCGGGATTACTTACATCGTTTCTTCCTATTCACTCACCCTCCGCAGTGGAGCCAACACCATGAAAAGCACACCTCGATTCGGATTCGTCGTGGAATACGTGAAGGATATAGAGGCGGCCAGACGCTTCTATGTCGACGTCATGGGCCTCAAAATCGAGCGTTACCATCCCACATTCATTCAATTCGATACCTTCGCCATCACCAGCGACGAGCCGTTGACCGGCAGTGGCGAGCCGGAACTGTACTGGCTCATTGACGATGCGGAGGCGACCTTCGGCGAGCTCTCCCGAATAACCAGTGTTACACTCCCGCTCACACAGATGCCCTTTGGCAAGATGTTCGGAATCGAAGATCCGGCCGGACGCCCCCGGTATTTACTGGAGCTGGCCCGGAATCGGCCCAGCCAGCCCGTAGCGTAAGTGCAGCACGCCGTGCATCAGGCATCCAATGATGAAAAAGCCCCGCCGGAGCCAATATCGGCGGGGCTTTTTCGCTTGAAATCCGGCGCGGCGGAACAGGTTGCGCAAGCGGTGCAGGGTCTGCACATCCCGCACCGGATGGGATAGACCGCCTCAGCCGCGAAACCTGACGACTCCGTGCGTGCTCGTATTCTAGACCGGAGGAAATGCGACCATCCTGTTACGTAACAGGGCTTTACGGCGGCTATATAAGGTTTGGCATACTTATAGGGGATGCCCCGGGTAAACCACCCCCGTTCGATACGGGGAGCTACCCCTACCAAAATCAAGAGGAGGACCCATGAAGTCCACGAAGGGAATGAACACGATCATCAAAGGAATGCTAGCACTGGCGCTGGTCGCCTTCTCGCTCACGCTGACGAGCCAGGCATACGCACAGGATGCACCCGCGCCCGCTCCGGAGCAGACGGCTCCCGAACCAGACCCGCAGCCGGCTCCTGCGCCTGAGACCTCAGAGGGTGCGCAGCAGATCGTGGCTGCACTCGAAGAGATAGACGCCGAGATCACAGCGCTTTCCGAAGTGACAGAGATCACGGCGGAGAACGTGGAGGTCGTTGCGGTTCAAGACCTCATTGGATCCGACCCGAATGCCGCCAATGGCGTCAGCGAGACGATCTCAGCGAAGAGCGACCAGGTACTCGCATTGCGCCAGGCACTCGGCGCGCATGAAGCCGTAGCCTCGGCGCTGGAAGCCGCAGGCGCTTCTGTCGATCAGGTGGTCGCAGCGCGCGTTGAAGAGGGCGGGAAAGTAGTCCTCTACTATAACTAAGCCTGAAACACGATTCTCCGGGTTAATACGCTCCGTTCACCCGGCGATGAAGGGCTGCTCCGTGCTCGGGAGCAGCCCTTCCTTTTTCATCCCGACATGCCCGGGCACATCCCTGTCCCGTAAACGTGTAACAGACCATCAAATCGGGCAGCGCAACTTCTTTTTTACCCTGGCCCCCAACGTCATGCCCGGCCCCGATTGGATATCCGGGCACTATTACCCTTTAGGGATATTTATACGCGGGCGTGCTCACTTCTGTAAGGCCAAGATCGGCACATACAAAACGCTGGACCATTCCCTCTACACGAACGTAGCCCGGCCGGGTAATTGCTAGCCTTCGCGCAAGGCCTTAATCTGTATGGCCTGTGCTCTCCCTGTAGCACGTAGTAACGACGGAGATGATGACTGCAGAGCGAGTAAAAGTACGTTTCGAATCCGACGGTATCGATTGTACCGGCTATCTCTACCGCCCTGCGTCCGCAGGCAGTAACACGCCGTGCATCGTGATGGCCCCCGGCTTCAGCGGTACGCAGGATACGCCGGCGTTCCGGGCCGTCGCGGAGGCGTTTGTCGAAGCCGGATTCATCGCGCTTACGTTCGACTACCGGACCTTCGGCGAGAGTGCCGGTGCCCCGCGCCAGCTGGTCAGTATTCGCGGTCAGGTGAAGGACCTGCACGCCGCAGTTCGCTTTGCTCGTAGCCATCCGGGTATCGATCCGGATCGAATCGCTCTGTGGGGAACGTCCCTCGGGGGAGGCCACGTGGTTTCCGCCGCCGCAGAAGATCCCCGGATCGCGGCAGTCGTGGCGCAAATACCATTCAACGGGTTTCCGAAGCGCGTAGAAGGTCGCTCTTTCCTGGAGACGCTCCGGCTCCTCGGAGCAATGTTTTATGATACCGTTCGTGGCTGGTTCGGGCGTCTGCCCTACTACATACCTGCCGTCGGCAAACCCGGCGATCTCGCCGTAATGGCCTCTCCCCAGGCTCAGCGTACCATTGAAGCCATGCAGAGCGCCCACTGGCAGAACGAGGTCGCTCCACGGGTCCTTTTCAGCATGATGCGATACAAACCCGGCAACCGAGCCTACCGGCTCACGATGCCACTCCTGGTATGTATCGCAGAACACGACCGCGAGGTACCGCCCGAACTGTCACGGGAGATTGCAGATCATGCGGTGCATGGCGAGGCGAAAACCTATCCCTACGCCCATTTCGATTTCTACCGCCCCGACGTACGGGATCAGGTGGTTGCGGACCAGATCGCCTTTCTCGAGCAGCACTTGATGGCCGACGGTCAATGAACCGCGGTTACGAAACTGCCGCCATCCCCCACACCGCTACGCAGCTTGCCGTCTGGCAGGAAAACATCCACAGGTGACTTCGAACGGGGATGCGTGCAGAAACGCGAACGAAACGACGCACCATACAGGATAGCGCGCTGATCCTCGTCCGGTTCGAGATGATGTTTGGCGGCAACCTATCGAAGATGTATACCTGCTGCTAAACTATGAGGCTTCGGCCTGATGGAGCAGGCTCTGTCAGGCCTTGAGCAGCATCACTCCTCGCCTGTGCCGGCAACCATCTGAAGCGGACGGGGGTGGCCTTTCGAGCCACCCCCGCCACGCATGATCCGGGACCATCTCACAACTATCTACCAGCGGTAGCGCGCTTCGCGCGTGAGACGGTCCAGCGTTTCTCGGATGCTCTCACGAGATTCTCCCGTCCTGGCCTGGATGCGCCCTTCAAGCTGTTCGCGTTGCCCTCTGTAACGGTCCAGGTCGTCGTCCGTGAGAACACCCCAGGCTTCTTTCAGGCGGCCTCGTAGCTGGTTCCAGTTACCCTCGGCTTGCTGCTCGCGTGGACTGTCCATAGTCGCACCTCCCCTCGTTTGTGTAACCGTGCTCCCAGACGATACTGCGCCCCTACCATCCCGAATGCCTGTGCAACGCACCCGTCCGTCTTCCACCGCCCCTTCGCTTTCCCTGGACCCGTTCATCCGAAAACGGTCGACGACGCACCCCGTCTGGCCCGATAGAAACCCATCACATCAGGAAAAAACCTGATACGTGGTAAACGTGGCAGCTTCCGCGGCTGTTGCCGCCGTTCCGATTCGTTACCACAAACGTCCATTTCGGGCAAGCCCCGGACGAGAAGGAATAGTGAGAACGTCTGCAACCGAATATTCGGGGGGATATGCGAACCCACCTGACTGCGTGAAGAGCCGCATCCGGCAGGTGTACACGCTCGGTTGCAGGTCATACACGGATGCCGCTGAATGATAGGCGGCTCGCTAACTGCGGATGCTCATCCTTCTCGATCGAAAATCCTGAATCCCAATGCCTCTCGTTACGAGGATATGGCAGTGCCCAGGGCACAATCGTGCACCACAAGTATATATAATATAGCTACTTAAATCCCGCAAATAATCCACATCGAGGATAGTGCAATGGAGTGTGAGCATCGCGTCTTTCCGGACTACGCGCTCAGTGTCGTCCGGTTGCGAGGAGACGTCACATCGGCCTGTGTCCTTGAACATCTCTCGCGCCTCACGCTCGACGCGCTCTGGCACCCCACCTTTTCTACGCTGTGGGACGCACGCGGCATCCAGCGGCTCACCATCGCCCCCGCCGACCTGGACCTGCTCACGGAATGTTCTCCACAGAACGGGGAGCAAAGCTCCGGACGGGTGGCTATCGTCGTTGCACGCCAGATCGAGTACCAGTTGCTGAGCCTCCTCCTTATCCAGCGCAACGCAGCTACCAGGATCCACAAGGTCTTCTGCGAACTTCCCAGTGCCCTGGGGTGGCTCGGTATCCCCGAAACACCGAAACTGACGTGGTAGGAGATCACCATAATTCGCTGTCGCGTGCCGGAGAACCGGGGAAACACACGCAAGAGATCGGCTTCCCGGTTCCCACCAGAGACACATGTATCAGAGCAGGCTCATCGGGTGGAAACCATCTGCCTGGCCGCACACCTCGTTCCCCCCTTCCTTTCGGCATCTCTATTGGAACTGTGCGCACAGACCGGCATCACACATACGTACACCATAAAAAGGGATCACCAGACTACGAACAGGCCGGAAACGAGCGATTTTTGCACAGCCCATGAACGTAACTCCACCCGACCTAGTGGAAGAAAACCCGAAAATTCAACACCGACAGCAAAAGAAGCGACCCCCTAAACGGTCACGACTACATCGAATCGTATTATCGCGCGATCAACAGATCCACAGGCGTGTCACGCTGGCGCTCCAGGGCCTGCTGTTCCTCGGAGCAGGTATTGCCCTGCTGAACGGACAGCTTCTGGCAGCGGTAACCACAGGCGGCATTCTCATCGTCACGTTGCTCCCGACCGTGCTCGGAAAGCGTCTGAAAGTATATATCCCTCCGGAGTTCGAAGCCTTGACCGTCCTCTTCATTTTCGCTTCGCTGTTCCTGGGCGAAGTCCGTGGCTACTACGTCCGGTTCTGGTGGTGGGATGTCGTGCTCCATGCCGCATCCGGGTTCCTGCTCGGGCTATTGGGCTTTCTGCTGGTGTACGTCCTCAACGAAAAGGAAGACATCGAGCTGGACATGAAACCGGCGTTCGTAGCCCTCTTCGCGTTCATGTTCGCCGTAGGTCTGGGTGCGCTCTGGGAGATCTTCGAGTTCGCTATGGATAGCCTCTTCGGGCTGAATATGCAGAAGAGCGGTCTCGTGGATACGATGTGGGACCTGATCGTAGATACGGTCGGCGCACTCGTCATTGCCCTGCTCGGATATGGTTACCTGCAAACCTCCCAACACGAATCCTTCCTGGTACGGTGGATTCTACGCTTCATCGAAGGTAATCCGAGACTATTCCGCAAGAGCCAGTGATCGAAAGGCCGGGCCCCTAAAAATCTGTGCGTCCAGCCAGTAAAGACGCCGATTACCCGAACACCCGGATTTTTTGAAAACAACTCCGTTTCGACCATTCACGATGCGCAAATCGGGGACCTGCCATTCGTAATCCCATAACCATTCAATTGCCTGCCAGAACGCCAGGGATGAACACCTTACTCCATCCCCATAGCTGGAGGATACCCAGGCATCATTGAAAACATTGAGTCACTGGAAAGTCACCAAAGATGCGAGTCATTTATAGATAGCCCTGGCAATAAAAAAACGGGCCAGATCTATTTCAGTTCGACTCGCCGCCAGTCCTCCACGAAGCAATCCTGCCCTGGCCCATAGTCCGAAAAACCGCACTCTAGCATATATTTTGTTGGCCTTAACGCTCACCCTGCACAAATCCGCAGCGAATGAATGCGGCCGGCCCGGCCGTAATACTGGCAATGACCGCCCACAGTGCCGACCGAATGGAATCGATTTATAATCAGGCCAGCAACAATTCCGGGATTGATCGTCGGATTGGGCAATGATACCTGGCGAGAGAGGTAATCCCTGATTATCGGCATGCTGGTCCCATTGATTGCATGACGGACCGGCATTGTTCTATGGCTACTGACAGGAACGAAGGTATGGAGCCCAGAGCTACTTCTATTCAATCACGTGTTTTGCTCGATCTCTTCGAGCAATATGCCGCACGCCCCTTCGTCTTTGTTCGCCCGGGGGGAAATGCAGGAGATCACTTGATCTACTTGGGAGCCGAAAAGCTCGCCCGGCATGCCAGACTGAGGTTTACCACGGTCACGCACGAAGCTTTCATGGAGCAGCAGTACGAGCGCGACACGGTCATTTACATCCACGGCAGCGGCGGCTACAATCCGATCTGGTCGGGCAAACCCATGGAATCGCTCAGGCACGCCGCCGCTCACAGGGGCGTGGTCATCCAGGGCCCTTCCACCTTCTGGGATGACCTCGCATTTCTAAGGGCGCGCATACAGGGGTCCATCCAGGCTGCAACATGCGAACGGCTCGTCCTCATGGCCCGAGAACGGGTGTCGTACGGCATCCTGCACGAGGTATGCCCCTCAGACACGGAAATTTTCCTCGACCACGATACCGCGCTGAACCTGCAGCGAGAGGATATCAACGAGCTCGTACCCCTGCGAAAGGGCGCCTACAAGCTGTACGCGATCCGGGAGGACAAAGAAGCGCAAGAACCGGAGAACCGCGAATACTTCTCTCCGTGGCTCGATCCCGTCCGTCATGGAGGCAGTTTCGAAGGATGGGTCCGGTTGCAGGCAGGTGCGAACGAGCTCATCACCAACCGCCTGCACTCCTCTATTCTCGGCTCCATCCTCGGCATCCCTACCACGTTGCTGCCGAACAGCTATTTCAAGAACCGGGCGATATGGGAATATTCGCTTAAAGATCGAGGCGTGAAGTGGATGGAGAGGCTGGCAGTAGGCACCTCCTCCAGAGTCATCCATCAGTTTGAACCGGCCCGCCGACTCATGCGCCGCATGCGAGTACGGCGTTTCGTTGCCCGCTTACATGGAGTGAGCCCGAAATAACTGCCGGATCGCCACACCTGAGCTACAGTCACGGCCACGTAGTCTTGGCCCTGAAACGTCCTCCTTCACCCCTGAAGTTCGTTCTCTATCTTTACCCCACCCTGCATGCTCTCCCCTGCCAAAGATCTGTCTGTTATTCTCTGCACCTGGAACAACGCGCGGCGGCTCCGGATCACCCTCGACGCCATCTCCCAGTGCGACGTGCCGGACATGCTGGACTGGGAACTGGTGCTCGTCAATAACAACTGCACCGACGAGACGGACCGGGTAGCGGAAGAGTTCTCCGGACGGCTCCCGCTTCGCTACATCCACCAGCCCAAACCCGGCCTCAGCAACGCGCGAAATGCGGGCCTCGCTCACGCGAGCGGGCGGCTCGTGCTCTTCACGGATGACGATGTACGGCCATACCCGGGCTGGATTGCGGCATACTGGCAGGCCTACCAGGCCATGCCCGAGGGATTCTACTTCGGCGGTCCGGTCGAAAGCGAATTTGAAGGAGAACGGCCCCCTGAGGACCTCCTGAAACTGGCGCCCTGGTCCGTGCGTGGACTGGACTGGGGCGGAACGGCCCGGCGCGCCACACGCGGAGAACGCTTCATATCCGCCAACTGGGCGTGCCCCCGTGAGGTCATCCTGGCTGTCGGCGGGTTCGATACGCAACTGGGGCTCAATCCGGGCAGCGGCAAGGTGCGAACCGGCGAGGAACTAGACCTCATGGACCGCTTGCAAGAGGCGGGCTTGCAGCCCTGGTACCTCCCGGAAGCTCGGATCCGCCATTTCGTTCCGATGAACAAATGCTCCATCGACCACCTCGCAGCCCGCAAAGCCGCAACCGGCTACAATCGGATCCGGTTCGGCGACGTGCCGATAGAAGGCTTCTGCGTGGGCGGAGTACCCGTCCGCTGGTACGCAGCGTACGCGTACAGATGGCTCGAATGCCTGACGACCCGGTTGACGGGACAGGACTGGCATCAGGTCTACATCAAAGTCGCGCAGGCCAGGGGAAGAATCGAAGCCGCCCGGGATCGCTACCGAGAACAGCAGGTCACACGCCTGGAGCTGAAATGACCGGCACGCACCCCTCTACCGGTCTCTCCCGCACGGAATCCACCGGGCACCTCACTCGAACGTGCAGTCGATGAGTTCGACGTTCTCGTGCTTCGAGGCGATATGCAGGTTCGACTGCTTGTAGCGGCGGTCCATGATGAAGCGGCAGCGCTCGAACCGCACGTTCCGCAGGTGGACGCAGGGGCCGTAAAAGGTGCAATCACGGATGACGTTCGTACCACCCGGGAAGAACGGCCAGATCGCCCAGCCTTCCGGATGCGCCCGCACCGTGACCCGCTCGATCAACACGTTCCGCGTGTCGGTACCATCGCAGATGATGCCGAAGTTCTGGCAGTCGCTGATCGTGCCGTTGCGGAGAACGAGATTCCGGTTCCCCGGTGTATCCGCGTCCGGCTCGAAATCGACGCCCGCACACGGCCCGCGCGGCGCACCGCGCACGTCGCGGATGGAGAAGTTCTGTACCGTCACTCGCTCCGCGCCGATGAAGGCGATCCCGTTGCGGCGCGCACCATCTACATGCAGATCGGAGATCTTCACGTTGCGGGTCACGCCGTGCACGGTGCCGTCCGGCGCTTTCGCCGTGATGGTCGCCCCATCGCCCATCACCTCACGCACGTGGATATCGGTGAATCGCGAATCGCGCACCGCCGCGAGGTAGACCCCGTGGCCCCACTCGCCATCGAATCCCTTCCGTATGCGTTGCCGGTTGCCGATCAGTTCGTACCCGCCGTCCCGCAAGCCGGAGACCCGCATGTACCGTAGCAGTTCATAGTGCGTCGCACGGTCGGACCCCTCATAGACGATGCGTTTCCGCGGCGGAGAGGTCAAACCATCCGCGGCCCACCCCTCGCCCGCAGCCAGAACGGCAGGGGCCGCCGCAACGGCAGCGCTCAGGCGCAATAGGAAGTCGCGTCGATTCATCGTATGTATGCTCCGGCTCGTTTCGCAGAAATCACGTACCCTCCTGAACGCAACTCCTGTGCCACGGGCAACACCGGCTCCAGTTGCATGCAGAGGGTGCTCCGTAAGCGGCGTGGATCGCGTTAGCGATACGAAGATGTCCGGTATGCGCTACGGTAATACCAATGCAAACGGACCGGATTCGGTTGGGTTCAGAACGTCCGTACCGGCCTCGTAACGGATGCAGGCTTGAGATCCCCCGGCTGCCGCCTGACGTCTCGCCCAAACCCGCAAGCATCGGATGGCCGTTTCAAGGAAGGTGCTGGTCATTGAAGATGACGATGACTTGCGGGCCATGCCGGCCCATATGATTTACTATGGGACTTTACCATCGTAGCGACAGCGAGTGGGACGGCAGGTCTGGAAATGACGCGAAAAGCGAGGCCGGATCTCATGCTGTGCGACGCCTACATGCCGTGCCTCTCGGGTTGGGAGATCCCACACGCGCTCTAGGCCGATGCGATGCTGACAGGCATACCGCTCATCTTCCTCCGTTTGGCCGGCGACACTGAGGTGGATTCGCGACGCCTGCACCCGGCCAGCCATCTACGGCGTGCTCGCCGCCGGCTGATACGTCCTCCCATCCGAGGTGACGATCGCCCGGTGCACGTCAGCCCGGTGCCCCGTCCAGAAGTGCCAGCAGCTTCTTCGGGGCAACCATACGGTAGGACTGGAGGACGTGCATCTCCACTTCCGTATCCTCACACCGGTCGAGATGGAGCCCTACCCATCCGCTCGGCCCCATGTAGGGCGGCACAAAAAACCGTTCGGGTTCAGCCTCCACGAGCATTCTCTGTACCCCCGGCGGGGCATTGAGCCAGAGCGCAATCCGTCCGTCCCCGTGGTGGTTGTTGTGATACATCGCGAAGAGCCGCTTCCGTATCCGGAAAGTGGGATTGCCCCACGCCTCCTTCTCCGTTGCCTCCGGCAAGGCCAGGCAGATCCGTCGAGCGCGTTCGAGATGTGGGTCGGGCATGGGTAATCGGTTATCAATCTAAGTTCTTGGGAGCCTCATCACTCGTCCTTCCCCGGAACGTCTCCCGTGAAGCGCACCGCGTTCACTTTATCGAACGCGACGATATGCGCGGGGAAGACGACCATGTCGCACACCAGGTGCGAAGGAGGAGAAGGCGGCCCTATCTCCACGAGCGCGGCATCACCCCGCATGCGTACCTCGCGGACCAGTTCAATGAAATGGCCGCAACCGCTCCGCGTGCCCAGGAAGACAGCGGCGACCATCTCCCGCTCGAAATCCACGTCCGGTGCAGGTGGCAGCACTCCCCTGCCTTCGAAGTCAACGGCGTACTCCCCCCAGAACGACTCCCAGGAAGCCGCATCGTTGAAGACAAACGTACCGGGTTCCGCTACGAGCAACCGGCGCGCACCTTCGACGTTCCGGTACGGCAAACCGGTGTCGGCTTCCGTAAGGCTACAGCCGGCTACAGGTGATAAACAGGCGAGCCCTACGAGAAACGCGACAATCCGCATAGCGGTAGCAGGTTGGTCCACAGGGGCAACGTCAACCAATAAACCTCACCTATCCGGCACAGGCAAGGCAAAAAAAGGACCGTGGGGAGCGGGCGGCGGCTATCGCTTCCGCCTTCTTTCCAACCTCCATACCTCCGCCCCACTCTCCCAATCCAAAATCTAAAATTCCGCCAGGGAGGCCTTCCAGTATGCACGGGCGGCGCTGGCCTGGTCGAGCAACATGAAGCCCTGGAGCGCGTCATCCTGCGGCCTGTCCCACCGGGACGCGTACCGTCCGTTCGGATCCCGCACGTGCTCGTGGACGAACGCAAGCGCGTTGCTGACGATCTCGAGCCAGCGCGAATCGCCGTCCTGCTCGTGCAGCGCCAGGAAGGACTCCAGCAGCAGGTGAGCAAACCGCCCGCCGTCGGCCACACCGCCGGTCTCGGGCACGATCCACTTCGCCTCCGCCGCCCGGGCGATACGCTGCGCCTCGGCCAGGTACTGCGGCTCCCCGGTGATGGCATAGAAGAGGCTGTTGGCGCGGATCATGAGCGCAGTGTTGTACGAGTATTTCCGCTCGTCGATCTCGCCATCCAGCTTGATGTTATCCCAGTACAGGCCATCCTCATCCTGCAGGTGCGTGTTGGTCCACGTATACAGGCGGCGGGCCGTCTCCAGGTAGTGTGGTTCCTGCGTCAACTGATAGAGCCGGAGCGCCGCAACGATGGCCGGAGCATTCGAGCAGGTGTTCTTCGAGTCGCGCGACTGCTCGTGCCAGTAGATCCCGCCCCCCAGCTTCTCATCCTCGCCGCTCAGTACGAACCGGTACGTCGCCTCCGCGCGGTCGAGGTACACCGGGTCCTGCGTCACCTCATGGATTTCCGCCAGGGCCAGTACCACCCAGACGTTGTCGTCGTAATACCGGTCAGGCGGCTTGGGACCGGGAAGCACGTCGTACCCCCCGATGCCGTCGTGTTCCGTCCAGTACACCTGAAGCGCGTCGGCATAGGACCGAAGTGGAGCGATGTACCGGTCGGGGTCAGCCTGCGCGGCGGCAGCCAGCGCCGTGAGCTGCACACCCGCCCCCCACATGAAGGCCGGTTCCTTAGCAGCCTGGCCTACCGTCGCCTTCTCTGCGTAGAGTTCGCGTTCGGGAAGCCACAGATCCTCCTTGATGGTGCCGAGTGCTTCTTCACCCCACTGCCGGAATGGCCGGGGCGGTTCGTTCCCAGAGTCTGTAAGGCGAAGTGTCTGAGCCGTGGCGCCCGGCAGCAGCAGAGCAAACAGGAGAAGGAATGTAAATGAAATCCTCGTACGTCTTTGCATGAACGATCTGGTACTAAACTATGGTGCGGCATGAACCGGAGCCGCATGTCCAACCTGTGGGCGATCCACCACGTATTGCCGGCCGGGTCCGTGACTCCGCAGCGGCGGTCGGAATCGCCTTCGTTTTGTTTCGGTTCTTGAATAGAAGTGCCACCCGGCATAGAGGACGCGCCGTTGCCGTCCGCGATCATCACCACCGTATCATCAATCTCCACCTCGGCATATTGATGCCGCCGTCGGGATGATCGAAGTGACGCAGTGGCCGGGCACCGAACACCGCGGTCAAAAAGTCGATAACACGCTGCGCTCCATCTGCCATAATATAGGCTGAGACACTCGAATCCCCTTCCGGCCTGTAGGCGTGTTCCACGGTCGTCTGGTTACCAGAGCAATGATGGAGGCCAAAGATACACGCATTCGACCCGAATAGCAGGTTCCGCGCCCGTGTAGAACAACCCGTTCACGAACCTGTTGCCTCCGGTTCGTGAATCATCAATCTCGATGAAGGAGCCCCGTGCGGGGCCGATTGGGTAACGCCCCGGCCCGGTGTACTTTCCTTTCGTCCTCCCGAATGAGCGTGAGGGATCTGCATAAACGCATCATCTGAGGGATGTGCTGCGAAGAGCAGCCTCCTCCTCGAGGCCCCGTCGGGATGGCATATAGCCAGGAAGTGCAGGAAAACATCCGTTCCCCCCGGCAGACCACTAGGCCGTCGCCTCGGCCTGCCACAGCCCCGGATAGACCGTCACGAACCCCGTCGCGTTCACCTCCAGAGTCCGCGTGAAGCGCCCGCCACCCGACTCGTACCGATACACCATCTCCGCCTCACGCCGGTACACTTGCTCGAGCCGTTTCAACGTCAACGACGGAAACGGGAGCCACGCCGCGCGCACGGCCGCTTCCTCTCCGATGCCCGGTGCCAGACGTCGGATCGGAAGGAGGTTCGTCGAAGGGCTGAATCCGAGATCGATATCCATACAGCCACGGACGCCCGGATACTCGATCCCGTTCACCCACCAGCGCCGTTCATCATCGACCGCCACGTCTACGCCGACCTCCTCCTCCCCTATGTTGCCGCCGACCCACGCCGAAACCGTGCGCCAGTCCGATGCACAGCGTATCACATAATGAAGCATACACGGCCTGAGTTCATGGACGAACACGGCCGTACCGGACAGCACCCACCCGTCTTCACGGGGAGCGA
Source organism: Rhodothermales bacterium (assembly GCA_041690215.1). Taxonomy (GTDB): domain Bacteria; phylum Bacteroidota; class Rhodothermia; order Rhodothermales; family DASSAV01; genus DASSAV01. Next base: position 203,419 of record JAWLHQ010000005.1, read on the forward strand.
GTCTGCCGAACTCGTGACCGGGAACGTCGATCCGGCGCCAGAGAATGGTATCGACCATCGGGGCCTTTGAACCGCTTCGCAGGTGATTGCGTGATTTGGCACGCACTCAACCACCCGACCGCGAAACAGGCCGGTAGGTGTGCCCATCATGCTCCACGAGACCACGGCGCCTGAGCGCCAGGAGCGCCTGCACGACTACCTCCCTGGTCTGCTTGACATCCCGTACGATGTCGTTCACGCCGGGCTGTTGCCCCTCCGTGTTCGCCCAGACGAGATAGGCGTAAATCTGCTGCTGACGTGCCGTAAGGCGATGTCCCACCCGCGTATATTCCATGACTCACACATGTCGATTTGAGCCTATAATACATCCAGGCAGCGACGACGGCGTGTCACAGGGGACCTCCTTTTATAAACGAAATTTCCGGACCTGCCGCAAGGCGAACAATGAAAGGGGACGCGTCAGTTCTTTACTACCAACTGCTCGCGACACCGCTGCACTTCATCGGCGGAGCGGTTGAGGATGTCCAACGCCCGAACCTGGCGCTCGGTGCTGATGCGGGGATTCCGGATGACCCGCATGGCAAGGACAATGCACGTCAAGTAATCGGCCAGATCATCCGCAACAGAAGGATTCATACAGGTACTTGCTCTGTTCAACGGACCACAGCAAGCAGGGAAGCACAGTATCGGCAGAGAGGATGCAAAAGTAAACTTCTTGCAACATTAGGACAAATACATACCGGCATTTATCACCTCATATCCATAGGAAATAAATACATCCAACCCGTACAACCTTGAGCCTGTAGACGTCGGTACGGCAGGCCTACCTAGACATCATTGGAAGCATGTACGTAGTTATCCTGTCCCCCCGCCGTGCGATCCGCGTCCGTCAGGACTCCTCACCTCAACCGCAAACACCCATGCGAATCTTCCTGGGCGCACTTAGTATCATCGTGGCCGCTCTCATCTTTCCGGGCTCGCTCATTCCCCTACCGGCATCCGATGCCCTGCTGGCAGCCGTCAGCGGTACGCTGTTCATGACGGGGGTAAACTTCCTGATCGGCGTGCCCTATAGCATGAGCCCGGCGGAAACAGAGCCTGCCCGCGAAGAACCAGAAGCGGTACAGGGCTAAAAACGCCGAGCATGCTCGCTTTGCATTTCATGTGGTTGCTAACTGACGGCACTCTGGCGGAATGTGAGAGACTCCTTAGTCTCGGCACTTGAGTTCTGATCGTCTGTGACTTCCCATAGAGCACGAGCTTTATCAGACGGTTCTTAGCTCTTAGTTGCCCAAGAATCTAACATGAGCCAAAAGTGGATACATTTAAAAGTAATGTTGATGTAAAATCTATTAGCGAGTAATTAAGCTTTCTCCTTCATTCTTCGCAGAACAGGCAATATCCACGTAGTGAAGTCTGATCTCTATGTTCAATACGGGTGTGGCTTATGTGCACCGCCCACGTGGAGGAACTTTGATTCCAGTCCGACGCTTAGGCTCCAGCGCACCGCCATAATCGGTGATGTTTTGAAGCGAACACTCCGGCTTCCTGCTTGGCCCTCAAACGTAGAGTATGGAGATATAGTGCTGGGGTTGCCCATACCTCTCGGGTCCTGCAAAGGCATCTACTGTTCCCACGTGCTAGAACATCTCGCCCTCGAAGATCTTCGAAGGGCGTTGGTTAACACGTACAATTATCTTTCACATGAGGGCACTTTCCGCCTCGTAATGCCAGACCTTCGGCTTTTGGCAGAACGGTACGTGGCGCAGCGAGATGAGAACGCAGCATTTCTCCTCATGCAGGCCTCGGGACTGGGGCGCCGAGAAAGAGTCCGAGGCCTGAAAGGAGTTTTGAAGTTCCTCCTGTCTAACTCAGGTCACTTGTGGCTCTGGGACTACGAATCGATCCGATCTGAACTCGCCCGAATTGGCTTCAGAAACATCCGGCGAGCCGAGTTTGGAGACGCAGCTGACGAGCGGTTCCGTGATGTCGAAGATGAAGCCCGGTGGCACGAGTGCTTGGCTGTCGAGTGCGTGAAGTATGGCTAGCTATTTACGACGTCGCTCCCAAACTAGAGTCCTCATCAATGCGCTCTCTACGGCTCCAGGTGGAAGTTTGACCTACCTCCTTGGGATACTCGAGGGATTCCGTTCTATCGGTTTTGGAGAGAATGTATCAGTGGTGGCAAGCTACCCCGAAACTGTCAACGTACTTCGGGAGCGGGGATGGAACCCCATATGTACCGATGTGAGGGGAGCTCTCTCCAGAGCAGTGTGGGAAACTTGCATGCTCAACCAATTGGTGTCCAGAGAAGGTGCAAGCCTTTTGTATTCCAGTAACTTTGCGACGCTTGGTGTCTCATACCCTCAGGTCGTGCTTCATCAAAGTGCGCATACCGTTGCGCCATACTCAGTGAATACTGACCCCGAAAGGTATGTTCGATTCGCGGTTCAGAAGACTGCAGCACGCATATCACTGCATCTCGCGAATGCTAGTCTCTTCGTATCTGAGTACCTCCGTAACTGCGCAGAAAAGATAGCACCCCGTGCGGCGGCGCGATTCTCAGTTGTTCCTTACGGACTGGGTGAGCTATTCCGAAATGTTGCTCTAGACCAGAAGAAGCCACGTCCACTCACTTATCGCCTAGCGGCTGTGCAGACCCCCTCCTATCATAAGGACAATGAAACCCTGCTACAATCCTTCAAGATTCTAGTAGAGAGATATCCTGATAGACCATGGACCCTCGACATCGCAGGGTGGTTGGGCTGGTCCCGCTGGCAGGCAAGAGCGCAACAGCTCGGAATCGCAGACCGCGTACAATGGCACGGTTTCCTAGATGAACGGGGAATTATCAACCTCCTTTCGAACAGTGATGCTCTCGTATTCACCAGCCTGCTTGAGTCTTTTGGGCTTCCTATCATAGAGGCTATGGCGTGCGGGTGTCCAGTCATAGCCGTACGGAGTACAGCTATTCCAGAGATCTCCGCAGGTGCCGCGCTCTTCGTTCCCGAGCGGTCGCCTGATAGAGTAGCCAAAGCGGTGCACTTACTAACCGAGAACCAAAACCTGCGGTGGGAGCTAATCAGAGCTGGACGAAAGCGAGCACTCGATTTCTCCTGGACTAATGCTGCTAAACGGCACGTAGATACGTTCGAGCGTGTACTGGCAACGTGGGCGTGTGATAATCAGAGTAGTAGGGTGACGATGGGGACTACATGGATGAGGACCAGGTAGTTACCCACTGACTTCTCATAGTCGTATAACCACACTCCGGTAATGCATAAACCAGTAAATAGGCATTCGATTTTGTTGTGGTCCGCTTACAGATGAAGTACCGGTTATCTCCGACATACATCGGGGATCTGAGGCTTTGCAGGAAAGCAGGTGCTCGATGCGATGTCACTACTCGTCGGAAATCTCGTAGCGTCGGGTAGCTCCGGCTTTCTTCAACAGATCACACCGTCACTTCAATATGCTCCAGTAGCAACACACTGGATCACGCCTACGCCAAGTACCATCCTCCCTACGTCAGCAGCTCAATGCAGGAATGCAGCCAGACCACTATACACCTGCCCCCGCAGCCGCTGTCGGACGGGCTCGCTCAGGTGCGCTTCTAGGATGCAAAGGCTCTCGAAGTCCTTCTCCCGCCACAGCGCGGTGGGTACCTCGCGCTCGTAGTCGAGAAACTCGACGTACATCGCCTCCCAGCTCAGGCACCGTATGGGGAACCCGCTGAGCACGCCCTCCTTCTCCAGCGGGCACGAGTCCTCCGGAAAACCCGGAAAGGTGTATGCGTCACCGCAGCGGAAACACGGCTCTGAATCCAGCAGCACCTCCCCGCGCCGGCAGAGAAATCCATACGATTCCGCCTGATACCGGCCAAAGCCCAGTTCACGGAGCAATTCAAGGTATTCCGCCTCTTGCTCCTTCGGATAGGCCACGTCGATATCCTCGTGCGCCCGGGTCACCCGCCCCAGCCGCGCACCGATGGCCCACCCGCTCTCGAGCCAGAGCGGAATGCCCCGGCGTTCTGCCTCGGAGAACAGCCGTCGAATGAGCGCGATCTGGAGATCCGCCGAATCCATGTACCTGGCCTACGCGCTTGCACAGATTCCCCCTGTCACGCAGTCGCGCCCAACATCGTCAGCGTCTCTGTTCTCGCCCAGCTCCACCTGCCGATGCCCAGCCGAGTCCTCTATCCCGTCTGGCGCCTCCAGAAGGCGTTCGAGAACGCGATCCGGCGCCCCTGATGGCGGCCGGAGAGGCGATGCTCATGCAGGTATCAGTGTTTCACACGGTAGTTGAGGACGACATGGCCGCTATCGTAGACCTTGCTGTCGGTCAATTCCAGCAGCCTCTGGGAAATGGGTCCCGAGTAGAGGGGGATTCCTGACCCGAAGAGTACCGGGTTCAGCTTCACAATCATCCGGTCCACCAGCCCGGCCTCAAAAAGCGTGGCGGCCAGCTCGGCCCCGCCGCAGAGCCAGATCGCCTTGCCCGACTCCTCCTTCAAGGCCTTCACAACCTCGACCGTATCTGCATTGACCACCGTAACGTGCTCGTCCGGACGCTCTTTCATGGAACGTGAGAAGACGTATTGATCGAGAGTCGGGTACGGACTCGTGATTCCAACCTTCAGACCGACTTCGTACGTCTTGCGCCCCATCAGGACGGCATCGAACCGCTTGTTCTCCGCGCGCGTAGCTGGACCACGTGCGTGTACTGGAACCGTTTCGGGAAAGGTAGCGAACAGGTCGGCCCCGTACGCATCATCCCAGGGAAATCCCCCGAAGGAACCGTCCTCGTGTGCGATGTATCCATCGAGCGACGAAGCGACATAGTATATCAACTCTCGCATATCGTGTGCGTTTGACGACGTGTAAATAAAGACCGGGGCTTACGACGTACTCGAAGCACGTTCCTCCTTCACGGCTGACAGCCGCGAAATCGACGAGCGCCCACAGCACGAACCAGCCCTCGCTACCCGGCTTACACCCTGTACGGAAGCCCATCCCCGCCTGCATCTGGCTTCACGCCCACGACCAGCACGTAACCCAGTTCATCATCCGAACTCTCTTCGAACCGGATCTGCTCGAAACCGGCCTCCTTGAGCAGCGTGTGCACGCGCTCCGGCGTATACAGCGTGAACCCCTGCTTGACGAACGGCATCCGCTGCATCGTCGCCTCGGTCCGGAAGGCGATCACCAGGCGTCCGCCGTACTTGAGCACGCGGAAGATCTGCGCCAGAGCCACGTCGGGATGCTCCCAGAAATAGATCGTGTTCGTCGTCGCTACCCCGTCGAAGTGCCGATCCGGAAAACGCAGGTGCTCCGCGTCGCCCTCCACCAGCATGAGCTTGTCCTGCTCGATGAGCTGCGCAAACTGCTCCTGTGCGCGCTGCACCATCGTCGGCGAACGATCCAGCCCGACGGCTTTCCCTTCGCTCCCGCAGAGCGAGGCCATCTTGCGCAGTGCCGGACCGCCCCCAAAGCCGATCTCCAGGATCGCATCCCCGACGCGGATATCCAGCAAGTCCAGCGCGCGCTCGCTCATACGCTGGTTACTCTCATTCATCATGCGAGCCACCCATCGCCCGAACAATCCCGAGGGATTCTGCAGGTGGCGGGACATGGCGCGGTTGAACCGCTCCGAACGGAAAAGCTGGTGGTAGAACCACGAGCCGGAAGACGTTTCGGCCATGAATCTGCGTGGTTAGGGCACGCTTTACGTCGCGCGTGCGAGCAAGACCTCGTACGGGAGGACCTCTGCCATCATGACGCCGTTGACGACGGCAGGATCCGCTTCAGCATTTCATTGTGCCTCCTCATCGGCTGCCGCCCAGAACGTACGGGACGGGTGATAGGAGGACACTACGGGGCAGTATAGCATGCACGCGCCGATCATTCAAACGGTCGCCCGCTGCTACATCACATCCTTCCCGGCCGGCAGCATCCACGCGCGTGGCTGATACTCGAATCCGAGCCGCGGATAGTACTCCGTGGCTGCAGGAGCGGCCAGCAACAGAAGTTTGCAGGCCGGACCGAGTTGCTGCTTCGTGAGCCGGATCAACTCCCTCCCGATGCCTTGCCGCTGGTACGCCACGTCCACCGCAAGGTCCGACAGGTAGGCGATGTACGAGAAATCCGTCAGCGTCCGCGCCACTCCGATTAGCTTCCCACCCTCGCGAGCCGTCACGATCAGATTCGCGTGCTGCAGCATATCCTCGATCACGCCGAGATCGTCCACAGGCCTGCGTTCGGCCAGGGTTGAAGCCCGCAATACGGCGATGAACTCATCCGCCGAGATCGGTTCATTCACGTGGTAGGTCGGCATAGCATGTAAAAGTTGATGATAGCGAATGTAGGGGCTCCTCTACCTGGAACGAATAAGATCCATCAACTTTTCAGTGCACCGCGATCATTCATACACCAGCCTCATGTATCTCCGAACCGCAGTCCTTTCCCTGTCACTCTGCCTGTTCGCCGCCTGCACTCCCCGGGATGAACCGCCGCTCACCGAAGCATCCCTCGGCGCACAGGACGCCATGCTCTTCAGCATCACCACCCGGCACCGGACAGACCGGGATTCCGTGATCGTCGAATCATTTGAGAAGGTAACATTCCCGGATGCCTGCCTGGACATTCCAATGCAGGATGCATGCGCGCAGGTGGAAACGCCGGGCTACCGGCTCCAGGTCGAGATCGGGGGAGAATCGTATCAATACCACGCTGCCGCGACGGAACCGACCCGCGTGCTGCTCGCCGCCGGACCGAATACGGGCGTCGGTATTCCGGCCCTCGTATGGCAGGATACGGAGGGCTCCTGCCAGGACCTGTTCATCGGCGCGAACGGACGGGCCGCCATCGGCCCCTGCAATGCCCCCCACGTCGGCCTGCCCCTGCTGGAAGAACTGGGCCGTTCGTCTGAATGGACCTACTTCTATGAACGATTCCAGCCCTTCACCTTCCACGACGGCACCCACCAGGTGTCCTTCCAGGGCCGCGGCGACGAGGCAGCCTCTCCGGCATGGCAGCGCGCCATCTTGAACTGGGCGACCCTGCAATGGACCGAATTGCAGGGCGGGCGCAGCGGCGCCGCATACGGACGAGCACTCACGTCCCACCGATCCGCCCCCGAACGGCCGGACTACTGCCGTGTCCTGGAGGTCACCAACTACGGCGCGGTGCTCGTCAGCACCGCTCTGTGCGAAGGCGGCGATGGACAGGAGCGACGCACGGGATGGATCGATAACGAATCGTGGGAGCGGTTCACCACCTGGATGCAGCAATTCACCACGACCACACTCGCAGGCGACTCCATCCAGTTCATGGGCCGTGGCTCTCGCAAACCGGACGAAGCCCAACAGGATTCCATCCTGCAGTGGGTGAATGAAATGATCGACACCCTCACCGAAGATATCGCCCCTCAGTCGGCTAGGTAATACCGATCCTCCGCCCAGCACTCCGGGTTACGCTGAATGTATGCACGCACCGCCTCCAGTCCGCGGCCACCACGAACGATATGCTCATAATAGCGCGACTGCCAGGCGAAGCTCGTGTACCCCTTTAATCGAGCGGTTCGCGTTACAGATGACTTGTACCCGTGAATGATGGCCCGCAATGATCCGGGTTTGAGTGGGCCGAACCGGTTTCTCAATTGCATTGCGACATCCGTTTCATAGTTACTTGGTAGAGACGCAGCATGCTGCGTCTTCTACACGCCGTAAATGCGCCCGACTTTTAACACGCCACATTCTCAAATCCACAATCCGCAATCACTTTCCTCCCCCCACGAGAAGCACCCTTGAGCGCTGGCATGAGCCCCACCACCAGCACGGTAAAAAAGTCATCAGAGCCACGTTTGCAGCTGTAATCAGCGCCTTTAAAAAATGAAGGTATGCCGGTACCCCTGCCCGGAGCTTTTCAGAGGTCCGAGTCGGAATGCGCGCCTGTGCAGCCCGAATCCCGAACTCGCCGACACGGTAACGCGTTCGGCGCCGCGGGGTGGAAATCACCCCCATTATTTGTCCTGCCCGGATTTAGAAAGCGTCTAAATCTTAATTCCCCTACGTTTCCACACCGAAGGTGCTCCTTTACCGGTCTTGACCGCAGGTCTCCCCCTGCCTGGAAGCGGTTACATACCTCCTCGTCGAACGGACTAATGGATTCTTGATGGTTTAGGCTGGCACACCTTATCACAAACGGCTCCCGACTTAATATATTTAGGCCGCCTTTGAGAATTACAAAATAGTCCCCATCCCATGATCTCCCACATCGACGAACGACTAGAACCTGTTTATCAAGACGTCATACGGCGTAACCCCGGAGAAACGGAGTTCCACCAGGCTGTCCTCGAAGTCCTCGGCTCCCTCGGCCCCGTACTGGTCAAACACCCGGAATTCCTCGAGCACAAAATTCTGGAGCGCATCTGCGAACCCGAGCGTATGGTCATCTTCCGCGTCCCGTGGCAGGATGACCGCGGCGAAGTCCACATCAATCGTGGATTCCGGGTTCAGTTCAACAGCGCCCTGGGGCCGTACAAGGGAGGACTGCGCTTCCATAGCTCCGTCTACCCCGGAGTCATCAAGTTCCTCGGCTTCGAACAGGTGTTCAAGAATGCGCTCACGGGAATGCCGATCGGCGGGGGCAAAGGCGGGGCCGATTTCGACCCCAAAGGCCGCTCGGATGATGAGGTGATGCGATTCTGCCAGAGCTTTATGATCGAGCTGCACCGTCACCTCGGGGAGTACACAGACGTACCCGCTGGTGATATCGGGGTCGGCGCACGGGAAATCGGGTACATGTTCGGTCAGTACAAGCGCCTCACGAACCGGTACGAATCCGGCGTGCTGACGGGCAAGGGGCTGGACTGGGGCGGCTCGCTCGTCCGCAAGGAGGCAACGGGCTACGGACTCGCCTTCTTCGTACAGGAGATGTTGAATGTCCGGGGAGAAACCTTCGAGGGTAAAACCTGCCTGGTTTCCGGGGCCGGCAATGTCGCTATCTATGCCATCGAGAAGATCCACAACCTCGGCGGAAAGGTCATCACGGCTTCCGATTCCAACGGTGTCGTGTACGATGAGTGCGGCATCGATCTGGAAGTCCTGAAGGAGATCAAGGAAGTCAAGCGCGCTCGCATCGCAGAATATGTCAAGTACCGCCCGAACGCCCGGTACGTCGCCGGGGGCAACGTGTGGGATGTTCCGGGCGACATCGCGCTTCCGTGTGCCACGCAGAACGAACTCAATGGCCACGACGCCCGAACGCTTGTCAAAAACGGCTGTACCGTCGTCGCCGAAGGCGCCAACATGCCGACCACGCCGGAAGCCATCAAGATCTTCCAGGAAGCCGGTGTGGCATTCGCCCCCGGCAAAGCCGCCAACGCTGGCGGCGTAGCGACGTCCGCGCTGGAAATGCAGCAGAATGCCAGCCGGGATGCCTGGTCGTTCGAGTACACCGAGGAACGGCTGCAGGAAATCATGGCCGGCATCCACCTGTCCTGCTTCGAGACGGCGGAGGAGTTTGGCACGCCGGGCAACTACGTGAACGGCGCCAACATCGCCGGCTTCCTGAAGGTCGCCCGCGCCATGGTCGCCCTCGGCCTGATCTAACGACTCGCCTGGCAGCCGCACCAGAGCTGCCGCGCACATACGCTGATCTACGGACCACCCCATCCGGAGAACTACCGTCCTTTTCCACTCAGGACGGGCTCCCTGGATGAGGTGGTTGCGTTGTAGCCGTGCCTCCTCCGCCTCAGATCCATTGGCTTCAAGAAAGCCCGTTAACTCCTTCAAACAGAGCGATACGGCTCTCTTTCAGCCCCATACCCCCACCCAACGTCATGTCCGGCCCCAACCGGGCATCCAGGCAGCACATCCTGACCGGCTCCTACGAAGCCTGCCACGAGCACCAATGCCCCACATCCCACCCCGCCCGTGTAGAGACATACCACCAGTACGTCCACTCCTCTCGTACGGGCAGGTCATGCCCACCCATCTGATCCTGCCAGAACCCACGTCCACCCATCCGGTCCTGCTTCACCAAATCCTCCTTCGAAGGAGGACAGCCTTGCGAACGCGTCCAGCGGAGCAAGGCAGGAGGATGTCAGCCACCTCCCACCCATGCATACTACGTATGGGCCATCAAGACGAGGCGAAGGACACAGCACCAGACCTGACAGGTTTCCAAAACCTGTCAGGTCTAATCCACAACCGCATACACATACTTCCGTGTGCCATCTGCGCCCATCCCCCATTCGTACTTCGTCACTCGTACTTCGTACTTCGATTGACCGGGCATCCAGGCAGCACAACCTCAAGGCTACCTACCTCACTGGCGTAAGTACCACAGTAAAGGCCGAAATCAGATCAAACCAGGGCTCTGCGCCATTTCCTTGACGCCTGTGCGCCTCAGATCACGAAGAGAACACCCGCATCATGATGCGATGCTGAGCAAGAATCGATGCGCCCGGAATCTCCGTCGAATCACGTACGGCTAGAACCTGCCAGGTGGAACGACAGACCTTTTCGTTCGTACCGGACGCTTGACTTTTGGCGGGCCGTATCCTGCATGTCGCATCGTTTTTGCGGCCCGCTCACGATATACGAACGTCTCTCCGTTCACATACGGGCAGCAGCCCGCCTGCGTAAATCGCCTCAACAGTCGGATCCCGGGTATCCGGCCCGGCTCAAACATAGACCGACATGCTGATTACCCGCTCCACGATCAAGACGTGCGCCGGCGCCCTGGCATTCACCGCCGCGCTGGCAGGCTGCACCACGACTGGAATCATGAATACCGAACAACCTGCGACTACGACCGGCCAGGCCGAAGCCCCGGCCCCCGCCGCCCGGACCGAATCGGCCCTGTCTTCTATCGATGTATCCGTCACCGTCCACAACCAGAATCCCCTCCTCGCGGAGTGGACCGGCCCCTACGGCGGCGTGCCGCCGTTCGACCAGATCGAAGTAGCACACTTCGTCCCGGCTCTCGAGGCAGCAATGGCGATGAACCTGGAAGAGGTTGATCGTATCGCCAACGACCCCGCCCCGCCGACCTTCGAGAATACCATCGCCGCCCTGGAGCGCACCGGGCGCGCGCTGGATCGCGTGTGGACCGCCTACGGCATCTGGAGCAACAACCTGAGCACGCCCGAGTTTCAGGCGGTCGAACGTGAGATGGAGCCGAAACTGGCCGCCTTCTCCGACAAGATCACTCAGAACGAAGCGCTCTTCCGCCGCATCGAAGCCGTCTACAACGCTCCCGAGAAGGCGAACCTCACACCCGAGCAGCAGCGGCTTACCTGGCGCTACTACACGAACTTCGTCCGCGCCGGCGCGAAGCTCGACCCCGCAGCCAAGGCCCGCGTCTCTGAGATCAACCAGCGGCTGGCCGAGCTCTTCACGCAGTTCAGCCAGAACGTACTGGCCGACGAGGACAACTACGCCCTCGTCCTCGAAAGCGAGGCCGACCTGGCGGGCCTCCCACAGTCGGTCATCGACGCGGCTGCTGCCGCAGCCGAAGAAGAAGGGAAGCCGGGCAAGTGGGTCATCAAGAACACCCGCTCCTCCATGGAGCCTTTCCTCACCTACTCCGACCGACGTGACCTCCGCGAGAAGGCCTGGCGGATGTGGGTGGACCGCGGCGACATGGGCGGCGAGTACGATAACAACGCGATCATCACCGAGATTCTCCAGCTCCGCGCCGAGCGGGCGAAACTCCTCGGCTACGAGACGCACGCCCACTGGCGGCTCGAGAACACCATGGCCGGCACGCCCGAGCGCACCCTGGAGCTGATGGAAGCTGTCTGGGTGCCCGCCGTCGCGCGTGTCCATAAGGAAGTGGCCGACATGAAGGCCCTTGCACAGGCCGAAGGCCAGCCCGCCGAGATCGCGCCCTGGGACTACCGCTACTACGCCGAAAAAGTCCGCAAGGCCACGTACGACCTCGACGAGAACGCCGTCAAGCCCTACCTCCAGCTCGACAAGCTCCGCGAGGGCATGTTCTGGGTCGCCGGCGAACTCTTCGGCTTCCAGTTCAAGCCCGTAAACGATGTCCCCGTGTACCACCCGGACGTCCGCGTATGGGAAGTGACTGACAAAGCCACCGGGAAGCACGTCGGCCTCTGGTACTTCGATCCGTTCGCCCGCGCAGGCAAGCGCTCCGGCGCCTGGATGAACGCCTACCGCAGCCAGGAACGGTTCGATGGCGAGGTGACCCCCATCGTTTCGAACAACGCCAACTTCGTCAAGGGCAAGCCGGGCGAGCCGGTCCTGATCTCCTGGACCGACGCCACCACCCTCTTCCACGAGTTCGGCCATGCCCTGCACGGCCTCTCCTCGAACGTCAACTACCCCTCACTCGCCGGCACCGCCGTGGCGCGCGACTACGTCGAGTTCCCCTCGCAGCTCCTCGAACACTGGCTCTCCACACCGGAAGTCCTCCAGCGCTTCGCTGTCCACTACCAGACCGGCGAGCCGATCCCACAGGACCTCGTGGACCGCATCGAGCGCGCTTCGACGTTCAACCAGGGCTTCGACACCGTCGAGTTCCTGGCGAGCGCCCTTGTGGACATGAAACTTCACCTCGCAGGCGACCGGAAGATCGACCCGGATGCCTTCGAGCGGGAAACCCTGGCGGAACTCGGCATGCCCGAGGAGATCGTCATGCGCCACCGCACACCCCACTTCGGGCACATCTTCTCCAGCGATAGCTACTCCGCCGGGTACTACAGCTACCTCTGGGCCGATGTCCTCACCGCCGATGCCTACGAAGCCTTCACCGAAGCCGGCGGCCCCTACGACCCGGAAGTCGCCCGCCGCCTCCGCGAGCACGTCTTCTCCGTCGGCAACACCATCGACCCCGCCGAAGGCTACCGTGCCTTCCGCGGCCGCGACCCCGAAACCGAAGCCCTCATGCGCAAACGCGGCTTCACCGAAGAAGCCACCACGGTCGGGGCGAGGTAAGCCGACTACTCCGTGAGTAGAGCAAGGAGGCTGTCCGGCTCGTGGGAGATACTCCCACCATAGCCGGACAGCCTCTTTTGCTTTAAGCTCAACCCGACCTCTCCAGGCCCCCGCCACTATGGCCCCACGGCACGTGCCTTTCAAAACCCTTTGTGTACCCTTAAATCTCATGCCCAGTCTCAACCGCATAGGCATCAAGGAAGCCCGTTACCTCCTTCAAACAGGCCAATACAGCTCACTTCAAAGCCCCCTCACCAACGTCATGCCCGGCCCCGACCGCATGCGCGTCAAGGAAGCCCGTTAGCTCCTTCAAACAGGGCGGTACGGCTCCCTTTCAACCTCACCCCTTCTCATCAACGTCATTCCCGCGAAGGCGGACGCGAGCGGAGCGACTGACGCAGTAAATCCAGGCAGCACAACCTTCAGGACTTACTATCATCCGAGCCAAGAGAAAATCCCCCTTCGAAGGGGGGCAGCCTTGCGAACGCGTCCAGCCGAGCAAGGCAGGGGGATGTTTACAACGGTCAGCACTACCGCTACGCTCCAAATACGCCACGAGCCTCTCCGCACACGGCAAGCAATACCGGACAGCCTACACGAAAGCATGTCCTCCCCCCCAACGTCATGCCTGGCCCCGACCGGACAAGAACGAAGTGACTGAGCGAAGGTAAATCCAGGCAGCACAACCTGAAGGACTACCTACCCGCTGTCGTGAGCACTCCCGTAAAGGCCGAAATCAGATCAAGCCAGGGCTCTGGGCCATTTCCTTGACGCCTATGCGACCCCGACCGGGCATCCAGCCAGCACAACCTGAAAGACGTTCACACAGACACCGTCCGGCACACGCCCAACCACTCCCTCGAGGGAGCTGTCGCGCAGCGACTGAGGATGTCCTCTAGCCCACTAGCCCGAAAAACCACTCTCACCGACCCCTGCCTCTTTCCGGTTCTGCTGACCGTTGATAGCTGATGGCTGACAGCCGACCGCTCCTACACATATGTAGGTTATCAGAATAACCTCGACAGAGCCCCCTTTCTTTCGTACACTCCCCGGTTGATCCCTCGCCTCCCTGCACCCAACACACAGAATCCAACCGTTCCAGTTTGCTTCCCACCCGTAGGGGCTTGATTCAATGAGCCCCATTCACCACCCCATTTCACCAGGCCCCGTTCATCTTCCCTCTTTTTCACCTGCCCTGCTCACCATGCAACCTGCACCAGCCGCCACCCACATAAAACCCGCATTCCGTGTGCATTCTGTGCCATGAGCAGAACCGACGGCCTCCTACTCAGACCTGACAGGTTTCCAAAACCTGTCAGGTCTCACACCCGACCCCGTACACATACTTCCGTGTGCATTCTGTGCCATCCACTCGTCACTCGTACTTCATCATTCGTACTTCGTACTTCCGTTGTGCCATCCAGCCGCTCACCCCATCCCTCATTATTCATTACTCATTATCCCCCCGATCCGCACGCCACGACACGTTCAAATTTGTAAAGTTCGTTACACCCCCGTTACAATCACCCCTCAAATCCGCAATCCGAAATCCCCCGCGTAAACACATCGTTACCGCCCCCGATCAACTTCTCCCCATCCCACCGCATTAGTTCAGTCTATGCCGAAGGGAAGAAAGGTGGCTGATTAAAGCCGACCGCCCCCGACAACGGGCCACTGACCACGGACAACCAATGAAGGCAATCTGCTGGCACGGCAAGGGAGATGTCCGCGTCGAAAGGGTTCCGGACCCGGAAATCATCGATCCGTCCGATGTGATCGTCCAGATCACCTCCACCGCCATCTGCGGATCCGACCTACATCTCTACGACGGCTTTATGCCTACGATGAAGGCAGGCGACATCATCGGGCATGAGCCCATGGGCATCGTCGTAGAAACCGGGCGCAATGTGAAGCGGCTCCAGCGGGGCGACCGGGTCGTGATTCCCTTCACGATCAGTTGCGGCGCCTGCTTTTTCTGCAAGAATGAACTGTATTCACTCTGCGATAACACCAACCCGAACGCCTGGATCGCCGAGAAGGCGATGGGCGAATCCCCGGCAGGGCTGCTCGGCTACTCCCATATGATGGGCGGGTTTGCAGGAGGTCAGGCAGAATTCCTCCGCGTGCCCTTCGCGGATGTCGGCCCGCTCAAGATCACGTCCGATCTGCCGGATGACCAGGTGCTGTTTCTCTCGGATATCTTCCCCACAGGCTATATGGCCGCCGAGAACGCCGAGATCCAGCCCGGAGATGTGGTAGCGGTCTGGGGCTGTGGACCCGTAGGGCAGTTCGCCATCCAGAGCGCCTGGATGTTCGGCGCAGAGCGGGTCATCGCGATCGACCGCGTGCCGGAACGCCTGCAGATGGCAGCCACGTACGGCAGAGCCGAAACCATCGACTTCTCCGAGGTTGGCGTCTACGATGCGCTCATGGAAATGACGGCCGGGCGCGGTCCGGACCGCTGCATCGATGCCGTAGGGACGGAAGCGCACGGAGCGGGCACGCTGGATGCCCTCTACGACAAGGTGAAATCGTCCTTGTTCATGGAGACCGACCGGCCACACGTGCTCCGCGAGGCGATCATGTGTTGCCGAAAGGGGGGCACCATCTCGATCCCGGGCGTCTACCTCGGCCTGCTGGACAAGATGCCCTTCGGCGCAGCGATGAACAAATCACTGACGTTCAAGATGGGCCAGACGCACGTGCCCCGTTATTACGACACGCTCCTGCCGAAAATTGAGTCCGGCGAGATCGACCCTTCGTTCGTCATTACCCACCGGCTCCCGCTCGAGGAAGGCCCCGCCGCCTACGAGATGTTCCGGGATAAGAAGGACGGCTGCATCAAGGTAGTCCTCAAGCCCTGACCGCAACACGCAACGAATCCACATCTACCATGAGTTCGCCTACGTTTCTGGAATCGCTGTCCGACAAGCTACAGCGCAGCGCGACCGTTAAAGCCATCTATGGCGATCCCATCGAAGCCGGTGGAAGGACGGTCATCCCCGTCGCCCGCATCTCCTACGGCCTCGGAGGCGGCTTTGGGACGGGATCGGCCAACCATGGAAAGAAGCAGAATGCCGAGCAGCCCGCCGGGCACGGTGAGGGCGGCGGTGGAGGCGGAGGAGTTACGGTGACCCCACTGGGTATCGTCGAAATCACGCAGGAACGCACACGCTACCTCCCCATTCGAAGCGGAAAGGGCGCATCGGCAGGCGCTTTTCTGGCCGGCTTCATTGCCGGGATGCTTCTCGGTAAGCGACACCGGTGAGAAAAGCCTTCCTCCGAGACATATGGTTCCCCGATTTACACGACGTGGTAAAAGGCGCCGAGCATAGCGCCATAGACTACATGGGCAAGCATGGCAGTCAACGGCGTGTGGCGACCGTAGTTGAGGGCCAGAAACCCGGGGGGCTCCAGAAGGCGAGTGGGCGTCGGCCCCCGGTGAGAACTGGCCATTCGGGAGTGCATTCCCGGCAAGACCGGCATGAGCACTACCAGTACGAACAACCCATGCACGAAACCGATGCCCCCTCCCAGCCACCACGTCGCTCGGCCCCAGCTCTCGAACGTGAGGATATAAATGAACGAAAAAATCCAACCGTTGATCATGTGCACACCCGAACCCAGGACATACGCCCGGAGCCGGTCCGGCGTGAACATAGTGCCGAGCATGAACGGAATGCTCATCCTCGACCATCCGAGCCCCTGTGAGCACGCCTCGATCGTCGTGAGCACCACCGTGGCAGCAAACCCCCACAGAAGCATGCTAACGATGTCGATCTCCATGCCTCCCTCTTGATCACACGTCGAACAGTGGCTACGAATCGTGCCGGTTCGCCTCACGGCTCCGGTTCATCCAGGACCAGCGCCGCGTCGATCAGGGCGGCATGGGTAAAGGCCTGGGGAAAGTTGCCCAGCATGGTGCCGGTATCCACGTCTATCTCTTCGCCGAAGAGTCCCAGGTCGTTACAGTAACCCAGAAGCTGCTCGAAACGTGCCCTGGCCTCGTCCCGCGCACCGGCCAGGGCAAGGCTTTCGACAGCCCAGAAACTACAGATTCCAAAAGCCCCCTCCAGTGGATTCCCCCCCGCTTCGTCTAACCTGTACCGGTATACGAGACTCCCCTCACTCAACTCGGTCAGAATCCTGCGTAAGGTCGAATACATGCGGGGAGCCGCCGCATCAGTGTAACCACGAAGGCACATGAG
Source organism: Rhodothermales bacterium (assembly GCA_041690215.1). GTDB lineage: Bacteria > Bacteroidota > Rhodothermia > Rhodothermales > DASSAV01 > DASSAV01. The sequence goes on from JAWLHQ010000005.1 coordinate 220,591, forward strand.
CATGAGGCTCGCGTCCACACTATCCCCGTTGGCAATAGATACGTACGACTCCATCTGCTGGTTGTACCCCTCCGACTCTACAACGTCCCGGATTGCGGCTCGCTCGGCTAATACACGTTCCACATCCAACGATAGATGACCATCCTGATGGATTTGGAGAAGATCGTTCAACGCGACCCAGCACATCGCCCTGCTCAGAGTGTGGTGACTCGGCTCCGAGCGCGATTCCCAGATCCCCGCATCCGGCTCGCGCCAGAGACGGCAGACAGCTTCCGCGAGCTTCGCGAGGCGGCGGGCCTCAAGGACATCCAGTACACCACCCCGGCGCACATACTCGAGCGCAGCGCCCGCAACCTCGCCGTATACATCCAGCTGAAGCTGCCGGGCCGCATCGTTACCCACGCGGACCGGCCGCGACCCGGCATAGCCATCCAGATAATCGAGCACGCGCTCAGGTAAATGCGGCTCGCCGTTGACACGATAGGCCACGCGCAACTCCGGCCAGGTTTGCTGGGTGGCGTGGAGCAGCCAGGAATAAAACGCCCGCCCCTCCTCATCGTATCCCAGGCCGTACAGGGACCGTAGGACGATGGTGCTATCGCGAAGCCAGCAATACCGGTAATCCCAGTTCAGCGTGCCCCCGAGGCGCTCCGGCAAGGACATCGTTGGCGCTGCAATGAGCGCTCCCGACGGCGCATAGATCAGCAGCTTCATCACGAGCGCGCTGCGGATAACGGCGGTGCGGTACGGCCCCTGGTAACGACAATGCGATACCCATTTTTCCCACCACCGACACGATCGCTCCAGCCAGATCTCCGCTTCCGCGCCGGCAGGAGGCATCACGAGGGGCTCCTGGAGCGCATACGTGAGGCACAGGTATACGCGGTCGCCTTGCTTCATCCTGAAACGGCCCTCCACGGCAGGCCTACCCTCGGCCTTACCGAGTTGCACGTCGCTCCGCAGAGCCAGAGCATTGGCCCCCCACTCGAAGATAAAGCCCAACCTGCCCCGCTCATGCAGGTATACCCTGCTCCGGGCGTATCCAGGTTTCGGCTCACAGACGACCTCCATATCCACTTCGCCATTCAGGCACTCCAGGCGGCGAATCAACAGCCACCCCGGCCAGAGCCAGCGGCGCTTCTCGTCCTCATCAGTCACCGCCATCGCATCCGTCAACCGAACGACACCCTCCCCCGTTGTGAACGTAGTCTCCAGCACGTTCGTCTCCCCGACGTACCGCCTCTGGACGCTGAACTCCGCTACAGGTCGGATCTGAAAACGCCCGCCATTGTAGTCGTCCAGCAGAGCCCCAAAAACAGAGGGACTATCGAACCTTGGCAGGCACAGCCAGTCTACCGAGCCGGCGCTCGAAATCAGCGCGGCCGTATGGCTGTCGCCGATGATGCCATATTCCTCGATAGGCTGGTACACGAATCGACCGGCACATTCTCGGAAACGAGGGAGGCCGTTCGCCTGGACGAACGACCTCCTGTACACGATACCGATCTACCTCCTGTCGTAGACCATCGACAACCGCCCCAGTGCCAGCGCGCCGAGCGCCAGCCCGAGGTCACGGAGCGCAACGTCGTAGTAATCTCCCAGAATCAGGAGATTGAAAATGATACCTACAAGCCAGGCAGCAACCACATAAGCGAAAATGCGCGGTTTGAGTGCCACCCCAATCCCCGCGACAATCTCAATCACGCCTACGACCACCATGAACGCACCGGCCCCGAATGCATTCGCAAACATGGGGGCGAGATACTGGGTCCAGTCGGTAAGAATCCCTAAAAACTTGTCCAGACCCGCGACAATGGGCGCGACGATAAAAGCAATGTGGAGGATCTGATAGGCCTGGTACGCCGGATTCCCCTTGTCCACAGCGGCGTGTGTGGCGTCCCTTTCCTGAGTCGAGTATGCCATGGCAGCACCTGTTGGGAAACTTGTGAGTAGGTTACCGACGTTAACAATACCCAATTACGAAAAATAGTCAACAAATTATTTGACTTATTTTTGTGGTTTGGATACAAACGTCACGTTTTGATATGAAAAGGCACACCGTCCGTGAGCGCTTGCTTCAGGGATCACGCGCAGATATCGTCCGGCACCTCCGTCAAGGTCCACGCTCTGTGAACGAACTGGCTGGAGTACTCGGGGTCACGGACAATGCCGTACGGGCGCAACTCACCAGGCTGAGTGCAGACGGACTCGTCGCAACCGTCGGGCAACGCCCGGCTACACGACGCCCGGAACAGCTGTATGCCCTCACCCCTGAAGCGGAGGACCTGTTTCCGAAAGCATACGACGTCCTCCTGGAAGAATTCCTGGATGTTCTAGAGCGACGCACGGATGCGGCCGAGGTTTCAGAAGCGTTGGAAGAGGTCGGCAATCGCATCGGAACTCGATTCAGGAAGAATGGAGCCCGGACCCGTGAGGAACGAATACGACATGCCCTGCAAGTCATTGAAGACCTCGGAGGAGCGGCAGAACTGAATGAGGCGGATGGATGCCTCGCCATTCTGGGATTGAGTTGCCCGGTTGCCGCAGTAGCAAAGGGCCGCCCAGCGGTCTGTCATATGGTAGAAGTGCTTCTTTCTTCAGCAACAGGCCTGACAATCCGTGCGAAGTGCGAACAGGGGAACGGCCACGTCCGCTGCACTTTTGACGTGGCGTGATGCCCATCTGCGCTCACGCCACCGTTCCAGCCGATGAACTCCCGCCGGGTCCGCGTCCGTGCAGCAACTTCTTCGCTGCACGCCGTCTCGATCGCTTGCAGGAGAGGCGAGACACCCGGTCGGACGCCCACTTGAACTCGCTTGCTTCTTTCTCGTGATCGGTGGCTATGGCTACATCGCCGCTGCGACTTCCTCGTACTCTCATTACATCCGGCGATACGCTACCACTACACGTTCGTACTCACCCTGCCGCCCATCACTCATCTCGAGACTGCTATCGTCAGTCTCCCCACCATACTCTCAGACCTCATTTCCAGAGGGCGACAGGTTGGCTTCTATATACCACTTCAATGCGTTCCGCACGTCTCCCAACTTCCGCGCCAGCATGGCCACCTCGGCCGCAGCCTGCCGAAATGCGATGGTATCGATCATCGTGCTCATTGCCAGCATCTGGAGCTGTAGCGCCTTCTCGTGATACTCTGCTACTGTGGACGCATATACTTCCCGCAGTTCCTTCGTAATCGGTCCACTCTCCATGATCCACCCAGAATAAGTGCACAATTTTATTCCGCTTAAGATACCTTGATCGTGCGTAACAGGTCCGAAAATGTGAGGTTTATTACAAAACCGTTTCTGAATGCAAACGGGTAAACCACACCACATCGCACGTTTTGCACGTGTAACGATTTACCCGGCTGGACACCGTTGATGAACGAACAGCCTGTGTCGAGTTAATAGCGTAACAGCTACGAGCTCCGACTGACCAGAATGTGGTTATTAGTCAGCAAAATCAGACAGGCGACCAGAAGTACATGCAAGGTGTTCTCGTCACGTAACTCGGTCTGGCCTCCCGGGTACCCTGGCAGTTCGATTCCCCTCTCATATTGGCTGCCAAACGTAACAAAAGCTTTGGCCGGGATCCCAGCGGGGTACCCGACTTTAGATCACGTAACTCGGTCTGGCCTCCCGGGTACCCTGGCAGTTCGATTCCCCTCTCATATTGGCTGCCAAACGTAACAAAAGCTTTGGCCGGGATCCCAGCGGGGTACCCGACTTTAGATATTTCATTGACGTCCTTCAAACGTGCCCAATCGACGGATGGAGACCACCTTTAGCTGGCTTACCCCCGACATCCTCGAGAGTATCCAGGACGGGTACGTGTTCCTAGATCGGGAGATGCGATTCGTCTACGCCAACGAGGCTGCCGTTAGGCTCCTGGATAAGTCCCGGGAGGAACTATATGGACGCAGTGTGTGGGAGGTATTCCCGACGGAACCCGATTCACCGTTTCGCGCCACCTTGGAGCATACGGTCAACGCAAGACGGCCGGCCCATGCAGAAGGACGCGGTCTCCTGAATAATATCTGGCTAGAAGTCCACACATACCCATCTCAGCAAGGCCTGTCCATCCTTATCCGTGACGTGACAGAGAAGCGACGTGCGGAAGAGAAGTTCGCCGAACTCTCTGAAGAGCGCCGCCTGGCACTCGAACTCACCGGTCTGGGCACGTGGAAAATTGATCCAGAGCGGCGGGAAATCGACTTCGGTGAACGGGCGCGCGCTATTTTCGGCATAGGTGATCGAGAAAGCTGGTCGCTTGATGAAGCCGCCAACCTGGTCCACCCGGACGACCTCCCGAAGGTCGCGGAAGCTATCAGACGCTTGCTGGACCCGGCCCAGCGAGAACAATACCGGATTGAGCACCGGATCATCAGGCCTAATGATGGATCCGTCCGCTGGCTTCAGGCAGCGGGTACAGCCTTCTTCGATGGTGAGGGGTCGGATGCCCGGCCAACCCGGGCACTCGGTACGCTCATGGATATCACTTGGCAGAAGACGGTCGAGGAGCGCACGCGTTTTTTGGCCGAAGCCTCCGACTTACTCGCTTCATCGATCGACCTTGATACCACCCTCTCCCACGTGGCCCGGCTTATGGTTCCGCGCCTGGCCGATTGGTTCGGTATTGAGATTCTCGGAAAGGATGGCAACATCGAGCTTCTGGCCACAGCCCACGTGAATCCGGCCAAGGAAAAACAGGCACTCGATGTACTGCGGCACTACTCTGCCTACATCAACGACCAGTTCGGCGTACCTGAGGTGATCCGGACAGGCGAACCTCAGTTCTTCCCTGTCATCACCGATGAAATGATCAAGAGCGCCGCTCGAGATGATCGACACCTACAGACTCTTCTCGAGATCGGGATAAAGTCGTGCCTCATCGTCCCACTCAAGACGAGTTCAGGGATACTGGGCGCAGTGATCATGATCTGGTCCGAGAGCAACAATCACTATACGGAAGAAGACATAGGGTTTGCAGAGGAGGTCGCACGCCGGATCGCAATGGCCATCGATACCGCTCGAGCATTCCGCAAGACGCGCGAGGCGGAGGCAAACCTCAAGACCTGGAACGAAGCGCTAGAACAGCGTGTGCAGGAACGTACGGCTGCCCTGGCCGAGCGCAATGCAGACCTACAGAACTTTGCCTCAGCCGCTTCGCACGATCTTCAGGAGCCCCTCCGAAAAATCAAGACGTTCATCGAACTCCTGAAAGAAGAGATCCCGAACCCGTCGCCTGAAGCACAGACGTACCTCGACCGAATCGAGTCGGGGGCGGAGCGCATGTCCCAGTTCATCGTCGATCTGCTCGCACTCTCCCGGGTCACGACCCGAGGCGAAGCGCCCCAGCGTACCGACCTCAACGAGGTCATAAAAGATGTCCTTTCGGACCTCGATGTGTCGATCACGGAGACTGGAGCCCAGATCGAAGCACAGAATCTGTGTGTGTTGGATGCGGATGCAACGCAAATGCACCAGCTATTCCAGAACCTGATCAGCAATGCAATCAAGTTCCGTAAACCCGATGTGCCCCCCCACATCCGGATCTCATGCGAGAAAGCTGAGGATGAACGCGGCAGACCGATGTGGCGGATCAGCGTGCAAGACAACGGAATCGGCTTCGATCAGCAATACGCCGCCCAGATTTTTCAGCCGTTCCAGCGGCTCCACGGACGGAGTGAATACCCCGGCACCGGAATGGGACTCGCCATCGTCCAGCGCATCGCGGAGCGTCACGGAGGGTCGATCACTGCCCGGAGCACACCCGGCGAAGGTAGCACCTTTATCCTGATGCTGCCTGAAAAGCATGCACCCACCGAGGAAATCCCGAAAGCCACGGACACCGACGGGTACATGGAGACTAACCAGCCAGTGTCACCACGCCGACCCGCCCTTCAGGATTCGCAGGATTAGCCCGGTTCGTTATTCCATTTCTCGTGCAAAGGCAGAAGCGGCTACGCCCGATATACGGAAGAATTCCGGTATAGCTTGTCAGGCGTCCCGCCCCCGTCTAACCACGTGTCCAGGACTCTCCGAATGGACTCACACAAGTCCCTGAACGTGGTCAGGCGATTCACATGGGCATTCGCGCCCAGCCGAAAGGCAGCTTCGACCTCATCTTCAAATCCCGTTGTAGAGATCATGACCACGGGAATCTGCTTGAACCGGGAATCCTTCCGGATTTCAGCGAGCACGTCTAAGCCGCTGCGTTGCGACATGTGGAGGCCTAGAAAGATGATTCCAGGCCAGGGGTGAGAACGGTTATCGGCAAAGACTCCTTCTCTGCGGAGATACTGGAACAATTCCTCCCCATCGTACAGACCCTGTACGGACAGATGCGGGTGGCTAAGGCCCACTGCCTTTTTCGCGATCAACTGATCATCCTCGTCGTTATCAACCCACAGAACGACATGATCTTGCATTGCCATACATCACCTCCTCTGTGCGACCTCACCGTGCCAGGCCTTTATAGCTGGCTTTTTGGAGCCTCAAGCCGTGTGCTCAAAAGTCCGCGGAGCTCACATAGTCGCTCCCAGAGCGCCGCTACTTCTACCGAAGCAGCATGAAACGCCTCCACCTCGTGGTCCGACTGAGCAAGCGCGAGCATCGTTTCAACCTTGTGGCGATACGCCTTCACAGCAGCCTCGTAGGCACTTTGTAATTCGCTCACATCCATGCCCGCACAAAGCTCCTTCCCTCTCACCTTACACAACAGGACCATCACACGAAACCTAACTCATACACGCATCTTTATTCCTCCTCAGTTCCCGCCGTAGCGTACCTGTTACGTAATTGTGCCTCCGCAACAACTGAGGTGGCTTAACCACAGTCGCAGCATGGGATGCACGCCCGGCTCACATTCCTTCTTTCTGGCTGCACGATTCGAGAACGGCATGATCTATCCCCGGCTGTCGCTACCCGCTAATAGCCGGGCGATGCGAGCTACCAGTGGAGCCTGCTTTCAAGACCGTCTGTTCTGCATAAGCCAAGGCCATGCGCGGTGGTCAGGGTTGTTTGCCATGTAAGTCTGCCGTACCCTGGGAGCATAAGCCGGATGACTTGAGCCAGATACACGGAATCGGATTAGGCGGCACGAATATGAGATGCTGGCCGGTGTGCCGAAAGCCCCTTCGGGCAATGTAACAGAACCGAAACACCTGTATATACGGGCCTCGACGTAGCATTTTCTTCCGAGTTATAGCGTATCCGTTATCGCGCCGATAGATTGGAAAACACAAACCGTCGTACTTTATCTGTTTAGTGCGTCGTCTACCCGCGCGCCTCAATCTGCCTGGTGCAGTTAGACTCTCGCTATGGACCCACACCACCCCTGGCTCACGCCTGTTCTCCTCGAAAGCCTGTCAGACGGTTTTGTCTTCCTCGACCGGAGTATGCGCTATGTGTACGTGAACGAAGCCGCAGAACGCCTGCTGCTGGAACGCGATGCGTTGATCGGACGCTATGCGTGGGATGTATTCCCCGAACTGCAGGATTCCCCCATCCGGTATGCGATCGACAGGGCCGCCGCTACCGGCAAGCCGACACACACGAGGGATCTCCACCTGAACACGGGTATCTGGCTCGACTGCTCCATCTATCCCTCGCAGCATGGCCTCGCCATCATTTTCCGGGACATCTCTGAGCAGAAACGTGCGCAGACCGCTCTGGCTGAGAGCGAGGCGCGCTTCAGGATGGTAACCGATGCAGCCCCGGTGCTCATCTGGATGTCGGGCCTGGATAAAGGCCGCACCTATTTCAACCGGGGGTGGCTGGAATTCACAGGCCGCACCATCGAACAAGATTTCGGTATGGGCTGGACGGAAAACGTTCACCCGGACGACGTCGGGTGCTACCTGGATATCTATAACCGGTCGTTTGACCGGCGAGAACCGTTCTTCTTCGAGTACCGGCTGCGACGTCATGATGGCGTGTACCGATGGATCCTCGCCCACGGTGAACCTCTTTCTGATTCCCAGGGCCGGTTCATCGGATTCATCGGCTCTTGCATCGATATCCACGAGCGACGTCATGCCGAGGATCAGCTGTCCTTCCTCGCAGAAGCAAGCTCCCTGCTGGCTTCCTCACTGGAATACGAGCAGACGCTCCGGAATGTAGCGCGACTCATGGTCCCCCGCCTTGCCGACTGGTGCATCGTGAAGGTCTTCAATGAGAAAGGGAGTCCGGAGATCGTGACCGCCTCACACGTGGATCCGGAGCAGGCGAAGCGGGTGCAGGAAATGATCCGCCGCTATCCCTCGGATCCTGACCGGCCACACACCATCGCGCACGTCGTCCGGTCAGGAAGCCCCATCCTGATACCGGTCGTCACCGAGGAACTGCTCGACGCCAACATACAGGACGAGGATTATCGCCAGCTCATGCGGCAGATCGGCTGCCGATCCCTGATGACCGTTCCGTTCAAATCCAGGGATCGATCACTTGGTGCCATCATGATGGTCTGGGCGGAAAGCGGCAACCAGTACAACGAACGGGATCTCCGTTTTGCGCAAGAACTGGCCGCCAGGGCCTCGATTGCCATCGAGAATGCGCGCCTCTATGGCAAAACACGCCAGGCGGAGGCCGAACTCCGCACGCTGAATGAGACCCTGGAAGATCGCGTGCGAGAACGCACGTCCGAACTCGAACGGGAGGTACAGGAACGAATCCGTGCAGAAGAAACCCTGGAACGGGTTATCTCACAGTTGGAAGAACGCAACCAGGAGTTGCAAGACTTCGCTTACGTCGCTTCCCACGACCTCCAGGAACCCTTGCGGAAAGTCCATGCCTTCGCTGACCTGCTTGCGGAAGACTATGCCGGCGTGCTCGATGCGGAAGGCATCATGTACATTCAGCGCATTCAGGATGCCTCAACGCGCATGTCCAGCCTGATCAAGAATATCTTGCTCTACTCTCGCACCGCCACCGGTTCGCAGGGCTTCCAGGAAATCGATCTCAATGACGTCATATCCGGCGTACTCTCGGACCTCGAAATTCGCATTCAGGACGTGAACGGAACGGTGAAGGTCGATCAGTTGCCCACCATTGAAGCAGACCCGCTCCAGATGCGGCAACTCTTCCAGAACCTTATCGGAAACGCGCTCAAGTTCCACCGGCCCGACGCCCCGCCCATTGTGCACGTGACGTCGCAGACGCGTTCGGGTGGCACAAGCAAAGGTGGCCCCCTCTGCCAGATCAAAGTGACCGACAACGGAATCGGACTCGATCAGAAGTATGCCGAGCGCATCTTCATGCCCTTCAAGCGCCTGCATTCCTCGAAGGATTACCAGGGAACCGGAGTCGGGCTCGCCATCTGCCGCCGCATCGTGCTCCGGCATCGAGGCTCCATCGATGTCCGGAGCAAGCCTGGAGAAGGGGCCACCTTTATCGTCACGATCCCCGTCCGCCAGTCCCACACCGTCGGAGCCGCCGCCTGACCACAGGCCTGAAAACGTTGTGTTACAATGAGTGAGAATGGCTTCCCCCTCGTTGTCATGGCAAGGACTAGCTGAACCCGTACGAGATTACTTCGTCGGTAGGCGCCTCCTCGCAATGACATGTTCTTCCGGTACAGGTGAATAGAAAGCCATGCGCCGACGAAGAGCGACGGCCCTTGCGCATACGCTCTACGGAGCAGGGCTGGAGATAGTGCGCAGGGCGGTAGTACACCGGTAGGCTGTACGTATACCGAGAAGTGTAACCGCAGCCGACCGCTCCCCCTGAAGTGCCGAACTCGTCTACATCTCGTTACAGCCGTGCGGCTCCCCCCCCGGAGCAAAGCTGAGACAAGCCGGTTACCTTGAAGTCGATCTCAAGATTGTCGGATGAGGCATGGAGGGTACGAGTATGGCACGCTACGACCGCGAGCACGACCGCGACAGGATCTACCGTGAGAACAGGAGTTATGCGCGCGATATAGAGGACCGCCGGGGCCGCTACGATCGCGACTACAACCGGAGCGGTGGCACGATGTTCAACCGGGACTATGACCGCTACTACGGCCACACCCCCGAGCCCGGCCCGTTTCACGGTCGTACCGAATACGAGCGTGGCCGAGGCGAAGAACCATACCGGAGTGAACGGTACTACGGTCCCGACTACGGCCGACGTAGCCACGGCTATGAGCAGACGCACCGCGGGGCCGAAGACCAGTGGGTACTGCCGCGCGTACACCACACCGGAGAACGCCCCACCCGCTACGATGAGCGTCGCGACGATGAATACCGGCATGGCGAACGCGAGGGCCGCTGGTCCAGGCCGCGTTCCTTCCGGCCCGAAGAACACGAAGAGGGGTATGAACGCAGCCGATATTACGATCGCGGCAGGCACATGGGGCGCCCGGACGAATCGGAAGACTGGTTGGAAGGAAGCCGCGGCCGGATCGAGTATGACGATCCGTACGGGTACCGCAACAAACCGGTCGGCCCACATGCAGGCAAAGGTCCTCAAAACTATGAGCGATCCCCCGAACGCATTGTAGAGGAAGTGAGCGAGCGCCTTACACAGCATGGCGGCATCGACGCCTCGGATATCAGCATAAGCATCGAAAACAACGAAATCATCCTTACGGGCACAGTGGAAAGTCGCCTTACGAAACGGCTGGCAGAAGATATAGCAGACTCCGTCCCGGGCGTGCGGGATGTCCACAACCGACTCACCCTCCGCCGGAACGAACCCGTAACACCCGAAAGCAGCACAACCTCCGCTAAGGCCACGCGCACCCCCAGATCCGGTAAGACGTAAACCTAAAGTCTCGAGCGCTCTTCCTGAACGGCTACGGTAGACATGGACAAGTGAACGTTAACAACCCGGACAACCAAACACCTTAACTCCAGCTTTTCTTGATACCGAAACCCACACGAGATACCTCGCCCCGACCATGTCCAACCCCGGCTTCTTCGATCTGGGCGAACTGCTGGTGACGCTATTCCATCTGGCAATAGCCTACGCGCTAGCGCTCCCGATAGGCTGGCATCAGGAGAGCAGCGAGCGGACGCTGGGGCTGAGGACGTTCCCTCTCGTCTTAATGGCCAGTGCGGCTTACGTGTTTCTGGGGCTGGCTGTTTTCCCGGCGGATACGGAAGGGCAGTCCCGCCTCATCCAAGGACTGATGACCGGCATCGGATTCCTCGGAGCGGGCGCCATTTTGAAGGAACGGGGCTCTGTTCACGGCACCGCTACGGCCGCTAGCGTGTGGGCGACCGGTGCCATCGGTGCGGCTGCCGCGTATGGCTACCTCGAGATCGCCGTCACCGTGAGCGCCATTACCTACGGCACGCTACGATGGGGCACCCTTATCAAGCAGCGCATTGAACGGCAGGCCAAAATCGAGAACGAGTAAGCAGCCTGATTTACAAGAATCAAGGTGTGGCCTGCTGACTTCACCCTCATGCGCTGCTATATCTGCCACAACGGCCAGTGCGATGAGTCGAAGCAACCTCTCTGATGCTGTACGATTCCAGACCGAAGTGCACAGCCACAGGAGTTGCCCCGATCACTTCGCATGTGGGAGACGGATCGGCTCGACCCATTCTTCTACACAGGCAGCGCGGATCTCTCGTACCGCCCTGGCGAGAGCTTCTGCCGCCCTGATCCGCTGGGCGCGTGTGGCACCAACGTGATTCAGGACGGACGTACAGACCTGGACGATTGTTCGCACATCGGCGAGCCGTTCCGGAGTCATAGATTATGATATGAATTCGTCAAGCATGAGGCGGTATTGTGCCAGATGGATCTCTCGATTCAGTCTGATGACGTGTTCTTCAAACCTGCGCCGCACCTCGGCGGACAGTTCATGCTCTCGCAGCATGTACTGCCACAGATTAAGTGCAGACTTCAAGTCGTCGATCCGCTGTTTAACCTCCAGAGTCGTCACGATGGCACCGGCATAGTTTCGTGGGGATAGCACGAAACGATACGCCAAACAATACCAATATGAACGTTACAGACTCGTAACGACCTGTGCTAGTCGTTACGAATACAGGCTCTCCCGGTCTATGGATCGGCTGCTATAGCTCATACTTTACACCACGAAACCATCTATGGGCGCCCATACCTCGGCAAAAGAGGGAGCGAATCGCGAGCCCAGCACCGCCGGAGTCATTCTCAAGCCGGCAACCAACTCTTCCGTATTGTCCTAGACGACGTACCGGTGCCAGCCCAAGGTGTGCGAGGTCCCGTGGAGCGTGACATTGATGTTCCAGTATCGGTCTGGAGGCCTTCCTGTCAAGATCGGGCCGTCGCGACATCTGATTGGACAGCTTGAAGGGTGCGAGTCAATCTCGCTAGATGTCCGATAAAGAAAGGGGCACGACCACGCAGGTCGTGCCTCCTTACCCCCTCTATTCTCTAGCATTTACCGCCGTACCAGCCCGTGTAGAATGCATGTGTACTGGGCCTGGCCCGCATAGACTTCGTGCGAACCCACGCAGAACTGCGCGGCGCGGCCCCCGCCGCTAGTGATCGGCAGCGCGGCGCACTGCCGTCGACGCCTCCCTCCTCCCCTATCCAGCCCTATACACAAAGGGAGAGTACCTGACCCGCCACACACTCGCCAACTTTTTGCGTCCCATGCATCCTTCACAGATGAGAATTCGCAGAAGCCGATATGCCAGGTATTCACGCATTCCAGCCGTCCTTCTCTACGTGCCAGGAGTCACCCCCCGGCCGAACCTCACCGCAGCCGGATCGATCATCAAAAATTCCATGCTTTCCAGATCCTGTCACGGCCTCTGTAAACCATAACACACACCCCTATCTTCCCCGCAACAACAATGAATGAAGGACAAGCGCATGGAATGGCTCGAGGGATTGGATCCACGCTTGCAGGCTCTGGTAGCAGGGGGATTCACGCTCCTGCTGACTGCTGTGGGAGCGGCTGCAGTAGCGTTCAGCGGGAGCAAACCCTCACGTCGCTGGATGGATGCGATGCTCGGCTTCGCGAGCGGGGTCATGATTGCCGCGAGCTTCTGGTCGCTGCTGGCCCCTGCCATCGAATTGGCGGAGATTCAGGACAAACCGGGCTGGCTGCCCGCGACGATAGGCTTTCTGGCCGGTGCCGCATTCTTGCAACTTGCCAACTCGTTTCTCCCGCACCTCCACCCCGGCCAGCCGGCCCAGAAAGCGCAGGGAATCCAGACGCACTTAAAACGGGCCACCCTCCTCGTCTTCGCTATCACGTTGCACAACATCCCGGAAGGCCTCGCTGTGGGCGTGGCCTTCGGGGCGGTAGCGGTCGGTACGGGACTCAGTGATGCGGCCAGCTTCTCAGGAGCGGTGGCGCTCTCGGTAGGTATCGGGCTGCAAAACATCCCCGAGGGGATAGCTGTCGCAATGCCTATCCGTAGCTCGGGTCATTCCCGATTCAGAAGCTTTATGATGGGCTCGTTATCCGCTGCTGTGGAACCCGTGGCCGCCGTAATCGGCGCGACCGCCGTCGTGACGGTCGGCTCCCTCCTCCCGTATGCCCTCGCCTTTGCGGCCGGCGCTATGATCTATGTCGTTGTCGAAGAACTCATTCCGCAGGCCCAGGCCGGACAGGACAGGACCGCGGGCGAAACGAGCATCGCCACTCTCTCTACCATACTGGGCTTCGCCGTCATGATGGTGCTGGACGTGGCCCTCGGCTAGACGGCCCTCGCGATGGGCGGATCGAGGGGAATGATCTCGGCAGACTCATGCGTCGCATCCTGCGAAAGCAAGGTATAGAGTTCCAATCGCATGGCAGCGATGTGCCGCGCCGCTTCCTCCCGCTTCTCACCAGTGAGCCAGCCGTTGTGCAGCATGTACAAACGCAGGTTCAACGCGCTCCGAAGGTCGGCCACGCGGTGCTGTTGATCCAGTGTCATAGTACCTCCTGTTTGGTGCGGCAAGACTACTCCCGTCCATCCAGGCATCTCAAGAGAGGTGGATGAAATGTGGAGAACGCACCACACGTGGAGGAAATAAGGACTCTATCCTAACAGATACTCGATAAGGCGCATCAACCACCACCGGTCCAGCCCCCTCTCTAAGATCACGGGCAGGTCGCTCCACATCCCACTACCCGGATGCGCTCATCTTGCCCGTTCCGTAAACAGCACCTACTTTACGGCCTCGTGTGTTCTCAGGTAGCTCTCACCCTTTTGCTCCATGCGCCGCGTCCTGCTTATCGGCTTCATCATCATTGGAATTGCCATTCTCGTTGTGACCGGCCCGCCGATCACGTTCAAGCCGACTCGATTCGTCGCGATCACCATCGACGACCTCCCCGCCACCTCGGCGCAGGACCTGGCAGAGATGCAGGCCCTCACGGACGACCTGCTGGCCCACCTGAAGAAGTTCGAAATTCCCGCCATAGGCTTCGTGAACGAGGGTAAGCTCTTTGCGGGCGACAGCGCCAAAATCGAGGCCCACACCGCCCTCCTGCGAAGGTGGCTGGATGCCGGACTGGAACTGGGCAACCACACGTATGCGCACATCGACTTTCAGAATACCCCACTCGACTCGATCAAAGCGGATATCCTCCGTGGCGAACGTATCCTCCGCCCTCTGCTTGCTGAATACGACGCGGTCCCCCGTTATTTCCGCCACCCCTTCCTGCACACCGGCCCCGATCTCCAGACCCGCGCCGCAATTGATAGCTTCCTGGCGGAGCAGGGCTACACCGTCGCCCCGGTGACGATTGACAACAGTGAGTGGATCTACGCCGACGCCTACGACAAGGCACTGGACCGGGGCGACGCATCACTGGCCCACCGTATCGGATCGGATTACATCCGCTACATGGAGGAGGTATTCGAATTCAATGAGGCCCTCTCCCACGACGTCGTAGGCCGAGAGATCAAACACGTCCTCCTCCTTCATGCCAACCGGCTCAACGCCGACTACCTCGACGACGTCATCACTATGATCCGGAGGCGTGGCTATGCTTTCATCACGCTGGAGGAAGCCCTGCAAGACTCTGCCTACACCTTGCCGGATACCTACGCCGGCCCGCGCGGGCTCTCCTGGCTCCAGCGCTGGGCCATCTCCAGGGGCGAGGCTCCCCGTGAAGAACCCGGCCCGCCCGGGTTCGTGATGGAGATCCACCGCACCAGGTAAAAGCCGTTCATGAAACCCGGCCTTCCCGGACACGGCAGAAGCTGTCCCTGCACCGGACACGCTAGCTTTCACCGGTAGAGTTACAGCATACGGCATCTGCCCCGGACCATTGAAGTTAGCCTGACCGTAGAGACGCAGACCTCGCGTCTCTACCAGACACAGCCGCTGCCCTTTGATAAAGTATCCGATGTAACCATGTTTGCCGTGAGCAGCCTGCAGAATTCCACGATCTGGCCTCCCCACCCTCGTCTCAACACGAATCGGTGACGCTCGTTCGTTATCAGAGAAATCCTCCCTCCAAAAAGTGCTAGCCGCCAGACCCATGCGCCCCTTCCTCCTCTCCCTTCTGCTCCTCTCGGCCTGCACGGGAAATGTCGAAACGCAAAGCGAAGCGAGTGAACCCGTGGCTGCCGTGACGCAGGAAGGCGGCACGAACGCGGCGTTCGACAAGACTATCGCGGACCGGGCAACGCTTCCACCCGCTCCCACCGCAACGTTGAGCAATATCGGCGGGTCGGCCGCATCCCTCCCTGTGGAGGTGCCTGCAAACCAGATGGTGATCCGAAATGTGAACCTGCAACTGGCCGTCGCCGCCCCCGAGTCTGCCGCCGTCGCCATCACCCGTATCGCCGAGGCGCAGGGCGGCTACGTGACGGAATCCAGCCAGTCACGCCAGGGCAATGCGCTCCGAGCCCAGCTCACACTCCGTATTCCGGCAGAACGCCTCACCGAGACGCTGGAGGCCATCCGCAAGGTAGCCGTACGCGTGGAGCACGAGAACATCAGCGCGCAGGACGTGACGGCGGAGTATACCGATCTCGCAGCACGGCTCAAAAACCTGGAACTCGCGGAAACCGAACTGCGCGAACTGCTCACCACGACCCGCGAGCGTTCCCAGAGAGCATCCGACATCCTCGAAGTCTACAACCAGCTCACCCACATCCGGGGAGAAGTCGAACGCACCAAGGCCCGCATCCAGTACCTCTCGCAGATGACGGCCTACTCGACCTTCCGGATATACCTCAACCAGGACGCAGGCACCGGACCGCTCGTCGGGACGGGCTGGCGTCCCATCCTCGCCGTGCGGGAGGCCGGGGCACAGCTCGTACGGACCCTGCAGGACGGAGTCGAACTCGGCATCTGGCTGGCCGTCTACGTGCTCCCGCTGTTGGTCCTGGTCGGAGTACCACTCTATGGGCTCTACCGCCTGCTCCGCCAACGCCTCCCGCGCCTCCGGCGCACGATTTCCAGCGAGGTAGGCAGCTAACCTCCGAAACAGAGGAACGGGGCTCTTTCACAAGGTGGTAATCACCTGCCCGACCAGTTGTGGTCGCTCGGTGGGGCCGAATGCCACATTGTGTTTCGAATCGATGAGGAGCCGGTCGCCATCGAATCGGAAGACTAGCGTGGAATAATAGGGCGTCTCGTAGGGTACTATCTTGATGGTGAACGCATCGTCCGCTGTCCACGCACCGCTGGCCGCAACGAGCGGCTGCGCCGGTACACTCAGGAACCGATCGAGGCCGTTCGTGAAGCCGCTCGGGCTTTTAGCCCAGGACCCGATCCCGATGGGGGTCCGGACTTCACCTTCCGATGTGCGCACGAGGAGCGCCGGGGATTCGGAGCTAAAATCCAGCGCGATAGCCTTCAGGCCGAGGTCATTCTCAGCGAGCGCATACCATTTACCCGACACGTCCGCTGCCAGGGGTGCGGACGGCTGTCCGGCCGGAAGCCGGAGGGTGAGTTGGGCAAGTTTCGCCTCGAGCGCACTCTGGGCGGCCGCATCTTCCGGCAGAGGCTCGGCCTGCAACGCCGGCAGGAGCTTTTCCCAGACCAGGTTCAACACGGCCTGCATATCCCGAACTCCACTCGTAATGGCCACCACAGCGTCATACTCGGGTAGCACGAGACAGTATTGTCCAAAAGCACCGTCGCCCCGGTAGGAATTATGACGGGAGCGCCAGAATTGATAGCCGTACCCCTGATCCCAATCGCTGTCGGGTGATGAGCCGTTGGAGGTCTGCAGGGTTGTGGCGGCAGCCACCCAGGCGGCAGGGATGAGTTGCTGCCCGTTCCACACGCCGTTCTGGAGATACAGCTGCCCAAACCGGGCGATATCCTCCGTACGCGCCATCAGGCCGAAGCCGCCCGCCGTGATTCCTTCCGGACTTTCATCCCACGTCGGGTTTTCGATCCCCAGCGGCTCGAACAACCGCGACCGGAGGTAGTCCAGCACCTTCATGCCAGTCGTCTTCTGCACGATGGCCGAGAGCATGTACGTGGCGGGCGTGTTGTAAAGAAAGTGCGTGCCCGGCTTGAATGGAACCGGGTGTTCGAGAAAGCGCTGCGTCCATGTTTTCTTTCCCGCCTCCGGATCGCTCAACCAGAAACTGGGCTCAGTCTGATGCCCGGTATTCATGCGCAGCAGATCGCGGACCCGCATCGCTCGAAGGTTCTGAGAAGGTTCAGCTGGCACTTCTTCCGGGAAGAACGATACGACCGGGTCATCGATGCTGAAATAGCCTTCCTCTATGGCCAGACCGACGGCCGTTGACGTAAAGCTCTTGCTCAGCGAGTAGAAGACGTGCTTCGTCTCTGGATCGTACGGTGCCCACCACCCTTCCGCTACGACGTGCCCGTTTCGCACCAGCATGAAGCTGTGCATCGCATCGACCTCTTGATCGGCTGCCTCGATGAACGAGAGCAGCGCTGCAGATGAGACACCCTGCTCTTCGGGCGTACTGCGCGGCAAAGCGAGTGTGCTGTCGTCCAGGGTGGGCGAGGCTGCAGCTAAAAGCAAAGCGATCAGGACGAGAAGCGTATTCATAGGACGCAGGCTGAGGTGGAAGTGGCAATTCGTCCGGGTGGCAAGTACCCCTGAGATCCACAGATGGCGTGCCGGAAATTTGTACAAATCGGACCGCTGCGTGCCCGGGCGACGTGCGTTGGACCGGTAAAATTCAGGATATCGTCCGGAACGTCTTCAGTCAAGGGGGGCTCAAAATAGATGACTATCTACCCTGCATGAGGCTGCAGATTCGGTTTGTCTCAGTCTCCCCCGCACCGTAGCTTGCCATTTGCGTGCGGGCATTGAGACACCTGCGCAATGAGGTAAAGGCGCCTATGCAGCGGATCATCAAACTGGCACGGGAAGGAAAGCGGGCATTCGTAGCACTCAACCTTTATAAGGTCATCGAGCCTGTCAATCCCTTCCTTATGCGACTCAGCTTCCTCTCGAAGCAGGCCGAATGGATCAGCCGCCACCAGAACCTCCCATTCTCCGACCGGGGAGATCCCGGCCTCCACCACGAAAAGCGCTACACGCTGTACCAGTATATCCTCGCCGCCGAACGGCTCGATGAGGCAATCGATTACCTGGAGTTCGGCGTCGGGCATGGGCATTCCTTCCGGTGGTGGATCGAACACAACCGGAACCCGGAGTCCCGCTTCGTCGGCTTCGATACCTTTACCGGCCTGCCAGAAGATTGGGGAGTATATAAACGGGGCACATTCTCGTCAGGAGGCCACCCACCCGAAATTGACGACAGCCGCATCCAGTGGGTGCCTGGTCTCTTCCAGGATACCCTCCCCGGCTTCCTCGCGACCTACTCCCCCACCCGCCGCAAGCTGATCCACCTGGATGCGGACATGTACAGTTCCACCCTGTACGTTCTTACCATGCTCGCCCCCCATCTACGACAGGGCGATCTTCTCCTCTTCGACGAGTTCGGCGTCCCCACCCACGAATTCCGCGCCTTCACCGACTTCGTCTCCGCCTATCGCATCCAGTACCAGGTTCTCGGACAGGTCAACAACTACCTGCAAGTGGCCATCAAGCTGCTAGCCGATCCCATTCCGGACAAACGGTAGGATAGAGGTGAAGATAGCAGGTAGACACGGAAGGCTCCCCTTTCCTGGCGGGCTCCCTTTACTTCTACGTATATAACGGAAACATCAGTGAGGCCAAAAATCACGAAGTCCGAGTTACCCCGATCTGCTTAACGGATCATCTCCGCGGCCGTGATGACCTCCGGCGACTCCGGCCAGAGCGCGTGGCGCAGTTGCTTATCGTACATGATGGCGAGCAGGACGAGCAAGATAACCGTACCGACTACGAGGAAGAGAAGCCGGTTCATCGGGTCCTTTCGCATCCTCCGCCGCACCTCCTCTTCCTGCTCGATCCACCACCACGCCGGCCGTTTTGGATCGTGCATCTTCATGGACCCCGGATACGTCTGGCGGCCGGGGTCATGCGACCAATCCCGGAGGGCGATCTGTCGCAAAACGTGTGTTTCCGTACGCCGGGAAAAGGACAGGCTGACGAACAGAGCACTACACAGAAACAGCAGCCCGACGCCCAGCAAGTAGATTCCGCCGCTCTCAACCCGTGTCATTACAGCAAGGCATACCAGACCTGCTGTGGTGAGAAACGTCGTCAGCGTGGCGCGCACGGTACTGAAGTGGCGGATGCTGTCGCCCAACTCCTTGTATTCGAGTTTGTAGCGCTCCATGTCGGAGAGCGGCTCCGGTTGTGACATATGAGAACCGGGAGAACATGGGAAAGAGTGCGAGATGTGAACGTGGCAAGTGTACGCCATGCTACGCACCATCACAAGATGAAGTGATGAAGCGCTACAGGTGGCCGACGGGGATTGCCCCTTGTCCGCTGCAGAGCCGCACCCTACCTTTCCATTTTTCCTTTATGCGTGCGCAGCGCACTCACTCCAGGAGG
This sequence comes from Rhodothermales bacterium, assembly GCA_041690215.1. Lineage (GTDB taxonomy): Bacteria > Bacteroidota > Rhodothermia > Rhodothermales > DASSAV01 > DASSAV01. The sequence continues at coordinate 240,412 of JAWLHQ010000005.1, forward strand.
CCCTACATGAAACCAATGTACGCACTTGTATGCACCATGCTCTTGCTGTTCGGCGCGTGTTCCGATGCACCCGAGACGTCCGGCTCGAACCCCTCCGCCGAGATGGATACGGAGCCATCACCCGGCATCGATGCCGACCTCGCCTCGGTACAGGCGTATGAACTCACGATGGAAGGCATCGACAAGTACTACGAAGCCATGAAGAACGTGAGGATCGCGATGAACGAGCTATCGCCCGAAGAGCGGGAGCAGCTCGAAATGGAACTGAACGCAGAGGAAAGCAACAGCCTCGAAGACATGGCCACCAGCATCGATCGGAACACGCTTTATCGTGAAGCCCTCGATGATGCCGGGCTGTCTGCGGAAGAATTCGCGATTCTCACTATGTCGATCCTGCAGAGCGGAATGGCCGCCGCCATAGTCGATATGCAACCGAACGCGAACCCCGATTCGCTAATCCGGGAAATGCATGCCAACCCGAAAAACGTGGCATTCATGCGGGAAAACCGGGATGCGCTAGATGCAAAACAGCAGGCCATGGAAGCAGAACTGGAAGCCCTGGGCATCTCCGACGAGGAGTAGGTTACATCCCACCCTATCGGAGCGATTAGCCAGGTACAATCGCTTCTACTGACGAAGCTACCGCCCCATCGCCTGTGTGCTCTCCTCATCGGGGTACACAGGCGATGGGGCTTTTCGTTATCCTGTCAGACTGCCGGAAACGCCCGACCAGGCCCCGTCAGCCGCTTCGACGAGCCCCATGTAAGCAGTCACGCAACCCTCACACGGAGGGTATCAATACATAGGAGGCATTAGCCGGTGAAGCAGCTGGACTGAGAGGTAATTGAACAGAAGAACCGTTTGGGTACACGCAGCGGTGCAAGTCAGGCAGGCCTGGCCGGATAGCGATGCCGAATCCCTGAAAGAAGTCAAACCACTTCCCCGCATCGAGCCCAGCCTGGCACACGACCGGCTCCTGTCTATTTAGCGGCCTGCTCCGCGGGCTCCGGCGTTGCGGCTCCATCGCCGGGCAGTTCCTCAGTCCCATTCGGTCCGGAAGAGCCGTTCAGGACGGGCAGTTCGTGCTCGAGCTGGAAAGTTTCAGCCTTTTCCTGTGTCCAGGCGGGGTCGTACAACATGCCGGTGCAGAGACACATTCTCCGCTGCGTCCGGGTGAGGATGTCGTAGTTCGGGCAGCTCCGGCATCCATTCCAGAACACCTCGTCCTGCGTGAGTTCAGAGAACGTGACGGGCCGGTAGCCCAGCTCCGTATTGATCTTCATCACGGCGAGACTCGTCGTGATGCCGAATATCTTCGCTTCCGGATACTTCTTCCGGGAGAGTTCGAATGCCTTCTGCTTGATTCGCTTCGCGACACCCGAATGGCGGTACTCCGGTATGACGATGAGACCGGAATTGGCCACATATTTCCCGTGCTGCCACGTCTCTATGTAGCAGAATCCGACGAAACGCTCTCCCTCCGTAGCAATTACGGCCTTCCCCTCCTCCATCTTCTGACGAACGTAAGCCGGCTCGCGCTTGGCGATACCTGTTCCCCTGGCCTTTGCAGCTTCCTCGATGATCCGGCAGATCTCTTCGGCATATCCGAAATGCTGCGGGCCGGCCACGTCGACCGTTATGTTCATCTATAGGTTATACGGGTAAAGGGGTTAACGCTCTCGTACCGACCGGGTACAGAGCGCATCCAATGACAAAGCGCAAGACTTGTTTCGTCCCAACGAAGCTCTCCACGATTCTTCCCGTAGGGTCAGTGGAACGTTTGGATAATTCACACGCTGCAGACGATTGTAATTTGCATGTAACTGCGTACATTCTGCGCAGTCCATGCTCATGTGAACAGGACGCAGCACGCCATCCGCCTCCATGAATATTCCAGTGTAGGGAGCGCGTCGCACGGTACCCGTTGAACCGGCTCTCCCCCTGACATAAGCAGCCCTCCTTCACTAAGCCGATACGACTTTGAAACGACTGTTACTCCTCCCTGCGCTGTTCTTCGCGCTCGTGGCGCACGCGCAAACCCCGACATTGAAAGTGATCGACTCCACACCTGCGAACGGAGCCACTAACGTCTCGACTGCCGGAGCCATTGACGTCAGCTTCACCTTTAACGAGCCCCTGGAAAGCCTGTCCCACGCGCTTGACCTGGTTACTCTGGTCGGCGGCGGTGACATAGATGACCTCGAAGCTTCGCTCAGTGCCGATAAGAAGACGCTCACGTTCGAGTTGGCACACAGAGCTGATACCGACTACCTGTGGATCGTTTCCGGATCCTATCTCGTTGATCCCGAATGCGCTGAGGACCAAGGGGCGCAGACCGAAATCGTGAGCATGCAGGAGCCCTATATCCTGCATTACACCACAAGTGGGTCCATGGGCGTGTATACGGTGAGCGGGACTGTCGATGCCTCTGGAGCCAGCGCCGCGAAGACGGCACTCTCCGTCGGCACACTGAACCTGGGTAAGATATATACCCTGTCGCCCCGCAAAGTTACCCCGCAGGTTTCCACCTCGTCCACTGCAACACCGCAGGCGAGTGTAGGTATGGCCCTACCCCTCGCACGACAGACCAGGCTCTCCACCAGCGCTGCAGAGGTCGGAGGCTCGCTGGTTCTCCTGGTCCATACTGATAATCCGAACCCGGACCTTGAAGAGAATGCACGGATTGCAGGAGCAGCTGTAGTCGGAGCAGACGGTTCGTATACCGTCAGCCATGTCCATCCCGGTTCGTACCTGGCCGTCGCCATGAGCGATTTCCAGTTCGGGAAAGCGCTGGATCTGAGTCTGATTGGCCTGATCGATCAGTTCCTCATTGGGACCTACGACGATAATGATCCCGATCCCGATCCCAATGTGATCAACATCACCAGCGGGTCCTTGAGTGGAATCGACATCACGATGCGTCCAGTGTCCTCGTATGCCGTGACCATGGAAGAAGCGGAAGCTGATGCGCAAGATCTGGCAGAGACACTCACGAGTGAATCCAACCTCACACTCCTCGGCGCGTCGAGTTTCCTGATGGATTCCGATGGAAAGTCCCCGTTCTGGACGTTCGACTATGCCGTGCCCCCAACGGAGGAGGATCTGATTACCGTCGCACGGCTCGCATTTCTCACGTATTCGGATGGGGCCACCAGCGATGCCTCGGATTTTGATCCGTTCCCGGCAAGCTACAAGACGCCGGCCGAGGTGCTGACAGCGCTCAATGCCGATAGCCGTGTACAGGCATTCATGAGCACACTCGGTGCAAAAAAGACCACGATTGCTGTCCTGGGTGGAGATGCTTATCTCTATGGAGACCCCTTTGCCATGGCACATGCCGACAAAAATCTCTGGCAGGTGACTATCCTGGCATTAGGGAATGCTCTGGACTTATATAGCAGCGTTGCACTATCAGGATACGTCGATGCTGAGACAGGCGCTATCGTCGATGTACTGACGTTCCCGAACGAGCCGTTCGCGTACACGAGCACCACGCGCGCGGCAGCAAATGTGGTCCTGGAATCCGCATCGCCTACCTCGCTCTTCCATGTTTTTGCATACGACGTAGACCCGTCCACCGGCAAGGCACAGGCTTGGAGTCACGATTATTTTGCGGACCCAACGGAGATCTTCGCTGCTCGCGTAACAATGAGCGGAGTGATCTCGCTAGCCTACCCCATTTTTACTAATGGTCTGCCTGCTGGGGTGGCGACCGTTCCTGCAAATCCCGCACCGCTCACAGATGCACTGGCCCTCGCTGACGAAAAGGTGGGTGACGAAGTCCGCGCGAAACTCGGCAACAATTATGTGATCTCGGTCGAGGGAGGATATGCGCAGTTCCTACTTGCGTCGGACACAAACATCCTGAATGACCTTCCGAACCTGGCTTCGACTCCGGTCTGGGTCATTTCCTACGAAACACTTGTATTCGACGAAACTGACTGCAGCTTCGAGGATACGGTCACGGCGGCCGTGATCATCGACATGGAGACGGGCGCATACATCAAGGAACTCGGCTACAGTATCCCGATCCCGAATGAGCCCGATGACGACATTGCGTTCGATACGGGACTCGGAGCAGGTTTCCCGAACCCGTTTGCAACGGAGGCCACCATTCCCTTCTCGCTTGTCAGCGCGAGTAATGTGTCGCTGAAAGTTTACGACGTTCTCGGCCGTGAGGTCGCTACCCTCGTAGACGGTTTGGTCCCTGCCGGTGAACAAACGGTCCGTTGGAACGCGACCGGCCATCCGAGCGGCGTCTACTTCGTCCGCCTCACCGTGGATGGCGCCACGTACACGCAAAAGATCGTCCTGCGGAAATAGGACAGATACGCATTCCCATGGAATCCTGGGCGGGAAAAGGGCGACGCGCTTCTCTTCCCGCCCATTCTGTCTGATACCGCCTGATCCTTCAGCACATGCAGGGTTCTCTTGGTTGCGAATGGCCTCTCGCCTCACGTCGCCTGCTTACGGTATACGATGGTGCGGATGTGCTCGTGGCTCAGCGAAAAATCTCGCGCAAGGATGCGCGTCGCTTCTTCGACGGTAGCATGCGCTCTGAGCGCCTGAAAACGACGGCAGATGATCTGATCCCTCAAAGCCCGTTCCACGGCGCGTACCACGCGCGGATCGCTGAGCACCTCCAGTATGTCACTCGGCTTGTGTTCGGCATTCATGACAGCAGGGTGTTTAAGATTGCGGGATGGACGATTCAAAAAGGGTTGAGGGTTACGAGGCGTGTAACAGTCTGCAGGTGCGCTAACGCTCCGCCTGAACGCACCGACCAGGAATCACGACTTCTCCTTTGCGGCGGAAAAGTGCATGACCTCCTGGCTGTTTCACAGGTTCAAACCAGCGGGTGATCGGGCTCGCTGGCGATAACGTGATGCCGTTCCGCTCTATCCAGGCCAGCGCCTCCTTGTACGTAAACAGGCGGAATGCATCCGGTAGAGATTCGGGAATGACATAGTCGTCCTGAATGGAGGCAACGAGCCAGCCGGGGCCGCGCCGGACTCTCGAGCGGGTGCACAGTGCATCGTAGTGCGCTATGTGACGGCGAATGTGAGCATCGTCATGACGCCGCGCAAGCCGGATCGCAACCGGCTCGCGTACCCCTCGCTTGACGAGCAGACCGGCTAGCTCTTCGATACGATGTTCCACTCCACCGCTCACGGACACCGGTGCAGCACGATTCCATGAGGGCATTTCACGCAGGCCGGCGGGCGGCTCAGTCTCAGCCTGTGAGACCACATTTCTCGAGGTCGAGGAGCCGTGTTGAAGCAATCGGTAGTGTGTACTGCGACCGGGACTCATCTCTCGCACGATAAATCCGTCCGCCTCCAGACGGCGAAGGGAGCGGCGCGTCGTGTACGGATCCATGGCACAACGCCGGGCCAGCGTCGGAACGCTCGGCCAGCAGATTCCCTCGTCATTGGCCATGTCGGCAAGAGCCAGAAGAAGGAGGCGCTCGCCCGGGGAGACAGGCTCGGGCGAGGCCCACACACGGGTAATCCAGGCAATACTCATGACAACAGGTTGTCCAGTCGATACGAAAACGTATCAGATTTCGAACGACACATACCATACTCATATCTTGTACATACCTTAATACACTCGCGCAAAAGTTTCCATAGGTGTGGAAAACTTTATGTCTTAAATATGTGCACATATACCGGACATCTGCCCGCTTGCCTCACCTCATCATCGATCGTGGTGAGGGCAGTGATCGGCATCCCGTGAGGCAATCGTATACGAGCTGCGCAGCCTTGCCGGGTAATAGCACCACCCACTGTGCACCACCGGGCATCTTCACAACTAATAGAAAAGGGCACCCCTTCCGAGGTGCCCTCCATCGACTGAAACAGGCGTATGCGTAGCATCTGCAGGCGTAGAGAGGTACAGAGCCCTCCGCTGCGTCACACAGATGCGCTCTGGATGCTTATATCTGCGAGTACCGGGTAGGCTGAAGAATGATGTCGGAGATCGCAGAAACGGTGTCGGCGTACTGTGGATCGGCGCTGAGCTTCTTCCAGTCCGGGTCAGCCGAAAAGGCCTTCCACGCAGCGTCCCGAGCCGCCATATCATCAAACGCGAGCATGTAGGTAAGATTGGGCATCTTCGGCCCGGCGAGCGTCTCCCCGAAGAAGACAGGCGTCAGGCCGACCCGGCGGAAAATGGGGATTTCGCCGCCTTCGTTGAACATTTCGATCTTCTTCTGAGCCGCCTTTTCGCTATGGCTCTCGTAGGTGCGCAGTTCGAAGATGCGGAACTTGTTTTGCGTCTTCTGCGGCGGGATCTCCACACGGGGCATGTCTGCAAACGCACGTAGGAGCATGCTTTCCTTGCGTACGTAGGCCGGGTCGGCGAGCGGCGCGTTTACGTACGCGGCGCCGTCCTTCATGTGGGTCTCGTCGGCCAGCAAACGCTGCGTCGCCGTTGCAAAGGATTCCAGCGTGGGATGTGGTAGGAGTACATAGAGAGTGGGCGCATTGGCGCCATACATCACCTGAAATACGCCCACCGGACCGATCCCCATGCGATTATAAGCCGGTATAGCTACCTTCTCGAGGTAATCGTGTACGAGCCCGCGCTTGGGACCATGCAAGAGCTGGTACTGCTGCAGTTCTAGGTACTGGGGTTCGTCGGCCTGCGGGGCGGCGCTGCCGGCAAGCGAAATGAGCGGAGTGACCGCAGCGGCACCTGCTGCGGCGATGAACTGACGTCGTTTCATGATGAGGGGATGGTTGTGAACGTGGCCTGGAGCGGACTGGCAGGCGATAGATAGTAGAACACTCCAAAGTACGTACACGTAATCTAAGATGCGCCAGCAAAGAGCGCGTAGCCGGGTGGCGTCCTACATCAGCGAGTGGGTGATCCCCTTATCCCCCTGAAACGGTGCGCGGTGGCAGGAGAGCCCACCACCGCGCACATTCCACCGAAACCCTTGCTCATTGCAGGGCGAAGGCGACCTGCACTACCGCCCTGACCTCTATCTCACCGGCTGCATAGGCGTCTGGCTGCGACTCCGCCACATCGGCTTTGGCCATCGCATAGGCCATCTCGCCCCGGTACACCGGGCGCGGGAAGTCAAACGCCTGCTCCGAAATCTGCACCACCGACCCCAGGCCTACGTTGAGTGTTGAAGTCATCAGTTCGGCCTTCGCCCGTGCATTACGCAGCGCTTCCTGAAGCGCCTGGTTGCGTACCGCTTCCCGATTGGATAGATCGTATTCGATGCCGTTCAGTCGGTTGGCCCCTTCGTCAACTACTCGGACCACGAGGTCAGGCAGTAATTCCAGGTTCTCGAGACGCACGACCACGTCGCGGACGGCCTCGTACCCCAGTTCGATCTGACGCTGCGCCTGCGGATCCCATTCCGTTCGCGGATACAGCCGCAACGATTCGAGACGGATGTTCCGCTCCGGGACTCCCAGTTCACGGACTGCATTCATCGCGCGTGCGGCTGCTTCCGCATTCTGCTGGCGTGCCTCTTCCGCCGTCTCGGCCCGGGTAACGACCCCGAAGCGCAAAATGGCGACATCAGGCTGTACGCGAATAATGCCTTCTCCGCTCGCCGTAACCATTCGCGGAGGTGTCGCGGGCGTCTGGGCCGAAGCGGTCTGTGTCATAGCTACGCCGATTGTGAATAGGAACGCGATGAGTCGAAAATGACGCTTTATCATAGTGGCATATGCCTCCACATAGTCTTGAGTGGTACAGGACACGCGTTTGTAGTAAAACGTATACGCTGGCCGGTTCGTATGTCACGCAATGAATCGATTACGCACCCAGCGATCCGTTTACACTGTATTGCAAGAACCACTCCATATGACCTGAGCCCCCCGATCACGGGCTGAGGCGGCCCAGCATGCGGGGAAACGGGATGGTCTCACGTACGTGAGGCAGGTGGCATATCCAGGCAACCGTCCGCTCGAGGCCAAGCCCGAACCCGCTGTGCGGGACCGTCCCGTAGCGCCGGAGATCGAAGTACCAGTCGAACACCTCGGCAGGAAGCCCATGCTCGACCACTTGGCGTTGCAGAAATGCGAGATCCGTCGCCCGCTCGCCACCGCCGATGATCTCCCCGTATCCTTCCGGAGCCAGCACGTCCATACCGAGAGCCAGCTTATCATTCTCCGGGTCCCGCTTCATGTAGAACGCCTTGACGGCCGCCGGGAACCGGTGGACGATGATCGGCCGGTCGAAATGCCAGGTCAGCAGCGTCTCGTCGCTACCGCCGAAGTCGTTGCCCCACTCAAAGTTCTGCGCGGAGGTCTTCCAGGAGGGCAGATTGCGCAGTTCCTCTTCGATTTCACCCAACCGCTGGTTAATCTCGATCTCCCGTGCGTCGATGCGGCGCTTCTCGCCTTTGTTCGCCTGCCCGTACCGTTTCTTATTGTCGGCCTGTTCCTCGCGAAGCCGCCGATCCTCATCCTGAATCGATGCTATCCGTTCGTCGATCATGCGGGCCGTCTCCTCACTTCGCAGGATCTCGACGGCCTCCGTGTAACTGATCCGGGAGAATGGCTTTTGCACCCGCTCCAGCGGTGCGGTATCCCGCCCGATGGTTTCCAGCTCCAACCGGCAATCTCGCAATACGTCCTGTACGATCCGGACAATAAAGTCTTCCGCCAGATCCATGGCCATATCGAGATCATAGAACGCCATCTCGGGCTCGATCATCCAGAATTCGGTGAGGTGCCGGCGCGTCTTGGATTTTTCCGCTCGGAATGTCGGGCCGAATGTGTAGATCTTCCCGAACGCCATCGCCATAGCCTCCCCGTACAGCTGTCCGCTCTGCGTGAGGTATGCGGGCTCTCCGAAGTAATCGATCTCAAACAGCGTCGTCGTGCCCTCCACGGCGTTCCCCGTCAGAATGGGTGCGTCCATCTGAACGAAGCCGCGCTCCTGAAAGAAGGTGTGGATAGACATGATGATGCGGTTGCGGACCCGCATGATCGCCCACTGGCGGCGGCTCCTCAGCCAGAGATGCCGGTGGTTCATCAGGAACTCGACGCCGTGCTCCTTGGGTGTGATCGGGTACTCCTCTGCCTTGCTGATCAGCCGGCAGGCCGTCACCTGAACCTCATAGCCCCCCACCTGGCGCTCGTCCCGTACGACCAGCCCCGTCACTTCAAGCGCGCTCTCCTGCGTAGCCTCGTCCGCCGCCTGCCACGAGGCTTCGTCTACACTCCCCTGGTTCACGACGGCCTGCACGATGCCGGTGCCGTCCCGCAAAATCAGGAAGTACAATCCCTTCGAGCTGCGCTTGTTATGCAGCCAGCCCTTCAACGTTACGGTTTCTCCCTCATGGCGGGACAATTCGTTGATGTAGGTGAAGTCAAGGGGCATATCGGCAAAACCAGACTCGTTTGTGTTCAGGAAATTGAACGGGAAAATACAGCCTCGCCCCGAACCTCTCGCTCATCCGTACATGCTCTTCACCACTTTCCCATCCACCACGCGGCCAGCGCCGTAACAGCGGGCCACGCCACGATGAGGTCGATTCCCGCACCGTTCAGCCACCTCGAGGCAGCATACGGTCGCAGCGTGGCCGCAAGCATCATCAATGGCCCAATCAGATCGATCAAAAACAGGATCTGGACGCGCTGGTGGAACGCCAATCCAAGCCCAATGGCAAGTGCCAGGACGAGGCTGCAGGCCGCCAGAAGCCGAATGGCTCGTTCGGAAAGCATCGTTGCCGCCGTTTGAAGGCCCACCCGCGCATCCCCCTCTCGATCCGGCACATCCGCGATCACCGCATTGGGCAGTATGAACAGAAAGCGGTATGTGGCAAAGGCGAGCGTTGTCCACGTGATCGCGGCTCCGGCCTGGACGGCCGGGAGCAGCACGCCGCCTACTGCCCACCCGCTGCTGATGAACAGCGGCTTCAGAAACCATACGGACTTGCCGCGCCGCCCTCCCGGCAGCAAGGGCGCCATATAGAACAGGCTGACGGCTCCGAGTGCCACGCACCACCCGAAGGTCTCCGGACGTAGGGCGGGAAAAGCAAGCACAGAAAAAACACAGGCGGCCCCGATCGCCCCCCAGAAGTAACCGCGATGCGCCCGCATCCATGACACCCGATCCGGATGATTGTACATGTCTTCAGGAGCCCAGCCCCATCCTCGCTCGATGTGGTAGACCAGAAACGCTCCGCAAAACCCGAGCAGTAGCAGAGGCACACTCACCGGCAAACCAACCAGGGCATACGTCCCCAGGATAAAGGAGACCGCGATCAGGCCTATATACAGGTTGGTGTGTAGCAGATGCCTCATCGGCTACCGGCACAATCCCTATCTGAACGACTTGAACAAGACATTACGGCATCAACCACCCCGGCAACCACGTGCGCCAGAGCCCTGATCACCCATCCAGTTTTCCTAATGACGATGCCTGTGTTTCCGTTCCTTCGTGCAGATACAAAGAAGGGACGGCGCATATGCCTGCGCCGTCCCTCCCTACACCGATGGAGATGTCGATCACAACAACGGCTGAATGGTCTCTTTTAGCGTCGCGACAGAGACGACCTCACCGAACCATATCCTCCGGATCTTTGCTTTTCTATCGATGACGTAGATGCCCGGGGTCGGTGCTGGCTCTCCCTGGAAGCTCTGGTAATAGTTGAAGATCCTGCTGTTTTCCGTGTCATCACGAAGTACGCGATATGGAATGTCGAACGCATCCACGAATGCCTTGAGATCGGCTTCAGATGCTCGAGAGATACCGACGACTTCCAGCCCCTGAGCGTGGAGATCGCCATGCAACTCCACCATCTGAGGGACCTGTTGCTGACAGGTCGAACAGCCTACGTTGAAGAAATTCAACACGACGACCTTCCCGAAGCTGTTCGAGAGTTGAAATTCTACTCCGTTCAGATCCTTCAGGATGAAGTCGGCCGTTTTATCCGGTTGAAGTTCAACGGGGTCGTCATTGCACCCCGTCGCTAGCATAAGACTCAGCGCGAGAATCGGCCCTATAGCGAGAGCACGCCGGATGCAATTCATAATCTCCCCTCCATAATACACTGAATGTTGTGAACAGGCCGGAACCCCGGACCTCTCCTGTTCCCGATTCCCCTTGCATACAGCCGTTGCCATACGCCGGGCATTACTCAAACCGTAGGCCGATCCCGACTCGATGCAGGGCACCAAAGAACTCGTCGGTCCTGCCATACGCGTAATCCGCTTTCAGGCCAATGCCGCCCGTGCCCACCTTCACCCCCACACCTGCCGTGAGGCCCTCCGAGTCATAGTTGAATTTGTACCCGCCCCGCAAGAAAATCGCGTCCATGAATCCGTACTCGGCTCCGATATGAACACGCTCGGAGAAATCGCGCGGATGGAGCCAGTCCACGCCGACGTTCAGCACGCTCCGCGAGGACTCACCCGCCGCCGACGGTAGCAGGTTCAGCAGGTTCATCGCCAGGCCCACGTCGAACGTCAGTGGCAATTCGAAGCGCTGATCGTAATAGTCGGCCTGATTCGAGAAATTGCGGATCGAGACACCGAAACGGAGGTCTTCGAAACCCGGATAGAACAGCGTACCGAAGTCGAAGGCCAGGTTGCCGAGCTTGTTGTCCACGACCTCGATGGTGCCGTTGACCAGGTCGCTGATGGCGACGCTACCAAGATCCTGGTGCGCGTACTTGATCTGACCGCCAACGTAGAACTGACTGGTGATCTGCCGCGCGTACGTTACTCCGACGGCGTACTCGGCCACCGTGAACGTGCCCTCGTCAATGTAGCCGTCTTGACGCAGGTCTGGATCCGTTCCCTGGTAGACCGATGTGCGGCGGAACTCCCCATAGTCCATACTGACCACGCTCACGCCAAACGTACCGATGTTGCCGACGCGAAACGCAGCGCCCCCGCCGTAGTGCTTGATATCAGCGATCCAGCTGGTCGTACTGAGCAGCACGTCACCTCCCTCCAGCATGGCGAGGCCCGCCGGGTTGGCGAACATCGCTGAGGCGTCACCGCTCACGGTCGCGTGCGTGCCGCCCAGTGCGGCCATACGGCCGCCCACATCGAGGGTCAGGAATTTCATTCCGGCCTGTGCGTACTTCACCGGTTGTGCCTGCAATGCGCCGGCCGCCAGGGTGAGGCAGAGCGCGGCGAGCAGGATGCGATAAGATGTATGTCTCATGTCGATACCCCATGTGCTAGGATGTTGAGCAAGCGTGTGGTTCTGTGACGGGATACCCCCGTTCACTTGATGACCACGAACTTGCCGATAGCCTGCTCGCCGGTGGGATTGCCGCTGGCATCCAGCTCCTCAACGACGTAGATGTAGACGCCACTGACGATCTCCATCGTGCTGAATGTGTCCTGGCGCTCCCAGTCCTCATCCCCCGTATTGCCCATATGGCGTAGCGTCTGCACTTTATCCCCGGTCATCGTATAGATGTGGATGTTGGCGTAAGGGGGCGTATTGAGGAAGTTCAGACGCCGGTTGTTGACACCGTAGTTGGCCGCACCGCTCAGGTGGTACGGGTTCGGCACGACCACGATGTTCTCCTTCCAGTTGGGATCGGGCGTACGCGTCGGGGCTACCGCCTCGTCGCTCCGCGTCGATGATGTACCCGTGCGGTTCTGGTAGGCGTTGCTCTCCACCCCGTTGACCGTGACCGCCGTCACGTAGTAGTAATACTGCTCCCCGCGAATGACATCCGTATCGACATACTCGTAGGTCCCCACGGGCAGATCGTTTTCATCGGCAATCAGGATGTGCGTTGTGTCCGTCGGGAGGGTGATGTTGATATCACGCTTGAAATCGCGGTAGATGCGGTAACCAGCAATGGGATCGGCGCGGTTGTCCTGCTCTGCTTCCCGGCCCCAGGCGATCCGGATCTGGTCGTTTTCCGATGTAACGGTCAGGGAGGGTGCTGCCGGGGCAAACTCCACATTGAACTGTCCCTCTCCCTTCCGCACCATACTGTTCTCCCACGTACGCCGGGCCTTGCTGGCGGTCTGGAAGGCATAGAACTGGCCCATATCCAGAATCCGATCCTTCTGGTCCCGTGAAAGGGTCGATCCCGCACTGGCAATCAGGTTACCGTTGAGGTCATACACATCCTCGGGCAGCGGAATGAGGTTCAGCTGGGCCGTGTTGCCGTTCTTGTAAGCCCGCCCCGCATCGATGGCGAGACGATGCGGAATCTGCCCGCCCGCGAAGGCGACCACGACCCGAAAGTCCTCGCCGGGCTGCAACTGGTACGGGCCGAAGCTGAAGAGCGCCGCCTTCTCCTGCTCCGTCTGGGAGCTGGAATTGCGCACGTCCCAACCCGGCCGCAAAATGCGATACCAGCCGCCCTTAACCGTCGTAGCGTAATCACCGGGGTTCGAAGGATCCCACGGCATACTCAGGAAATTGTAAACGTTCTGGTGATCGCTACTCCCGAGGTCCGGAGAAAGCTGGCGCTGCGACCAGCCTGCCTTGATTGGCTTGCTCGGATCGTCGCTCTCATCTGACGGACTCTTGTCCGCGTGGATCACCGTATAGGCCATGTACTGCGGTTCCTGGAAAACGCCGTAAATGGACTCAGGATGACCTCGCGGATCCACGCCGGCCTGTGGATCACCCGCGCCCCAGGAATACCAGACGCGCATGGAATCGGCAGTGGGGTCTCCCGCCACGTACTCCTCGTAGGTAGCCCCGTAATAGTTTCCCCAGATATCGCCGGGGTAGTGTTCATTACCGTTGGTCTGGGCGGTCAGGCCGAGGTACACGTCGTTCCGGACCTCGTTGGAGGTATTGGTAACGACGTACTCCATGATGATATAGTCGTCATGCTCAGGGTTCGCGAACGCGTACGCCCAACGCTCCAGCTGCAGCCCCATCCCATAGGCAGGCCACCCTTTCATCTTCACGTACGCCATCGCATCCGATGGGATGTTGGGATCGATCGGATCGAGCTTGTCGAAGTTGCGAGTCCAGTCCTGCCCGTCGATGGTCTTCGTCGGATACGGATTGCGGAAGACCCGCTTGAAGGCTCCGGGCTCCGGTACAAAAATGTCCTCGATGTTTGTCGTCTTGTTATGCGCCACCTGTGCGATCTGCACCGGCCAGGAGACCCCGGTCGCATCGGTCCAGCTGCGCCGCACGCCGAGGATGACGCCGTGGTTGGTCAGCATCGTCTGGTCCGTCCACGGCTGGTATCTCGGCCACAGAATCGCATCTTGCGTGAGCCCCTCGTTCATGTTGTAATGCATGGCGCCGATGTTGATCTCACGGCTCTGCTGGGCCCGTGCGGGACTGGCCCCTGCTACCGCCAGCAACACCAGACCGCCCAGGAAGAGGCATCGAAAGGCCCCGATTCGTCTATTCATAATAACGCTCGCTTGATTACGCATGGGGATGCTGCCTGGTCTGCTTCACCGGCCAGCGGGAGGATTCTGTATCACCGGACCAGAACTCCCTCCCGCTCGCGAGCGGCGAATGGCTGCAGCCAGGAGTCGGAAAAGTGCCTTGCTCAGAAGTAGAGCTTTACACCGAAGAAGATGTCGCGCTTCTCGATGAAGAGGAAGTTGTAGAAGCCCGGCAGGTCGATGTCGTCTCCCTTCCAGTCACCCGGACGGTACTTGCCTGTCGTCTTCCCATCTTTCTCCACCTTGAGGCCGAGAGACTCCATGTAGGCCCTGAACTCCTGCTTGAAGAACTCATTGTCGTCCCAGACCCAGTTGTCATGGATATCCGCGGTCCCCTGCTGCGTCATGTTGCGTTTATTGAAGACGTTGCTCACGTCTATGTAGAACAGGCTGGAGAAGCGGCCCTGCCGGAAGAGATCCTTCGAGAAACGCAGGTCCCAGCGGGAGTAGGGACGCCAGCGGACGTTGTTCTCGATGAGAGGTAATTGCTCGGGATTCCACGTGAACTGCTTGCCGCGCTGCCACGTGTAGAGCAGGTTCACGTTGATACCGCCTAACAATGAGAACGACTCGTTCCCCGGCCCGAATCGATCCGGCGTGTGGAAGTCTATGTTCGCCTTGATGACGGGCCGCACGTCGGCATCAGATACCTGCGACGAGACGAACCGCGGCTGGCGCGTCGGATCTTCGTAGAACTGATCGTACCCGAACTCGCCCTCGGTTTCGACTCGGTAGTCGAAGCTCGTCCAGCCGCTTACGAAAGGAACCGTATTCCGGCGCAGTTCGAGGAGTGCCTCGAAGCCGCGCACGTCCTTGAACCGCTGGTTCGTACGGGTGGTGTAACTCGCCCCGCCGAAATTGATCGGGAAAAACTGGGTGTTGTCGTACTCGTTGTTGATGTCGCGGTAATAGCCCGTCAGCCGGAGGTTCATCCGGTTGAACAGGTTGTGTTCGTACCCAAGTTCGTACGCGATCGTCCGGGAAGGCTCGAGATCAGGGTTGCCAATGTTGTTGACCCGGAACTGAGCGTTCCGCTGCCGTTGCACCCGGTACATGTCCAGCGCGTTCGGCCACTGGTAGGCATGCCCGTAGTTGAAGAAGATCTTGGCGACGGTCGTGATCGGGTGCGAAATCCCGATACGCGGGCTGAGAACCACGTGCGTGCGCCGCTTTGACGGGATCGCGTCGAACTCATCCGCCCGCCCGCCGAGCAGGAACTCGGAGTAGGGCCCGCCCTCCGGATCGTTCGGGTCACCTGCGATGAGCGCGGGGAATTTCGCCGTATTCAGCCAGTCGGCTCGGACCCCCAGGTTTGCCACGAGTCCTTTGAATTCCAGCTTGTTCTGCACGTAAAATGCACCCATCCAGGGGGTCGCATTTGATGCTGTCGAGTCGCCGCCGTTGACCGAAGGGTCAATCGCGTTGTACATCTGGAATACTTTCAGACGCTCGACTTCGAATCCAGCCTTCACCTGGTTGAACCGGTTTACCTGGCTCGTCACACTGCCCCAGAGCCTGGATTGCCGTGAATAGGTTTCGTTCTGGCGGATATTGCACGAGGACATACGGAAGACGCCGCTCTCGTCACGGAACTGGTCCGGCATGTATCCCCAGGGAGCTTCGTCGTAATAGTAGTCGCCGATCTTGATCTTGGCCCAGTCACGCCAGTTCTCCCAACCGACTACCCCCTGAGCCGCAAGTGCATCCGCTTCTTGCTCCGTACCGATGAGGCCTTCGAGACGGCTCGTGAGGCCCCACGGGGACCCCGGAACCGGCGCGGTATTGCGGACTTCCTGGAGCATCTCGTAGTCGGCGCGGGAATGCGAGAAGTCCAGCTGGAAGAACGTGTTGGCCGAGACCGTATGTGTGATCGTACCGCCGTAAATCTGTCGTGTCTGCTGGCCCGGTACGGCGCAATGCAAGTACCACATCTTGTTCATGGCACCGTCGATCGAACGGAACGGGTTGCTTGAAATGAACCCGTCGATGGACGGTCCCTGTCCGCCGTCACCCCCCTCCTGCCGGGCATAGAAGCCGTGCAGGTTCAACCGCGTCTTGGGTGTGATATTCGTGGTGATACGGGCGCGGAACGAGTTATCCGTATAGGCGCGGTTGACCGTACGCGGATTGTACTCGGTCTGCTGCCGGTCATACGAAACGAAAAATTTGACGGAGTTCAAGAGCGGAACCGGTCCTCCCAGGGTGAATCCCGCCGTATAGTCGGGCAGCGTTCCGTACTCGTGGATGGCATCGTCCATGCTCACGTCATACCCCATCTCGCGCAGTTTCTTGATGGAGTCACGCGAGCGGTGCCGCCACAGATAGCGCGCATACAGTTCCTGCGCGCTCTGCTCCAGTTCGGCCTGCGTCCATTTACCATCTTTGACGCCGTCCTTGAGGTCTACATAGTGTGGACCTGCGAGCCCCTCGTTCTCAGCGTTCGCGTAGAACCCCTTCCATCCGGCTTCGAAAAACGGATTCGGAATCCGTTCGCCATTCGCATCGAGCTTGTACGTCACTCCGTCCGGCTCCATCAGATAGCCCGTGAAAGCGCCCATCGTAGGATCGACGAACGGCTGAACGACCGGGGAATCGTGGCTGAACAGCATCGGGCCGAAGTGCTTGATGCCCGGTGCGCTGTAGCTGAAGTTGATGGAGCCGGAGTAGACGTCACCTCCCTCCTTCGTAGCCACGTTGACGACGCCCGTCTGTAAATTGCCATACTCCGCCGCGAAACCACCCGTCTGGATCTTGACCTCCTCAACCGCGTCGAGGTTGACCTTGAAGTAGGGCCGGTTCGTCAGCGCATCCCCCTGAGACACACCATCCACGATGAACAGGGCCTCATCGAACGCACCGCCCCGGATACCCGGACGATCCTCATAGGCGCTGATCGAGTTCACGCCGACCGTCGTCCCGACTACGCTCGTGACATTCTGAAACCGCCCGGCCTGAATTTCCTCCGCACTGATATTGCGCTGCGTACCGGATATGTCCTGCTGAATGATCGGCGCATCGGCGATGACGACGACCTCATCCAGTCCGACGGTTTCCTCTCCGAGCGAGAAGTTCACCTCTGTGGTTAGGTCGATATCGACATTCACCCCCTGGATGACCTGAGGCGCGTACCCTATGAATGACGCACGCAATGCGTACGTACCTGGACGAACGTTCAGGATGTTATAGTACCCGTCCAGGTCGGTTATCGAACCCTGTGTCGTACCGTCGATTACGACGCTCACTCCCGGCAATCCCTCGCCGGACTCGGCATCCGTAACCCTACCGGCAATCTTGCCTACCTGTGCCATGGCCGAAGCCGGTATCAACAGGGTCAACAAGGCCAGTAACTGTACTCTTCTCATGGAATGGCCCTCCTTGATTAGTACGTCTGCCCTTCACTCCACCCCATCCAGGCACGTTGGGGACGGAGTTATGGCGTATGTTTGCTACCGAAACGAGCACAGAAAGCGCTTCCTGACAGGCCGCCTTTCAGCAGCACAGGGAAAGGCTGTACCCATGCCCACATCTCGTGCAGGGATAATCAGGTACGCGGCTGATGTCTACTATCCTGGCGCCCTGCCCTTCTCCTTCAGATCAGCGGTGAGTCGCAAGTGGGTGATCGCTCACCGCCTACCGGGCGGGCGTAAACGTCCGTCTATGAAAGGTGCCGCCCAGGGAGCCCCAGAAGCCGTTCCGGTGTGTCTCCTGTGTGGCACGAGCGTTCTATTTCAAGGTGGGGCGGCCCAAGTTAACGCTTAAGGAGAAGAACGGAGCGGCAGGCGGTCACGGTGAGAACGGGATCATCCTGCAGCACCTCTCATCGTCACGACCTGAAATGCCGGGGGACGGCACCTCGTGACAGGCTTGGGACGCAAAGGCGATTCTACAAAACCGCCACACGCATGTCAAGGCAATTTCACGGTGCCTTGACATGCGTGTCTAGAATTACACGGAGATCATTTTCCACAAACCCAAAAAAACGGCCTCCAGAATAACTTCTGCGCGGATGTAGAAAAAAAGCTTGCCAGATCTGCCCCTGAACCCACCACACCTGCCCGGAAACCTGTTCAGCACCCTCAAACAGATCAATCCGGCCAATTTCCGGCCCCAACCCTCCCCCGACAACGTCACGCCCCGCCCAGAGCCAGGCAGCGCACAGCCTGAAGAACCTCTCTCAAACTCACTATGACCGCTGAGGAGCGTCAGTCATCCTAGAATGAGCGGGCCTGAGGGCACATGTATACTGCTCCGTAATCGGGCGCCATCCCGAGCGCGGCCGGGGACACGAGGCGAAACCGACTGTCGGAGAAATCCCACAAAAGAGCACCACGATCAGGATCAATCTCTTCGCCCAGCATGACACATGACGAACATACCAGATGCCCCGGACGCACTCGTCTACTGGGCCGCCTCCGCAAACGCCGCGTAGTCTGTCTCGATCACCTCAGGCGCAGCCACTCCGGTGTAGATGATGATGCGGTGTTTGAACGTCGTGGACTCACCGGCAGCAAGGCTGAAGTTCAATTCCTCCTTCCCACCACTCAGGTCCTTTTGCCCGAGTGGGTTGGCCGCAAAGAGCCCGTAACCGCGGGCATGCCAGTACGTGGGGAATCCGGGATTCTCGGGGTTATCCAGAATCACGACGCTCACAGAGTCCCCCTCCAGGACGCCGGATAGCCGCATCCACCGTCCTCGCGTTCCCCAGACGTCCTCTCCCTCGATGCCCTCACTGCTGAGGTAGTGGCCCGTCACGCCCTCGTTGTTCAGAACCGCGACCTCCGTCGGCTTGCCGCTGGCATCCGTAAAGATCTCTGGCTTCGTGGCGGGATGCTCCAGCGCACGCGTCACCCGAAGGCCGAGGACCCCTTCCTTATTGTCCTTCAGGCTCACGGGCTCATCGAGCGCTGTCAGCGTAGTAATCCGGTCGATAGCTCGTTTACCATCTTCGTAGGCGCGGAAAACATAACGCGTATTCTCCTCAAGCAGCACGTCTCCGCTCGGGTTGACCCACTCGGCTGAAACCTCCAACACACCCTGCCCCTCTCCGCCTTCGGCGGTATTGATCATGGTATGCCGGATCGTACCCATCTTGGCAACACGATCCCCAGTGATCGCGTCCGAGTTATTCCAGAAGTCGAATCCGTTCACGTCCCCGTAATTGAACCACAGGCCGATGTGATGCGGGTGGTCCGTCCGTTCGCCTGCCTTCTGCTCAAACGGGTAGCCGCGCGTAATGGCTTTCCCGTTCGCCGTCAGGATCGGATACAGCACCGGCTTCTTCAGAACCGGAAGGGCGTCCGTGTAGAGATAGGATGTGAACGGCTGCCCGCCGACAAACACATCCACACGCTTCTCTGCATCGTTCCGAACCAGCTCGACTCTCCGGGCACCGGCCTCCGACGGCGCCGCGTCGCCCTCTCCGGGGACATCGGACTGGCAGGCTGCGATCCCTGCAGTAACGGCTGCGACAACAGCCAGCGAACACGCGTTGCGAATACCGGTCTTTAAGCTGATCATAGGTTACTCGGTTCAGTGTGACGGTTCGTAAAAGCACGGCAGGCCGTGCCGCTGCGTTCGTTCGAGTCCGGAAGTTCACCCGATCGCATCAGGCAACGACGACCTCCTGCTGCTCATCGTCGAACGTGATGCGTTTGCCGGTTTGGATGGCTGCGATGTTCATGATGAGCGCGATTGAGTGATTGTAGGCCGCCCGGACATCCGCGTTGGGCGTCTTGCGGCTCCGAATGCATTCCATCCAGTTGCGAACGTTGGCCGAGGTCGCGTCATCCACGCCAGTATTCGCCGCCGTTTCCATACCGCCTGCCGCGGCCAGCTTCATCTCGGAAAGCAAATTGGCCTGCATACCCATCGCCTTTGCGTGGTTCTCCTGCAGACCACCTTCCGCCGAGATCGTGTTCGTGTCCAGGTTAAGGGTGCCGCCATTCGAATAGTAGATCTCTTTTACGCCGCCCGCCGAGTTCGTCATCCGCGACGAATAGGTTACCTGGAATCCTTTGTTCGGATTGTCGAACGGGCCGTAATCGAACACGGCTGTCATGGTATCCCAGTTGCGCCGTCCGTCGTTCCAGAGGTAGATCCCTCCGTTGGCGACGACGCTCCTGGGCCGCGGTAGACCGGTGAACCAGTGTACGGTATCGATCTGATGAACCAGCCACTGGTCTGGAATACCGGACGAGTAGGGCCAGAATAGGCGGAATTCAAGGTACTTCCGCGGGTCCCACTCCTCATAGGGACGATTCATCAGGTAACGGTTCCAGTCCGTATCCTCCTTCCGGATCGCAGCCACTTCCCTCGGCCGGCGCCAGCGCCCCGGCTGGTTGACGTTCCACGTCATCTCGACCGCCACGAGATCGCCGAACTGGCCGGACTTAATGTACTCGTTCGCGAGCTGATAATTGCGTGCGCTCCGCCGCTGCGTACCGACCGCAAACACCCGGTCGCTACCCTCTACCGTTTTCAGCCCCAACCGCGCATCATCGATGGTATTCGCCCAGGGCTTCTCCGAATAGACGTCCTGCCCCGCATTGATGGCTTCTACGGTGTGAAGCGCATGCTGAAAGTCCGCCGTACTGATAATGACCGCATCGGTCATTCCGGAGTCGTACAACTCCTCGTTGTTCCGGTAAGGCGTAACCTTGCCGCCTGTTTTTTCCGATATGGCCGCGGCTCCCTCCTCACGGCGCTTGTTCCAGATGTCGGAGACCGCCACGATCTCCATGTTCAGCTCACTGCTATGCTTAAGGAATGCGGGAATCAACGAGCCGCGCGCCCGGTCGGAGTACCCCACGATCCCCACACGCACACGGTCGTTCGCGCCGATGATGCGCGCGTAGCTGTACGCGGGCATGCTCATGGCGATTCCGGCCCCGGCCGCGCCAGCAGCCGCCTTCTTGATGAAATCCCTTCGTGAGCTCGTGTCATTCAGCATGGCAGCCTCCTTAAGCGTTTAAGTAAAGAACCTGTCTTATCTCCGCATCACGTATACCTCCTCCGTTGTCTCATCTGAGCTGCCCGAACAGCAGACCGCCCGTTTGAAGGCGGTCTGCTGTTCGCGGCTGGTAGTCAAACTCACGATAGCAGCTTCATACCGTCCGGATCCCAGGCATACGGACGCCTGGTCTCATAGCTCAGGTTTGCCAGGAGTGGCGGCGCCGCGGCGCGATAGCCGAACACCGGACCCTCCACGACCGGCTTACCCTCACGGATTCCTGCAAAAAAGTCAGCGAAGTGGTCCAGACGGTCGTCGTATCCCTGCGGTACCCTGTATTCGATGCTCTCGTCCAACTCGGCAGGCGGACTCGTCGGATGCTCGCGGCGATACTGCTCCACGAACTGCCGCTGCACCTCTTCCGAGAACGTGAAGACCGAGTTGTAACCTTCGACCAGTTGCTGCTCTGTCGGCGGGCGCATGGGACGGCGTGACAGGCGGAGCGTACCACCTTCGATGCTCATCGCCCCCTCGTCTCCAATGAACCGGAAGACCGTCCCGCCTCCACCACCATGAGCGAAGTTCGTCTGCAATGCCAGGGTAAAGTCCGGATGCTTATCCGTTTCCGGGTACTGGTACAAACCCAGCATGACATCCGGAGCGTCCCGGCCATCCTTCCATTTGCGGATCCCCCCCACCGCATAGATCTCGGTCGGGCCCTTCGCACTGATGGCACGGTGGATACCCGTGAACAGGTGAACGAAAAGGTCTCCGGCCACACCCGTTCCATAGTCCGAATAATTGCGCCACCGGAAGAAACGTACGGCGTCGAACGGACGCTTCGGCGCGTTCCCCAGGAACGTATCCCAATCGACGGTCTCGGGCGACGCATCGGGCGGAATCGAGTATTGCCAGGCCCCGAGCGATGAATTCCGGTTATACGAGGCCTCGATCATGTTCAGCCGTCCGATGGCTCCGGCCTCGAACAGTTCCTGCGCCTTGGCGAAGATGAGCGAGCTTGCGAACTGGCTTCCCACCTGGAGCACGCGGCCCGTCCGTTCCTGCGCGGCAATCACCTCCGGGCCCTCCTCTACCCGGTGCACCATCGGCTTCTCGAGGTACACGTGCTTGCCTGCTTCCATCGCATCTACCGCGATCTGCTTATGCCAGTGATCCGGCGTGGCTACGATGACCGCATCGATATCCGGCCGGGCCAGAATCTCCCGGTAATCGCGCGTCGTGAAGATGTGATCGCCGTAAACCTCCTTAACCCGTACGAGCCGGCTGTCGTAAAGGTCGGCAGCCGCGACGAACTCGACGCCGGGCACCCGCAGAGCCGTATTGACATCGCTGTACGCGATGATACCCATTCCGATGGACGCAATCCGAATCCGATCGTTCGGAGAAACCGGCTTGAGCGGTTCCGCTGTCAACAGTTGAGTCCGGCTGCCCGCCAGCGCGGAGGTTGCGAATCCTGCAGCTACCGTGGAACTAGCTGCCAGCTTGAGAAAGGAGCGTCGCGATGTACTTCTGCCTGCCATCTGCAAGGAACCCTTAGATTGTTAAGGTGCAACAACATTGCGGTAGAAAGCCCTGCCATAAACGGGCGTCTCTACACGGATGCTTCAATAAACAACGTTCACACGGTAGTCACAAGCCCGGCCTGCCATTTCCGGCTAAAGCGCCCAGGACGTCCGGTATTCTGAAATCAACAAAGCCTCTGCCTCGGGCAGATCGACGGCAACTTCCCGCTCTCCGTCCCACTGAATCTGCCGCCCGAGGCGGTACGCCACGTTCCCGAGCATCGCCGTACTGCTCGACCGGTGGCCGATCTCGATATCGCAAATCGGCTTCTCTCGGGATTTCACGGAGTCCAGGAAGTTGGCGATGTGTTTACTGCCGTCGTTGCCTTCGTTCTTCAGTTCCAGCGGCTCCAGGCTGCTCCCCTTCTCCGGCATTAACTTGAGCACGCTGCGGTCGACGAACAGCGTCCCGTTCGTCCCGTGAAACATGATGCCGTAGCCGTGCCCCTCCATCGGGAAACCGTTATCCTGGCGATTCTCGTAGGTCGCAACGAACGTCGGATACTGGTATGTAGCCACGATAGTATCCGGCGTGTCGCGGTTGTCCTGGAGATAAAACTTGCCGCCCACGGCCGCAACCGACGTAGGATAGTCGACCTCCATGGCCCACTGCACGATATCGAGCAGGTGAACCCCCCAGTCCGTCATCATGCCTCCGGCATAATCCCAGAAATAGCGCCACGTTGCCCACCGCGTGAAGTTGCCTTCGGCATCGACCGCAACACCGAACCGGTTGGCATTGTAGGGCACACGTGGAGCCGGTCCGAGCCACATCTCCCAGTCCAGCCCTGCAGGCGGCGCGCCGTCCGGCGGATTGCCAATCCCTGCCGGATACTCGTTGCCATAATTCCAGGTACGGACAAAGCTGATCGGGCCCAGCTTGCCGCTTCGCACGATATCCACGGCGTTCTGAAATACGAAGCTGGAACGCTGCTGCGTGCCAACCTGCACGATGCGGTTGTTTTTCCGCGCCGCCTCGACCATCTGGCGTCCCTCGGAAACCCGTACCGCCGTGGGCTTCTCGACGTAGACGTCCTTCCCGGCTTCGGTCGCAAGGATGGTGTTCAGCGCGTGCCAGTGATCCGGAGTCACGACAAAGACCGCGTCCACTTCGGGCCGTTCGAGCAGCCGTCGGAAATCCGTATACGTCTGTGCGTCCGGAGCCCGCTGGGCCGCCCAACGCAGATTGGGCTCGTAGACGTCCGACAGCGCAACCACCTGCGCCGTCGCCGCATGATCTTGCAGGAGCCGTTGCAAGTGCCCGCGCGCCTGTCGGCCCATCCCGATGATTCCGATCCCGATCCGCTCATTGGACCCGAGAATACGGGCATAACTCGATGCGGGCATACCGACCGCAGCCCCGGCCAACCCGGCCGCAACAGTCTTGACGAAATCCCGGCGCGTAGCAACTGAGATCGACATGACGCGGCCCTCCGGTGGTTAGCCAAGAGATACGGTTACGCTGGGCGCACCCAGCC
The DNA here is from genome assembly GCA_041690215.1 of Rhodothermales bacterium. Lineage (GTDB taxonomy): Bacteria > Bacteroidota > Rhodothermia > Rhodothermales > DASSAV01 > DASSAV01. Next base: position 264,791 of record JAWLHQ010000005.1, read on the forward strand.
CGGCCAGCACGCCCCGCATATACGCGAAGGATTCCAGCATGCCCGGCAGCGGATCGTCGGCGTTGATTTCGTACTCGAGATTGACGTACCCCTGGAAGTCCATCTTGATGAGCTGCCGAAAAATATCGGCAATCGGCATCTTCCCGCGTCCCACGATCACCTGGCTCTCCCTCACCATGAGGTCACTCAGGTCCTTGATGTGCATATCGAGGAGCCGGGGTCCGGCGTCTGCGATGGCCGCCACCACATCCGTACCTGTACGCGTCGTGTGCCCCACGTCGATGCAGAGCCCCATGCGCGGGTCCATATCTTTGATGACCTCCAGCGCATCGGCAGGAGCCGGATAAAACTTGTCCTCCGGACCGTGGTTGTGGATCGCGACCTTGATGTCGTACTGCTTGGCGAACCTCTCTACGCGCGGCATGATCTCCGGAGCCCCCGTTACCACCATAAGCGGCATGCCGGCATTCTTGGCATACTCGAAGTACTTGCCAACATCCTCGTCCGTATCCTCCTGGAACGTGATCGTGCCGCCGCCGACGACCTGCAATCCGGCATCGGCAAAGTCCTTCCGTGCCGCCGCATACTCTTCCGCCGTGCTCTCATACGGAAGATGGAACGACTTGATGTTGACGTATGGCGTGCCGATCTCCTTGATCATCGCAATCGCCTCGGGCCGGCTGAACTTGCGCAGCGAGTAGCTCGCCACCCCCAGTTTAACGCCGCCTTTCACCGCGCCTGCACGAGCTACACGGACCGGCTCTGCAAAGGCCTGCATGGGCGCAACGGCAACACCGGCCAGCCCCACAGCCGCCCCTTTCAGGAAATTCCGTCTCGATTCCCCTGCTGTCATGATAGCCCCCTGGTCTAAGTTGATGGCTCAAACGGTAGGAGTTGGGTTTCAGGTACCAGTGATCTCACTACCCGAACACCCTCTTATTGCTCCGCAGGCAGCGGGCGCACCTTGATATTCCGGTACCACACATCGTCGTTATGGTCCTGAAGAACGATGTGCCCCTTCCGGTTATCCGCAAATCCTTGGATATCCTTGTACTTGCTGGCAGCCAGATATTGGTTGAATTCCTCGCTGCCGATCTCGTACTCCACGACCTTCTCGCCGTTCAGCCAGTGCTCGACGTGGTTGCCCTGCTTCACGATGCGGCCCTGGTTCCACTCTCCCGTGGGTTTCATCTTCTTGTTCGCGTTCGGCGGAATCATGTCGTAGAGAGCGGCCGCCGTGCGGTTTCCGTTGACGCCCATCTTCGCATCCGGATGCAGGCTGTCATCGAGCACCTGATACTCGAACCCGAGCGCCGCCCGGGCCATGGGGTTCCTCAGCGACATTTCTTCCGAGACGTTGTACTTCACGCCGCTGTTGGCGCCGGGGCTCAACTTGAAGTCAAAAGCGAACTCGAAATTATCGTAGGTATCAACCGTTATCAGGTCGCCCCCCCGAAGCGGCTGCCCGTCAGGAGCGACCGGCACCTTGCCGCTGGCCACCTTGTGCAGGGTGCCATCCTCGATGACCCAGTGCTGCGCGGGTATCGAATCCTGCCCGATGCCGCGCCAGTTCTCAAAGCTCTCGCCGTCAAAAAGGAGAATCCAGCCCTCTGCTTGCTCCTGGCTCGTGAGCGTGTTCACCGCCGCAACGGCCGTTTCACTCGCGTCCCCCGCCGGAGCGGGCTCCGCCCGGTCCCCTGCACAGGCACTCACCGTACAGGCAACGAGGCCGGCAGCTGATGCGGATAGCAGCATGTGCAGGGTGGACGATGTGTGCCCGGTCAGGTCTCGGTAGAACATGGCCAGCTCCGATGAATGGATGGTAATAGATTCACTTAAACGTTAAAGCATGAAACGGCTACACAGGCAGCATCTCGTGGATCTGAAAGCGCTTCGCAGCCTCTCCATGCTGCAACGAGCCGGATATCGCACGTGCTCAGTTTGCGAAAACACTGAAATAAAGCGATTCCGCCCGCTAAGGTCAATCACGACGAGCATAAAAAGCCGGACAGTGTGCTTTTTTGCTCGCCGGTATTCGGGGCCTCCCCACCTCTCCAGTGCGCTCGCTCCGATATGCCCCGACACCTACTCCTCAAGCGACTGCTGCAAAGCCCACCGCTGAGCACGCAGGGTATGCTCCAGTTCCCGCTCGCCGTGGGCGGTAGACCAGAAGAAGGCCTCGAACTGCGACGGCGCGAGGTATACCCCCTGCGAAAGCATGGCGTGGAAATACCGGGCGAACTGCTGCGTACGGCTGGTAAGTGCCGTATCGTAGTCCACGACCTTGTTCTCCGTAAAGAAGAGACATCCCATCGACCCGACCCGCGTAGTATAATAGTCCAGGCCGATGGCGCGAAGGTTCTCACGAGTCCCCTCCTCCAGCGCGGCCCCGTACGTCTCGAGCCGCTCGTACAGATCCGGCGAATCCGCGATGATGCGAAGCATCGCAAGCCCGGCGTTCATGGCCAGCGGGTTGCCGGACAGCGTACCGGCCTGGTAGACCGGCCCCGCAGGCGAAATGTAGTCCATAATCTCCCGCCGCCCCCCGTACGCCCCGACAGGCAGACCGGCGCCGATGATCTTTCCGAGCGTCGTCAGGTCGGGTTGTACGCCGAAACGCTCCTGCGCACCGCCGCGAGCGACGCGAAAACCCGTCATGACCTCGTCGAAGATCAGCACGATCCCTTCTGCATCGCAGAGGGCGCGCAACCCCTCCAGGAAACCGGGCTCGGGAGGAATGCATCCCATATTCCCGGCCACGGGCTCGACGATGATGCACGCCACCTGGCCTGGGTTCGCATTCACGAGGTCACGGACATGCTCGATGTCGTTGTAGCGTGCGATCAGTGTATCCTGCGCCGTACCGGGAGTCACGCCGGGCGAGTTGGGAACTCCCATCGTAAGGGCGCCGCTTCCCGCCGCGATCAGGAAGAAATCGGCGTGACCGTGGTAATTACCCTGAAACTTGATCACCTTGTCGCGCCCCGTGAATCCCCGCGCCAGGCGTGCCGCACTCATGGTAGCCTCTGTGCCGGAATTCACCATGCGGACCTTCTCGATGGAGGGCACCAGTTCGCAGATCAGTTCGGCCACTTCGATTTCCACCTTCGTCGGCGCACCGAACGAAGTGGAACCGGTCGCTGCCTCCTGCACGGCCCGGACTACGTCCGGATGCGCATGCCCTAACAGCATGGGGCCCCAGGATCCCACGTAGTCCACGTACCGGTTTCCGTCGGCATCCTCCAGGTAGGCCCCCTCTGCGCGATCGATGAAGAGGGGCGTCCCTCCCACACTCTTGAACGCCCGGACCGGCGAGTTGACACCGCCCGGAATCACCTTCTGGGCACGCTCGAACAAGTGCCTGCTGGTTTCCGGCGCGTGAATGATGTCCTGACTGCGTGGTGGGGGAAGTGTGCTCATGGCGTATGTGTCGTCAGCCTGAAGGCAGAAAGGATGCAACGTATTCCAAAGGAATGTACGCATACACTCAGGGACAGGACAGGTCGTATCCTTGAAGAATCGATTCCCTTCGGATGCATGCGTCCGGCCCAAAGTACCGGTTCAAACGGGCGTATCTGGCTCCACGCGGCGGTAAATCCCTTCGAGGCGCAGATGGTCCGTGGACGTTCGCCGTGGGACTTCGGCGAGAGCCAGGCCGTTCTCCTCCATCATCTGCGTGAGTGTGTCTTCTGTATAACTGAACTGTGGACCGCTGTCGCTGGCGTATTCTGCCTCTTGGGTGCGCGGGTTGAACGCGGGGTCGAGCGCCGGGACGGCTACATAGATCCACCCGCCTGGCTTGAGGACGCGGCGCGCCTCGACGAGCGCGCCGCTGAGTTCATCGTAGGAGGTAATGCTGTCAAAAGTATCGTAGGCGATGACCCAATCGAAAAAATCGTCCGGATACCCCAGCGCATCGATCCGTAGAATCGGGGTAATCCGCCGCTCCGCCTCTGCCGGCCCCGCCTGCTCGGCCACCCACGCCCGCGCACGCAATACCGCCTCTTCTTCCACGTCACAGGCGTATGCGTCGAATCCGAGTTGAAAAAGCGGCAGCGTGTGCCGTCCGTTGGAGCAGCCCAGTTCCAGGATGGTGCTGCTGGCCGGAACGGCAGCAAGGGTGCGAAGCAGGTGATCGGATAGTTGAGTCAAGCTGACGTCGGATCTTGGATTCAAGATGCGCGCAGGCTCACCTCGCAGGTGCAGGAACGGGCCACCGGGTGTTCATGCTGAAACCGCGCGCCCGGTCAAGGATAGCATGCGCGTGAACCTTAACGATTCGCACGGGAAGCGATGGCAGATGACGTAGTGGTAGTCCACTGCCGGGCCTCCGTGATCTTCTCACACTGGTGGCATCGCGTGCAACGCTCTGCCGTCGGGAAACGCGGCATCTGATCGAGAGGACGAAGCGTATACTCCTGTGAGACCGGTGCCCCGTCACCGCTGGACCCGAGCCAGCTGGCAGGCCGACCCACCGGCGCAAGCTGAGCCGCCACCGCTTCGGCCAGCGCCTCGATGAACAGCGGATGGCAATTGAGGCCGGAAGTTACTTCGTAATGCTCGATGCCAAAGTGCTCGGCCTCTGCACGGACCTCCACATCCAGCTCATACGCGGTCTCGACGTGATCCGTGACGAACGCTACCGGTACGACGAGCACGCTCTTGTGCCCTTGATCCGCCAGCTCTTTGAGCTTGTCAGGCGTGCTCGGCGTGAGCCATTCTGCAGGACCGACCTTGCTCTGGAACGATACGTGGAAGGGCCGGTCATGCCCTCGCAGGTTCATCACCTGCTCGACGGTCGAATGAATGAGGCAGCAATATGGATCGCGGCGCTCCTTCATCTCCTTGAGCGGGGTACCATGCGCACTGAAGATGATCTGAACCTTGGACCGGACGTCCTTTGGGAAACGCTGAAGCCCTTCGTCCATCCGCTCGCTGATCGCCCGGATGTACTTCGGATTGGCTGCATATTCGAAAACGTACGTGGTCGGCCACGATGGAATCTCTTTCTCTTCGGAGAGCATCCACCAGTACAACAGGGAAGAGCCGGTCGTGGTCTTCGAGTACTGCGGATAGAGCGGCAGCAACACGACCTTCGTGATGCCGTCCTCTACCATCCTCGCCGCGGCCTCTTCGCTGAACGGATGCCAGTACCGCATCGCGATGTACGTCTTGAACTCGACCCCGATCTCTTTCCCGTACTTATCGTTCAACACGCGCATGAGGCGCCCGGCCTGTTCCCGCGTCAGGCGATTGATCGGCGACCCCCCGCCGATCACCTCGTAATCCTTTGCGACGGACTTCGACCGGGTCTTGGCAATAAAGCTCGACAGCCAGTGACGGAGGATTCCGCCAAATGGCATGTCGATGATGGCCGGGTCCATGAACAGGTTGTAGAGAAACGGCCGCACTTCCTCCGTCTTGTCCGGCCCGCCGAGATTCAGCAGGACGACACCCACCCGGTCACCCGGCTCCACCGTAAGCGGCGCCGACGGAAAATAACGTCCGGTAATCAGCCGCTTGTCGTACCGGTACTTCTTGAGAAACTCACGTGGCGTCATGGACCGCTGCGTAGATGAGAACGGGGAAAGGCTCTAAAACTTAGCTAAGTCTAGCCTTTTTAAGTCCGTTCAGTTCCACTTCCTACTTGAATATTGCTCAAAGCAAAGCGCACCTTCGCGTTTGAACATCACATAATTAGCCCCGCAATTTCAAGGGCCTGCCTACCGTTCCGCGCTCGAATGAAAGCGGAACCCGGCGTCATAATGAACCGGGATACCGGGATGCAGAGTCTCCGGGCACGTCGGCTGGCTTGAGTGTCAGCCAGTCTCGTGGCTGGAAAAACCAGAGTGCATCAGCTTCCTGCGAACCGGGTGCCGGATGCCAGTCATAATGCCACTGGACGTGCGGCGGAAGGCTCATCAGTATGCTTTCCGTACGACCTTCCGTCTCGATCCCGAACCGGGTACCCCTATCGAAAAGCAGGTTGAATTCGACGTAACGGCCCCGGCGAATCTCCTGAAAGGTCCGCTCGCGCTCTCCATAGGGAATATCCTTCCGGCGTTCGACGATTGGCAGATACGACCGCAAAAAAGCCCTGCCCGCATCGCGGGAAAACAGAAACGTACCTTCCGGATCATCCCGGAGGTAATCGTAGAAAATGCCGCTCACGCCCCTCGTCTCGCCCCGGTGTGGGAGATAGAAATATTCGTCGCAGCGCTGCTTGAACACCTCGTAATCCGCAACAGGATGGCGGTCGCACACTTCCTTCCAGACACGGTGAAAATGCCGGGCATCCTCCAGAAAAGGGTAGCACGGTGTCAGATCCGCCCCGCCGCCAAACCACTGGTCGATAGGCCGGAACAGGTCCTCCCCGAGCGCGAAATAGCGAAAGTTCGCGTGAACCGCCGGAACGTACGGAGAACGTGGATGGATGACGAGCGAAAGCCCGGTCGCGAAAAACGGAACGGGCTGGACGTTCAGCATCGCCGCCGTCCGCTCGGGCAGCACGCCATGCACCGCAGAAGTATTGACCCCTGCTTTCTCAAATACCTGTCCGCCTTCCAGAACACGGCTGAGGCCACCTCCCCCCTCCCGACGCTCCCAGGCATCCGTCCGGAAGCGCACATCCTCCTCGAAATCCTCCAGCGCCGCGCAGATACTGTGCTGCAACGCTTCCACGAAGCGCTGCATCCGGTGACCCATCGAGATATCGGTGCGGGGCTCCTCACGGAGCCGGGCAACACGTTCTTCGTTATCGAGCATGATGTCTCGGACAGACTGCAATCTGACTGTAGAAACTCACAGGAAGGCATACGCATGAAACCGAACCGGTATCCGCCTGCTCGAAGTCTTCAAGACTTCCAGGATATCCGGTAACGGATAATACATGCCTGAACCTCCGAGTTAAAGGAGAGCCATCCCCATTTTCGACCGAATGCTTCTCAACTCGTCCCTCCCCCGGCCCCCACACGCCCCGAAGAGATTCGCTCAATGCCCTCAAATAGAGCAATCCAACCTCATTCCAGGATCTCCCCACCCCAACATCACGCCCGACCCTGACCACATACGCGTCAAGGCGCCATGTTCACAACCTCGATCCAGGCAATCCGGCTCACGTTCACCTAAAACCTCCCCCTCACCGTCATGCCCGCGAAGGCGGACACGAGCGGCGCGACCGACGCAGTAAATCCAGGCAGCACGACCTCAAGGCTACCTACCCGCTGGCGTGAGCACCTCCGAAAGGCCGAAATCAGATTAAACCCGGACACCGCGCCATTTCCTTGACACCCCCGACCGAGCATCCAGGCAGCACAACCACCACCATGCGCTCCGCTCTGATGTCAGGACCTACCCAGCAACCCGCTAACCTCCCGGTCAAACAGACCACCCCACGTCTCAGGTGGCAGTGTCTCCCACGCCATGTGCTCCCGCCTCGTAGGATGCTCAAACCCCAGATGGTAGCAATGCAGGGCGATGTTGCGGCCGTCCAGTTCCTTCGTAGCCCCGTAACGAAAGTCGCCCAGTATGGGTGTCCCGCCATGTGCCAGTTGAACACGGATCTGGTGCGGCCTGCCGGTTTCTAGCCTGACTTCGACCAGGGATAACCCACCCCGGACCGCCACGGCCTTCCAGGATAGTTCCGCACGCTGTGCACGGGGGTAGGTTTTCGGCACGACCCGCACCCGCCGGTTCTCCTTGACGAGGTAATCGACACAGCTACCGGATCCCTGCCGGACACCCTCCACCACGGCGAGATACCGTTTGTCTACCGTCCGCCTGCGGAACTGGTCGGAAAGGCGAGCTGCCGCCTTCGATGTACGGGCAAACACCATCACGCCGGAAACGGGCCGGTCCAGCCGGTGTACGAGACCGAGATACACGTTACCCGGCTTCTCGAACCGCTCCTTGACGTACGCCTTTGCAAGCGTGAACAGATCCGGATCTCCCGTCTCGTCCTCCTGAACCAGCATTCCCGCAGGCTTGTTCACCACGAGGATCTGGTTGTCCACGAAAAGCACGTCGATCATAAACCGAGTGCCTGCCGCTCCGCCCGAGTCAGTCCCTTCGCTACCAGTTCGTACGAGTGGTCGATCATCTGACACACTTCCGCCGACGGAATGCTCCCGTCCATGACGACCGTATTCCAGTGCCGCTTGTTCATGTGGTAGCCCGGCATAACGGCGGGGTACCGTTCACGCAGTTCGGCACTCCACTCTGGATCGCATTTCAGATTCACACTCGAAGGCAAGGCGGCAAGGTCGAGCAGTGCAAACATCTTGCTGCCGACCTTGAACACAAGCGTTTCCTCTCCAAACGGAAAACCCTCGGAGACGCCCTGCTTGGAGAGGCAGTAATCCCGGATCGTATCGATGGTCATGGCGCGTAGTGATAACTTCTGACCCGGCAATAAACGCACGGGCACTAAAGAATGCCACCCTACGCACCATGACCTTCGATGCTCCCTACTCGTTCGAAAACGCACTCACATCGCCAGGCTCGTCTTCATGACCAGTGAGGGCTCCTCCTCGGTTTCGACGTCGAACGGGAGAACGCTATCGGTCATCCAGCATCTGTCGAACTCGCCTCCAACCTGACGCTTCAGCGTGAACAGGTATCCGTGCCGCTCCGCGCTCTCGGATACGATGATGACCGGAACCGTAGCCTGGTTCTCGGAAATCTTGATCTTTCCGTACCGGGCGTGGATGTGGTTCAATACCGGCCGGTATACCGGGTTATGCACAAGTTCGATGAACTTCTCTAGCGGACCGGTCGTCCTCCGGTTATCCGGAGAAGAAAAGCGGAAGGCCACTTCGGCGCCCGCATTCGCATGCGGGTAATCATTCATCCCCAGCGCTTCTACCACGATCTGGACCACGTCTGCCGGTGCCAGCGCCGGGCTCGGGGTCGCATTCAAAATCTTCTCGCGCTCAGCTGTCAGGACAGTCTGCGTGCTGTCGGCCGTGGCATGCGCCACAGATTCTATATGGCTAACATGGTCGGGTGCTACCGCCGCAATCAGAGCGGTCAGCACCGTAACCATGGCCTTTTTCATGGTTTTCACGATACACCTCCATCCCTCTACAACTCCGTACAGTAATGCACTCGTGCGGCGTATCGACTCATGCCGAAGATGCCACGTGTGCAGAACGGACCGCCTGCAAACTCCTTACGGGGAGTTCTTGGCGACCTTACCCTTCAAACGGAATTGGAGCGGGGATTTCTCCACCGAAGATGGACGCCCTCTGTTACAACCGGCGCTTGCCGCTGTTACGGTCTCGAAATAGGGCGTTTCGCAGTGAGATGCATACGGCAGCCTCTTTTTTACTACCGCGGCGCTACGTGAGCCATGAGAGGAATGAAAGCGGCTTGTCCGCCGCCAACCAGAATGTCCGGGGATCCGCACACCTGGATCCCCGGACATTCAACCACCTTTTCAGTACTACTGCGCAACTTCGACGGATAATTCGTGGACCGCATCGATAAAGGCACGGGCGTGCTCGGGGTCGTGATCTGGGTGCATGCCATGGCCGAGGTTGGCAATATGGCCTAGCGGACCGAAATTGCTGAGCATGCGCAAAACCTCTGTCCGGATCGTGTCCGGATCGGCGTAGAGAACACATGGATCGAGATTTCCCTGCAAGGCCACCCGATCCCCCACGATGTCGCGCACAACGCGAGGGTCCATCGTCCAGTCGAGCCCTATCACGTTGAATCCCGATTCGGCAAGCTCCTCCATCGCGTAATGCGCTCCCTTTGCAAACACGATCGTCGGCACCTCGGGGTGGTTCTCGCGAAGATGCGCAGCGATCCGCCGCAGGTACGGAAGAGCAAACATGTTGAACTCGACAGGGCCCAGGTACCCCGCCCACGAATCGAAAACCTGGATAGCCTGGGCACCCGCCCGGATCTGGCCGTCCAGATACGTCAACAGCACGTCTGTGATCGCCTCCAGAAGCCGGTGGCTCTCCGCCGGAAGCGTGTAGAGCCAGGTTTTCGCACGGGCAAACGTCTTACTGCCCCCGCCCTCGATCATGTACGCCATGAGCGTCCAGGGCGCACCGCAGAACCCGATGAGCGGCACCCTCCCATTCAGTTCCCGGCGGACGAGCGTGATCGCATCGAAGACGTACCCCAGACTCTCGTTCACATCGGGACGGATGAGCCGGCGCAGATCGTCAGGCCCTTGTAAGGGCTGTGGGAACACCGGACCTCTCCCTCGCTCCATCCGCACGTCCAGCCCCATGGCCTGTGGGACGACCAGAATATCCGAGAAAATGATGGCAGCATCCAAGTCGAAGCGCCGGATTGGCTGGAGCGTCGCCTCCGCTGCCAGATCTGGCGTGCGGCACACGGTAAAGAATTCGTCCTCGGACCGGAGCGCACGGTACTCGGGCAGGTAACGACCTGCCTGACGCATCATCCAGACAGGAGTACGTTCGACGGGTTGCCGCCGCGCGGCGCGAAGAAGAAGATCGTTCTGTAGAGGAGGAAAATCGGACATGAGTCGCTTGCCGCTACGGACGGCCGGTTACAGGCCCCGGGCGGATCGGTTCTAATCCTGAGTTATGGATAGATAGGGTTATATGATTAGAGAGGCATTGCTCGCCGCGTGCTCAAACAGCCGCAAGCCTCACTTCGTTAGCACGACGAAGGGCGTACCTCCGTTTCCAGAAGACGCCCTTTTGCCGTGAAGAGTCGCTGAATGCAGTCGCGTACCGGCTACATGAACACCTCGCCAGTGAGATTCTCTTTGAAGAAGGCCAGCGTCCGTGCCCAGGAATCTTCCGCCGCCCCGGCATCATAGTTGTTGCCGGTGGGGTTGGCGAAAGCGTGGCCTGCGTTCTCATACACGTGGATCTCCACTTCCTTCCCGAGGTCCTTCAGGGTCTGTTCGAACGCACGAACCTGTTCGAGAGGGATGCCGTCGTCTTGGCCCCCGAAGAAACCAAGAATCGGCATCTCCAGCTTCGTCAGCGCTGCCCGGTCCTCCACGAGCCGTCCGTAGTAGATGACGGTCGCATCCAGTTCCTTCGGAAGCGCAAGGGCAGCCTGAAGCGACATCGCCCCTCCGAAACACCAGCCGACGACGCCCACACGCGGCGCGTTCTGCTCTTCTGCGAGATACCGGTACGCCGCCCTCAGATTCTCGATGAGGGCAGGCTGGTTCTGGAGGGCTCTCTGCACGAGTTGCTGCGCCTGCTCGGACTGCGTGGCAACCTGGCCTCCATACAGGTCGACCGCAAGCGCCCGATAACCCTCCCCGGCCAGGCGACGTGCCATTGCCTTGATGTTATCGTTCAGCCCCCACCACTCCTGAATCACGATGACTCCTGGAAGCGCGCTTCCCGCCTCCAGGCCCAGCACCTGGCGCGCGGAATCCACGTTGGCCGGCGCCGCCATGTACCCTGTCACCACCTGCCCGTCGATAGTCCCGTACGGTATGCTGGACGTATCGACAGCAGCAGTCGGCTCAGCAGTGATAGGCGTAGCCACCGTCGTATCGTGTGCATGCTGCTCGGCCATCTTCGCTGCGTAGTCGTCCTTCGATTCTCCGGCACAACCGGCTCCGAAAAGCACCACCACGAGCACGATGGATAAGAGAGACCTGTGTTTCATGACCGCGATACCGTAAGGAGAGGTGGAACGGGACCGAGCCGGGCGCAATCATACAAACCCGCCCCGCAATATAGGAAACCCCCGTATGAGAGCGCGATTCCCCCCACCACGGTTAGAAAGAAGGCAACCTCGGTACACCCTCAAACAGGGCAATCCGGCTCATCTTCACCTCACGCCTCCCCCTCAACTTCATTCCCATGAAAATGGACGCGAGCCGCAGGCGACCGACGAAGTAAATCCAGGCGAGATGCCCTACAGGCATGCCGTTTGGCTGGCGTGCTCACTTCCGTAAAGGCCGAAATCAGATTAAACCAGGTCTCTGCGCCATTTTCTTCACAGCACTGCGGCCCCGTACGGACACGGTACCAGACCTGACAGGTTTTCAAAAACCTGTCAGGTCTAACCCACAACCCCCATATACAACAAGCCTGCGCCATCCCCCATTCGCACTTAGTCACGGAGCCTGTCCCGACCTGTCGGGATACTTCTTCTCAGAGTCTGCCCCGGCCAGACGGAGTTACTTAGGCTCGGGAGAGTCCGAAGGCTCCAGGACGAAACCACAGACGGGGCACGTATCCCCGTGGATGTTCACGCGAGCCTGACCGCAGGACGGACAGGTGACGAAGATCTCTGTCTCCTGGAGCGGGTGGCCGCAATGCACACACCGCTCGGCCGTCGGCGGGTTCAAATTACGGCAGACGGGGCATTCACCCGGCTCCAGAAAGGGCGACTCGTCCGCGAGCTTGATGAGACGAAGATGGGCGAGGTAGGCAAGCACCCCCAGCGCCGCCAAGCTAATGAGTGCCGCATACGACTCCTGCATGAAAAGCAAGAAGTTAGAGCCTGCGTGGACGATCCCCGCAGCAGCGATAGACGGCCACATCACGCGGAACGTATTCTTTTCCGGGTGAACGAACCGGGCCAGGGCAAGGCCGTACCCCCAGAGCGCCGCATAGGCCATGTGCGCCGGAACCGGCCAGAGAAAACGCACCAGAAGCACCTCGTTGCCAAAACGTGTGGCATACAGCGCGTTCTCGAACGAAGCGAAGCCGAGCCCTACCGTCATCGCGTAGATCATCGCGTCGATCGGCTCGTTGAGGTCGCCAAACTTGCGCGTAACGACCAGGGTAGCGACAGCCTTGGATATCTCCTCCGCAAACCCGACGACGATGGTAAAGATGAGTAGCTTCCATACGTCGATGCGTTCTGCGTTGGCGAACATGCTCGACCGGATACCCAGCGAGCGGCTCACCCCCTCGTTGATGAGGGCCGCCACAACTACACTCGCCAGCCCACCCACTACAGCCACGTTGATCAGGTGGCGCAAATCTTCCGGCTCGATCCGGTCGTAACGGCGCAGAATCCACAGCCAGAGCCCGGTCCCAAAAACGATAGCTCCGAATGTAACGACCGTATCCATAGTTCAGCTCAGGGATGCCTTACATCCGGCCCGGCAGTGGGGTTACGCGCCACGTCGCGTGGTTCACGACGAATGGTACGGGCTGTGCACATCAATGCCATGAAATAGACCGTTTCAACCCGGCCTGCCTCGGGTAGATCCGCGCAAAGGTACCCCGTATACCCTCTGGCAGACGCACCCGCTGCTCCGCTCCCGTAACGATTCACCCGATCCTCATACGAAAGCATGCTTCACCGCACCTGGCATATCGAACAATCACCGAACTATGTCGGTTGATGGAGCGGCATTATCGGCTCGAGGGAGCATGAATACGATTAGGTTCCCGGCCAACCCGATCCGTTACACGTTCAGCAGCATGGATCCACGCATGAGGCAACGCCCCGCGCCAGAAGCACACATTGAGGAGGAGGTCCCTCAGATCCCCTATGCTGCCGAATTGAAACGGAAGGCGCTCCACCTCCTGGCGCTCGTCGTCCCGCTCTCCATCGCCGTAATCGGGAAACAGGCGCTCTTTCTCCTCATCCCGCTCACGCTCCTCGCACTCGCGGGAGATTACTTCCGCGCTCGTTCAGAGGCATTCGCCCGCTTCATCTACCGCATCTTCGGATTCATGATGCGTGCAGAGGAAATTCATCCCGTAGGTGGTCCCATCGTGATCAATGGCGCCACCTGGGTACTGATCACCGCCACGCTGCTCGCCACCGTGTTCCCCGTCCGCATCGCCGCCGGATCTTTTGCCATGTTCATGGTCTGCGACGCCGCCGCTGCCCTCGTCGGCCGGCGTTTCGGACGCCTGCGGTGGGGCCGGACGCGCCGTACCGTGGAGGGCAGTACAGCCTTCATCATAACCGGGTTCATCATCATGGCGCTGATGCCGGGCTTTACGTTCTGGGTCGGCGCCGTCAGTGTCCTCTTTGCAGCCGTCGCAGAGGCCGCTCCCGGCCCACTGAACGACAACATCCGCGTACCCTTCGTCGCAGCTTCCGTCATCTTCCTCCTCGAACGCTTCGTGCTCGGCATGGACGTGGCGCTCTTCTTCTAAGCCCGATCCCGATACGGCACCCTACCCCAGCCGCCGACCGGGAACACATCCAGCCCACCCCTTTCCACCCACGCCACGCCCCCGATCTTACAGGCGTCAGGGAAAAAGCGTATGTACTGTCAAACTCGGCACTACGGCTTCCCTTCAACGCCATCCCCCACCCAACGTCATGCCCGACCCCGACCGCATGCGCGTCAAGAAAGCGCGTTAGCTCCTTCAACAGGGCAATACGGCTGACTTCAAAACTCAACTCTCCCCCAACGTCATTCCCGACCCTGAGCGTATGGGCACCAAGGAACCAACATCGGATCCTCACAAGCAGCAATCCGGCTCACGTTCACCCCAAACCTCCCCCACAACGTCATGCCTGGCCCCGACCGGGCATCCAGGCAGCACGACCTCAAGGCTAACTACCTCACTGGCGTGAGCACGTCCGTCAAGTACGACATGCCCACCTTGGCAGTACCGTGCCCATTCCAAATTCCACGCCCTCACCGTGTCATCCAGTTGTCGTAAGGACGTGACACTGCCACGCCCTGCCTGAAAAAATCCTCCTTGGAAGGAGGACAGCCTTGCGAACGCGTCCAGCGGAGCAAGGCAGGAGGATGTTCGCACCCGGCCAGGAATACCCCATGGCATGAATCACCTCACACCTCCCCTCAACGTCATTCCCAACTTGATTGGACGCGAGCGGAGCGACCGGCGAAGTAAATCCAGGCAGCACGACCCTGAAGGACTACCTATCCGCTGGCGTGAGCACGTCCGTAAAAGGCCGAAATCAGATCAAACCAAAACCCTCCCGTCAACGTCATGCCCGGCCCCGCAAACCCCATCCCGAGCGTTTATGCCCACACCCTCCCGGTGCGGGCAGCCTATCATGTGCGGCAGTCCCACGCTTGCAAGGCTGAGCGACCCGTCGTAACGTGCGGCACCCTACCGTACCTCCCTGATTACCCATGCCTGCACTCTCTGGCCCTTTGCTCCTGCTGCTCCTACTGGCAGCCATCCTCTTCATTATCATCGCGACGGCGCGCCTCAAGATCAATGCGTTCCTGGTCCTCCTCATCGCGGCTTACGCGCTGGGATTGCTCGCCGGACTTCCCGGGAAAGACACCATTTCTGCTATCCTGAGCGGCTTTTCCGGAACGGTCGGACAGATCGGCATCGTCATCGCGGCAGGTACGGTCATTGGACTCGTACTGGAACGGTGCGGCGGAGCATTGGTGATGGGGAACGCCATTACCCGCCTCATCGGCCCGCAGCGAGCCGCCTTCGCCATGAGTGTGACAGGCGCTGTCGTGTCTATCCCGGTATTCTGCGATTCCGGCTTCGTCATTCTCTCTCCGCTAGCACGCTCGCTCGCACGAGGCAGCCGCCACTCGCCCGCCGTGTTCGCGACAGCGCTCAGCATGGGCCTCTACACCACCCATGTCTTCGTCCCACCGACGCCCGGCCCCATCGCCGCCGCCGGAGAACTGGGCGCCGGAGTAGGGATGGTCATCGTACTGGGACTCATTGCGACCATTCCCGTCGTGCTGGCTACCTACGCTTTCGCCGTCTACGTGGGATCCCGCGTGCAGCTCGATACCGCCCCCTTTCAACCCGTCGAGGCGACAGCAGAGGAAACTGCCGCACTCGAAGCCGCGCGCCCCGGCGTGTTGTGGGCCTTCCTGCCTATCATCGCCCCTGTCCTGCTGATTGCCCTGAGTTCCGTTGCCGAACTCCCCGAAGCTCCGTTCGGCACAGGACTCATAGCTGCCACGATCACCTTCTTCGGCAACCCGAACACGGCCCTCCTCCTCGGTGTAGCGCTGGCCTTCATCGCGGCCAGACGCTATGGCCCCGTCGTCTACGGTGGGTGGGTATCGGATGCGCTCGCCAGCGCCGGAGCCATCATCCTCATCACCGGCGCTGGCGGTGCCCTGGGCGGCGTGCTGCGTGCCACGCCGGTCGCGGATTACCTGAGCAGCACGCTGAGCGCCATCGACTTCGGCTCGTTCGGTGCCCTCCTCCCGTTCATCATCGCCGCCGCGCTGAAAACAGCCCTTGGATCCTCGACCGTCGCAATCATCACGACGGCTCCCCTCGTGGCCCCCGTGCTTCCTTCCATCGGCCTGGGCTCAGATATCGGTCTCGCTCTGACGGTGCTCGCGATCGGCGCGGGCTCCATGACGGTCTCGCACGCAAACGACAGCTACTTCTGGGTCGTAAATCAGTTCAGCGGGATGTCAGTACCCCAGGCCTACCGCCTGCAAACGCTCGGCTCCGCCGTAGCAGGGATATCAGGTATCCTGACTGTCCTGCTGCTCCAGTTCCTCCTGCTGTAAGCGGTTGCCCATCTCAGCGGAACTACCTGAAGGTTCAGGAGATAGGACCTCTGGATCTTATCGTTGCGCCATGCTCCTGAGTCTCAGCAAAATCGCCGATACCGTCGGGCAGCGATTCCTCGTAGTGGAGCCCTTCCCCCAGCCGCCCGTCGTCCGCACGCGCTACCCCGTCGTGCTCATGCACGGCTTCGGACTGCTTGCCGCACTCCGACGCGGTGGGCACCTCCACGACACCGCGATGTACCTGCGCAGCCACGGCGTGCTCGCATACGCACCCAACGTTGCCCCCTATAGCACCGTCGCCGACCGTTCCGAAACCTGGAAACAGGGCATCGAGCGCATTCTGCATGAGACGGGCGCCGAAAAAGTGAACCTCATTGCCCAGTCCATGGGCGGCCTCGATGCCCGCTACCTCATCAGCAAACTGGGCATGCACGAGGTTGTCGCCTCTCTATCCACCATCTCGACACCACACCGGGGGAGCGGCATCGCGAACTACGTGCTCCGGCAGCCGGAGCGCGTTCAGGAGTGGCTCGCCGGTCTCTGCAACTGGATGGGCCAGGTTTCCGTGGCGGGCTGCACCGCCAACTTCCTGAAATGCGTCGAGCAGCTAACGCCGGAATACGTTACCGGCACGTTCAACCCGGAGGTGCCGGACCACCCCGCGGTTACGTACTGGTCGTACGCCGGCGTAGCAGGCAAAGACACGGACGTACCGATCAGCCCCTGGCTCGGATTCCTCAATTCGATCCTCTACCGGACCGAAGGCCCCAACGACGGCTTCGTCTCCGAACGAAGCGCTCGCTGGGGCGAGTATCTGGGCCGCATCCCCGCCGACCACGCCTGTGAGATCGGCATCCAGATCTTTCCCGGTACCGATTTCGACTCCAACGCCTTCTACGTTTCTATCGCGCGCAAACTGGCTGAGAGCGGGTTCTGAGATCACTTAATGGGTGATCGCCTCTTCGATCCCGATGATCGGCCCCGTCTTCTCATCGATGGAGTGAACATAGAGCCGCAGCCCCGGTAGCTCTACGAAGGAACCTTCCTCCAGGGGACGGTGCAGATGCCGCAGCATGAACTGTTCCAGGTTCTCGTCCGGATCGCCATTCAGATCGATGCTGTACAGTATGTCGATCTCACGCAGTCTCATCGAGCCAGGCAATAATATTCCCGTACGAAGCGGGATCTCCACCGGCTCTTGCGGGATCTGCCGGAAAACGTGATCGACGGCCTCGCGGGCGCCCGGTCGAAGTATGAGAAACACGTGATCGCCGGGAAGCAGCACGGTCGCCCCTCTGGCTGGAATGATCTCTCGGTCTCGCGTCACCATAGCGATGACTACGTCCTCCGGCAGATTCAACTCGCTGATACGAAGGTGTGCAGCAGCAGAGATCTCGGTGATCTCGTAGTCCACGATATCGGCATTGACCTGGTGCAACGAGGTGATATCCAGCGTCACGGGCGGCTCCGCTTCTTCTGGTGATTCCAGGCCGAGCATTCGGGCTGTCTTCGTTAGTGTCGTGCCCTGCAATACTGTGGAGAGTAGCACCACGAAGAACACGACGTTGAAATACAAGAGGCCGTCCGGCACACCCAGCAAAAGCGGGAACGTACCGAGAATGATCGGTACGGCTCCTTTCAACCCGACCCACGAAATCAGCACGAACTCTTTGAACGTGAAACCGAATGGCCAGATCGAAGCGAGAACCGCGAGCGGACGAGCGACGAACATCAGCACGAATCCCATGGCCAGACCTTGCCATGCGGTCTCAACGAGCGCGCTCGGATAAACCAGCAGTCCCAGTACGACGAACATGACAATCTGGCTTACCCAGGCCAGCCCGTCGTGGAAGAGCAGGGTGCCACGCTTGTACACCATCGAGCTGTTCCCGAGAACCACGCCTGCGATGTATACGGCCAGGAAGCCGCTCCCCCCCGCAAATGCAGTCAGGCCGAACGTGGCGAACCCGATCGTAACCACGAGCACGGGATACAGACCGGCCGCATCCAGGTTGATGCGGTTGATGAGAAGGGCTCCGATTCGCCCCATCACATACCCGAACACGACGCCGAGCCCCATCTGCATCACAAAGAAGCTCAGGAGCCCCACGCCCAGCGAACGTTCCTCGAGCACGACCTGAATGAGCCCCACCGTCAGAAAAATGGCCATGGGATCGTTCGAAGCGCTCTCGATCTCGAGCGTGTCGGCCAGCTTCCTTTCGAGATTGACTCCCTGTGATCGCAGAGTCGAGAACACCGCAGCCGCATCCGTCGACGCCACGATGCTGGAAAGGAGCAATCCTTGCAGCAGCGACATCCCCAGTATCCACGACGCAAATACGCCCGTAATGACGGCCGTGAGAAACACACCTAACGTGGCCAGTGACAGGGCGGGCTTCCAGGCCCTCTGCAGCGACTCACGCGAGGTGCGAAGGCCGCCATCGAACAGGATGACGACGAGCGCGACCGTACCAATGCCGTGAGCGATCGAGAAGTTGTTGAAGTCGATCCCACCGATCCCCTCCGATCCCGCCAGCATACCGACCAGCAGAAACAACACCAGCACGGGCACACCGAAGCGCGCGGAAAACTTCCGCGATAGGATCGCTATCAGGACCAGAAGACTGCCGGATAAAATGAGCTGGTCGACTAAAAACATGAACGATAAGCAGAGGTAAATGGGAAGAAGAAATGCATGAGATTATGCCAAGCCTAAAAATGGCACGCGGCACTGCGGGGAATAGTGAATTATCCTCAAACAACCACGTTGAGGCCACATTCCCCCGTGTTTCTAGCCCTCGCATCATGTAGCAGAAATGTGTTCCGCTGGATCTCTACGGATTCGAAGCGCAACACGTTGGTAGAAGAGACGGACCGGAACGACATCCTCGGATCGTCATACTCCATGAACTGCGCAGAGTGCTTCGTCCATGCCCCTCCATACGGCAGCAAGATCCGTTATCTGTTTGGTCTGCGCTAAGCGTATATTATGGTTGCCGTTCCGTCGGTACCTATGCCCTACCTCGGACGGCATCATTCACTTTTCGTTCGTAGGGAGCGATATGAAGATGTGGTCCTCACGTACTGCGATCCCGGGTCTCCTCGTGGTCGTATGCACGGCCCTCGCCTACCCCGTCGCCGGTCAGGCCGTGCGGCCCGGCGCGCCGGGCGAACCGACCCGCGCCGTAACGGCCGGAGAAACGGCAAAGCAGGATTCTCCGCAATATACCGAGGCGGACGTGCAGTTCATGCAGGGGATGATCCCCCACCACGCGCAGGCGCTGGAGATGACCGCCCTGGTCCCCACCCACAGCACCAACCGGGACATGCATCTGCTCGCCCAACGGATCGAAGTCTCCCAGCAGGACGAGATTGTCTGGATGCAGCTCTGGCTGCAGGATCGCGGCGAAACCGTACCTGATCTCGACGCCCACCAGCACCACCACAACGCCGGGCACCACGCGCTCATGCCGGGGATGCTCACCCCGGAGGAAATGGCGCAACTGGCAGCCGCGACGGGTGAGGAGTTCGACCGCCTCTTCCTGCAGTTCATGATCCGCCACCACGAAGGGGCACTGGTCATGGTTAAGGACCTCTTCGCCACCCCGGGCGCGGCGCAAGCGTCTGAAGTGTACCGCTTCGCATCGGACGTCGAAGCCGATCAGCGGGCCGAGATCCAACGCATGCGTGCCGTCCTTGAGGCATCACCCGCACCGCAGGCCACGCCCGCGCCCACACATCATCACCACTGAGAACCCGATCACGGCATGCTTCCGCGTGCAGTACCTATTCTAGCCAGGTTCACAATGAAAGCCGAAACGATGCCCGGGCGTGGCCCGGTTCTGTCTACTGCTGATCTGCTCCGCTCCCTGCTGCTCTTTGCCCTGCTCATTACCGCCGCAGGTGAAGCAGTCGCGCAGGCGCCTGCTTCCGCACCGAACCCCGCCGATCCGCGCGTCGGGCTCAAAGCCGGATGGAAGGATCCCGGCGAGGCCATCCTGAATCTCGAACACGTCGCGCACGTCCCGCGCCCGGAAGGATTCTACGATCCGTCCGACCCCGGCAACTTCGGATTCATGAACTCGGACCTGGCCTTTAAAGACGACTTCGTCTTCGTGGGCAACTTCAGCGGCGTCCAGGTATGGGATATCTCCGACGCGACAAATCCGAAGCTCCGCCTCGCTCTCGTCTGCCCCGGTGGCCAGGGCGACGTCTCGGTTCACGGCAACCTGCTCTTCATGTCCGTCGAGGAAATGCGGGGCCGCCTTGACTGCGGCTCGGAAGGTGTCATCGACACGGTCAGCGCCGAGCGGTTCCGCGGGGTCCGCATCTTCGATATTTCGGACATCGACCATCCGAAGCAGGTAGCCGCTGTGCAGACCTGCCGGGGCTCGCATACACACACGCTGGTGCCTGATCCAAACGACGACGAGCACGTCTACATCTACGTCTCCGGCACGAGCCAGGTCCGGCCCGATGCCGAACTCGAAGGCTGCTCGGCCCTTCCTCCGGATGTGGACCCGCAGACATCCCTCTTCCGCATCGAGGTCATCAAGGTGCCGCTCGCCGCGCCGCATCAGGCCCGCATCGTCAACATGCCCCGCATTTTCGCGGACCCCGCGACAGGCAACATCGCCGGCCTGTGGGCAGGCGGCGACCACGGCGAGGGTACGCAGCAGACGTACGTCACGAACCAGTGCCACGACATCACCGTCTACCCGGAAATCGGACTGGCGGCCGGTGCCTGCTCCGGCAACGGCATCCTCCTCGACATAAGCGACCCGGAAAACCCGAAGCGCATCGATGAGGTCATCGACCCGAACTTCGCCTACTGGCACTCCGCCACCTTCAGCAACGACGGCACGAAGGTCCTCTTCTCCGACGAATGGGGCGGCGGCGTAGCCCCCCGGTGCCGCGAGACCGACCGGCCCGAGTGGGGCGCCGACGCCATCTTTACCCTCGAAGACCGGAAGCTGCGCCACGCCGGATACTACAAGATCCCCGCCCCGCAGACCGATGAAGAGAACTGCGTGGCCCACAACGGATCGCTCATCCCGGTGCCGGGCCGCGACATCATGGTCCAGGCCTGGTATCAGGGCGGTATCTCGGTGTTCGACTTCACCGATCCGGAGAACCCGGTGGAGATCGCCTACTTCGACCGCGGCCCGATGGATGCGTCCCGGCTGACTATGGGTGGATACTGGTCCGCCTACTGGTACAACGGCTACATCTACGCCTCTGAGATCGGTCGTGGGCTGGACGTCTTCGCGCTCACCCCGAGCGAGCACCTGTCCCAGGCTGAGATTGACGCAGCGAAGCTGGTGCGCTTCGACGAGGCCAACCTCCAGAACCAGACGAAGCTGGTCTGGCCTGCGAGCTTCGAGGTAGCACGCGCCTACCTCGATCAGCTCAAACGAACCAACGGCATCCGCCCGGACCTGGCCACCCGCGTAGATACCGAACTCCAACGAGCCCAGCGGCTCGCCGCCGAAACCAGAAAGGAGGCCGCCGCAGACCGGCTGACCGGCATGGCCGAGCAGGTCGAGGATGACGCCAGGGCCCCGGGGCAGTACGGCGACGAAGACGGCCTGCTCCGGCTTGCCTCCTCCCTGCAGGACCTGGCCGCAACCCTGCGCTGACCGGCACACAGGTAAGGCCATAGTCCTGTTCAGGACGAAAAGCTCTACAATGCGCCTACGTCCCCGACCCTACACCACACGTCGAGGGCGTGGGCGCATTTTCGTTGAGGCTACCCTGTACTATTTTTGGCCAATCTGCTGAGCCGATAGGACGGATTATGAAGCTATTCGTTGCCTGAGCGAGCGGCGTCATCGGGCGCAGGCTCTGCACGCTGCTCCTCGAGGAAGGCTGGAGCGTAACAGGTACGACCCGTTCACCGGAAAACGTTCCGCTCCTTCGGGAGCTGGGCGTCGAGCCGGTCTTCGTCGATGTATTCGACGAAGAAGCGCTCCTGCAGGCAGTAACGGCAGCGCAGCCTGACGTCGCAATCCACCAATTGACGGACCTTCCGCCCGGCCTGGACCCCACCCTCATAGCCGCCGCACGTGTACGCACCGCCCACATCCGCGAAATAGGCACGCGCAACCTGATCGCGGCTGCCATCGCCTCTGGCGCTCGCCGAATGATCGCACAGAGCATCGCATTCTCGTATGCTCCCGGCCCTATGCCGTACGAAGAAAATGCGCCCCTACACGTCGATGCCCCGGATCATCTTGGCCTGACTGCCCTGGCGGTCGCCAGCCTGGAACAGCAGGTACTTGATGCTCCACTAGAGGGCATTATCCTGCGCTGCGGCAAACTATACGGACCCAGAACCGGCTTCAACCATCCGGTCGGCGGAGGACCACTGCATGTCGACGCTGCCGCCGATGCAGCACGGCGAGCGGTAACGCGAGGAGCGCCGGGGATTTATAATGTTGCGGAGGATGACGGTACGGTATCCAGCGTAAAAGCAGCGACTGTGCTTGGCTGGAACCCCGGCTTCCGCGCGACGTGATGCACCGCGCCGGCCGTCGGCGCTTCTGCTATTCCTGCTGCCGGTCAACTTCCATGGTCAGAGAAGAAGAGCCGTGAATTCACACGCAGTACGTTGCCTCACACGCTGCGCCTCTATCCCGGTGGGCTTCACCGATACGATCCGTGAAGCCCACCGGGATGACATGCCTGTCAGGGGAGTCCGTTAGCTCCTTCGAACAGAGCGATACGGCTCATGCTCACCTAAAAAACCTCCCCTCACCGTCATACCCGCGAAAGCGGACGCGAGCAGAGCGACCGACGAAATAAATCCAGGCAGCATAACCTGACCGGCTCCTACGAAGCTTACCACGAGCACCAATGCCCCACATCCCACTCCTCCCGTGTAGGGACATACCGCCAGTGCGTCCACTCCTCCCGTAGGGGCAGGTCATGCCACCCATTTGACTCTGCCTGTACACAGGTCCACCCATCCGGTCCTGCTTCACCAAAATCCACCTTTGAAGGAGGACAGCCTTGCGAACGCGTCCAGCGGAGCAAGGCAGGAGGATGTCAGCCCCGCAAAGCAATACCCGATGCCCTGAGTAAACCAAACCCCTCCCAACAACGTCATTCCCATGAAAATGGACGCGAGCGGAGCGACCGACGAAGTAAATCCAGGCAGCACAACCAACAGGACTATCTAACCGCTGGCGTGACCACTTCTGTAAAGGCCGAAATCAACTTCATCGGGCACTCATCCATTCACGCCTTCGACGAGCTCGTGGCCGTCCTGTGGGTGCGGGGCGACAACGGCGCCACCGTCCGCCTGGAATACCTCTGGCAAGAGCTCTGCCTCTCGAAGCGTTCTCGCTCTTCTGCGCCTACCCCCAGATCGGCTTCACCTAGAATGCGTCTGCTTCCATTAAGGAGATCTGCGACATGCACTCCAGGGTGGTCGGCGGGCAGGACCTGCTTGAGCCCCGCGACGAGAACGCCACCTGACAGGGCGCGTGCCGCCGCGCCACGGCGTGAGAATACGCTTCAACGCCCCCCTCGTCGGCGCGGTACGATTTCCCGTAAAGGCTTGACAGCCCACTTGCACAATGCCGGTGGGCTGTCTTGTTTCTATCGACAGGAGGACCCCGCCGCGCAACTTGCCCGCCGGAGTGCTCGTAGTCGGTTTACCGTCTGATGGCGGCAATGCACTTTCGTCGACTGATGCTCATTACAACCGCATCAGCCAATCCCATACAGCCGATCACGAGTATGACGATGCAAAGCACCACGACTACTCTGGAAAGAGACCGCGCCTCCGCTACGAGAAACGACGCGCCGGCCGGGCAGGAATTCTGGTTTCCGGGGCGGTGGATCGGGGGTGTCTCGCTCGTCCTGGGTCCCCTTCTGCTTCTCGCCGGGGTGCTGCTCCGGCTGCAGTTCGACTTCTTCTTTCCGCAACAGCTCGCGGCGTTTCAAGACCATCCGGAGCTGGTTTTTGCGGCATATAGCGCCTTCGCGGCCGGCAACGTCCTCCTGTGGCCTGCTATCGCCACGCTCGCCAGGCAGATCGGCCGCAAGAAACCCGGGCTGGCGCTATGGGGTGGCGCGCTCGCAATGTTCGGACTATTCGCGCGCACGTTCCACGCCGGCGTCGACCATCTCGCGTTCCAGATGGTGCGCGTCCAGGGCATCGAGGTCGCCACGAAGACGATAGCCGACACCTATGGAGCCTATCACATCTTCCACGCCCTCTCCCCGGCTATTTTCGCGGGGTGGATCGTGCTCGCGATCGGCGCCTACCGCTCCGGCACACTCGGAGTAATCCGCTCGGTCTCGCTCGCCCTGATGGCGAGTCTGATGATGGGCGTACTCAAAGGAAGCTCACCAACATCCGTCGTCGCTACTGCGGGACTCTGCGTCGCGCTGGTCCCCCTCGGCATTCAGGTCCTGCGTGATGGCCCCATGCCGCGTCCCCGGGTCCTGTTCGGCTGGTGCCTGCTCATGATCGGCCTCGTCGTACTCTTCTATTTTCTCGGCGAGCTGGGGTAGGCGAACCTGCTATACAGAGCCAAATTCCTTACGCAATGCATCCCAGTCGTGGCATCTGCGCTCGATGCCACCATACCCTGGGACGCTCCTCTGGGAAGTACGCGGCCATATTCGATCTTCGGGATCTAGAGCTTAAGAGCCATATACTTGCCCGTCGGACGGGCCGGCCAACTTCCAGGTCGGAGCCAGCGAGCGAGGGTCGACGTGCTCCGGAAATCGAGCAGTGGATCGAATGAACCTACAGGGGCATGCTTCGAATCTCCCGGCCGTCTCCTCAGGCATATCAGAGACTGTTTGGTAAGCGCTAAGGAACTGTTTTGGTGAGCGCCCAACTGCCCCCTGGAGGCTCACAGGGGCAGGTTTTTTCTAATCGCCACAACCTGCCATTCCCTGCCCCGACCGCATGCCGGTCAAAGAAACGCCTTCGGACCCATAAACATGGTAAAACGGCTCATTCTCAACCTCGACCTTCCCCCACAAACGTCATTCCCGCGAAAGCGGACGCGAGCGGAGCGACCGACGAAGTAAATCCAGGCAGCACAACCTGCAAGAATAACTACCCGCTGGCGTGAGCACTTCCGTAGAGGCCGCAATCAACTTCATCGGACACTCATCCATTCGCGCCTCCGTATGCCCTCCCTGCCCTGCCGTGCTCGCCGCACCTCTCTGCGCGCCTGGCATGGCCATGAATCCAGGAACGATGCGATAATTCCCCCGTAGCCGGATGAAGCAGCGCATATACGTGGACCACGCCATCCCGTTGAGCTACCGACCATGAAAGCAACCATCGCACTTCCTACCCTCCTACTTTTCACCCTCATCCTGTCGGCTTGCACACCCCGCCCCGGCGATCCGGCAGAAGACGAGCGGGGGCAGATCACCGGCACGGTGACGTACCGCGAGCGGATTGCCCTTCAGCCGGGCTCCACAGTCCGCGTGCGCCTGGAAGACGTCAGCCGGGCCGATGTGCCGCGTGCCCTTGTAGCGGAAACCTCCACGCTGACCGAACGGCAGGTCCCGATCCCGTTCACGCTGGCATACGACCGGGCCGATATAGACCCGGCGCACGTCTACACCGTACGTGCGGAAATCCTGGATCCTGCGGGCACCATCCGCTGGCGATCAACGGCCCACTACCCTGTCCTCACGCAGGGCAATCCGGCTGAGGTCGAGATCCTCGTCCATCCTGCTTCCCAGACGGGAGGCCCTGATACCACGCGCGTATGGCACTACGCCTGCACCGGACTCCGTTTCAATGTCCGGTTTGGAGAGGACCGGGCTACCCTCTTTCTCCCGGACACGACGTACGTCCTCCCGATTACCCGGTCGGCTTCCGGCGCGCGGTATGAGGGGAACGGTGTCTTGTTCTGGAGCAAAGGCGATTCCGCACAGGTCGTCGTGAACGACACGGAATACACGGACTGCGCCGTCTTCGAAAACGTCGATCCATGGGAGCGCGCCCGCCGGCGCGGCGTCGACTTCCGTGCGGTCGGCAACGAGCCTGGCTGGTATCTGGATATCTTCGAAGGAGACTCCCTTGTCGCGGTCACGGCCTACGGCGAGCAGCGTGCCGCCACGCCCTATCCGGAACCCGTCCGAGAAGGCAACCGGACCACCTACACAGCCCGGACGGAAGCGCACGACCTGCATATCGTCATCGAGGACACACCCTGCCAGGATACGATGAGCGGCGAAGCGTTCGAAAACACGGTCACGATGACGCTGGACGGCGAGACCTACCAGGGCTGCGGGCGTTCGTTGTAGGTCGGAAGAGACAGATTTATGCCTTGCGACGATGCGGATGAAAGAATAGGTTTACTCGCAGCCTAGCTACCCGAGCAAGCATGCGCATCTTCTATCCGATCTTCTTCGCCTTGCTGCTCTCCGGCTGCGAGTTGTTCGGCGTCGGAGAATCCGGTTCCGTTCACGCCCGGACAGACCAGGAGAAGTACATCACCGGCGAACCCGTCACCTACTCCCTCATCAACGATTCCTATAAAACCGCCTCCTTCGCGAATTGCAACGAGCTCGTCTATCAACTGGAGCGGCGCGAGGGACGATCCTGGGTGATTGCCAGTGCGTCAGTATGCTTGCTCGTTGTTTCACCTCCACTTGAGATCCTTCCCCAGCACACGTACGAAGGCAAGGTGACCATCTCCACCCCTGGCACCTACCGGCTGGGCTTTATCCGTTATATCGATAAGGATGACGAAGAAGTGTACACCAACTCGTTCTCCGTGATTGCTGCAGAATGAAGTAAACATGGGTCACCCCGGATGTTCGGGATGACCCATGTTACGCGAACAGTACCCGTCGTTAACGGCCGCCTCACGTATTCGCCATCGGTGGAACCGGCATCTTCGCCGTGCCGTGGAGACGTGGATCCACCTCACCCAACTCCGCCGGCGGCCCCAGCGGAACCGGATCGGCGACGTACTCGAACGCCCCTTTCCCATCGACGGAAGGCCCGGAAGCCCAGCGCCCTTGTTCACTCTCCGTCCCCCGGGAGCAGTTCCAGAACTGGTACGCCACCTTGCTGAGTTCCAGCGCCTGCGGGAACGTCTTCGGAACCGGCGTCTCCTCCAGCCCCTCCGACTGCAGCTCGGCGATGGCGGCCAGCCATTGGTTCTGGTGCATGGTGTCCCGCGCGATGAGGAAAGAAAGCATATCCCGCACGCCTCGATCTTCCGTCAACTCGAACAGCCTGGCCACCTGAAGACGCCCCTGTGACTCCGCCGTCACGTTGAAGCGGAAGTCGGCCAGCAGGTTGCCGCTGGCAATGGTGTAGCGCGCGTTCCAGGGGTAACCGACACTATCCGTAGGCGTCGCCCCACCCCCCGAAACGATCGCATGCTGCGGGTTCATCCCGGCCAGGATCACGTCGTGCAGGTTGGAACCACCCATAATGGCTCCCACGATCCCGTCCCCGGACACGGCCTTTTCCTGCTCTTCGACGGGCGACTTCTCCAGCAGCCGCGCAATCATCGTGGCCAGCATCTCAACATGCGCGATCTCCTCCGTCCCGATATCCAGAAGCATGTCCCGGTATTTCTGCGGCCCCCGGCAGTTCCACCCCTGAAACAGGTACGACATCATGACGCTGATCTCTCCCCACTGGCCACCGAGTACCTCCTGCAGCTTCTTCGCATAGATCGGGTCCGGTGCATCAGGCTTAGCCTGAAACTGTAACTCCTTGACGTGAAAGAACATGGTCCCTCCCTCCATTCATGACGGTTCATCTCCTCATCTCAGGAGCTACAGGAGAGCAAGGAGCCGCGTTCCGTATAAAATGTTCGGTCGCAGGCTGGTTACCGGTGTAACCGTCGGCAGCTAGGTAGCAATGAAAAAGGCCCTCCACCCGCAGGATGAAAGGCCGAATGCTTCAACGCCGATCCGGAACGTACGCCCGGAAATTACGCAGCTACATCCCCGGCCACATGCTCGATGCGCAGGGCCCGGATGACGCGGCTGAGAAAGCTCAGAGCGTGGTCCTCATGGAGGGAATAAACGGAGCCTCCCTGATAAAACGTGATGTAGCCGCCACGCGTCTCATACCGGTCGATCATGCCGCTTTCGTGGATGATCTTCAGCATCTCGGATAGGGAATACGTACTCACAGGGCCTGTATTACGTAGATGGTGCACGATGCAAACAGCACGATAAATTACAGCCACAGCGCGGACCGCTGATGGAAAAACGGAAGAAGTCCGGTTGAAAGCCCCGCCGTCCACCCACACCCGCGCTTCAACCGTCATGCTGAAACTCCGGTCCGCATCTCGCGTATCAGCGCCTCCACTCCAGAAAGACTGAGGTATGTTGCCTGCGCGTGATGTTCTTCCAAAAGAACGTAGCGCCCGGGCGCCCATGAAAGGCTGAGCACACCAGATCGTCCCCACTGACCGCCGCCGGGTTCCGGCGCGGGATAGGTATGTCCACACCTCTGGCAAAGCTCACCCTTTATGTCTTTCATGCTTACCGGGCATGGCCTCAGTGTCGCACTGCCTGACGGCACGCCCCTCTTTTCCAACCTCGACTGCTCCTTCGGACCGGAACGCACCGGACTCACCGGGCGAAACGGCATCGGGAAAACCACCCTCCTCCAGGTGCTCGCAGGTACGCGTACGCCCTCGCAGGGATATGTAGTGCGGAACGGCGTCGTCTTTCTGCTGGACCAG
Source organism: Rhodothermales bacterium (assembly GCA_041690215.1). Taxonomy (GTDB): domain Bacteria; phylum Bacteroidota; class Rhodothermia; order Rhodothermales; family DASSAV01; genus DASSAV01. The sequence continues at coordinate 293,900 of JAWLHQ010000005.1, forward strand.
CTCGCATTCCTCCGCTCCTACCCCACCATCGCCGCTGCCTTCGGCAGAGAAGAAGAACTGGCGGCCTACGGGCGCGTGCTCGAAGGACGAGGCACCCCTGATGACCTCGACCAGCTCGACGGATCGTGGGACCTGCCCGACCGGATCGAAGCCGCCCTGGCTCGTGTGGGCCTGGAAGGCTTCTCCCCCGCTCACCCCTACACGGCGCTGAGCGGCGGCGAGCAGACCCGCGTCCAGTTCGCACGCCTTCTCCTCGACGAGCCGGACTTCGTATTGCTCGACGAACCGACGAACCACCTGGACCGTGAGGCCCGCGCCTTCGTCTACCAGTGGGTGCGAGACTGGCGGAATGGACTCATTGTCGTCAGCCACGACCGCACGCTGCTGGATCTTATGGACCGAACGGCATACCTGGACGAACGCGGCCTGCACGTCTATGGAGGCAACTTCACGTTCTTCCAGGAACAGTCCGCTGCAGAGCGTGAAGCGGCAGAAGCGGACCTCCACCACGCGCGCAAGGAACTACGCAAGTCGCGCGAGAATGCCCAGCGGGCGCGTGAGCGGCAGGAACAACGGCAGGCTTCCGGCAAGCTGCATGTCAAAAAAACCGGCATCTCGCTCATGGCCGCTGGCATCCTGAAACGCCGCGGCGAAGTCACCGCAGGCAAGCTCAAGGATGTCCACGCAGATCGCATCGCAGAGGCGGAACAAGCGCTCCAGCGGGCGAAAGAAGCGGTCGTGCCCGACCGGACCATCCACATCGACCTGTCGAGTACCGCCGTCCCGAGCCGCCGTCGGATGGTCGAGCTACGTGCCGTCAATGTGCGACTGGGCGATGCCCCCCTGTGGAACCACCCCGTGACGCTCTCCATCATGGGTCCCGAACGTGTGGCCATCGCCGGACGGAACGGGTCTGGCAAGTCCACACTGCTCCACCTCATCGAGGGCACACTGGACCCTTCCGAAGGCGAACGCTACCTGGGAGCACAGCGAGTTGCTTTCCTCGACCAGCGCGTAGCCGTGCTGGACCCGGAAGCCACGCTGCTGGAGAATGTGCGCCGCGCCGCCCCCGAACGGCCCGAGCACGAACTGCGCCTGCTGCTGGCCCGCTTCCTGTTCCGGGCGGGCGAAGCCGAGAAGCCGTGCACCGTTCTCAGCGGTGGCGAGCGCATGCGGGCCGGCCTCGCCTGCCTGCTCTGCCGCGACCAGGCTCCGGACCTCCTCCTCCTGGACGAACCCACCAACAACCTGGATTTCCAGAGTGTGGAAGAGATCGTTTCCGTACTTCAGGCCTTCCAGGGCACCCTCATCGTCGTCAGCCACGACGAGGCCTTCCTGCGAGACGTAGGTGTAGAGCGTGTGATCGACCTGGATGAGATCTCGGAATCCGGAGATGGCCTTTCAGCAATCTGAACGCTCAATCTCTCAGCCTCACCACGGCGTATAGCAATCCTTTTCAGAGCAAAAATTTATGGATCACTCCTAACTAACCGATACTTGCGGGCGGAACAGGAAGGGATACATGGGCACGAGGAAAGAACGGTAAAGTAATGGCGGCCGGCTCTGACCTTCCAATCTTTTTCACCACCGATTCCGCGAGTAGCATAATGAACCGATTTACGTGGGCCGGCCTCTTACTGGCTGTCCTGTCCTTCTCCGCCTGTGACAGCCTGTCCGACAAAGACGAGGGCGTGATAATGCAGGCCAGATTGATCCGCATGCCGGACAAAAGCACGTCCGCGTCCAAGATGCTTGTTTCGAGCAATCTCCGTGCGGCTTCGTCTAGTGCAGCCGGACAGGCCTGGACCAGCGAGGTTGACATCCACTCGCTCCGTACTCCGATCGTTCGGATCTGGATTACGGACGATAACGAGACCCGGTTTAACACCGTCTATGATTGCGATCCGGTGAGCGACCCGAATGGATGCCTGGTCAATCTGCATGGCACTGCGCTTCAGAACCTCCTCGCGTCGGATCCCCACCGAGTCATGCCGGGCACATACACGCGCGTCGGTATTTCGAATTGCGTTGACGGCGAAAAGGGCTACAGTGCCCTGGTGGCCGGCTCGGCAACACTGGGCGGGAAACTGATGTACACGAAGGCCGACGGGACCCTCTCCGACACCGGCCCTGCTGAAGAGGCGTCCGTACTCTTCAACGGGTGCGCCCGGATGTACGCGTTCACCGAAGCCCTGGTCATAGCCGACACGATCGATACGCCGATTCCGCTCCAGCTCTTCTTCGACATCCAAGACATCGCGCGTGTGGCCGACGGTACGCCGCATACCACCCACGCCTATACGCCAAGCGGCTGTACCGGAACTTGGCCGGACTCTCAGGCAGTGCCAGAGCCGTTCATCTGCATCGGGTACCCCGATGTGGCCGCTACCATTGCTACCGAGATGCCCCACCTGGAGCGGTACCGGGTGAACAAGTATGCCACGATCGGCCTGTTCTTCCATCCGGAAACGGACAAGCCTTTCGGCGGCTATACCCGGCGGTATTTCGTCGAAGGTGAGGATTTCGATCCCGGATTCGGCCCCGACACCCCCTTGCGCGAGATCATCGCCAATGAGGACGGTACCTACCGGATCACGAGTTTCGGCGGCACAAGGGAGGACCACGGCTTCCGCGCGCTAAACTTCCAGCGCGCCGATCATAGCGGCACGTTCACCAGCCTCGATGGACATACAAACGAGCTCCAGACCGGCAACTACACGGCTGTAAAGCTCGACGATTAATCGGTGATCGATAGGAAAAAAGAGCTGCGTATTTTGTGGTTATCGACGGCCAGCAATCGGCCGTCGACGTTGAGAAACTACGAGCCTACAAGACGAGGCAGGCGAGTCGTTAGCTACGACGATGCCTGCCTCGTCTTGTAGGTGTCAGGCGTGTTATCGACCTGGACAAATCACGCCAACCCGATCGCATGGAAAACAAGTCAAGCCTGCTCTCCTGCTACGGCTTCATAACGCGACCGCATCGTCACACCGGATTTCAAAAAGACGACTAAGGGGATGACGTTTCCATCCGATACTCGTCAGCGCACCCGATACAAAACGACTCTACTTAAACCACCTACATGCGTCCGTTCCGAACCTTCTCAACCCTGCTGCCAGTAGCCCTTACCCTCATCATAGTCCGGCCTGAAGAGGCCCGTGCACAGGAACATGCGCAGGTGGTGTGGGACCAGTTGAAGATGCATCACGACCTGCTCGCTGACTCCGACTTCATGTTCCTGCAGTACATCATCAGTAGCGAGCGGCAGAGCGGAAAATCGGAATGGACCTTGGCCTTGGATAGCAACAAGAGTTACGCCCTGACCGCGGCCTGCGATAAGGATTGCGTAGACATAGACATCCGGCTCAAGAACGCCTACGGTGAAGAACTGGCCGAAGATGCCGACGAGAGCGACAACGCGCTCATTCAGTTCAGCCCCTCGGCGTCCGGGCAGTACACCGTCGAGGTGGAGATGTACGAGTGCAGGCAGAACCCCTGCTATTACGGGATTGGGGTATTCGTCCACGTAGGCGAATAAACGAAGGACGGGTTGAAGTTCAGGAGCGTGCCCGCAATCGTATGAGCCCATGCAGCCACGGCAAGGCTGGCGGGCGAGATAGACGCGCGATAAGCCGTCCTTCTTCCTCACTTAAGCCAGCCGGAACACTTCCCGCAACGGTACGCTCCGGGGACTATCGTCCTCATTGGCGGGCATGACCTCCCGCATGTAACGCCACCAGCGGCGGCACACCTCTGTCTGCGCGATGGCGTCCCACCGCGCCTCATCCTCGATCTCCACGTAGGCAAACAGGCTGCGGTCGCTCGGATCGAGGAAAATGGAATAGGAATGAACGCCGTGCTGCTTCAACGTCTCCTCCAGATCACTCCAGATCGGATTGTGGCGGCGCTCGTACTCCGCTTCCTGGCCCGGATGGACCGCCATGCGAAAGGCTTTACGGATCATGTCTCTCGATCTTCGTAATGATGGATATCAGCAACCCACCAGTCTAAGCCGGTTCGGTCAAGCATCCCCATATTCATGCACCGGTCGAAAACAACGCCTCAACGTCCTCACACAGCCAATCCGGCACCCTTCTAGCCTCGCCCCCCCAACATCATGCCCCCCGACCGCCTAGGTATCAGGGAATCCCGTTAATTCCTTCAAACAGGGCGATACGGCTCACCTCCACCTCACCCTCCCCATAAACGTCATTCCCGCGAAGGCGGACGCGAGCGAAGCGACCGACGAAGTAAATCCAGGCAGCATAACCTGAAGGACTATCTAACCGCTGGCGTGGGCACCTCCATAAAGGCCGAATCCAGACCGTATTTGAGCACCAGTACGATGTGCTATCGCATCCTTGACGCCTATACGGCCCTGACCGAACAAGAGCCGCTAGGCGACTGACGCAGTAAATCCAGGCAGAACATCCTGAAGGCCTGACCAGCTGCTAGCGCAAGCACTCGTATGAGGACCGCTGCAATATAGGACACCCGTGTAATCAGTTAGCAAAGCCGGATCTGCCGCACCCGACTACCCGTTTTCTGCCGCGACGTAGAACAGCAGAGGCAGAATCATGCAAACAAAAAAACGAAACGCACCCGGCGCCATCCTCTTCGCACGCGATACGGCGGTTGCGGAAAGCCCCATCTCTACCGACGGGCACACGGCTACAGCAGTGCATCAGATGACCGTCTTTGCCGAATTTCCAGACACACAGATCACCGGCGTGGCGGTGGCGGACCGCGGGCGACTCTTCGTGAACTCGCCGCTCTGGCTGGAACCACACCCCGTCTCTGTCCTGGAGGTCCGTGAAGACGGCTCGCAGCGACCTTATCCGGACCAGGAATGGAACACCTGGCGAGAAGGTATGGACCCTGGCAACCACTTTGTCTGCGTACAAAGCGTTTACATCGACCGCCGAAACCCGGATACGCTCTGGATCCTCGACCCCGCCAGCCCGAAACTGGAAGGAATCGTCGAAGGCGGACCGAAACTCCTGGAAGTAGATCTCAAAACCGACAGCGTCAAACGCGTCATCCGATTCGACGAGACCGTCGCGCCGAAGATGAGCTATCTCAACGATGTGCGCGTAGACGCGGCGCAGCAGTGGGCCTACATCACGGAATCCGGCACGGGCGCAATCATTGTCGTCAACCTCGAGACGAACGAACCGCGCAGGCTGCTGGACTATCACCCATCGACGAAAGCGGAGCCCGGAAAGGAACTCGTCATCAACGGCAAATCGATCAAGAACCCGGATGGCTCCGTACCCAAATACCACGCCGATGGGATCGCGCTCTCCCACGACGACCAGTACCTCTACTACCACGCGCTCACCGGAACGCGCCTCTACCGCATCCGCACCAGCGTCCTGCAGGATCCGGACCTCAAGCCCGACAAGGTGTTCGAAGAAGTCGAAAACCTGGGCCAGACGCTCGTAACCGACGGGATGTTGTTCGGACCGGACGGTAGTATCTACCACACAGCCCTGGAACAGAACGCCGTCGTACGGTGGACGCCGGATGGCCGCCTCGAAACCATCGTCCAGTCGGACGACCTCCAGTGGCCGGATTCCCTGAGTTGGGGCCCCGATGGCAACCTGTACGTATCGACCTCACAGATCAACCACATGCCCAAACACAACGACGGCAAAAGCACCCGCACCCAACCCTACCGGGTTTTCCGGATCGAAATGCGATGAACGGGAGAGGTCGGCTCTACCACCCTCCCACCTTGTAACCAGTCTGTAAGAGCCCCTTCCGGAAGAACACAACCGCCCGCGCCACCTGTATATCTAGACTACACCCGAGACGAACGTAATGCGAAGGAGGAACCATGGCACAGAATGACCTGCACCTGCTGGACCAGAGCCTGGAAGAGGCGAACAAGTGGCTGGAGGAAATCGCACAGGAGATGCGCGGCGTGGACCGGCAGGTCGCCTACCATGCCCTCCGCGGTGTGCTCTTTGCGATCCGGGACCGGATCCCCCCTGACGACGCCCACAACCTCGCTGCCCAGCTCCCGATCATCATCCGTGGAATCTATTTCGAAGGGTACAAACCGGCCGGAAAACCGCTCAAGTTCCGCGACAGCCAGCAGTTCTTGGATTACATCCTGAACGAACTGACCACGACGGGCGATGAGGGGCGCGTGCTCGACGCCTTCCGCGCCGTACTTACCGTGCTCGACCGGCGTTTGAGCGGCAACGAAATCGGACGCATCCGCCAGATCATGCCGGAGGAAATCCGGAATATCTGGCCGGAACTCACGCAGGAAACGACCGCCAGCGTCCGAACAGGCGTCTCCGCAGAAGCGAATCGGACGACCTGATCCTCTCCGAAACCCGAAACCAGGACGAAATACACCGAAAGTAGATAAGTACCCATCCGACGACTCGCCATCCCCAAAGCGAGTCTCCTTGTGGACGAAATACCGAGCGGGCTCCGGCATCACAACCGGAACCCGCTTTTTCATGTACGCAGACCTTGTTTCGCCAGATGCCCCGGTGACTTGCAATCTTGTCCTGTAGCAGTAAGGCAAGAAGACCCTGCTTCCCCTCGTGTCACATCGAACAAATCCGGCGAAGCAAGGCAGAAAACTGTCACACCACCCAGGAATACCGAACAATCTGAATCAAGAAATACCCCTTAACCGTCCTGCCCTCGACCGCATAGGCATCAAGGAATATGTTTAGGATTCTCAAAAACAGCAATCCGGCTCCTTTTTACCTCACCCTTCCACATAAACGTCATTCCCGCGAAGGCGGACGTGAGCGAAGCGACCGACACAGTAAATCCAGGCAGCACAACCTAAAGCACTACCTACCCGCTGGCGTGAGCACCCCCATAAAGGCCAAAAAATCAGATTAAGCCAGGGCTCTACGTCATTTCCTTGACGCCAATGCGGCCCCGACCGGGGATCCAGGCAGCACAACCCGAAAGACTTCTACCACGTCACCGTCCAGCACACACCCAACCGCTCCCTCGAGGGAGCTGTCGCGTAAGCGACTGAGGGTGTCCCCAATTCACTAGCTTGCTTCCTCCAGACCGCTGCCCCTTTCCGGTTTTGCCAACCGCTGACCGCCCCGACACACATGTAGGTTATAAAAATAACCTCGACACAGCCCCTCCTTCTTCCGTACACTCCCCGGTTGATCCCCCGCCTCCCTGCACCCAACACACAGAGCCCCAACGGTTCCAGTTTGCTCCCCACCCGTAGGGGCTTGATTCATCAAGCCCCATTTCATCAAGCCCGTTCATCTTCCTTCTTTTTGCCCACCCCCTCCTCACCATGCAACCTGCACCATCCGCCACCAACCCCGGCCGAAAACCCGTATTCCGTTGTGCCATGTGTGCCATGAGCAATACCGACGGCCTCCTGCTCAGACCTGACAGGTTTCCAAAACCTGTCAGGTCTCACACCCAACTCGCAACCACATACACATACTTCCGTGTGCCATCTGTGCCATCCACTCGTCACGCGTACGTGAGCCTGTCTCGACCTGTCGAGCCCACTCATGCCCCCCTCCTTTCCTTCTATCCTCGCCCTTCGTACATTCGCGCAGACAGACTCCCTCCATCCGCTCTCGCCTATGAGTACCCGCGCGAACGACATATCCCCCCGGCGTAGCGAAATCCTTCGCGTACTCCGGGAAGCCGGCCAGGCCCTGTCCATCCGCGAGATCGTAGCCCGCTCGGGAGTGGAGTACGGCAATGCGCGGAGCGCCCTCTCGGAAATGACGAAGATGAAGCTGGTCGCCCGTGTCAACCGCGGGATATACGACCTGCCCGAGCGGGTAACAAAGCGGAAGATGCTCTCCCCCTCACACCCGCTGCACAAGATCCTGCTGAACCAGCAGATCCTGAAAGTGCTGCTGAACATCGTCATCACCAACAAGGCGATCATGGAGGCCCTGCTGCTGGGCCAGCAGGAAATCATCAAGACTATCCGCAGCCTGAACGCGAGCAGCGAGGAAGGCCAGGAGGCAATCAAAAACCTGGAGCACGCCTTCGCGGAACGAGTGGAATGGCACTTCAACATCGCCGCGCAGCAGGTCGTCGAGCAGTACACGAAACTCCCGGCGGAAGTGCTGGACGTACTCACCGCCCCACTCGCCCGCAATACCGAACAGGAGCCCCCGGCCACTACCACCACCCGCCGCAAACTAGCCGGACGCCGCGCCGCGCAGCGTATACGGTAAGCTTCTCAACATTCCTCCCGCGGATCCTGCCGCACCCATTCTGCTTTCGTTCTGCTACGTTCCGCTCCGAATTCACTCCTGATGGTAGGTCGATGACTGTTGACTGAAAGACGGTTTGGTCGAACGGAAGCAGACCAACTCATCCCTCGAGGGAGGTGGCCCGCAGGGCCGGAGGGTGTAAAGAGCCGCACGCGCCAACTGCAAGTGGAATGTCCGGCCTCATTGGATGAGTACATCGGTCGCGTTCGGGTCATCCGCTATGCCCACATCAGTCATCCCGAACCATGTCACCCTGAGCTTGCCGAAGGGTCGTTACGGAATCTCTATTCAAGGGTCGTTTCGGGATCTCATTTCATCTGGCAGATAGCCCTTCCCTCGAGATGCTGAAATCAAAGATTCACGTCAGTAAATCGCAGCTTCACGCCAGTAAACAAGTTCAGCATGGCCTATTCTGAGGGGAGGAAATGTCCTGAGCGTGGTGCTGTCTGGTGGGATCCTTCGGCTCCGCTTTGCTCCGCTCAGGATGACACATGCTATGAGGAGCGATATACAGGTGACCTCTATATGCCGCTCAGCCTGTCAAGATGGCCATACCACCGGCCGAATGGAGATGGATGACACCTGATAGATACTACAGATACCCGAACACGCCCCGCTCGCTTCTCCCATGATCCTAGACACTCACCGACCATTTTGAACACAAGTTGCACATACGACACAGGGTCGTCATGCACGCTCTCTAACTTGATCCCACGTGCCCGCCCCATGTCCACCGGCATGCCGGATCGAGCGCGAACCAACCCCCTTGTTCCTTTCACCCAACCGATGTAGCCCATGATTACCGAGAACCCGGCACTCACTCCTGTCATCACCCCCGAAGCGTTCATCCAGCACTGGCAGGGCCATCGCCGCCTGACCCGGCGCGTGATCGAGGCATTCCCCGAAGATCAGCTCTTCACGTTTTCCATCGGCGGCATGCGGCCGTTCGGCGAACTGGTAATGGAAATGATCGGCACTGCCGCACCAACGCTCCAGGGCGTCGTCACCGGTGAATGGGGAGCCTACACGACGCCCGAGGCCCGGTCCAAAAAGGAAGTGCTCGAACTCTGGGATGAAAGCACGGAGCAGATTGACGCCTACTGGCCGCAGATCCCGGCGGAGCGGTTCCATGAGACCGTGACGGCTTTCGGTCAGTGGACGATGCCCGTCTACGACCTCCTGCTCTATGCAGTCGACAACGAGATTCACCACCGCGGCCAGGGCTATGTCTACCTGCGTGCTCTCGGCATCACGCCGCCCCCCTTCTACGAGCGGTGAGAAACCGGTGCAGGGGACGCAGAGGCGTCGTTCCTTGCACCATCCAAACCATTCGTTTGCCCAAGTGGTGTGTCAAGGCTAAATCGATGACGCATTGTCCCCGTGTTGTCATCCCGAACCATGTCACCCTGAGCCTGCCGAAGGGTCGTTTCGGGATCTGTCATCCCGAACTTGTTTCGGGATCTCATCAGGTATGCTGAAATGATCAGCGGGCACCGATGGAGAACCTTCCAATCAGCCTTGACGCTCCACGAGAATGGCTTTGGCCACACCGGAAGGCCCCGTTACACAACGGGGCCTCCTCTTTTCTTCCCCGCACCGGTTCCGCCGGTCAGGAGCGATAGATACCCGCTATAGAAATGCTCACGTGGATATCGTAACCTGCCGGTAATTGGAAGACCGAACCGCTACGACCACAACGCCCACGATCCGTTCACCCGCCGCCTGTCTCAGATCCAGAACCGTATGGCCATCACACTTCCAGAGCAAACGAAGGAAGATCTCACCCATTCGATCAAACGCTATTTCCTGGAGGAGCGCGGCGAGGACATCGGCGATCTCCAGGCCTCACTGTGCCTGGAGTTCATCCTCAAGGAGATCGGACCGAGCATCTACAACCAGGCGATCCGCGACGCCCAATCCAGCCTGCAAAACGCGGTAGCCGACCTCGACCTTACCCTGCACGAACCGGAGTTCGGCTATACGGCAGAACGCGGAGCTCGCCGCAGTGCGAAAGGAAGAACGGCCAGGTAATACCGCCTGCCCGAATCAACGTTCACCCGAAAGAAACCCCGAACAGCGCTCCGGGACGTTATCCAGTCCCTTGCGCACACACCGCGAAACCGTTCAGCAAACAATCCAGACCAAATGAAAAGCCCCGATCCGGATCGGGTGAAATCCCCTCTGTAAAGAACCGGGCGAAATACGGATACTGGCCGCTATGGATGATGCCCTCTACATAAGGCGTGGCCTCCATGCGCTTGGCCTCGTCGGTCAAACCCGTGCGGCGGGTGTTCTCCTCTTCTGCCAGTTCGTAGCTGACGACGCCTCTGACGTAGGCGTAGAGCGTACCCACCACCATACTCATGGTCTCCAGGTCTACCCCCAGCGGTGCTACAGCCGCCAGCGAGTAGTCGAACCACCGCAGGTAGTTCGGTCCGAGCGTGGGCCGGTTGTTCAGCAACGTGGAAATCCAGGGATGACGCTTGAACGTGGTCCGGCTCTCGTGGGCCAGTGCCCGTAAATCGGCACGCCAGTCCCCCGACGGTCGCTCGGGAAGCCTGATGTGCCCGAACACCTCGTCCAGCATCAAATCCAGCAGATCGTCCTTGCCCGGTACGTGCCGGTATAACGCCATCGGTGAGGCCCCCAGGTGAGAGGCGATACGCCGCATGGAAACACCCTCGATCCCCTCCGCATCGGCGATCGAGATGGCGGCATCGACGATGCGCTCATGGCTCAATCCCACCTGCGTGGTGCGCACGGGCGATCGCAGGCGCTCCCAGATCAGCCCGCTGGTTTGTTGCTGCGGCTCTTCCGACATAAAAGGTGCTAATGAGTGCTGAATGAGCGAGATCTTGCTAAATATACAGTGTACGCATAAATTGCCCTCCACGCTTATTCGTACACCGTAAACATAAGAGACCGAGCATGAAGGATCACGCGCCGACCACCACACACCCCGGACCACGAGCAGCACGACGCCTGACGTTCGGGATCTATCCCGGTGGCACGTCCGGAACGGAAACCGGCCTGGCAACCGGCCCGGCCGACAGGCCGGAGCATATCAACCAGGCGCTAGACAAACTACAAGGCATCCATCAGCCACTGATCGTACGCGGCTATGTGCATTACCAGGGCCGTGAAACGGCGCCCGGCATGTATACACCGCATCCCGCTGGTATCACGCAATATGCCCGCAATGGACGCAAACTCGACCTCGTCTGCTGCTATCGGGATACCCGTGGCGATCTGGATGGGTGGCTTGACTTCGTCCGTGCGCAGGTAGAAAAATTCGGCGATCACCTCGCCAAGATCCAGATCACGGAGGAGCCGAACCTGTACCACGCACCGGGCTCGGCGGACGGCACCATGCCGAATGTGAAAGAGGCTCTAATACGCGGTGTAATCGTCGCAAAAGATGAGGCATACCGGAAGGGCTACGATCTTCAGGTCGGATTCAACGCCGTACCATCTTTTAATCCGGCCGATGATTTCTGGCCGAGCATCGGTAACGCGGGATCGTCCTTTCTGGACAGTCTGGACTACGTCGGCCTGGATTTCTTTCCGGACGTCTTCCGGCGAATCGAACCCGAAGGATCGGACGACGCGCTAGGCAAGGCGGTAGCAGGCGTCCTCGACCATTTCCGCAACGTGAACCTGCCCACCGCCCATCTCCCGCCCTCCATTCCGATCCACATTACCGAAAACGGATGGCCCACCGCCCCCGATCGCTCCTACGAAAGACAGGCTTCGGTCCTGGAGACGACTGTTCGGACCATCCATCAGCAGGCGGACGTATTGAACATCACGCATTACGAACTCTTCTCCCTGCGTGATGCGGATAGCGCGCAGGCAGACCTCTTCTACCAGTTCGGCCTGATGCGCGACGACTACACCCCCAAACCAGCATTCGATGTCTTCCGCAGACTGATCGCTGAAATCGGCACACCGTACCAGCACGCCACGACATAACCTACAGACAGCCAACCCGGTTCGACCACACGGCTATAAATCCTCCTTGGACACGAGCCGCTAAAACGAAATCCTCCTTCGAAGGAGGACAGCCTTGCGAACGCATCCAGCGGAGCAAGGCAGGAGGATGTCAGCCCCGCAAAGCAATACCCGATCCCCCGAGCAAACCAAAACCCTCCCATCAACGTCATGCCCGGCCCCGACCGGGCATCCAGGCAGCACAACCTCAGGATCTCATGACAACCGCACTACGAGCACTGACGAAACGTCAATCGCGATCCGATGAGCGATACAAGAGGTCAGACGCATACCCCGCCGTTTCCATGTGTCGTCCTGAGCGAAGCCGAAGAAATCCCACAAGACAGCACCACGTCCAGGACATACTCCTCCCCTCAGCACATGTCCTGCTGAACCCTGCCCTGAGCCTGTCGAAGGGTCGTTTCAGCATCTCATGAACAGGCTAGCCGCCCTTACGATCGCACGTACTTACCCGGGATGAACGCATTCACCCCCGAACGACGTCATCGTATGCCACTGCTCTCGCGCGTTCCAGTGCAGCAGCCCTCGGACGGCCTGGGCTCGCCTGTACGGGGCGTGTCGTTCTCCGCCGCCACGAGCGGAAACGACGCCAGGAGAGCGCCAGCCCCGTCCATACCAGCACGGCGGCTCCCAGGCTCACGATCCCGGCGATGGTCTGCCCCACGATGCCGAGCACCTCACCGGTATGGGCGAAACGCAGAATCGACCGCAGGCGCCGCCCCGGCGTGCCCGACTCGAACGGCTCCCAGCGCACCTCCTCACCCGTCACTCGGTCTAGCGTGAGCTGCGCCCGCTTCTGCGGCTGCCCCCCCGTCCCCCGATCGATGGAAAACGTGATCGGGGCATCGGCGGCTCCCGGAAGCTGAAGCGAGATGCTGCGCCAGTCCGGCATCCGCTCCCCGGCCCGGCTCAGGAGCACGTCCACCCCGGCCAGATCGAGTGGCGCGGCTTCCGCAGGCGCGCCTTCGCCGGAACGGCCAGGACCCGCCGGGCCTCCACCACCCGGCCCCCGTCCCCGTCGCGCAGGCGGCTCTTCGCCCATGACCTGATACACTAGATTACTGGCCCAGGGATAGGAGATGACCACGCCCGAAAGCACGATGACGAAAAGCGGCAGAAGCGACCAGAATCCGATCACGTTGTGCCAGTTGAAATCGCGCGCCTTCGGCGAAAGGCCCCGCCGAAAAAATGTCACGTTCCGGACCGCCCGCCGCGACCAGTTGCGCGGCCACCACAGGTAAAAGCCACTCACGACCAGGAACAGAAACCCGAGGTTCGCTGCCCCTGTGATGGCACGCCCCGTAGCCCGGCTCTCACCTGCCATGGCCAGCCAGCGGTGCCAGTCGGTCACCCCCCGGAAAAAGGCGCGCATGCGCTTGGACCCTTCCCCCAGCACCTCCCCGGTATACGCGTTCACGAACACCGTGCGCTCCCGGCCGAAAGCCACCTCGACCGGCGCATCCGGCTCAGCCCGCCAGGTGACCGTCGTAGGAGTACCGGGCACGGATTGCCGGACCCGTTCGACGAGCTCCTCGACGTTCAGCCGCTCCGCCCCCGGCGACTGCGGCCCTCCATCGAGCCCCCGCGTATCCGCCCAGGCGATCATCTGCCGCTCATACGTCAACAGCACGCCGGTAACGGACATGATCAGCACCACCACGGCAACGCAGACGCCGGTAACGAGGTGGCACCAGAAGAGAATCTTGCGAAACTGCTTCATGCTCGGGGCCGGAATACGTTTCGGTTAGAAGATGGAGAGCCAACCGCTGATCGCTGGCAGCTAGCCACCGACCGCCTTCTCAGAACTGGATGTTCACGGACAGCCAGAGGCGCCGGCCTTCCTGGTGGTTGTTGTAGACGTTGGCATACAGGATGCCGCTGGGATTCGCTTCGGTCGGCGTGCCCTGGTAGGCGGCGTACCGGAGGAAATCGGTGTTCAGCAGGTTGTAGATGGTGGCGTTGATCGTCAGGCTCCGGCTGACACTGTACCCCGCGCCCAGGTGGAACAACGCATACGCTTTGTAATCCCCGAGCGCATCGTAGGCGGGATTGGGAGCCACGGATATCCGGCGCGCCCGCTTGCTCCGGTACTCCCCGCGCAGCCAGCCGTTGAACCGGCCCTCAGGCTGAAAACGCAGGTTGGCATTTACCATGTGCTTCGGCGTGTTCGTCAGCGGGAAGCCCTCGTTCTCGCCACTGAGCTGCTCACTGTACGTATACGTGTAGTTGGCCAGCAGCGAGAACGCCTGAAGGAACGGCACGCGGGCGCTCGCCTCTACGCCGCGCGTGACGGCCTCATCCACGTTCACACTCTGACGGAAGCTCTCTTGCGTGGGAAAGTCGCCGTAGTTGACACAGCCCGGCAGGTTCGGAGCCCCCTCGAACGTACAGTTGGGAATCGGCGTGCCGTTGGTGATCTTGTCGTCAAACAGGTTGTTGAACACCGTGACGCCTGCGCTCAATCCTGTCGGCGTGCTGTAGTACGCGCCGACCTCGGTGCTCGTGCTGGTCTCCGGCTTCAGCCCGGGGCTGCCGATGGTAGCGATCCGCCCCTGCCCCGTGAAACCGATGATGCCGTCCACCAGCTGCTCCACGCTGGGGGTCTTGTAGCCTCGGCTGACGCCCCCCTTGAAGGTCCACGTCGGCGTCGCGTTCCAGACCAGGTAGACGCGGGGACTGATGTGCCCGCCGAAGGCGGTATGGTCATCGCGGCGGATGCCGAGGGTGAGCGCAACGTTGTTCAGAACGTGCCACTCGTCCTCCGCGAAGAGCGACCACTGCGTGTGCTCGAAGGGCTCCAGCGCCACGCCGTCCACCATCTTCGCATCCCAGATCTGGCCGCCCACCGTAAACACATGCCCGCCCAGCCGGGAGGTCAATTTCGTATCGAAGACGGTGTTGGCCGACTCCAGCGTGCGCGGTGCCCCGGCGGGCTTATCGGGCACACCGCTGCCGGGAGGCCCTCCCGGAGTGCCGCTGGGAAGCGTACGCCCGATCGTCTCCGTCGTATTGCGCATCAGGCTCGATTGGAGCACGCCGCTCCGGAGCCGCCAGGTATGCGCCAGCGTGTACTGGTCGCGATTGAACTTCAGCTCCGGTCCGTATCCGTTGAACGTGGGCGGGTCCAGGTCGGGTCGGTCCAGCGTACCCAGCTGGGCCTCAGAGTTGTCGTAGATCTGCCGGGCCAGATCGAAATCGAACCAGATATCGTGGCTGTTGGAGGGCGTAAGCGTGATCCGGCCACCGACCGTCCCGATATCGGCCTGCACCGGACTCGGGCCGCGCCTGCTGATGGTTGTGTTCTCGCCGAACTCCCCCGTGGGCGAAAGTTCGGATGGCCGCCGGTGCAGCAGGCTGCCCCGCAGCGTCACCCCCAGCAGGTTCTGTACCAGCGGACCGGTCAGCGAGGCCGTGGCGGAATAGGTATTGCCGAAATCAGTTTCCTGCTGTACCGTCGCGTCTGTTGTCAGCGACCCCGACCACTGGCTGCCTACCCGCCGCGTGATGATGTTGATGACACCGCCCATCGCGTCAGAGCCGTAAAGCGTGGACATCGGCCCCCGGATGACCTCGATGCGCTCGATGGCAGCCATTGGGGGCAGAAAGCTGGTCGATGTTTCCCCGAAACCGTTGGGGGTGATGTTCCCCGCACTGTTCTGGCGCCGCCCGTCGATGAGAATCAGCGTGTAGTCGCTCGGCATACCGCGCATGCTGATCTTCATGCCGCCGGTCTTGCCGACGTTATCACCCACGTCGATCCCCTCCACGTCCGTCAGCACCTCGGCTAGACTATTGGCGCGCTTCAGCCGGAGCTGCTCTGCCCCCAGCACGGTGATGCTGGCCGGCGCGTCCTTCATGTCCTGTTCGAAACCGGACGCTGTAACGACCACCTCTTCGAGAATGACCGGATCTTTCGAGGGCTCATCCGATTGGGCGTAGCCCACTCCGACTGGTAGAAGGAGAGCAGCCAGCAGAACGGCCGCATTCCGCAGAAGCGGCCTCACACGGCTGGAATGTATATATGCGTGCGCCATGGGTGTATGGACGTCTGTTCGTAAGAGAAGGAGGAGGAAATGCGAACTGGAGGCAAAGCAAGCAGGGCAGAATAGCCGCTCAGCCCCGCTTGCTTGATTACCAACCCTCATTACTTAGACTTAATCTAAATAATCAGACCCGGTCTATGCACGCTCTCCGGCACCTTTTTCCTGGATCTCCTCTCCTTCCCCACAGCCCATCTCGCCACAAACCCTTGCGTTACCGAACTTTACGAAATGGTTAAAAATGTGTAAACCCCGGCCTGCTCTGCTCATTACGAGGAAGTGTAAGCGGTCCCCGCAAAACCGTTGAGCTCGTAAGGTCCGCCTCCCTGAGCTACGGAAAGGACGACTCGCCCCGCAACACCACCCACCTGCTTCTCCTCGCAGGCGCATGGCTCCTCCAGAACGGGCCGCCAGATAAATCGTGACAATATTACAAGGCAAACGCTTCCACATTAACGGCCCGGAAAAAGCCTGATCAACACACATGACCTAGACCATATACACCGCATAATAATAAACGTATGAAACCACCGTGTATTGCATCCGTCTAGATCGATGAGGCGAGCGTGAAATGCCGCTGCACGTCCGATCGGGGCCTGTACCAGGCACGGATCATGCTGCAAGGGATTTCCCGGTTGTGAATGCGCGGCAGTCCTCGCAAAGAACGGGTTTCGGCCTGACCGGCGTTCGTCAGACGGTGGAGGGCGGTATGGTGCGTGAAGGCGAGGCAATCCTTGCAGGAGGCGGCGAACTCGGTGAAGTGATCCGTTCCACCGACTGGTCCTCCACGCCGCTCGGCCCCATCGACACGTGGCCCGAGCACTTACGCACGAGCGTCAGTCTCTGCATCAACTCGCGCTACCCCATCGTAATCCTCTGGAGCCCGGACTTCCTCACCATCTATAACGATGCCGCCAGACCGATCGTCGGAACCAGACACCCACACGCGCTCGGGCGCCCGGCCTATCAGGTGTGGCCTGACATCTGGAGTATCGTCGAGCCCATGCTCAAGAGCGTCATGGAAAGTGGAGAACCTACATGGTCAGAAGACCTGATGCTTCCGATGGAGCGTTACGGGTTCACCGAAGAGCGCTATTTCACCTTCTCCTTCGCCCCGATCTATGATGAATCGACTCGTATATGTGGCATTTTCACGACCATTCTGGAGACAACCCGCCGAGCCATCAGCGAACGGAGAGGCCGGATCCTCATGGAGCTGAACCTGCGGATGTTGGAGGCAGGTAATGAAGATGACGCATGTGTGCGCGCCGTGCACTTGCTCGAGAACGACAAGGCCGATATCCCATTTGTGGATTTCTACCTGCTGGAGGAAGGGGGACACTTCTTACGTCTCGCTGCATGTGCCGGAGTAGCCGAAGACTCTCCCCCGGCCAGAAAGCGAATCGATCTCGATGCACCGGTCGAGGTCACACTGTGGCCCTTCCACCAGGTCACTGACCGACAGGTGCTTGTCGAGGATGTCATCGCGAAGTTCGGGCCACTCGTCGTAGAGCCCTGGCCGGAGCCCATTCGCCAGGCCGTCATCTTGCCGCTCTGCCACGCAGGCACACCGAACCTGCTCGGCTATATCATTATCGGTCTGAGTCCCCATCTCCCGTTCGACATCTATTATGAAAGATTCGTCGATCTCATCGCAGATCGGACGACAGCGGCCATCGAACACGCCCGCGCACGCCGCGAGGAGAAACAGAGAACGGAGGCGCTCGCCAGACTTGACCGAGCAAAAACGACGTTCTTTTCGAATATCAGCCACGAGCTTCGTACCCCCCTCACACTGATCCTCGGCCCTATCGAGGAAGCGCTCGCTTCTCCCGATCGCGCGCTGTACGGCGAAAACCTCGATGTCGTGTACCGCAACACGCTACGCCTCCTCAAACTCGTGAACACGCTGCTCGACTTCTCCAGCATCGAAGCAGGCCGCATCCAGGCAAAGTACGAGCCTATCGACATCACGACGCTTACGACGGATATCGCGAGCTCATTCCGCTCGACCATAGAGCGAGGAGGCCTTCGATTTATCGTCGACTGTGCTCCGATACCCGAGCCCGTCTATGTCGATCGCGACATGTGGGAGAAGATTCTCCTGAACCTGCTCTCGAATGCGTTCAAGTTTACGCTGGAAGGCGAGATCGCCGTGCACCTGTACGCCGAAGAAGGATACGTCATTCTCGAAGTGCGCGACACCGGCGCGGGCATTCCGAAAGAAGAACAGGAACGCATCTTCGAGAGGTTCCACCGGACGCATGATGTCGAAGGACGCGCCCGGGAAGGAACGGGTATAGGACTCGCCCTCGTACGCGAACTCGTCCACTTGCATGGCGGCGAAATATCCGTCCAGAGCACGCCTGGCGTTGGATCTGTGTTTACCGTAAAGATCCCCACAGGCAAAGCGCATCTGCCTCCGGAGCAGATTGGTCAACCCCCGGCCGTAACGCCCGTGGCCCTGGGGGCAGTCCCCTACGTAGAAGAAGCCCTGCAATGGCTGCCGGAAGACACAAAAGCAATGCCGCCCCGAGAGGTGCAGCAGGCTACCGAACAGCAGGTGCCGAAACGGATTCTACCGGAAGCCACACAGAAAAAAGCAGCTGACCACCTGCCCGAAGCCGGAGCAACCGCCACCCCCGGCGCACGCATCCTGGTCGCCGACGACAACGCCGATATGCGCGGGTACTTGCGACGGCTCCTGCAGGGACGCTACACCGTCGAGACCGCATCCAATGGTCGAACCGCCCTCGAGAGTGCGCGAGAACAGATACCAGACCTCGTGCTCACAGATGTCATGATGCCGGGACTCTCAGGCTTCGAACTGCTCAAAGCCCTCCGGGAGGATGACCGCACGCGCGAGGTACCCGTCATCCTGCTCTCTGCACGCGCAGGAGAAGAAGCCCGGATCGAAGGATTGGAGGCCGGAACAGACGACTACCTCGTCAAACCGTTCTCGTCTCGTGAGTTGATGGCGCGGGTCGAAGCCCAGCTCAGGCTGGCACGGATGCGGCAGGAAGCAGCGGAGCGCGAGCGGGCATACACCGAGCAGTTGCGCGCACTGAACGCCACCCTGGAAAAACGCGTGGAGCAGCGTACCAGAGATCTGAAGTGGGCGAATACGATGCTGGAACAACGCAATCAGGAACTACAGGATTTCCTCTACGCCGGCAGCCACGACCTGCAAGAACCGCTGCGCCAGATCCGCGTCTTCGACACGATGCTCCGCAGCGAAGTCGACGGTAACCTGAGCAAGCAGGGAGAATTCTACCTGGAACGAATCCAGAAGGCGGCAGAACGCATGTCCGAACTCGTAGCAGACCTGCTGGCCTTCTCGCGCGTGGCAACCCAGAAAGAACCTTTCGTACAGGTCGACCTCAACGAGGTAGCCTCATCCGTGATTGGAGACCTGAACGCTATGATCCTGGAAACAGGCACTCAAATCGAGGTAGGAGTGCTGCCCACGATTGAGGCAGATCCGGTCCAGATGCACCAGCTGCTGCATAACCTCGTCGAAAACGCGATCAAGTTCCGCGATCCTAACCGCACACCCGTCATTCGTATTCAGGGCGCCATCGTACCGGCGCGCCAGGAGGAAGGCGCACGCGCGAAAACCACCGAACTGTGCCGGTTGACCGTGGAAGACAATGGAATCGGGTTCGACGAGAAATACTTGAACCGCATCTTCGCGCCCTTCCAGCGCCTGCACGCCAAAGACCAGTACGCAGGAACAGGCATGGGCCTGGCCATTTGCCGGCGGATTGTCGAGCAGCACGGCGGCACGATCTGGGCAGAAAGCCAGCCCGGTCGCGGGAGCACCTTCATCGTCAAGCTCCCCGTCCGGCCGGCGAAGCCTGAATATATCCCCGAAAAAACCCTCCAGCCGAACAGAAACACGTAAGAACCCACCAACTCCGTTCAGCCCATATCTCCCCCAACCCATCACGCCCGCCCCCGACCACATTCGCGTCAAGGAAGCCCGTTAGCTCCTTCAAACAGGGCGATATCGCTTACTTCAATGCTCAACCTTCCCCCACGAGTCATGCCCGGCCCCGACCGAACATCCAGGCAACACGACCTGACCGGCTCCTGCGAAGCCTGTCACGAGCACCAATGCCCCACATCCCAAGCCGCCCGTGTAAGAACATACCGCCGGTGCGTCCACTCCTCTCGTACGAACAGGTCATACCCACCCATCTGACCCTGCCAGAACCCACGTCCACCCATCCGGTCCTGCTTCACCAAAACCCTCCTTCGACACGAGCCACTAAAAAAAAATCCTCCTTTGAAGGAGGACAGCCTTGCGAACGCGTCCAGCGGAGCAAGGCAGGAGGATGTTCGCACCCGGTCAGGAATATCCGATGCCCCGAGTAAACCCAAACTCTCCACATAAACGTCATTCCCATGAAAATGGACGCGAGCGGAGCGACCGACGAAGTAAATCCAGGCAGCACAACCTCTAGGGCTAACTACCTCATTAGCGTGAGCACTCTCGTGAAGGCCAAAATCAGATGAAACCCGGCCTTCAAAACGCTCCTGTGAGTCATACGAAGCAGTCGTACCGGCACTCTACACTGCCCCTCAAAAAAACACAACGCTGCGAACGCCCCCGGCAAACCCCGCCACACCCTATATTCAGAACCAGCCCGGAAACCTTTTCGACCGGTATCGAATCCATGTACCGGGCTTCGCCGCCGGTCCCCGTACAAACCGTACCCATACGAATTCAAACGAACGCATGAGCAAACCAAACTGGAGCACCCCTCCCGCGATGGAAATCGATCCCGAGAAAAAGTACACGGCAACCATCGCGACAAACCGGGGAGACATCGAAATCGAACTGTACCCGGAACACGCTCCGAAAACCGTCAACAACTTCGTTTTCCTCGCACGACAGGGGTTCTACGATGGGCTAACCTTCCATCGCGTCATCAGCAACTTCATGATCCAGGGAGGTGACCCGACCGGAACGGGCCGGGGCGGACCGGGCTACCGGTTCGAAGATGAAACACGCGGCAACCCGTTGACGCACGAAACCGGCGTGATCTCGATGGCGAATGCCGGCCCTAACACCAACGGCAGCCAGTTCTTCATCACTCACTCCCCCCAGCCACATCTCAACGGCCGGCACACCGTCTTCGGCAAAGTCACCCGCGGGCAGGACGTCGTCGATTCCATCAGGCAGGGTGACACGATGACCAGCATCACGATCAGCGAAAACTGATCCCCCGAATCGCCACTTGCCCACCCCTGCCACTACGGCGATTCACCGTTCCGCTCCGGCAACACGCCGCAGCACACAAACCGGCACGGCCCGAACCGGGGGCACACCACCCGTGTGCCCCCTTTCATTTCCCGCTCCAATAGCATCAAACCATCGCTCTGCGCCATTTCCTTGACGCAATACCAGCCCCGACCGGGCATCCAGCCAGCACAACCTGAAAGACTTCTACCACGTCACCGTCCGGCAAAGCCCAACCGCTCCCTCGAGGGAGCTGTCGCGCAGCGACTGAGGGTGTTCTCTAACCCATCAGCCTGCTCTTCTGACCGCCCCACCCCACATATGTAGGTTATAAGAATAACCTCGACACGACGCCTCCGGCCTCCTACCTTGTTCTGAAAACAAGGAGGTCACCATGCAAACACCCACTCCTGCTACACCCACCTTCTCTCCCCGGCAACAGGCCATCCTCGCCAGCCTCGCCCGAGGCACCTCTCGCACTGCCGCCTGCCACAGCGCACGCGTAAGCCGACGCACCCTCTACAACTGGATCAAGGCCGATCCCACCTTCGCCCAGGCCGTCGAAGAAGCCGAATCCGGAGCCATCGCCCAAGCCGAAGACCTCGCCTATGCATGCGCCATGAAAGCAGCTGACGATCCCCGCTACCTGCGTGCCCTCTTCTTCTGGCTCAAACACAGAGCCGGATGGACCCAGGCCAGAGCCGACCGTCCACCCCTGCCACTACAGAGC